>NZ_JADNYM010000015.1 GCF_015708085.1 Arthrobacter terrae | reverse complement strand
TATCCAACATGTGCGCCCTATGCCCTTCCTGCCACTCCCTGGTCCACGCCGGGATCCTGGAAGTCACCATGGACGACGGGATCCCCTACCTGAGATACGGACCCAACACCCGCGCCCACGCTTCCACCACCACCACCACACCGCCACCGGCCTAAACACCGGAGCTGGCACCGCCTTGGGCGAAGAGACGACAGCCCGCTACGCCGGGAACCCCTGGATCCGCAACACCTACCACGACAACCTCAAAGACGCCCAAAACTTCGCCCGCACCATCATCACCGGCCCCTAAACCAGCAGGCCCCACACCATAAGCTTGGAGGCATTGAGTACCGACTATCGGACTCAGACTAGCCCACGCGGCGGGATACCAGTTCTCCACCTGACTCTCTGCCCTCGAAAATTGACGTGTAGGCAGCTGACGAAGAACAGGTAGAATGGTCAATGGATTTTTGATAACTCTTCCCCTAAACCCGAAATTAGCTCCCGCCCAGCGGATGAGCGGCGGGCCCGGGAACAATAGCCGGCAGATAGAAAGAGAAACAGTGGCAACTACTAATGACATCAAGAACGGCACGGTCCTGAAGCTCGAGGGCCAACTTTGGAACGTCGTTGAGTTCCAGCACGTCAAGCCCGGCAAGGGCGGAGCCTTTGTCCGCACCAAGATGCGTAACGTCCGTTCCGGGAAGCTGGTGGACAAGACGTTCAACGCGGGTCTGAAAATCGAGACCGCAACTGTTGATCGCCGCGATTATCAGTACCTGTACCAGGACGGCGCTGACTTCGTATTTATGGATACCCAGGATTTCGACCAAATCACGGTCAGCGGCGAGACAGTCGGCGACGCCACCAACTTCATGCTGGAAAACCAATCTGTAAATATTGCAATCCATGAGGGCACGCCGCTGTACATTGAGCTTCCTCCGTCCGTAGTTCTGCAGATCACCTATACGGAGCCTGGGCTGCAGGGGGACCGTTCGTCGGCTGGCACGAAGCCGGCCACACTGGAAACCGGCTATGAGATCCAAGTCCCGCTGTTCGTGGAAAACAACACGCGCGTCAAGGTGGATACCCGCGACGGCAGCTATTTGGGACGTGTCAACGACTAGTGGCTTCTCCGGATTCAACCCGGCCCAATTCCGCGCGAAGCAAGGCGCGCCGCCGGGCTCTTGACATATTGTTCGAGGCGGAGCAGCGTTCCGTCTCGGTAACTGAAGCGATCAGGCAGCGGCGTGAGCGCACCGATCAGATCATCAACCTATACACCGTCGATATTGTGGAGGGCGTATGCGCCCTTCAAGGCACCATCGACGAGTTCCTGGAGACCTATTCACAGGGTTGGTCCCTGGAGCGGATGCCCGCGGTGGACAGGATTCTGCTGCGGATCGGCACGTGGGAGCTGCTCTACAATGACGACGTGCCTGACGGTGTGGCCGTCAGTGAGGCCGTTGAACTTGCCAAGTTCCTCTCCACCGACGAATCGCCGCAGTTCATCAACGGTCTTTTGGGCCGATTGCAGCAGCTGAAACCAACGCTGCTGGCTTAGCCTGTGAGGACTTATCAAGAGTTCAGCCAGGGCGGTGCGCGGAGGATTCCGCGGCACCGCCTTTGTCGTCATTAAGCTCAGCTGGATTCAGCGCGCTCACCGGGCGTGGCCCGGTGGCGTGTGCCGGCTTGTTGGCGTGTTGTATCAGCAGCGCCGCCCGTGCCGCCGTCGTTCCTTCCAGCAAGACGCCCTCTAAGCGTACGGTTTCCCGCTGCCGCACTTGAGCCGGTTGGGGGCCGAGAAGTATTCGCTCACGGGTGAAAGCAACCCGGGTGGCCAGGTTGATGAAGCGTTTCATCGTCGCGCCGCCGCCAAAGGTCTTGGCCCAGACAATGGCCCGACGACGCCCCTCGGAGGTTCCAAGCATTCCGATTTCGTTCGGCAGAAACCAGCCGGAATCGGCGTACTCGGTCAGTCTGCGTCTGGTCAGCCGTGCCTCAGACCGGCGAAGCAGGGCAATGCCGAGCGCATACAGAATGAATATCGGTAATTGCAGGGCGCCGTAAATAATCAGAAAATTGGCCCCAATTAGCGAACTGCTGTTCCACAGTGCGTGCAACAGCATCGCGGGGACAAGCCCGACAAGCCAAGCGCAGATGACAAGCCAGGTACGGCCATAGCGAGCGGCATAGCCCACAAACGCACCCAAAACAGCAGTAAACATGACATGGGCAAATGGAGACATGAGGCCCCGTATGACAAAAGTGATTACCAGGCTAGGACCGATTTGCTGAAGATCTGTCATAGCGGAGCCAAAGTAGAGAATATTTTCCGTAAACGCGAAGCCTGCTGCAACGGTACCGGCGTAGACGACGCCGTTAATGGGGCCGTCAAAGGTCCGGCTGCGGAGCAGGAATATCAGTAAGACTCCAAGACCCTTGGACGCCTCCTCCACGAGCGGTGCCTGTACCAGCGTGCTGACCGTCGTGGGATCTGTAAGCGTTGCCCCGGCCAGCAGGATTGGCTTGACCCATTGCCCGACAACGAAGGAGGCCACAACGGACATGCCAGCGCCCCAGCAGAACGCAAAGATGAGTGCACTCTTCGGCTCCGGTTCCCACCGGTCAATCCACAGCAGGGTCAGCAGGCAAATCGCCAACGGAACCAGGGCCAGAGCTCCGCAGATCAAGAAAACGCTGGCGCCGAGTGCGTTCGCAAAGTAAATGAGCGTCGTCGTAGCCACCGTTGCCAGCAGCGCTACCAAGACGACATTGAGGACGCGGAATGCGCGGCTTCCTTCGAGTCCGGACTGCGGTCGCGGCCGTACGACGGCGACGGGCAACCTACCACTGGACAGTTCCGGTTCCGTGTGTGCCGGTTGTGCGTCTACGGGCTGCTGCTCCGGGCCGGCGGGGTCCAGCGAGGGCACGGGCTCCGTCATGTGATAAGCGTATGCGCGACGAAGGCCGCCACCTAGCCGGCGGTCCGGGTCGGCGGCTCTCTAGCCGCACCGGGCGCCAGTGTGGGAGCCTGAAGGCATGAACAAATCAGACCTTGAACAAGCCGCACAACTCGCGGCGGAAACGGAGCGCCAAAGCGCTGCTGATTTCCGGCGCGCAATAGCAGAACAGGATGCCCAGGCGTCTACTACCGGCGATTTCCTTCTGCCCAGCGGAAGGGAATGGGTGATTGCCTATGACGAGCTAAAAGCCGTACAAGACGTTTTGGCGCGGGAGTTCGGGCCTGCGGGCGGGTAATGCGGGCAACGGCAACGCGGACCGTTCTTGCCGCCGGAACCGTAGTTGCCTAGGTAGTAAGTAGGCTTTGGACGTTGCCAAAACCTCTGTTGACGCCTCTACTGAAGACAGTGCAACGCTATTCGTGCTCCGATGATGAAACGAAATAGGAGAGTCTAATGTCTGCTGACCAGTACACTTTTCAGGATCCTACGACGCGATACCCGTACATCAGCCCCCCGGAGCAGGACCAACCCGAGCCAGGCCTGGATCAGAAGCTGGAGCCGCAGACTGACCGAGGTCAGGAATCGTATCGTGGTACCGGCCGGCTGGCCGGGCGGCGCGCTCTGATTACCGGCGCGGACTCTGGTATTGGCGCCGCCGTAGCCATCGCTTTCGCGCGGGAAGGTGCCGATGTTGCGTTGTCTTATCTGCCCGCGGAGGAGCCCGACGCGAAGGAGATAGTCCGGCTTATCGAGGAATGCGGCCGAACTGCTGTCGCTCTTCCCGGGGATATCAGCAATGCTGAAGCCAGCAGGGGTTTGGTGCAGAAGGCTGTGGACGGGCTCGGCGGTCTGGACATTCTGGTCAGTAATGCCGGGAAACAGATCGCCTGTGAGCGGTTGGAGGACCTCAGCGACGAGCAGTTTGATCAGACTTTTAAAACTAATGTGTACCCCCTGTTCTGGATTACCAAGGCGGCGCTGGCCCACCTCCAGCCAGGCTCGTCTATTATTGCCACCACATCGGTGAATGCTTATCTGCCGTCGAAGGATCTGATCGATTACGCGATGACGAAGGCTGCCATTAACAACTTTGTCAAAGGAATGGCACAGCAGCTTGCTCCAAGGGGCATCCGAATAAATGCTGTGGCCCCCGGGCCGTTCTGGACGCCTTTGCAGGTATCCGATGGACAGCCGAAGAAGGCTCTCCCCGAGTTCGGCAAATCAACTCCGCTTGGCCGCGCGGGCCAACCTACAGAACTGGCACCGGCCTATGTGTTCCTAGCCTCTTCGGAGTCGAGCTACGTTGCGGGGGAGACCTTGAACGTAAATGGTGGCATGCCCACGCCCTGACCGCCGGGGAGCGGCCACTGTGACCACCGGGAGCCACCGCCCTGATCACGGGAAGCGGCCGCTGTGATAGTTTTGGGATGCAATGATCCTTTTAATTCCGTCCAGTGAGGCGGGGAAGGGGGAGGCGAGACATGATTCCTGAAGCAGCTGCTGCAGGCGCGTCACGCGTCGTCATGAGCGCAGCGGATATCGACCGCGCGCTCACTCGTATAGCCCATGAAATTCTGGAAGCCAACAAGGGCTCCAAAGATCTGCTTCTGCTCGGCATTCCCCGCCGTGGTTTTCCGCTCGCGCAGCGCCTTGCGGCGAAGCTTGCGGCAACGGACCCGAGCATCGATGCTGACGAGGTTGTCGGCCAGTTGGATGTCACAATGTTCCGCGACGATCTGGCAAGACAGCCGACCAGGGCCCCCGAGCGGACGAGACTCCCGGCCGCGGGGATCGACGACAAAGTGGTTGTCCTAGTGGACGACGTTCTGTTTTCCGGCCGTACGATCCGCGCTGCGCTGGACGCTCTGGTGGATCTTGGCAGGCCCCGCGCGGTACGGCTCGCTGTGCTGGCCGATCGCGGGCACCGGGAGTTGCCCATCCGCGCCGATCATGTGGGGAAGAACCTGCCGACGGCGTCGGCCGAGAAGGTCCGGGTCCGGTTGATCGAGACCGACGCCGCCGGCTCTGGCTGGAGCGGTTCGGATGAGGTCGTCATCGAGGCAGGCTTATGAGGCACCTGCTGTCCACCCAGGACCTGAGCCTGGCGAACACAATACGCATCCTGGACACCGCGGAGGAAATGGCGGCGGTCGGCGAGCGCGAGGTAAAGAAGCTGCCGGCCCTGCGCGGACGTACTGTGGTGAATCTCTTTTTCGAGGATTCCACCCGGACCAGGATTTCCTTTGAGGCAGCCGCCAAGCGTCTTTCAGCGGACGTCATTAACTTTTCAGCCAAGGGTTCTTCCGTTTCCAAGGGAGAGTCGTTGAAGGATACGGCGCAGACCTTGGAAGCCATGAGCGCGGACGCTGTGGTGATCCGGCACTGGGCCTCCGGTGCACCGGCGCAGCTGGCGACATCGGGATGGATCGATGCCGCCGTGATCAATGCAGGGGACGGCACCCACGAGCACCCGACGCAGGCGCTGCTGGACGCGTTCACCATGCGCCGGCACCTGGCGCGGTTGAACGGGACGGATTCGACCGGCAGCAATCTGTCCGGACTGCGGGTCGCGATTGCCGGGGATGTCCTGCATTCACGGGTCGCCAGATCCAATGTCTGGTTACTGCAGACTCTGGGCGCCGAGGTGACCCTGGTGGCCCCGCCCACTCTGCTGCCCGTCGGCGTCGAGCACTGGCCGTGCGCGGTCAGTTACGACCTGGATTCGGTGCTCGAGTCAGGCGTGGATGCGATTATGGTCCTACGTGTCCAAGCCGAGCGGATGAACGCGTCATTCTTCCCGTCCACCCGGGAGTATTCGCGCCGCTGGGGTCTTGACGATGCACGGTTGGCGCGGTTGGACACGCTCGGCATGAAGGACACGATCATCATGCATCCGGGCCCCATGAACCGCGGTTTGGAAATCTCCTCAGCGGCAGCGGATTCCTCCCGTTCCACAGTGCTGGCACAGGTGCGAAACGGCGTGTCCGTCCGGATGGCGGTGCTGTATCTGCTGCTGTCCGGGGATCTGCGCGATCCCGTGGCGCGGCTGCAGTCCCCGAGCATCTCAGTAGACAATCTTCCGAACACCCGCGCCGATGAAACCGGAGTGAATGCCCGATGACAGCACAGAAAACGGCAGGCCAGGCCGGACCTGAAGCCACGGCCCGCTACCTGATCCGGGGTGCCTCACCGCTGGGCAAAGCGCGGACGGATCTGCTGGTGCAGGACGGCCGGATTGTTGAGATCGGTTCCGGGCTGAGCGCCGCCTCGGCCACGGTGATCGACGCAGACGGACTGATCGCGCTGCCGGGGATGGTCGATCCGCATACCCACCTGCGGGAGCCGGGCCGGGAAGATGCGGAAACGGTGGAAACCGGGTCCCGTGCCGCCGCGCTGGGCGGTTATACCGCCGTGCATGCGATGGCGAACAGCTCTCCGGTCGCCGACACTGCCGGCGTGGTGGAGCAGGTATTCAGCTTGGGCCGGGATGCCGGCTGGGTCGATGTACGCCCGGTGGGTGCAGTGACCGTCGGGCTTGCCGGCAAGCAGTTGGCCGAATTGGGCGCCATGGCGGATTCCCGTGCCCGGGTCCGGATCTTTTCCGATGATGGGATCTGCGTCAGCGATCCGGTGCTGATGCGTCGGGCCCTGGAATACGTCAAGGCCTTCGACGGCGTCATTGCCCAGCATGCGCAGGAACCGCGCCTGACTGAAGGCGCCCAGATGAACGAGGGCAAAGTCTCCGCGGTGTTGGGGCTGGCCGGCTGGCCGGCGGTGGCCGAGGAATCGATTATTGCCAGGGATGTTTTGCTGGCCCAGCATGTTGATTCCCGGCTGCACATCTGCCATGTCTCCACCGCCGGTTCGGTGGAGCTGATCCGCTGGGCTAAGGCACGGGGCATAAAGGTCACGGCCGAGGTGACGCCGCATCACCTGTGGCTGACGGAGGAGCTGGTCCGCAGCTACGACCCGGTGTACAAGGTAAACCCCCCGCTGCGCGCCGAAGAGGATGTCGCAGCGCTGCGGGCGGCGCTGGCGGACGGCACCATCGATGTCATCGGCACGGATCATGCTCCACATCCGAGCGAGGCCAAGGACTGTGAATGGGCTCAGGCCGCGATGGGAATGACCGGATTGGAAACCGCGCTATCGGTGGTGCAGCACACCATGATTGAATCCGGGCTGATGGACTGGGAAGGGTTTGCCCGCGTCACTTCCGCGGCCCCGGCCAGGATCGGCCGGCTCGCGGGCCATGGACGTCCACTTGCGGTCGGTGAGCCGGCGAATCTGGTGCTGGTCGATCCTGCCGCGCGCTGGCAAGTGGACCTGCGGACCATGGCGACTAAGGGACGCAATTCACCGTTCAGCGGACGGGTTCTCCCGGGCGCCGTCGTCGCCACGTTTTACCGGGGGCACCCGACCGTGTTGGACGGCAAGCTCAACACCCCATCCCGGCAGAGCGGCCCGCGCGGCACCGAGGGGGAGCGCTGATGGACAGGCTGTTTCCGACGCTGCTGGCGGTCGTGCTGGTACTGGTGATTTTTGCCCTGCTCTGGCTGGGCTGGCGGCATCGACTCCAGCGCCAGGCCGGTATTGCCCCGCTGCCTGTTGTGCCGCAGCAGCTTTCCGCCGCTCTCACCAGCGCGGAAGGGCAGTACGTCGTGACAACGACGGAGGGAGACTGGCTGGACCGCTTGGCGGTGCATGGGCTGGGCATCCGCAGCAACGCCGTTCTGGCGGTGCATCCGGAGGGTATCTTGATTAGCCGCTCGGGAGCGCCGGACGTCTTCATCCCTCGAGACAGTTACAGCGGCGCCAGAACCGAAAGCGGCATGGCCGGGAAGTTTGTCGAGCGGGACGGGCTGATTGTCCTGTCCTGGCGGCTGGGTGGGCATCCCGTGGACACCGGCTTCCGCACCCGGAATGCCGCAGCGAAAACCCCGCTGCTGACGACCTTGACTGACTTTGCACCAGTTGAGACCGGCACGCCTGAGACTCACACGCCTAAGGCTCACACGGCTGAGAACGACACCGTGGTACACCACACCGTGGTAAATGACACCTTGATACATGACACCGAGCAGGCCGATACCGGAAAGAACGAGAATGACTGACCCCGAACAGAGCACATCCGCAACCGCTGCCTTGCTGATTTTGGAAGACGGCAGGACCTTCCGCGGCACCAGCTACGGCGCCACGGGCACGGCACTGGGCGAGGCGGTTTTCGCCACCGGGATGACCGGGTACCAGGAGACCATCACCGATCCGTCTTATGCCCGCCAGCTGGTGGTCCAAACCGCGCCGCACATCGGCAATACCGGTGTCAATGACGACGACGCCGAGTCCCGCCGGATCTGGGTGGCCGGCTACATTGTGCGCGATGCCGCCCGGCGGCCCTCCAACTGGCGCAGCGAACGCAGCCTGGACGACGAACTCGTCGCGCAGGGCATCGTCGGCATCCAGGGCGTGGACACCCGTGCGATCACCCGGCACCTGCGCGAACGCGGAGCCATGCGTGCCGGCATCTTCTCCGGCACCGCCGCACAACAGTCCGAAGCCGAGCTGCTGGCGCAGGTCTGCTCCAGCGCCGCAATGGAGGGTGCCCAGCTGGCCGAAGAGGTCAGCGTTGACCAGCCCTACGTCGTCGAGCCGTCCGATCATGGCTGGGATGGCGAGCCGCGTTTCACGGTGGCCGCGCTGGACCTGGGAATCAAGGCCATGACGCCGCAGCGTTTTGCCGAGCGGGGCATTCGCGTGCACGTCCTGCCAGCGGCCACAACGTTTGCCCAGCTGGAGTCGATCAGGGCGGATGGCGTCTTCATGTCCAACGGCCCTGGAGATCCGGCGACGGCGGACGGGCAGGTTGCGCTGCTGCGCCAGGTGCTGGATGCGCGGGTGCCGTTCTTTGGCATCTGCTTCGGCAACCAGATTCTGGGCAGGGCGCTGGGCTTCGGGACATATAAGCTGCGCTACGGACACCGCGGCATCAACCAGCCGGTGATGGACCGGCGTACCGGTAAGGTCGAAATCACCTCGCAGAACCATGGGTTCGCCGTTGACGCACCCCGGGACGGCGCGGGGCTGGCTCCTCAGGAGCGGTTCGGCCGTGTTGAGGTCAGTCACGTCAGTCTCAATGACGACGTCGTGGAAGGCCTTTCCTGTCTGGATATTCCCGCCTTCTCGGTTCAGTACCACCCGGAGGCGGCCGCGGGGCCGCATGATTCCGCCTACCTTTTCGACCGCTTCATTGACTTGATGGCAGCGGACGCTGCCGGCGCACCGATAAGCGGCGCCGCCGTCGACCATGCAACGGCCACGGCTGCCGCCATTTCAGAGACGCCAGCCATTTCAGAAACGCCAGTCAACCCAGAAACATCAGCACAGAAGCGGGACAAGAACTAATGCCGAAGAGAGCAGACCTCAAGAGCGTTCTGGTCATTGGCTCCGGCCCCATCGTGATCGGTCAGGCGGCAGAGTTCGACTACTCCGGGACGCAGGCGCTGCGCGTGCTCAAGGAGGAAGGCCTGCGGGTCATTCTGGTGAATTCCAATCCGGCCACGATCATGACGGACCCGGAATTCGCGGACGCCACCTACGTTGAGCCCATCACCCCTGAGGTGGTCGAGAAGATCATCGCCAAGGAGCGTCCCGATGCGCTGCTGCCGACCCTCGGTGGCCAGACCGCGCTGAACACCGCGATTGCGCTGGACAAAAACGGCGTGCTGGCCAAATATAACGTAGAGCTGATCGGGGCCAATATCGCCGCGATAGAGCTCGGCGAGGACCGGGAGAAGTTCAAGGGCGTAGTGGAGCGCTGTGGCGCCGAATCCGCTCGTAGCCACATTATCCACAGCATCGGTGAGGGCCTCATTGCCGCCGCTGATCTGGGCTATCCGATGGTGGTCCGGCCCTCCTTCACCATGGGAGGACTCGGATCCGGCCTGGCCTATGACGAGAAGGACCTGCGCCGCATTGTCGGCCAGGGCCTGCAGTACAGCCCGACAACCGAGGTTTTGCTTGAAGAAAGCATCCTGGGCTGGAAGGAATACGAGCTCGAGATGATGCGGGACAAAAACGACAACGTCGTGGTGGTCTGCTCCATCGAGAACTTCGACCCCGTCGGGGTGCACACCGGAGACTCCATCACGGTGGCGCCTGCAATGACGCTGACGGACCGTGAATACCAGCGGTTGCGCGATATCTCTATCGCTGTCATCCGCGAGGTGGGCGTGGATACCGGCGGCTGCAACATCCAGTTTGCGATCGAGCCGGACACCGGCCGCGTCGTGGTGATTGAAATGAATCCCCGCGTCTCGCGGTCCTCCGCGCTGGCGTCCAAGGCCACAGGCTTTGCGATTGCCAAGATCGCCACGAAGCTCTCGCTTGGTTACACATTGGACGAGATCCCGAACGACATCACGCTTAAGACACCGGCGTCCTTTGAGCCGGCACTGGACTACGTCGTCGTGAAGGTTCCGCGCTTCGCGTTTGAAAAGTTCCCGGCCGCGGATCCGACCCTGACCACCACGATGAAATCCGTCGGGGAGGCGATGGCGATCGGCCGTAACTTCACCGAGGCGCTGCAGAAGGCGCTCCGGTCGCTGGAGCAAAAGGGCGCCAGCCTGGACTTCAGTTCAGTCAATTCCCCGGACGTTCCTGACCTGATCGAGGCTGCCAGACGGCCGACGACGGACCGTCTCGCGCAGGTGCAGCGCGCGCTGCTGGGCGGCGGGACGGTGGAACAGCTCTTCGAGGCCACCGGAATCGATCCGTGGTATCTGGACCAGCTGCAGTTGCTCAACGAGATTTCCGCCGAAATCAAGGCATCCGCCGCGCTCGAGCCGGCCATGCTGCGCCGCGCCAAACGACATGGTTTCTCCGACGAGCAGATCGGCGCGCTGACGCACAACAGTGAGGACGTGGTGCGCGGAGTCCGGCAGGCGCTGGGCATTCGTCCGGTCTACAAGACGGTGGACACTTGCGCCGCGGAATTTGCCGCTTACACGCCCTATCACTATTCCTCCTACGACGAAGAGGACGAGGTGGCACTGCACGCCAAACCGTCAGTGATCATTTTGGGGTCCGGGCCGAACCGGATCGGACAGGGCATCGAGTTCGATTATTCCTGCGTGCACGCCTCCATGGCGCTGCGGGCCGCCGGGCACGAAACCGTGATGATTAACTGCAATCCGGAGACGGTCTCCACCGACTACGACGTCTCCACCCGGCTCTACTTTGAACCTCTCACGCTGGAGGATGTCCTGGAGGTCATCGCGGCGGAGGAACGCACCGGTGGCGTGCTCGGGGTGTTCGTCCAGCTGGGCGGCCAGACCCCGTTGAAACTGGCGCAGGCCCTGGCGGATTCGGGTGTGCCGATTCTCGGCACCTCGCCGGAGGCCATTGACCTGGCCGAACACCGCGGCATGTTCAGCCGCGTGCTGGACGCCGCCGGGCTGATCGCACCCAAGAACGGGACCGCGGTGTCCTTTGAGGATGCCAAGAAGATCGCCGATGAGATCGGTTACCCGGTTCTGGTGCGCCCTTCCTACGTCCTCGGTGGCCGCGGCATGGAAATTGTCTACGATGAGCCGAACCTGTCGCGTTACATCAAGAATGCGACCGAAATCACCCAGAACCATCCGGTACTGATCGACAGGTTCCTGGAGGACGCCATCGAAATTGACGTCGACGCGCTCTACGACGGCACCGAGATGTATCTGGGCGGCATCATGGAGCACATCGAGGAGGCCGGTATCCACTCCGGGGACTCCGCCTGTGTGCTGCCACCGCTGACGCTGGGCACGGACGTCTGCGACCGGGTCAGGGCAGCCACGCTGGCCATTGCCGAGGGCGTAGGAGTACGGGGTCTGATAAATATTCAATTCGCCCTGGCCTCGGATGTGCTCTACGTCCTGGAAGCCAACCCGCGGGCATCGCGGACCGTCCCGTTTGTCTCCAAAGCCACCGGCGTCCAGATGGCCAAGGCTGCGGCGCTGATCGGCACCGGCGTGTCCATCGACCATTTGCGCACTGTGCACCACCTGCTGCCGGAAACCGGCGACGGCGGCACGTTGCCGGCCGGTGCGCCGGTCGCGGTCAAGGAGGCCGTGCTGCCGTTCAACCGCTTCCGTACCCCGGAGGGGACCGTCGTCGACTCCCTGTTGGGGCCGGAAATGCGCTCCACCGGCGAGGTGATGGGAATAGACAAGCACTTCGACACGGCCTTTGCAAAGAGCCAGGCCGCCGCCAACAATGCGCTGCCGACCTCCGGAAAGGTCTTTGTTTCAGTGGCAAACCGGGACAAACGGGCCATCATTATGGCGGTCAAGCGGCTGGTGGATCTGGGCTTTGAAATCCTGTCCACGGGCGGCACGGCGGATGTTCTGCGGCGCAACGGCATCACCGCCACGACGGTGCGCAAAGTGGCCGAGGGCAGTTCAGCCGAGGGTGAGGGAACCATCACTGACCTGATTAACAATGGCGATGTGGATATGATATTCAACACTCCCTCCGGTGGCCAGGCGCGCGGAGACGGCTACGAGATCCGGGCAGCGGCCATCTCCAATGGACGCCCGTGCATCACCACCGTGGCGGAATTCAACGTCGCCGTGCTCGCCATTGAGGCGATGCGCACCTACGAGTGGGACGTGACCAGCCTGCAGGAGCATGCGGCCACCTTGCGGGCGGCTGTCCATGCCTGAGCAGGGGGCTGGGCGAACTGAAGCAGTGGTCAGCGGACGGGAGCCCTTCGGGGTCCGGCTTGCGGCCGCGATGGCCGCGCAAGGACCGCTATGTGTCGGCATAGACCCGCATCCGGCGTTGCTCATCGGCTGGGGACTGCAGGACAATGCTGCCGGGCTACGGCGTTTTTCGCTCGCCGCGCTGGAAGCTGTGGGACCGCTGGCGGCTGCGGTCAAGCCGCAGGTTGCTCTCTACGAGCGGCACGGTTCAGCAGGCATTGCTGTATTGGAGGAGCTGCTGGCCGAGGCTGCTGCCGCCGGAGTCCTTAGCATCGCCGACGCCAAACGGGGGGACATCGGCTCCACGATGAGCGCATATGCGGACGCCTGGCTGCGGGATGGTTCCCCCCTGGCCGCGGACGCAGTGACACTGAGCCCGTATCTGGGCTTTGAATCCCTGCGCCCGGCCCTGGATCTGGCAACGAACCAGGGCAGGGGAGTGTTCGTCCTTGCCCTGACATCAAACCCGGAGGGATCCTCCGTTCAGCACGTCGGCGGAAGGGATTCGGTGGCCCGCCGGATCGTTACGGCCGCAGCGGCGGAAAACGCCAGAACGGCGGGGCCGGGCTCGGTCGGGCTGGTGATGGGCGCCACCGTGGGCTCGGCCGTGACGGAGCTGGGGATTGAGCTTGGGACCCTGAATGGGCCTATTCTTGCCCCGGGCCTGGGCGCCCAGGGAGCCACCGCAGCAGATATGCGGCGCACCTTCGGGGCCGCTTACGATCAGGTGTTGGGTACCTCCAGCCGAGGCATCCTAATGGCCGGCCCGGATCCGGCGGCACTGCGGAATGCAACTCAGCGGGCGCTGGACACGCTCCGGGCCTAAACCGGATTCCAGATCCCCAAGTAGGTAGCAGCACCTGCAGCCAAATCGGGGAATGGCTGCAGGTGCTGCTACCTACTTGGGGATCGGGGCGGATTGATTTTGTCTCCCCGGTGCGGATAGGTTCAGGAGAAGTCATTCCCGTCCGGCGCCCTCCGCCCCAGCTTCCAAGGAGTTCCTCGTGAATCTGCGCCCATTGACGGCACAAGAACGAACTGCAGCACTGGCCAAGGCGACTGCGGCCCGCACCACGCGGGCGGCCGTGAAACATAAACTGAAGACAGGCACCGTCACCGTGGCGGAGGTCCTGACCGTCGGCGATGGCGATGAGGCAATCGGCCGGTTGAAGACCAGCGAATTGCTCCAAGCCCTGCCCGGCATCGGAAAGGTACGCGCAACAGTGATCATGAATAAGGTCGGTATTTCCCCGACACGCCGGCTCCGTGGACTCGGGATTCATCAGCGCAAAGCACTGATTGAATTTTTGGGCCAAGACTCGTGACAGCTGATCCCGCGCGAAGCGAGTCGGTCACAACCGAGGAGACAGCCGCTGGCAAGGGCACGAAGGCTGCCACCGGGCTGACGGTCCTGGCGGGCCCCACCG
Organism: Arthrobacter terrae; assembly: GCF_015708085.1. Lineage (GTDB taxonomy): Bacteria > Actinomycetota > Actinomycetes > Actinomycetales > Micrococcaceae > Arthrobacter_M > Arthrobacter_M terrae. The sequence continues at coordinate 99,931 of NZ_JADNYM010000015.1, read as the reverse complement.
CAGTCGGGAAAGGTACCGTCTCGACGTATATTCGGGATAATTACCCACAGGTCTGGCTTTCCGTTTCGGCCACCACGAGGGCGGCACGGCCCGGTGAGGTCGACGGCGTGCATTATTTTTTCAAGGCCCATGCGGAATTTGATGAGCTGGCCGCACGCGGCGAATTTCTGGAGTGGGCGGTCGTGCACGGGCAGAACCGCTATGGCACACTCCGGAGCACCGTGCAGAAAGCGATTTCCGAGGGAAAGTCTGTGCTGCTGGAGATCGATCTGCAGGGTGCCCGGCAGGTCAAGAATGCTGTTCCGGAGGCAAATTTTGTCTTTCTGGCACCGCCGACCTGGGAAGAATTGGTTCGCCGGCTGGTGGGTCGGGGAACCGAAACACCGGAGGAACAGCGCCGACGGCTGGAAACGGCTAAACTGGAACTTGCTGCCGAGCCGGAGTTCGACCACACCATCGTAAATGATGACGTTCAACGGGCGGCAGACGAGCTCGTTTCATTAATGGGGCTGACGCCCAATCCACGCTGATTGGCGTTGTAAACCTACCGGATTTTGGAGAATTTGTGGCTACCAAGCTTGAAGGCATCATCAACCCGCCGATCGATTCACTGCTCGAGGCAGCGGATTCGAAATACGGCCTCGTCATTTTCGGTGCCAAGCGGGCGCGTCAGATCAACGCCTACTACGCTCAGCTGCACGAGGGCCTGTTTGAATACGTCGGTCCGCTGGTGGATACCCGGCTGAATGAGAAATCCCTTTCGATCGCATTCCGCGAGATCAACGAGGGAATGTTGGTTTCCACCCCCATTGAGGCCGCTGAGTAGCAGCCCGCTCCGTGTCGCCACTGAACATTGTCCTGGGAGTAGGCGGCGGCATTGCGGCCTACAAGGTGGCGTCACTGCTGCGCCTTTTTACCGAGGCCGGCCACGACGTCCGGGTTATTCCTACGTCGGCCTCGGCGCAGTTCGTTGGCGCGGCCACGTGGGAGGCGCTTTCGGGTAAAACCGTCTCCAACAACGTTTTTGACGACGTTGACAAGGTCAATCACGTCCGGCTGGGGCACGAGGCGGACCTGATAGTCATCGCTCCAGCCACGGCCGATCTGCTGGCACGTGCCGCTGCCGGCCTGGCGGATGATCTGCTGACCACTACCTTGCTGATGGCGCGAGGTCCGGTGCTGTTTGCTCCGGCCATGCACAGCGAGATGTGGCAGCATGCCGCCACAGCCGCCAACGTCGCCACTCTGCGCGGTCGCGGTAGCACGGTGCTGGAACCGGCAGTGGGCCGGCTGACCGGCGCGGACTCAGGACCGGGGCGACTTCCCGAACCGGAACAGATCTTTGCCGCGGCACTGGCGCTGGTGAACCGTGAAGCGGCCGGCGAGCTTTCGTCTGCCCGGGCACTGGCCGGCCGGACCGTGACGATCAGCGCCGGCGGTACCCGCGAACCCTTGGACCCGGTGCGGTTCCTCGGCAACAGGTCCTCCGGGAAGCAAGGCGTTGCGCTGGCCGCAGCGGCCCTGCAATCCGGGGCCAAAGTCCGCTTGATCGCCGCCCACATGGACGTTGCGGTTCCGACCGGGGTGGAGCTGATCACGGTGGAAACGGCTTTAGAACTCCGGGACGCGGCGCTGAGCGCTGCGGAGGACTCCGACGTGGTGATTATGGCCGCTGCTGTAGCGGATTTCCGGCCGGCGCATGCGTCTGCAAGCAAAATCAAGAAACAAGACGACGTCGCCGATCCGGTCATAACACTGGTCCGGAACCCGGATGTCCTTCTCGAGTTGGTCCGCGACCGGACACGCACCGGGCGAAGGCAGATTATTGTGGGCTTCGCCGCAGAAACCGGAGACGAACAATCCGACGTTCTGGAGTATGCCCGGGCAAAGCTGCAACGCAAGGGATGCGACCTGTTGGTCGTCAACCAGGTCGGTGTCGACAAGGTCTTCGGCCTTGATCAAACCGAGGTGGTCATTCTCGATTGCAGCGGCGTTGAGCCGGTGATAGCGGCGGGCAGTAAAACCGACGTCGCGGGTGCCGTCATCTCCCTGGTCAGCGACCGGTTGACTGCCACATAAAATTTACCGCCGTCGGCACAGGTGCTCCGCCATCCGCAGGGTTCCCCGCTGTCGGCACGGGGTTGCCGCCGTCGGTCTCTGGGCCGTGACCATCCGTGACCTGCGCCCCGGACGGTGCCACTGAAGGAAGTAGAGTGGATAAGTGACTTCAGCTAAAGGCCGTATGCGCCTGTTTACCTCCGAATCCGTGACCGAAGGTCACCCGGACAAAATCTGCGACCAGATCAGCGACTCGATCCTGGATGCATTGCTCGCGAAGGACCCAAATTCACGGGTAGCGGTTGAAACAATGGCTACGACGGGCCTTGTCCATGTGGCGGGTGAAGTCACCACCGAGGCCTACGTGGAGATCCCGCATCTGGTCCGCCAGACGATTTTGAACATTGGCTACGACTCCTCGGCCAACGGCTTTGACGGTGCACGGTGCGGCGTTTCGGTCTCGATCGGCCAGCAGTCCCCGGACATTTACGACGGCGTTTTCAACGCTCTGGAAGTCCGCGAGGGGACAGCGCTGGATGAGTACGACCAGCAGGGGGCCGGCGACCAGGGCATTATGTTCGGCTATGCCAGCGATGAAACCGCACAGTTCATGCCGACGCCGATCTATTTGGCGCACCGACTGTCCGAACGGTTGGCGGAGGTCCGAAAATCGGGGCTGCTGTCCTATCTTCGTCCGGATGGTAAGACCCAGGTGACAGTAGGATACGACGGCGACAAACCCGTTTCCGTGCAGACCGTCGTCATTTCCAGCCAGCATGCGCAGGAAGCGCCGTTGGGGCAGCTGCGTGAGGATTTGGCGCGCTACGTGATCGATCCCGTGCTGGCGAAGTCCAACCTGGACATTTCGCACGTCAAGAACATCCTGAACCCGGCAGGTCCTTTCGTGGTTGGCGGACCTGTCGGGGATGCCGGACTGACCGGACGCAAAATTATTGTGGATACCTACGGGGGTATGGCACGGCATGGCGGCGGGGCATTCTCCGGCAAGGACCCGTCCAAGGTGGACCGCTCCGCAGCCTACGCCATGCGCTGGGTAGCCAAGAACGTGGTGGCCGCCGGACTGGCGAGCCGGGCGGAGATCCAGATTGCCTACGCGATCGGGCAGGCACGGCCGGTGGGAACATATGTGGAGACTTTTGGCACGGAAACGGTGGACCCCGACCGGATCAGCGATGCCATCGACGAGATCTTTGACCTCCGTCCGCAGGCGATCATCAATGACCTGCAGCTCAAGCGGCCGATCTATGCCAAAACCGCAGCGCACGGGCACTTTGGCCGCGATGACCCTGACTTCACCTGGGAGAACCTCGACCGGGTGGACGCCCTGAAGACGTTCTTTAACGCCTAGTTCCGGCGTGCGGTACCGATGTCTGCGGGCCGTGGTCAGCTGAGCGTGACTGGTAGTCCACCGGTGTGAAGTACAGACGGGATGCCCGGCCGCCAATTAGGGATGCACGGACGGCAATTACGGATGTGAACCACCGGCGCAAGTTACGGATGTGAAACGCAAACGTGAAGCACAGCGGTCGCGTGAAGCAGCGAAGTAAACCGCAGTAGTGAAGGAGCTGATCATGCCGGCCGATGGCGGCTCCGTTGTTCAGCCCTCGCTGCTGCAGGGGTTTGTGACGCATCAGCCCAAACCTGACCCCTATAGCGCGGTGGTGCTGGCCAAGTACTTGCCTGTGGCACGGGTGCTGATCGAGTCGTCCCTGCCGCATCTGGACCGGCTCTTTGATTACAGCGTTCCTGCCGAGCTCGCCGGGCAGGCGCAGCCAGGAGTGCGCGTCAAGGTCAGGTTTGCGGGCCAGAATCTGAATGGATTCCTCACTTCCCGCGCCGAAACCTCGGAAAGCAGTCGCCTCACGCCCCTGACCAAGATAGTCAGTTCCGTTCCGGTGCTGACGCCGTCCGTGCTCATGCTGGCCGAAGCGGTGGCTGCACGCTATGCGGGGACCGTCAGCGACGTGCTCCGTGTAGCCGTCCCTCCGCGGGTGGCGAGCCTGGATAAGCAATACGCCGATAAGCAATACGGGCCCACCACCGAGGCACCGGCTCCTGCTTTGAACACGCAGCCGCCGTCGCAGCCGCAGCCGCCGTCGCCGTCACTCTTTCAGGGATACCGCAACGCCGGTGCCTTTCTAAGCCATCTGGCTGCCGGCGGGAACCCGCGCGGAGTTCTGTCCGCGCTGCAGGGTTTCGGCAAAAACTCCTGGCACCACCAAGTGGCCCACGCCATCGCCACCTGCCACGCGTCAGGAAGGGGCGCCGTCGCCGTCGTGCCCGATCAGCGGGACCTGCTCCTGCTTGAGCAGGCCGTCGCCGCAGTGCTGCCGGCAGATTCCTTCGTCCGGCTGACGGCGGAAGACGGCCCTAACCTGCGCTACCGGAATTTTCTGCGGGTCCTTAGCGGGGAGGTGACAGTGGTGCTCGGAACCAGATCTGCGGCCTTTGCACCGGTCACGAATCCCGGGCTCTTTTGCTGCTGGGACGACGGCGATGACCTGCATGTCGAGCGGCGGGCGCCGTATCAGCACGCCCGCGATGTGCTGCTGCTGCGCGCCGGTCAGGACGGTGCCGCGCTGCTGCTCGCGGGCCACACCCGGAGCACGGAGGCTCAGCGGCTGCTCAACAGCGGATGGGCCCAGCCAATTTACCCGGAGCGCACCCTCGCGCGTGCTGTGACGGCGCGGATCATTAGCACGGCCGACAGCTTTGAACAGGCACGTGATCCGTTGGCCGCCGTCGCCCGACTGCCGCAGCGGGCGTGGCAGAGCGCGAAGGAAGCGCTCAAACGGGGGCCGGTCCTGGTCCAGGTGGCACGTGCCGGGTACGCGCCGAGTCTGGCCTGTCAGCGTTGCCGGGAATCGGCGCGCTGCCTGACTTGCGGCGGCCCGCTGATGGAACTTCCGGCGCGAGGCAACCAAAGTGCCGTCCTGGCGTGCCGCTGGTGCGCCGCCCCGGGGAATGATCACAGCTGTCCCACCTGCGGTTCACGGGAACTGCGCCGCGTTGTCGTCGGGGCCGGGCGGACAGCAGAGGAACTCGGCAGGGCTTTTCCGGGTGTGACGGTCCTTGCCTCTGCGGGAGATCATGTAAAGGCCCGGATTCCGGACAAACCCGCGCTGGTGGTGGCGACGGTGGGTGCCGAACCGCTGGCGCCGGCCGGGTACGCCGCGGCTCTCCTGCTCGACGGGGACACCTTGCTGCGGCGCGAGTCCCTGCGCTCCGGCGAGGACGCCCTGCGCCGGTGGTTCAACGCGAGCGCGCTGGTTCGACCGGCGAAGGAGGGCGGAGTGGTGGTGGTGACAGCGGACGACGCCCAAGTAGTCGGTGCCTTGGTTCGCTGGGACCCCGCCGGTTACGCCGAGCGCGAGCTGGCCCTCCGGCAGGAATTAGGGCTTCCGCCGGCTACCCGTATTGCCTCCATCACCGGGCCGGAGTCTGCCGTGGAAGCATTCGTGGGCCAGCTCGACGTTCCCGCCGAGGTTCGGGTGATCGGGCCCGCGCCGGTGGCGCCCGGTCTGCAGAGACCACGATCCGGCAGCTCGCAGGACGGCGATGAGGAGGCCGAATACCGGACGCTGCTTTTCTTTTCCTACACGCTGGCCCCGCGGATCATCGCTTCGCTGCGGGCACTTAAGGCGGCGAACGCGGCCAAACGCAGCGGCACACCAGTGCAGGTCAGATGCGACGGCTTGGATGTGCTGTAGCTTTGCGTCCGGCTAAAGCCGTGGGCGCCGGGTGCTAAGTTCCTCGGCAATCTCCAGCAGCTCACGCGCCGAGGTGTCCCAGCTGAATTTGGCTGCCTGCAGCACGGACTCGGTGGACCGCTGGCTCCAGATTTCGGGATCGGCGAGGGCAAGGACGGCGGCGGCAAAGCCGGCGGGCGAGTCGGCCGCTACATAGGAGGCCGCGTCGCCGCCCACCTCCTTGAAGATTGGCGTGTCGCTGACCACCACCGGTGTCCCCAGCGACATGGCCTCCACCAGCGGCAGTCCGTAGCCTTCTGCCTTGGACAGCGTCACCAGCGCGGTCGCGCGCAGCAGCAGCTCGTCGTATTCGGCGTCGCTCACGCCATTATGGAAAATAACCTGCGCCCCCGCAGGCACCAGCGGCTCCAGCTCAGCCCGCCGCTGGTCAGTGATCCGGCTGAGTAGGTGGAGGGAAAACCCGTCCAATCCTGCCATCCCGCGGATCAGTGTCTCGACGTTCTTGTAAGGCATGAAGGACCCCATGTAAATCAGTGCCTTTTCCGGCGGCACAGAGGGGCTGCGCGGGGCCCTTTGATCCTGTGGCGCGTTCCCGATAATCCGCACCGGCCGCCGGGTCAAGCGGTGCTGGCGCATCAGCGACTCGGTGGTCGTGCTGATGGTGGTCACCACATCGGCACGATTGAGCAGCAGCCGCTGGGGCCAGTACGCCTTGTGGTACAGCCGCCAGAGCAGGCGCACCGGTGCGGGCAGAAAGCCCGGCGGTGCCGGATGCTCATAATAAATCAGGTCGTGCAGTGTGAGCACCAGCGGATATTTGCGTCCCCAGCTGCCCATAGTCTGCATTGGACAGAAGACCATGTCGGGGCTAAGGCCGTTGACCCGGCGGGCCACAAAAAGCTCCCGCGGCGACAACGGACTGCTGATTTTCGCGTACGGCACGTCGGGGAGCAGCGCCAGCTGGCGGTCATCGCTGATCAGCATGGTCACGTCCGCCAGAGGTGCGACGGCGGCAATCAGGGAGGCGCCGTAGCGGCTGATGCCGTCGTGATGGTCAAACCGGGTAAAGCGTGCGTCTATGACGATCTTCAGCTTTCCCGTCTTGGCGTCGTTATCCGCACTCATGCGCTCTGCCCCGGTTGCGCGGCGGAGGATTCCGGCCGCTGCGCCAGGAAAGCCACGATGGCGCCGGCCGCCGGAACAGGAGTCTCGTAATGGATTAGATGGCCGACGGCGGGAATCACCACCAGCTTGGCGTCCGGCAGGAGCTCCAGCAGTTTGTACTGCGTGGGCAGGGTGGCGATTTCGTCCTCGGCTCCGGCGATCAGCAGGACCGGCAGGGTCAGCTGCGAAGCCACCTGTCGGACGGTTCCTCCGACCGAGGCGCGAAATGACTGCAGCAGCATGCCGCGGTCGGCGAAGAGCGAGAAGTAAGCGTGGTGCTGCTGGTGGATGAAACGCAGCAGCGCCTGGTCCTTGGTTTTGGCCATCGTGACGCTCATGAGGTGCACGATGGTCTTGCTTCGCAGCAGCGCGTTCCCCGCCCTGGCCGGAAGCCGGGCGGAGGCCAGATAGTAAAACTCGGCCAGTTTGGAGAGGATGCCTTTGGGCCCCTCCAGAGCGGGTGCTGCGATCGGATTAATCAGAATCAGCTCGCGGACTTTTCCCGGGTGCTCTGCCACGAAGTGGCTGGCGACAATTGAGCCGAACGAATGTCCGAGCAAAACGGTGCCCGGGCCCAGGTCCAGTGCCGCCATAAAGTCAGCAAGGAATCGACCGTAGGATGGCACGTCATGGGGCGCATCGATGAGTGCGGCCGAGGTGCCGAAACCGGGAAGATCGGGCATGATGACACGTACTCCCGGCAGCTGTTCAACAACCCGTTCCAGGCCATGATGGTCACCTCGGAAGCCGTGCACCACCAATAGGGTCCGCGGCTCCTGCACTGCGGTGAGCTGCGTGCCAGTCGGGGCCGCAGAGTACTGCCAGTAGTCGATCCGTGCGCCGCGGATGGTCACCGTGTGCCGGCTGCGCCGGGCGTCGAGGTCTACTGTGATGTCTGTCAACGAGAAGCCGTCCGTTTCAGATCGGGGTGCAGGGGGAGCCGCCGGGGTAGTCAATCGACCCTGCTCATCGACCTTACCCATTGACCGTGCTCATGGACCTAAGCTAATTGACCCGGCCCGGATCAGATCCGGACCGATGGCCACGGTCCAGAGCCGCAATGGCGGCCATGGCGCCGTCGTCGAGCTGGAAATCAAAAATGTCCCGGTTCTCCCGGATCCGGGCCGGCGAGCTGGCCTTCGGAATGACGATATTGCCGAGCTGGATGTGCCAGCGTAAAACCACTTGGGCTACGCTGCGTCCGAGCCCGGCTGCAATCCTTAACAGCACCGGGTCGGTCAGCAGCTGGCCGCGGGCCAGCGGACTCCACGCCTCGGTCAGGATGCCGGCCTCGCGATTGACGGCCCGCACTTCATTCTGCTGCAGCCAGGGATGCAGCTCCACCTGATTGACGGCGGGCACCACATCGGTGGCGTCCAGCAGCCTGCGCAGATGTTCCGGTTCAAAATTGCAGACGCCGATCGCCCGGACGCGGCCGTCGTGGTATAGCCGCTCGAGGGCACGGTAGGTCTGGATATACAGGTCCTGCTCCGGGCACGGCCAATGAATCAGGTACAGATCCACATATTCGAGCCCGAGCTTGTGCAGGGATTCATCAAAGGCAGTCAGGGTGCGGTCAAATCCGTGGCTGTCATTCCAGACTTTGGTGGTGACAACGACGCCCTCGCGGCTGAGCGGACCGCCGTCGCCCGTGGCCTGCCGGACCGCCCGGCCCACTCCCGCTTCATTGGCGTACAGCGCGGCGGTATCGATGCTGCGGTAGCCGGCCTCCAGCGCCTGGCTGACGAGGGCAAAGCTGTCCGCGGCCGGGACCTTGTAGACCCCGTACCCCAGCTGCCCGATCTCTACACCGTTGTTCAGGGTCACGTTGGGCACTTGTCGCATGACTACGACTCTACCGAGCCGGAGGTCCGGATCGGTGCAGCGCGGGAGGCCCCCTATGAAGTCGTGTCCCCGCGGCGTAAAGTTGGTGCATGAATTGCCGAATCCGAGGCTTGCTTTGATGAGCGATCCATCATGACCCGACTATGGCTACGCTGGCTCCCTGCGGTTGTGGTGCCTGCGGTTATCGCCGCCGGTGCGCTGGCCGGGTCCTTTCAGGCGAGCGCGGCAGATAATCTGCCGGCGAAAACGCCGGAGCAGGTGTTGGCGATGGTCGGTGCAGATACCGTGAGGGCACTGTCGGGGACGCTGGAACAGACGTCGGAGCTGGGACTGCCGCAGCTGCCCGCCGGTGCGCCGTCGTCGAGCGCCGACATGGCCTCTGCTCTTGACTTGCTGGCTGCCCCACACACCGCGCGGATTTATCTTGACGGTCCGGCAAACGCCCGTGTGCAGGTGATGGATCAGCTCGCCGAGCGGGACGTGATCCGACATGGAAATGAGGTATGGACGTACAGTTCCAAGGACAACTCGGTAACTCACGAAACACTCCCTGCCGCCGGCCTAAAAGGGAAAACTGCTGCCGCGACGCCGCAGCTGCAAACGCCTGATCAACTGGCGCAGCGCATGCTGGCCGCCCTTGATGCCAGCACAACCGTGACGGTGGGCCAGGACACCTCGGTGGCCGGACGCCCGGCCTATGCTCTGGTGCTCACTCCACGCAGTGCGGACACGCTAGTTGGATCGGTTTCGATTGCGGTCGACTCCCAGACCGGGCTGCCGCTGAGCGTGGCCGTGCAGGCCAGGGGCCAGGAGAAGCCTGCCTTCCGGCTGGTTTTCACCGACCTCGTCCTGCAGGCGCCGTCGGCCGATCTGTTCGCCTTCACGCCGCCGCCCGGCGCCCACATCACCCAACGCACACGCCCGCAGCAGGCTGACGAGCGGCCGCCGGGGGAGCCCCGTGCTCCCGGTGGGAACAGTGGCAGCGCGACTCCCGCGCACACGGTTTCCGGCCAGGGCTGGGATACCGTGATCGCACTGCCGGCAACCGCAATGCCGGCCGATCTGACGGCGTCGCCGCTGCTCGGGCACGCGGCACAGGCGGTCGACGGCGGCCGGTTGATTTCCACATCGCTGGTGAACGTTTTGCTGACCAACGACGGGCGGATTTTCGCGGGGTCGGTTCCGCTGGCGCGACTGCAGTCCGCGGCCGCCGAGCGGTGACCGCCGAAGAACGTTCCGCTGAACTGGCGATAGAAACCCGTGGGCTGACCAAGACGTTCGGGCACCAAGTGGCAGTAAACGGCATTGATTTGGCCGTTCCACGCGGTGCCGTGTTCGGTTTCCTCGGACCAAACGGGTCCGGGAAGACAACGACCATCCGGATGCTGCTCGGCTTGGCCGCTGCGACGAGCGGGCAGGCCCGGGTGTTGGGACGGGATATGCCCCGCAGCCTCCGGGAGGTATTGCCGCTGGTAGGTGCGCTGATCGAAGGACCGGCGTTCTATCCGTTCCTCTCCGGTGCAGCGAACCTGCACCGGCTCGATACTGCGGACCGCGACGCGCCGTCCAGAACGCGCGCAGCCCGGGTGCACCTGGCGCTCGAGCGCGTCGGGCTGACGCAGGCGGCGGGTAAAAAAGTCCGTGCGTATTCCCTGGGGATGAAGCAGAGGCTGGGCATCGCGAATGCCTTGCTGGCACCACGGGAACTGCTGGTCCTGGATGAGCCGACGAATGGGCTGGACCCGCAGGGAACCCGGGAGGTCCGTGCCTTGGTGCGTCTACTGGCCGCCGGGGGCACGACGGTGTTCGTATCCAGCCACCTTCTTGGCGAGGTGGAGCAGATGTGCACACATGCGGCGGTGATGAGCGCCGGGAGGCTGGTGGCCCAGGGCACTCTCGATGAATTGCGCCGGTCGGGCACGTCCCGGGTGCAGGTCCGAACGCCGGACGCGGAAGCGGCGCGGCGCGTGCTGGCGGGCCTGGGTCTGGCGGCGGAAGACGCAGGCCGGCCGGCGGCCGCCGACGCAGCCGACGGCCTGGTCACGGCCGTGTTGGCTGTGCATCCTGGCGGACCGGACCTCGCTGGCGGGCCGGTTTACGCCGCCGGGCTACAGGAAAGCCTGGCGTCCGGGCGTGCGCCCAAGCCTGAGGAGATCGTCTGCGCCCTGGTCGCAGCGGGAGTGCGGGTGCGGGGTTTTGCAGTGCTGGGAAGCAGCCTGGAGGACAGGTTCGTAGCGCTGACCGGGGAGGGGTTTGATGTTGCCCAGTGACCCCAGTCTGCCCAATGACTCCAATCCGCCCCGTGACCGGCCTGCCACGGCAGGCTGGGCTCGGGCGGGATGGCCCCTGCTGGCCTCGGAATTGCAGATGTTGTTTGGACGCCGGCGAACGTGGGCGATGCTGCTGGTGCTCGCGGCGGTTCCGGTCCTCATCGCCGTCGTAGTTCGGCTCTCTTCCGGGCCGGGTACGCCGGGTCGCGGGCCGGCGTTTTTGGACCGTGTCACGCAGAATGGGCTGTTCGTCGGTGTCACGGGGCTCGTAGTTTCCATCCCGCTGTTCCTGCCGCTGACCATTTCCGTGGTCGCCGGCGACACCATCGCCGGGGAAGGGAGCCTTGGCACGTTGCGGTACCTTTTGGTGGCGCCGGCGGGACGAGTTCGTCTGCTGTTGGTCAAATACGCCGCAGCACTGGCGTTCTGCATTGCGGCGACCCTGGCCGTTGCCGTGCCGGGAGCAGTTGTTGGCGTCCTGCTGTTCCCCGTTGGCCCGGTGACGCTGCTTTCCGGTGACACGATTGGCGTCGGTGCATCGGTGCTGCGCCTGCTGTTGGTGGCAGCTTACGTGATGGTCTCGCTCGTGGGGCTCGCCGCCGTCGGGCTCTTTATTTCGACGCTCACAGACGTGCCGGTCGGCGCGATGGCCGCGACGATAGTCCTCACGGTGGTGTCCGCTGTACTTGACGCGCTGCCGCAGGTCACGTGGCTGCATCCGTGGCTCTTCAGCCATTATTGGTTCGACTTCGCTGACCTGCTGCGCCAACCCGTGTCGTGGAGTTCCTTCGGCGCCAATGCCTGGCTGCAGGCCGGATATATTGCTGTTTTTGGTGCGCTGGCCTATGGCAGATTTGCCAGCAAGGACGTGTTGTCCTAAGCCGGGCTGCAATGCCTGCGCGCACTAAGGGGGGCCGCGCTATCTGCCTGCGCGCCGGGGGAAGAGGGCGTTAGCTCGAATAGTCCCGATGCTCTGCCGTGCTGAATTCCGCTGCCCCCGCTGTGTCCGGATCCACAAGGATTCGTGCGGTGGTCTCATCAAGAATGAGGTCCGTGGCCAATCCGGCTGCGAGCGCTCCACGCAGACCACTGATCTTTGACGCCCCGGAGACAACGCACACGCGTCGGCGCACCGTGCGCAGCACATCCAGGTCGGGACCACTGGAGCGCAGGTTCATGGCAATGCCGTCGGAGGATCCGTTCGCGCGGAAGAACACCGTGGCTACATCGCCGACCACATTCCCGGCTGAGAGCGAGTCAAGGTCCGTCTCGTCAAGGTATCCACCGGAATAGACATGGCTGGGAATGTCCGCATCGATGGAACCGACGCCGAATATCGCCATCGTCATCCGTGCCTGCAGATCAAGTATTCTCCGCACGCTGCGTTCATCCCACATAAGCGTCTTGGTTTCCGCATGGTCAAAGAATGCGGGAACGGGAAATTGTTCCACCTTGGCTTCGTAGGCATTACCGAAACGGCGCATAATTTCACTGGCATAAGTAATGCCCGTGGTTTGCGTATTTCCCGCCCCGTTGAGCTGCACAATCGTGCTGCCATGTGTAATTTTCCGGGTCAGGTGGCGGCTTAGCGTGCTCACGGTCGAACCCCAGGCAACTCCAATCACGGCGCTGGAATCCACCAGCGGGCTAATCAGGCGAGCTGCTTGAATACAGACCCGTTCCAGCACCTCCGCCTCGTTGAGCGTATCGAGTACGGGCACCACATGGACGTCGACCCTGAATCTGCTGCGGAGGGCACGTTCCAGCTCCGGCGCGCTGTCCTGTGGACTGCGGATCTGGATCTGCACCAGCCCGCTCTCTCGCGCAGCGGATAACAACCGGGAGACCGTCGAGCGTGAGGTACGCAGTTCGCGTGCAATCGCATCCATCGTCAGATCCTGCAGGTAATACATCTGTGCTGCCCGAAGGCTCTGCGAGGCTGCGCTTCGCTTGGCGGGCATGGCCGCTCCTCCGTTCTGCACGTTTGTGCATACCTGTTGACTATATTTTCCAACTGTCCCAACAATAGTGGGAGAAGGCGCCCAACGGCGCAAACTTCGGGACTCGAAGGGGTCACATTGAGTATCACCGGATCGGCCGGCACACCCGCCGGAGCAGAAAAGCAGAATACCAAGGGGCAGGACTCCCCGGCAGCGGAACCCGCCGCACGCGCAGGCGTGGAGCAGCTGCGCGACAGACCGCACGCCCAGGTCCTGATCATTGGCGGCGGCATCAACGGAGTCGGGACTTTCCGCGACCTGGCCCTGCAGGGAATCGATGTGGCCCTCGTCGAGCGTGGTGACTATTGCCAAGGGGCCAGCGGAGCGTCATCGCACATGATCCACGGCGGCATCCGCTATCTGGAGAACGGGGAATTCCGTCTGGTGCAGGAGTCGGTGGTCGAGCGAAATGGCCTGCTCAACATTGCACCGCACTACGTCAAGCCGCTGAAAACAACCATTCCGATTTTTAGTACTTTTTCCGGTATTTTGGCCGCCCCGCTGCGGTTCCTGACGCATAAGCAGCAGGGCAAACACGTGGAGCGCGGAGCCTTCCTGATCAAGGCCGGCCTGACTCTTTATGATTCGTTTTCCCGCAATGGCGGTTCGGTACCGAGGCATCAGTTCATGGGCCGCAAAACGGCCCTGTCCGAACTGCCGAAGCTGAATCCGGAGATTAAGTACGCGGCAACGTATTTTGACGCGTCGGTGCACAATCCGGAGCGGTTGACACTGGACGTGCTGCAGGACGGCGAAAAGGCAGGTGCCGCAGGCGGTGGTACCACCGGTGCCGGCGACAATACGGCCGGTGTCAGCCAAGCACGCGCCATCAACTATGTGGGCGCTACAGCGGTGACGGACGACGGCGTCGAACTCACCGATCAGCTCACCGGCAAGTCGTTCAGCTTTACGGCCGACGTCGTGGTTAACACCACGGGCGCGTGGGTGGATCAGACCAATGCCGTGTTGGGCGGAGCCACCCGGTATATGGGCGGTACCAAGGGTTCGCACATCGTGCTGGACCATCCGGAGCTGCTCGCAGCCTGCAACGGGCGGGAAATCTTCTTCGAGCACACCGATGGCCGGATCGTCTTGATCTACCCGATGGGCGACCGCGTCCTGGTCGGCACCACCGACATCGACGCCGACATGACCGAGACTCCGGTCTGCACGCCGGAGGAAGTGGACTACTTCTTCGAGCTCATCGGGCATGTTTTTCCCTCGATCCCGATGGACCGCGGGAACATCGTCTATAGTTTCGCCGGCGTGCGTCCGCTGCCCCGCCATGATGAAACGCAGCCCGGATTTGTGTCCAGGGATTACCGGATCGAACGCAGTGAGGTGACCCTCGGTGGGAAGGCAAGCGGCGGCAGGAAGGTGTCCACGTTGAGCCTGGTGGGCGGAAAATGGACCACCTTCCGGGCATTGTCGGAGCACATGGCCGACGATGTGCTCGCCATTTTGGGCAGCGAACGCAAGGTCAGCACCGCCAAGCTCGCCATTGGCGGCGGCGCCGGATTCCCGTGTACGGATGCGGGAATCGAAGCGTGGATCCGCGGCCACGTCACGCCCACCCTGGATGCGACCCGGGCGGGTGTTCTCCTCACCCGCTACGGCACCAGGGCCACCGAAGTGATCGCGTACCTGCAGAACGGGCCATCGGGTCAGGATGGAGCAGACCGGGTCTTTGACTCCACCCCCGAACTGAGCAGCCGTGAGATCGCCTTCATGGTGGAGCACGAGCAGATCGGCCACCTCATTGACGTGCTGATCCGGCGCACCTCGCTCGCTTTCCGAGGGCTGGTCACCGCCGACCTGCTGACCGAAACAGCGCAGGCGCTGGCCGGCCCATTGGGGTGGGACGCCTCCCGCTGCGCCGACGAGATACAGCACGCGCAGGATATTCTGCACCGTTTTCACGGCGTCCAGGATAAAAGCCTGATCGCCTGAATCCCGTCCCCTGGAAGATATTTGCAGGGAAATCGATGGGAAAAGGTGCAAGAACGGTGGTTCACGTTCGGGCCGCTTTACAATGAACCCGTATATAACAGAATAGATTCTGACAACAGAATAGATAAAGGAGTCAAGGATGTCTCTTGGAATTGTGTTCCTATCGGAAATAATGGGAACCATGATGTTGACGCTGCTCGGTTGCGGCGTTGTAGCGAACGTTGCCCTGCGGGGCACAAAAGGTAACGCCGGCGGGTTCCTGATGGTCAACTTTGGCTGGGGTCTTGCCGTGATGGCCGGCGTTTTCGTCGCGGCCAAATCCGGCGCCCAGCTCAACCCCGCAGTGACCATCGGTGTGCTGGTCAGCGGCGCGAAGGAATTTGCCCCCGGTGTCGCGGTCAACGCCGGCAGCGTCTTCACATCCTTAGGTGGAGAAATGATCGGTGCCATCATTGGTGCCGTCCTCTGCTGGTTGGCATACAAGCAGCACTTTGACGCCGAGCCCGACGCCGCGGCAAAACTGGGCGTCTTCTCGACCGGTCCGGCCATCCGTAACTACGGCTGGAACGTAGTGACCGAAATCATCGGCACCTTCGTGCTGGTGTTTGTCATCCTGCTCTTCGGCAAGAGTGCCGCAGGTCTTGGCCCACTGCCGGTTGCCCTCCTCGTCGTCGGAATTGGCGCCTCCCTCGGTGGACCGACCGGTTACGCCATCAACCCGGCCCGTGACCTCGGGCCTCGTATTGCACACGCCTTCCTGCCGATCAAGGGCAAGGGTTCCAGCGACTGGAGCTACTCCTGGGTGCCGGTAGTCGGTCCGCTGATCGGCGGAGTGCTGGCCGGAATTGGCGTGCAGATCATGCCGCTGTTGGTCAAGTAAGCACAGGAGTACGTTAACAGCAGACACACCTGTTCAACGCAGGCATAGCAGAAGGAAACAATGATGTCTCAATATGTAATTGCTATCGATCAAGGAACCACCAGCAGCCGGGCGATCGTTTTCGACCACGACGGCAACATCGTCTCCAGCGGCCAAAAGGAGCACGAGCAGATTTTTCCGAAGGCCGGATGGGTGGAGCACGACGCCGTCGAAATCTGGGACAACACCCGTGAGGTGATCGGGACCGCCCTGTCCAAGGCGAACCTGACCCGGCACGATATTGTCGCCGTCGGCATCACCAATCAGCGTGAAACGGCCGTCGTGTGGGATAAGACCACGGGCAAACCGGTCTACAACGCGATCGTCTGGCAGGACACCCGCACGCAATCCATCGTTGACGAGCTGGCGGCCGACGGCGGCGTCGAGCGTTTCAAGCAAAAGGTCGGCCTGCCGCTGGCCACCTACTTCTCCGGCACCAAGATCAAATGGATCCTGGACAATGTGGACGGCGCACGGGAAAAGGCCGAGGCGGGGGACCTGATCTTCGGCAACACCGACAGCTGGGTCACCTGGAATCTGACGGGCGGCACCGACGGCGGCGTGCATATCACCGACGTCACCAACGCCTCCCGCACCATGTTCATGGATCTGGAGACGCTGTCCTGGGATGATGACATCCTGGCTGCCTTCGGGGTTCCGCGCTCGATGATGCCCGCAATCAAGTCCTCCTCCGAGGTCTACGGTACGGTGCACACCTCTCAGCTGCTGCGCGAGGTCCCTGTTGCAGGAATCCTTGGGGACCAGCAGGCGGCTACCTTCGGTCAGGCGGCGTTTGAAAAGGGCGGCGCCAAGAACACCTACGGGACCGGCAACTTCCTGATCGTCAATACCGGCGAGGAGATTGTGCACTCCAAGAACGGGCTGCTCACCACCGTCTGCTACCGCCTTGGCGACGCAAAGCCGGTTTACGCATTGGAGGGTTCCATTGCCGTCACCGGTTCGCTGATCCAGTGGCTGCGCGATAACTTGGGACTGATTTCCAGCGCGCCAGAGGTGGAAAAGCTTGCCCGCACGGTGGAGGACAACGGCGGCGTATATATTGTGCCGGCGTTCTCGGGACTCTTCGCACCGTATTGGAAGGGCGATGCGCGCGGTGTCATGGTGGGGCTCACGCGCTTTGCCAACAAGGGCCACATTGCCCGGGCGGCATTGGAGGCCACGGCATTCCAGACCCGCGAGGTGCTCGATGCGGCTAACGCCGATGCCGGGGTTGACATGGAGGATCTGCGGGTCGACGGCGGCATGGTCGCCAACGATGCACTGATGCAGTTCCAGGCGGACATCCTCGGGATCCCTGTCATCCGGCCGAAGGTGACCGAAACGACGGCCCTCGGTGCTGCCTATGCGGCCGGGCTGGCGGTTGGTTTCTGGAAGGATACCGAGGAGCTGGCCAAGAACTGGTCTGAGGACAAGCGTTGGGAGCCGAATATGGACGCCGACGAGCGGGACCGGCAACTGCGGTTGTGGAAGAAGGCTGTCACGAAGTCGATGGATTGGGTTGACGCCGACGTAAGGTAAGTGCCCGGTGCCGCTACGCGGCGGCGGACCGCTGATTTCCCGGCGACTGGCCTCGTTCCTCGGCCTCTGACGTCGCCTACATAAATCAGCGGCTCCGCCGCCACTGTTTCCTCGACTCCGGATTCTGCCCATGCGGTAGTCTGGCTATATGGCTTACTTCCTTGGCTAGCCCCTTGCTGCTGTGATGTTGTTATGTGCGGCGTCGAGGGGCTTTTGTGCGTGAAGAAGGCAATTCGCCAACAGGCCAATCATGAGTGTAAAGGCAGGATACGTGAGCGTGCAGTCCCGGACTGAGGCAGAAAAAGACGAGCAGGGCGTCTATAACTTCGCACAGATGGAGGCTAAATGGCCTGCTGTCTGGGACGATCTTAAAATCTTCACGCCGCTGGACGATGGTTCGAAGGAACGCCGCTACGTGCTGGACATGTTCCCCTACCCCTCGGGCGATCTGCATATGGGGCACGCCGAGGCCTTTGCGATGGGCGATGTTATGGCGCGCTACTGGCGCCAGCAGGGCTTTGATGTGCTGCACCCGATCGGCTGGGACTCCTTTGGTCTGCCGGCGGAGAACGCCGCCATCGCCCGCAACGCCCACCCCAGCGAGTGGACCTACGCCAATATTGATACGCAGGCCGCATCCTTCCGCCGCTACGCCATCTCGGTGGACTGGTCCAGACGGCTGCAGACCTCCGATCCGGAGTATTACCGTTGGACTCAGTGGCTGTTTAAACGCTTCTACGAGCGGGGACTGGCTTACCGGAAGAATTCTCCGGTCAATTGGTGCCCGAAGGACCAGACCGTGCTGGCCAACGAACAGGTGGTCAACGGTGCCTGCGAACGGTGCGGTACGCAGGTCACCAAGAAATCCCTGAACCAGTGGTACTTCCGGATCACCGAGTACGCGGACCGGCTGCTCAATGATATGAACGAGCTCAAGGGGCACTGGCCGGAGCGCGTCCTGGCGATGCAGCGCAACTGGATTGGCCGTTCCGAGGGCGCCCATGTGCGCTTTGTCATCGAGGCAACGCACGACCAGCCCGAACACGAGGTTCCGGTTTTCACCACGCGGCCGGACACGCTCTACGGTGCCACCTTTTTCGTGGTCGCAGCCGACGCGCCCCTGGCCGAACAGCTGGTGACCGCGGAACACTCCCGAACGCTGATCGAATACCGCGAGCAGGTCAAAAAGCTCAGCGAGATCGAGCGACAGTCCACCGAACGCGAGAAGACCGGGGTGTTCACCGGGCGGTACGCGGTCAATCCGCTCAACGGTGAGAAGCTCCCGGTTTGGGCCGCTGATTATGTGCTGGCGGACTACGGTACCGGCGCCATTATGGCCGTGCCGGCGCATGACCAGCGGGACCTGGACTTTGCCCGGGCCTTTGCTCTGCCAGTGCGCGTGGTGCTGGACACCGGCCAGGATGATCCTGCCGTGTCCGGCGTTGCGGCTACCGGTGAGGGCATCCTGGTGAACTCGGGGGAGCTGGACGGTCTGGCCAAGGACGAAGCCATTTCCGCCGCCATCGGCATTCTCCAACGCCACGGTACGGGGGAGAAGTTCGTCAATTTCCGGCTGCGTGACTGGCTGCTCAGCAGGCAGCGGTTCTGGGGAACGCCCATCCCGATCATCCACTGCGGTGCCTGCGGCGAAGTTCCTGTTCCGGACGAGCAGCTGCCCGTGACGCTGCCGGCGGATCTGCGCGGTGAGGACCTCTCACCCAAGGGCACGTCCCCGCTCGCGGCGGCGGAAGCCTGGGTGAATGTCCGCTGCCCCCGCTGCGAGGGTCCGGCCAAGCGGGACACCGACACGATGGATACGTTTGTCGATTCCTCCTGGTATTTCCTGCGCTTTACCTCCCCGGAGTTCATGGGAGGGCCGTTTGACCCGCAGAAGGCCAACCAGTGGATGCCGGTGGGGCAGTACGTAGGCGGCGTGGAGCACGCGATTCTGCATCTGCTCTACGCCCGGTTCTTCACCAAGGTGATCCATGACATGGGAATGCTCGACGCCGACGAGCCGTTCAGCGCGCTGCTGAACCAGGGGCAGGTGCTCAACGGTGGCAAGGCGATGAGTAAATCGCTGGGCAACGGAGTCGACTTGGGCCAGCAACTGGACAAATATGGCGTGGACGCGATTCGGCTGACCATGGTGTTCGCAGGTCCCCCGGAGGACGAGGTGGACTGGGCGGACGTCTCGCCATCGGGTTCGGTCAAGTTCCTGGCACGTGCGTGGAGGTTAGGCAACGATGTGACCAGCGTCGTCGGCGCCGATCCGGCAAGCGGGGACCGTGCCCTGCGCGCGGTCACTCACCGGACCATCGCGGACGCGACTGAACTGATGAAGCAGCACAAATTCAATGTTGTGGTGGCCAAGCTGATGGAACTGGTCAACGCAACCCGCAAGGTCATCGATGCTGGTGTCGGCGGAGCTGATCCGGCGGTCCGGGAAGCAGCCGAGACCGTCGCCGTCGTTCTGAGCCTTTTTGCCCCGTACACGGCAGAGGACCTGTGGAACCGGCTCGGCCGCGAGGCGTCCGTGGCCAATGCTGGCTGGCCGGCAGTGGATGCGGATCTGTTGGTCCGCACGACGGTGACGGCGGTGGTTCAGGTCCAGGGCAAGGTGCGGGACCGGCTTGAAGTTTCCCCCGATATTTCCGAGGACGAGCTGCGCACGCTGGCCATGGCCTCCGGACCGGTCGCCAAGGCTCTGGACGGTCGAGGGGTGCGTACGGTGATTGTCCGTGCCCCCAAACTGGTCAACATCGTTCCCGCTTAGGCCCCCGCATTATGTCCCAGCGTGAGCCTGCAGTGTTGTCCTGGCTGCGCGACCAGCTGGCCGGTAGACGTCCCGGGCAGGATCCGCTGGCGGTTCGTCCCGATGTGGCAGTCATTACCGACTCCGCGTCCGGACTCCCGCTGGGCTGGGCTTCTGCTCTGCCCGACGACGGGCGGCTCACGATCGTGCCAATGCCGGTACTGGTGGGAACGGAAATATTTGGTGAGGGCATGGACGATCTTGCTGAGGCCATTGCCGTCGCCCTGGCGGCCGGAGAGCCGGTGACGACCTCCCGCCCCTCGCCTGGACAGTTTGAACGCGCGTATCTTGCGGTCAGGTCCGCGGGATTTGCCGCTGCCGTTTCGGTGCATATTTCCGGCGGATTGTCCGGCACAGTGGAAGCCGCACGCCTGGCGGCCTCGCGCGTTGACTTTCCCGTGGAAGTCGTGGACAGCCGAACCGCGGGCATGGCGCAGGGGTTTGCCGTGCAGGGCGCGTTGGTCGCTGCTGCAGCAGGGCTGGATTCAGCCGGCGTTGCCGCTGCAGCGGGAGAGGAGCTGGCTGCGGCCCGTATTTACTTTTATGTCCCCAGCCTGGATCAATTGCGCCGCGGCGGCAGAATAGGGGCGGCGGCCTCATGGCTGGGAACGGTTTTCGCCATTAAACCGCTGCTCTCCATCCAAGACGGGAAAATCGTACCCCTTGAGCGGGTGCGGTCCGCCGCCCGGGCAATCGCCCGTCTGGAGGAACTGGTGCTGGCGGACGTTGCGGGCAGGCCCCCCGGCACGGCAAAAGCCGCCGTCCATCACTTCGGTAATGAGTCCCAGGCGCGGGAGTTGGTCCAGAGGCTGCGCACGGCTGCCCCTGGACTGGCCGAAATTGGCATTACGCCTCTGCCCGCTGTGCTGGCCGCTCATGCAGGCCTCGGTGTCCTGGCCGTCATCGTTGGTGGCCCGTCCACCCGCTGCTGACCGGGCAATCATTGCTGCAACGGGGTACAAGTCTTTATCGCGTCCCCTCCCGGTGTAATTTTGGACGTTCGCGACGGCGTCGATCGGGGTGAGATTTTCCATGGAGCTGGGCAGTTTGCCAGGCACTCGCCTAGGGTTGAAGGTGGACGAAAGGAGCATTTCATGAAGAAAATCCTCATGGTATTGACCAGCATTTCCGAGATTGGCGATACGGGAGAGAAGACGGGCTACAACGTGGCCGAGGCTGCACATCCCTGGAAGATTTTTAAGGATTCCGGGCATTTCGTCGACTTCGCGTCCATCCAGGGCGGCCAGCCCCCGCGCGACGCGGTGGACTCAGAAGATCCTATCCAAGTTGCCTTCACGCAGGACGAGGCGACGCGCGCCGGTCTCTACAACACGGCGCGCGTCGACGTCGTTGATCCCGAACAGTACGACGCCGTTTACCTCGTCGGCGGTCACGGCGCCATGTGGGACTTCCCGGACAGCGAAGGCCTGCAGCACCTGGTTGCCAGCGTCTACGACGCCGGCGGCTTGGTGGGCGCGGTCTGCCACGGACCGGCCGGCCTGCTGAACGTGGAATTGGCGAACGGGCGTCGCCTCGTTGAGGGCCGGAAGGTGGCCGCTTTCACTAACGACGAGGAGGTTGCCGCGGGGAAAGACAAGGTCATCCCGTTCTTTTTGGCGGACCGGCTTGAGGAACAGGGTGCGAGCCACGTCCTGGCTGACGTCTTTGCCGAGAAGGTTGTGGTTGACGACCGGCTGGTGACTGGCCAGAACCCGGCTTCAGCCGCGGGCGTGGCCAAGGAGATGGAGAAGCTCTTCGCCGAGGTCATCCACCAGGAAAAAGCCGAGGTACAGCACGAGGCGGAGGCTCTGCGCGCCGGGAAAGACGCCGAGAAGGCAGCCGCAGCGGCCGCAGCAGACGCGGAGCACTGACGCCAACAGCGCATTGAAACTGACGGCCACCCCGACGACGGGGCGGTCGTCAGTGGTCGTTTCCCGGCAAGGTTGCCCATTTTTCTCATTCGCAGACAACTATCCAACCTGGTGGTGGACCACCTATTAGAGGTTGCATATGCGGGAGTGAGCGGCAGGACTTTAAACGACGAGCTCGACCAAATCTTCGCCGTCCGTGACCGGAACAACGTGCAGCCAACCATCGATGCTTTGCTCCCCCTCTATGCTTCCCGCCCCGGGAACGCACGGGTGCTCTTCGAAGTCGGCGGGGCATATGACACGGCAGGCCAGGAAGAAACGGCGCAGGGATTCTATGAGCACGCCCTCGCTGCCGGGTTAGAGGATGATCTGCTCCGCCGGTGCTATCTCCAGTACGGTTCAACCTTGAGGAATATGGGCGAATACAGGAAATCCTGCGAAGTCTTCACGACAGCCCGAAAAACATTCCCCGCATCGCAGGCGCTGAGGGTTTTCGAAGCAATTACCCTCCACGCCGCAGGCCAACCGAATCAAGCCATTGCTTCGCTGCTTGACCTGATGGTGGACTTCGTCCACACGCCGGATATGGATAGGTACAGACCGGCAATCAGTGGGAACGCCGCTTTCATCCGCTCGCTGGAAGGAAACGGAGCACCCCTCCAGCTGAGTCGCACTGAGGGAGCGGCTTAGGGAATGTGCGGCAACTGTGCTGGAGTCGACTTCAATAGCGGCCACTCCCACTACCACTATCGAGGCCCGACCTTACCCGAGCGGAGGCCCCGCTTACGCGCCGGGAGCCAACTGGTCCTGCACAACTGCCTTACGGCGGCGGCGGGCCCACAGATGCCGCTATGCTGTTCGCGCGCTGGCGTTATGAATCTAGCGTGGGCAATATGGTCAGGCAGGCGAGGCATTCGGGCGCGGCGGACGGCGGGCCCGGCCATCGGCTCAGCGGTCTGTTACTGCCGTTACCAGAGGAGATAAGTTCGGATGCCGCGGCGGATCCGCAGATTCCCGCTGCAGAGCATGCTGCGGGTGTGTCTTCGGCCGCCGGGAGATTTCGGTGGCGGGTCGGCTCAAACGCGATACTCATTATTCTTGCCGCGCTGGCCAGCGCGGTACTGGTCTTGGTCCTTCACGCCATGGGTCAGCAACTCGCAAACGAGAATGTTGCTGAGGCGATTCAGGTTAGGGTTCCGATAAACGGCCGGGCAGATACAGCAGGCCCGGCAGGTACAGCAGGCCCGGCAGATACAGCAGGCCCGGCAGGAACGGCAGGGGCGGCAGGAACGGCAGGGGCGGCAGGCACGACGGGGGATGGAGCATCGGCAGCGGTGTCAGGTTCGCCACCTGCTGGGTCCCAGCAACAGGGCGCGGTGCCAAATCCCGGATCCCCGGGCCCATCGAGTCCCACGGCGGGAAACAGCGGCAGCTCCGTCCTGGTGCATGTGGCCGGGGCCGTGGTCCATCCCGGAGTCGTTGAGCTGCCGTCGGGAAGCCGGGTTTACCAGGCCATTGCAGCGGCCGGCGGAGAGCTGCCCGAAGCGGCTGCAGATGCCGTCAACTTGGCGGCTGTTCTGCAGGACGGGGAACAGCTTTTCATTCGTACGAAGGATCAGGCCGCCGCGGTACCGGGGCCTGGAGCCCAGAGTGGGGCGGCGGGAGCCGCAGGTCCACCGCCCGGGGGAGCTGTTATCGGCCCGACCGCCGGCACAATAGTGGACCTCAATACTGCCGGTCTCGCGGAACTGATGACGCTGCCGAGGGTGGGTCCGGTGCTGGCTCAACGGATCCTGGATTTCCGGCGGCAGCATGGCACGTTCGCTACCGCTCAGGAGCTGGACGCCGTGGATGGCATCGGACCGAAGCTGTTGGCGTCACTGCTGCCGCTGCTGAGAGTCTAAGCAAGGGTGACCATGGATGGAGGAAGCGGCCTCGGCGACGGCGGCGGGCCGCATGGGCAGCGCTGGGAACGCTATCTCCGGGCCGCCGTACGCCAGGGGGACCGGCCCGCAGTTTCTTCCGCCGGGTGGACGGATTTGAGCCGCAGACAACGCCGTCGCGGCATTGTCGCTGATTTCATACGGCAGGTTGCGGTTAAGACGCACACGCGGGAGCACAGCGGATTCGGTACGGCATTTGAAGACACCACGGACCACGGGGACGAGGACGTCCGCCGACGGATCGACATGCGGACGGTTCCGGCGGCCATGCTGAGCTGGCTTGCGGCATTGGTCGGCACGGCACTGCCAGGCCGCGTGGCGATGTTGGCCGGTCTCCTCTGCGGCGTCCTTGCGGTGCTTACCTGGGTCAGTGTTTCCAGACGCCGTACCTCACCCTGCCGTCCGGCCACGGACCGTGGACCTCATCCGCGGTCAATCACGAATTCACTCCGCGCCAGCGTGCGACCCCTGGTTCCGGCTGCGGTGCTGGCGATCGTGTGCGGATCGGGCATCCTGCTGACGGCCGGTGCGCAGACCGGAATGAAGACGCAGGGCCCGATTGAGCAGGCGATTGCCGCGTCCAGAACCGTTACTGCTGTGCTCTTGATCCGCAGCGATCCCCGTGCTGTGAAAGGGGCAGGTGGGCGGCTGATGATCACTGCACTGCTGACCGAGGCCACGGCGGACGGCAGGAAATTCCAAGCGGCAGCCCCGGTGCTGGTAGTGGCCGATTCCCAATGGGTGGATGTATGCGATGGTCAGTACATAGCCGCCGCTGGCACGCTGCGGGCTACCGACCCGGGCACGGACGCCGTCGCCTACTTCAGCGCCAAAACAGCTCCTCGGCTGGTTACCGCGGAGACGGCGTGGTCCCGCTGGCCGAAGGAATTGCGCACCCGGTGGCGTGACGTTGTGCAGTCCCAGTGGGGTCGCATCTGGCCTGACGCCGCGGGGCTGCTGCCGGGGATGATTACCGGCGACCGGTCCGCTCAGCCCGCAGAAATGGACGCGGCCATGAAACGGGTCGGACTGACGCACTTGACGGCTGTCAGCGGGGCCAATTGCACGTTGATCCTCGGGGGCCTGATTTATCTGGCCCGATGTGCTCGTTTTCCGCGCTGGCTGGCGGCACTACTGGCCGTCGGGGGTCTTGGTGCCTTTGTTACGGTCGTAGGCCCGGATCCGAGCGTGCTGCGGGCGGCGTTAATGGGGCTGATTGGCATTCTCGCGATGCTGTCCGGACGGCCAAAACGAAGCTCGGCCCTGTTGGCGGTTTCCGTGGTGTGCCTACTGACTGCTGACCCTTGGCTGGCAGTGGACTTTGCCTTCATCCTTTCAGTGCTTGCCACATTGGGGTTGGTGCTGGTGGGGCAGCAGTGCAGCCGATGGCTGCAGACATGGCTTCCGCTCTGGCTCGCGCAGGCCGTGGCAATCCCACTAACGGCACAGCTCTTTTGCGCACCAGTGATTGTGCTGTTGCAGCCACAGCTGATGACGTATTCGCTGCCCGCAAATATGGCCGCCGCCCCCGTTATCGCGCTGGTGACGGCGGCCGGAACGCTGGGCCTGGCCATGGTGACACTCGCCCCGTGGGCAGCATCGGTCTTGGTGTTCCTCTCCGGTACAGGGGCAGCCTGGGTGGGGGTGGTGGCAAAATTCTTTTCCGGCCTGCCCGGGGCGGCGGTACCGTGGCCGGAAGGGGCGGCAGGTGTGAGCTCTATGGGCGCTTTGTCCATTGCGACCGTTGCCGTTCTATGGATAGGGGTACACCACCGCAGATTCCGTGCTGGTGCAGCGCGTGTCCGGAAGCGATTGCCGCCCCGATGGCAGCCTCTTGCCGGATTGCCGGGGGCTGTCGCACTTGCCGCGGGCTCTGGAGCGGCTCTGGGGTGGATGCTGGCCTCGTCCGGGGCGGTGTGAATCCACGGCGTGAATCCACGGCGTGAATCCACGGCGTGAATCCACGCCGTGAATCAGCGGCGTGAATCCGCAGCGTGAATCGGCGGCGGGGAGGCTTCCAGACTATGGAATGTCCGGGCCGCATGGCAGGGTAGTTTCCATGACCTATATCCAACCGTTGATCCTGCAATGACACCTGCAGCAGCGAATTCCCGTGGAACGGCGGGGACTTCCAAGGGGTCCCGCCTGGTGAGCTGGCGCGACGTTCCGCCGGCAAGCGTCGTATTGGTGCACGGGCCGGAAGAGTTCATCGCCGCGCGGGCAATGGAAAATCTGCGTCGGACGCTGCGCGGCCAAAGCCCCGAACTGGAGGTTACCGCAGTCGACGCCTCGGCCTATACCGCCGGGCAGTTGTCCATGCTGGCCAGCCCGTCGTTGTTCGGTGAGGCCAAACTGATCGAGGCTTCCGCACTGGCCAGTATGAACGATGATTTCCTGATCGACGCGCTGGCCTACCTGAAAGCGCCGGAGCCGGACGTCGTCGTGGTCCTCCACCACGGCGGGGGAAACCGCGGGAAGAAACTGCTGGACGCAGTCAAGGCCAGCGGTGCGCCGATCGTCGAGTGCCTGCCGCTGAAAAAGGACCAGGAAAAGGCGGACTTCGTCAGCACCGAGTTCCGGCAGGCCGGGCGCCGGATCGAGCCGCAGGCCGTGCGGGCGTTGGTCGCTGCTGTGGGCGCCAGCCTTGCGGAACTAGCGGCAGCGTGCAGTCAGTTGATAGCCGACGTCCCCGACGCGGAAGGGTCCGTTGCCGTCTCTGCTTCGATGGTGGATAAGTACTACGGCGGACGCGTAGAAGCGACGGCCTTCCGGGTCGCCGATGCCGCATTGGCCGGCAATGCCCCGGTGGCGCTTTCCTCGCTACGGCACGCACTGGCCACCGGGGTGGACCCGGTACCGCTGGTGGCAGCGTTGGCCATGAAGGTCCGGACGCTTGCCAAAGTATATTCGGCCCGGGGGAGTTCAGCGCAGATTGCCAAGGACCTCGGGATGCAGGCCTGGCAGGTTGACTCGGCCAAACGGGACATCGGTGCGTGGACCCCGGAGGCGCTGATCACCTGCATCCAAGTGCTGGCCGAGGCCGATGCCCAGGTCAAGGGAGCGGCCAAAGATCCTATCTATGCAGTGGAAAGAGCCGTTACGGTAATCGCGACCTCCGCCCGGCGCCGCTAGCGCGGGGAAAACAGCGGCACCAACGAACTGTGGCCGGCACCCGGAGGTGCCGGCCACAGCCGATGCGCGAAGCAATGGATTCCTAGAGAGCGCTAACCTTCTTGGAGATGGCCGACTTCCGGTTGGCGGCGTTATTGGCATGGATAACACCCTTGCCAACAGCCTTGTCCAGCTTGCGGCTTGCGCTTGCCAGCGCGAGCGTAGCGGCATCCTTATCAGTTGCCTCTACCGCCGTGTTGACTGCGCGGATAGCGGTCTTCAACTCGGATTTCACCGAATTGTTACGCTGGCGCGCCTTCTCATTGGTAAGAATGCGCTTCTTCTGGGACTTAATATTAGCCACGTATAGACTCTCTTTTTTAATGCGGACTTCGGTCGTAGAGGGCGTAGGTTGACCATTGACAGCGGCGTGGGGATGCTCGAATTACGGTGAACGTCCGGCCAACCTGTAGTGACCGCCGACCTGCACGGGCACACAGCTTCTAATGCTAACAGACCGCAGCAGAGACTTACGTCCCGAGTTGCCGGCGCGCCTGCACGTGTACCTTGCGCCACGATCAAAGCACCGTGCTCAAAGTAGCGTGCTCAAAGGTGTCCCGCCGGGGAACGTGAATTTTGGTGAACAAAGCTGGATCCCTGCTACAACCAACGGCGTTGGATGCCGTCGTGAATTCTACCGGCGCTCATGAGGCAAGGACTGCCGCCGCCGCGATAGTGCCGCTGCGGCGGCGGCAAGGGCGCCTGTCGCTAGGACAACCATGGCTGCGACTGCCATATGCGAGTCCTGCCGGGATGCCCGCGGACGCTGCGCGTAGGCCTTTTCCGGCTCTTCCCCGCTGCCCGCCGGATCTCCGTGCAGCGCCGCGGCCAGCAGCTCAGCCAGATGCATCCCCTCGCGTCCGCCCGCGTCGCCCTGCTCAATTTGAGTCCGGCAGCTGAACCCGTCGGCCAGGACAACATCATCTGTCGCGGCGTCGCGCAGGGCCGGGAAAAGCACTCGTTCCCCGCATGCCTCGGAGACGTCATAGTGACCCTTCTCGAAGCCAAAGTTTCCGGCTAACCCGCAACAGCCGGAGTCCAGCACTTCCGTTTCTACTCCCATCTTCTGCAGCAGCGACAGATCCGCCTCAAAGCCCATCACCGCGTGCTGGTGGCAGTGCGTCTGGATCAGGGCGTGGCGGGCCAGTAGCGGTGGTTCCCATCCTGGGCTGTGTTCGCTGAGCAGCTCGGCCAGGGTGACGGTTTGCTGGCGCAGGCGCTGCACATCGGTGTCATGCGGGAAGAGCTCGGCCGCATCGGAGCGGAAGACCGCAGTGCAGGACGGCTCCAGTCCCAGGACCAGGGTGCCCGCGCGCAAATAGGGGGAGAGAACGTGCACCGTGCGCTGGAGCACTTTTTTGGCAATATCAAGCTGACCGGTGGAAATCCAGGTCAGGCCGCAGCAGAGAGCTTCCTCCGGGACCACTACTTCCCAGCCCGCAGCCTCGAGGACTTCCACCGCGGCCTGCGCCACGTGCGGATGGAAGGAGTTGCTGAAGGTATCGGGCCATACCACCACCGGTCCCCGGTGACCGCTCCCGTGCGGGCCGCGCTGCTGATACCAACTTTGAAACGTCTGCGGCGCAAACTGCGGGATTTGGCGCTGGGGTGCAGCACCGGCCGCGGCTAGTGCCAGGCGGGAGAGGCCGGGCGCCTGGGAGAGTGCGTTAATGACCCGCGGAAGCCGGCTGGCCAGCTGCGCCCAGACCGGGAGCCAGCCCATGGAGTAGTGCGCCAGCGGACGCAGCCGTCCGGCATAATGGTGGCTGAGGAATTCCGCTTTGTAGGTTGCCATGTCCACATTGACCGGACAGTCCTTTTTGCATCCCTTGCAGGCCAGGCACAGATCCAGTGCGTCGAGCACCTCGGTGGAGCGCCAACCGTCCTGGATAGGCGAGTCCGGATGCCCCTGCAGCATTTCAAACAGCACACGGGCTCTGCCTCGAGTGGAGTCTTCCTCTTCGCGGGTCACCATATACGACGGACACATGACCCCGCCTTCGTGCCGGCGGCACTTGCCCACTCCTACGCAGCGAAGCACGGCGGCATCAAAACTTCCGCCGTCTGCCGGAAAGGCAAAGTGCGTCTTCAGCTGTGCTGGCTGGTAGTCCGTTCCCAGCCGAAGATTCTCATCAATCCGGTACGGCGCGGCCATTTTGCCGGGATTCATCCGGTTGTCCGGATCGAAAATGGTCTTGAACTGGGCAAACGCACGGATGAGCTCCGGCCCGTACATGATGGGCAACAGCTCGGCCCGGGATTGCCCGTCGCCGTGCTCCCCGGAGAGGGATCCGCCGAGGGAAACCACCAGTCGGGCGGCGCGTTCCATAAACTCACGGAACTTGGCCACACCAGCGGCGGTAACCAGGTCGAACGGTATCCGGGTGTGCACGCAGCCCTGCCCATAATGTCCGTACAGGGACGCGGTGTCGTAGCCGAACTCCTGGTAAAGCTTCCGCAGTTCCCGAAGGTATCGGCCGATCTGCTCGGGTGCCACAGCGGAGTCCTCCCACCCGGACCACATATTCGCAAGTCCCGGCACCTGTGCGGTTGCTCCAAGGGCCGCCTCGCGGACCTGCCAGATCTGCTCTTGACGAGCGTCGTCGTCGTACACCGTCACGGAAGGTTCCGAGCCAAATTGCTGCGCTGCCTGTGCAAACGTGTGCGCGTCCGCCGCGGCCTGCTCCGGGGTGTCCGCGCCGAACTGGACCAGCAGCCAGGCACCTTGACCTTCGGGCAGATCGTGGTTCGCGGTCGGGTTGAGACCTTTGGCCTGCTGATAGCTGATGACCTTGGAATCGAAACCCTCCAGCGCGATCGGGTCGTATTTCAGCACTGCCGGTACGTCGTCGCCGCTGCTGCCCGCGTCCGGGTAGCCCAGCAGCACCACCGACCGGGCGCGGACTACCGGCATGAGCCGCAGCTTTGCCCGGAGCACCAGAACGCAGGTGCTCTCCGAACCGACCAGTGCCTGCGCCAGATTGAACGTGTTCTCCGGCAGCAGAGAATCAAGGTTGTAACCGGAGACCCGGCGTGGAATCTCCGGATAGGCGGCCCGGACGTCGGCGCCGTAAGTATCGCGCAGAGTCCGTAGTTGTCGGTAGATTTCCGCCCGACGACCGCCCGAGCGGACTATGTCAGCGTATTCCTGATCATCCGTGGCGGACACTTCCATCCGGGTGCCGTCCGGCAGCATGACCTCCAGGGCCAGCGTGTTATCCACCGTTTTGCCCGTACGCTGTGCCGTGGCACCGCAGGAGTTATTGCCGATCATCCCACCGAGCGTGCAGTGATTGTGGGTGGCCGGTTGGGGCCCGAATTCAAGGCCGTGCTCCGCCAGCTGCGCATTGAGTTCGTCCAGCACAAGGCCCGGTTCAACCCAGCAGCTGCGGTCGTTGACGTCAACGGAGAGCAGTTGGGTGCAGTACTTGGAAAAGTCGACGACGACGGCGGCATTGGTGCATTGCCCCGCCAGGCTTGTACCGCCGCCCCTGGACAGGACCGGTGCGCCGAAATCCCGGCAGACCAACATGGTTTCCGCAGCCGCCTCCACAGTGCGTGGGACCACCACGCACACCGGAATTTGGCGGTAGTTGGACGCGTCAGTGGAATACGCTGCGCGGGATCCTGCGTCGAAGCGGACTTCCCCTTCCACACGTTCGCGCAGAGCCTTTTCGAGTCCTGCAACGTCTAAATGCGGGACGGGAGCGGCCGGATCCGCCGGCCGGACGACGGGTTCCGGAAGATCAATACGTGTCATGACTTGGCCTTTGTTAGTCCCGCACCCGAAAACGCCATTGCTGTTGCAGCCCGCATCCGTTGTGCCCATGCTAGGACTGCCGCTGACCGGAAGTACAGGGCACAGCGCCGGAGGTACAGGGCACAGCGCCGGAGGATGGGCGACTTTCAGCCCAGCCGGCTGGATGCGCCCCCGGGCAGCATCCCGTGGGAGACTGTTAGGGTGCCCGTGGCGCGGATTCGATCGGTTGATGTGATCGGCCGGGACCAGCACCGGGCTCGTCCCGTCCTCGTCCCGTCCAACAGTTAGGAACGCGAGTGTCCCCCATGGCCCGCACCGCCCCGGTGCCCGCTGCCACCGATCCGGCGATCATTAGGAACTTTTGCATCATCGCCCACATCGACCATGGGAAATCCACCCTGGCGGACCGGATGCTGCAGCTGACCGGTGCCGTGCAACAGCGCGATATGAAGGCCCAGTATTTGGACCGGATGGACATTGAGCGCGAACGCGGAATCACCATTAAGTCCCAGGCGGTCCGTGTGCCGTGGGAAATGGACGGAACCGCTTACTGCCTGAACATGATTGACACGCCCGGCCACGTGGACTTCACCTATGAGGTCTCCCGGTCCCTGGCGGCCTGCGAGGGTGCCATTTTACTGGTTGACGCCGCGCAGGGCATCGAGGCCCAGACCCTGGCGAACCTGTATCTGGCGATGGAAAACAACATGACCATCATCCCGGTGCTGAACAAGATTGACCTGCCGGCGGCGCAACCGGAGAAGTATGCCGCGGAGATCGCAAATCTGATCGGCGGGGAGCCCGAAGACGTCCTGCTGGTTTCCGGCAAGACCGGGATGGGCGTCGAGGCCCTGTTGGATCAGATCGTCCGGGACATTCCGGCCCCGGTGGGGGACCCGGCGGCTCCGGCCCGTGCCATGATTTTCGACTCGGTGTATGACACCTACCGTGGGGTGGTGACGTACGTGCGGGTGGTGGACGGGCACTTGAAACCGCGTGAACGCATTCAGATGATGTCAACCCGGGCTACCCACGAGCTTCTGGAAATCGGTGTCAGCTCCCCTGAACCCACTGTCTGCAAGGGCCTGGGTGTTGGTGAAGTGGGCTACCTGATTACCGGCGTAAAAGACGTCCGGCAGTCAAAGGTCGGTGACACCGTGACCACGCTGAACAAACCGGCGGCGCAGTCACTCGGTGGTTACCAGGACCCCAAGCCGATGGTGTTTTCCGGTCTGTACCCCCTTGACGGCACCGATTACCCGGTGCTGCGGGACGCGCTGCAGAAATTCACCCTCAATGATGCGGCCCTGGTGTATGAGCCGGAGACCTCTGCGGCGCTCGGTTTTGGTTTCCGCGTGGGCTTCCTGGGCCTGCTGCACTTGGAAATTACCCGTGAACGGCTGGAGCGGGAGTACAACCTGGACCTCATTTCTACAGCCCCTAACGTGGAATATGACGTCACTCTGGAGGACAAGAAAGTCCTCACGGTGACCAACCCCAGCGAGTATCCCACGGGCAAGATCGCCGAGGTCCGGGAGCCAATGGTGGCTGCCACGATCCTGGCTCCCACGGAATTTGTCGGTGCGATCATGGAGCTGTGCCAGCAGCGCCGCGGCGTCATGGGGGGTATGGACTACCTCTCCGAGGACCGAGTGGAGATCCGCTACCGGTTGCCGCTGGCGGAAATTGTCTTTGACTTCTTCGATTTGCTCAAGTCCAAAACGCGCGGCTACGGCTCGCTCGATTGGAAGGCCGACGGCGGCCAGGTTTCGGACCTGGTCAAGGTGGACATCCTGCTGCAGGGTGAACAGGTGGACGCGTTCAGCGCCATTACGCACCGTGACAAGGCCTACGCGTACGGAGTCATGATGACGGGGAAGCTGCGTGAGCTCATTCCCCGCCAGCAGTTTGAAGTCCCGATTCAGGCGGCCATCGGGGCCCGCATCATTGCACGCGAAAGCATTCGTGCGATTCGCAAGGATGTGCTGGCCAAGTGCTACGGCGGCGACATCACGCGGAAGCGCAAATTGCTGGAGAAGCAAAAAGAAGGTAAGAAGCGGATGAAAATGGTCGGCCGGGTCGAGGTTCCGCAGGAGGCTTTCATTGCCGCGCTGTCTTCGGATGACTCCAAGGACAAATCGAAAAAGTGACAGGTCAACCGGAAAGCAGTCATGCCTAGCGCTCTGCCCCTTGGCGATCCGGCACCGGGCGACGGCGTGCTGCCGGAGCAGGCGGCAGAGGGCGCCGCTGGGC
Organism: Arthrobacter terrae; assembly: GCF_015708085.1. Taxonomy (GTDB): domain Bacteria; phylum Actinomycetota; class Actinomycetes; order Actinomycetales; family Micrococcaceae; genus Arthrobacter_M; species Arthrobacter_M terrae. Next base: position 66,642 of record NZ_JADNYM010000015.1, on the reverse strand, counting down.
GCATGTTCAGCCTGTATGCACATATTCCGTTTTGTGCCGTTCGCTGCGGCTATTGCGATTTCAATACCTACACAGCAACGGAGCTTGGCGGCGGCGCGTCCCAGGATGCCTACGCCGCCACGGCTGCTTCGGAAGTGTCCTTCGCCGCCCGGGCGATGCAGGAGTCCGGACTGCCGGAGCGGAAATTGGGTACTGTGTTTTTCGGCGGTGGCACTCCGACGTTATTACCCGCCCGAGACCTCGTTTCGGTGCTGCGTTCGGCAACTGATGCCTGGGGGCTAGCCGAGAATGCCGAGATTACTACGGAGGCCAATCCCGACTCGGTCAGCCCCGACTCCCTGCAGGAACTGGCCGATGGTGGATTCACCCGGGTCTCCTTCGGCATGCAGTCCGCCGTCCCGCACGTTCTGCAGGTTCTGGACCGCACGCATGAACCGGCCAGGGTACCGCAGGCCATCGAATGGGCACGGAACGCCGGACTCAAGGTCAGCGTGGATCTGATCTACGGAACGCCGGGGGAGTCCGAACAGGATTGGGAGATATCCGTACGGACGGCTCTGAGTTACCAGCCGGACCACATTTCCGCCTATTCGCTCATTGTCGAGGACGGGACCAAACTAGCTGCCCAGATCCGGCGCGGCCAGGTCCCCGGCATCGAGGATGATGACCATGCCGTCAAGTACACGCTGGCGGACGAATTGTTTCAAGCCGCTGGGCTGTCCTGGTATGAGGTCAGTAACTGGGCGCGGACACCGGAGGACGCCTGCCGGCACAACCTGGCGTACTGGCACGGGGACGACTGGTGGGGGATCGGCCCAGGGGCACATTCGCACATCGGCGGAGTCCGTTGGTGGAATGTCAAACATCCTACGGCCTACGCGGAACGTCTGGCGCGGGGCCTGTCCCCGGCGGCCGGACGCGAGACGCTGAACGACGAAACCCGCGAGATGGAAAGGATAATGCTGCTGACGCGACTGTCCGGCGGAATCCGGGTGGACTCGCTGTCCGCGCCGGCCCGGCGCTCCATGCCCCAGCTGATAGCGGATGAGCTGGTAGACGGCCGGGCTGCGTTCACCGGTGTACTGCAGCTGACGCTCAGGGGCAGACTGCTGGCTGACGCCGTCGTGCGAAGGTTACTTTCGGACTGACGCCTGGTCGGGGCCGCGTGCGGACAGTCACCATATGTAGACAATCACCGTTTGTAGATCAAACCGTTTGTCGACAATACCGTTTGCCGACAACACCGTCAGTGGATCAGGCGAAGACTGAACATGTAGCGGTACGGCTGGCCGCGGTTAACCTGCACGGCGGCAAGGACTGAGTAGACCGTGAGGAAAATCCAGATCCCCACCGCGATGAACGCGAAGACGGTACCGGTCAGAGGTGAAATGCCCGAGAAAATGACCGCAATGATGTTTGCCACTGCCGCCACGATTGTCGGCGGGGCGGTGAAGTTCAGGGCTTCTTTGGATTCCTGTTCGGTGAACGGTCCGCGGTCCCGGAAGACCAAATAGATAATCAGCGACGGGATGAAACCGAGAACCCCGCCGCAGTGGGCCATGAACGCCCACTGCCTGTCTTCGGCGGGCGTTAATGCCGGTGCGCTGGCAGGGACAGCCTCGTAGTGCGCAGGCTCCCGGCGGTCCGCAGCTGGTTTGGCTCCGGCACTGCTGGTGCCGCCGCCGTCGTTTCCGTTACCGCTGCTGCCGCGTGCTGTCTTAGCCACTGGCTGTTTCCTCTATCTCAAATTGGCCGAGCGGATGCTCGTTAGTTTCTCCTAGGATACTGGAACAGTCAGGAAATCGATCACTTCCTCCACGCGCCCCAGCAGTGCCGGCTCAAGATCGGCGTAGCTTCCGACCTTTCCCAACAGCCTCCGCCAGCCCAGTGCGATGTCTGTCGGCGTCCGGTGCGGCCAGCCGAAGGACTGCAGGATTCCCACTTTCCACTCCACCTCGCGGGGCACCTGCGGCCACGCCTGGATACCGAGCACCTGCGGACGAATGGCCTGCCACACATCCACATAGGGATGCCCCACAATGAGCACATTATCCCGTGCCCCCGGCACCCGCATGGCATCGGCGGCTATCTTGGATTCCTTGGAACCGGGGACAAGGTGATCAACCAGAACGCCGAGCCGGCGGCCAGGACCGGGGGAGAATGCGCGGATGGCGCCCGCAAGATCGTCGACGCCGTGGAGGGGTTCCACGACGATTCCCTCCACGCGCAAATCGTCTCCCCAGACTTTTTCGACCAATTCTGCGTCGTGCTTGCCTTCCACCCAGATCCGGCTGGCCTTCGCAATCTGCGCACGCATCCCGGTGACCCGGACCGAGCCGGAAGCTGTCCGGGTCTTCGTTACGTTGGTCACGGTTTTTTTGGCCACGGGGGCGATGATTTCGACCGGACGTCCTTCGAGTAAAAAGCCGAAGCCAAGTTGAAAGGATTTTGTCTTCCCGCGGCGGTCTTCAAGGACCAGGATATGCATGCCGCCGGACTTCTCGGTCCGCAGCACTGCGCCCACCCAGCCGCTCTGCACGTCCTCCAACACCAGCCCCGCGGTGGCCGGAACCTGGGGCAGGGCGGTTCTACCGGGGGCGGAAAGGTCCTGCGGACCCCACTGGTCATAACTCACGGCGTGTACCTCTCATCGCGGAGCTCCCATGCTAACAACCCCATGCGCACAGCAAATACTGACCGGTGTACTGACGGCCCCTGCGCAGGCCCGGCGGCGAAAGTATTAGACTTAGCAGTTGGACACGTAGAGTGCTAATGTCGGCCGCGATGGGTGAACGCGCGGCTTTAACGAACCAAACCGGGTGGAGGTGGGTTGATGAGTGAGCGGCGCAAACTTGAGGTTTTGCGGGCGATTGTCGAGGACTACGTCCATTCGCGCGAGCCCGTCGGGTCCAAGGCCTTGGTCGAACGCCATCATCTCGGTGTGTCCAGCGCGACCATCCGCAACGATATGGCGGCGCTGGAGGAAGATGGCCTGATCACTGCTCCGCACACCAGCTCGGGCCGGATCCCGACGGATAAGGGCTACCGGCTCTTCGTCGACCGGATCTCCGCCGTTCAACCACTGTCGGCCGCGGAACGGCGCGCCATCCAGGCGCTGCTGGACGGCTCCGATGATTTAGATGAAATCCTGGACCGCACCGTCCGCACCCTCGCGCAACTGACTAATCAGGTCGCCGTCGTGCAGTACCCACGGACCACGTCCGCCACGGTGCGGCATATTGAATTTGTCCTGCTCGCCCCGCACCAGGTGCTGATTGTGCTGATCCTGGGCACCGGCAAGGTTGATCAGCGCGTGATCGACGTCGGCCAGCAGCTGGATGAGGCAACGTTGGCCCAGCTGCGCGGCAGCTTTCTGGCCGCCGTGCTGGGGGCCGAATTGGCTGCGCTGCCGGCAGCACTGGCGGCGGTCCCGGGGGGCCTGTCGCGGGAAACGAGACAGGCCGGTCTCCGATTGGCTGCCGCACTCGCGCAGCTGGCAGTTGCCGCCCGCGAAGACCGCATTGTCATGGCGGGAACCGCGAACCTGGCACGGTCAAATGTCGACTTCCCGCTGAGCATCGGCCCGGTGCTGGACGCGCTTGAGGAACAAGTCGTCATGTTGAGACTGCTCACCGACATGGCACAGGATGCCAGGGGAGTGTCGGTGAGTATTGGGCGGGAAAACCCGCACGATGCCTTGGTGGAGGCGTCGGTGGTCGCGACCGGTTACGGGCCGGATGCGCTGGCGAAGATCGGCGTGCTGGGCCCTACCCGGATGGACTACCCCAACACGATGGCGGCGGTGCGGGCGGTGGCCCGCTATCTGTCCCGGATCTTGGCCGGCTAGGGCGCGCACCGGCCAGAATCACAGACATACATACATACAGCCATACAGACATACAGACAGATAAGGTCTGGCCTGAGTGCGGCGCCGTGAGGTGCCCGCAGCCGGCCGGGCAGAGGACAACAGAGAAAGTATGAGAACTTGAGTAACCATTACGACGCATTGGGTGTATCCCGGGATGCCACCGGCGAGGAAATCAAGAAGGCCTACCGCAAACTGGCGCGCAAGTACCACCCCGACGTAGCCGAGGGGGAGGACGCCCAGGATCGTTTCAAAAATGTCAGCCACGCATACGAGGTGCTCTCCGACCCCGCCAAACGACGTATCTACGACACGACCGGAAACGAAAACGGAACGGACAACGGCTCGGGTTCCGGCTTCGGCGGCCAGGGTTTTGCCTTTCAGGACATCTTCGAGACCTTCTTCGGCGGTTCCGGACAATCCGGGCCGGCCTCGCGGACCCGTCGGGGCCAGGATGCGCTGATCAATATCCGCATTGACCTGCGCGACGCTGTTTTCGGAGTCAATAAAAAGATTGAGGTGGAGACCGCCGTGGTCTGCCCCACCTGCGACGGTGGCTGCTGTCAGCCCGGCACGCATCCGACCACCTGCGACATCTGCCATGGCAGCGGCCAGGTGCAGCGTCCGGTGCGTTCCATCCTCGGCCAGGTGATGACGGTGGCGCCGTGCGGATCCTGCCAGGGAATTGGGACCATGATTCTGGATCCCTGCAATGAATGCAACGGCGAGGGTCGCGTACGCAGCCGCCGCACACTGACCATCAAGGTTCCCGCGGGGGTGGGAACCGGTACGCGCATCCAGCTCGGCGGCCAGGGTGAGGCCGGTCCTGCCGGTGGTCCAGCCGGCGATCTGTATGTAGAAATAAAGGTCAACAACGATCCTTCGTTCCTGCGCGACGGCGACGATCTGCACGCCACCTTGAGCGTGCCGATGACAGCGGCCGCGCTGGGCACCGAATTAACGTTGGAAACGTTCGACGGCGAGCAGCCGATCAGCGTCAAGTCCGGTCTGCAGTCCGGTGAGGTCATCCTGTTGCGCGGCCTGGGTGTGACGCATCTGCGCGGCTACGGCCGCGGGGACCTTAAGGTCCATATCAATGTCGAAACGCCCGTGCGGATTGACGCTGCCCAACAGGATCTGCTCAAGCAGCTGGCAGCGCTGCGCGGTGAACAGGTCAGCGAAGGTAAGTTGGTGACCAGCGGTGGAATGTTCTCCAAACTGCGGGACAAGTTCGGGAGCCTCTAGGGCGAATGACCAGCCCCATATTCTTTGCCGGTGCCGGTGAACTCGCTGCGCTGGATGTTGGTTCGGTTTTTGTCCTTGGCGGGGCGGAGGGCCGGCACGCGAGCACTGTCAAACGTCTTGCTGCCGGCGAACGGATCCATCTGGTGGACGGCGCCGGGCGACGGGTCACCGCTGTGGTGCGCTCGGCAGGTGCCGGCGAACTGACTGTGCTCGTGGACGGCGTGAGCGTCGAACCGGGTCCACTTCTTCGACTGGTCTTGGTCCAGGCCCTCGCGAAGGGTGATCGCGACGAACTGGCCATCGAGGCGGCCACTGAACTCGGTGCCGACGGTTTCGTCCCCTGGCAGGCCGAGCGTTCGATTGTCAGGTGGAAAGGGGAACGGGCCGCAAAGTCTCTGGCGAAGTGGCGCGCTATTGTCGCGGCCGCGGCAAAACAGGCCCGGCGCGCCTGGATCCCTGACGTCACGGAGGCTGTGGAAACCACCGCCCTATTGCCACGCATCCAGGCAGCGGCACTTGCCCTGGTCCTTCATGAAGATGCACGGCAGCCGCTCACCGACGCCCTGGCGCAGTGGTGTGCGCAGGACCTGGCTGCTGAGGACTTGGCTGCGCAGGACCTGGCTGCTGAGGACTTAAGCCGACGGGAAACGGCTGGTCACCAGTTGGCTGCGCTGGAACCCGGTAGTCCGCGGCAAATCCGGGAGATCCTCATTCTGGTCGGACCGGAGGGCGGTATTAGCCCTCGGGAGCTTGATCTGCTCACGGGAGCAGGTGCGGTTCCGGTACGCCTTGGCCCGCATGTGCTGCGCTCGTCCACTGCCGGCCCTGCCGCCGTCGCCCTGCTCAGCGTTGATCTGCACCGCTGGTGAAGTCAACTGACTGTAATAGTTTTTGAGTCAATGCCGTCCTGCGCGGCAGGGTCGGTCGGAACAGCGCGGAAGACCCGTAATTCATAGGAGCCCGCCGGCGGCTGCAGGCTGAAGCTGAAGTCGCCCAGCTGGGCGGGACCGGTGCTGACTGCTACCGTCCCGCTTTGGTAGGGGCTCTCGCGGCCGTCCGATCCGCGTTTGATCAGCTGCCAGGCAAGTTCTCCCGTGCCGGAGATTCCCTGGCCGGTGACCAGTACCGGGGATTTGACCGTGCTGCCCTCCTGCGGATCAATGATCCATACCGGGGCGACAAATCCGCTGTCCCGCACCAGCGGTTTATCCAATTTAACCTTGTCGAACGCCAAATAATCGGTGTGGCCGTCAACCAGCAGCGAGACCTGGACAGGCTGGTTGGCGACGATGAGCCCTGCGTTGGCCGCGGCCGCGGTGGCCGTGTAGACGAGTTGGGCCAAGGCACGCTGGGCGATGCCTTCATCGACGTTGGTGCTGAAAGCGTCGGCGGAAATATCCACTGTGATGACATTCTTAGCGGAGATGGACACACCGAGTTTGCTGGGTTTCTTCCACGGCGTGAAATAGTCGCTGTCCAGTGGCTTATCCGTCGTCATGGCCAGCAGTGCCGCCTGGATTGGATCACCGTTACCCTCAACGGCAAGGAACTCACGGTACAGAAAGACGCCGTTGCCGCTGTGTCCGAGCCAGTAAACCGGGAGCTTGGCCGAGGATTGAGCGGATTCTAAGGGAGCCGCCGTGACGGCGGAGGTCGCCGAGCTGCCGGCCGAAGCGGGCATGGTCGTGTCTGCCGGCGGCGGCAGACTGTCAGGGGTGCAGCCGGTGAGAAACAGCGCGGTGCAAAGAACAACGACTGAGGCCACAGCGCAGCGCCGGGAGGTTCGCTGCCGGGGTAGAGACGCAGAAAGAGGTAGAGACGCAGAAAGAGGCACAGACCTGATGACGCATCCTTTCCGCGAAAACCCCCAAGAGCACCCCGCCGACGCCGGGGTCCTAACCACCCTTGCACAACGTCCGGCGCCGGACTGACCTCAGGGCGCTTTCCGGCGGAACTGAAACCGTATCGAAACCCTTTTGAGATCGCGCCGATATTATTTGTGTCCGAGCTGTGAGCCCCGCTGCCTGCCGGCTTCGCTCAGCGTCTTCGCTTGGCGCTCCCGGTGCGGGTTCCTACGGCGCACGCCCCGCAGGGGCCGAAACCAGTGCCGTAGGATAAGAGGGAAGGACGTGGTGGGAAAACACGTCAACTACGCCAGGGAGAGATTCAGGGCCGGAAGCGGCCTGCCGATATGACAGATTCAACAGCAAGCAATCACCCTTTGCGGCACCCCGCAGACACCTCCTTCGTGGAGGCTGCGCAGCCCGGCACCCGGACCGAAGTAGTTTCCTTCGATTCTCCGGAGCAAATGGTGCAGTCCTTGGGTGCGCAGGACGAGGCGTTGCGTTTCGTTGAAGCCGCTTACCCTACGCTGGACTTTCACGTCCGCGGCAACGAACTCGCCATCTCCGGCCCGGCGGCCGACGTACCCCGGATCATGCGGCTCTTTGAAGAGGTCAGGGGGCTGGTGGAACGTCGGACGACCGTAACCCCCGCCGTGCTTGAACAGCTCGTTTCCATGCTGCACTCCCAAGCGGCATCACCCGTTGACGTACTCACCCACAACATCCTCTCCAGCAGGGGCCGCACCATCCGGCCCAAGACGCTGAATCAGAAAAATTACGTGGATGCTATTGACGCCAACACCGTTGTCTTTGGGATCGGCCCGGCGGGAACGGGAAAGACCTATCTGGCGATGGCCAAGGCTGTCCAGGCCCTGCAGCAAAAGGAAGTCACGCGGATTATCCTCACCCGACCGGCAGTCGAGGCCGGCGAACGGCTGGGCTTTCTGCCGGGTACGCTGAGCGAGAAGATCGATCCGTATCTACGTCCCTTATATGACGCCCTGCACGAGATGATGGATCCGGAATCCATTCCGCGGCTGATGGCCGCCGGTACGATCGAAGTGGCGCCGCTGGCCTATATGCGCGGCAGAACGCTCAATGACGCCTTCATTATTCTCGACGAGGCTCAGAACACCACGCCGGAACAGATGAAAATGTTCCTGACCCGGCTCGGGTTCGGTTCGAAGATGGTGGTGACCGGTGATGTGACCCAGGTTGACCTGCCGGCCGGGGCCCGTTCCGGGCTGCGGATAGTGGAGAAAATACTCACCGGCATCGACGATATCCATTTTTCCTTTCTGGAGGCCGCCGATGTGGTGCGGCACAAGCTTGTCGGTGACATTGTCAGGGCCTACGGCCGCTGGGACGAAGAGCAGATCCTTAGCGGATACAGCGGCCACTCCGTGAACGGACGATCATGAGCATCGAAGTCAACAATGAATCGGGAATCTCCGTGGCGGAGACGGAACTAATCCGGCTGGCACGGTTCATTCTCGAACGGCTCTATGTCCATCCGCAGGCCGAGCTGTCGATCATTCTGGCCGATGCGGCGGCGATGGAGAAGCTGCACATCGAGTGGATGGATGAGCCGGGGCCAACCGATGTGCTGTCCTTCCCGATGGACGAGCTGCGCCCGGGTACGCCGGATCGGCCCGCACCGGCCGGCCTGCTCGGGGACATCGTGCTCTGCCCGCAGGTTGCCACCGAGCAGGCAGAGGCGGCCGGGCATCCGATGGATGAGGAGCTGCTGCTGCTCACCACGCATGGTCTCTTGCATCTGCTGGGCTACGACCACGGCGAGCCGGAGGAGAAGGAAGAGATGTTCACCCTGCAGCGGGAACTGCTTTCCGGCTTCCTGGGTAAGGACGCACCCCGGGAGACCATGCAGTGATCACCCTGGCGTTGACCGCTATGGGACTTGTCTTCCTTGCCTTTGCGGCCGTGCTGACCGCGGCGGACGCGGCCTTCAATTTCTTCCCTCGGCATGATGCCGAAATTGTGGCGGCGCACAGCCGGGGGGTTTCGCTGGCGAAAATCATGGCCGCTCCCGTCACGCACATGAACGCGCTGCGGTTCTGGCGGGTCTTTTTCGAAATGGCCGTCGCTGTCTCCGGTGCGGTCCTTTTTCTGAACTTGATGGACAATATCTGGCTGGCCGGGCTGGTGGCCACCGCCGTTATCACCGTCATCGCGTTCGTTTTGGTCGGTGTATCTCCGCGCCAGCTGGGCCGGTTGCACTCCGCCGCGGTCGTTGGAAGGACTGCTGCACTGGTGCGTTTTCTGTGCTGGCTGTTGGGCCCGGTACCCGGCTGGCTGGTTCGGCTCGGAAACATTGTGGCTCCGGGGGCTCCGATCGGCGACGATGCCTTTGTCAGCGAAGAGGAGTTCCGCGAGTTCGTTGACCGGGCGAGCGATTCGGAGATGATCGAGGACAACGAGGCGGAATTGATTCAGAGCGTCTTTGATCTTGGCGACACCGTGGTGCGCTCGGTCATGGTGCCGCGAACGGACATGGTCGGCATCGACAAGGGTTCCACGCTGGCGGAGGCCATGACGCTGTTCCTGGACTCGGGCTACTCCAGGATACCGGTCATTGGTGACAATACCGATCAGATCCTCGGCATCCTGTACCTGAAGGACGTCGTGGCCACTGAACACCGGCTGGCCGCAGACGGAACCGCTCCGGCTGTGGAAATAATTGCCCGCGCCGTGCGCTACGTGCCCGATTCCAAGTTAGTGACGGACCTTCTCAAGGAACTGCAGGTCGAATCGACCCACGTCGCTATCGTCATCGACGAATATGGCGGCACTGCGGGGCTGGTGACGCTCGAGGATCTGATCGAGGAGATCGTCGGGGAGATCGTGGATGAGTACGATTCCGAGGCCCCGGAGGTCCAGGACCTGGGCCACGGCCGTTATCTGGTCAGTGCGCGGCTGGGTGTCGATGATCTGGGCGAGCTTTTCGGGCTGGATCTGGACGACGACGAAGTGGACACCGTGGGCGGACTCCTTGCCAAACATTTGGGCCGTGTACCCATCGTTGGCAGTGAAGCGCAGGTGGCCGGAATCCGGCTGCACGCGCAGCGGCTGGAAGGCCGGCGTAACCGCGTCAGCCATATTATTGCCACCGCCCCGCTACCGGCGGACACTGAATCTACGACCGACAACGCCTTCAACGCCACCATCTTGCACGACGACGACAGCAACAGCGCCGGTAACAGGGCCGACAACAGCGCCGGTAACAGCGCGACAGGGAGCAAAGCATGACAAAGTCCAGGAATAAGGACCAGCAGGGTACCGATGACCAGTACGGGGGTTTCCATGCCGGCTTCGCCGTCCTGGCAGGGCGCCCGAACGCGGGAAAATCCACCCTGACCAACGCCCTGGTGGGGCAGAAGGTGGCTATCACCTCGGCCAAGCCGCAGACCACCCGGCACACCATTCGTGGCATCGTGCACCGGGAAAATTTCCAGCTGATCCTGGTGGACACCCCTGGGCTGCACCGTCCGCGGACCCTGCTGGGACAGCGGCTCAATGACCTCGTCGCAGCCACCTTGTCCGAGGTGGACGCAATTGGTTTCTGCCTGCCGGCCAACGAAAAGATCGGTCCCGGGGACCGGTTCATTGCCAAGCAGCTGGCCAATGTCGGCAATAAGCCCATAGTCGCCCTGGTTACTAAAACGGATCTGGTGGACCGGCAGGCGCTGACCGAACAGTTACTGGCCGTGGCTCAGTTGGGCCGGGAGGTGCTCGGCGCGCAAGGGTGGGCGGACATCGTTCCCGTATCCGCCGCGGACGGGTTCCAGGTGGAGACTGTCTCCACCGTGCTGGCCGGCTTCATGCCGCCTTCCCCTCCGCTGTACCCCGATGGTGAGCTCACCGACGAACCGGTGGCCGTTATGGTGGCGGAGCTGGTCCGCGAGGCCGCGCTGGAAGGCGTCCGCGACGAACTTCCGCACTCCCTGGCCGTCGTCGTGGAGGAAATTATTCCGCGCGAAGGCAGGGCGGAGGACAACCAGTTCCTGGATGTCCGGGTGAACCTCTACGTTGAGCGTCCCTCGCAGAAAGCCATCATCATCGGCCGGGCGGGCTCGCGGCTCCAGGAGGTGGGCAGCGCGGCGCGCAAGGGCATCGAAGCGCTGCTGGGAACGCGGATCTATTTGGACCTGCACGTCAAGGTGGCCAAGGACTGGCAGCGCGATCCAAAACAGCTGGTCAAACTCGGCTTCTAAGGCCAACGGGTGGGGCACCGGCCGGGTAAAGGTTGCGTCCAGCTAAGTGCCCCTACACTTATCTGAGGTATTTATTGTCTACGGAAGGTTTCTCAATGGCGCGACGTCGTGCCCAGCAGGGTGCTGATGCCGGGCACCAGGGTGGGGCCCGCGCCGGTGCAGCGCCCGTCCGAACGCACGAAAACAGCGCGGCGCATGGCAGCAGCGGGCGGCACTTCCGTGCGGCCGGACGGAAAGCGCTGCGGCTGAAAATTATCGCAGCAGCGGTTGCCCTTGTTGTAGTCGGGGCCGTCGCCGTTGCCGGTTTCATGGTGATGCGGCTGCAGAACAATGTACAGGTGGGCGAACTGAACCTGGCTGACGGTGCCAGCGGCAAAGTTGTTCCCGTAAATAACAGCAAGGACGCCCTGCAGATCCTCATCCTGGGCACCGACACACGTGATGGCACCAATGGCGCCTACGGATCCTCGGCGGATGCCACGGGTGAGGGCCACTCGGATGTGATGATGTTGATGAACATCTCCAAGGGCAATAAACAAGTCAGTGTGGTCAGTTTTCCCCGCGACTTGATGGTGCCCCTGCCGGCGTGCAAGGACCCCAAGAGCGGGCAGACGTTTCCGGCGCAGGCGCTGGGACAACTCAATACCGCGCTCAACAATGGTGGCCCGGGATGTACGGTAGCGGCGATCAATCAGCTCACCGGTCTGCATATTGACCACTTTATGCTGGCCGATTTCACCGCAGTCAAGGACTTGTCCAATGTGATCGGCGGCGTCGAAGTCTGCGTCGACCACTCAGTGGACGATGTGAACGGCTCCGGGCTGGTTCTCCCGGCGGGGAACAGCCTGGTGCAGGGCGAACAAGCACTTGCCTTCCTGCGGACCCGGCATTCCTTCGGGGATGCCAGTGATATTGCACGGATTCAGGCGCAGCAGTATTTTCTCGGCTCGATGGTCCGCAAGATCAAAAGCGATGGAACCCTCTCCGATCTGCCCAAGGTCTACAACATCGCCGACGCGATCACCAAGAACCTGACGATTGACAGTGGCTTGGCCAATATCCCCGCAATGGTGGCAATTGCCAATCGGCTCAAAAACGTCGACCTGGCCAAGGTCGCCTTCATTACCGCACCCTGGGTGCCTTTCCCTGCGGACCCGAATCGGAATATCCTCTCCCAGCCTGCGGCCAATGAGCTATTCACCGCGCTGCATAATGGAACGGATCTGACCGGCGGTTCAGCCGCCGGCGCCTCGACGAGTCCGTCGTCCCCGGCAAGCCAGGCACCAGCTGTACCTGCGCCGTCCGCCGCTGCGTATGACAAGAGCATCCAGCCGATCAATGTCGTCAACGCCACCGGAATTCCGGACCGCACCACGGAGCTGACTGCCACGCTGCAGGGAGCCGGATACACCGATCTTTCGCAGATCCCGGAAAACACCGCCGCCACAACGACCATCGGTTACGGTGAGGGATTCAAGGACGTCGCTACTGACGTTGCGGCCCTCTTCGGAATACCCGCCAGCGCGCTGGTGGCTTCAACGGGAGTCAACGGCGTCCGGCTGAACATCGGCACGGACTTCGCCTCCGGAACCACCTTCGGCAAAACCGCGCTGCCGCCGGATATCGTAGCCAGCACGGCGGATCAGTCCGGAAAGTGCCTGACGGTCAATCCGGAGATGTACCCACCGAACTAGGGGTCGTTTCAGACAACAAAAAACCGTACGGCAAGGACGCTTGGAGGCAGCCCACCACTGATCCGCCGCCGGTGGATGGAGACTATCCAAAGTGTGTGCAAAGTCTGTCCGCTTGTGGAACACTTGCAGCCAGACGCCATGTCAGGGGTACGTTTTACCGGCGCGCAGGAGCGACGTGCTCACCACCTTGCCGTACCAGGGCCGCCCTTGAACGGGCCAACTATCTCTTTGGTGATCCAACCGCCGTAGAAGTCGCCAGCCTGGAAGGTGACCTGCTCGCCGTTGATCTCGCAGGAGTCCATCTGGCCGGGGTAGAGGGCCACCCGGGTACTGAGCGCGTCGAAACCCCTGGTTGGTTCCGGGTAGGTCCATCCGGCGCGGGGAACGACGGCTCCGCCGCCAACTAAGTCAAAGTAGTGCGCTTCTCCTTTGAACTCGCAGAAGCTGGTGCCGTTAACCGGGAGGAGGACACCGGCCGGGAAGGAGTCCAAGGGCAGGTAGTAGACGGGCGGATGACTCGTTTCCAGGACGCGCACTGCATCGGTGGTGTCCGCAATTAGCTGCCCGCCAAGGCGCACGATGACCCGTTCCGATCGCAACTCGACCCTTGGTGGCCGCGGGTAGTCCCACACCGATTCCTGGCCCGCCTTGGGCCTAATGGGCTGGGGCCGCCGGAGGAAGCCGGAAAAACCGTGGGCAGGAGTCATGTCCCCATCCTGCCATCTTCCGATGTGATGAGTGACTCTAACCGTCACAGGTGGCTGAGTTAGAACACCCTTTGCAGACAGGGACCCCCGCTGAAGCCGGCGTCCCTGTCTGCAAAGGGTGCTACCGGCGTGGCCGCCGGGTCGGCAGGATTACCAGATACGCACCCGATCCGCGGGGTCCAGCCAGAGTCCGTCCGAAGTAGTGACACCGAACGCGTCGTGGAAAGCATTGAGATTACGCACGACGGCGTTGCAGCGCAGCTCCGCGGGCGAGTGCGGATCCACGGTCAGCCTGCGCAAAGCCTCTTCGGGGCGGATTTTGCTGCGCCAGCATTCGGCCCACGAGAAGAAGAACCGCTGCGCCCCCGTCATACCGTCGATGACCGGTGGCTCCTGGCCATTGAGGCTGAGCAAATACGCCTGATAACCGATGGTCAGACCGCCCAGATCACCGATGTTCTCGCCCAAGGTCAACTCACCATTGACGAAGTGCCCCGGTGCAGCTTCCGGACTCAGGACGCTGTACTGTTCCACCAACTTGGCAGTGAGCTGGTCAAAGGCCGCTCGGTCGGCCTCGGTCCACCAGTTGCGCAACGCACCCGTGCCGTCGAATTGAGAGCCCTTGTCATCGAAACCGTGACCAATCTCATGGCCGATTACGGCGCCGATCCCGCCGTAGTTAGCGGCGTCGTCGGCGTTGGCGTCGAAGAACGGCGGCTGCAGAATAGCCGCTGGAAAAACAACCTCGTTCATCGTCGGGTTGTAGTAGGCATTGACCGTCTGCGGGGTCATCAGCCATTCGCCGCGGTCGATCGGAGCGCCGATTTTCGCCAGTTGGCGTTCGAGCTCAAATTCGTGGCTGCGCTCAAGATTGCCGATCAGATCCCCGGCGTCAATGACAAGGGAAGAAAAGTCCCGCCATTTGTCCGGGTAGCCGATCTTGGGGGTGAAAGCGTCCAGTTTCTGCAGGGCCCGCGCGATGGTTTCGGCGCTCATCCAGGTCAGCGCCGAGATGCTTTGCCGGTAGGCCTCGATCAGGTTAGCGACCAGAAGCTCCATCCGGACCTTGTGGCTTTGGGGAAAGTGCAGTCCCACATAGATTTGCCCGACCGCCTCGCCGAGGGATCCTTGCACCAGCGCGACACCGCGCTTCCAGCGCTCCTTGATCTCTTCCGTCCCGCTGAGCGTGGTGCCGTAAAACGCGAAGTCTGCCTCGACAAAGTCGTTGGAAAGGTAAGACGCAGCGCCGGAAATTATCCGCAGGGACAGCCATTCCTGCCAGTCACGCAACGGCTTTTGCAGCAGCAGCTGCGCAGCCCCGATGAAAAATTCGGGCGTAGCCACTACCAGCTCGACGGTCTTGGCTTCAGCTAGCGCCATGCCCTCGAACCATTGGGCCAGCAGCGGAAATAAGGCGAGCGCGTCTTCGCGGGTTTTCAGGTTGTACGTCTTTTGCGGGTCCCGCATGGTCACGGTGTCCCAATGCACGGCGGCAATATCCGTCTCCAGCGCTACGACTCTTACGGCAGCGGCATCCGGGTCCGGGACACCAGCCAGCGTGAACATGGTCGAGACGTAGGCGAGGTATGCGGCGCGGATCGGTGCGAATTGATCCTGGCGGTAATACGACTCATCCGGCAGGCCCAGGCCACCCTGGTACAGATGCAGCAGGCACCGCTGCGGGTCGCCGGCATCATTATTCACGTAGCCGCCGAACAGTCCGTCGTTACCGGTGCGGTCCAGCCGGCCCATTGTACGAACGAAGGATTCGATGTCTTCGCTGGCGGAAATTGTGGCCAGCCGTTCCCGCAGCGGAGTGGCTCGGGCGGCCTCAATGCCGGCCTCGTCCATGAAGCTGGTGTAAAGATCGCCGAACTTGGCCTCCACGGGCGATCCCGTTGTCACGGGCGATCCCGTACGTGCCGGGGAGGCGCCGTCGCCACCCTCTGCGCGCCCTGCCGCTTGTTCAATAATGGACCGGACGGCCGATTCCGCCTCGTCCCGGAGCGTTACGAAAGAACCGGTCAGGGCCCGGTCCGCGGGGATGGTTTCATGGTCAAGCCAATGACCGTTGACCCGTCGGTAGAGGTCATCCTGCGGACGGACCGACGGATCACCGTTGACGGAGCTGATCCCGCTGCTGCTGGCACGGCTGCCTGAGGCTTGCGCCGCAGCCCGCGCTCCGGGCCGTGCTGCGGCTTGCGCCACGGTGGGTGAGCCCTGTTGTGTGCCGACGGCTCTGGTCTCGGCGTGCTGCTGAAAGGGAGTTGTCATCCGCTGTCTGCCTTCCGTAATGGATTGTCCGCACCGATTCGTGGCAACAAATATTGTCCTCACAAAGGCGGAAGCGCTGGTTCACCATCATCCCACGCCCCGTGTTATGGTGAAAATATGTGCACTGGAATGCTTCTTCTTAGTTGCCGCGGTGAGGCCGAATACCCGTTGACCTGGACGTCGTGCAGCCCAGCCTGAAAATGGCTGCGCAGGCCCTCGGCAGGCAGCTGGCAGGCTAATCCCTCGCTGCGGTGTGTGTGGTGCCCGGCCGATCTCCATCGAAGAGCGAATAGAAAAGGCCAGATCAATGAGAAACGCCCAAAAACCCTCCGGGATGCCCGCCCACCGTTACATCCCGTTCCATCAGCAAATCACGGTGGAACTACCTGACCGGACCTGGCCGGATAAGACCATTACGAAGGCCCCGCGCTGGTGCGCCGTGGACCTGCGTGATGGCAACCAGGCGTTGATTGACCCAATGAGTCCGGCGCGGAAACTGAAGATGTTCCAGCTGTTGGTGAACATGGGCTACAAGGAGATCGAGGTAGGTTTCCCATCCGCTTCGCAGACGGACTTCGATTTTGTCCGTCAGCTCATTGAGGGTGGTCATATCCCGGAAGACGTCACCATTCAGGTGCTGACGCAGGCGCGCGAGCACCTGATCGAGCGGACGTATGAGGCTCTCACCGGGGCCAGGACGGCGATAGTCCATCTGTACAATTCAACCTCGGTATTGCAGCGCCGGGTTGTCTTCAACCAGGATCAGGACGGCATTTTGGACATCGCGCGGCAGGGTGCCCGGTTGTGCAAAAAATTCGAAGAGTCCCTCGGCGATACGCAGATCACCTACGAGTATTCCCCCGAGTCCTTTACCGGCACCGAACCCGAGTACGCCGTACGGGTCTGCAACGCTATAGCGGACATTTTTGAAGCATCCGCAGACAACCAGGTAATCATCAACCTGCCGGCAACTGTTGAGATGGCCACACCCAATGTCTACGCCGATTCCATCGAATGGATGAGTCGTAATCTGCATCCGCGCGAAGGCATCATTCTCTCCCTGCACCCGCACAATGACCGCGGAACGGGCGTGGCGGCAGCGGAGCTGGGCTACCTGGCCGGGGCGGACCGGATCGAGGGCTGCCTGTTCGGTAACGGCGAGCGGACGGGCAACGTTGATCTGGTGACGCTGGGGCTGAATCTGTTCAGCCAGGGCATAGACCCGATGATCGACTTTTCCGACATCGATAACATCCGGCGCACGGTCGAGTATTGTAATCAACTGCCCGTGGGGGAGCGCGTGCCATACGGCGGGGACCTGGTCTTCACGGCCTTTTCGGGCTCGCATCAAGATGCCATTAAGAAGGGTTTCGAAGCGCTCGAGCACGATGCCGAGCAGGCAGGCAAAAGTGTCCAGGACGTGACATGGGCTGTCCCTTATCTCCCGGTGGATCCGAAGGATCTGGGTCGCAGCTACGAAGCGGTTATTCGGGTAAATTCCCAGTCCGGCAAAGGCGGGGTGGCGTATCTGCTCAAAAACGAGCACAGCCTGGACCTGCCGCGTCGGGCACAGGTGGAGTTTTCCGGTGTCATTCAGCGCCGGACGGACACCGTTGGCGGGGAGGTCAGCGCCGCGCAGCTGTGGGAGACCTTTGTAGATGAGTACCTGCCAACCGACGACGGCGGCAGCACCAGCCAGTGGGGCCGCTACACACTTGGCTCGGTCACCACGCAGACCGACGACGACGCGCAGATCACGCTCACGGCCAACGTGACGATCGACGGCGTCCCACAGCGCCGCAGTGGTACCGGGAACGGCCCGATAGCCGCGTTGTTGGCCATCCTGCATGAGGACGGGGTGGATGTGCGGGTACTGGACTACTCCGAACACTCGCTCAGCGAAGGCGGCAACGCCCGGGCCGCCGCCTACGTCGAGTGTGCCGTGGGCGAGCGGGTCCTGTGGGGCGTCGGCATTGACTCCAATACGTCGATGTCCTCGCTGAAGGCCGTAATTTCCGCGGTAAACCGGGCAATCCGGGACCTACAGCCGTAAGCCCGGACTTTATGAGCTCGTAACATCCCTGGAAAACCGGCTAGTTATGGCTTAGCCCGTTGTGCAGCGCCCTGGCGGAAATACGGTTGCCGTATTGCTTCGGGCACAACTGCGGGATTATGGCTATCAGGTTGATACCGGCATCGGTGGCACGGGCGTCACCGGCGTGCTCAAGAACGGCACCGGATCCACGGTCCTGCTGCGCGCGGACATGGACGCCTTACCAGTGAAGGAGGACACCGGTGCCGCATACTCGGGCACCGTGACCGCGAAAGATGCCGAGGGCTATGAGGTGCCGGTCATGCACGCATGCGGCCATGATATCCAAGTCTCCTGCCTGCTCGGTGCAGCCAAGCTGACGGCCGACCGATCCGACCAAGGCATGGTTGACGACGGCATCCCGCAGCGCATGCCCGCGCCGGATGTCGCATTGGGCCAGCACGTGCTTCCCGGCGGTGCCGGCACTGTCGGCACCCACGCCGGTCCGTTCCTGACCAGCGCAGACAGCATGAAGGTCACCGTGTACGGACGTGCCGGACATGGTGCCATGCCGCAAAACACCGTTGACCCGGTCGTTCTCGTGGCGATGGTAGTGGTCAGGCTGCAGACGGTGGTCTCGCGCGAGACGCCGCCGGCGGAGACGGCGGTGCTGACCATTGGGAGCATCCAAGCCGGCAGCAAGAGCAACATCATCCCGCATCGCGCCGTCATCGCACTGAATGTGCGCACTTATTCCCCGCAGACCCGTCAGCGGATGCAGGAAGCGATCCGAAGGATTGTGCGCGCGGAGTGCCTAGCCAGCGGTTGACCCCGCGACCCGGATTTCGAGGTCTTCGACAGCTTTCCGGTCACCGACAACGGTAAAGCAACGGCCGACAAGGTGCGGCCGCCTTCCAGAATGACGTCCCCGCAGATCACTCCCCGCTGTTCCTGCCCGTCATGCAGCCCACCCTGCGCACCGGCACGGCAGCGCTGGTCGTTGCCTCGCTGGCCTGGCTGAAGACATCGAACTGACGGAACAGCCGCATGGTGTGGCAAAGGGGCGCCTAATACGCCGGCACTGCGGACAGCGGTTCGTGCTCACTCGTGGTCGATCACTGGCGCTTGCGGTGCGTTAAGGCTGTAGCGGATTCCTATCAGACGGATGAGGAAGCACACCGCCGCCGCTGTGATCGCGGCCGGAATGCCGTAGATCCCAAGAAGGGTGGCCGTCACGGTGATCGCGGCACCGATCAGCGCCGGCACGGCGTAAAGACCGCTCGTCAATACCGTCGGGACCCGGCGGAGCAGAACATCCCGCAGCGTGCCGCCACCGACGGCCGTGAGGGCTCCGAGAATGACGGCTTGTCCGGCGCCCAGACCGAACTCCAAGGCCTTGCTGGCGCCGGCAACGCAAAAGAAACTGAGCCCGAACGCGTCGACCACATCGATCGTCATGGTGAACCGTTGCAGCGGCCTTGCGAGGAAGAAAGCGACCAGCGCGCCGCCAGCCGCGACCGCCAGGTAACGCCAGTCGCTAAACGTTGCCGGCGGAAGTGAGTCGATCATGATGTCCCGCAATATTCCACCGCCCAGCGCTGTCACCATTCCCGTGGTGAGCACGCCGACGATGTCCAGCCGAGCGGCGCGGACCGCCGTCAGCCCGCCATTGAGCGCGAAGGCGAACGTGCCGGTCAGATCGAGCACAAGCTGCAACAAAGAAGGTATGGGCATGGGAGCCAGTGTCGCTTGGCTGCACCCGGGAATGCAACCACATTTCGAACCAGACACCAGTCTGTTCGAAAACGCGGCACGAAACGCCGGTGATCGTCTGCGGCAGCCGGCCAAGGCCGGGCAGCATGTAGATCTCCGCGAAACCCGAACCGCCCCGCCTGAACCGTCTGTCCCTGCTCGGGTGCGACAATGGACGGGTGTCCAGAAACTCTTTCGCCGTGCGTACTTACCGCGACGACGCCGTCGTGCTCCGGACGCACAAACTCGGTGAAGCGGACCGCATCATCACGCTGCTCACCCGCAACCACGGGCAGATTCGGGCAGTCGCCAAGGGCGTCCGGCGGACGAGCAGCAAATTCGGCGCCCGGCTGGAGCCATTCATGGTTGCCGATTTGCAGCTGGTTTCTGGCCGAAGTCTGGACATTGTGACCCAGGCCGTTTCCAAGGGCTCCTATGGCGGAAAAATCGCCGCCGATTATGACCGCTACACGGTGGCAGCGGTGATGACGGAGACCGCGGAGCGCCTCACGGATGTGGACGGCGAGGCCGCGACGGCACAGTACCTGCTGCTGGTCGGCGCGCTGGCGTCGCTGAGCCGCGGCGATCACGCCCCCGGGCTGATTCTGGATTCCTATCTTTTGCGTGCGCTGGCAACCGGCGGCTGGGCCCCGAGCTTCACCGATTGCGCCCGCTGCGGTGCCACCGGCCCGCATAGCGCCTTTTCCGCAGCCCTGGGCGGTGCTGTCTGTCATGCGTGCCGGCCGCCAGGCTCACCGTCGCCCGCGGCGGAGACTATGGAGTTGTTAGCCGCCTTGCTGTCCGGTCAATGGGCTGCGGCGGATGTCTCCGCGCCGCAGCACCGCCGGGAAGCTGCCGGACTCGTGGCTGTGTATTTGCAATGGCATCTGGAGCGGACGGTACGCTCCCTGAAACATCTGGAGCGTGCTTAGCCTTGGCCCAGCCTTTCCCCCGCGGCCTGCCCGGCCGGCGAACCACCTCGACTACGCGCAACGCGGACAAGCCCGCGGTGACCGCGCCTTGGCCGCATCCCGCCGGTGTCCGGATGCCGGAGGTGCCCGCCGACCTGGTCCCGGCGCACGTCGCAATCGTCATGGACGGCAACGGACGCTGGGCCAACCAGCGGGGCCTGCCGCGCATCGAAGGGCACAAGGCAGGGGAGCCTGCCCTGCTCGATGTCATGGCCGGAGCGATCGAGATGGGCATAAAATACGTCAGCGTCTATGCGTTCTCCACGGAAAACTGGAAACGGTCACCGGAGGAAGTCCGATTCCTGATGGGCTTCAATAAGGATGTACTCCGCCGCCAGCGGGACCAGTTGGATGCGTGGGGCGTCCGGGTCCGCTGGGCCGGCCGGAAACCGAGATTGTGGGGTTCGGTCATCCGCGAACTCGAACTCGCCGAGGAACAGACACGCGACAACGATACGGTGACGTTGACAATGTGCGTTAACTACGGTGGACGCGCGGAGATCGTCGATGCCGTGAGCGCCATCGCCGAACAGGTCGCAGCCGGGAAGATCAGCCCGCGCTCCGTCAGCGAAAAGACGATTCAGCGATTCATGTACACCCCCGACGTTCCCGACGTTGACCTGTTTTTGCGTTCCAGCGGCGAGCAGCGGCTCTCTAACTTCCTGCTGTGGCAGTCCGCCTATGCCGAGTTCGTCTTCATGGATAAGCTCTGGCCGGATGTGGACAGGCGTACCCTCTGGGAAGCCGTTGATGAGTATGCCCGCCGGGACCGCCGTTATGGTGCGGCGGTGGACGCGGCCCGGGGATAGCGCAGGCGGAGCCGGGTCCGGCCGGCCGCGTCGTCGGGGGCAAGCAGATAGCCGTGCACCCCGGCGCCGGAGCCGGGCGTAGGTCTCCTTGCGCGTCTGAACCGTCGCTCAGCCCACTTCAGCCGCCGCGGCCCGCCCGGCGCTCCGTCCGGAAAAGAGGCAGCCGCCCAAAAAGGTTCCTTCCAGCGCACGGGAACCGTGCACCCCGCCGCCCCCGAAACCGGCGGCCTCACCCGCGGCAAAGAGACCGGCAATGGGGGCCCCGTCGGCAGCGAGGACCCGGGACCGCAGATCTGTCTGGATACCGCCGAGGCTCTTGCGCGTCAGGACGGAGAGTCGGACGGCAATCAGCGGACCGTGTTCGGGGGCCAGCATTTCGTGCGGCGGGACAACACGCATGAGTTTGTCCGTCGCGAACCGGCGGGCGGAGCGAATGGCGTTAAGCTGCGTATCCTTGCCGAGCCCGCAGCGGACCTGCAGGTCCCGGGCGGCGATCAGATCATGCAGGGCTTCACCATCGATCAAGTCTGCACCCGTCAGCGCATTCATTTTCGCAGCCAATTGCGCAGCAGTTCCGGCTTGGAGGAAGTCGATCCCGCGGTCCAGGAAACCTTGCACCGGCCCGATGGAGCCCGGTAGCACCCTTTTGGCGAGCAATTTCAGGTCCTTACCGGTGAGATCAGGGTTCTGTTCCGAGCCCGAGAGCGCAAATTCCTTGTTGATGATCGTCCGGTTGAGAATAAACCACGAGTGTGTGTATCCCGTGGCCACGATGTGACGCAACGCCCCTTGCGAATCGAAGCCCGGGAACAGCGGAACGGGCAAGCGCTTGCCCGTGGCATCAAGCCACAGTGGAGACGGGCCGGACAAAATACGGATGCCATGGTTAGGCCACACCGGTTCAAAGTTGTGGATGCCCTCCGGGTAATGCCACATCCGGTCCGTGTTGATCAGCGATCCGCCCGCCTTCGCGACCACAAATTGAAACTCTCCATCCACCGAGGCCGGCACACCCGTGAGCAGATAGCCCGGTGCCTTGCCGCCGGGCCATTGCCGGCGGACGAGTTCGTGATTGCCGCCGATTCCGCCGGTGGTCACGATCACGGCACGGGCCCGGACGGTAAAGGTGCCGACGACGGTGCGGGAGCTCGGTGCGCCGCGCACGGCGTCCGAGGGCTCCAACACATCACCGCTGAGGCCAATCACGCTATCTGTTGTGCCTTCCACCGACTGAGGCAACGCGTGCGGCCCGGCCGCCCCCGCCGCGCCCGTCCCGGCTGCATCCGTCCCGGGGCCCGCAGTCAACAGCGCCGTCGCCCGATGCCTGAAGGCGTACCGAACCATGCCCGCGTCGACTCCCTCCGCAAGTTTGGCGAGAAATGGCTGCAGGATTCCGGGCCCCGTTCCCCAGACAACATGGAACCTCGGGACGGAATTACAGTGCCCTTGGGCGTCGTAGCCGCCGCGTTCGGCCCATTGCACCAGCGGGAAGAAACGCACGCCAAGCGAATGCAACCAAGCGCGTTTTTCCCCGGCGGCGAACGCAACGTACGCTCTGGCCCATTCCCGCGGCCAATGGTCTTCGACCCGGTCGAAGGCCGCCGAGCCCAGCCAGTCACTCAACGCCAGCTCGGCACTGTCCTTCACGCCAAGGTGCCGTTGCTCCGGAGAGTCCACCAGAAAGATACCCCCGAAAGACCAATGTGCCTGACCGCCCAAGGAAGCCTCCGGTTCCTGGTCCAGAATCAGGACCGACCGGCCCGCGTTATACGCTTCCGCCGCGGCGACGAGTCCGGAAAGCCCGGCACCGACCACCACCACCTCTGCTTCGAAACTGTCCGTATTTTCGCTGCTGCTCATCTGGCCATGCTAGCGTCCGCCGTCGCTTCGCTGCTGGTATCAGCCCTGCGAACGGGGACGTGGCACAAGGAATCTGCAGAACGTGCGGCACCGGTTTGGTGCTGGCGCCCGAAGACGGAAAACTGGTAACCATGCGCCTCTATCCGACCTTCTTCCGTGTCTGCTTTGCCTGGATGGACGCCGAGCGCGCCCACCGAATCGGATTTACCCTCATCAAAGCCGCACATTCCGCCGGAGCAGGGACGTTGCTGCGCCGGCTGACCGGGCCGCCTGCGTCACTACGGACAACGGTCATGGGCCTGACTTTTCCCTCACCCTTTGGCTTGGCGGCCGGATTCGACAAAGAGGGGCTCGGCATTGACGCACTGGCGGACCTCGGCTTTGGCCACATCGAAATCGGTACAATTACCGGGGCTGCGCAGCCTGGGAACCCGCAGCCCCGGCTGTTCCGCTTGGTCGAGGACCGCGCCGTGATCAACAGGATGGGCTTCAATAATGCCGGTGCCGCCGCAGTCGCCCCCCGGCTGGCCGCCGCCAGAGTCCGGCTGGTCCGGCGGTACGGCGCTCCCCGGCCGCTGATCGGCGTCAATATCGGCAAGACGAAGAACGTCGAACTTCCCGACGCGCTGGCCGACTACCTAATCAGCGCACGCGCGTTGGCGCCGTCGGCCGACTATCTTGTGGTCAATGTCAGCTCGCCAAACACCCCCGGTCTACGCCTGCTGCAAAACGTTGACTCGCTGCGCCCGCTGCTGGCAGGTGTCCGCGCGGCCGCTGATGAATCCGCCGGTCGCTACGTGCCGCTGCTGGTCAAGATCGCCCCGGACCTCTCAGACGAGGACGTCGACGACGTGGCCCAACTGGCACTGGATCTGGCGCTGGACGGCATAATCTGCACCAATACAACGATTGGGCGTTCCGACCTCAAGGCAGCAGCGCAGAAGGTTGCCGCCTGCGGCGCCGGAGGTCTTTCCGGGGCTCCGCTGAAGGAGCGTTCCTTGGAGGTGCTCACGCGACTGAAATCCACCGTGGGGGAGCGGTTGGCTTTGATTTCCGTCGGTGGGGTGGAAAACGGCGACGACGTTCAGGAGCGGTTGGCTGCCGGCGCCGCTCTAGTGCAGGGTTATACGGCGTTTCTCTACGAAGGCCCATTCTGGGCGGCCAGAATCAACCGAGAACTGGCCGCCCGGAAAAGGTAGCGTCTAGGCCACGCGGGTTTCGGGGCTTTGCGTCTTAGCAGGGTCCCGCTCAACGCTGCCGCCAAGGGCCGAATCGATATCCGCCATGAGTTCCGCCGGGATTTTCACCCCGGAGGCCTTGACGTTTTCGGCCACCTGCTCCGGCCGGGACGCTCCTACCAACGCAGTGGCAACGTTCGGGTTCTGCAGCACCCAGGCAATAGCGAGCTGGGACATCTTTAGGCCCAGCTGTTCGGCAATCGGCCGCAGCTTCTGCACACCCGTCAGGACGTCGTCGTCCATGAAGCGGCTGATCGTGTCCTTACCACCTTTTTCATCAGTCGCACGGGAACCTTCCGGGGCAGGTTTACCGGGCAGATACTTCCCGGACAAGACCCCCTGCGCCATGGGAGACCAAACAACCTGGGACATGCCCAATTCCTTGGATGCCGGAATTACCTCTGCCTCAATGACCCGCCACAAAGCGGAGTACTGCGGTTGGTTGGAAACAAGGGAAAAACCCGCATCCTTCGCCAGCGCCTGGCCGTCGCGCAACTGCTGGGCCGACCATTCGGACACCCCGATATACAGTGCCTTGCCTTGGCGGACGACGTCGGCGAAGGCTTGGATAGTTTCTTCCAGGGGCGTCTCATGGTCATAGCGGTGAGCCTGGTACAAATCGACGTAGTCCATCCCGAGCCTGCGCAGGGAGCCGTTGATTCCCTCCATGATGTGCTTGCGGGAAAGCCCGGTATCATTGGGCCCCTTCGGCCCCACCGGCCAATAAACCTTGGTGAAGATTTCCAAGGACTCCCGCCGCTGGTCCGCCAGGGCTGCGCCGAGGACTTCCTCCGCAGCGCCGTTAGCGTAGGCATCGGCGGTGTCAAAGGTGGTGATGCCAGCGTCCAGCGCCGCCCGGACACAGGAAGCAGCGACGTCATTTTCGACTTGGGAGCCGTGCGTGAGCCAGTTGCCGTAGGTAATTTCAGTGATTTTCAGGCCTGATTGGCCAAGGTATCGGTATTCCATCCAGCCAGCCTAGCCCCCTTTATCGGGAGTTACGGGTGCGCTACCGTCCCAGCGAACTCCGCCGCAGATCCCGTGGCACGGCGGCAGAGCTGGAGCCGGCTACTTTACCGCTGCCCCGCGCTTGATCATGGGCTTGGGCAACCGCAGCCTGCGGAACTGGAGGGAACGCATGGTGCCGTACCAGGCCACGCCCGAATTAATGGAGCCGAACTTTTCCCGTACCCGGCGCTTGAGCTTACGGGACAGAATCACACAGTCAATGGCGACTGCCACTACCATCAGCCAGAAGACACCGAAGACAATGATCTGGGTGTTAGCGGTTACCGGAACTACGAGCGACAGAATCACAATCGCGAGCGCGGCGAACATTACGTACTCGCCCAAGCTGAACCGCGAATCCACGAAGTCACGGGCAAAGCGCTTCTGTGGACCCTTGTCCCGAACCGGGAGGAAGCGCTCCTCCCCGGTATCCATAGCACGGCGCATCCGTGCCTGCTCTTCACGGCGCGCGTCCCGCTGCGCCACTTTTGCTGCTCCACGGTCGTTCGGAACGAGCGGGCGCTGGCGCGCTGCCTCCTGCTCCCTGCGGGTCGGGGTGGGAACTCCCTTTGCTGCCCTCGGGCCAACCTGACGTGCCGCCGCCTGGGCAGCTAAATCATCGGCGACAGACTGGGCGGAGGGGGCATCATTCTTACGTCCAAACACCACCCTAGGATACTCTGTTTCGGGACAGAGCTGCGACCGAGCCGTTTCAGCGCCCGCGGGGGTTCGCCGGGGTTGGCCGGGGTGGCCGGGGCTCGTCGGGGTTCGTCGGGGCAACGGAATACTGGTCTTCGTTTGCGCGGCCTCCTTCCGTCAGACACGGACAGGGAAACCGTGGCACCACGCACGGTCGCATCATGGCGCGGAAAGCTTTTCAAACTACTTTTCCACAGGTGCCTGCTTTGGGGTTTATTGTCCTGTTGACGTCAGTGTCTTTTCGTAGCCTTGGAGTAGTTGGAGATCGGGAGGATTTCCGGTTTTCTTTCCGGTTTTCTTTCCGGTGCAGGTGGCCGGTGAGGGTTGCCGGGTTCGGGTGGTGGGTGGTGTGGAGATTGATCGGGAGAATCTGGCCCGGGTGCTGGCTGCGGTCACGGCGAAGTATCCGCATCGGCTCGAGCGCGCGGGCCTAAGCTCCGGCCCCGTCCCTGTTCCCGGGACCGGCCAACCCGACGACGGAGGGTCCAATACCAGCGGGTCAGACGTCAGCGGAGCCGCCAGCTCGGCGGCTCCGGCCGACACCGCAGTTCCCGCTACCGTTTCAGCTGCTCCCGCTGGTGGCGGTTTTGTTGGTGGCTCAGCTGCTCCCGCTGGTGGCGGTTCCTGGGGAGACGGTTGTTGGGGAGGGTTTTGTGGCGGGGCCGTCGACGGGGATGGTGGCGCGGTTGGAGCAGGTGAACGTGTTGTTGGCGGAAGTTTTGGTTACGGATCCGCGGGCTGTGTCGCAGGAGGCGTGACTGTCGATTATTGGTGCAGTTGAAGGTACGTGGCGTCGGTTGGATGCGGTGTATCTGCACAGCGTCGCGGCAGCGGATCAGTGCGGGGTTGCGGGGTTGTCCGGGATCGGGACGAAGAATAGGGCGTGAGTATGGATCCGCAACACCCACCACGACAACCTCAAAGACGCCCAAAACTTCGCCCGCACCATCATCACCGGCCCCTAAACCAGCAGGTCCCACACCACAAGCCTTAGGATAATGTCGATCAGGCGCCGGTAGTTGTCTGTTCGAGATCGCGCCAGTTGGTCGTCCTGCCCCGCCCGGGTAGGGTGGCGCTCATGAATGAAGACTCCAACGGCACCCGTCAATTCCCGGACAATGAGGCGGCGGTCGCTGCCTCCGGATCGAAACAAGTCACTTTTGGGCAAGAACGATCTGGTGTGGATGTGTCGGCCCTCCGTGACAGTGTGGGACGCAGCTTCCGCGACACAATAGGTAAACTGATCGATTTGGTCGCTATTCCGGGCATTGCCTGGGACGCCTTTGATCCGGCAGAGCTGGAACGCAGCGCTGAGGCAGTGGCAGAGCTGATCCGTTCCTCGGGCCTAGAGGACGTAAGGATATTGCGCGTCGACAAGGCGGACGGAACGCCGGGAGGTCCGGCCGTCGTTGCCCGGAAACCTGCACACCCCGGTAAGCCGACCATCCTGCTATACGCCCATCACGATGTGCAGCCGCCGGGGGATGCAAGTCTCTGGGAAACGGAGCCATTTACGGCCGTCGAGCGTGACGGGCGGCTCTTCGGTCGCGGCAGCGCCGATGACAAAGCGGGAATTTTGACTCACCTTGGTGCTCTGCAGGCGGTCACAGACGTACTGGGTACCGACTTCGGCCTTGGCGTGACTCTCTTTATCGAAGGCGAGGAGGAAGCCGGCTCTCCTACGTTCCGGACCTTCCTGCAGACCTATCAGGATCAGCTGGCCGCCGATGTGATCGTCGTGGCGGATTCCGGTAACTGGGCCGTCGGCACGCCATCGCTCACCACGAGCTTGCGCGGCCTTGTCGACGGGACGATTGAGGTGCGGGTGCTGGACCATGCTGTCCACTCCGGCATGTTCGGGGGCCCCGTTCTGGACGCGCCAACGCTGTTGGCACGACTGATTGCTACCCTGCACGATGACGACGGCTCCGTCGCTATCAAGGGGCTCGTCGCCGTCGACGAAACGGACGTTGACTACCCTGAGGACACCTTCCGGGCTGATGCTTCTGTGCTCGACGGCGTGCGTCTGGCCGGGACGGGGTCGCTCGCGTCGAGGCTGTGGACGAAGCCTGCATTGTCGATTATTGGCATGGATGTTCCCTCCGTTGCGATGAGTTCCAACACGCTGTTGCCGTCGGCACGGGCTAAGTTCAGCCTCAGACTGGCGCCCGGGCAGGATACGGAAGCCGCCATGCAGGCTGTGCGCGAGCACCTGGCGCTGAATGCCCCGTTCGGGGCAGCCGTGACTTTCACTCCAGGGGAACAGGGACAAGCCTTTGCGGCTGACACCCGTGGTTCGGCCGCGAAGTCAGCTCTATGGGCCATGGGTACGTCGTGGGGCGTGCAACCGGTGCAGGCCGGCATGGGTGGCTCTATACCGTTCATTCCGGACCTGCAGGAGTTGTTTCCGGATGCTCAGATTCTGATTACCGGCGTGGAGGACCCGGACTCCAGGGCGCACAGTGCCAACGAGTCGCTGCATTTGGGTGACTTTGAGCATGGAATCCTGGCTGAGGCTTTGCTGCTCGCTACCCTGAACTCTGAAGGAGCCTGAACAGGCACCCCGGCCCAGCACCAATAGAGGGAACAGACGGGGCAAGAATTAGGTTCTAACAGTTACGGTCGGTGTGGTGCCGGCCGTAGCATGTAATAGTCACCCACGTTAGGAATTGCCATGAGCACTATCAGCCCTGAAGGGACCACGACTACCGAGGTCTCAGGCATTGCACAGGATACAACGAGCCACGGTGTCAATCTCACCGATGTCGCCGCCGGAAAAGTCCGCAGCCTGCTGGAACAAGAAGGCCGGACGGACCTGCGACTGCGTGTCGCCGTTCAGCCCGGCGGCTGCTCCGGACTGATTTACCAGCTCTACTTCGACGAAAGGCTGCTCGACGGCGACGCCGTACGCGACTTTGACGGCGTAGAAGTGGTGATCGACAAAATGAGTGTGCCGTATCTGGACGGCGCTGGCATTGATTTCGAAGACACCATCTCGAAGCAGGGCTTTACGATCGATAATCCCAACGCAGGGGGTTCGTGCGCCTGTGGAGATTCCTTCCACTAACGATCTCCGGCCCAACAACTGCCGGCAGACGGACACCGGCGGCGAAAACTACTAGGCTAAAGAGCGGCACTCGGTAGGGTTGACGAAACCACGCCACGTAAACCGGCCGATATGCACATTTTCCTGAGTGCGGGCGGTAAGCTCTACACCGAGTAGTAAAACTAAGATTTGCTCCCGCCGGAAGCCGGCTGGAGCAACAGCAAGAAGAGGAAGGGCCGTCTGTGAGTTCGCAGGACCGTACCGGCAGCCGACGTGCAAAGTTCATTCCGATATCGGGATTGCTCATTGTTGGCGCGTTGGCTTTGTCTGGATGTACCCCGGAGTCAAAAAACGGCTGGTTGCCGTCCGAGCGTAATGTCACGAACCATACCGGGCAGGTTATAGACCTGTGGGTGAATTCGTGGATCACAGTCATGATAGTCGGTCTCATTACCTGGGGCCTGATGATCTGGTGCATTATTGCCTACCGCCGCCGGAAAAACACGGTGGGTTTCCCTCGGCAGATCAGTTATAACCTGCCGTTGGAAATCTTCTACGTTGTCATTCCGCTATTCATGGTGATTGTGTTCTTCTACTTCACCGATGCGACCACGCAGTCCTTGGACGCCCGTGATCCTGCACCCGCCGTCACTATTGATGTCCGCGCCAAGCAGTGGTCCTGGGACTTCAACTACGTAGCCAAGCCCGACATTAATGACAACGTCATTGCCGAAAGTGTCTACGAGGGCGGCACGCAAATCCACCTGGACGGTACTCCCGTCGATCAGGACACGCTGCCTACGCTCTATCTTCCGGTGAACAAATCCGTGGAACTGCAATTGAACTCCAGGGACGTCATCCATTCCTTCTGGGTGCCGGCATTCTTGCGTAAGCTCGACGTCATTCCGGGAAAGACGAACTACCTGACATTGACGCCGACGGCGATTGGCACCTACGACGGCAAATGTGCCGAACTCTGTGGGGAGTACCACTCAGAAATGCTCTTCCGCGTGAAGGTCGTGTCCGAGCAGGACTTCCAGCAGCATCTGGCTTCCTTGAAGGCTGCCGGCTACACGGGCACACTGGAAAGTAAGTACGACCGCAATCCGAATCTGAACGCAAAGTAAGGGGGCGGAAAGTGTCGACCTACGAGTATTCCGCGACCGAGGCCGCTACATTGGCGCCGCGAGTAGTTCCCGTGTCCAAAGGACGAATCGTCGTCAACTGGATTACTACCACCGATCACAAGACCATCGGGTACATGTACCTGATCGCCTCGTTCATCTTCTTCTGCCTCGGCGGCGTCATGGCTCTGCTGATCCGTTCCGAGTTGTTTGAGCCCGGGATGCAGATTCTGCAGACAAAGGAGCAATACAACCAGCTGTTCACCATGCATGGTACGGTGATGCTCCTGCTGTTCGCGACACCGCTGTTTGCCGGCTTTACGAACGTGATGATGCCGCTGCAGATTGGTGCACCGGACGTCGCGTTTCCCCGTCTGAACGCACTGGCCTTCTGGTTCTTCCTTTTCGGCGGAATCATCACCTTGTCGGGCTTCATTACCCCCCAGGGTGCGGCTTCCTTTGGCTGGTTCGCCTACGCGCCGTTATCAAACACCACCTTTAGTCCTGGAGTTGGTGGGGATCTTTGGGTCTTCGGCCTGGCTCTGGCCGGATTCGGAACCATTCTGGGCGCGGTCAACTTCATCACCACCATCATTTGCATGCGTGCACCGGGAATGACGATGTGGCGGATGCCGATATTCACCTGGAATGCGCTGATTACCTCCATCCTCGTCCTGATGGCGTTCCCACCCTTGGCGGCCGCTTTGTTCGCGCTCGGCGCGGACCGACGGTTTGGCGCCCATATCTTTGATCCGGAAAACGGCGGAGCGGTGCTCTGGCAGCACTTGTTCTGGTTCTTCGGGCATCCCGAGGTCTACATCATCGCCCTGCCGTTCTTCGGCATTGTCACGGAAATTTTCCCGGTCTTTAGCCGAAAGCCGATCTTCGGCTACAAGGGGATCGTATTCGCTACCATAGCCATTGCGGCCCTGTCCGTGACGGTGTGGGCCCACCATATGTACGTGACCGGTTCGGTCTTGCTGCCGTTCTTCTCGTTCATGACAATGCTGATTGCCATACCAACCGGTGTGAAGTTCTTCAACTGGATCGGTACACTCTGGCGGGGGTCCCTGACGTTTGAGACGCCGATGCTTTGGAGCCTCGGATTCCTGGTAACGTTCCTTTTCGGCGGTCTCACCGGCATCATCCTGGCTTCTCCGCCGCTTGACTTCCACGTCTCTGACACATATTTCGTAGTGGCGCATTTCCACTATGTTGTTTTCGGCACTGTGGTATTCGCGATGTTTGCCGGATTCTATTTCTGGTGGCCCAAGTGGACCGGAAAAATGCTCAATGAGCGTTTGGGTAAAATCCACTTCTGGATGCTTTTCCTTGGCTTCCACGGTACGTTCCTGATCCAGCACTGGCTCGGCGTCATCGGTATGCCCCGGCGTTACGCGGACTACATGCCGGAGGATAACTTCACCTGGATGAACCAGTTCTCAACTATCGCCTCCTTCGTTCTGGGTGCCTCGATGATCCCGTTCTTCTGGAACGTATACATCACTTGGCGCAGCAGCAAGCGCGTCGAGGTGGATGACCCCTGGGGCTTCGGTGCATCGCTGGAGTGGGCAACGTCTTGCCCGCCGCCGCGGCACAACTTCACATCGCTGCCGAGGATCCGTTCCGAGCGTCCGGCTCTGGACCTGCATCACCCTGAACTGGCCCAGCAGCACACGTCCTCCTACCCCGCGCCCGTGGCAGCAGCGCTGGGGTCAGCCGATCAGAAGGATTCGAACCAGTGAAAATCGAAGCGTGGCTGTTCGGCGGAATAGGTTACTTCTTCGCGGTCGTCGGGGTCGTCTACGGGTTCCTGGTGAAGTGGGAGGAGCCCGTCGGCTTTCTGGCCCTGATCCTGGTCGGGGGACTGGCCTTCATGATCGGTTCGTACCTGAGGTTTACCGCCAAGCGCGTCGGAATGCGACCCGAGGACCGCACCGATGCCGAGATTCATGAAGGATCAGGCGAGCAGGGACACTTCAGCCCCTGGAGCTGGTGGCCTCTCGTTCTGGCTCTGGCCTGTGCGGCCGGGTTCCTTGGACTGGCCGTCGGCTTCTGGATCCTTTATATCGGCGCTGGCCTAGCGGTTATTGGGCTCGTGGGCTGGGTCTATGAATATAGCCGTGGAGACCACGCGCACTAGTCAGCTCGGGTCGTTCGCAAACTACTAAAGCGGGTCTCGCCTTCGGGTGAGGCCCGTTTTAGTAGTTTATTCAGCGTCGTTCGAGAGGTCAGTGGCCAGCAGTCCCGCGAGATTCTCCAGCTCCTGCTGGATGACCATAGGATCCACGTCCGGAGCAGTTACGCTGAGGACCACCTGGCACCCATGACCGAAATCGGCGGTCATTACCGCCAGTAACGATCTGGCGTCCACAGCGCTGTGCCCCGGCCTGGCAATGGTCACCGGGAGCCCGGTCCGGTTGACTGCGCCGACAAATTGCGCCGCCGGGCGGGCATGCAGGCCGACGACGGCTGCAACTGTTGCTAGGCGGTTATACATTGGTGCTCCTCGACATAGGGCAGCCGACCATTCAGGAATGCATCCGGAGCTGCTCTCAAGGGGATCTGCTGATAAGTGTGCGGCTGAACCACCTACCCGATAAGACTTGTGCGTGGTTAACCAGAGACACGGGAAGATGGGTCCTATAAAAGACCCTAGCGGCATCCTAAGCTGGGACAACACTGTCGACAGAAAGGACATTTTCGTGGCGTGCTCTGCGGCGGAGATTCCCGGTGAAATTGTGCGGGGTTCCGGGACAGCTATTCACGTCCAGCTGCGGGAAATCCTTCGGAAGTTTGTCAGCACCTCACTGGCCCCCGGCGCGGCGTTCCCATCAGAACGAGATTTGGCAGCGCGCTTTTCGCTGGCCAGGATGACCGTTCGTCAGGCAATTGATTCGCTGGTGGATGAGGAAGTACTCGATCGCATCGTTGGGCTCGGGACGTTTGTCACTCGACCCAAGTTCGATCTGCAGGTGAAATTGACGTCCTACAGTGAGGAAATGGAGCGTCGCGGCATGGTACCGGCGGCCCAGGTATTGAGCTTCGAACAGGTGGCAGCCACTGCTTTGCTGGCCCGTGAACTTCAGCTTGACGAGGGCCAGCCGGTGATCCGCTTTCGCCGGCTCCTGCTGGCCGACGGTGAACCCATGAGTGTAGATGAAAACTTCATCCCTGCGCACCGGGTACCGGGAATTCTCGACGAGCCGCCGCCGTCGTCCCTGTACAACGTTCTCAGCGAACGCTACGGTCTGGTGATGGAGTGGGGGGAAGATACCATCGAAGCTACCGCCGCCTCTGCGTCCATCGCCCGGCTGCTCAACGTGGATGTTGGGGATCCGCTGCTGAAGCTTCAGCGGCACGCCTTTGTTTCCCGGGCTATGGTGGATTTCTCGGTGTCGTTTTACCGAGCGGACCGGTACAAGCTTTGGGTTCCCCTGCAGCGGCCTGGTGGACGGAGCCGTCGGGCATATTCAGCCCGGCGGTAGGAGGGCGGTTCTGCCTGCTGCGCACGCGATTTGTGCACGCCTGCTACCTGCCGACTCTAGCCAAGGCCAACGACGCTTGCTCGACGAGGGGGTGCTGGCACGTTCACTGGCTCTCCCAAGACCTACGCTGCACCTAAACACTTCCGAGTTGACGTCGTGCTGCTTCATTTCTGAGATTTAGCTGTCTGCCCCCGAGACCGCTCCTAGGTCTCTGCCGGTTTTCGGGACGGTGGCAGTGCGCTGGTCTGTAGTGCAGTCCAGATTACGACGACGGCAACTAGAGCAATGGCGAGGAAACCGAGTCCGGAGTAACCGACCCAGGCGAGAACCGGGCCGGCCAACGCGCCGCCGACGGCACCGGCGGCATTCATGGTCAAGTCCGAGATGCCCTGGAGTGCGGGCCGGTCCTGGATCTGAACGGATTCTGCCACCATTGCCGACCCTG
The DNA here is from genome assembly GCF_015708085.1 of Arthrobacter terrae. Lineage (GTDB taxonomy): Bacteria > Actinomycetota > Actinomycetes > Actinomycetales > Micrococcaceae > Arthrobacter_M > Arthrobacter_M terrae. The sequence goes on along the minus strand of NZ_JADNYM010000015.1, from coordinate 32,309 downwards.
CCACCACCGAAGCCGACCATCCAAGTCCGAGCAGGATGAGGCTGACGGCGACGGCGGCGCGGGAGTCCGCCGCGACACCGGCGGTTAGCAGGGAAGCCAACAGCATGGCCTGCCCCAGCAGTACGACGCGAAGCCGCCCCGCTTTATCCGCCAACCAACCGAAAACGGGGGAGAGGGCGTACATTCCTGCAATATGTAAACTGATGGTGAATCCCACTATTACTAAGGACGCCCCGTGTTCGCGCAGATGAATAGGCGTCATGGACATTAGCGCCACCATGGTGGCGTGGCTGAGCGCTACAGCGGCTACCGCATAGCGGGCCCTCGGGTTCTGGCGCAGTATCAGCGTGCCGCTGCGCGCACGAGGCAACTGAACGCTTGTGTCCCGGATAGACATGGCCGCCAGCAGCGGGTCCGGTCTCAGCCCGGTCAGGTATACGAACGCCGCGGCAAGCTGCGCAGCCACGGAGAACGCAAAGGCGCCCGTCAGCGGTGGTAGGCCGAGGAAAGCACCTACGGTTTCGCCTGGGCCGAAGAGGTTTGGCCCTAGCACGGCCCCGATGGTCGTGGACCAGATAACGATGGAGAGGTCCCGCGCTCTGGTGCCCTGTTGGGCAAGGTCAGTAGCCGCGAACCGCGCCTGAAGATTGACGGCGGATCCCGCCCCGAGCAGCATCAGACCCACCAGGAGCAGGGGAAAAATAGACACCAACGCCGACGTAATGGCAAGCACAGCACCGGTTCCGGCGATGAACGCCCCGGTAGACAGCGATAGCCGCCGCCCCCGGGCCGCAGCGAGACGGGCGAGGGGTACGGCAGCGATAGCGGCACCGAGGGTACTCATGGTGGCAGCCATGCCCGACCAAGCCGGCGACCCGGAAAGCTCTGCCGCAAGCAGTGATCCCAGAGACAGCGTGGCACCCATGCCGACGCCGCCGAAGATCTGCCCGGCTACCAGGACGGAGACTACCTTGCGTTGCCGAGGGACGCCGGCGGCGTATCCGGACACTGGCGCGAGAGGTCTCGGCCCTGCGGGCGGGGGAGCTGATAGCACTTTGCCAGTATTACAGATACCCGAACGGTATGCAGGACATCAGGATGGCGTTGCCGAAGCTCGTGCCCGCGACAGTATCACCAACCGCTTGGGCCACCGGAATTCTTAAGAATAGGGGGAACGAAAAAAGGGAGCGGTCCCGGTGATAACCGGTATCGCTCCCTTTTGGGTTTCCGTGATCATGAGGAGGCTAGCGTGCTACCTCTTTGGTCTTGTCGGACGCTTCAATCTCTTCGTGACCATGACCGTGGGCCGCATGCAGTTCTGCCGGTGTGGCGGGAGCAACGCGGTCCTCGAAGAAGAACCGGCTGAGCAATGCACGCCGCTTTTCCTGCTTGGTGACAATGCCATTGCGGTTCGGTACCCCTGCGCTGGGCTCCGGGGATTCGTAGCCCACCAGTTTGAAGCGCTTGTAGTCGTCAACCTGGGCGTGGACTTCCTGGTATTCGCCGTGCGGCAGGCGTACAATCCTGCCGGTTTCACGGCCATGCAAGGCAATTTCGCGGTCTTTGCGCTGCAAGGCTAGTGCGATCCGCTTTGTAACCGTAAAGGCCACGATCGGGCCCAGGAACAACAGCGCGCGGAGCCAGTAGATCACGTCATTGAGGGAAACGTTGAAGTGCGTCGCGATCAGGTCAGAGGAGGCCGCGGCCCACAGTACGCAGTAGAACGTGAATCCGGCCATTCCGATTGCAGTCCGGGTCGGCGCATTGCGCGGCCGGTCCAGGACGTGGTGCTCACGATCGTCCTTGGTGACCCAGCGTTCGATCCAGGGGTAGATAAACAGCACTGTGAAAACAATCCCGGCCGGAACCAGTGCCGGAATGAGTACATTGAGCGATAGCGTGTTGACGCCCCAGGGGAAGGGAATGTTCCATTCCAACGGGATGCCCAAGAGCCAACCGGGCATCAGCCGAAGGGCACCGTCCACCCAGCCGATGTACCAGTCAGGCTGCGTACCGGCCGATATGGGCGAGGGATCGTATGGACCGTAATTCCAGATCGGGTTAATGGTGAACAGCGCAGCTATGGCTGCGATCACGCCGAAGATGATGAAGAAGAAGCCACCCGCCTTTGCCGCGTAAACCGGCCCCAGCGGGTAACCGACCACGTTCCGGTCGTTACGGCCCGGACCGGGGTACTGGGTGTGCTTATGCACTACGACCATGAAGAGGTGAATGGCGATCATGAGCAGAATCATGGCCGGCACCAGCAGGATGTGCAGGACATACAGCCGCCCGATGATGGCGGTTCCCGGGAACTCGCCGCCGAAGAGGAAGAAGGAAATGTATGTGCCGATTACCGGAATGGAGCTGATGACACCCTGGATAATGCGCAGCCCGTTGCCGGACAGCAGGTCGTCAGGGAGCGAGTACCCGGTGAAGCCGTCGGCCAGGGACAGGATCAGCAGTACACCGCCCACTACCCAGTTGAGCTCGCGCGGCTTGCGGAAAGCACCCGTGAAGAAAACCCGCAGCATATGCACGGCGATCGAAGCCGTGAACAACAGTGCGGACCAGTGATGCACCTGACGCATAAACAGGCCGCCGCGGATATCAAAGGAAATGTTCAGGGTGGAATTCATCGCCACCGACATGTCGACGCCCTTGAGCGGGACATAACTGCCGTTGTAAACCGACTCCGCCATGGACGGGTCGAAGAAGAACGTCAGGAATGTGCCGGAAAGCAGCAGGATGACGAAACTGTACAGCGCCACCTCGCCGAACATGAAGGACCAGTGGTCGGGGAAGACTTTGCGTCCGAATTCACGAAGAAGTCCGGAGCCACCGACGCGCTGATCAACGAAGTCGGTGATACGGCCGGTCGCTGTGGCCGGTTTGTAGGGTGTTTCGGCTGCGGTGCTCATGTTAGCCACGCTCCCAGAAGCTAGGTCCGACGGGTTCATGGAAATCGCTCTGCGCCACCAGGTATCCCTCAGAGTCAATGGAGATCGGCAGCTGCGGCAGCGGCCGGTTGGCCGGACCGAAGATAACCTTGCACTCCTGCGTCAGGTCGAACGTCGACTGGTGGCAGGGGCAGAGCAGGTGGTGCGTCTGCTGCTCGTAGAGAGCCACGGGGCAGCCGACGTGGGTGCAGATTTTGGAGTACGCAACAATGCCCTCGTAGCCCCAGTCCTCGCGGCCCTTGGAAGGATGCAGCAGGGAAGGTTCCAGGCGCATCAGCAGCACTACTGCTTTGGCCTTTTCCTCCAGCTTGCCTTCCTTCAGATCATTCAGACCGTCCGGAATGACGTGGAAAACCGACCCCAAGGTCACATCGGAGGCCATAATCGGGGTGCCTGTAGGATCCCGAACCAAACGTGTGCCCTTGTCCCACATGGTGTGGCGCAGAGCGTTACCCGGCAGCGGCCCCAGATCGCGGAACATCACGATGGCAGGGAACGGCGCCAGTGCCACGGCTCCGAGGAGTGTGTTGCGGATCAGCGGACGGCGCTTGATACCGGTTTCCTCGACGATGTCGTCAACAATCTTAACTGCTGCTTCACGGTCTGCTTCGCTGCGCAGCTCGTGTCGCTCTTCGGAGACTTCATGATCAGGCATCAGGGCCCGGGCCCAGTGCACAATACCGGTCCCAATACCCAGCATCGCAAACGCCGTACCGAGTCCCAGCAGAATGTTCTGCAGACGAAGGGTGGCGATGGTGTCATCAAGCCGAATGAAGAAGTAGCCGAAAAAGAACAGCAGCGTTCCCACGACCGAGATTCCAAAGAGAAAAGCCACCTGGCGCTCTGCCCGTTGGGCTGCCCTTGGATCCGTGTCAGCTAGCCTCTTACGGTGCGGAGGAAGCCCAGGATCCTGGAACTTCTCCACCTCGTTAAGACCAGCCCTAGCTACGGCGTCCGAGCCTGCCGGAATGCCGTCACTATGGTCGCCCATAATCCCCTCATCCTTCTTTTTTCCCGGTTTCCCGGGGTCGTAATTAATATCGCGTCCGGCCGCTGGGCGGCCGCAGAATGTCGGGCCGGTTGGGCCTAGGATGTCCTCGAAGTCAGCCACACCGTGAAGGCAATGACAACACCAAGGCCTGCGATCCAGATGAATAGACCCTCAGATACGGGACCAAGCGAACCCAGAGCGGCGCCGCCCGGGGACCCTGTGGCTTCAATGGTGTCCAGGAACGTAATGATGTCGCGCTTGTCACTCGGGGTGATATTTGCATCGTTGAAGACCGGCATGTTCTGCGGCCCGGTGACCATCGCCTCATAAATGTGCTGGTTCGACACACCCGCCAGCGCAGGAGCGAATTTACCGCGCGTCAGTGCTCCGCCGGCAGCAGCGGCGTTGTGGCACATGGCGCAGTTGACCCGGAACAGAACTCCGCCGTTGGCCGCATCTCCGCCGCCGTCGGTGTACTTTGCTTCGGGAATGGCCGGTCCGGCACCCAGGGAGGCTACGTACGCAGCCAGCTCGTGCGTCTGCTCGTCATTGAACTGTCTGGGCTTTTGCAGTGCCTGCGGTCCCTGCGCCTGCATCGGCATGCGTCCGGTAGCAACTTGAAAGTCGACGGCGGCAGCACCTACGCCGACCAGCGAAGGGCCGTCGGGGGAGCCGCTGGCACCCATGCCATGGCAGGTGGCGCAGTTGGCAATGAAGAGCTTGCCACCTTCCTGCACGTCGTTTGCGGAGTAGGTGGTGGCTGCCTTGGCCTGATTGGCGGTGGTGGCGACGGCGTAGAGACCACCGGTGAGCATAAGTCCCAGCAGCAGCAATGCGACGGCGGCTAGCGGATGACGTCGCTTCTGCGAAAGTGCCTTCACGTGGTGGTTCCTTTGTGTCGATCCTGCGGCGGCGGGTCAGCCGCTAATTCAATTGCTATTGCGTGGAGAGGGTAGAGAGCAGCCTACTTCAGGATGTAAATCACCAGGAAGAGGCCGATCCAGACAACGTCGACGAAGTGCCAGTAGTACGAAACGACAATGGCCGAGGTGGCTTCAAAGTGACCGAACTTCTTAGCGGCATAGGCACGTCCGATTATCAGAAGAAATGCGATCAGGCCACCGATCACGTGGAGTCCGTGGAATCCGGTGGTGATGTAGAAGGCCGAACCATAGGCATTCGAGGACAAGGAGACATGTTCGGAAACCAGGGTGGCGTACTCAGCAGCCTGGCCTGCGACGAAGATGGCGCCGAGGACGAATGTCCCCATGAACCACTCCGTCATGCCCCAGCGTGCGAACCCGAACAGCCCGCCGGTACGGCGCGGCTGCAGTCTTTCAGCAGCGAACACACCCATCTGGCAGGTGAAGGAGCTGGAGACCAGGACGAGGGTGTTCACCAGGGCGTAAGGAACGTTGTGCTTGGCTGCCTCTTCAGCCCACAATCCGGCCGAGGTTGACCGGAGAGTGAAGTACATGGCGAAGAGCCCGGCGAAGAACATCAGTTCGCTGGAGAGCCACACCACCGTGCCAACCGAAACCATATTGGGGCGGTTGAGCGTGGGGTGCGCGGGGATGCTGGGGGAATGAGTCGCAGTTGTCACATAGACATTATGTCCATAAAAACCGGTCCTGCCCAATGCAAAATGCGTTTCTTCGAATCTTTTTCTACAAAGCCGCGAAATCCTGCGGGCAGGAGCAGCGGCTCACCACCGGCCGGGACTGTCCGCTGGGCCTAAACGGCAGCGGGTTCGGTGCCGTTTAGGCCCAGCGGTGTTACATATTCGTTGCGGACCGGCATTGATCGCTAGCATCAAGAGGTGACTTCATCAGCTTCGGCCACCGTGGAAGAGCCCACCTGGCCCGTCCTGCTTTCTGCCCTCATCGCCGGCACCGATCTTTCGGCCGCTCAAACGCGCTGGGCCACGAACAGGATTATGGAAGGTGTGGCGACACAAGCCCAGATAGCGGGATTCCTGGTGGCTCTGCGGGCCAAGGGGGAGACCGTTGCCGAAGTTGCCGGGTTCGTCGATGCAATGATGGACAACGCCCGCCCGCTGACCGTGACGGGGGATACGCTCGACATCGTCGGCACCGGCGGGGACAGACTTAATACCGTCAATATTTCCACCATGGCGGCCCTGGTCTGCGCAGGAGCAGGGGCCAAAGTCGTCAAGCACGGCAATCGGGCGGCCTCGTCCGCCGCCGGCTCCGCTGATGTCCTGGAGGCTTTGGGCGTTCGGCTGGATATGTCCGTTGCCCGGGTCAGTGAGGCGGCGGAAAGCGTCGGCATCACGTTTTGCTTTGCTCAATTATTTCATCCGTCTATGCGCCATGTGGCGGTGCCACGGCGTGAGATGGGCATCCCCACGGTGTTCAACCTGCTGGGCCCATTGATCAACCCCGCACGGGTGAGCGCCTCGGCGGTCGGCGTCGCCGACGCCACCATGGCTCCCTTGATTGCGGGAGTTTTCGCCGCGCGCGGTACCAGGGCTTTGGTTTTCCGCGGCAGTGACGGTCTTGACGAGCTCACCACCACGGGGCCCTCCACCATCTGGGAGGTCCGGAACGGTGGCATCACCGTATCCGACCTCGATCCACTCAATCTCGGCATCGCGCGCGCCACGATCGAGGATCTGCGCGGTATGAACGCGCAGTACAACGCGCAAGTAGTCCACCGTGTGCTGGCCGGCGAACAAGGTCCGGTGCGTGACGCCGTCGTCCTCAACGCTGCTGCGGGCCTGGTTGCTGTGAGCGGCAGCGCCGAGGGCCCGCTGCCGGAGCGGATGGCCGCCGGTGTTGCCGCGGCGCAAAGGTCACTTGATTCGGGCGCAGCTGCACAGGTGCTGGCCCGGTGGATCCAGCACTCGGTGGCGGATCCGGGCTGGGGCTAAGCGGCTGCTCACGGCCGCCTGCGGGGCATCCGGGACAGCGATCTACAGCTGCGTATCGGGGAGCTAGTCATCGAAGCCGAGGGAAAACGCGGCGTCAAGGTCATGTTGGGAATATGCCCGGAAAGATATTTGCGTGGTAGTCGAGACGACTCCCTTTACCTTGGACAACCTGTCCGCAATTGCGTCGGCCAAATCTTCATGCCGGGTTACCCGCGCAATCGCGATTAGGTCCCATTCCCCGGTTACCGAATAGACCTCACTGATGCCGGCAAGCTCGGAAATCTCCTGTGCGGCCTCCGGAATACGCGACGCATCGGTCTTGATGAGCACAAAAGCAGTAATCATGGAAAAATCCAATCGTTGGAGCGGCGGGCCGGGACGTGAGCGCCGTAGCGGTTGTACGAGGCTAGTTCAAAAAACTTCCAGTCAGTCTAAAAGCCCTCGGCCGGGGCGTGTTTTGTCCGGCGGCTGAGCCGGCCGGCAACGGCACGGTGGCCAAGCAGGAAAACCGCCAGCACTATGAGGGCGACGACGACGAAGGGCAGCTGGGCGCTCTGGCCGGACAGCAGGCGAAAGACCATTCCTGCCGCAATTGTAATGGCCCAAACTGCGACGCCGTGCGGCCACAAGCGCAAGGGTGCCCGCCACGCCCGACTCGCAAGCCAGCCCAGCGCCAGGCCGGCAACAAAGGGCCACGCGGTGGCCGCTGCACCCAGCACCGGGTTTTGTTCTGCATGGCTGGCCCGGCCCACGGCAGCAAAGACCAGTACCAAGACAAGGTCCGCTATTCCGGCATAAATTACTGTGCCCGGACGGGGGAGGGAATCATTTCTTTTGAGCCGTTTGATCACCAGCCCAGCCTACCGGCCCTGCGGATTTGATTCCTTCCCCAGCACGTGGAAGGACTCTTCGTGCACGGACCGGCAGTTCCAGGGAAGGTGTCTTCGCGAACGGACGGATGCAGTGGATACCATGGGAGCCGCATCATTTTCAGGGACTGCCACGGTGGGCCATACCTAAGCCAGGAGCTGTCATCGTAACGTCCAAAAGCCACGAATCGCCCGTGAGCCTCCCGGGTGGTTGCACTGAACCTGTCGAACCTGCCGTCCCTGCCGCTGAATCCGCAACCATCCACTGGACCGAAGCGGGGATAGAGCAGCAGGCCCGCTGGCATTCCCAGAGCCGGCAGGCTGCCCCGGTCCGAATCGTGGTTGGCGACGACCGGCTGAGCGCAGACCGGGCGTACCGGCTGGTGCAACAGGGGACCGGAATCCTGTGGCGTGGAGACTTCCAGAACGCACGCCAGCTGCTCAGCGCTCTGGCCCGCCGCGTCGGCAGGCAACGGCAACCGCCGAGGAGCTCCGCCGCAGCAACCTTCCGCCAGCACCGGGAGAGCAGAACACGGCAGGCACAATTGCTGGGTTTGCTCCTTGTTCCGTTGGCATCTGATTACAGCGTTCCGCTGCGCCGGGCCCCGGACGTCGCGGTGGCCTGCACCGAAGCTTATGGTGTTGCCGCAGGGCCCAGCGTCATTGCGCTGCGTGAGTTGACCGGTGTCATTGGCGCCCACGAATGGCGCCACAAGGGCGTACAGATTCCAGCGCTCGGAGCCCGCATCTATCCGCATTATGGCGTTTTTTCCCCCATTCGAGGCGAGTATTTGGCCTTGGTGTCCGAAGCTCCGCTTCCCCAGGCCGTTTGTGCCTCCGGCGCTGTGGCGTTCGACGTCGGTACCGGCACAGGAGTGCTGGCCGCGATTCTCGGCCACCGCGGAGTGCAGCGCGTCATCGCGACCGATCAGGACCGGCGCGCGGTGGACTGCGCCCGGGAAAATCTCAGCAACCTCAACCTGGCCGGTCGGGTGGAAGTCGTGGAAACAGACCTCTTTCCCGCCGGCCGGGCCGCGCTGGTGGTCTGTAATCCGCCGTGGATCCCCGCGATGCCGGCGTCCACCCTTGACCATGCGGTCTATGACCCGGAGAGCAACATGCTGCGCCGCTTCCTGGCCGGTCTGAAGGACCATCTGGAACCGGAGGGGGAAGGCTGGCTGGTGCTCTCGGACCTGGCAGAGCATCTGGAATTGCGTTCACGCGGGGAGCTGCTGGCCATGATCGACGAGTCCGGACTCGTCGTCGTCGACCGTTCCGGCACTGCGCCCACGCACCGCCGGGCCGGTGACACCGGCGACCTCCTGCACGCAGCACGGTCAGCGGAAATTACCTCGCTGTGGCGACTCAAAGTGCGCTGACAGTGCATACTTTATTCCGGCCGACCGCCGTGCGCTGGGGGATCCGAAACCAATCCACGGCCTCTGCCGTTGTGGTGGTGGCGTGCGCGCTGCTGGCTGGGGGGGGTGCTCCTGCTCGTGCTGCTGCAGAATGCTTTGACAGTCGCAACGGACGACATGCTGCGAAGCAAGACCACCGATGTCGCGGAGGTGCTCAGCAGCGGGGAGATGGCGGAGGCCGGGCAGAACATCTCCTCTGCCGAGGGACAGGGACTGTTGATCCAGATCCTGGACGGATCGGGACGTGTTGTGCAAGCCTCGGATCCGGAACTGCTGAAAACTCCAATGGGATCGCTACGGCCCAACCCCGGCGAGAGTATGGCAAAGGAGGTCTCATTCCTCGTAGGGGTGACCGGGGATTCGGACGGGGAGTTTTACCTTGTGGCCACCGGTGCAACGTCCGGAACCGACACGTACGTTGTACTGGCGGCGCGGAGTATCCAAGTCCAGGCCGATACGGTGCGGACCGTGGCATTGTTCCTGCTGCTGGCCACCCCTGCGTTGCTGCTGATCGTTGGAATGGCGGTGCGGTTTCTGGTCGGTCGGTCCTTGCGGCAGGTAGAGATCACCCGCGCCCAGGTCGCTGACATCGATGCCGGACATCTGGCGGACAGGGTGGACGTGCCGCCTACCAATGATGAGCTGGCCGCCCTGGCCGTGACTATGAACGCGATGCTGGGCCGCATTGAAACCGCCGACACTCATCAACGCCAGTTTGTCAGCCACGCCAGTCACGAGCTTCGCAGCCCGCTGACCACGTTGCGTACGGGCCTGGAAGTGTCCGCCCAGGATCCTACGCATCGTACTTGGCTGGACATGGCGCCTTTGCTGGTGGCGGAGACACGGCGGATGGGGTATCTGGTGGAGGATTTGCTCACGCTTTCCAAAGCAGAAGACAACGGGCTGCAAATCCTGCGTGCAGACGTTGATCTCGATGACGTCCTGGCGGATGAGCTGCGGCGGCTCCGGTCCACCACGGGCCACGAGGTGCGCTCCCGCCTCGAGCCCGTCCGCGTGAGCGGGGATGCACGACGGCTTTCCCAGGTGCTGCGTAACGTCCTCGACAACGCAGGCCGGCACGCAGAACATACGGTCCGGGTGACTTTGACGGCCGACGACGGCACCGCGAGGCTGTGGATTGACAACGACGGTCCGCCGGTTCCGGAGGCCGAACGCGAACGCATCTTTGAGCGCTTCGTCCGTCTGGACGAAAGCCGTTCCCGGGACACCGGCGGCAGCGGCTTGGGGTTGGTCATCGCGCGGTCGCTGTTGGCCGCCCACGACGGAGCCATCATCGCGGGAGAGGCATCCGACGGGTTTTGCCGATTCGAGATCAGGCTGCCGCTGCTCGGATCCCGCTGATGTCCTTCTCAGCATCCTCTCAACGCTGAGCTGGCAGACTGTCCAGATGAACATTGATGGATTGAGCGCCGGAGGACACCAATGAACGAACCCTTGGAGCAAGGCCGTGCCGCACGGACGCCCGGGCAACCTGGCACAACGCCAGCGAGCAGGCCGGCGCCGCTGCTGCCGCTGGGTTCCTGGTTCTTGGCTCCGATTGGCGTAGTGCTCTTTGCCCTGACGCTGACCATCGGGCTGATAGCGAAATCCTATGGCCCCTTCAGCCCGGACCTGGCGCTGGATGTCGAGCTGAGCGAAGGGCGCGACCCATTCCTGAATGCCATTGGACTGGGCATCAATTACGGTATCGGCCCAATTGGCGCCGCTGTCATTTTTTTCCTGATCTGTTTCTGGGTGTGGTGGCGGCTCCGTGCGCCGTTGCGGGCGCTGGCCTTCGGATCGATCACCGCCGTGGGGTGGCTGAGCGCGGAGATCGGCAAATACACCGTCGCCCGGCTACGGCCACCCTCATCCGCCACGCACGCGCTCATCATCGAAACCGGTCATAACAGCTTCCCCAGCGGTCACACAGCCTTCGCGGCATCCCTGGCATGGGCGGTAATCCTTGTTCTTGCCCGGCCGGGCGTCCAGCGCAGGCTGGCCGTCGTCGTAGGCGCACTGTTCACGGCCGTGGTGGCTTTCTCCCGAATTTATCTTGGCGTGCACTACCCGACGGACGTCCTTGGCGGGGTGCTGATCAGTTCCGCCGGAATTTTTATCTGGCTCGCGCTGTGGAGCAATCTGATCGAGCCACGGCTACGGGGCGTCCAAGCCCTCAACCCGGTACCTCATTCGGCGCCAACGGTATGAACCCCGCTGCCGGTGGCCGGTGCCAACTTCCAGGGAAGCGGCATCGACCGTGCAGGGAGCAGCCACTTTAGAGCTCGGTCGTGTGACTTTCGCCGGCATCAATGCGCTGGCCGGTGAGGCGCGATTTCACCCAGCTGAGAACGGCTGCGACCGGACCGCCGGGAGTGTCCCAGTATTGGGCGGACTCGGACTCCACGCGGATGAGGACTAATCCGGGTGTGCCGGGTCCTTGGGGGAACCAGGCCTCAACTATGGGGTTCCACAACTGCTCTGCTTTAGCCCGGTCTTCGATCACCTCGGCCCGTCCGGCAACGGATACCCATTCGCTTCGATTACCAAAGCTGACATTTACCTCCTTCCGGGCACGCACGTGGGTTACCTGCGAGGTGTCTTTGTCGGTGAAAAACCACAGGTCACCGTCGTCGCGCACTTCCTGAGCAACCAGTGGACGGCTGACGAGGCCGCCGTTTTCGTTCGTCGTGGTGAACATGCCTATTTTGGTGTCATTGATGATGTCAACAACTTTTTGCACGTCCTCCTTCTGCTGACCGTTTTTCTGCTCGTTGTTCCCGTGGCCGCCGGCCTTTTCGTTCGTCTCTGTCATGACTGCCTTCTCGATAGTGATGCCTGCAGGTAGCAAGCCTGCTGATAAGTAAATACTCAAACTACTTACTTTTCAAGCTTCTGATCGGTACACTCTTTAGATGGCGGACTTGGATGTGGCGGAAACGCATGAGGAGCCAGATGCAGAAACCTCCGCATCGATTCTTCTGCGCAGAATCCTCACCGTCAACCACGAAGTGGAGAAGCATCTCGGCCGCCACCTAGAGGTGAACAACACCGATTTGGAAGCCCTGCAGCATCTGATGCAGCAGGGGCCATTGAGCCCCACCGAGCTGGCCCGTCTGTTGATGATCAGCACGGCGGCAGCCACGGCAGTAGTGGACCGGTTAGTGAATATGGGTCATGTGGCACGCCGTCAGCATCCCCATGACAGACGCCGTCTGCTCGTCGTCCCCACCAAAGAATCGGTGGACCGGGCACGGAGCCGGCTCAGGCCTATCATGACTGGCACCGACGCGCTGCTGGAGAGTTACAGTCCGCAGCAGCAGAGCGCCATCCTTGATTTCCTGTCGAGAACGACGGTCATCCTGACCACGTGGCTTGCCGTCGAACGGGACGGTGGCGCCACGGGCTCAGAAGGCGACGACACTGCGCACGACCGTAGCGAAATAGTAAGTTTGTCGGTACAGCACGGGACTAACCCGGCTGGGATAAGGGAGCGGTTATTGTGACGGACAAAAATACGAACGACGGCGCCATGAACAACGGCCATCAAGAGCGGGATCGGGACGACCGCAACGGGGAAGACAAGCAGGCACGAGGTTCCCGCGGCGGCGATGAGGTTCTGGCACCGGGGGAAGTGACGAAGGACGCGAAGGGGCTTGGCGCCGTCTTCGGGGACGCAGACCGGACGAATACGGATGACCCGGTCAAAACCCCGGGGGGCGCGGATGCGCAGGCCATCAAAGAGATGAATGAAAATTTCACCGTCTATGAACACGAGGGCGAAAGGTATGTGGAAGAAAACCCCAAGTAGGCTCCCCGCGGAAGCCGGACGGGATGGTTGTTTGCGGACCAGCCTATGCAGCCGCGAATCTACGCACCGGCGGGAAAATATAGTCCTTGTTCAAGCTGGCAAACGAGCCACGGGCTGAAGGCGAAAGGCGCCCCGGCCACGCTTTGCGATAACTTCGCAGGCTCCAGCCATGCCCATTCGCTGACTTCGCCGGGGTGGGGATTGAGCTCTTCCTGCGGATCCCCCGGATAATCGGCCCGATAAACCGGACAGATCTCGTTTTCGACGATGCCGGAAGCGTCAACGGCCCGGTACCGGAAATCCGGCAGTACGACGGCGGGCGTGGATATTGTCATTCGAAGTTCCTCGCGGGCCCGGCGACGGATGGCATCTTCCATGGATTCCCCGGGAGCGGGGTGCCCGCAGAAGGAGTTTGTCCACACTCCGGGCCACGTTGCTTTGGTCAGCGCCCTGCGGGTGACCAAGGTTCGTCCATATTTGTCGAAAACATGGCAGGAAAACGCCAGGTGGAGTGGTGTCGTGCTGGTATGGACGGTCCGCTTGTCCGCCACGCCGATGTCATTGCCCTGGTCATCCATCAGCCGGACCAGTTCGATACTTTGATTCATGCCTTGTCCTGCCCTTCTGCTTCGCTTCCCACCATAGCCGGAACACTGTCGGCTCCCGCGGCGGGCAGCCGGCGCGGGCCTCCGAGCGACAGGGTCGCCGCCAGGCCTGCAATCAAGAACCCAGCGGCGGCAAAGGCCGAATATTTTGTTCCATTGGAAAAGGCTTCCTTTGCTGCCGCCGCCGCGGCGCCGGTACCCGGTTGGGCCTGGAGGCCGGCGATGGCGGCCCCGGAAGATTCCACTACTGCGGTGACAAGCTGTCCACGACCTGCGTCGGTCATCTGTGTGTCCCGCAGTGAATTATCCAGCTGTACTGATGCCGTCGTGAATAAGATGGTGCCCAGAACCGCGATCCCCAACGCGGAGCCGATCTGCCGCGCCGTGCTTTGCGTCCCCGACGCTTGCCCGCTCTTGGCCGGTGGGACGTCCTTGAGCACCACACCCGTAAGTTGCGCTGTGGCCAGACCTACTCCGAAACCGTAAACGAAGAGAAAGGGAATGAGGATGCCCCAGCCCGTACTGGTACCTATCACCACTCCCAAGCCAAATATTCCTGCGATTTCCGCGACGATTCCGACCCGGACAATGACTACGGGTTCGACCTTGTTTCCGAAGGCGCCGGCAAAACCGCTGGCCAGAAACGATCCTGCTGCGAGCGCCACCAAAATCAGGCCGGTCTGCAGTGCCGAGTAGCCCAGGACATTCTGCAGCCAGATGGGGAGGGATAAAACGATGCCGAACTCGCCAAGGCTGACAATCATCGCCGCAATATTGCCGTTGCGGAAGGATCGGATACTGAACAGGCTGAAATCGAGCATGCTGCCCGCGCCGCGCCGGCTCCTTGCCCGGCCCCAGAAAATGAAACCAATCCCGGCAACCAGCATCAGGGCGAACGCAAAAGGAACGGGGGAGAGGTCGATCGACCATGTCCAGCGGCCGATCTCCATCGGCTTCTGTACCGTCCACCAGCCGTAATTACGGCCCTCAATTAACCCGAAGACCAGCGTGGCACTGACCACCACCGATAAGGCAGCACCCACCCAGTCAACCCGGCTGGCACCAGGATCCTTGGATTCGGTGACGGTGAAAAGCGCCCCGACTGTGATCAGGATTCCCAGCGGGATATTGATACCAAAGGCCCAGCGCCAGGAATATGCAGTGGTCAGCCAGCCGCCCAACAGGGGGCCCACGGCGGTCATACCACCGATGGTTGAGCCCCACACGGCAAATGCCATGGCGCGTTCTTTTCCTTGAAATGTTGCATTGATGATCGACAAGGTAGTGGGGAGCACCATGGCTCCGCCGATCCCCTGAATGACGCGGGAGCCGATCAGCAGGTCACCGCTGGGGCTGAACGCAGCGAGCAGCGAAGACAGCGCAAAGACGGCAACGCCTAATACCAGTAAGCGACGCCTGCCAAATCGATCGGCCAGGTTTCCAAAGACCAGCAGCAGGGCCGCAAAGACCAAAGTGTAGGACTCCTGCACCCACTGGACTTGGGTCGATGTGACGGATAGATCCTTCACTATCGAGGGAATCGCTACATTGACGATAGTGGAATCGACGATTATCAGCGCTACCGCAAGGCTGACAAAACCAGGGCAAACCATCGTGTGCGCGATGATGTGCTCATGACGCCGGACTGCTGTCAGCTGCAAGGCTCCGGACCTGCGTTCGCTTACTGCCTCGTATCCGCAGGACAACCGTTACGACGGCTACGCAGATACCGGCAATTATCGCCGCACCTGCTGCTGTGGCCGAGGGGAGCTCACCGGTGAGCCTGGACACTGCAACCCAGGCAAACCCCCAGATCAGCGTCGCTGCGGGGGCCAACCGGCCCTTACCTCCCACCGCCAGCCCAACCCCAATGAGCGCGGCAACGGCCAGCACGAACACTGCCCACCATCTTGGGTCTATGCCTGCCCCGGAAAAACCGGAGCTGACCAGGAGAGCACTGACATTGGCTGCTGCAGCTATACAAACCCAACCTAAGTACAGCCCCAGTGTGCCGTCACAGACTGCGGCCTCAAGCCATGATTGGGGTCGAGTTTGCACACATACGGCAAAAATCCAGGCCAGTACGGCGACCAGCAGGAAGATCACAGCCACGCTCAGGGCGAGCTGGCCCGCCTGGATGGAAAAGATCCATGCCGCGTTCAGCAGCGTAGATGCAGCAATGGGATAGCCAAGTCGTTTTTGCCGGTCCCCGAGCGCGCGTCCAGGCAGGATCTGCCAGCAGGCATAGGCAAACAAACCGGCGTAGATAATGCTCCAAACTCCGAAAGCCGGAACGGCCGGGGCGATCAGAGTGGCATCGGCACCTAATGCTCCGCCGGCGGCTTGTGCTATTGGAGTTCCGCCGAGCGCGCCGGAGCCGACGAAGGACCCCACAATGGCGAGTACGGTACTGAACATGACCACGGCTTTCCTTATCTGGTCCGCTGTTCTGCCGCCCTTGACTGTGGTTGTTGTAGTGGATGCCATCGGGTCAACCTCCTATTACTAAGCAACAATATTACTAGAATTATGTACTATCAAGAGTTGTAGGATTTTATGTTAGATTTGCTCTATGACTGATACTGGGCAAGGCGCACAAGCCCGGACGCGCGGGCCGGAAGCGTCGCGGCTGATGCGCAGGATTCTTGTTCTCAACCACGAGGTCGAGAAGCAGCTCGGCCGCGAACTGACTGTCAATTCCACAGACCTGGACGTAATGCAGCACTTAATGCAGAGCGGACCCCTAAGCCCGAGCACTCTGGCGCAGCTTTTGGGAATCAGCACGGCGGCAGTCACTGTCGCAATTGACCGGCTGGTCAAGCGCGGACATGTGTCCCGGCAGCCGCATCCAACAGACAGGCGGCGCCTGCTGGTGGTGCCGGCTCCGGATTCGACCCGACGGGCAATGGCTAACTTGTTGCCCATGATCAGAGAGGTTGATGCCCTGATAACCGCATATACGCAGGATGAGCAGAGCGCTATCACTGACTACCTCGCTAAAACAGTTGACATATTGGAACGCAAGGTTGCCCCTTCCGCCTCGACAGCAGAAAACAGGTGATGTCCCATGCTCATCCCCGATGTGAAGCTCCACGATCCCGGCGTTGTTACCCCACGCACATCTGAGCACCCGAATGCCGCAGCCGCCCAGAGCACCCGGCAGTTGGAAAATTATCTGCAGCACGTTGAAGTGGCTCTGCGTGATTTCTTTGCTTCGTCCAAGCTGCGCGGGCAGGCGTTGACTCCCCGCTTTGCACGGCTCTGGGAATCGCTTGAGGCTACAACGGACGGTGGAAAGAGGTTCCGCCCGCGGCTGGTCTTCACCGCCGGCCAGGGCCTGGGCGGTGTAGACCTGCCAACGGCCGCAGCGGTCGGAGCCGCATTCGAACTCCTGCATACAGCCCTGATTGTGCACGACGACGTCATCGACAGGGATTTTGTCCGTCGTGGCCGGCCCAACTTGGCTGGGCAATACCTGGCGCAGGCCCTGGATGCCGGACTGCCAGTGACCGAGGCGGAGCATCGGGCCATGTCGATCGGCATTGTTGCCGGAGATGTCGCTCTGGTCAATGCGTATCGTCTGATCGACCATGCCGTTTCCGGGCCAGTCCGGGACCGTCTGCTGGAAATCATGGACGAAGCGGTCCTCGCCTCTGCTGCCGGCGAGTTGCTGGACATTGAATTCTCGGTATGCTCTGCAGCACTCATGGTCGAGGACATCGTAGAGATGGACAGGCTGAAGACGGCCGTCTATTCCTTTGAGGCCCCATTGAAGGCCGGTGCGGTCCTGGCCGGTGCCAGCGAGCAGACGATTGCCGCCATCGGGCAGGCAGGACGAAGCATGGGGATCGCGTATCAGATTATCGATGACCTGCTGGGTGTCTTCGGCGATGAGGCCGGAACAGGCAAGAGCACGCTCGGAGACGTCCGGGAGGGGAAAAGAACCGTGCTGACTAATCATGCCAGCAGGGCGCCGCAGTGGTCCGCCATAGCGGCCCACCTTGGCAATCCGGACCTAACCCGGGAAGATGCGCAGGAAGTCCGTTCCCTGCTGATTCTCTCCGGCTCCCGTGACTACGCACAACGGCTGGCCGGGAGCTTCGGCGACCAGGCGCTTTCCAGGCTTGCGCGTGCGGACATCCCGGAGCCGCTGCGCCGCGAACTTGAACAGATCGTATCTTCCGTTCTCACCAGATCGAGGTAGCGCAGGATGGTCACCGCCAGCTCTGAATTTTATGACCAGGTCGCCGCCGCCGCCGCAAGCGTCGTTATTAAGCGGTATTCGACGTCATTCGGATTCGCGTCGCGGCTGCTGGGGAAACCCATTCGTCAGCACGTGGAAAATGTTTATGCCCTGGTCCGCATTGCCGATGAAGTGGTAGACGGTGCGGCCGCGTCAACCGAAGGAGGCGTGGCTGCAATTGGGCGGCAACTGGATGTCCTTGAAGCCGAGTGTATGCAGGCCATGGCCTGCGGCTACAGTACCAACCTGGTGGTGCATGCCTTTGCATCAACGGCAAGAGCGGCAGGCTTCGGCGCGGAGCTGACGAGTCCGTTTTTTCGCTCGATGCGGGCAGACCTGGCCCCCGTCCCGCTTACTGAGGAGACGTTCAAGGACTATGTATACGGCTCGGCTGAGGTAGTCGGTCTGATGTGCCTGCGGGTCTTTTTAATCGGACAACCCGCTGCGGAACAGCAATATGCTGCCTTGGCCGACGGCGCGCGCCGGCTTGGCGCGGCTTTTCAAAAGATCAACTTCCTGCGCGACCTCACGGCCGACTTCCACGAACTTAAACGCAGCTATTTTCCCGGAATCGATCCGACACGGCTCACTGACAGCGAAAAGGACACACTTCTGGACAACATCGACGCCGATCTGGCCGCCAGCGCAGCAGCAATATCCGCTCTGCCCGCCAACAGCATCCGTGCGGTCAGGCTGGCTCATGCACTGTTCACCGAGTTGTCCGTGCGCTCCCGCCGCACTCCTGCCCAGATGTTACTGCGCAACAGGCTGCGTGTTCCGGATCGGGTGAAACTGCGTATTGCAGCGTCCGTTGTCCTTGGTGCACCGTTCGGACGACCGCCCGTCAAGGTCAGCGCATGAAGCGCTCAGCGGCAAAGCAGAACAAAAAGAAGGAGCCTGGCGCACCCGGCCGCGTTGTCGTGATCGGCGGCGGGATTTCCGGACTGGCGACGGCGGCGCTCCTGGCCCGAAGCGGTCATGACGTTACGCTGCTTGAACAGCAGGACGCGGTCGGCGGACGCGCTGGCCGTTGGGAAGAACAGGGCTTCGTCTTCGATACTGGTCCCTCGTGGTACCTCATGCCGGAGGTCTTCGAACACTTTTTTTCGCTGCTCGGCACAACGGCCGGCGAGCAGCTTCGGCTCGTCAAGCTGGACCCGGCCTATCGGGTTATTTTTGAAGGCAACCCCATTCCTGTGGACCTGCCCGCGGGACGCGGGAACGTCGTCGACCTTTTTGAGAGCCTGGAGCAGGGCGCCGGCCAAAAGCTGGACAAGTACCTCAGGTCGGCACAGCAAACCTACACGCTGGCGCTGCGGCATTTTCTCTACACATCGTTTCAGTCGTTCCGGACCTTTTTTCGTCCAGAGGTACTGCTTCGATTGCCCAAGCTTGTTAGATTGCTGCTCCAGCCTTTGGACAGTTTCGCGGCGCGTTACGTCCGGGACCCGCGGCTGCGGCAGATTCTTGGCTACCCCGCTGTCTTCTTGGGGGCGTCGCCCTCCACTGCCCCGAGCATGTTCCACCTGATGAGTCACTTGGACATCACCGACGGCGTTCTCTATCCGATGGGCGGGCTGTATGAGGTGATCAGTTCCATTGAGCGGCTGGCATACACCGAGGGAGTGCGCCTACACACCGCTGCCAAGGCCACGCGGATACTGACTTCCGCTTCGGCCCGCACCCGACGCCCAGCGCGCGTCAGCGGGGTCCGTTACACCGCAGCCGACGGGCAGAGCCATGATCTGCCGGCGGACATTGTGGTGGGCGCCGCGGATCTGCATCATGTGGAAACGCAGCTGCTGCCCGAGCATCTGCAGACCTTTCCCCAGCGGTATTGGGACCGCCGGACCTCCGGCCCCGGAGCCCTCCTGATCTGCCTGGGCGTGGAGGGCCAGCTCCCGCAGCTGCAGCACCACACCCTGCTGTTCAGCAACGATTGGGATGAGAATTTTAACCGCATTTTCGGTCCTGCTCCCTCAATCCCGGATCCGCCTTCACTGTATATCTGCAAACCCAGCGCAACGGATGCCTCCGTGAGTCCGGCCGGCAGTGAAAACCTCTTCGTTCTGGTTCCGATCCCGGCCGACATTTCATTTGGCCACGGTGGTTTAGCCGGGGGAGGGGACAACCGTGTTGAAGAGCTTGCGGACGCAGTCATTGCACAGATTTCGGCGTGGGCCGGCATCGAGGACCTCGCAGCCCGCATCCGTGTCCGGCGGACCTTCGGGCCCGGAGATTTTGCTGCTGACCTGAATTCCTGGCGGGGAGGTGCGCTCGGACCCGCACACGTGCTGCGGCAAAGCGCATTCTTCCGCTCCGGAAACGTCAGCAAAAAAATTGACGGACTGATTTACGCCGGCAGTTCCACCATTCCGGGGATTGGCCTGCCGATGTGTCTAATCAGTGCAGAAATCGCACTGAAGCGGCTCAATGGCGACATGTCCAGTGGACCGCTGCCGGAGCCGCTGGCGCCGGATGCCCGCCGGCGCGGCAGTATCGGAACCCATTGATGGGCCTGGTCTACCTGGGCGGTCTATTGCTCTCGCTTGCGGCAATGCTGGCACTGGATTGGCGCCTGCGGCTTTTCCTGTTCCGCAGCCCGTGCCGCGCCGCGCTGGTGCTGGCCTGCGGTCTCCTATTCTTCCTGATATGGGATGTTGCAGGAATACGGCTGGGTATCTTCTACCGCGCCGAGACCGCCATCATGACGGGTATCCTGTTGGCACCGGACCTTCCCTTGGAGGAAGCGTTCTTCCTGACATTTCTGTGCTATCTGACCATGGTGCTGTTTACAACTTCGCTTCGATGGGCAGAATCGGGAACCTTTTGGCCACCGGCGCGGTCCTCGGCCGGTACCGGGAACAGACCGAAGGAGGACCTCTCATGACGTACTGGGCCCTGAATGTTATATTTCTGCTGGCCGCCGGTGCCGTGGCACTGGGTATCGGTCTGTTTCTGCGGAACTTGCGGCCGCGCAGCGGTGTGCAGCATACCGGGCCGCGGGACAGCGCGCTGCAGGACAGTGAACCGCGGCGCAGAACAGGGAAAATGTGCATGGCCGCGGCGGCAGTGTCCGCCGCGGTGCTGCTGCTTCTCACAGCGGTTTTTGACAACGTCATGATTTCCGCCGGCCTCTTTGGCTACGGCGCCGATAAGATTTCCGGGCCCATGATCGGGCGGATGCCGCTGGAAGATTTCGCTTACCCGTTGGGGGCGGTGCTGTTGCTGCCGGCTCTGTGGCTGTTGTTCAACCGAGGGAGCAGCACAGCTGCTGACCGAGAGGAAGCACATGACTGAGCAGCGGACTGCCCCTGATCGGTTCCGGACGCTGGTTGTTTCCTCCCGGCCGGTTTCCTGGGTCAATACGGCCTATCCTTTCGGCGCCGCCTACCTGCTGGCCACGGGCAGGCTGGACCTGACCGCCGTCGTCGGCATTGTGTACTTCCTGATTCCCTATAACCTGGCCATGTACGGCATCAACGACGTCTTTGATTATGAGTCCGATCTGCGTAATCCACGCAAGGGCGGTATCGAAGGCGCCGTACTGGGACGCGGCATGCACCGCACCACCTTGGCGGCAGCGGCCATCACCAATGTGCCCTTCCTGATCTACCTTTTTGCAGTCGGCAATCCGCTCTCCGCGGTGGTCCTCGTCATCAGCGTCTTTGCCGTCCTGGCCTACAGCGCGCCACGGCTGCGTTTCAAAGAGCGCCCCTTCCTGGACTCAGTCACTTCCAGCACCCACTTTGTCAGTCCGGCCGTGTTTGGACTGACCCTCGCAGATGCCAACTGGACCCCGCAACTGTGGTGCCTGCTCGGTGCTTTCTTTCTCTGGGGCGTAGCCAGCCACGCCTTTGGCGCCGTCCAGGACATCAGCGCGGACAAAGAAGCGTTCATCAGCTCCATCGCAACGGTGCTGGGCGGCAAGGCAACGGTGCGGCTCGCGGCGTCCACCTATATCCTTGCTGGTCTGCTGATGCTTGGCACCACATGGCCTGGTCCGCTTGCCGGCATCCTGGCCCTTCCTTACGCAGCCAATGCCGCACGATACTGGTTCATCAGCGAAGCAACCGCCGAGTCCGCGAACGGTGGCTGGAAGAGCTTCTTATGGATCAACTTCGGCACTGGATTTCTCGTCACATTGCTGCTGATTTGGTACTCGTTGGTGTGACCCGGCGCTTCCAGCGCTGCCAAGGAGGTTCTGCCGTCCAGTGAGTTTGCAGGGTGTGGAAGGCGCGCCGAAAACGCCTGCGGATCTGGGACCGGCCGGACAGCGCGCGGGCCGACATACCGACTCTTAGTCCGCGGATGTAGCGGATGCGGTAGTCCAGGCCCAAGTGCAGGCTCAGGCAGATGTCATCGTGCATTTCCGGGTCGCTCCGGTGAACCACCGAGGCGCCCGCCGTCCAGCAGGAGCGCCGGATGGCCAGGTTTGAGCCAAACAGCGGAAAGTGCGCCATCGCAGCACCCACAGCCAGAAAGTAGGAGCTCATGTAGAGGCGGGATAAAAGAAATCCCTGCAGGCGGGGCAGACCGTAAAAGGAACCGGGGCCGGTAAGGGCACCAAGGCCGGGATTCTGAAGAAACTCCGTACCAATCCGTTGAAGCCAATCCGCCGGCAGCAGGCAATCGGCATCACAGCGGGCAATGATTTCTCCGACGGCTGCGTCGTAGCCGGCCGCTGCTGCTGCTGGTATTCCGGGCATCATTTCAGTAATCAGCCGTACACCGTGCCGACGAGCCACGTCCGCGCTTTCGTCGTCGCTGTTATTGTCCACCACAATGATCTCCAGCGGCAGATGCGTCTGCCTGCCAAGGGACGCCAGGCACTTTTCCAGCAATTCAGCGTCGTTCCGGCACGGAATGACCACTGAGATGGACGGGTGACCAGGCAATATATCCTCTCGTGCCGTCATCAGTTCAGACTACCTTTCCCAGGCCCAGCGAACGTACATCCTGACGCCGTCGTCAGTGGTACGCAGGCGCCGTGCAACTGGCAACGGACCGTGACGGCGCCAAAGACCAGGACCGTGGCGTGCGCTGCGGCCGGGGCAACGTCCCGCTCCCTGGCTTCTGAACCAGGCCTTCGCGCTCCAAGCTGCAGCTGTACCGGTCCTCAGGGGCAGAAGATCCTGACGTTGCCTGACGTATTGAGGGACGCTGACCGTAGGGGGCTCACGCACCGGAGTAATCGGGAGCACGCCGCGCGTCGAGGGTGAGCGCGGATGACGGCCGCCTTGTCCGGCTCATATTTCCAGAGCGGGAGCACGCGGGACTTCGATTTTGTCATTGGTGCCGACGGCCTGCACGCCAGGGTGAGGAAGCTCGCATTCGGAGCGGATCAGTCTTTCGAGAGATTCCTCGCCATGGTCGTGGCCGCGTTCGAAGTGGACCAATATCCCCGGCCCGACGAGCTCGTGGCGTTCATGTACGCCGGCGTAGGCTTCTAAGCGATCAGACTTGCCTCTCGTGACAACGCCACACTTTTCCTTTTCACCCTTCGACATGACGGTGAGGTACCGGCAGACCGCAAAGGACAGGAGAGCCTGCTGCGGGCGAAGCTCAGCGACAAAGGGCGGGAAGTGCCCGACATGCTGGATCTGATGGCTCCGGCCAGAAACTTCTATTTCGACGCAGTGAGCCAGATTCGTATGCCTTCGTGGACGAAGGGGCGGGTTGCGTTGGTGGCCGATGCCAATGGTGGAGGCCTACACCGCACAACGGAGCTGACGACAATCGGTGACCACCGCACGGCCTTCGTCCGCTACCAGGACGGGCTGGCCCGGTTGCTGCACTCCAAACAGGACGCGGCAGTCGGTTTGGGTCTGGCATTCGAGCCGAAGAACAGACTTGAACTTATTGCACAAAATACAGAGATGCGCTTAATGGGACTTCCCAAGGTAGCCGACATCGTGGTGGAAAAAAACTTTCACGAGGCCGGTGAGCTCCCGCCGTTTCCCACAACGGACTCGGTCAGCTGAACGAATGGTAAGGCCACGATCCGCGAAACTACCGCCTCAGCAGCAGCCATCGATTCTGCCGGGCCGCGCTGTAGCACTACTACCTGCAGCTGGTGCGGACCCTCGGTGCTTCGCCGAAGCGGGCGGCATTCCAGACCGCACAAGGCGACCTTGAGCACGCATCACTGCCATGGATCGAACAGACCCTCGCCGCCAGCAAACGCGTGGGCGCAGTGCGCGAGGATCTGCCAACCACCCTGCTGATCGCCGTCTTGCTGGGAATGGGCGAGGCGATGGATCTCTGGCTCATGTCACAGCCACCCAACGACGGCACACTGCCGGAATTGATCAGCGCTCTCCTTAGCCTGATCCGGGGAGCGGTCAGCGCGTGAGGCGCGGGATCGATTCAGTGACCTTGGGGAGAACCCGATTCGCCACCGGCGAGAATCAGGCCCGGTCGCCTGGCCGCAGGCAGGCAGCGCCCTGGTTACGTGGCCATGTCGGGGCTGACGGGCACGAGTCCAATGTCATTTCGTCGATGGATATTCCGGGCCCTCCGATCAAAACCCTTGGCATCGAGGTTGTTCCCACGTCGGTAGGCCGCCAGAGCCTGGTCGTAAAGTTCATTGATCCTGGCTCCGGAGAATTGGCGCTGGGTGCCGTCGATGAAGGTGACGGCAATGGACATTTTATTGGGGAAGTGCCGGCTCATATGGATGAAGCCGTCCGAGTCCTGCAGGAGGTGGAGCACGCGGTTGCCGCCTTTTCATGGAGAACTTTAAGTGTCCCTCATGTGGGTGCAGGATTCGGATACCTGCGATGGCCGCCGAAGGAGCGGGACGCCCGCGCATTACGACGCCGGCCGCACAGTGGCCGCCCGTTGCGGAGCGATAGACAGCAGTGGAAATGGCCGTCACCGGCCGGTGGTCGGGATGACAGTCGTGCTAATGGTCACGATACCGGCGCGGGCAGCCGGCGAAGGGCTCATACTCCGCTACTTCGCCGGCTTGGCCGATCTGGCATGCCGCGGGCTCCCTGCCCTATGGACAGTGACGGTGCAGAGGATTTTCCTTGGCGCATCTGGAACGGGACCTACCCCCTAGGCTAGGCGGCTATTTTTAGAGGATTCCTTGCCGCATCGGACAAACCGTGCGGTGGCCAGTGACGCCTATACTTCAGTTCATGGCGGACGAACGTAGTGTGCTGGTGGTCGAGGATGACGCCGGGCTTGCTTCCATGCTGCAGGAACTTCTTGAAAGCGAGAGGTATTTCGTGACAGTGGTGCACGATGGCCAGCGTGCCCTGCATGCGGGGTTGAGCCGGCGTTTCGACGTTCTGCTGCTGGACCGTGGGCTGCCGGGGCTCGATGGACTGGATGTTCTAGGCCGGCTGCGTGCCAAGGGTGTCACCACGCCGGCGCTGATCCTGTCGGCACTGAGCAACCCTTCGGACCGGGTCGAGGGACTGGACCGGGGTGCCGAGGATTATCTGGGCAAACCGTTTGACATCGACGAGCTGCTGGCCCGGCTGAGGTCCCTGCTGCGCCGGCATGCTGCAGTCTCGGACGCGGTGCGAGTGCCCGGTGGACTGCTGGAGGGCACGAGCCGCACCGTCACCCTGGACGGTGGTGGCGTCGTTGTGCTTTCCGAACGGGAAAACGAATTACTGCTGCATCTGGCGCGCCGGCCGCGGCAGATTTTCACCCGCGATGCCCTCATTGGCAGTGTCTTTACCGAGGCCGACGACGAAGGCGTTGTTGATACCTATGTGCACTACCTGCGTAAAAAGTTGGGCAGACCCGTTGTTATGACGGTGCGGGGCGTGGGTTACCGTCTGGGGCCCATAGCTTGACCCCCCGGGACGCCTCTGAGCTTCGGCGCGCCGTGCGTCGGCTCGCCGTGCAACTCACGACCATGATCGTCGTTCTTTTCGTCCTGGTCGGCACTCTCGTCTACTCAATTGTGGCGGCCGGTGTTCAGGAGTCAGCCACCAGGTCGTTGGCAGATGCAATGCATATCGACTCACCCTCCGATGCGCCATTGGGGGTCTTCGTAGCAATCAGCACGGGAGGGAACGTGCTGCGCTCGCGGGAGGAGCCGGCTGGGTTGCCCGACATCGCGGCGATCCAGCGGGTGGCCCAGACGCAGCAGGAGGAGCAGGAAAACGTCACGAACGGTGGCAGGTCTTACACGATTTTGACCACCTACCGGGACGGCAGGGTCATCCAGGCAGCCGTTGACCGTCATGAAGGCCAGGAAGAGCTCACCCGGTTGCTGCTGGCCATGACTATCGCCGCTGTCGTCTCGGCTGTGCTGGCTGCGGGCCTCTCCGTCCTGATGGCCCGTCGGGCGATGCGGCCTATGGCTGAGAGCCTGGCATTGCAGCGCCGGTTCGTCGCGGACGCCAGCCATGAATTACGGACCCCGCTGACGCTGATCAGCACCCGCGCCCAGCTTTTGCACCGAAAGTTGAACGGGGACGAGACCAAGCCGTGCCAGAATGACGTGACGGCCGCGGTGGCCAAGCTGGTCGAGGACTCAAGGAGGCTCACCGGGATCCTGGATGACCTGCTCCTTTCGGCGGATCCACGCGAGACGGTGACCTACACCGTGGTGAACCTTGTCAGCCTGGCCCGGCAGGCAGTGTCCCAGGCCGGGCCGGAAGCCCAACAACGAACCATCCGGCTCACGCGTTCCGGTTCCGCCGAAACGGTCAGTGTCCGCGGCTCGGATGTGGCATTGCAGCGCGTCTTCACCGCGTTGCTCGCCAACGCCCTTGACCACGCCGAAACCAGCGTTGAGGTTGCGGTGGCCCGGCAGGGGGGCGATGCCGTCATCCGTGTCATCGACGACGGGCCCGGCTTTGACTCCGAAACCTCCGCACGGCTGTTCGAGCGTTTTGCATCGGCCAGGCCCGTCGCGAGTGACCCAGGCATGGCGCGCCACTACGGACTCGGACTGGCCCTGGTCGCGGAGATTGTTGCACGGCACAACGGCACGATCGCGGTGGAACGCGCTGCGGGGGGAGGGGGCGCCAGCGTCAACGTGACGTTGCCGCTGGCCGAACAATGAAGCCAGCGCCCAGCGCCGTCTAAGAAAGCGCAAAGAAACTGCGCGCATGATGAATGTAGACAGTTCGTCGTTTCGAGGACAGGAGAGGACCATGGACACACAAATCAGCGGCAGGCAGTGGGCCGCTCGCATCACCACGGCAGTCACGGCCGGAAGCTTGGCCACAGCCGGCATCGCCGCGGTGGCGGTTGATATGGCCACACCGAGCCACGCGGCCGCGACGACCTCCGTCACCAGCCAGGACGGCGGGTCGTCGCAGAATCCGTCCGGGGGCCAGGGCGCCGGCGATTCCGTCGGCAGCGCGGTTGAGCCCGGCACAGGCCGGACCGTCCATGGCCGCTCCTCGGGGTCCTGAGATGACAGGGGGCGCTGCGTGGACGGTATGGGGGTTAGACGCATCCATCGCCGTCACCGATTCCTCCCTCACCGGCAAGGCAAGCAGCCTGGTCCGTGCCGTGCTTGCTGACGTCGATGCCGCTTGCAGCCGGTTCCGCGCGGATTCCGAATTGGCCCGGATCCAGCCGGATCTCTCTGCCGGGGCCCAAATCAGCCCCTGGTTGGCAGTGCTGGTCGCGGGCGCACTTGACGCGGCACGTTGGAGCGGCGGTGACGTGGACCCGACTCTCGGCAATGAGCTCGACGCCCTCGGCTACGATCGCGACATCGCCGTGGTGCGGCTCCGGCCATCCGGCCCAGACACGCCGGGTGCTCAGCCGGCGCCCCGCGGGACCGGATGGTCCCGGGTGCACCTCGAAGACGACGTCCTGACGGTGCCTGACGGCCTTCGACTGGATCTGGGGGCAAGCGCCAAGGCTGTCGCGGCCGACCATGCCGCGGCCCTCGTATCTGCCGAACTGGGATGTGGGGTGTTGGTCTGCCTGGGCGGCGACATTGCCACGGCGGGCCCGGCACCGGAGGGCGGCTGGCAGGTCCTCGTCCAGGACCTCCCCGATGACCCCGCGCAGCAGGTCACCGTGGCTGCTGGTTATGCCATGGCCACCTCGAGTACCCAAAAACGCCGTTGGCAGCACGCGGGCCGATCCGTCCACCATATTCTTGACCCCCGCTTCGGGCTCCCTGCCGAACCCGTCTGGCGGTCCGTCACGGTGGCGGAGGCCTCCTGTCT
This sequence comes from Arthrobacter terrae, assembly GCF_015708085.1. Lineage (GTDB taxonomy): Bacteria > Actinomycetota > Actinomycetes > Actinomycetales > Micrococcaceae > Arthrobacter_M > Arthrobacter_M terrae. Next base: position 4,359 of record NZ_JADNYM010000015.1, on the reverse strand, counting down.
GCGGGCCAATGCGTCCAGCACCGCCGGCGTGGTCCGTGGCTTCGCTGCCGTGGACTGGTTCCAGCGCAGCGGCGTTGCGGCACGCCTTGTCGACCAGCAGGGAAGGGTTGTCACCACCGGCGGCTGGCCCAGGGAAGAATTCCGGGGGACCATGGCCCAGGCGGGAGCGCAATTCCTTGGATAATGCGCTATGGGCCTTTGGCCGGGTGAGTGGCATCATTTCCCTCGTTTTGTTCACGGGTACCGTCCTCGTGGGGGTCTTGGCCCGTTCCGGCAGGCCGCTGCTGGTCGTTCCCCGGTTCTCGGTCACCCTGATCCATCGCAATATTGCCTTGCTGGCCACGGCGTTTCTTGTCCTCCACGTCGGCTCCCTGATGCTGGACTCCTACGCGAAACTGAACGTGACCGACGTCGTCGTGCCGTTCTTGGGACCGTTCAGGCCGTTCTGGCAGGGACTAGGCACCGTGGCTTTTGACCTGGTGCTGGCTGTCGTTGTCACTAGTCTCCTTCGGCACCGCATCGGACCGCGGACCTTTCGAGCGGTGCACTGGTTCACCTACGCGATGTGGCCGATCGCACTGGCCCATGCGATCGGCAACGGTACGAACGGAACCAGCAGGTGGTTCCTTCTGCTGGCCGCCGGTTCCGCGGCAGTCGTCGTTGGTGCGCTCGCGTGGCGTGTCTCGGCCAACTTTTTGGAAACCGCCAAAACCCGCCAAGGAGGCCTGCTATGACACCCGTGACCGCCGAAATGCCCAAGGTCGTGGATCGCCAGGGCCCCTCCGGGACGCACCGCCTGTTTGCCGCCGGAAACGATGCCGGGCTTGCCGAGCATGTCCAAACTTTTGGCGCGTTGCCCTTGCACGGCGTCGACGCGCGCCTCATCGACGTTGTGGAAGCCTCCGGGTTGACCGGACGCGGAGGGGCGGCTTTCGCCTCATGGCGAAAGATCGCCGCCACGGTGGATGCCCGTTCCGGAGCGCCCCTTGAACGCAAGCCGGTGGTGATCGCCAATGGTGCCGAGGGTGAGCCGCTGAGTTTCAAAGACAAGGCGCTGCTGGCCCACGCCCCCCACCTGGTGATCGACGGATTGCTCACGGCAGCGCGGGCAGTCTCCGGCGGCCAATTGTTCATCTACGCGACAGACGCCGGCCTTCCCGCCGTGGAGCGGGCCTTGGCGCAACGCCATGACTCCCGCAGTATCCGCCTGGTGGCAGCTCCCGAAACGTTCATCTCCGGCGAGGCCAGTGCCGTTGTGAACGGCATTGCCAACGGCCCCGCGCTGCCGACGGACCACCGGAGACGGCTCAGCGAATCGGGGTTTAAGGGCCGTCCCACGTTGGTGTTGAACGTGGAAACGCTCGCCCACATGGCACTGATCGCCCGCTACGGCTCCGCTTGGTTCCGCACTGAGGGGTCGGACAGGGATCCCGGCACCAGGCTGGTTTCCGTCTCGGGGCCGGCCGGCGATCGTCTTCTTGAAGTGGCCGGTGATGCGGGCCTGGGCGATGTGCTCTCCAGCGCCGATATTGATACTTCGAGCATCCAGGCCGTTTTGGTCGGCGGGTATCACGGGCGCTGGGTCCGGCCGATGGGCTACCGGTTGTCCCCCACGGGGCCGGCTAGCCATACGGTCAGGCCAGGTGCCGGCGTGGTCCATGCACTCCCGGACTCAGTGTGCGGTTTAGAGACCACGGCACAGATTGTCGGGTATCTGGCCAACGAGTCGGCCAAGCAGTGTGGCCCATGTATGTATGGCCTTCCCGCCATGGCGCGCGTCTTGAACTCGCTTGCCTACGGCGGCCGCGATCCGCAGCTGGTTCGCGAATTGGGAAGGCTCAGCCGAATGGTCACGGGCCGCGGTGCGTGCCACCATCCGGATGGCGCAGCACAACTGGTGGGCAGCGCTCTTGAGGCGTTTTCCGCGGAGGTAGCTGCGCACCTGGCCGGGACGTGTACGAAGAGAATGGGCCGACGGTCATGAGCGAGACACTGCACATTGACTGGACCAGATGCGATGGGCGCGGGCTGTGCACCGAGCTCCTGCCCACTTTGTTGGACCGCGACGACTGGGGATACCCGCTCGCGAAACGGGCAACCAACGGCGACCGCAGCAACGTGGCCGTCCGTCCCGCCCACTCCGAAGCGGCACGGGAGGCCGTTTATCTGTGCCCAAAGATGGCTCTCAGCCTCGCCAATCAAGTCGCTGGCTTCGGGCAGTAGGCGTGTACTGGACGGCCGAAACATCGCGGCTGCTTCCTGGCACTCCCGCTGGTCACCGGTTCCGGTAGTAGTCCTTCCAGATCAATCGGTAAACGGGTATTTTCCGTGGCACCGATCGCAAGCCGGGGATGAACGGGAGCAGGGTCAGCAACAGGGAGAGTCCCACCATGACGGCGACGACAAGGATGTCCGCGTTGGGGGAGGAGTTGAACGGCGGGATCTGGTAGGACAACGAGAAGAGCCACAGCCAGGATTGGCCCGGGGTGTTGCCTGTTTCGTTCATCACGCCCCATTGATCGCCGGTCAGGTGCGCCGCGTCGGCCAGGCCGGCAAAGTAAGTGCCGTCGCCCAGGAACAGGATCGTGGGCGTGTAGTTCAGGTTGTAGGGCTGGCCGCCGCTCTGCAGGACGCCGTCGAGGTTTCCGCTTCCAGCCATGGTCAGCAACGCGCCAGTCAGGGCCGGGACAGGCCCGTAGTCGCCGGGCGCCACTTGGGCCGGGTCGCCATTGGTGACGGCCGCCAGGGCGGTCGCGTAGTCGGTAGTCCATTTTGTCTGCTCTTGGGCGGTGGCGGCGCTCCAGATGGCCAGTGCCGGTGGTGGGGTGGGCAGCGTTTTAAGCGGAGTGAGAACGAAGTCGTTGGCGGTGTCAATGGGGATGCGCACTCCGGATAGGGCCTGCAGGTCGATGAACCCGAGTTTCTGGGTGGCATCGGGCGTCGCGCTGTAGGGCTGGCCATAGGCGGCCGTGTCGCTGGTTCCGCCGAGTTCTGCTGTTGCCGTCGCGATAAAGTCCGACGGCGCCACGGTCGCCCATGATTTCAGCGTCACCCCCGGATCGTCAGGCGAACTGAAGACGGCCGAAAGTCCCACCACGAGCAGACCGACGACGACCACACCAATGACGAGCTCCTTGAACAGGTCGTAGTCCCTCACACGTCCGCGCCAGGGCCTGCCGGCGATATTGTCGCCTCTGCGCCACGACATCGGCGACGGGGCCTTACTCATGGTTGATTCGCCCCCGGGCTAGTTTCGGCGGGGTGGTCTCGCGGAGCTGTGTGTCGGTCTCGGCTGCGTCCAGCGGCGGGACCACCCCGTGCGCGCGGACGAGCAGCACACGCAACGCGACGACAGCGCCAACGGCCAGCGGGAGTAAGGCGATGTGCCACATGAAGATTTGCCCCACGTTGGCGACGTTGAACCACGCCCCGACCCCGACGGCGTTCAAGGCGTCCTTGGCCTGGAAGGCAATCCATTGGGAATCAAAATTCGTCTGCAAAAGATAGCCGGTGAACGCCGTGACAACGGAGACGAGAAATGACACCATGCCGGTGATCCAGGTGAGAATCCGGCCGCCACGCCATGCGGCCATCCAGAATTTGATCCAGAGGTGGACGACGAGGAACATGAAGAACAGTTCAACGCTCCACAGGTGCATGCTGTTGACGAAGTGGCCAAAAGAGGACACGTGATACCACTGGGGTCCGTTGAGGGCGAGCACGAAACCTGAGGCGATCACGAAGACGAGCCCGGCAACGGCGCCCATCCCTAACACGTACGCCCAGGATGCGACGTAGCTTGGCTGGTCCTCCGGCAGCAATTTGTCCGGCGGGAGGTGGTTGAGGAACCAGCCGCGCGATTTTCCCGTCCAAGTGTGAGCGCTTGTCCCGGCTACGTCTGGGTCCGTGGCTGGGGTCGGCTCTTTGACTGTGCTCATTTTCGGCTCTTTCCACCGGGAAACGGCAGTACTAAAGCCAAGATGAAAAGGACGAGCATCACGACGATGACGATCAAGTTACCCAACTGGATGGATACGGCGCCCCAGCTAAGGTAAATTCCTTGACTGATCGCAGGTGAAGCAGCGCTGAGCAAGCCACGCATGTGATTCTCCGGTCTGGCTAGTGCCCAGGACTCCTGACATGAGATGGTCGGCTGTGTGGCTATGCCCTGCGTTCTCGGGGTTTCGTTGCCTGGGCGAGTGTTAATTTTGCCCTTTTTGTTATATAATTGAGTAGAGGAAATAATCGGTTGTTGAAGGGGTGGGATGATGGGTGTGATGACTGCCCAGGCACCCCTTCCGGTAACTGTTGAGGCCGGTGCCGTGCCGGTTGGTGCGGCGGCGTCGCTGCTGGAGGATG
>NZ_JADNYM010000014.1 GCF_015708085.1 Arthrobacter terrae | reverse complement strand
CGAAGTGTGTGGTGTTTCGCTGGTTCCGGTGCTTGTTCTACTACTATCGAACATATCTTCAGTTTAGTCCTGTTGGTTAGAACAGACAATAGTATATGGGGTCTGTGGACAACGAATTCTCACGGTTTTGGGACCGATTACGGGGCCGGACCGCGCAGGTCCCTACACCGCCGTATGCCGGGCTCGGTCGATAACGGAAAAACCCGTGCCGACCATGGTCGACCACCGGAAAACGCCTGCCAGCCGTGGTCGACAATGAAACCGAAGCGATGGCTAGTTTGGCCCACCCGTTTCAGCCCTTTGCGCGGCGTGCCGCCCTGCGGCTTAGTTCGCTGCCTGCGACTATCCGCATGGCCAGCGCGGGACCGACGCCGTCGACCTCCAGCAGTTGTTCCAGGCTGGCTTCTGCGAGGCCTGCGGCACCGGATGTCCTGTGCAGGATGCGTGCGGCTAATTCCACGCTGCTGCAGCTGCGTATCCCCGATCCGATGATGACCGCCAGCACTTCTACATCCCTGAGCCGGCGAATGCCCACGGAGAGCAGCCTTTCCCGAGGCCGATCACCGATGCTCATTTGGGCGATGGATGTGTGCTCTCTCATGTTCATTAGGTTAGGTCCGTCCTGCGGCCTCGGCCTGGTTATCCGTGCCGGTGTGGGTAATCCGGGTGGCGGCAACACTTGTGCAGGGATTACCGGCGCCGCAGAGTCAGATCAAAAATTGTCCGCCCTGCAAGATGTGCCTTATTTTCAAAGCCGGTCAGGATTCTCCCCGGGAAACGCGGAGCCCAGCCGCCTGCCGTGTCCAGTTCACTGGAACGATCACAATCAACTGCGGAGAGCCGGGCCTCGGTGAGCGGACTATCTGCGCCGGTCCGTTCGCCGTCGTGCACGTTGTCGAAGTCTTCAGCTGCACCCGCTACGTCGCGCATTTGGCGTGCATAATCTGACCAATCGGTGGCCAGCCTCCATAGACCCCCGGTCTCCAGCACGCGCGCGACCAGTGGAGCGAAGGAATCCTTGACCATCCGGCGTTTGTTGTGTTTCGTCTTGTGCCACGGATCCGGGAAAAAGACCCACACCTCGCTCACCGAACCCGGCGGAAGCATTGTGCTAAGGACCTCGGGCGCATTTGCCTGCACGACCCTTACGTTGGTCAGACTGCGGGAGGCCACCTTGAGCAGGGTCTGCGCCAGTCCTGGAAGGTAGACCTCCACGGCCAGGAAGTCCTTTTCCGGGTGCTCCTGGGCAGCGTGGACGACGGCGTCGCCAAGTCCGGAGCCGATCTCCACGATCAGCGGTGCCCGCCTTCCGAAAACTTCGACGGCGTCAAAAACGAAGTCCGGATGCACGGAGGTATCGGCAACGTGCCGCGGGACATCGACGGCGTAGGTCTTCTGGTGCTCCTCCCACGCCCGCTCGCGTCGGCCCTGCAGCCGTGTGCCGCGGCGCACAAACGAGACAGGCTGCCCCTGGTAAGTGCCGTGTGCGGCTTGGCTGCCGGGGGTCACAGCGCGGGGAAGGAGGGCGGCTGAATCTTCGAAGTCACTCATCAACTCCAGCGTACCTTTCGGCCGCGGACAAGGGTTCGACGACGGGAAGGTTCGACGACGGCAAGGTTCGACGACGACAAGGTTCGACGGCGGCGAAGGGTCCGGCCCGCGGGTCAGAGTCCAGCGGCGAAGGTCCGGCCGTCGTCAGAGTTCGTCGGCGAACCTGATAGACTAAACGAACTTGAAGCGCATTTCCACGCCTTCATGCGTCGATGAACGCGTTGATCCAGTCCCGCAAGTTCTCTTCCATGCCAACAGATGGGCCCGTACGCCGGGCCCGGTGCATGGTCTGCGGTAGACATTTTCTGACATTTCTTCGGCGAATCCCTGCGTGCCGACCGGCTCCAGGGCATCGTATTTATGCCGAACCGAAAGCAACCATTTTTTATGACTACTTTCTCCAGCCTTGGTGTGCCCAAGGTCCTCGCCGCTTCCCTCGCCGCCAAAGGCATTGAAGAGCCGTTCCCCATTCAGGTCAAAACTCTGCCCGATACACTGGCTGGCCGGGATGTGCTGGGCCGCGGCCGTACCGGCTCCGGAAAGACCATTGCCTTTGCACTTCCCCTGGTGGCACGTCTGGCTGAGGCCGAGGCAGCATACCGCCGCAGGCCCGGCCGCCCGTTGGGCCTGGTGCTGGCGCCGACCCGCGAGCTGGCTACCCAGCTCAACAACACGATCGAACCGCTGGCCAAGGAAATGGGCCTCACCACCACCGTGATCTACGGCGGCGTTTCACAGCAGCGTCAGGAGCGCGCGCTCAAGGCCGGCGTGGATATTGTCATTGCCTGCCCGGGGCGGTTGGAAGATTTGATGAAGCAGCGTCTGGTCACGCTCGAATCCGTCGAAATCACCGTACTGGATGAGGCAGATCATATGGCGGACCTCGGCTTCCTGCCGGTGGTCAAGCGGCTCTTGGACACCACTCCCAAGGGCGGTCAGCGCATGCTGTTCTCCGCCACATTGGATAATGGGGTGGACAAGATTGTCCAGCGCTACCTCAGCAACCCGTTGACACACTCGGTCGATGACCCCAAGGCGTCCGTGAGCACCATGGAACACCACGTCTTGGTCGTCAACGATCAGTCGGTGAAGAAGCAGATCATTACCGAACTGGCGTCCGGCTCAGGCCGCCGCCTGCTGTTCATGCGCACCAAACACCACGCACGCAAGCTGGCCAAAACCCTGACCGATGCCGGTATTCCCGCTGTGGACCTGCACGGGAACCTCTCGCAGAATGCCCGGGACCGCAATCTGGCCGAGTTCTCCTCCGGCGACGTGCGCGTCCTGGTGGCCACAGACGTTGCCGCGCGCGGAGTGCACGTCGACGACGTTGAGCTCGTGATCCATGTTGATCCGCCAACGGAGCACAAGGCATACCTGCACCGTTCCGGCCGGACGGCCCGTGCCGGATCGGATGGAACGGTTGTCACCATCACGTTGCCGGAGCAGCAGTCGGACGTGAAGAAGCTGATGAAGGCCGCCGGCGTCGACGTCTCCTTTGAGCGCGTAACAGCCAGCCATCCGCTGATTGCCAAATTGGTGGGCGAGGTGGCCGGCAAGATTGACCCCCGGACCCGTGCCGCACTGCAGGCGGCTAAGACCGGTCAGCAAGGCGGCGCAGAGTCCACGGGCGCGAATGCCGAGCGCAAGCGCGCCCGCCGTTCGGGTCACGCCGCACCGACCGCCGGAGGCCGCGGGGGACGCGGCGGACGTGGCCGGGTTTCCGCCGGCACCGCAGAAGCGGGTAATCGCGAGGACCGCCGAAAGGACCAGACGCAGGCTCCTCGTTTCGGCAGTGAGAACCGTCGTCCGGCTCGTGCCGAAGGCGGCGCCGACGTAGCACGCGGCCCCAAGCGCGCCCCGCAGGCCGCATCACACCGCAACGATGCATCCCGGGGCGCAGGCCGCTCCGGTGCCGGGCAGAACGCCGCAAGTCAGCGCGGCGCTGCCCCCCGCACCCAGGGCTCCGCTCAGGTCTGGTCCTCAAACACCGGCGGAACGTCCACCGGCAGCTACACAGGCGCTGGCTCCGCGGGCGCAGGCCGTTCCGGTGGTTCCCGGCGTGCTTCGGCTCCTGCATCGAATCAACGCCGCGGCCGCTAGAGGCGCACGTTTCATCCGACCGGGTGGTCGGCGAGGACACAGTCAGCTGTCTTCGTTGGCTGCCCGGTTCGTTGTGGGCGGCAGGTCACTGTAGGGCACTACCAAAGGCCCCGCGTGGCACCCTGTGTAGTTGTTAGGGTGAATGCATGTCGAACCATACCGTTGGCCGGACGGCTCGGGGAGCAGCACAATTGCCGTGACAGTTTCCCCGCGGTTTCCGCCGCGCGCTGACGTCGTCAGGGCATTATGCGCCGCGGGGTGCGTTTTTGCCGAGGAAGAAGCGGATTTACTCCTTGACGGCGCACAAACGCCGGCCGGCCTCGCTGACATGCTGGCGAGGCGCATCGCGGGTCTGCCGCTGGAACTCATTCTGGGTTGGGCGCAGTTTTGTGGCCTACGGATGGTCGTAGCACCGGGCGTTTTTGTGCCCCGGCGCCGCACCGAATTCCTGGTCCGTCAGGCTGCAGCACTCGCAGACCCGGAAGCCATAACCGTGGACCTGTGCTGCGGCTCGGGCGCGGTGGGGGCTGCCCTGCTCCGTGCCATCCCGCGTGCGCAGCTGTATTCGGTCGACATCGATCCGACGGCAGTCAGATGTGCCGCACACAACATTGCTTCCGTAGGTGGCCGGGTGTTTGAAGGGGACCTCTTCGGCCCGTTGCCCGCTCAGCTGCACGGGCGAGTGGACATCCTTGTCGCGAACGCTCCCTATGTGCCAACCGGGGCCATCGCGATGATGCCGTCGGAGGCGCGTCTGTATGAGGCCAGGGCCGCGCTGGATGGCGGGCAGGACGGGCTTGACGTGCAGCGGCGGGTTGCGGCCGGGGCGCTGGCCTGGTTGGCGCCCGGCGGACACCTGCTGGTGGAGACGAGCGAACGCCAGGCCCCGGAGTCTGCCGAAATTTTCCGCCGCAATGGGCTGGTCCCGCACGTCACCAACTCCCCGGACCTGGACGCAACCGTTGTGATCGGCAGCGTCGCGGATTGAGCCGCGACTGTCGTTAGTCCAGGGCCTGTCGTTAGTGCGCAGCGCCGATGCTCACAATGGCTACAAAGCCGCGGCCGGTGAGTTCGGGTGCGGCATCGGAACCGGCGACGGCGTCAAAACGGGAGAGCGCGGCGGCGGCGGCACCCGGCCCGGACGCTGTACCTTCCTCCACCGTTGCCTGTCCTTGCAGAAGAACCGCATACTGGTCGGCAAAAACCGGATGCGGGCGCTTTTTGGAGAGCTCGATGACGGTGGTGTAGGCCTTGAATTTCCCGCTGCGGGCCACAACGCCCAAGTCCATCACATTGCCCGTTGGCAGCGCTGCGTTTGTTGCGGCGTCCCCGGAGAAGCGGAAGGGGCGGTATTTCTCAAGGAGGTGCTCGCCGCCGTCGACCTCCAACAGCAGCAGGTCACCGTCGATCACGGTGATAAGGCGCTCGATTCCCGGCATCACTGAGAACGGACCTGCCGTAGTTACTTCCGCGATGCTGATCCGCCAGTCCCAGCCATCGCCGTCTGCCGCTTTCACCGCCGCCACCGTCCGGGTGACGCCGCCGCCGTTGGCCCAGCGTTCGGGTTTGAGCCGGCTATAGCGGATTACCTGCACGGGTCTAGTCCTGCACGCTTTTGACGCTGATCACGCGCATTCGTTTCGGCTCCGTCTTGCGTCGCTGCGCGTTACGCCGGGCACGTGCGTACACCGCGGACAGCAGCAGGGACAACGCGAAAGCGGCTGCAATCTTGAGCAGGAATGGCCATGGAAGCACCGACAGGACCAGACAGACCAGAGCAAAACTGACAAATTGGAAGACCAGATCCGCCCGACCCGTTTTTTTACGCATACCCCCAGACTACTCGGCGAATGCGCTGGTATCCGTCACGGCAGGTATCAGTCACGGCCGGGAGCGGCGACAGCTTCGTGACGCGGACTGTCCGGATTCATCACTGAGTGGTGCCGGCCATAAAGGAAGTAGATAAACAGGCCGATGATCAGCCAGATGGCGAATCGGAGCCAGGTCTCCCAGTGCAGCTGCGTGATCAGGAACGCGGAGGCGAGCACACCGAACGCGGGCACCACGGGCATGAAGGGAAGCCGGAAGGTACGGGGCTCATCTGGCTTGGTGCGCCGCAGCACTATGACCGCCACACAGACCACCACGAACGCCGCCAGGATGCCGATGTTGGTCAGATCGGCAACCAGACGGATGGGGAGGACGCCCGCCAGCACTGCGGAGGCGCCGCCGGCAATCCAGGTAACCCGCTGCGGAACGCGTTTCTTATCCGTTTGGGAGAACCACTTCGGCAGCAGACCGTCCCGGCTCATGGCGAACCAGACGCGGGTCACCCCAAGCAGGAACGTCAGCATCACCGTCAGGATGGAAATCACGGCAAACCCGGCAATGATAGTGGCAATCGTCGGCAGCCCCACGGAGTCGAAGGCGGATGCGAACGCGCTGTTCGGGTTCAGGTCGGTATATTTCTGCATGCCCGTGAGTACCAGAGTCGCCATGACGTAGAGGATCATAGCGATGATCAGCGAGAGAATAATCGCCTTGGGCATGTGTTTTTTTGCGTCCGTGGCTTCTTCAGCGGCGGTGCTCATCGCGTCATAACCAAAGACGGCGAAGAAGACCGTGGCCGCACCTCCGAGGACCGGCCCAAAACTGGTGGGCATAAACGGGACAAAGTTGGAGCCGTTGAGATGGAACATGCCGATCCCGATGATTCCCAGGATCAGCAGCACCTTCACTCCGACGGCCACCAGCTCAAACCGGCCGAAACTCTTCGAGCCTCGACTGAGGATCCAGGTCACCAGTAGGCAGACGACGACGGCGGGCAGGTTAATGATGCCGTGCGGCGTCTCGGGCGTCCAGGCACTGGAAATCCAGTCCGGCACGGTGACGCCGATACCGCTCATAAAGGCGCTGAAGTAGCCGGAAATCCCAATGGCCACCACGGCCACGATGGCGATGTATTCCAGCAGCAGGTCCCAGCCGATAAACCAGCCCACCAGCTCGCCCAGTGCCACGTAGCCGTAGGTGTAGGCGGAGCCGGCACGGGGAATCATCCCGGCGAACTCAGCGTAGGAGAGGGCGGCCGCGCCACTGGCCAACCCTGCGATGAGAAAGGAGATGACGACGGCCGGCCCAACGCCGGGGTTGGCGCTGTCCCCGTGGGCCACGACACCGGCGAGCGTAAAAATTCCTACGCCGATAATGCCCCCGACCCCGATGGCGGTGAGTTGCCACAGACCAAGGCTGCGCAGGAGTCCGCCGCCTTTTTCATCGTCGACGTCCTGAACGGGTTTGCGCCGCCAGATTGAGTACGGGTTTGCCAGCTGACTCATTAGTGCCTCCGGAAGATCGTGCCGCCGCTCGGATCGGCTCAGTTTACTCCCGTGTCAAGCCCTGTAACGTGATGCCCCGCGCATTTTTTTATGTACCGCACCGTGACGGTGTGATGGAATGATGCATGTCAATTTCCCGTTTGGGCCCCGTCCGCCTGCCTACCGCAGAGCTGCACTTGCACATCGAAGGGACGCTGGAACCGGAGCTTATCTTCGCACTGGCCCTGCGCAACGGTATTACGCTGCCGTACCGGGACGTTTCCGCCCTGCGGGAGAAGTATAAGTTCACCGATCTGCAGTCTTTCCTGACGCTGTATTACAGCAATATGGCAGTTCTGCTCACCGAGCAGGACTTCGAGGATATGACTCGGGCGTATCTGGTGCGGGCCGGTGCCGCTGGCGTGCGGCATGCAGAAATTTTCGTCGACCCACAGGCGCATCTGATCCGTGGTGTTTCACTGGAGACCTGCATCAATGGAGTCACCCGGGGACTGGCGGACAGCGAGGCCCGATACGGCCTGACCACCTCACTGATAGCAGCATTCCTGCGGGACAGAGCCGCCGGGGAAGCGCTTGACGTGCTTGAGCAGCTGATTGCCATGGACGCGCCGATCATTGGCATCGGCCTGGACTCAGCGGAGGTGGGCCATCCGCCGTCGAAATTCATTGCCGTTTTTGCGCGCGCACATGACGCCGGGCTCAAATGCGTAGCTCACGCCGGCGAGGAGGGTGGCCCGGAGTACATCTGGGAAGCGCTGGATTTGCTGGGCGTGGCCCGCATCGACCACGGAATCCGCGCCATTGAGGATGAAATGCTGGTCGAACGGCTGCTGACTGAGCAGATTCCGCTCACTGTCTGTCCATTGTCCAATGTGCGGCTGCGAACGGTGGACACGCTGGCGGACCATCCCCTGCCCGGTATGCTGGCCCGCGGGCTGAATGTCTCCGTGCATTCGGATGATCCGTCCTACTTCGGCGGTTACCTCGATGACAATATGGCACAGCTGACCAGCACCTTCGCTCTGGACAGCAGCCAGTTGGCGGAACTGGCCGCCAATTCGGTCCGCTCGGCCTTCCTGCCGCGCGAGCGCAGCGGGACGCTGCTGGCCGAGATCGACAACTGGCGGATGGCGCAACCGCGCAGCTGACCGGGCGGCTGACCGCCGGGGGGCTAACCTGGCGGCTGACCGCCGGGCAGCTAAGCGAGCGTTGTGCACAACATTGCGCACAACGCTGTGCAGCGCAGTGCTGCGTGCTAGGCTACTGCGCATAGGCCGCGGCGCCGAACACGATTGCGGCCTGACGATTGTGTGGAGGCGACGCGAAAATGGATGCGGCAACCGTTCTACTGATTCTGCTGCTGATCATCGTGGTGGTTGTCGGCGCGGGAGTAACAACTGCCGGTGTTCTGCTGTATCGCGGTGGCCGCGGTGTCGCGCGACGGGTTGCTCCCGTGAGTAGAGCGCGCAGGGGCGCCCTCGTCTACCGCACCCGAAGCTCGGATCCGCAGCGTCGTGGCCTGGCGGTCACGCGGCTGCAGCTCCAGGACAGTCTGGCAGCCACCAACAGGAGCCTGTCCGTCGCGGTGGATTCCCGCCAGCAGGTGGGGAACCTGGGCTACATTGTGCAGACCTTGAATCATGCCGGCAGCGTGCTCGATCGCCAGCTGGCAGTGGCGGAAAAAGACCCGGATCCCGCCATCCAGCGGCTCTACGCACAGACGCTGGGAACCCAGAGCGGGCAGGTACTGCACACCTGTGCCGGCGTTCGGCAGGCGCTGGCCAGGACCTCGCAGCCGATGACCGCCGTCGATATTTCCACTCTCACCCGGCGTCTGGACGTCGAGGCGAAGGTGCTGGACAACTGGGCCGCCACCTATACCCGTCTCGGGAACCCCTAGCTGGCCAAACCGGGACGGAATCAGCAATGACAGGAGCATGGCCGTGACGCTGATTGAGCGCATCACAATGATTTTTCGATCCAGGGCCAATGCCGCGGTGGATAGATATGAGGACCCGCAGCGCAGTCTGGACTATGCGTACCGAAACCAGCTGGAAGCTCTGCAGCAGGTGCGGCGCGGCATTGCAGATGTTGCCACCAGCCGGCACCGGCTGGAGATTCAGGCCAACGAGCTGCATGCGGCGATGGGGCGTCTGCAGCAGCAGGCGCAGCGCGCGGTAGACCTGAAGCAGGATGAGCTGGCCCATCTGGCGCTGTCCCGGCGCGCCGACCTGGCGGCACAGCTGGCGGAGATTACCCGTGCCCGCGATGGACTGTATGCGCAGGAAACGAAGCTCACTGACGGATTCGGCCAATTGCAGATCCGCCTGGAGGGTTTCCGCATCCGCGCGGAGACCATTCGGGCAACGTACTCGGCCGCGGAGGCGCAGAGCCGGATCGGCGAGTCGCTGGGTGGGCTGAATAAAGAGCTGGCAGAGGTCTCCCTGACCATGGCCCGGGCCGAGCAGCACGCCGCGCAGATGCAGGCCCGGTCGGCGGCTCTGGACGAGATGAACAGGGCCGGCACACTGGAGGACCCCACCCGGCCGTTCAGTGACCCGGTGGCCCGCGAACTCGACCGGATCAGCGGCGAGCACCAGGTGGACGCCGAGCTGTCCTTGATGAAGGCGGACCGGGCCGCGCGGCTGGTTTAGGAATCGATCTGCACCTCTCCGGTTGTCGTATCGAACCGGAACCTCCTGCCGGGCGCCGCGGCACCAGCGTTTGCCTGCCGGGTGCTCACCGGCGCGCGCAGGCCGAAGGAGACAGCTGCGGAGCCGGCTGCAACGTCGCTGTCCGTCACCGTGTACGTCAGGGATGGGTAAAGGTGTTCGCCGCCGGGAGGGAGCTGCACAGAACTCTCGGCTCGGGCAGTGCTGAAGTTCCCGGTCAGTACGACGGCGGCAGGCTGGCTGCCGTGATTAGTGGCCCTGACGGCAAAAGCCAGGATGTCCCCGCTGGCATAACCGGGGCGGGGCGGCCCGTAGTTTAGGGCCTGCGACTCCCGATTGGAGAGGATTTGGACGGCATCAGCGGAATACCCCTGGCCCATCTCCTTCCATACGGCCACGGGGAATTCCCCCTGCGGTCCGGGTAGAGGCACACTTTCCCCCACCGTCTGCCAGGTTTCCGGCAGGCCCGGCGAGATGGAGCGCAGTTCCACCTCCAGAACGACATCCTTTTCGTTTCCGTGCGGGGCCGTACCCGCCATGGGCGCAGCGGGTGCGGTGCGCAGCCGGGCAGAATCCACCGAGGTGAAGACGATTTCCCGGTAACCCTCCCGCTCGTAGAGCACCCCGATTCTGCCGTCCGGCAGCCGGGCCGCGGTGGAATAGGCGCTGCTGCCCGGACACAGGACTAAAGCGTGCGGCCAGGAACTGCCGTCATCCACGGAGAGCTTGAGTACTGTGTTTCGCCGCAGCGCGGTGTCATGGTTGTGCGTGGCGATCAGCCAGCTGTCGGTGGCGGGCGAGGACCAGCCGGCAAGGACGGGGAGGCCGTCGAAGCGGGTCACTGAGCCATTGTCGCTGGGATCCGGGAGGTCCGGATGCGGGCGGGGAAGCGAGTAGGAGTGCCCGCCGTCAGTGGAGATTGCCGTCAGCCGGTTCGGCGTAGCGCGGGAGTGCAGCAGGACGTGCCCATCAGAAAGCCCCACCGTTTTGTTCTCATTGGTGCCCGGTCCGATGAACTCGCCCAGGGTCCATGTCCCGCCGTGGTCGTCGCTATAGGCAGACGCAGCCAGGATTTTTCCGGCCGTATTTCCGGCCGCTTTCTCCTCGGTGACAAGGACCACGAACTGCTGGATCAGCCTGCCTCGGTATGGTCCTGCATGCAGCTGGATACCCTGACCGGATGCCGCAAAAATGCCGGTTATCGCGTCCCTTTTGAGCTGGTCGGTGATCCGGCGGTGCTGCCAGCTGACGCCGTCGTCGTCGGAATAACTGTAATCGCAGTGCTGCACTGCATCCGTCGGCTCCAACCCGGCTACCGCTTCGAAGAAGCCAGCCTGCGTGCCAGCCGCGTGGAACATGAAAATCCGGCCGGTTTCCGCATCCACCAGCAGGCTCGGGTCGCCAAAGCCGGCCAGCGAAATTCCGGTCCGAACCACCTGCTGCGGCCCCCACGTCCTGCCACAATCACCGCTGCGGCGCAGCAGAAGATCGATCGGATTCGGCAGGTCATCCAGGTTCGGCCGGCCGTCATAGGCCGCAAGGACCGTGCCATGGGTGCTCACCGCCAGAGCCGGAATCCGGTATTGGCGGTAACCGCCGATCCCCCGGGTCGCCAGGACGCGGTCAAAGGATGGCGTCATAGTTCCATATTAGCCTCCGGCTCAGGCGACGCTAATGCCCAGATATCCGGCCAGCAGCGGAGCCAGCAGCCCCAGCTGGTAATCGTCGATGACAGCTCCGGCCAGGTTACCGATGCCGTGAATAGCGCTGAATTCGCTGCCGCGCAGATCCAGATCCGTACATTTTGCCGCACTGACGTCAAGGGTGCCGATCCGGCAGTTCTTCAGAGCCATCCGGCTGACCGTGCTGCCGCCAAGGTCGAGTTCATTGATGATGCAGTCGCTGATCAGCAGATCGGAGATTTTTGCAGTCCGCAGGTTGAGAAAATCCAGCTTCCCGCCGTCGATCCGCACGGATTGCCAGGTGCTGTCGTAGAGCTCCGCCGAGCCCCAGCGCGGAGCCGTGACCACCACATCCCGCCACGTGGAGCGGGCGGCCGTGAAGACCGGGGCAAAGCTATCGGCGAGGATGCAATTGCGGAACCTGACGCCGCGCAATTGAGCCTGGTGGAAAGTGGCGCCCTGAAATTCACAGTCGATGAAGTCCGAGGCCGTGAGATCCAGCCCGTCCAGAGTTGGTCGGTCAAAGCGCTCGCCGTCGTAAGTGTCGCCGGAGAGGAAGGACGAATCTGTCGCGTCCCGCAGCTCGTGCAGGTGGACGGGGGACAGCCGGGGTGCTTGAAGACGGCCGGTTTTCGAGGACTTGGAAACCATAGTTCCAGCCTACCGACCTGCCTACCGACGGTGGCGGGCGTCCCGGGTGCTGGCTGTTTCGCAGCCCCGGACGCACAATGGTGAGATGACTGGCACAAACGCATCCGACCCCGCACCTTCCGGCCCCGCACCTTCCGGCCCCGTCCCGTCCGGCCCCGCACCTTCCGGCCCCGCACCTTCCGGCCCCGCACCTTCCGGCCCCGTTTCACCGGACGGCCAGGAGAGCGGCGACTGGTACTCGAATCCGTCCGCGCGGGACCATCGCAGTGTTTCCGCACCGGTTCAGGTGCTTGATTTTCACCTTCGGTTGCCCGGTTACGCACCTACGCCGTTGCGCGATTGCCCCGAACTGGCTGCGGAGCTGGGGGTCGGGCGGGTTTTTGTGAAGGAGGAAGCCGAACGGTTTGGCCTCCCGGCGTTCAAAATGGTGGGCGCGTCGTGGGCCGTTTGCCGGGCCTTGGCAGCCACAACGTCCGAGCCCGATCGGCTCTGGACCTTTGATGAGCTGAGGGAGCAGCTGGACGCAAGGGTCCGGCTTGTCTGTGCCACTGACGGCAATCATGGCAGGGCCGTGGCCCATACCGCCGCCCTGCTCGGGCTTCAGGCCCAGGTGTTTGTCCCGGCGTCCATCGGCCAGCGGGCCAAAGACGGCATTGTCAGTGAAGGGGCGCAACTATGCGAAGTCGATGCGCCTTACGACGATGTGGTCAGTCAGGCCGCACAGGCCGCGGCCGCGGATCCGTACGCACTGCTGGTGCAGGACACGGCCTGGCCCGGATACGAACAGATTCCCGGCTGGATTGTTCAGGGATACTCAACGATCTTCCGCGAAATCGACGCCCAGTTGCACGATGCCGGTGCCGGCGGTCCGGATGTTGTGGTCACCCCCTGCGGGGTGGGTTCACTGATCCAGGCCACAGCGGCTCACTACCGCGGCGGCGATCGCGGGGCAGAGGTCTCCCGCCCCTCGCTGCTCAGCGTCGAACCCGAGGAATCGGCGTGCCTGCTCGAGTCCCTGCGGGCCGGGCATCCCGTGGCGGTGCGGACCGGCTACACCCGGATGGCGGGGCTCAATTGCGGCATCGTCTCCAGCATCGCCTGGCCCGTGCTGCAGGGCGGTGTCGACGCCGCGGTAACGGTCACCGAGGATCAGGACCTGCAGGCCGTCACCGAGCTGCAGCGGCTGGGGCTCGATAGCGGGCCATGCGGGGCTGCGTCACTGGCCGGGCTTAGGGTGGCGGCGGGGAATGCCGCACTCCGGCAGGCCATGGATATCTGCGCCTCTTCCGTCGTGGTGTTGCTGAGCACGGAAAGTCTCGCCGCCAATCCAGTGACATGAGACGCCCGTCGCACCTGTATGCCGGTCAGCGTTCCGGCTTCCAAAGATCGCCGCTGAGCTCGTCCTCGAGGTTGCGTTGCGCGGCGGCCAGCCATTGGTTTTGCGCGCCGCGGGTGTGGAACAACGGATCCAGTCCAAGAAGCCGGCGGACGACGGCGGCACGGCCGGCCGCGAAGTCGGCGTCCCCGACGTGAGCGTAATCGGCACGAACTGCCGCCAGATAGCGGCGGTACTGTTCCGGGGTGCCCCCCAGTACGGACAGATCCGCATCGCACAGCAGCGCGCCGCCGTCGTCTGCCGGCCCGGCAGCGTGAGCTGCCGTCAAACGGATTAGGCGCACCGTCTCACGAACCGGCGCCGCGGGCAGCCCGGCCCGGGCCAGGGCGGACTGCGCCAGCTGCGCGGACTGCTCCTCATCCGCACCCGCCGCGCCGCGGTAAACCGCGTCATGGAACCAGGCGGCCAGCAGGACGGGTTGCTCCGGCTGCGCAGTCAACAGTGCCAGGGCCTCCAGCACTGCCAGCAGGTGTTTGGGCCCGTGGTAGTGCCGGTGCGGTTCGCTCCAGCGGGCCAGCAGGTCGCGACCGATCGCCTGCCGGCCCGGGAGCACCCTGCTCCAGCGCTGCAGCAGGGCGCCCTGCAGAGATTCCGGCCGCTCGCGTGCCGGAACCC
Organism: Arthrobacter terrae; assembly: GCF_015708085.1. Lineage (GTDB taxonomy): Bacteria > Actinomycetota > Actinomycetes > Actinomycetales > Micrococcaceae > Arthrobacter_M > Arthrobacter_M terrae. The sequence goes on along the minus strand of NZ_JADNYM010000014.1, from coordinate 105,091 downwards.
GCAGCCCGCTGGCAATCAGCCGCCGGACCAGGTCGTTGCCGGAGACCTCGACGGCACCCCGGTGGACAAGGTCGGCATACCGGCGCTGCGGGACGTCGTAGTGGTCCCGGTCAAAGGCACGGGCGGCAATTCCCGCGCCAGCGGCAAAGGCGTGCAGCTCGGCCAGCGAGGTGTCCGAGACCAGATGCGAAAAAACGGTGCCGTGCGCCGGCCAGACGGGCGGGTCCAGATAGAGCGTCACATTGAACCGCCGGGTGCAAATTCCTGCAGCAGTTCTTCCATCCGCTCGAAAGGAATGGCTCCGGCGGCAGCCAGCGAGCCGGCCGCGGCGAGGCCGCCGGTGAACCCATAAGCCGTCATACCCGCGGCGACGGCCGCATGCACCCCGGGAACGCTGTCCTCCACGACGACGCAGCGGGCCGGATCCACTCCCATGGACCAGGCAGCGTGCAAAAACAGGTCCGGGAACGGTTTGCCGCGGGGAACCTCCGACGCGCTGAAAATCCGGCCGTCAAACTGGTGGGCCAGGCCGGTCAGGCCCAGCGTGAGCCGCATTTTTTCGTGTGAACCGCTGGAGGCGACGCAGTGTGGCAGGTTGCGCGCCCGCAGTGCCGCCAGCACCCGTTCGACACCGGCAACGGGGGTGAGGCTGCTGCTGAAGGCCTGCCGGATTTCCGTCGTTGAGCGTCGGTCGAATTCCGCGGCCAGCTCCGGCCCCAGGAGCCGCTCCAACAGCAGCTGACCTGCGGCGGCGGTCCTGCCCATGAAGGCGTCCACCACATCCTGCTCCGAGTACGGCGCACCCAGCTCGGTGAGCAGGCGGGCCTCGATCGCCACCGTCAGCCGTTCGCTGTCCACCAGCACGCCGTCGCAGTCGAAGATGACGAGTCCGCTGGGGTCCATTCCTCCACGCTAGCGGCAATCGGGCCCCGCGTTATGCATCCGGCGTTCCCGTGGGCATCCGGCTTATCCTGCACTGTCACGGGAAATATTTGCCTCCTTTGCAACTTGAGCGTAGTACACTCAAGTTGATACTCTGAATGCGGCCTGCGCGGTTGGCCGAATAAGCGCTGGGAAGGGAGTCTTTTCGTGGATACCAAATTCACCACCAAGAGCCAGGAGGCGCTTTCCGCCGCCGCCATGAATGCCTCGACGGCGGGCAACCCGCAGGTTGAACCTGCCCACCTGCTCAAGGCGCTGATGGATCAGCGCGAAGGTGTGGCCGTCGCCTTGCTCAAGGGCGCCGGCGTCGATCCGGATCAGGTAAGCCGCGGCGCCAGCGGAGCCATCCGTGCGCTCCCCGCTTCCTCCGGCACCAGCGTCGCCCAGGCCCAGTTGAGCCGGAATGCCTTGCTTGCCCTGCAGACTGCCCAAAAGGAGGCGGACCGCCTGGGGGACAGCTATGTCTCCACCGAGCATCTGCTGCTCGGCATCGCCGCTGACGCAGGGGAGGCGGGAAAGGTGCTCCGCGATTCCGGGGCCGGGTCCAAGGCGCTGGAGGCGGCGCTTCCAAATGTCCGCGGCAGCGGCAAGGTTTCCACGCCGGACCCGGAGAACACCTTCCAGGCCTTGGAAAAATACGGTGTGGATCTGACCGCAATAGCACGCTCCGGCAAGCTGGACCCGGTGATCGGCAGGGACTCCGAGATCCGCCGCGTGATCCAGGTACTGAGCCGGCGCACCAAGAACAACCCGGTGCTGATCGGTGAGCCCGGCGTGGGCAAGACGGCCGTCGTCGAGGGTCTGGCCCAGCGGATGGTGGCCGGAGACGTGCCGGAAAGCCTGCGCGGGAAGTCCTTGATCAGCCTGGACCTGGCGGCGATGGTCGCGGGGGCAAAGTACCGCGGGGAATTCGAGGAACGGCTCAAGGCCGTACTGGAGGAGATCAGGAATTCCGACGGTCAGGTGGTCACCTTCATCGACGAAATCCACACCGTGGTGGGCGCCGGCGCCTCCGAGGGATCCATGGATGCCGGGAACATGCTTAAGCCGATGCTGGCGCGTGGCGAACTGCGGCTGATCGGCGCGACCACGTTGGACGAGTACCGCGAACACGTCGAGAAGGATCCGGCGTTGGAGCGGCGCTTCCAGCAGGTCTATGTTGGTGAGCCCAGCGTGCCGGACACCATCGGCATTCTGCGCGGCCTAAAGGAACGCTACGAGGCCCATCACAAGGTGGCGATCGCCGATTCCGCGCTGGTGGCCGCGGCGACGCTGTCCAATCGGTACATTGCCGGCCGGCAGCTGCCGGATAAAGCGATCGACCTGGTGGATGAGGCTGCCTCCCGGCTGCGGATGGAAATCGATTCCGCCCCCGAGGAGATTGACCAGCTGCGGCGTTCGGTGGACCGGCTGACCATGGAGGAACTGGCGCTGAGCGGCGAATCCGATCCGGCCTCCCGCGACCGGCTGGAGGCGTTGCGGGCCGATATGGCGGATAAGAAGGAAGAATTGAATGCGCTGAACGCGCGTTGGGACGCGGAAAAAGCGGGGTTGAACCGGGTTGGCGACCTTAAGGCGAAACTGGACGGGTTGCGCTCCGTGGCGGATAAGGCACAGCGCGACGGCGATCTGGAGCAGGCTTCCCGGGTGCTGTACGGCGAGATTCCGGCACTGCAGCGTGAACTCGATGCCGCCACTGTCGAGGAGGAATTTGAGGATAAGTCCCAGCTGATGGTGGCCGAGGAAGTCACCGCCGATGATATTGCCGAGGTTATTTCGGCCTGGACAGGGATCCCCGCCGGCCGGATGCTGCAGGGTGAATCGCAGAAGCTGCTGCAGATGGAGCAGGTGCTCGGAGCGCGGCTGATCGGCCAGGCCAAGGCCGTTGCCGTTGTATCGGATGCGGTGCGCCGGTCCCGGGCGGGAGTCTCGGACCCGGATCGACCCACCGGCTCGTTCCTCTTCCTCGGCCCCACCGGCGTGGGTAAAACGGAACTTGCCAAGGCGCTGGCGGACTTCCTCTTCGATGACGAGCGTGCCATGGTACGGATCGATATGAGCGAGTACTCCGAAAAGCACTCGGTGGCGCGGCTGGTGGGGGCACCTCCCGGGTATGTGGGCTACGAGGAGGGCGGGCAGCTCACGGAAGCCGTCCGCCGTCGCCCGTATTCCGTGGTGCTGCTGGACGAGGTGGAAAAGGCGCACCCGGAAGTCTTCGACATACTGCTGCAGGTGTTCGACGACGGTCGGCTCACCGATGGTCAGGGGCGCACCGTTGATTTCCGCAACGTTATTCTGGTGCTCACCTCAAACCTGGGGAGCCAGTACCTGGTGGACCAGACGCTGGCCCCGAAAGCCAAGCAAAAGCTGGTGATGGATGTGGTCAATGCCTCCTTCAAACCGGAGTTCCTGAACCGGCTGGATGACATTGTGATGTTTGACGCGTTGAGCGTCGAGGAGCTGTCCAGGATTGTGGACCTGCAGGTTCAATCGATGGCGGCAAGGCTGCACGAGCGTCGCTTGAGCCTTGAAGTGACGGAGGGCGCAAAGGCCTGGCTGGCGATGACCGGCTATGACCCGGCGTACGGGGCCCGGCCGCTGCGCCGTCTGGTGCAGCGCGAAATTGGCGACCGGCTGGCCCGGGAGATACTGGCGGGGACGGTAACCGACGGCGATACTGTCCTGGTAGACACGGCAGCCGACGTCTCGGAGCTGAACATGGATGCACAGGCCGGCGGGGTAGGGGCGGGCCTTTCGGTAAGCCGCAAAATAAGCTGATCGCTCAGCTCAGCAGCGACTCCCGGATGTTGTCTCCTGAGTCGTCGACCACGATGCAGTCCACCCGGCGGTCGCCCTTGGTCCAGGTGCTTTCGGAAGGATACCCGGACTTTGGTTTATAGGCGTAGTTATTGGCCGCGCTCGAGAGCTTAACGCTGCTGCAGGTATCAGCCGCTTTGGCCTTGAGCGCATCCAGGCCCGGGTAGCTCCCGGTTTCCGGATAGCTATAGGTCGCGACGAGCTGAGCTGCATGCGGCGTTGCGCAGTTGACAATGTCGGCATTTTGGCTGGCATCCTTGAAGGCGCGGAAGCAATCTCCCTTGGCCCACTTCAGCGGCGGGGCGTCGGCGGTGATCAGACCGTTGCCACTGGGCGACGCTGTGGAAGTGGCGGACGCTGTGGAAGTGGCGGAGACCGATGCTGGGTCCGCACCCGTGCTCGTGTCCTTGCCTGAGTTCAGTAGTGAGACGAGCAGCCAGATCAGACCGATAATCAGCAGGATGGCGACGACGGCGACCCCAATGACGGTGAACAAGCGCCGCTTGCCGCCGGACGCAGACTCGCCCGGTCCCCCCGGGGTGCTTGGGCCTCCCGGCTCGACCGGGCCACCGGTTCCCTCACCTGATCCGGTCTCAGCTTGTTCACCGGCGCCGACGGACGCCCCGTCCGCCTTGTCAGCCGGCGGACGCGGGGTAAACAACGGTTTCTGCCGTCCTGCCGCGGAAATACGTGCAGCCTTCGATTTTTCAGGTGCCGCGCCGGTGTCCTCGTGTGTCGCCTCTGCCGTTGGCAGCGAAGGAGCGGGCGGAGCTTTGAATTCGCTGCCGGCGACCATGGTCCCGGTGGCCTGGGCTTCCGCGGCCACCTGTGCGGCCTCAGCCCCCACGTCATTGAGGGATGTGCTTTCGGCAACGTCATCACTGATCGCTGCCGTCTGAAGCTGCGGCTCCGCCAAGTGGAGGTCAGCGCCTTCCGGTACGGTCAGCTTCGGCAGCTCCACCTCGAGGCCGTGCTGGACGTCGTCGTTCCCGGTATCCGCTCCAACGCTGCCCGGACCGGGTTGCTCCTGACCGGCTCCGGTCTGATCCTTGTCCCGCTCGTTCATCGAAGAAAACACCTTTCCTGCCGGTCGCCGCGCTCGCTAAGATCCCCCCTGCCCTAAAACTCTATCGAAGTTTCCGGTGGCGGGGCGGAGAGCACGGGTTCTCAAATGTGACATTGAGAGCCTCCACACGGGTTCCGCGCACGGAGAGAGCCGAAAGCATGTAATCTAGAGGTACGACAAATTGACCGAATATTCCGGGGCCTCGCTCTTAGCCGAGCGACCACCTCCGGTCCGAGTGTAAAAAGGGGGTCACGCCATGGGGCGCGGCCGTCAAAAGGCTAAGGCAACCAAGCAGGCTCGGGATATCAAGTATTACTCCCCGAACACTGATTACACGGCACTCCAGCGCGAACTGGGGGCCACCGAACGGCGTGCCACCTCCAGCCGTTACCCGGAGACCCCCGTAGAGCCGGATTACTCGGCCTATGAGGACAAATACGCGCAGGATGACGACGAGGTAGACAGCCGGCAGATCGGTTAGATCTGCCGGTCAAGGCCGTTGCCCATATCCGGCGTCGTGCAGTGCAGCAGCAACGTCAGCCCTGCCAGGTACGGTTACTGAGGTATCCGTAACACCACGGTGGGGATCTTGTTGTGCCCGGATGGGAACTCCCGCGATCCCGCGGGAGCTTCCTTTCCGATTATGGTTGCGGCAGCATGGGTGTTTCTCAGGCGTAGCTGCCGACCAACCGGACGGCGCCGCCGTCGACCCCTTTAGCGCCTTGAACATAATCCGGGCCGCTCTTGTCCAGCTGCGCGGAAGCCGTCGAAACAGTGCCCATCACCCAGGACGGAAGACCGCGGCCATTGAGGCGCGCGAGGGCGGCATCGGCAGCTTCGGCGGACACGATGGCAACCATGCCGACGCCGAGGTTTAGAGTGCGCTCCAGGTCGGGGAGGGGAACGTTACCCAGTTCGGCGACGAGGCTGAAGATTGCCGGCAGGCTCCAGCTGGAACGGTCCACGGTCGCCAGCAGTCCCTGCGGAAGTACCCGGGCCAGGTTGGCCGCCAGACCACCACCGGTGACGTGGCTGAAGCCGTGCACGCCCGCGGGTTGGCCGACGGGCAGGAAACGCGCAAGGTCCAGGCAGTCCGCGGCATACACGCGGGTGGGTTCAAGGAGCTCCTCGCCGAGCGTGCGACCCAGTTCGGAGACCTGGCGGTCCAGTGCCCAGCCGGCATGATTAACTACGCGGCGGACCAGCGAATAACCATTGGAGTGCAGACCGGAGGACGCCATCCCAATGATAACGTCACCTGCTTGGACGCGATCCGGGCCGAGCAGGTCAGCGGCTTCGACGACGCCGGTGGCCGCTCCGGCGACGTCGTACTCGCTCTCGCCGAGCAGTCCGGGATGTTCGGCCGTTTCCCCGCCGACGAGCGCTGTCCCGGCAACCTCACAGGCCGCCGCAATGCCACGGACAATCCCCGCGATGCGCTCCGGGACCACCTTGCCACAGGCAATGTAGTCGGTCATGAAAAGCGGTTCGGCGCCGACCACCACAATGTCGTCGACCACCATTCCGACCAGGTCGAAGCCGATCGTGTCGTGGATGTCCATCGCCTGCGCGATGGCAATCTTGGTCCCGACGCCATCTGTGGAGGTGGCGAGCAGGGGCTTCGTGTACGTCAGCAACCGGGAGACGTCGTAAAGGCCGGCGAAGCCGCCAACCCCACCGAGTACCTGCGCACCGTGCGTGGCCCTGACCGCATCCTTCATTAATTCCACGGCCCTGTCACCGGCCTGGACGTCAACACCGGCGCTGGCGTAGGTGATGCCCGACGATGCGGCTCCGGACGAACGGGGGGCGGCGGAAGTCATACCGTCTCTTTCTTCGCTGTATCTGATGAAGCTGTATCTGTTGAACCTGTATCTGTTGAACCTGATGGGATCCTGTCGCCGGCTGTGAGCAGGGGTTCAAATTCTGCATCCGGTCCGGGGTCGCAGCCGGTGGCCGTGGTGTCATCCGCCGGGTCTGTCCGTTCCAGCAGGTTTTTTCCAAGGCGGTCTGCGGCCGGCAGCTTGATCGGGTAAACACCGGTGAAGCAGGCTGTGCACAACCGGTCCCGCGGCTGCAGTGTGGCATTAATCATGCCATCCTCCGAGATATAGGCCAGGGAATCCGCGCCGATCGATTTGCTGATCTCATTGACCGCCGCGCCGTTGGCAATCAGTTCTGCCCGGGAAGCGAAATCGATGCCGTAAAAACAAGGCCAGCGCACCGGCGGGGAGGAGATTTTCACGTGCACCTCGGCCGCGCCCGCCTCGCGCAGCATCCGCACAACGGCGCGCTGGGTGTTGCCGCGGACGATTGAATCGTCCACCACCACGATCCGTTTGCCGCGGATAACGGATTCCAACGCGTTCAGCTTGAGCCGGATCCCGAGTTGGCGCAGCGTCTCGCTGGGCTGGATAAATGTTCTGCCCACGTAGGCGTTTTTGACGAATCCGTGCGCAAACGGAATCCCTGATTCCTCCGCGTAGCCGACGGCGGCGGGCGTTCCGGATTCCGGTACCGGAATCACGATGTCCGCGTCGAAGCTGTTTTCACGGGCCAGCTGCCGGCCCATCTCCACCCGGGACTCGTAGACGGAGCGTCCGGCGATCGTGGCATCCGGCCGGGCAAGGTAGACGTATTCAAAAACGCACCCGGCCGGTGTGGCCGGTGCAAACCGCTGGCTGCGGACGCCGTCGTCGCCAATCGCTATGAATTCACCCGGTTCGATGTCCCGGATGTAGCTGGCGCCTACGGTGGCAAGTGCGGCTGCCTCGGAGGCCACTACCCAGCCGCGCTGCAGACGGCCCAGCACCAGCGGGCGGACGCCGTGCGGGTCCCGCGCCGCGTAAAGGGTGCCTTCGTCCATAAAAACGAAGCAAAAGGCGCCTTGGATTTTCGGCAGCAGGTCCATCGCTGTGTCCTCAAGGGACCGGCCGTCGTCGCCCTTGAGCAACGTGGTGACCAGAGCGGTATCGGAGGTATTACCCTGCGCCATTTCTCCCGATGTCGGCTTGCCATGGCGTTCGAGTACCAGGTCATACAGCTCGGCCGTATTGGTGAGGTTGCCGTTATGGGCCAGTGCCACGGTACCGGTTGCGGTGGCGCCCAGAGTGGGCTGTGCATTGGCCCAATTGGACGAGCCGGTGGTGGAGTAACGGCAATGGCCGACGGCGATGTACCCGGTGAGCGTGTTCAACGTCGTCTCGTCAAAGACCTGGGACACCAGCCCCATGTCCTTGTAGACACTGATCCGGTTACCGTCGCTGGTCGCAATGCCGGCCGATTCCTGCCCGCGGTGCTGCAGCGCGTACAGGCCGTAATAGGTTAGTTTTGCAACCTCTTCACCGGGTGCCCAAACACCAAAGACGCCGCAGGCATCCTGGGGGCCTTTTTCTCCGGGTAAAAGATCATGGGAAAGTTTTCCGTCTCCGCGTGCCACCGTAAAATTATCTCACGTATTGCCCTCGGGGTTATGCGGACGGCGCATCGTCGGCTTGTTCGAGCACAATCCGCTCGCTGCGGCGGACGCTGCCGCGGTCCAGTACCAGCGCGATGGCGGCGCCAAGTGCCACGCCGGGGAGCGCCAGCAGGACGGCGAAGAAGCCGAAGACGGTACTGCGGTCAAAGCTGGCGCTGCCGGGACCGGCCAGAGCGACGATGGCCGCGGCCAGTATCCCGACCAGTGCACCGGCGATCAGGAAGGGAACGAACTTTGGCGCTCGTCGGACCGTGGCGCGACGCAGCTCTGGTGCCTGCTCGATGTAGTCGGGCTCGCTGGAAGGCAGTGATGTCATGGCCTATAGTTTACCCGCGCCCGCGGCATCCGTGGCTCCGGCGTGTATCAGAGCGGGAGAAGGCCCGCCAGATCGGCACGGAGGCCTGAGGCTGCGACACGTCCGGCGGCTACGGCGTCTGCCCACGTCAGCTGTCCGGTGACCATCTCGAGCCACGTGGCGGCGTCGCACTCAATCACGTTCGGTGGGGTCCCCCGGGTATGCCGGGGCCCTTGGACGCACTGGGCCACGCCGAAGGGGGGAACCCGTACCTCAACGGAGTTTCCCGGGGCCTTGGCGGCCAACTCTTCGAGCGCGTAGCGGACCGCCGTCGCTAAGGTGGAGCGATCTGCGGCTCCGGCACCCCAGCCCGCCAAGGCCGCTTTACCGGTCTCGATGTCCACCCGCCGCTTCGCCCCCATGATGATCCTTTCGGTTCGTGCAGCGGCAGTCCTGCAGCGGCAGTCCAGCAGTGTCAGTCCAGCAGTGCGGTGACGGCGGAGCCCAGCCGCAGACTTCCCACGGGCCGTCCGCCGCCGGTGATCGGCTTCACCACCTGCTCCAGCACGCCGGTAATTTGGGGTACATCCACGGCCCCCGCCGCAGCCAGCAGGGTCAGCCCCACCAGAGTCGCGGCGCGGCCGTTTCCGTCCAGCATTTTCAGCGCCACCGCGGCCCCCGTGGGAGTGGCCATGGCCAAAACACCTTCGGCACCCAGCTTGCAAAGGATGCCCAGCTCTTCCATCACGATCGTGTTTGACTTACCCCTGCCCTGCACGGCCCACGGGTAATCCAGCATGGAAGTGCTGATGGTGGCAGCGCGGGCATTGGCATTCTTATCCAGCGGGGCCTTGGCCAGCCGTGAAAAGGCCCGGGCCAGCCCGGTCAGGGACACTGCCATAACCGGCGCTCCGCAGCCGTCCACGCCGGTATGAGTCACGCTTTCCTGTGTGTATTCCTCGATCACGGCACGGACCCGCTGCTGCAGGGGATGATTCGGCTCAAGATAGGACGGCAGATCCCAGCCGTTCTCCTTGCACGCCCACAGGAAAGCGGCATGTTTGCCGGAGCAGTTCATCGCGATTTTGCGTTTGCCGCGGCCTGCCCGGACAAAATCGTCCCGGGTCTGATCGTCCTCGGGCCAGTCCTCCGGACAGCGCAGATCCTGCTCGGTAACGCCTGCGGCCTTGAGCATACCCTCCACCACGTCCATATGTGCCTGTGAACCCACGTGGCTGGCGCAGGCAACCGCGGCCTGAACTCCACGCAGCGGAACACCAGCCTGCATCGAAGCGAGCGCCTGCAGCGGCTTGAGCGAGGAACGCGGGAACACCGGGGCGCTGATGTCCCCCAGGGTTGTTACGACGGAACCGTCACCGGCCAGGACGACGGCGGAACCGATATGTCGGGACTCAACGAATCCACTGCGTTCCAGTACAGCCAGTTCAACGGCAGCATCTGCGGAGAAGGTGTTCAGCATGGGCCAATTCTAGGGGGTTCCCCGGGCCCGCAAGCTCGGTCACACAATCTGAGTCGCAGCACGTGCACCCAAATCGCGTTTTGCGTGCAGCTGCTGCGACTGCGTTGACTGCTGTGACCCGGGCGGCAAAGTACCCTTGAAGCGTGAAGGTTCTCGTGATTGGCCCTGGCGGCCGCGAACATGCCATTGTCCGTTCTCTGCTCAGCGACCCGAATGTATCCGAGGTCCACGCCGCACCTGGCAATGCCGGCATCGGCAAGCTGGTTCCCACCTACGCCATTGACGCCAACGACCCGGGCGCCGTGACCGCATTGGCCCTGCGCCTGGCGGTGGATCTGGTCGTCATCGGCCCGGAGGCGCCGCTGGCCGCCGGCGTGGCGGACGCCGTTCGTGCAGCCCGGATCCCCGTCTTCGGCCCCAGCCAGGAAGCGGCGCGGCTGGAGGCTTCGAAGGCCTTCGCCAAGGCGATCATGGCCGAGGCAGGAGTTCCCACTGCGATGGCCCGCGTGGCCAGCGACGCAGAGCAGGCCGCAGATGCTCTTGATGCGTTCGGCGCCCCGTACGTAGTCAAGGACGATGGATTGGCGGCGGGTAAGGGTGTTGTCGTCACCACGGACCGGACGGAGGCCTTGGCGCACGCACAGAGCTGCTTTGACGTCGGCGGTGACGTGGTCATCGAGGAGTACTTGGATGGCCCGGAGGTATCGCTTTTTGTGCTCTCGGACGGCCGCACGGTAGTTCCGTTGGCTCCGGCGCAGGATTTCAAGCGTATTTTCGAAGGAGATGAAGGACCCAACACCGGTGGCATGGGCGCCTATTCGCCGCTGGACTGGGCACCCGCAGGCTTGGTGGCCGAGGTCATCTCGCGTGTTGCCCAGCCCACGATCGACGAAATGGCCCGGCGGGGCACTCCTTTTGCCGGCGTGTTGTACTGCGGACTGGCGCTGACCAGCCGCGGAATGCGCGTCATTGAATTCAACGCTCGCTTCGGGGACCCGGAGACGCAGGTGGTCCTTGCACGTCTGCGGACGCCGCTGGGTGGTCTGCTGATGGCAGCAGCCAAGGGGCAGTTGGACGACATCGACGCCCTGCGCTGGTCTCCTGACGCCGCCGTCGCCGTCGTTCTGGCGGCCGAAAATTATCCGGACGCGCCGCGAACGGGAGAAAGGATCCGCGGGCTGAATAAGGTCAGCGCCCTGGGGTCGGTGCACGTGCTGCACGCTGGAACCGCGCACGACGACGACGGCAAGATCATCAGCGCCGGCGGCCGGGTCCTCGCCGTGGTCGGCTTGGGAACAGATCTGGAGGAGGCGCGTGAGCGGGCTTATGAGGGTATCGGACTGATCAAGCTGGACGGATCACAGTACCGCAGGGATATTGCCGCAAAGGCGGCACGAGGCGAAATATCCGTGGCTCCGGATGGTGTTTATGAGCGGGCGGATCGCGCATGAGCGCCCCGCAGCTTGCCGGCTGGAAGCACATTTACTCCGGCAAGGTACGTGATCTGTACGAGCCGGCGAAGACCAGCGCAGCGGCCGGATCAGATGTGGTGCTGGTAGTCGCCAGCGACAGGATAAGCGCCTACGACCACATTCTGCTGACCGAGATACCCGATAAGGGGCGGATTCTGACCCAGCTGAGCCTGTGGTGGTTTGAACAGCTCCAGGTCCCCCATCACGTGCTGGGCAGCACCGTTGCCGACGGGGTGCCGGTAGCGGTGGCAGGCCGGGCGATGATCTGCAGGAAACTGGCAATGTTTCCGATCGAATGCATTGCCCGTGGTTATCTGACTGGATCCGGGCTGCTCGAATACCGGCAAACGCAGACGGTGTGTAGTCTGCCACTGCCCGCAGGCCTGCTTGACGGCTCCCGGTTGGACCGCCCCATTTTCACGCCGTCCGCGAAGGCGGAGGTGGGCGAACACGATGAGAACATTGCGTTCGCAGCCGTGGCCGAGTCTGTTGGGGCAGAGAACGCTGCGCAGCTGCAGTCACTGACGTTGGAAATCTACTCCCGGGCGGAGGAAATAGCGCGCGGCCGCGGCATCATTTTGGCAGACACCAAAGTGGAATTCGGCGTGGATCCGGCCACGGGCTCCATTACGCTCGGAGATGAGGTGCTCACCCCTGATTCTTCCCGGTTTTGGGACGCGGAGCAGTGGCTGCCGGGGAAAGCGCAGCCGAGCTTTGACAAACAATATGTGCGGGATTGGCTGAGCGCTTCGGCGTCGGGCTGGGACCGAACCGCGGACGCGCCACCGCCTGCACTGCCCGCGGACGTCGTTGAACGTACCCGTGCGCGCTATGTCGAGGCCTTTGAAAAGCTGACCGGGCGCACCTTCGCCTAACGGGGCGCGTCCGGTCCTGCCGCTATTTCCTGCGCCCGGAAAGAAAGTACAGAATGGGGCCGGCGAAATTGATGAACGAGGCGGCCACCCAGATGGCTTTGGGTCCATTGACCTGAGCTGGCGTGCGTTTCTTTAAGTCCGCCAGCGCCGCGCCCTGCAGCGCAAGCTGCACGCCGGTCGCGATCACAGTTGCCCGACGCCTCCCGGTGGACATGTCCTTCCACTTCTTTTTTCGTCCCATCACCGTCTCCTGTCTGTGCCTGTCTGTGCCTGTGTCTGTAACTGAGTGTCGGTAACTGAGCGTCCGATAACCCGTGTGTCCAGTTAGCTGACCCGTCCGGCAGCCCGCATTTCCAGTATATTGTCCAGCGCCAGCGCGACCCGGTCTCCGGCCCCGGCATGGGCAAACTGCTCTTTTGCCTCCGTCAGGAGCTGGAGCGCTTCCGGGAACTGGCCCATCGCCTTGTGCGTCTTGCCCAACAGCAGCGCCACCTCCCCGGCGGTGTGCTTGGCCAGGCTCTCCCGCTGTCGGTAGATGTCACCGAGAAGTTCGAGTGCGGGATCGAGTGCGCCGGTGAGGTACAGCCAGCGGGCACGGATCAGGGCCACTTCGAGCTCGTCGGCGAGGTTTGCACCCACCACGGACTGCGCAAGCTCCGCCTTTTCGATTGCCTCCAGCGTGGCCGGTTCCACGACGCCTGCGGACAACCGCACTGACGCCGTGGCTTTGTTGAAACGGGCCCACAGCGCAAGGTCACTGGCTGGGGAGAGCAGCAGGGAGGCCTTTGCATGATAGGCCAGGCCCTGTTCTACGTCATTACGCATGAAGGCGACATTGCCGATCACCCAGCATACTTCCCCTGCCAGCTGCGGCAGCATGGAACCATCATCGAGGTCGGAGAGTGTTTGGCAATGTACCCACGCGTCATCCAGCCGCCCGCTTTCGGCGAGTGCGGCGATCAAGGTCCGAATGGCAGCGATATATGCCGTGGACTCCTGTGGAAGGGAAGCACCACGCGCCACGGCAACGGAGGCATGTTCCACGGCCTCAGGCAACTTTCCCAAGCCCAGGCAGGCCGACGCCATCAGCTGCCGGGCGCGGACTTCCAACCCCGGTGTCTCCTCGGAAAGGGGGTGCTTCAGAATCGCACTGGTGACCTCTTGGCACTGCTCGAATTCCGCATTCTTCAACAGCGCACTGGCATGCAGGTGAGCCATATTCCACCAGGAGACCGTATCTTTGTTCTCCTGTGCCATCGATGCTGCTTTGGCGGCATGTGTGGCCGCTCTGGCATAGTCGCGCATATCCCACGACTGCCGGGCGTAGAGAACCGCCAGGAGGTACTCAGTTTCTTCCGCAGAAACGGGAGTGGTCCACTCCTGGACGGCATGCGGAGCCAGCTGAAGCTGCTTGGCGAGTTGAACGATAACTTCTGCCGTCGGTTCACGCCGGGCATTTTCCAGCAACGACACATAGCTCGCTGAGTAGAGGTCGCCCCCGAGCTCAGCCTGAGTGAGACTTCGGGACAATCGTTCCGCCCGAAGCCGGTCCCCAAAACTGTTTCCCATTGGTTCCTCCTCATGCCGCGTCGCTCTGTCCGCACCGCAGGTTGCCGCTGGCACTTTAACTATTGTGACAGTTGGTTTACACTCAGTTTACAATTGTTGTCAACAATTGGAAATCACTCCTTCTCCACCGATCCAAAGGCTGAATTGATGAAAAGGTTTGCAAAGTCCTTAACTATTGCCGCCGTTGTGGCAGTGTCCGCGTGCGCCCTGCCGGCCACAGCCAACGCAGCGGTTATCCAATCTGCACCGGCTGCATCAGCAGTCCATCCGCTGGGGTTCGTCGGTAACTGGCCGGATGCTGTCCATCCGCTGGGGTTCGTCGGTAACTGGCCGGATGCTGTCCATCCGCTGGGGTTCGTCGGTAACTGGCCGGATGCTGTCGCTCCGACGGGGTTCGTCGGTAACTGGCCGGATGCTGTCAGAGCCAGGTAAGGTCGTGCCACTGGCGTAAAAAACGCTTCGGCCGGCCTTTGCCGCTATGTAGCTGGGGAGGGTCCGTTTCCGGAAATCCGGGGCCGGGCCCTCTCTTTGCTGCTCTCAAGTTCCTGCCGATAACCCGGTCCGGAACAGTCTTTGTCCAGCGTCCAGCTGCGGGCAACAAAAATGACGCCGATCTCTCGACGCCATCTCTCATATTTATTTTGGTCGGGGTGACAGGATTTGAACCTGCGGCCTCGTCGTCCCGAACGACGCGCGCTACCAAGCTGCGCCACACCCCGGTTTGTGGCCCACCCAAACTTTTTCAAGGTTAGGAAAAGCAACCTCTCTAGAATAGCGGATATGCGCCCGCATCGCGAAACGCCCTCGCGTCCTCTCCCAACTGGGTCGCACGTACGGCACGTATAAGGGGCATTTGCGTGCCTCAACTGCGACCTAGTTGGGCGGGGTTAGGCGGGCAGGGAGGGGCGACGGCGTCAGGGGCCGGCGGTGAGCGTCAGCAGGACGGCTTCGGGGCGGCAGGCGAAGCGGAAGGGAGCGGCGGGGGAGGTGCCGATGCCGCCGGAGACATTGACGGCAGAGGTGCGCCCGCTGTGTTTCCAGTCATTAAGGCCCTTGGCCCGCCAGGTCGGAAGATCACAATTGGTAACCAGGGCGCCGTAGCCGGGGACACATACCTGGCCGCCGTGCGTGTGTCCGGCCAGGATCAGGTCCGCTCCATCGGCGGTGAACCTGTCCAGCACGCGCTGATACGGTGCGTGTGCGACCGCGATCTTCACATGGCGGTGAGTCTCCTGTCCTACCGCGCCTGCGGGCCAGCCGGCATAGCGTTCCCGATTCAGATGGGGATCGTCCACCCCGGTGAAATCGAGCCGTAGTCCGCGCATCGCGATGGACTGGCTGCGGTTGGTCAGGTTGATCCAGCCGCCCTTCCCGAAACCGGCGTGCAGCGCAGCGGTGTCCAGCCTCACGGGTTCACGCACGGCGCGTGCGCCGTCGGGAAGTTTCGATGGGCCGGCAAGATAGCGCAGCGGATTCTTCGGCATTGGGGCGAAGTAGTCGTTGGACCCCGGGACGAAGACGCCGGGGAATTCCATGAGCGGACTAAGGGCCTGAAGCAGTGGCGTGATGGCGTCGACGTGGCTGAGATTATCGCCGGTATTGACCACCAGATCCGGCTGTAACTGCGCCAGGGAGCGCAGCCAGCGGATTTTTTTCCCCTGTCCCGGCGTGAGGTGAATATCCGAAAGGTGCAGCACAGTCAGGGGCGCGGCACCAGCGGGCAGACACGGCACGGTTTCCCGGCGCAGCACAAACCAGTTCCGCTCCACAAAGACGCCGTAGGAGAAGCAGCCGGCAGCCGCCGCGGCACCCCCGGCCAGACCCGCCAGCCAGGCACGCGATCGGCTGGTCGATGAGTGGGCCATGCCGCTACGGTTTCGCCGGCGCGGTGGCAGGTGCTGATTCCGGGGATGCCGCATTGTCCGGAGCCGATTTTGGAGCTGGATCCGGTGCCGGTGCCGATTTCTGGGCTGGGTCCGGTGCCGGCGCCGGAGTCGGAGCCGGTACCGGAGCAGGAGCCGGATTCGGAGCCTGCCGCCGCGGCGCCGACGGAGCAGCCAACATGCTCGCCGGCGGGTCGTTAAAGGTTCCACCCGGATAGAACGTAACGGCCTGCTTCATGTAGCTCTGCCACTGCGGACCGGCAATGTAGGCACCGTCGACCTGTGGGTAGAACTTGCCCTTATAGGTGTAGTCCAAGGCATAGCGGGTGGCGCCTTCTTTCCAGTAACCCCACCAGGACGCCGTAGCCAGCTTGGGTGTGTAACCGATGAACCAGGTCTGCTCCGAGCCGTCGGTGGTACCTGTCTTAGCACCCACGGGCGTACCGGGTAGGCCCAGACCGTAGCCGGACCCCTCCTTGACGACGTTCTGCAGGGCATAGTTAACGCCCGCGGCAACGTCGGGCTTGATGGTCTGCTTGCAGTCCGCCCCGGGAACGGGATAGTCCTTGTTCTGGTGATCCGTGATGGACACGATGCCGATCGGGTTGCAGAAGATCCCGCCGCTGGCGAAGGTCGCGAAGCCATTGGCCATGGTCAGCGGGGAAACGTTCTTGCCACCGCCGATCAGGCTCGAGATCTGGCTGGTCCAGTCAAGTGGCGTGCCGTCGGTAGCGTCATGCAGGCCCATGTCCTCGCCAACCTTGTTCAGGCCGCACAGATCCAGTTTGGCGGCGGAAGCAAAGGTGGCGGTATTGATGGATCGGGTAATTCCCTTCAGCACCGTCATCTGCTGGTAGTCGCCCGGTTCATCGTTGGGAAGCAGGAAGCTGCCAGGTTCAGCGGGGTCGTAGGCACCGAAATAGTGCTTGTCCGGCAGGCAAGTCGCCTTCCATGGGAAGTTGCCCGGGTAGAGCCGCTTACTGGCGTCGACCACCTCGTTCATGGAGTGGCCTTCATTGAGCCACTGCGCAAAGGTGACCACTTTCATGGTTGAGCCGGGCTGGAAGCCGGAGCCGCCGCCGTCGCCCTGATCCACGTTGAAGTTCAGGTTCGTATTGCCCAGCGCGTCCACATTGGAGTATGTGGTGTTCTGCGCCATCGCCAGGATCTTGCCGGTGCCGGGCTCCACAGTCACCAGCGACGTACCCTTCTGATTCGGGTCATCCGCCGGTTGGGTGTCATTGACCTGGTTCTGCGCAGCTGTCTGCAGCCGCGGGTCCAAGGTGGTCTTGATGGTCAGGCCGCCGCGGTCCAGAAACTTCTGCCGGTCCTCGGGAGTGCTTCCGTAGGCGTTGCTGTTCAGGATGACCTGGCGGATGTACGCACAAAAATACGGGGCCGATGCCGCTGAAGTACAGCCCTGTTTGTTCGGCTGCACGTTCAGTGCGACGGGGGTGGCAATGGCGGCATCATGATCGGCCTGGCTGATTTTTCCGGACTGGAGCAGCTTGTCCAGCACGGTGTTGCGCCGGCTCAGGGCATTGGCCGGTTCGTTGATCGGATCGTAATGTTCGGGCCAGTTGACAACGCCGGCCAGCAGCGCAGCCTGGGGAAGCGTCAGGTCCTTGGCGGAGACGCCGAAATAAAGGTTCGCGGCGGCCTCAATGCCATAGGCACCATTGGCGAAATAGACGATGTTGAGGTAGCCGCGGAGGATGTCATCCTTGGAATACTTCTTCTCCAGCGCAATGGCCAGCTTCATCTCACGGACCTTGTCGCCCACGGTCTTCTGGTCACCGAATTTTATCGAAGCCGTATCTCCGTTGGCTTCCTGAGCCTGGATGATGACGTTATTGACGTATTGCTGGGTCAGCGTCGATGCTCCCTGCCGGCCGCCTTGGGCGGTGGCAACCAGCGCCCGCAGTATGCCGGTACTGTCAATACCGCCATGCTCGTAAAAACGGGAGTCCTCGATGGCGACAATCCCGTCCTTGATGAACGGCGACATGGCGTCCAGCCCCACTTGCTGACGGTTTTGATCGTAGAACGTAGCGAGCACGGAGCCATCATTGGCCAGCACCTCGGTGGACTGCGCCGGAGCATCAATTTTCAGCTCGCCGGGCAGATCATCGAAAAAACTGATGGAATTACTTGCCGTGGTGCCCGTTACCGCCACGGCCGGGACCATCAGCCCTGCGACCAGGACGCCGCAGATGGCGCTGACAGCAAGGAACCCCAGGATCTTTCCCAGGGTAGTCGCCGTGTCAAAAAGAGGGTTTTTCAGTGCTGCCATTTTCCCAGTTTACCGGTAAGGGCTACGCTTTAGCTCATGACCAAATGGGAGTACGCCACAATTCCGCTCATCATCCATGCCACGAAGCAGATCCTGGACCAGTGGGGTGAGGACGGCTGGGAGCTTGTGCAGGTCATTACCGGGCCGGACGGCAACGGTCTGGTTGCCTACCTGAAGCGGGAGAAGCAGTAGCCGTGACGGTGCAGCAAAATGACAGCGTCGGGAACCAAAACCCGCGCCAGCACACCGAGGACGCCCCGGCGCCCTCGGCCGTTGAGGCTCGTCTGCAGGAGCTGGGACTGACCCTGCCCGCCGTGGCCGCGCCGGTTGCCGCCTATGTGCCAGCGGTCGTGTCCGGCGATCATGTCTACACGTCCGGGCAGTTGCCGTTTATTGACGGCAAACTCACAGTTAAAGGCAAGGTCGGGTCCGCAGGAGTATCAGCCGAGGATGCGAAGGCGCTGGCAGCCGTTTGTGCCGTTAACGCTCTCGCCGCCGTCAAGAGCGTCATCGGGGACCTGGATCGTATTACCAGAATTGTGAAAGTGGTCGGATTTGTCTCTTCCGACCCGTCCTTCACCGGTCAGCCAGGCGTTGTCAATGGTGCCTCCGAGCTGCTGGGCCAGGTGTTTGGCGATGCAGGCATACACGCCCGCTCCGCGGTGGGCGTGGCAGCATTGCCGCTGGACTCGCCTGTCGAGGTTGAGTTGATTGCTCAGTTCCAGTAAGCCCGCAGCGGTCCGCACGTTCCGGCTGCTGCCCGATCAGTTGGAGGCTGCGCGGACTTGGGTGGAGTTCGGCGAACGGACCCCCAGCAAGCCGCGGTACGCCTCGTCAGTGGTCCTGCTCAAGGACGGACCCGCCGGTCCACAGACGTTTCTCGGCTACCGCCGCGGCGTCTCACCCCTTGGCATAGTCTCCTTCCCGGGCGGCAGCGTTGAGGTGCACGACGACGACAGTATGGACTGGATTGGCCCCTCGCCGGCCGCGTGGGCCAAGAGCATGGGGATGAGCGAGGAGCTGCTGGCAAGACGCCACGT
Source organism: Arthrobacter terrae (assembly GCF_015708085.1). GTDB lineage: Bacteria > Actinomycetota > Actinomycetes > Actinomycetales > Micrococcaceae > Arthrobacter_M > Arthrobacter_M terrae. The sequence continues at coordinate 85,881 of NZ_JADNYM010000014.1, read as the reverse complement.
GGTGGCCGCTATCCGTGAGACCTTTGAAGAAACCGGGATCCTGCTTGCCGGCGAAGACGCATCCTCGCTGATAGAAGGAAACCAGGGCAATGAGTGGATGGCTACCAGGGAAGCCGTAGCCAACCAGGACAAAACCTTCGGGGAAATGCTGGCCAAGCGCGGTCTGGCACTGCGCACCGACCTGCTCAAGCCGCTGGTTAACTGGCTCAGCCCGGATTTCGCCCACCGCCGGTTTAACACCCGGTATTTCGCGGCGGCCGCACCGGTGAACCAGATCCCGTCGCCGCTGGTCAGTAAGGGAATGTGGGGTCGCTGGGCCTGTGCAGAGGAGCTGATCGCCGGGCGGGAAGGCGTTGCCTTAGGGGATGAGATTGGCCAGCCAAACACGGTAGGACTCACGCTCTCCGATCTGACCGTGCCGGGCTGTGAAATCATTCTGGAAAAACTGGCCACCGCGCGCGGCTGCATCGCCTATTTGAACCACAAAAGGGCCACTGTGGTGTACCAGCCGCGGCTGGTGGAGGAGGACGGCGAATTCTGGCTCGAGGTGGCCTCGGCACCGGTCTCCGAGGGAGCCGTCAGCCGCGAACGCTGACCCGGCTGCGGCCGTCCCTTGACATTGACGTTGCGTCAATCTGTACAGTATTTTCCGGTGGCGCAAAGAGCCGCTGCCGCGGAGGGAATGCTATGGATTGGCCGATTCAGGACATCGCCAGGATGACCGGAACCACCAGCCGGACGCTACGGCACTACGACGACGTCGGACTGCTGGCCCCGAGTCGGACCGGTTCCAACGGTTACCGGTTTTACGACCAAAGCGCCCTGCTGCGCCTGCAGCGGATATTGCTGCTGCGCGGGCTGGGCATTGGCCTGAACGACATTGCCGGGGTGCTCAACCATGAGCTGGAGCCGGAGAGGGCGCTGCAGGTCCACCTTCGCTGGCTGCAGGACGAACAGGAACGGCTCGGGGTGCAGATTGCCTCGGTGCGGGCAACGTTAGCCAAGCTGGAAAAAGGTGAACAACTGATGGCAGAGGAAATGTTCAACGGATTCGACCACACCGAGCATCGGGAGGAGGTTGAACAGCGCTGGGGCAAGGACGAGTACGCCGCCGGTGACAAATGGTGGCGCTCCAAGACGCCTGCGCAGCAGCGGGGGTACCAGCGGCAGCACGAGGATATCGCGGCCGATTACGGGCGTGCCAAAGCCGCTGGTGCCGAGGCCGGCAGCGAGGAGGCCCAGGCCATCGCCCGGCGACACTTCGACTGGCTGCAGCACGGCACACAGGCCAGAAGTACGCCCGTCACCGCGGAGTATTTTTCCGCGCTGGCGCGGATGTATCCGGCTGACCCGCGCTTCGCCGCCCAGTATGGCGGGACCGACGGGGCTACCTTTGTCCGCGACGTGATGACGATTTATGCCCAGCGGGAGCTTTAGCCGGCGATCCCGGCAAAGGCCAGTGCCTGCCGCAGGATGTCTCCGCGGCCGCCGGCGAATTCGTTTTGCACCATGGGGCTGAGTGCTTCCTGCGGGGTCATCCAGCTCAGTTCCAAGGCGTCCTGCCGGGGGCTGCATTCGCCGGTCACCGGGATCACATAGACCAGGGCCACAGCGTGCTGGCGTTCGTCGGTGAAGCCGGTCTGGGACGGGGAGGGGAAGTATTCGGCCACGGTGCAGGGGACCGGGCTGATCGGCAGCTGCGGCAGGGCGAAGTTGCCCAGATCCTTTTCCAGATGCCGCAGCAGGGCCGCCCGGACGGTTTCCCGGTAGAGCACGCGTCCGGACACCAGCGTCCGGACCATGGCGCCGTCGTCGTCCGCCTGCAGCAGCAGACCCACCTCGTTTACGTAGCCCAGCGGATCGAGCCGGACCGGCACCGCTTCCACATAAACCATCGGGAGCCGGTTGCGGGCTTCGAAGAGGTCATCCTCGGAAAGCCAGCCTGGGTAGGGATCAGGGGTGCGTACGCTCATGCTTCTGTTCTACCCCATCCGCTGCCGTCGACGCCGCAGGCAGTGCCCATGTTCGCCGCTGGCATGGGGTGGTATTAGGGGTGCAAAGGACGACGGCGATGGGTACGGTGTGAATTATGGGTGCGGAACTTGCTGAGTTACTGGTCCCGGACGAGCATACGTGGCGCGGCTGGCTGGCGGAGAACCATGGGAGCAGTCCCGGGGTACGGTTGGTGCTGCACAAGAAGGGCGGTTCTGTAACGGCCCTGACGTACTCGGCTGGGCTGGATGGAGCGCTGTGCTTCGGCTGGATCGACGGCGTGATCGGACGCCGGGACGAGGGCAGCTACCTGACTCGATTCACGCCGCGGCGGTCGGGAAGCGCATGGTCCAAGAACAATGTCGACAATGTTGCCAGGCTCCGGGAAGCGGGGCTGATGCAGCCGGCCGGGGAAGCCGCAGTGTCGGCGGCGCAGGCGGACGGGCGCTGGGAAAGGGCCTATGCGGGGCAGCGGACGGCCGTGGTTCCGGACGACCTGGCAGCAGCGGTCGCTGCCGATCGGCAGGCGCAGGCCATGTTCGATGTGCTTACTTCAACTAACCGTTATGCACTCATTTATCGAGTGGGAGCAGCGAAGAATGCCGCTGCCCGGGAAGCCAAAATTGCCGGCTTTGTCCGGGCGCTGGCGGCGGGGGAAACACCATACCCGCAAAAGCGGATGCCGAAGTAAATCCCGCGGGGCCCTACCCTGGTGTCACTGGACGCCGCCGGTGCAGCGCGTTACGCGAAGGGGAACGCCACACCCTCGCCCACCACGCGCAGGCTCAGCCGGACGCCGGGACGCGCAAGCATGGCATTCCAGTGCCGGATGCTGATGATTTCCCCACCCTTGGGCTGGTGTGGATCCTTGGACAGCGCCAGTGGTTCAAGCTGCAGCCGGACGGTGGTTTCGGGACCGAAATAGTCTGTATCCACCACTGTTCCGTGGATGGGCCCGTCCTCGGCTATGCGGATCTGTTCGGGCCGCAGCATCAGTAGGACCCGTCCTTGGACCGGTGGGCGGCGAACGGGAATCCCGCCCAGTGAGCAGGTGGCCAATGAGCCCTCCATCCACGCCTCAAGGATGACGGCGTCGCCGAGGAACTCGGCCGTGGCGCGGTCGGCAGGGCGGGTATAGACAACAAAGGGATTGCCGATCTGTGCGAGCTTTCCATCCCGCATGACGGCAACCTGGTCCGCAAAGGAGAGCGCTTCAGCCTGGTCATGGGTGACCAGGATGGTGGTGACCCCGGCCTCCGATAGCGTCGCGGCCACGGCACGGCGGGTAGCAACCCGCAGGCCGGCATCGAGGGCGGAAAACGGCTCGTCCAGCAGCATCAGCGCCGGCTCCCGGGCCAGGGCGCGGGCCAGGGCGACGCGCTGCTGCTGGCCGCCGGAAAGCTGGTGCGGGCGGCGCTTGGCGTAGGAAGGGTCCATGGATACCATTTCCAGCAGCTCGGCCACGCGGCCCGCAGCCGCCTTTCCGCCGCGGCCGGCCAGACCAAACGCGACGTTCTGCCCCACCGTCAGGTGCGGGAACAGCGCGCCGTCCTGGGCCACGTAGCCCACCTTGCGCCGGTGCGCCGGGACCCAGTCCGACGGCCCCGCCACCGGCTGGCCATCGAGCGAAATGGTGCCCGCATCGGGTGCCTCAAAGCCTGCGATCAGGCGCAGTAGCGTCGTCTTACCCGATCCGGAAGGCCCGACTATCGCCGTCGTCCGTCCTTTGGCGACGGCAAGGTCAACTCCCTTCAGGACTTCGGTGCCGCCAAAGCTCTTGCGCGCTCCCTCAATCAGCAGGTGATTATCCGTCGTGGCGGCAACGGGGGGAGAGGACCGCCGGGCCCGGGCTGTGTGCGGGTGGCGCGGCCGCTGCTGGGTCTGACGCGATTCGGTCACTGTCCGGCTGCTTTCTTGGATTGCGAGAAAAGAAGGTACGTCATGGGGGCCGAAAGCAGGATCATCAGGAGCGCGTAGGGGGCGGCACCTGCGTAATCGATCTCGCTGCTCAGCTTCCAGAACTCCGTGGCCAGAGTCGCGGTGCCGTTCGGGGAAAGCAGCAGCGTAGCGGTCAATTCATTGACGATGCCCAGGAATACCAGGGCCGCTCCACCCGCCGCGGCCGGCGCACTCAGCCGCAGCGTCACCCGCAGAAAGGCGGTAAACGGCGCTTTACCTAAAGCGCGCGCGGCTTCATCGAGCTCACGTGGCGCCTGTGCCAGCCCGGCGCGCAGATTGACCAGGGAGCGCGGCATGAACAGCAGCACATACGCAGCCACCAGGACGGTGGAGGTTTGATAGATGGCCGGCAGTCCGTGCACGGTGATGGTGACAAATGCCAGGGCGACGACGATCCCCGGCATCGAGCTGCTGATGTAGTTCACTGCTTCAAGGGTTTTACTGAGCCAGCCCGGGTGCCGGACGGCAAGATATGCCAATGGGAAAGCGAGCGCGGTGGTGACCAGCGCGCCGGCGAGCCCATAGCCGAGCGTCTGCAGCAGCGAGGACACCAGCTCCGGCCGGGCCCAGATGGTGGCGCCACCGGCGATCAGCCAGCGGCCCACGTGATAAAGCGGAACGCCGAAAGCCAGCGCGGTCAGCGCCGCCAGTGCCAGCTGCGCGGGGATAGCGTGCAGGCCCAGCGTGAGCCGGGCGGGTGAGGCCTGTGCGCCGGAGCCGATCCGGGCGTAGCGGGCATTGCCGCGGGTACGGGATTCAGCGAGCAGCAGCAGGAGGCAGAAAACGACCAGCACGCTGGCGAGCATATTGGCGGCTGCTCCGTTGAAGGTGGATTGGTACTGCTCATAAATGGCCGTGGTGAACGTGTCGAACCGGATCATGGCGAAGGCGCCATATTCAGCCAGCAGATGCAGCGCCACCAGCAGTGCACCGCCGGCGATGGCCAGTCTTAGCTGGGGCAGCACCACGCGGGCGAACACCCGCCAGGATCCCAGCCCCAGGGAGGATCCTGACTGCTCCAGAGCCGGGTCCATCCGGCTTAGCGTCGCGGCGACTGGAATATAGACCAGCGGGAAATAGGAGAGCGTGGAGATCAGCACGCCGCCAAAGATCCCGCTCAGCGACGGGATGGCACTGACCCAGGCATAGCTATTAACGAAGGCAGGAATGGCCAGGGGCGCGGCGAGCAGCAGCGACCACGCCTTGTGCCCGCGCAGGGACGTGCGCTCCACCAGCCACGCCCCGCCCACCCCCAGCACCACGCACAGGGGCACGGTAATGACCACCAGGGCCACGGTGTTCATCAGCAGCTCGGCTACCCGGGGCCGGAAAACCAAGGTGGAAATGGTCTCCCAACCGGCGCCGACGGTCATCACGGCGACGTAGCCCAGCGGCAGCAGTGCAAATGCAGCGATCAGGACACAGATCAGCACGACGACCGGCGGGGGACCGGAGCGATTGCTCCTGCCCCCCGCCGGTGCGGGTACCGGACCCGATGCTATGCCGGCGGGACCGCGTGCCGACCGTGCCGCCGTCGTTCTTGCCACAGGTTCTAGAGTAGCCCTGCGCTGGTCATGAGCTCGCTGACCTTCTGGGAGTTCAGCTTCGCGGGATCAATCTTGGGCGCTTCGAGGTCCGCGAGCGGCGTGAGCTTGTCATTAGCGGGGACGTCGCTGGCGACCGGGTATTCAAAGGAACCGCCCGTCTGCAGGATGGTCTGCCCCGCCTTGCCGGTGACAAACTTCAGGAACTGCTGGGCCTGTGCCTGGTGCTTGCTGGAGGCCAAAACACCGCCGCCGGAAATGCTGATAAAGGCGCCTGGATCCTGGTTCTTGAAGTATTCCAGCGCGACGTTATTGCTGTTCTCCCCGGTCTTGGCCTGATCGCCGAAGTAGTAGTAATGGTAGATGATGGCGCCATCCACCTCGCCTGCGTTGACGGCCTTCATCGCGGTGCTGTTGCCCTTGTAGGCCTTGGCGTTTTCCTTCATGGATTTGAGCCAGCTGAGCGTGGCATCCTCACCCTTGAGCTCCAGCATCGCAGAGACAATGGCCTGGAAGTCAGCTCCCGAGGGAGACGCGGCCCAACGGTCCTTCCATGCGGGAGCGGCCAGATCCATGATGGACTTGGGCAGCTGATCGGTGGAGAGCTTGGTCTTGTTGTAGGCGAAGACCGTGCTGCGGGCGGCAATTCCCGTCCACTTGTTGGTGGAGGGCCGGAACTGCTCCGGTACCTGCGCCACGGTGTCCTTGTCGATGTCAGCGAACAGGCCGGCGTTCTCCACCTGCGTCATGGCCGGGGAATTTTCGGTGAGGAAGACATCCGCCGGGGAGTTCTTGCCCTCCTGGACCAGTTGGGCGGCGAGCTCGGAATCGTCGCCGCTGCGCAGGGTGACCTTGATGCCGGTTTCCTTCGTAAAGGCGTCCGCCCAGGATTTGGTCAGCGATTCGTGCTGAGCGTTGTAGACCGTGATGCCGTCTGCGTCCCCTGCACTCCCGGAGCCGGAGCCGGTGGAGCCGCCGGCCCCGCAGGCAGAGAGCGCAAGCACGGCAACGGTGAGTGCTGCGATGCCCGTCGCGGACTTGGAGGCAAGCTTAAAGGGTAGCTTCACGTGGGGAGGGCCTTTCCGTTATGAACCGGGGAAGTTGTGCGGACCGAAGGGCGGATTGCCCGGTTTCCTCACTCGACTTTAGGTGAGCCAACCCTAACTTTCCAAGCAAAAAACGGCGTTTGTGATGAGGATCACTCTAATTACGCTATGTTTTCGTAGGGTATTCGGGCTGCCTGTGTTGCTCCCGGCTTCCTGCGGGTTGACCCACACGAAAAGCTGATGCCGGCCAAGATTGCGTGGGTCTTTCGGTTTCAGAGGTCGGTGATGTGGACGCCGGGCAGCCCGGGGACGTATCCGGGTCCCAAAATTTCACCGGCAGTAAAAACACCAGGGTTGGTACCCGGCCGGATCCGGCGGGCGGCTTCCACAGCAGTCACTGCACTCAGATCGGCGCCCCGTCCTGCCTGCAGATAACTAGTGACCTTCGCTCCGGAATGGTCTGTTGCCTGCACCCAGATCTGCGTGGATACGACCGCAGGTTCCTTGCCGGGTTGCAGCGGCGCGGCGGCCGGCTGGTGAGGTGCCGAAGCGCGGACGAGTCCTGTGTTGATGAGGCGGCGCATTACGGGAACAGCGGCTTTCGCGGCTAAACGGTGCATCCCGGTGGTGAAGTACGCGCTGACGTGCGGGACACCGGTTGAATGTGCGGTGGCGAACAGGTCGCCGCTGGCCACCGGTACTGCTGTCCGCCGTCCCTCGGGCAGATCAAACGCCGAGATCTTATTGAACTTTTCTTCCTCTCCGTTCCGGTACCGGATGCCTCCCGCGGAGAGCAGATCCATGGTCGTTTTCCGGACACCCAGCGTCCGGACACCGGTACCGGAGGAGCGCACAATGACCAGGGAGTCCGGGGTCAGGATCTTGGTAAGTACGTGGGCTGCCAGGGCTTCGGCAGCGGCGGTGCCGGCGCCGGCACCCGGAATAATGCTGATGCCTGCCTCCCGCGCGGCGCTGGCCAGAATCCAGGCGTCGCGGAAAACGGCAATCTCATTAGAGAGATCGAGATAGTGGCAGCGATTCCTCAGGCAGGCACGCATGAGCGGCCCTGCAGTGCCGGTAAATGGCCCGGCAGTGTTGATCAGAATATCGACCCCCTTCAGGAGAATATCCACTCCGGCGGGGTCGGTCAGCTGTGCACTGCGCCAAGGCACTCCCAAAGACGTTGCTTCTGCCGCCGTTTTTCCGCGATCGCGCCCGCCCAGTACCGGGTCAAGACCGCTTTTGAGTGCATGCCCGGCGGTCCGTGTGCCAGCCGAACCGCATCCGTAGACCATTAAAATGTGTGTGCCCCTGCCGTCGGCGGCATCGGCGGCATCGGCGGGAATGTCACCGCCGATTACCGATACACTGTGTAACACTATGATGCAGCCGGTCGGACGTCCACGCAAAGCCGGGCTGGAAGCTGCCCTGATCCTAGCCGCTGAGGAGCTGGTTCTGGAGCATGGTTTCAGTGCCGTGTCGGTGGAGGCGGTGGCGGCGAGAGCCGGCACGAGCCGTCCGGCCTTCTATCGGCGCTTTAGCGGGGTCCCGGCGCTGATTTTTGCGCTACTGGCGCAGCGGTTCGAAATCACCCTCGACGTCGACTTCGACTTCGGGAATCTGCGCTTGGATCTTGAAGCAATCCAGCATGAGCAGGCAGGGCTGTTCGGGGATCCCCTGATCGCACGGAGTCTGGCCGGGTTTCTGGATTGCCTGCACGGCGATTCCGAACTTCGCTCGGTCTTTGTGGAGCAGTTCCTGGGGCCCCGCCGGGCAGCCGTGGGCATCATCATCGACAGGGCAGCCCGCAGGGGCGAAATTCCCCCCTGCCCCGACGTGGAATGGATCTGTGATCTTCTCACCGGACCGGTCGTGCTGCGTGTTGTGATGCCTGGGCTGGCGGCACTGGACGAGAGCTTCATTTCCCATACCGTGGCGAGTGCGTTATCCGCCCTTGACTATCAAACACCTGAAGGAGCGACACTTTTTGTTGCAGGAACTCATCGACCGTACGCTGGTCCATAAGGATTCGTCGGCAGCAGTACTGCTGACTTCCGCCGTCCGGGAAGAGCCTGGCCACTGGTTCTTCGGCGTTAGTCTACCGCGCGACCATTCCACCTCCTCTCAGTCGTCCTCGGGCATCGCCACCATCCTTGGAACCGAGTTGATGCGCCAAACGGCCCTCGCGTTCGCCCACCTGGACGGTGGCGTCCCCCTGGGCTCGTCGTTTCTGTTGCACGAAATCAGTTTCAGCTGGAACCACGATCCGGCGTTACTGCCCGGTCATCCCATGCTGGAGGCTGTGCTGGAGGTTCACGCCCACCAGGCCAAAATGCGCAAGGGACTGCTCAGCGACCTGCAGCTGTGGGGCAGCCTCACCTCCGACGGGGTGCTTCTGGGTACCGGCTACGGGGATTTGTCCTGTCTTTCCCCCGCGCTCTACAAGGCCATCCGCCGCAATGCCCCGCCGGTGGAACCGGTCAACACCGGGGCCGTGGGTACGGTCCTGGACGGGGTCAGGAACAATGGGAGTTCCCTGGAAGCGGCCTTGGTCTGGAACTGGCAGGACCCGTTCTTGTTCGACCACTTTTCCGACCACCTTCCCGGCATGCTTCTCGGCCAGGCTGTGGTGGACGCCCACCGGATACTGACAGGAACCGAAGCACTGCAGCTGCACCTGCGCTGCGGGACCTTTGGGGAATTCAACGCCCCGGCCACTGTTGCGGCTGAAATTACCACAGGCAACCACACCCGCACCACCATTACTCAGCCCGGCCGTTCCCTTGCAACCGGACTATGCAGCAGCGGGTTCACCAAAGGCATCCGGGACATCGGACCGCCGCAGTTCCAGCGCCAACTGAGCTAAATCCGGCCCGGCTATGACCACCCCGGCCCTGAACCTCCGGCGTGGTTTGGCAGGCGTTGACGGGGGAGGCAGCAGGCCGTATAGTTACGTTACATGACGCATCGTAACCGCAGTATCCCACGGGCAGGACGGAAGTCCTCGATGCGTCAGTCAACTGACTGCGAACTAATCTCGCCGGTGGAGGAACCATTGCCCGTGCTGACCCGGCAACAGAATGACATGTTGAAGGAATTTTTGGACCTGGTGGCGGTGCTGAATTATAAGGCCGTCCGGCTTGGTTCGTTTTATTCCGCACTTCCGGAGGGCAGCCCGGCAGAGGCTGAAAACGACAGGGCACTGTCCTACATTCAGACGTCCCTGGAAGACGTTATGGCCACTGCCGTGGGCATCGCCAAGAGCTTCGGCCCCGAACAACAGGCCCGCGCTGCGGCCTAGCTGGGGGAGCAGGGATTCCCTACCGCGGCGCCGTCAGTGACTCAGCCCGGGACACCGACGTCGGCTGGCGGTCTGGAGCTTCTATGCGGTGTTGAAATTCGTGATTGAGGTCTTCGCGCCTGTTTATTCCCAGTTTGGCAAAAATCCGGTATAGATGGCCCTCCACGGTGCGTACGGAGACATGCAGACGGTCGGCAATGTCCCGGTTCGAGTAGCCTTGGCCGGCAAGTTCCACAATGTCACGTTCACGACGTGTCAGCGGGCTGGGGGAATCCGGCGGCGTCAGGAGCACGGTCCGGGCACCGTCGAGCACCGCATCCAGCGCCGCCAGGCGCCGGCGCAGGGGTGCCGCTTTCTGCGTTTCGTTGCTGTTTTCCAGCAGGGACACTGCCTGGCTGAGGCAGGCACCGGCCAGGAGCCCATAGCCTCTTGATTCGGCCAGATCCGACGCCTCGAGCAGGGCCGCCGGATCACCGGCAGCCGCTGCCGCGGCCACAATATGCAGGGTCCGGCCTTCGGCCCCGTCGAAACCAGCGGTGAGGGCTGCCAGTTGAGGCAGGCAGGTATTGTCGCCGAGATGAAATGCCAGTTCCCAGGCAGCGGCGCCCAGCGCCAGCATGCCGGCGGAATGTGCTTCGTCTGCAACCTTATGCAGTTCGGCCACGCTCGCCGGGGTTCCGTTCTCCGCAGTGCCGGCGGCAGTGGCATGGATCCGCCCGAGCATTGTTGTCCGCCGGGACCCGCGCGACGCGGTGGCCTCAAAGTCTTCGACGTATCCACGGGCGGCATCCCTCTCACCTGAGAGCGCGCACGCCCATGCGACCAGGCCCAGGGCCATGGGCAGAAGCTGGGCCGTATCGGAGATTTTCAGGGCCTCCACAGCCGGGACCAGTTCCCGTAACGCGCTGCGGGCAGCGCCCTGGCGCAGCTTAATGAATCCGGCGATGAGATTAAATGTCCCACCGAAGTAGATCAGGCCCCGCGGCATGGTGTCTAAATACTGCCGCTGCAAGTCAGCGAGCTCATCCCATTCTCCTGCACGGACCAGGCACATGCTATGCCTGACCAGGACGAACTCCTGGTACTTTAAAAACCTGCTGCCGCCAACGGCAAGCATTTTCAACGCAGCCCGCGTGGCTTGGGCCCCGGCGGCGGGCGTGCCGGTGGCACCGCGGGCATCGCCGAGCAGCGCTAAAGCCACGATCCGTGTTTCGCTGCCGGCGTCCGGGTGGGCTGCAATGGTCTCCAGCTCGGCACGGGTGGCCTGGTACCGACCGTCCAAGTGCACAATGAACAGGCGCAGCAGGCGGATACCCAAACGTGCATTTGCCTCCCAGCGCCGTCCGAGCGCGGAAGATCGGGTAGTGGTGATCCGATCCACCGCTGCAGCCCACCTGTCGGCCACCGGGTTCAGTCCTTCTGGAGACGTACCAGTGCGCAGCCGCAGTGCTACGGCCAGTCGGGCTGCCTGCCCCGCTACGGCCAGGGACGCGGTGCCGGTGAGTAGCTCGTTGGCCAGGTCGAGGGCGAAGCGGGTATTACCCTGGATCATCAGCGCGCGGGCCTGTTCCACGACGGCGCGTTCCCGGAAAGCAGGGCCGCTGACTGCGGCAGCCGCCCGGAGGGCGTAGACCGGGTCGTAATACCGATTGGCGATCGAGGCGGCCTTGAGGAGGAGCCGATCGTCGACTTCTGACCCGCAGTCCAGTGCCCAGGACACGTTGCGCAGCAGTTGATCGACCGAGTGCCAGTCGTGACCGGTGAGGTTGAGTTTCTCCCGGTGGATCAGTTCCTGGCGTCCCAGCGGTACGCCCCGGCGCAGGACCTCTCCGTAGAGGGGTTGGCTGAGCCCGACCATAGTGTCTGGCCCGGGTCCTACGGTGAGAAGCCCATCGACCTGAAGCGAATTGACGGCGGTTTCATCCGCCAAGGCAATTAGTACCTCCAGGCGCAGCGGCGCTGCCAGGGACACTGTTTCCAGTGCGGCACGCTCTTGCGGCGTACGCCGACGGAGTTGGTCCTGTACCAGATCCGCCAGCTGCATCCCCGGAGCAGGCGGTTCGCCCTTGAGCAGCCAGACGCCGTTTCGGTGGATCAAATGACCCAAACGCCTGCTCTGGGAGAGCAGAGCCAGGATGAACATCGGGTTCCCACCCGAGGCGTGCGCCACCGTGGTGCTGACGGCGGCGGTGACAACCGGTCCCAAAATGAGTGTGCACAGTTCATGGACCTGGGGTGCGCTCAATGGGCCCAAGTCGTAGCGCTGGAGTAGTCCATCCCGCCACAACCACAAAAGTTCCTGGGGAGGGCCAGGCACGTTGCGGGAGAAAACCACCAGTTTGATTCGACCGGACGCGGCCAGCTGCGCGAGCAGTTCAGCTGTGGAGTTGTCGAGGTCCTGTGCGTCTTCTACGACACACAAAGGGATAATCCCCGTCCGCAGTCCGGCGGTTTCCACTGGATCTTTCAAGGAGGAGAGGACGCTGCGGTAGACGGCTGCAGCGGAGGCACCTGCGGCCAGTCCGCCCAGATATGGGGCCAGCGCACCAAAGGGAACTGCACGCAGCGTAGCACTGGCATTGACATACAGGATCTGCACACCGGCGCCTATTTCCCGAACCATCTGGTGCCTGATCAGCGTTTTACCCAGTCCCGGTTCCCCGGTGACCAGGACCCCGGGTCCGTGTTGTTCACGCAGCGTTGTCAGGATGTTGCTGATGATTTGTTCCCGTCCGACCACGAGCGGAACGGTGTTAGAGGTATCCACGGTTTCGCCTACCTCAAAACCAATTTGAGTTGTTCACGGTTGGAAATCTGGAGTTTGGCGTAGACCCGGTACAAGGAGCCTTCCACGGTGCGGGCTGAGACATGGAGCTGTTCCGCGATGTCCCTGCTGGTGGACCCTGCCACGGCCAGGACCGCAATTTTGTGTTCCCGCCGTGTCAGGGTTGCGGTGTTTGGATCAGTTTTCATCGCGAGCGTGCCGACTGTTTGAGCCTGCGTGCTCAGGCGCCGGGCATCCCGGATGAGCCGGCGGTTCTGCGCGTGTTCTGCCAGCGGCAGCGCAGCGCCGCTGGCGGCGAAAGCAAGCGGCGCCCAGTTCATCTTTAATGCCGCCGCCGCCGCATCCAGCAGCAGTTCCGGGTTACGGGTTGTGATTGCGCGGCCAAAAAGTTCACATGCTTTCGCGAGGTCTCCTTCCTGTTCGGAGGCCAGCTTGGTCAGGCGCTCAGCCTGGCTGTGTTGGCCCAGCTGGACGACGCCGCATACCAGCAGCATTTCCACAGCCGCGGCTCCGCGGACTTGGTTTTCTTTCGCGGCATCCAACAGGGATGTGACGGCCGTGCCGCTATGGCCTTGTAGCGCGGCAGCCATCGCGGTGAAGAACACAACGAGCTGTCTGTCGGACCACCAGAGGCGTTCCGGGCGGGCTTGGGCACGGTCCAGATGCTTGCCTGCGAGGTCGAGATTGCCGGTGAGGGCATGGGCATACGCTGCAGCTGCCTCCCCGAGGACGGTCATTCTGGTGGCATCAATAGCCCGCGCCTGGCTCAGGGCCGGCAGTAATTTCGCCAGTGCAAGCTGTCCGCGCCCGGCCAGTGCGTGCAGGATGCCTTCGGCGACATCAGCTGCGGGACCATTGAGGTCGTTCACCACCTCCGGGCTTTTGCGCTGGCTGGTCAGCATATCGGCGCACATGTTCCATTGACCGGCCAGGAGCAGGCCATGAAACACATGGGCTTGCGCGGATTCGACGGCCGCCTGGTCCACACCGGCGTCTGCCAACCTCGCCGCGGCGTCCGTGGCCAGTGCTGTTGCCTGCAGCTGGTACCCGCCCATGGCCCGGGCCTCAGCCAGCCATCCTTGGGCCTGCAGGCGCAGGAGACTGCCGCCGTCGGGCATGGCAGCCAGCACCGCCCCCGCGGATTCCTCCACTGCACGGAAGTTGCCTTCAAAGGCTGCCATCTCCAACTCCACCACTTCCACATTGCTGCAGACGGCCCACAGCCCGTCCCTGTGCAGTGGATCTGCCTGTTCGATCCGCGCCCGGATCGAGCGCAGCAGCGGGCCCGCTTCAGTATGGCGGTCCGGATGGTGCTGCAATAACCTGCAGCGGGTCAGCTGAAGTGCCGTCCATGCCGGCAGGCAGCCGGGACCGCAGGGCTGACAGTCAAAAGATTCCACCGCCGCCAGGGCATCAGTGAATTGCCCGGCCTGCACCAGGGCATTGACCTGTTCGATCACCAGCGAAGGGGTATTTTGGTAGCCGGGAACAGCGCCGGCAAAGCGCAGCGCTGCCGATGAATCATGCAGAGCATTCGCTGCACGTGCAGCGGAGAGTAAATCACCGGGGGAGACCGTGACCGCGCAGTCCAGGCACCAGGTGACCACGGCCACCTGCGCCGGCGGAGCCATAGCGGACACCGGTCCCAGCAGGGAAAGACTGTGTTCGAGCAGTTGCCGGCTCCGTCCGTTGGGGATCCGGGACCTCACCACATGCCTAATCAGCGGGCAGGAGATGCGTGCACCCAGATCCGGGCACGGGCCGACTGTGATCAGCCGTTGTTCCTGAAGCTGGTCAACGGCTTCACCGTCCACCAAGGACGGGAGCAGGTGCAACGGCACCTGCCCGACCAACGCAAGAACTTCCAGGACGTTCACCTGCGCCGGATTCAGCCGGCGCAGCCTGAGGTCCACACGGTTAAAACCATGTTGGCCCAATTCCAGCCGCCGTGTCCCCAGCACCCAGAACCCGCCGGATATCTTCACCTGCCCGGACGCGAGCTGTTCGGTGGTGAGAGCCTGGAGAAAGAGCGGATTTCCGCCGGTGGCGTCCTGAAAGACGCGGGATAGAACTCCAGACACCGGGGCACCCAGGACCGCTGTAAGGAGGTCGGTCGTGTCTGCCGGTTCCAGCGGACCTACGTCCATCCGGGCCAGCAACCCGTCCTTCCAGAGGGCGGATAGCTCCTCTGTGATATTAGGCATGCGCTGGCACACCACCAGCAACCGGGCGCTGTGATGCCGGGCAAGCTGGGCAAATACCGTGGCGGACCACGGATCCAGATCCTCCGCATTGTCTACAAACAGGACAACAGGCCGACCCCCGCCGGCGTCCCCCAGCCGCTCCTGAAGCACACCCAAAAGCGCGAGCGGATTATCCGTAACGCTCGAATCCAGTCCGCCGAGCAGAAAATCCAAGGCACTATAGGCGCGGTTGGATCCGGATTCAGTGCACCGGATATGAACTACTTCCACAGAACTGCGGAGTTATCCAGTACGTGCTGTGCCAACGCAGTTTTGCCTACGCCGAACTCACCGGTGAGGATGACCCCCGCTACGGGCTGCGTAAGCAGGTAACCCTGCAATTCGGCCACCATGCCCGCCCGGCCCGATAATGGCCACCGCCCGGAAGCCCTCAGTAAGGCGGCCTCCTGGTCACCCGGATTTTGGTTATCTTCGAACAGACTTCCAGCTGAAAATACGTGTTGATGCCCTGCCCCCAATGCCCGCACCCTTCCCCCATCCAGGCTCCCGCCCATACTCCTGGCAGCCGGGAATCCGGCCGTGCCCAGTGCCCCACACCTGCGTCACGGTCACGCCGCTATTTTGTTTTGTGCCGAATAGCAATAAATTCCAAGACCGGCACTCCGGTAAGGATACCATTGGCCCATTGGTCCATTCGCCGGAAAGACGTGTTTGTTTTCCGCGGCGTTTATACAGCAACGGTAAAACCGTGATATGCGCCGGGCATGCAAACCGCGGTTTAAAGCGAAAGCCGGCTCAGCCGGGCTATCCCATACGCGAGCAGGTGAAATTAAACAAAATGATGTGACCCCGCCACGACACATTCCAGCGGCGGATATTTCACTCTTTCATAAGTACCTCTATGGTGACGGTGCGGGCGGACCGTGCGCGCCGTCGTCGTCAGCGGTCGGTGCAGTGCTGAGGTGACGGGCGACGGCGACAATCAGGTCCGCTGAGTGCGCCAGGTTGCGCTCACCGCCGGGCACCAGCATCGCGCGCTTTCCTTAGTCAGCTTCCGCATCCGATGCCGGCTGCCGCACGAGCCGTGCTACGGCGACGAGCGCAATGACCGATAGCGCTGTAACCGTCAGGAACGCCGCCATGTAACCGAAATTCGACGCTTCCCGTGCCAGCCGCAGGTACGGCATGAGTTCAGCGCCGAACGACGCGGGATGCAACCCCGTCGACTCGGCGCCGAGCAGCTTCGCTTTGAGAGCGGCTGCGGCAGATGGGCTGAGGCCTGTCACCGGTCCGTTGGCTACGATGTACGCGAACCTGTTCAGGTAGCTGGTGTGGAACACCAGGTAAAGCAACGCGATGCCCAGCGCGCCGCCGAACTGCTCGGCTGTCGCCGAAACACCGGATGCCTGCCCATGCACGGTGTGGGGGACTGTGTCGAGGCTGACTGGGTCATTTACTGTCAGCACCAATGCCAGACCGATGCCGTAGACGATGAGACCGGGAAGAATCCATGCATAGGAGTTCTGCAGGACGCCGAGCGCGAGCAGGACGCCCGATGCTGCCAACAACCCGAAACCCGTAACCAGTGGAATGCGTCCGCTATCGCTGTCGTACCAGCGACCGGCAAGCCGGGCGACGACGATCATCGGTAGCGTGGCAGGGATTAGAGCTAGTCCTGCAATGACTGGATCCATTGTCAGATTCAAGATCAACACGAGGGGGAAGATGATCCCGAGGCCCATTTCAGCCATGCCGGCGACGGCCTGACTGACGGTGGCGCCGAGGTAATTGGGATATTGACCGAGCAGTGCAATAACAAAAAATCCAACGCCCGCGGCGGCTGCGGTCACCAGCGGGCCGATCAAGGGTGACCGACAGCAGCACAGCGCCGCACCGGCAACAGCGGCTGCTCCACCCATCGTGCCCAGAGCCCTGCCTTGATCTTTTCGCAAATATGCAGCGCTGACGATCGCGGCGGTGTTCGGAAGCATTAGGGCGCCGCCGATACCTTGCAGTACACGAAAGCCGAGAAGCACACCGAACTGCGGGGCGAGGCCGGCGGCTGCGGATGCCGCTGCGAACAGGACCGAACCAATCAGGAACATCTTCCGTTGCCCAAAGAGATCACCGAGCCGGCCGCCGAGCACCAGAACCCCGGCCAGCGGCAGGAGACTCCCGTTGAGCACCCATTGGGCAAGCTGCGTCGATATCCGGATGTCCGTCGCTATCGCGGGCAGCGTCAGCGGGACGGCGGTTTGATCGATCAGAACCATGGCACTTGCCAGCGTCATTGCCACGAGCACGAGAACAGGGGGCGCCGTCCCCGACGCGGTTGGCCGGCTTGCGGTTGGGCCGAGCGCGGACATTTCGACGGTAGGCCAATCTAGTCTGTTACGCCAGTGCCCGCGTCATCGCCCGGGGCGGTCAGCCGAAACGCGGCTTCGAACGTCTCCCATGCCTGAAGTTGGGTGGACAATTCCACCATCTTGCCAGCGGAATACGTTACATCAGCGGGCAGACCAATATCGCTGCTGAAAACAGGGTTTGAGTCCCGGTTTCTGCCCGCCCAAAGTACCTCGGCTGTATCCAGGACCAGGTCTCCAGCCAGCCGGCGCGTTCGTGCGGCCAGATCCGGATGCCGGGCCGCGATCGCCAAATAGCGGACCAGGATACCGGTGAACAGACCGCCGTCGCCGCCACCGTGCAACCGCAGCGGGCGAAGAGTGCCGCCGTCGTCTGCGGTCTGTGCAGTGCTCAGGTGACGGGCGACGGCGTCAATCAACTCGGCAGCATGCGCCAGGTTGCGCTCGCCGCCGAGTTCCAGCATCGCGCCCAGCACCGGACCCTGGTTGTAGCTGTAGATGGTGGGTTCGATTTCGGGGCCGCTGGGGTGGGGATGGACGCCGTCCAGATACAGGCCCTGCTTCGGGTCGAAGAGCGTGCTGCGGAGCCAATCCACCAGGCTTTGTGCGCGGTCCGGCTGCCCGTTGCGGGCAAAATACAGCGCGGAGGGGCCGGTAGCCGGAGTGTTCTTGAAGTCGCGCTTGCGTGACCAAAAAATGCCTCCGCCCAGATCATTGGTATGGGCACGGACCAGCTGGGTCTCCAACACGACCTTGGCCCGGCGCGCGCTGCGCAGGCCGATTTTGTTTGTATCCAGGGCCAACTCGTCCAGCCGCCCGGCCGCTAGGGCCAGCCACGCCATGTCGTCGTAATAACTGTTGGTCAGGCGCAGGAAATTCCGCAGACGAATCGCCCGCAGCAGCCGCTGGGACTGCAGGAAAGGGTCACCCCGGTTTGCTGCTGGCCGTTTTGTCGCTGGCAGCTCGGGCGTGGCCTGCCCAAGTGCCTTCTCCCGCCAGGCCGAATCGACTAGTGCATCCAAATAGTGTGCCTGCCACCAATAGTGCCACTGTACCCACGGTGCCAGGCTGCTCCGGGGCCGGTGCCGTGATGGCCCCGGCCGGCTGGGGCTCTTTACCGAGGCGAGCCAGGTGCCCGGTATGCCCAGTAGCCGGTGGCCGAAGCCGGCATTCACGGTGTGGGCGGCAGCTTCGGCACGCAAGGACCACTGCTCAGCGTCGGTTCTCGGTGCAGCACTCACCGTCGCAACGTTACCGTTAGCCGGGATTCGGGCGGCCCGGGGTGGTAAGGACCCGCCCCGGGCGCCCCGACGTCCCCCGTGTTCCTGCTTACAGGCATTTCAGTTAGGCTTCATTAACAGTTTCAGTACGGACCATCGCAGCCTCATTGTGGAGGAAATTATGTACATCAAGAATGCCGTCGCGCTCATAACCGGGGGTGCCTCCGGCCTTGGAGCAGCGACTGCCAGACGCCTGCACGCAGCTGGTGCCGCCGTCGTCCTGCTTGATCTGCCGCAGTCCAAGGGCGCGGACCTGGCCGCGGAGCTGGGGGACCGGGCTGTTTTCGCGGCCGCTGATGTAACAGACGAGGCGCAGGTGCAGGCCGCGGTCGACGCCGCCGCCAAGCTGGGACCGCTGCGCATTCTGGTCAACTGTGCCGGCATCGCTACCCCCGGCAAGGTGCTGGGCCGCGACGGGGTGCTGCCGCTGGAGAACTTCAGCAGGGTTATCCAGATCAATCTGATCGGCACCTTCAATGTGCTCCGGCTCGCAGCGCAGGCGATGGCGGCCACCGAGCCGCTGGCGGGCGCCTTTGGAACGTCCGAGCGAGGCGTGATCATCAATACAGCTTCCGTGGCAGCCTTTGACGGGCAGATCGGTCAGCCGGCATATGCCGCGTCCAAGGGGGCGGTGGCAGCGATGACACTCCCGGTTGCCCGCGAGCTGGCCCGCTCGCTGATTCGGGTGATGACCATCGCGCCGGGGATTTTCCAGACGCCGATGATGGCCGGGCTTCCGCTTCAGGCTCAGGAATCCTTGGGCGCGGCGGTTCCACACCCGGCCAGGCTGGGGAAACCGGATGAATACGCATCCCTGGTGGAGCACATTGTGGCAAACGAGATGCTCAACGGGGAGACCATCCGGCTCGATGGCGCCATCCGAATGCAGCCCAAATAATGGCCGGGGACCGCGAAGAGTTGCCGCAGGCGGATTTCTACGACTTTGAGGCGTTGCTCTCGGACTCCGAGCGCGGCAAGCTGGCGCAGTTGCGGGAGTTTCTGGCAGCGGAGGTGGCGCCGTTCGCCGCGGACTGGTGGAATGTGGCGGAATTTCCGGCTCATATTTTGCCAGCGCTGGCGCGCCTTGAGCTGAGTTCGCCGGCCTTGCATGGGTACAGCCATCTTTTTGCCGGCTTTGTGGTGGCAGAAATGACGCGGGTGGACACTTCGCTGGCTACGTTTTTTCTGGTCCACCATGACCTGTTTGTTCAGTCGCTGCAGGAGTTCGGCTCCGAGGAGCAGAAATCGCGGCTGCTGGCGGATGCCATGGCGTTGCGGATTACCGGAGCCTTTGCCCTGACCGAACCGGATCACGGCAGCGACGTAGCGGGTGGGATGACGACGACGGCAACCCGCATCCGCGGGACCGACGGCTGCGCTGAGAGCTGGGTCGTCAACGGGTCCAAACGCTGGATCGGCAACGGGACGTTCTGCGACTACATGCTGCTCTGGGCCAAGGATACCGACACCGGGCAGGTGCGCGGCTTCATCCTCGATGCTCACCTTCCGGGCGTGACGCGGACAAAGATTGAACACAAGATAGCGCTGCGCACGGTGCAGAACGCCCATATTGTGCTGGAAAATGTGACCATTTCGGAGGCGGACCGCTTTGCCGGAATCGACGCGTTCGCCGACACCAACCAGCTGCTCCTGGGCTCCCGGGTGATGGTGGCCTGGCAGGCGGTAGGGCAGCAGCTGGCCGCGTTCGACGTCGCCCGTGCATACGCCGTCGAACGCCAGCAGTTTGGCCGGCCGCTGGCGCGCTTCCAACTCGTTCAGCAGCAGCTGGTGCAGATGCTGGGAAATGCGACGGCCAGCCTGGCCATGATGGTACGGATCGCCGGGCTTCGCGATGCGGCCGACGCCGGCGGCACAGGGGCGCGGATGGAGCAGGTGGCGCTGGCGAAAGCCTTCACAACGGCCAGAATGCGGGAGACGGTGGCGATGGGCCGCGCTGTGCTCGGTGGCAACGGGATTGTCACGGACTACGGGATGGCGAAAATCTTCGCCGATGCGGAGGCCATCTACACGTATGAGGGCTCGCATGAGATCAATACGCTGATCACGGGCCGCGCCATCACCGGAGTCTCAGCGATCGTCTGAGTCCGGAGCCTTTTCGCCGGCTTCAATCGGCGCGTCCAGACGGTTCCCCTGCACGGGCATCGGGCAGGTGCCGAACGCGGTAAAAGCGCTGGGATAGTTCATCGACTTGTTAAAATCCAGCACGACGGCGGTGCCGGACGGACGCGGGACCGTCAGCTTGCGCCAGCCGGCGGTGCTCCGGTGATTTGTAGCGTCGTGGAAAGTCACGTCCAACGCCCCGCTCCCGCCATCCTCCGCCAGCAGGCGGTGGTCGTGGCCGTCCAATTCGAAGACCAGCTCGCCCACTATTTCCGTGCTCGCAGACACCGTCTCATTCGCGGTAGTACGGTTTACCACTCGGGGCCCCGGATAGGGCTCGAACCTGCCGGGCAATACCAGATCCGCCCGGAAATCGAAGACGGGGACGCCGTGGAATGCCTGCAGGACCGGCGACTGCGAATCCCTGGTCCGAACCAAATAGCGGCCGCCGCGCCGGGCCAGTTCCGCAATGGTGCTGCCGTGCTGCACCCAGAGCAGCGACTCCTCGTCCGCCAGGGTAGCGGTTAATGTGCCGCTGGCGGGGAGCTGGCTGTCCGCGAACAGGAGACCGTCTCCGGGTTCCGCCCACAAGGTGGCGGCGCCGTCGTCCGTATTCCCTTCCTTATCCGCAGCCCAGCCGTTGTCCGCGCTCCATAACCCTGGAAACAGCCGCAGCTCGGCTGCCTCGGCGCTAAGCCACTGCAGCGACGTCAGGCTCAGCCAGCCATGCCCATCCGATAGCGCGGCATTGCGGTTCAGGCGGAACCGCTCCCAATCCTGCCGAGTGGTCCCGGTGCCGGTGGTGGGAAGGACGGTGGGGGAATCGGTATCGCACATGACATCCACGTTAGCCCCGAGGCCCGGATTCTGATGCCATTGGTACGCTGGAATCATGCCGTCCTTCCGTGCGATTCTCAGAATTTCCGGTCTGCGCCCGGGAAACGCGCCGGAATCAGTGCTGGCAACCGCCGTGGAAACTCTCGGTTCCATCCACTTGGTGGAGGCCAATCAGCTGGACGTTGTGCGCGGGGTCCCGCAGATCAGTCTGCGTTTCACCGTGCAGGCGGCCCGGTACGACGATGAAAACCGTCAGGCGTGCAACGCCGGGGCGAGCGTGCGGCACGCCGTAGAGTCCGTCGCCGTCACCGGTCCGGTCACCGTTACACGGCGGATCCGGGGCAAATGGGTGCCGATCAGCGCAGTAGCCGGACCCTGAGTGCTACGGCCCGGCTATGTCCTCCGGCTCCGCAGCGGACGGGTCCGTCGGGTCGACCGCGCGGCGGGATCGCGACTGGCGGCGGCGCAGAGCGATGACGCCGGCCATCAGCACGCCGATTGCGAGCCCCATCCCAACGCCGATCAGCGAATTGGCCCAGAACGGCAGACTGCTGTTGCGGCCAGTGAGATACCCCAGACCGACCATCCAGCAGGCCCAGATGATTGAGCCCAGCGCGCTCGCTCTGAGCACCCGCAGCGTGGAGACTTCCGCGATTCCCGCAGCTGCCATCGTGGCGGTGCGCCCGGCAGGGATGAACCGTCCGGCGACCATCGCCGCGGCGGTGGAGGAGCGGCCACCCCTGGCCGCCGCCTTGCGGATGCCCTTATGAACCAGACGGCCCCACTGGAAACGGTCCAGCACGTGCGTGAGCCGGCGCTTGAACAGGCTGTAGACCAAGAGGTCTCCGAGGATGGAGCCCACAGCTGTCGCCGTCAATGCCAGCGGCAGAATCACGTCTCCGCCGGCCGACAGCGATCCGGCGGCTATCACCATGGCTTCGGAGGGAATGGGCGGAATGGCAGCATCCAACGCAACGGCCGCTGCCATGATCGGATAGAGCGCGAAGGCCCAGTTGCCTGCACTCAAGAGGTCCACTGCTTCAATGTAGCCGTTGCGCGCCGATACTGGTACCACGCGGTGGGTGGTGTCGCCGCACGGCCGATGCCAGACTAGCGGCATGGACATCAGCATCGTGCAAGGCGACATTACCGTCCGCAGGGTCGATGCAATCGTGAATGCGGCGAATTCTTCGCTGCTCGGCGGCGGCGGTGTCGACGGCGCCATCCACCGGGCGGCCGGCCCGCGGTTACTGGCTGCGTGCCGCGAGCTGCGGCGGACGGTGCTTCCGGACGGCCTGCCCGTGGGCGCGGCCGTGTCGACGGAAGCCTTTGATCTGCCCGCGCGCTGGGTGGTCCATACGGTGGGCCCGAACCGGCATGCCGGTCAGCGGGACCCCGCGCTGCTGGCATCGTGCTTTAGCTCAAGCCTGCAGGAGGCCGCCCGGGTGGGGGCGCGGTCCATTGCGTTTCCTGCCGTCGGTGCCGGGGTCTACGGCTGGCCGGCAGCCCAGGTGGCACAAGTGGCGTTTGACGCCGTCGCGCAGTTTCAGCGTGCGCGGTGGGCGGGCAGCAGATCACCGGCTGGGGCTATGGGGAGCGAATCTGTGCTGACTGACCCTGTGCTGACTGAGCCTGAGCTGATTGAGTTTGTGCTTTTCAACACGGACATTGCGTCCGTTTTCCGGGAAGTTTACGCGGCCGGCAATGCACTGAGCTGACGCCGGCTCCGGTATTCAACGTCCCGGCCGGTGAGCGGATCGGTGAAGGCGATGCTGCGTGCCAGCAGCTGCAGCGGCTTGCTATAGTCATCCGCAGTCTCCGGATACAGATCCGGATAGAACAAATCGTTCAGGATGCCAATACCCAGACCGGCCATGTGCACGCGCAATTGGTGCGTCTTGCCGGTGTGGGGTTCCAATTTGTACCTGCCCAGTCGGCGGCCCGCGCCGTCGTCGTGCGTAGCCAACAGCTCGACGCGCGTCTGCGTGTTCGGGTCTCCCTGAACCTCCTGCGCCAGCAGGTAGGTGCGGGATTTGATCATTCGGGAGGTCACGGTCCGCGGCAGATCCAGCTCGGGACGGATTGCCGCGACGGCCTCGTACTGCTTTTGGACGGCACGCTTTTCGAAGAGCAGCTGGTACTTTCCCCTGGTTTCCGGGTTGGCTGCAAAGAGCAGGACGCCGGCGGTCATCCGGTCCAGCCGGTGGATCGGCACCAATTCCGGCAGATCCAGCAGGTTGCGGAGCCGGACCAGCGCCGATTCCGCCACATACCTGCCGCCGGGCGTAGTCGGGAGGAAATGCGGCTTATCCACCACCACCAGATCCTTGTCCTGATGCAGCACCTCAAGCTCCACCGGTATCCGCACTTCCGGTGGGACCTCACGGTAGTACCAGATGAAGGTGTGCTCGGCCAGCGGTGTGTGCTCGGTGACCACGCTGCCGCCGAGCGCGCGGACCTCGCCGCGGGCAAAGCGGTTCACGATGCCGACGGCGTCCACGTGACCGAAGCGCTCCAGTACGTAGTCCATGGCCGTAATCCATGGGCCCTCAGCGGGCAGGCGAAGGCGGGTTGCATTGACGCCGTTGCGCACCGGGAGGGGGGATTTCATCACGGCCCAATTCTACCGGTCATCGCGACGGCACTTTTGCGGCATTTTGGCGCCACGGCGCCAATACCCCCGTGCAATGTGCGCAGCGTTCAGGACGGCGGATGCGCCGGGACACGCCGGCGCACGAACCCGGTTCAAGTCTGCGCCCGTTGATGCGTCAGCTTCGGGCGCCTCTGCCGGGAGTTGCTGACAGCGGGGGCTAAGGCGCCGGCTGACAGCGGGGGCAATAGTAAATGTCGCGGGCCCGCTGCGCCGGAGACTGGGGATCCGGCAGGGTCCCGTGCCGGATCAGGGCGCCGCAGCGCTTGCAGGGTTTAGTCTCCCGGCCATAGACCCAGACCGCCGCATCGCCCCGGGCAGGACCGCCGGTGGTGCTGCGTGAGGAGCGGTTCTTATTGGCCTCGAGCAGCCGCTTGGACTGCTCGATCAGCCGGGGCAGGGCGCGGACGTCACCGACCGGAACTGCCGGATGGACGCCGGCCAAAAAGCAGAGCTCGCAGCGGAAGACGTTGCCGATTCCGGCCAGGTTCCGCTGGTCCAACAGAGCCAGCCCGATGGGGCGGGCCGGGGCCACAGAAATTCTGTGCAGCGCCTCGTCCGCATCCCAATCCGGGCCGAGCAGATCCGGGCCCAGATAGCCAACGGCGTCCGCCTCGCGTTCCTGTGGCAGCACCTCAAGCAGTCCGAGGGAAAATCCGACGGCGGTCGTGTCCAGGGTGCCGAGGATACAGCGGGCGGTAAAGGCCGGGCGGCGCCACTTCGCTGCATGGTCCACCGGGTATATGTGCCAACTGCCCTCCATCTTCAAATGTGAATGAATGAGCTGGCCGGCGACCCGGATGAGCAGGTGCTTGCCGCGGGACTGAACGCTCTCCACCACCGAGCCGGTGAAATCCACGGTGGCGAACGCGGGCACGCGGATGTCGCAGCGTGTGAGGACCTTACCCGTGAGCGCCTGATCCAGCTGCCGGGCCTGGCGCCAGACGGTATCTCCCTCAGGCATGACCGCGCTCAGGCACGGATCCGCAGCCCGCGGGGCGTGGTGTATGCGCCCGCCTCTACCAGCGCAGCGGCCAGCACAGTGTCCAGGATTCCCTGGCCGTTGACCTTTTCGATGGCGAGTTTGTCTACAGCGCCGCGTTTGACCACGCCGGCCAGGGCCCGGCCGGCGAGGGTGAGATGAACGGGGTCGGTGGTGAAGGCGAGCACGGTCTTACCGCCGCGCTCCACATATAGCACCAGTTCGCCGTCGACCATCACCACCAGCGCCCCGGCCTTGCGTCCCGGTCGGTGCCCCACGTCCAGCGCAGGCCAGGCAAGGGCTGCGCCGTACGGATTGGCGGGGTCCGTTGCTGCCAGGGCAAGTGCGGTCGGTTCGGATTGGCGCGTGTCGTCCTGCGTGAAGGAGCGGAGCCGGTCCACCGTTGCCGGGACGGCGAATTGAGCCGCGCCGAGATGTTCAACGAAGTATCCGCGCCGGCTGCGCCCCGATTCTTCCAACCGCGCGAGCACCTTGTACATCAGTGCAAAACCACCGGGAATGTTCTCATTCATCACCGAGCCGCGCGTGACGATCCCGTACCGGTCCATCAGCAGCTCGGCCATTGCGTGGGCCGCGACAGTAGATTCCGCTTCCCGGGCCGGCAGGACGTTCCAGCGCCCGGCGGCCAGCGGAGGCGCGCTCCGCTTTGCTCTGGCGCCGGCTAAGACAGCGCTGGCTAAGACAGCCCCGGATCCATCGGTGCCGGAGCCGTGCAGGCTCCCGGTTGCCGCTTCCGAGGCACGCCCCAAACGCCCGTAGCGCCCGGCCGAGCGTAGTCGGGGAGTTGTCGGCGGCTGCCGATGCGCCGTATGGCCACCGGCCAGCAGCGACCGGACGGGAGCGAATGTGTCATTGCTGATCCGTCCGGCCCAGACAAGCTCCCACAGTGCGGTGAGCACTTCGGTGTCACTGGACGCTGAGCCGGCCACCTCTTTCAACTGGTGGAAGAAATATGCGCCGCCGCCGCAAAGATGGGACAGCAACCGTTGCTGCAGGTCGCTGGGTTCGAACCCGGCTTGCGGATTGAGCGTCAGCGGCGCCGATTCGGCGACGTGGAGACTGATCCAGCCGTCATTTCCGGGCAGCGAACCCGCGCCGGACCAGAGGATCTCCCCGGCGGCGGTGAGCTCATCGAGCATGGCCGGGACAAAATTTCCGATCCGGCCGGCGAGCACCAAGGGCTCCCACGCGGATGCCGGAATGGGAACCCCCGCAAGCTGATCCACCACAGTGAGCACGCCGTCGAGCCCCCTTAACTGAGTGGACTGGCCATGCTGCCCGGGCTTGCCGGTGCTGCGAACATGCTGCCATGACGGAAGGAACCGCGCGTAAGCGGCAGGATCCACCGGCTCCACCTCGGCGCGGAGGGCCGCCAGCGAACGACGGCGCAGCTTGCGGAGCACCTCAATATCGCACCACTCCGACGGGGCCGGCGCTGGCGCTGATGTCGGTGGCGGTATTTGGACCGCAGGTGCCCCGGTGGGGCGGAATTCGCCTTCGGTCACGCGGCCGTCGGCGGCAAGCCTGGCAAGGCCGGTGCCGACGACGGCGACACCAAGTCCCAGCCGAACGGCAGCTTCCGCTGCGGTGAACGGTCCGTGCGTTCGCGCGTAGCGGCCCAAAAGGTCACCGAGCGGGTCCGCCACGGGTTCAATAAAGGCCAATGGAACGCCCATGGGCAGCGGAATGCCCAGCGCGTCGCGCAGCCGGGCCGCGTCCTCGATGGCAGCATATCGTTCGGTCCCGGCCATCTGGACTTTCAAGGCCCGGTTGGCCTTGACCAACGCGGCTGCATGCAGGCCGGCCGACAAATCTGTTTCCGGTTCCAGCCGGGCCTGGATTTCGTCCTCGCTCAGCGGTCCCAGTAACCGCAGCAGATCCGCTACCCCCTCCATGCCGCGCGCCCTGCGGTCCGGGGCCAGCCGTTGCAGTTGGGCTTCCGTCTGATCGATAACCTGTGGATCCAACAGCTCGCGCAGTTCCGCCCGGCCCAGCAGTTCATTGAGCAGGGTCGGATCCAAGGACAGCGCCGCTGCCCGGCGTTCGGCCAGCGGTGAATCGCCCTCATACAAAAATGACGCCACGTAGCCGAACAGCAGGGATCTGGCGAAGGGGGAGGGCTGTGGGGTCGTTATCTCAACGAGCCGCAATTCGCGCCGTTCAATGCTGGCCGCGATCTCCTTCAGCGCGGGCAGGTCGTAGACATCCTGCAGGCACTCACGCACGGTTTCGAGCACGATCGGGAACGTCGGGTATTTGCGTGCTACGTCCAGCAGCTGGGCGGAGCGCTGGCGCTGCTGCCACAGCGGGGAGCGCTTGCCCGGGTTCTGCCGCGGCAATAACAGCGCGCGGGCTGCACATTCGCGGAACCTTGAGGCGAAAAGTGCGGAACCGCCGACTTCCGCCGTGACAATGCTGTCCAACTCGGCGGCTTCGAAAAGGAAAAGTTCGGCCCCCGGTGGCTCGTCATCCATCATCGGCACGCGCAGCACGATGCCGTCGTCGGAGGCCATGGCGGAGCCGTCCAGGCCGTATCGCAGATGCAAGCGCGCGCCCACTGCCAGGGCCCACGGTGCATGCACCGGCATTCCATACGGGCTGTGCAGGACCACCCGCCAGTCGCCGAGTTCATCGTGGAAGCGTTCGACCAGCAAGGTGGTGTCATTGGGGACGACGTCGGTGGCCTGTTTTTGCTCCGTAAGGTAGCCGAGCAGGTTGGCGGCGGCCCAGTCATCGAGCCCCGTGGCCCGGCATCTTTCCAAGGCTGCGGCGGCATCCGCTCCGGAGAGCTCGCGCATGAAGGCGCCGAGCGCACGGCCTAACTCGACGGGCCTGCCCAGCGAATCGCCCTTCCAGAACGGCAATTTCCCCGGCTGTCCATACGCCGGAGAAACCAGAACGCGGTCATGGGTGATGTCCTCGATCCGCCAGCTCGTGGCGCCAAGGGCAAAGACGTCGCCGACGCGGGATTCGTACACCATTTCCTCGTCGAGTTCACCCACCCGCCGGCCGCCCTTGGCCTTTGCCCCCGGCGCGGTTTCCTGTTCCGAGCCGACGATAAACACGCCGAAGAGGCCGCGGTCCGGGATGGTTCCACCGGAGGTAACCGCGAGCCGCTGGGCGCCGGGGCGTCCGGTAATGGTGCCGCCGGTCCGGTCCCAGATAATCCGCGGGCGCAATTCGGCGAACTCGTCGGAGGGGTAACGGCCGGCCAGTAAATCCAAGGTGGCGTCGAAAGCGGACCGCGGCAATGTTGCAAACGGAGCCGAGCGCCGTACCGTATCGAACCATTCCTCCACATCAATGCTGCCCAAGGCGGCGGCCGCCACCGTCTGTTGCGCCAGAATATCGAGCGGATTTGCCGGAATGTACAACGACTCGATCCGTCCCGCCAGCATCCGCTCCACGGTAACGGCCGAGTGGACCAGATCCGCGCGGTGCTTCGGGAACATAATGCCTTGGGAAATTTCGCCCACCTGGTGCCCGGCGCGGCCCACCCGCTGCAGGCCGCTGGCCACCGACGGTGGAGATTCCACCTGGATGACCAGGTCCACAGCACCCATGTCAATGCCCAGTTCAAGGCTGGAAGTGGCGACGACACAGCGCAATCGGCCGGATTTAAGATCATCCTCAATCAGGGCGCGCTGGTCCTTGGAAACGGAACCATGATGGGCCTTCGCAAGGACAGGCTCGGCCCCGCCGGTCGCTCCGGCCTGCGCCATCAGTTGTGCCGGCGTGGCGAGGACGGCCGACGACGGCGGCACGCCACTGTCCGGCGGCACGCCACTGTCCGAAAGTGCAGCACTGTCCGAAAGTGCAGCACTGTCCGCGAGGCGTTGGACGTAGATTTCGTTTAGCCGGGCGGTCAACCGTTCGGCAAGCCGCCGGGAATTGGCAAAGACAATGGTGGAATTGTTGGCGAGCACATGATCGACAATCTTTTCCTCCACGTGCGGCCAAATCGAGGCGTTCGCTGCCGGTCCGGGCCCGTCGTCCCCTCCTCGCGTTCCTGCCTGTGCCGGCAGCGCCGTCATGTCTTCCACCGGCACGGTGACGGTGAGGTTCCAATTCTTCGCAGTGACGGGAGCTACGATTTCCACCGGGGCCGAGCCTGCCAGGAACCGCGCCACGGTTTCCCGTGGCTCCACCGTGGCGGAGAGGCCAATCCGTTGCGCAGGCTTATCCAGCAGGGCATCAAGGCGTTCCAAAGACACCGCCAGATGTGCGCCCCGTTTAGTCCCGGCCACGGCGTGCACCTCGTCAAGAATCACGGTGTCCACCTGTGCCAGCGTGGCACGGGCCTTGGATGTGAGCATCAGGAACAGCGATTCGGGCGTGGTGATGAGGATATCCGGAGGGTGCGCGAGCAGCGAGCGCCGTTGCGCCGCCGGCGTGTCTCCGGACCGGACGCCGACGGAAATGTGCGGAGCCGCCAACTCCAGCCGCTTTGCGGTCTGCGTAATGCCGATCAGCGGAGCACGCAGATTCCGCTCCACGTCCACACCGAGGGCCTTCAGCGGGGAGATATACAGCACACGTGTGCCGGATTTGACCTCCGGATCCCGCTCGACGGCGATCAGCCGGTCCAGCGCCCAAAGGAAGGCCGCGAGGGTCTTACCGGAACCGGTGGGGGCAATGACGAGCGAATGAGATCCGCCGGAAATCGCCTTCCACGCTCCTGTTTGAGCGGGTGTGGGCGCCGGAAAGGCACCCAGAAACCACTCCCGGGTTGCCGCCGTGAACTGCTTCATCTGAGGACTCATATACTTCCCGCCACGGCTCCATCATCTCGCAGGGTACTGACATTTTTCGCCGCACGCTGTGCCTGCGCGTCAGCACGTTGATCTGCCTGTACTGTGTCGGTATAAACGGCAATGCAGCCTTTGCCGTGTGTCACTAGCGGCAGAGCACAAACATCGGGGACGGAGCGGCTGTGGTTTCGCGGCAGATGGGGAATACTTGGTTCCCCATGGCTGGCATGGCCGCGCTCTTTTTGGGCGGAGCAGCCACTGCCCTGATGGCCAACTCCAGCAAGGCTGCGGTGCCCTCCTACTATCTCATCGCCTCTTTGCTGTTCGCCGGCGCCACAGCCTGGTGGTCCTACCGGAATCCACCGGTTCTGCGCGGCGAGCTCCGGCCCTACCTCTATACGGCCGGTGCCGTGGTGTTTGCGCTGCTGTTGGGTGGGTCCACCGGCATACTGCATGGCTGCGTCCCTTGGCTGGCACTTGGCGGCGGGGTATTGGCATATGGCGTTCTGGAACGCGTTCGAGTAATTGTCACAGCTGGGGCCACAGCCTGTGCGACGGCGCTCTTGGGTATGATCATTACCGCCGCAGTTTGGGGCGGCGCGCTTCAGACCGTAACCGCAGCCGCCTTTGTCCTGGCGGCCCATCGCCTGCATCTGATGCGCTATGGCCGGCGGCCGCCGGCCCAAAAGGTTGATCTGGATTCGCTGATCCACTTCTAGCCCGTCGGTAGGCCCCGGTCACGGCACCCTAAGACTTCTGGAATGAACCAATCGTCAGCAGGACAATCCCGGCGTCCGTGCAGGCTGTTAGAGGGTGCGCAATATAGAGCGCGTCGGTGGCGCTTGGTGGGTAGACCCGCAGGCCGTCGGCGGGCACCTGAACGCAGCCCTGATAGTTCCCTGCCTGTGTGTAACGCAGAACAGCGGCGGCGCTGGAACCGGGTTCCATCGTGATGGGACCCGAGGAGGGAAGGCCCGGATCGCGGTCGGCGGCCGCGCCCAACTGCGTGCCATTGCCGTTGCCGACCAGGGAAACTCCGGGGTAGCCATCCAAAATACACTCAGTGTTCGAGGTGTTCTGCAGGATCAGTTTCATGTAAATACTGCCCGCCGCTCCGCCGCCGCTGTCGTCAACGGAGCCGGCCAGCATGGCTGCCGTGCAGAGAGCGGCGCCGGCAACCGGGGCCGCCGTAGATGCCGGAGCTGTCGACGCCGGAACTGCAGTCGAGGCAGGCCCTGACGGGGAAGCGCTCGCAGAAGGGCTGGCGGAGGCGTGACTGGACGTGCTGGAAGCGGAGGACGACGGCGTACTGTCGACCGTCGATGAGGTGCCGGCAGGAGTCGTCGAACCCCCACAGCCGGCCAGCCCAATGACTGCCGCCGTTGCTGTCAAAACCGTCATTATCTTCGCGTGTCCCCGAGTCATCATTGAACCAGACTTGTCTTTCCGGTTGCTCGAGTCAACTTCCGCCACGGCCAGCGGCGCATTCTTCTTACGATCGTGACCCTGGACAACAGCCCGGCGCTCTGGATTGGCAGCGCCGGGCAGCGCCCCCAGCGCCGGGCAGCGCCCCCCAGCGCCGGGCTAGCGCCGGGCGGCTACTTTGCGGCCGGCTTGCGTGTCCTGGCCAGGGCGACCCCGCCCATACCCAAGCCGAGGACACCGGCTCCCAGCCCGATCCACCCGGGTGCCTGGCCGGCGCCGCCGGAACTGGCACCGTCGGAACTCCCGGTGTCGGAACCCGCGGTGTCGGCACCCGCAGCGTTGGTGCCGCCGTCGGGCGCTGCCCCGGCAGGAGCCGTCGTGCTCCCGGCCGTCTGGGCCGCAGTGACCGTCACCGTGGGCGCCGGCGCCTTTAACGATTCCGCGTCCTGCCCTGCGGCGGGAACATCCACCCAGTTCGTCTCGCCGGTTTCGCAGGTCTGCAGGGTCGGGAAGTACAGCGTTTCCCCGACCTTTTCCGGCAACTGCAGGGACAGTGCCAGGGCGTCGCGCTGATGGGCGTCAAGCGGCGTTTTGGCAGTATAGATGACCTGGCTGGTTCGCTCCGTGACCGAGCTGCCGTTTGCCAGCTTCTGCGGCGTTGCAAGTTTTTCCGTCGTTTTACTGATGGTCCAGTTTGGGTTCACTGTAGGCGTGGCGTCATTGAGTTCCTTCGGCAGATCGATGGTGACCTTGGTGGTGGGGGACCCGTTGCAGCCGTGCCCCACGCTGAACGTCAGCAGTGAGTAGGAGCCGGCCGCGGTGCTGTCCGGGGAGACATCCACGTGCGCCGAGGCTGCTGACAGTCCGGCCGTCATCAGACCGACAGTGGCCCCGGCAATAAGTGTCGCTTTGAGCGCGCGACGGGCAGTTTTGCCCGAGCCGGGCGTGTTGTTACGGGTGGTTTTTTTGGTGTGCGGGTTCATCGGAAATCCTTGTCGGTACAGCAGCCAACCTGGCGTGCAGACAGCGGTGAGGGTGTGGACACCCCACCGGATCGGCCGGAAGGGGCGTTAGACGAAGACGTGTGCCACAGTTGGCGGCCCGCGCCGACAGTCGGCCCGCAGGTTACGCCACGGCTGCGGGCGGATGGGGCTATTAGCCGCTGTTAGTGCCTGGAAAGGGGCGACGGCGACGGGGGCCGGCCCGGCCAGCCTCACCAGCGGGCGGAGCCAGTCGGCGAGCAGCCACAGGGCTTCCTCCCCTTTGGCCAGCACGACGGCGGTCGCCAAGGTAGCTCCGACGTGGGCCAGCGTCATGGCCAGGGCAGCCGAAGGATATCCCGGCTGCATGGACATTTGCGCCATCGCGGTTGCTTGGGGCGCTAGAGCGGTATGCACACCCATGAGGTGATGCGCCATGGCCGGATCGACGAGCGCGGCCGTGGGAACCATGGGGTTGGAGAGCAGGTCAAAGGCATTGTGCAGCAGGAGTTGGCTGGCCCCGAGCAAGGCCAGCATCAGGGCCAGCGGCACACGGATACTGGTCACCGCAACAGAAACAACGGCAGTCAGCGCCGTCAAGGCGAGCAGGAGGATCGGCTCCGGCAGCACGCCACCGGCCAAGGTATGCGCACCCGCCGCGAGCGCCAGAATCGTCACCGCAATAGTCCCGGAACGCAGCCAGCGGAACGGCGCGGAAACGGCGCTCACGTGCTCTCCTTCGGCTCTGGGCGTTTGTAAAAAAACGTGCGGGGCACGGATGCTGCAGAACGCGGATCGTTAAACGTTTTTGCGCTGGCCCGTTTGTGGCTCCGGCGGTGCCCGGAGCCAGTTTACCTACTATTCGTTACCGGGTCGGTACAGGATGGCCCGGCAGCGCAGAGGACACTGGGGGAGTGACAATTTTCCGATCCGTAGTCCTGTTCGTGTTTGCTGCGGTCGCCGAGATCGGCGGAGCGTGGCTGATCTGGCAGGCCGTCCGGGAAGGCAAGGCGTGGTGGTGGGCCGGCCTGGGCATCGTGGCACTGGGAATTTACGGCTTTATCGCAACGCTCCAACCGGATGCGAATTTCGGCCGGATCCTAGCTGCCTACGGGGGAGTCTTCGTGGCCGGATCGCTGTTGTGGGCGGTGCTGCTGGATGGCTTCCGTCCCGACCGCTGGGATGTGATCGGCGCGTCCGTGTGTCTTGTAGGCGTTGCCGTCATCATGTTCGCCCCGCGGAACGCTTAGTTCCGGTCATCGGCTCGCCCATTCAGTCCGGGAGCGATCCCAGGGCGAGCTCCTCGAGGACCCCGCGGAAGGTGCGGTAGCGTTCCTGGCCGACGCGCCCGGCCCAGTCCTGTTCGATGCGGAGGTTCCGGGCGAGAACGGCGTCGATTACCTGCTGGCCGAGCGGCGTGCGATGGACCAGGCGCACTCTGCGGTCCGAGGGATCCCGGTCGGACGTCAGATGCCCGGTCCTGACGAGCTGGGCGACGAACTGCCCGCAGCCCTGCTTGGTCATCCCGACGCGTTCGCCCAGTTCGGTGATCGTCACCCCATGCTCCGGCACCGATGAGATCACCCGAAAATGGGACTGCCGCAACCCATTCCAGTCCTCGGTGGCGAAGATCGCGTGCACCTGTCGAAAGAGCAGGCCCATGAGCATGGGGGTGTGAATCTGGTCGACAGGAAAGTCAGCCTTGACGTAGTTCATAAAGTGACTTTACCATCTGAGTAGGAAACCGACTTTCCCAGTGATAGGGCGCACCATGCATCACCGTGAACTACTCGGGACCGCGAACGTCAGTGACGAGACGCTAACGGAGCTCGTTGCTGCGCTTCTGAGGGAGCCTCCGGGCCGGGTGACGGTGTCGAGCTCCGACGTAGAACGGGTCGCCTATGATTTACCAACGATCACGACGGCCGGTCGTTACTGGGTCCGTGGGCAGGCACTGGTCGGGGGCGAGCCAAAATCTTTCTGCTTCTTCGTCAAACACGTGCAGTCGTGGGCCCGTTCACCAATGTTCGCGGAGGTCCCTGCGGAGCTTGCGGTGATGGCCGAAGCTGGCGTTCCGTGGAGAGTAGAGCCGCTGGCCTACCGGTCTGACCTCGGCCAACGGCTGCCGCACGGGCTTCGGATGCCGCGTGCTGTGGCGGTGTTCGACCTGGACGAGAAGTCAGCCAGCGTCTGGCTGGAAGCGATCATGACGGTATCGGCCGAGTGGGACGTGGCCCGGTTCTCGAAGGCCGCCTACCTGCTGGGCCGATTCGCAGCCAGCCCAAGGGTGCGGGAGCGCGCGAAGGTGGGCGAGTTTGAGTGGACCGTACGCGACTACCTGCATGGACGACTCACGCACCAGGTGATCCCCTTGGTGTGCGACTCAGGCGTCTGGCATAACCGGTTGGTGGCCAGGGCCTTCGACGACTCCCTGCGGACCCGTCTGCAGGAGCAGGCCGGGCGCGCCCACGACCTGGTCGACGAGCTCGCCGCCCTGCCACTGGGTACCATCCATGGCGACGCCTGCCCGAATAATCTGCTCGTCACCGCCGACGACGATGGTTTTGCGCTCATCGATTACAACTTCTTCAGCGAAGGCCCTATCGGTTTCGACCTGGGCCAACTTCTCGTCGGGGACATCCAGATCGGCCGGCAGCGGGCGTCCACACTTCAGGCCGTCGAAGAGGCAATCCTGCCGTCCTACGTTGAGGGTCTCCGCGCAGAAGGCAGCAAGATCCCACTGGACGTCGTCCGGCGCGCCCACGCACTACACCTGATGCTGTTCACCGGCCTATCCACTCTGCCCTTCGAACACCTCCGCACCGAGCCGACCCCGGCCCTGCACCAACTGGTCGCTGACCGCGCCGCCATCGCACGATTCAGTCTCGGCCTGCTCGACGCAACCGAAACGGCATCTGCCCGTGCCACCCAACCGTTCGGCTAGTCCTCCGCCTCGCCGCGGATCCAGCGAATGTACCGGTGCAAGGAACGGTCCACGATGAGGCCGGCACCGGATTCGATGAGTCCAAAGGCACTGTAGATCCGGTCGAATCCCAGCGGCGCCGCCGTGTCGAGAATTCTGCGGACCGCCCGTTCGGGGAGCGGGATGTTGTTGACGAAGCTGCGCATGACGTTGACGGACTTGCGGTCCGCACCGATGGCGATGGTATCCCCGGTGAGGAGCGCGCCCTGGCCGCCGGCGCCGTCAGGCCAATGGACCATGCTGCTGCCGGCGAAATGCCCGCCGCATTGCAGCATCGAAAGACCGGCAAGGAGCCTGCAGCTGGTATCCCACAACCGGATGACAGGATCGGAACGCCTGATCCATTCCTGATCTGCCGACGCAACGTACACGGGTGCGCCACCGAAGGCGTGGCTCCACTGAATGGAGGAGCCCGTCAGGTGCGGGTGGCTTGCGGTAATGACCGCGATGCCGCCGAGTGCGCGGACAGCCTCCACGCCGGCGTCGTCGATGAAACCCGGCGGCTCCCAGAGCAGGTTGCCGTCTCTGGTGCAGAGCAGCAGGCCGCGCTGGCCGATGCCAAGTCTTGGGACGCACTCCACCGCGTAGAGATCCGGCTCGAGTTCATGCACTGTGATCCGGTGGGCGGTGGCGGCGAGTTCTTCCCGCGTGGTCCACCGCTGACCTCCCGCAGGCACGAACTGCCGCTCGTCGGTGCAGATTTCACAGCTCACCGGGGGAGTATCCGTATCGGGATGCTCAATGGCGCAGGTTGCGCAGGTCCAAATGGTCACGGGATCTCCTCGGCTGTCAGCGGCTGCAAGGCCGGGTGCAGTGAGACCAGTGTACGAGACAGGAACATTCCGTGCGACGCAACCGGTAATGTACCTCAGTCGTTGTATTCTCAATTGTCGGATACTTCCAGGGGGAACTATGCAGTACAAACGATCCGCAGGTCTCTTCGTCGCAGGTATCACGCTATTTTTTGGCGGACCGTTACTGGGCGTGGTAGCCGCCGCCTTGTGGATGTATGTTGCCACCGCCAACGGTAGCTCTGGAATGGCTGCCGGCTATATCGCGGTGATAGCTTTCGGGTCGCTGCTCGCCCTCTTGGGCTTCTGCCTGCTCGTGGCCGCAGCCCACCGCGCCCTTGAGAAGATTGATGCGCTGCCTCTACGTGCGCAGACTCGGCAAAGGGAAAACTCGCCCTCCGACTACCGCTGAGCGCTGGCGGTCCAAAGACCGGACATGGCTACCTCGGGACTGGCTTCGAAATCTCTCCGCTATCTTGGAGCAGGCCGCAGTTCGTGGCTTCGTTGTCGAATCGGTGCCGTCCGCTGCCTTCATTAGCTGGCCCACTGTTCGAGGTTGGCCACCAGTGAAGATGACCAGTCTTGGTTTGCCGGGGCAGTGAAGCGGTCCTGCATTCCAAGGATCTCACTGCACGATCTACGGCTCACGGCGGCAAGCCCCGCCGTGAGCCCCGGGCGAACGTCCAGGCCGTGCGAAGAATGCCTGGGCACATCAGCGCAGCCATGACGCCGGATATTTATGCAGACGTGTTTGATGGGGATCTGGACGCCGCTGCAATAGCCCGGGATAGTGCAGTCTCAGAATCAAGGGTCCTTAAACGGTGCCCAATCGTCTGGGCTGTGGCACGACAAAACCCCTGCTTCCCTTGTAAACAAAGGGAAGCAGGGGTTTTCCTGATTGGCGGTGACGGTGGGATTTGAACCCACGTCAGGCTCTCACCTGAACAACATTTCGAGTGTTGCACCTTCGGCCGCTCGGACACGTCACCAACGCATTTACTTTACCGGACGGACGGCCCGCTTCCCAAAAGCGCCGTTACCCGCCCCGGTTACCGGCCCCGGATTCAGGCCGCTGAGCGGAGGGTCCAACAGCTATTGAAGGCGCCGGTCGCCAAAAAAGTCCCGCAGCAGGGCGGCACATTCATCCTCGCGGACGCCTGGGAAAACCTCCACCCAGTGATTGAGCCTGCGGTCGCGCAAAATATCGAAGACGGATCCTGCTGCGCCCGCTTTTTCGTCCCACGCACCGAAAACCACCCGGGGGAGCCTGGCGAGCACAATGGCTCCGGCGCACATGGCGCACGGCTCCAGCGTGACCGCCAGCGTGCAGTCCGCCAGCCGCCAGTTGCCAAGTTCACGCGCGGCGGCGCGGATCGCAATCATCTCCGCGTGCGCCGTCGGATCTTCCAGCGCCTCGCGCTCGTTGCAGCCGGCACCGAGGACCGATCCGTCGGGGCCGAGGACGACGGCGCCGATCGGCACGTCCGCGGTGGCACCGGCATGCGATGCCTGTTCCAGGGCCAGTCCCATCCACTCGTGGTGCCGGGCACGGTCTGGTCCGCCGCCGGGCGCGGGTACCGCGGGGAACTTTGCTGTTGGGGTCACGGCTCAATGGTAACTTTTACCTATGCGCGTACTTGTTGCGGACCACCCGCTCGTTGCCCACAAACTCACCGTTCTTCGGGACAAAAACACCACGTCGCCGATTTTCCGGCTGCTGACCGAAGAACTGGTCACGCTGCTGGCCTATGAGGCGACCCGCGACGTGCGGGTGGAGCCGGTCAACATTGAGACTCCGGTGACGACGACGGTGGGCACCGGCCTGCGCAAGCCCACGCCGCTGGTGGTCCCGATTCTGCGCGCGGGCCTTGGCATGCTGGAGGGGATGACGCGGCTGCTGCCCACCGCCGAGGTTGGTTTCCTCGGGATGGAACGCCATGAGCAGACGCTGGAGGCAATCACTTACGCCGAACGGCTGCCCGATGACTTGACCGGGCGGCAGGTCTACGTGCTGGATCCGATGCTCGCCACGGGCGGGACCCTGCGGGAGGCCATCAAGTTCCTTTTTGCGCGCGGTGCGGCTGATATCACCTGCATCTGCCTGCTGGCGGCACCCGAAGGGCTGCAGAAGCTGCGCGACGAGCTGGAAGGCAAAAACGTCACCATTGTGCTGGCGTCCATCGATGAAAAGCTCGACGAGAATGCCTACATCGTGCCCGGGCTAGGCGATGCCGGGGACCGTCTTTACGGCGTCGTGCACTAGGAATCGTGCACTAGGAAGCGCGCATTAAAGTCAGGCCCGTTATCGGCGATTCAGTACCAGTTCATGGCCGTTTCGTGATCCCAGGCGCCGCAGGGTGAGCCATAGCGGTCCTTGATGTATGTCATGCCCCATTTGATCTGGGTCTGGTAATTGTTCTTCCAGTCATTGCCGGCGGAATCCATCTTCTCGGCCGGGAGCGACTGGACAATTCCGTAGGCGAGGCTGGACGGGTTTTCCGCGGTGGTGGTCCAATCGGATTCCTGATCCCACAGCGGCAGCAGACAGGACATTTGGTCCTGCCCCCAGCCATAGGAGGGCAATGCCGCGGCTGCGTAGGCTTTGGCTCCGGCCGGATCATTGACGGGTCCGCCGTTCGCGCCAAGGGCCTGCACATCGGCGGCTGCTCCGCTGACGTTCGGTGTTGCCGTCGGAGCAGCGCTGGACTTCACCGCTGTCCGGGTGAAAGACAGCGATGCATTGCTGGGTGCGGCGACGGTCGCGTCGGCGGCGGCCGCCTGCGGCTCAACCGTTGCGCCGTTGTTCAGGGCGGCGTTGGAGGCACCCACGCCGACGAGGAGGAAGCCGGCGACGGCGACGGCGGTCATCCGCTTGCCGGCTGGGCCGGGCTTCGGCGCCGCGTCCCACCAGCGACCTGCGGCAGAGGCGCGGTGGGGCGTTTGGATCCGGCGGCGGCCGTGTTGGGACTCTTGGGACATACTAAAAACCTCTCTGACGCGCCTGCGAGGTGAGCTGTCGGGTTCGGATGAGAGCATCCGGTCGTCCGGTCCTGATCTGCACGCGGCAGTAGGGACCTGATGGCTTAACCCCAAGGGCTTCGGGAGGGAAGCCCAAAAAAGTGGGTTCCCCGTCTCTGCCTTTCCTAGAACGGAGCGTGGGCGGCGGCAGAGCTCGGCGGTCCGGACACGGGCGTCAGGGGCAGTAGTTGCCGAATTTGGCGCCTCAAGTATTCTACCGGACAGTAGCCTAATAGTCACATTTTGATAACGGTCAATATTTCGGGCGCGCTTCAGGTGGTTTTCAGGTGCGGCAGCTGACGCATGCCGGCTGTCATTTTTCGAAGTCGACTGCGCAGAATGTCAGAAGTCCTCTGGACCGGTATCGGAGGCGGACGGCACTGCGCGTTTTTCGTTGTGTTCTCCTGTGTGGGGTGCGGGGCTGCAAGGTGGGCTTCCTGGTTGGCCGATAGTTTTGGCTGCTTTCCGCGCAGTCGCTTCTTTGCCTTGGCGATTGGGTCGTTTGGATCGTAGACAGAGTCACCAATGCTGAATCTTATTTTGTCGGTGGCCGGGTCGTCTGCTATTTCGCGGGCAGCACCGACGGATCGGGCCAGCCGGTCCAGCTTGGTTGCAGATTCACGAGGGAAAAGTTGTTGATTCCTTGAGTGCCGGTAAGACCGACGACGCCGCCCTAGTCGTGCAGGACCACCTGGTAGAGGTTGTGGTCTTGCCGTTTCCCGGCAATCTGCAGGTACCCCGGAGCCATCCCAATCTGCTGGAAGCCGGCTTTCAGCAGGACCCGCTGCGAGCCGACATTGTGCAGCAGAGTGCTCGCCTCGATGCGGTGCAATCCGAGTTCGTCGCGTGCCGTCTCGACGACCACCTGGACCGCAGCTGATGCCAGGCCGCGGCCCGCGAACTTGTTATCCACCCAGTAACCCAGCCCTGCACTCTGGAATGGACCACGCACAATTCCAGCCAAGTTGAATCGGCCAACGAGGATCCCGCCGGCAGACAATCCAAAGGGACACCCCTCGCCGGCTTCATTTGCAGCAAGGCGGGCCGCAATGTCTGCAGCCTGCGGCCAGCGCTGACGCATCACTCAAGCGCAGTGCACGCATGCTGACGTCTGCACTCACGCTGGCGGGATTTAAACACCAGCCAACGTTAGTCGAAATCGTCGTCCTATGACGCCTGGCTCTTCGACATCGACGGCGTTCTGACGAAGACCGCGTCGGTGTACGCGGCCGCGTGGAAGCAGGCCTTTGACGGATTACTCGATCAGGACGGCGTCTTACGTGGCAGGGACTTCGCACAGTTCGATTCGGAGGCGGTCTACCAGCGCTACGTTGACGGCGAACCAGCCGCCCACGGGCTGCCGAACTTCCTGGCCGGCAACTTTGGTCTGGTGATCGGTTTCCAATCATCACAACGGTGTAAGCTGGCGCCGATTGATTAAAGACGCCGCCTGGACCCTGCAGCCCCGCCTTCAATCCTTATGGAAGTTTTCCACGAGGACCCAATGGCTGGAGCACAACCATGAATGACGATCAGCTCGAGGTCAGCCGGAGGCCGTCCGGGCGCTCACGCGTGGATTACAGCCATTGCGGCACCAGCGCCGGCCCCGGCCATCCCACCTCGTCCTTGTCTGCGGCGGACCTGGTCCCGGTACCGCTGGTGGGGCATCTGCGCTACGACTGGAGCCCGCACCCTTCCCCTGGGAATGACCATTTGACCTTCTCCGAGGGCCACGCCTCCCTGCTGCTGTACTCCATGTACTGGGCCGTCGGGGTGGTCGATGCGGACGAACTCCCCGCGACCGACCGCTGGTTCGGGGCACGCCTGGCCGGGAATCCCACGCCGGTATTGCCATCGATCGATGTTGGCGCCACATCCCTGAGTCAGGGCCTTCCGGCCGGCATCGGGATCGCCTTGGCCGGAATATACCTAAATAAACTGCCCTGCCAAGTGTGGGAATTGAGCGGGGATAGCGATACGGCTGAGGACTCAACCCGGGAGCCCTTCGACAACGCAGACTTCTACAAACTGGGGAATCAGACGCAAGCAAGACCGTCCTTGATCCAGTCAACGAGCGGGTGGCCGAACTGCATCTCCCCGCGGGGTCGATGGGGCCAAGGACCGCGTCCGGTGCCTCGCCGATGCATAGGACCTCCCGGCCGGAATTGCGGGCACCACGATTTCCGGTTCCACATCGGCCCAGGCAGAGCCGGACGGCATACGCGGAGTGTTGGAGACAGCAGCTCCAGCAAAGCCGTTCATTTCCAAAGGAGCAAGAACATGAGCAATCAGAGCAAGTCCGGGACGACAGCAATGGCAAGCCGGCCAGGAATCGAGGAGAGCCCGGCGCAGGCAACGCTGAGTGCTGAAATGCTGCACCGAATGGATGCGTATTGGCGCGCTGCGAATTATCTCTCGGTGGGGCAGATCTATCTCTATGACAATCCTTTGCTCAAGCGTTCGTTGGCGCTTACGGACGTGAAGCCGCTGGTGGTGGGGCATTGGGGCACTACCCCGGGACAGAACTTCATTTATGTGCACCTGAACAGGGTGATCGTGAAATACGGGCTTGACATGTTCTACGTGGCCGGGCCAGGACATGGCGGACCGGCGCTGGTGGCCAATACTTATCTTGAGGGCAGCTATTCAGAGATCTACCCGGATGTCAGCCAAGACGAGGCCGGGTTGAAGAAGCTGTTCATGCAGTTCTCGTTTCCGGGCGGCATCTCCAGTCACGTGGCCCCGACCACGCCGGGCTCGATCCATGAGGGCGGGGAGCTCGGGTACTCGCTCAGCCACGCGTTTGGTGCCGTGTTCGACAATCCCGGGCTGGTCGTGGCTTGCGTGGTTGGCGATGGGGAGGCCGAAACCGGTCCGCTGGCCACGGCATGGCAGTCCACGAAGTTCCTCAACCCGGTCAGTGACGGGGTGGTCCTTCCGATCCTGCACCTGAACGGCTACAAAATCAGCAACCCCACGGTGCTGGCCCGCATCGAGCACGAGGAACTGGACCAGTTCTTGCGTGGTTGCGGGTGGGACCCGCGCTACGTCGAAGGCGATGATCCGGAGGCGATGCACCAGCTGATGGCGGCCACCCTCGACGAGTCGGTGGAAACAATCCGCACGATCCAGGCCGATGCGCGCAATGGCAAGGATGGCGCCCGCCCGCGGTGGCCGATGGTCGTGTTGCGGTCCCCGAAGGGGTGGACGGGGCCGAACGTGGTGGACGGTTTACAGATCGAGGGCACTTTCCGGGCGCACCAGGTGCCACTGCTTGTGGACGAGGCACATCCCGGACACGTCGAACAGCTCGATCAATGGATGCGCAGCTATAGGCCCGAGGAACTGTTCGATGAGAACGGGCGGCTGCTGCCCGACCTGGCGGCGCTCGCCCCATCCGGGGAACAGCGGATGGGTTCTAATCCCCACACCAACGGTGGATTAATGTTGCGGGACCTGCGAATGCCGGACTTCCGGACGCATGCGGTTGCCGTCGTCGTTCCCGGCGCCGTGGAAGCGAAAGACACGCTCGTCCTGGGGGACTTCCTGCGCGATGTGGTCAAGCTGAACGAGGAACGGCGCAACTTCCGGATCTTCGGTCCGGATGAGACGTTGTCGAACCAGCTGGGCGCCGTGTTTGAGGTCACCGACCGCCAATGGGATGCCCGCACGCTCGAAGGTGACGAGTCGCTGGCGCCAGCAGGGCTGGTGCTGGACTCGATGCTCTCCGAGCATCAGTGCCAAGGATGGCTGGAAGGCTACCTGCTCACCGGCCGCCACGGCCTGTTCAACTGCTACGAGGCTTTCATTCACATCGTCGACTCGATGTTCAACCAGCATGCCAAATGGCTCAAGATCACCAGGGCCCTGCCGTGGCGGCGTGAGATCTCCTCGCTGAACTACCTGCTGGCCTCCCACGTGTGGCAGCAGGACCACAACGGTTTCACCCACCAGGATCCCGGCTTCCTTGACCATGTGGTGAACAAGAAGGCAGACATCGTCCGGGTTTACCTCCCACCGGATGCCAACTGCCTCCTCACTGTCGCCGACCACTGCCTGCGAAGCCGCCACTACGTCAACGTCATCGTTGCCGGCAAGCGTGACATGCCGCAGTGGCTCTCCATGGCCGACGCGGAGATCCACTGCACCAAGGGAATCGGGATCTGGGAGTGGGCCGGCAATGACCGCGGCGCCGAGCCCGACGTCGTCCTTGCCTGTTGCGGTGACACCCCCACCCTCGAGGTGCTCGGGGCTGTCTCGATTCTTCGCGAGCACCTGCCCGGGCTGAAGGTCCGGGTTGTCAACGTCGTGGACCTGATGAAGCTGCAATCAGCGAGCGAGCACCCGCACGGCCTCTCCGACCAGGACTACGATTCCTTGTTCACCAAGGACAAGCACATCGTCTTCGCCTTCCACGGATATCCGACCCTGATCCACCGCCTGACCTACCGGCGGACCAACCGCAACCTGCACGTGCGCGGCTACATTGAAGAAGGCACCATCACCACCGCCTTCGACATGCGCGTGCAGAACCGGCTCGACCGCTTCCACCTCGTCCAGGACGTTGTCGACAGACTGCCCCAGCTTGGTGCAACGGGGGACTACCTCAAACAGGCGATGGCCAACAAGCTCATCGAACACAACCTCTACATCAACCAACACGGCCAGGACCTGCCGGAGATCCGCGACTGGACCTGGAACCCCGGCGGAGCTGGCCATGGCAACTGACACCC
Source organism: Arthrobacter terrae (assembly GCF_015708085.1). GTDB lineage: Bacteria > Actinomycetota > Actinomycetes > Actinomycetales > Micrococcaceae > Arthrobacter_M > Arthrobacter_M terrae. Next base: position 42,115 of record NZ_JADNYM010000014.1, on the reverse strand, counting down.
CGCCACTCGCGGAACCCGGCGTGGCGGTGAACGCATTCGTGGAAGCGGCGTTGCCGGATACGACGTTGAAGCATACCGCGCAGGCATTGGCTGCGGACGACAAAGATCTGCTGGCGATCGATGAATCGATCCGGACCTGCAACCGGCGCTTCGCCAAGCTCGGGGTCCCCCAGACCGTCCAGGCCCGCCGCGCATACCGTGAATTGATCATCACCACGCCGAACCTCAGAGACAGCATCAGTGGCGTCATCGTGTGTGCTGAGACGATCCGTCAACACACCGCTGACGGCGTGCCGTTCCTGAGCGTACTGTCCAGAGCCGGGATCGGCACGGGCATCAAGTTCGACCTCGGGACGACGCCGATGGCCGGGCATCCCGGGGAGAGGATCACCGAAGGTCTGGACGGCTTGCGCGCCCGGCTGGCCGCCATCAATACCGACGCAGGCCAACGGCTTCCGTGGCCGGTGGCATTTTCCTTCGGCCGCGCGATCCAGCAACCGGCCTTGACAACCCGGGACGGCCAGGACGCGAACGCAGCCCGCGCACAGCAGGCCCTTCAACGACGCGTTGCCGCCAATCGGGATGCCCGCCGTGGGACGGATACCCTTCCGCACGGCGTCTCGACGCGGGATGAGCACGGCGTTGCGGCCTCCGCCCCGGGCCAGCACGGAATTCCAGAAGACGGACGCCAACCATGAGCACTGACAGCACCAGATCCACACCCACCGAAGTCACGCAGGGCGGCTCGGTAACGTCGAAACCTGATCCAAAGCATGACCTGAAGTCGCTACCGATGGCAGAGGTCCTCAAACAGCTCGACACCTCACCGGAGGGGCTGACGCAGGCCGAGGCGGCGAAACGGTTGACAATGTATGGGCCGAACGAGATCGCCGAGCACAAGACGAATCCACTGTTGAAGTTCCTGTCCTACTTCTGGGGACCGATCCCGTGGATGATCGAAGTGGCAGTCATCCTGTCAGGTGTGGTGGGGCACTGGCCGGACTTCTTCATCATCTTGGTGCTGCTGATGGCCAACGCCCTGGTCGGTTACACCGAGGAACGTCAAGCCGGAAACGCCATCGATGCATTGCGGGCGAAGCTAGCGATCACGGCCAGGGTCAAGCGTGGCGGCGAATGGGTGACCCCGGCGGCACGGGACCTGGTTCCCGGTGACGTGATCCGTCTGCGGCTTGGTGATATCGTCCCCGCCGACGCCCGTCTGCTGGACGGCGACGAAATCGAGGTTGACCAGTCCGCCCTGACGGGGGAGTCGCTACCGGCTACGTGCGCACCTGGTGCCGCCGTATTCTCCGGCTCGATCATCCGCCGCGGCGAGATCGGCGCGCTGGTCTACGCCACCGGCACCCGCACCTACTTCGGCAAGACCGCAGAACTGGTCGCCGGCGCACACACTGTCAGCCACTTCCAAAAAGCCGTCCTCAAGATCGGGAACTACCTCATCATCCTCGCTGCAGTGTTCGTCTCGGTGATCGTGCTCGTCTCCCTGCTTCGGGGCGACGCAGTACTGACCACCCTGCAGTTCGCTCTGGTGCTGACCGTCGCGGCAATCCCGGTCGCGATGCCCACGGTGTTGTCGGTGACCATGGCTGTCGGCGCACGGCTGCTGGCCAAGAAGAAGGCCATCGTCAGCAGGCTGGTCGCCATTGAAGAACTGGCCGGCGTGGATGTGCTGTGCGCGGACAAGACCGGCACCCTGACCCAGAATTCGCTCACCTTGGGTGCCCCGTTCAGTGTAGACACCGCCACCGCCGCCGAGGTCATCCTCGCAGGTGCACTGGCCTCACGCGCCGACAACGAGGACCCCATCGACCTCGCCGTCCTCGGTGGCCTGGACGACAAAAGCGAACTTGATCCCTACACAATCGGCCACTTCGAGCCGTTCAACCCGGTCGACAAACGCACCGAGGCCAGCGTCACCGGTGCGGACGGGAAGTCGTTCAAGGTCAGCAAGGGCGCCCCGCAGGTCATCCTCGCTCTTGCCGGCGACAGCGCCAAGATCACGCCGGCCGTCGAGGGAGCCGTCAACGAGTTCGCCGCCCGCGGCTACCGGTCGCTGGGGGTGGCCCGCGCCGACGGACAAGACCAGTGGAAATTCCTGGGCGTGCTTGCGCTGTTCGATCCGCCCCGCGAGGACGCCAAGACCACGATCGCCACCGCGCAGGCGATGGGCGTGAGCCTAAAGATGGTCACCGGTGACGCAATCGCCATCGCCAAAGAAACTGCGGCAAAGGTCGGGCTCGGCACCAATATCCTCGACGCCGCGGGCCTGGGAGATGTGAAGAAGGAAGAGACCCCGGCGAGGGCGCGGGCCATCGAGACCGCCGACGGGTTCGCCCAGGTCTTCCCGGAGCACAAGTACCACATTATCGATGTCCTGCAGCAGCGCGGTCACATTGTCGGCATGACCGGTGACGGCGTCAACGACGCCCCCGCCCTGAAGAAAGCCGACTGCGGCATCGCCGTCTCCGGAGCCACCGACGCCGCCCGCGCGGCCGCAGCGATCATCCTGCTCACCCCCGGGCTGGCAGTGATCATTGACGCGGTCAAGGAAAGCCGCAAGATCTTCCAGCGGATGAACTCCTACGCCATGTACCGCATCGCAGAAACACTGCGGGTGCTGCTGTTCGTGACCGGGTCAATCCTCGTCTTCAACTTCTTCCCCGTCACCGCGATCATGATCGTGATGCTGGCGCTGCTCAACGACGGGGCGATCTTGTCCATCGCCTACGACAACGTCCACTTCAAGATGAAGCCGGAAGCCTGGAACATGCGTATGGTGTTGGGCATCGCCACCGTGCTCGGTGTCGTCGGCCCTATCGCGGCGTTCGGTCTGTTTTACCTTTGCGACAAGGTTTTCGGCTTGGGCCGTCCGCAATTACAGACCATGATGTACCTGATGCTGTCGGTCGCCGGGCACCTCACCATCTTCCTCACCCGCACCCGCGGCCCGTTCTGGTCCATCCGCCCGGCCCGGATCCTGTTGATGGCAGTTCTCGGCACCCAGGCAGTGGCGACGCTGATCGCCGTCTACGGGCTGTTCATGACCCCGCTGGGTTGGGGCTGGGCAGCGTTCGTCTGGGCCTACGCCATCATCTGGGCGTTGGTCAGCGACCGCATCAAACTCCTTGCTTACCGCATCCTGGACCCTACCAAGTCCACCCCGGCCCACGACGACGCCACGCTGGCCAAGGGCGCAACAGCACCAAAGTCCGACTCCACCGCGCGCCCGTCCCAGTAGCCGATGCGGCCGAATGTTCCGCAGGATGACCGCGTTCAGGATGAGCCCGAGTGCGTCGAGCTGGCCCTCCCGGTCTTCGCGGTATCGCTGGCGTAGTTCCCCGGGGGCAAAGACCGATGCCTCATTGGCCGAATGTACTTAGCAAGGGTAATGACCTAAGGTAACTATATGACAATAGTAGAACGTGCGGAGCTGTCGGCTCCGGAGGATGTCGGCGCCCTGGCCGTTGATCTGCGGATCGCCGTGATGCGCACTTCGCGACGGCTGCGTACGGAGGGCAGCGGCGAGGCCGTATCGCCGGGCCAGTATTCCGTGCTCGCGGCGATCCACCCGGATCCGATGACCCTGCGGCAGCTCGCCGACCGGGAGCACGTCCAGGCACCGTCGATGACAAGGATCGTGAACGCCTTGGAAGGGTCCGGGCTGGTGAACCGCAGTGACCACCCCACGGATGGCAGGCAGGTGCTGGTGAATATCACGCCGGCCGGCCGCGCCATTTTGGCCCAGGCGCGCACCCACCGGACGGCATGGCTGGCGGAACGCCTCGCGGGGATGGAACCCGCAGAGCGTGCCGTGCTCGCCGATGCGGCGTGTATCCTGCAGCGAATGAGCGGCAAATGAAGGAAATGTTCCGGGCCCTGAAGGTCCATAACTACCGGTTATGGGTCGGCGGTGCGCTGGTCTCCAATATCGGGACCTGGATGCAGCGGGTGGCGCAGGACTGGCTGGTGCTGACCATCCTGACCAACCACTCCGGGACGGCGGTGGGCATCACCACGGGTCTGCAGTTCCTCCCGATCATTTTTATCGGCCCGTTCGCCGGGCTGCTGGGGGACCGCGTCTCCAAGCGCAAGATACTGCTGTGCACACAGACGGCAATGGGGCTGTGCGCGCTGACTCTTGGACTACTGGTGGTGACCAATGCCGTCCAGCTCTGGCAGGTTTTTACCATCGCACTGCTGCTTGGCGTTGCCAGTGCCATTGACGCCCCGTCCCGGCAGGCGTTTGTCTCCGAGGTCGTGGAGCAGCGCGACGTTCCAAACGCCGTCGCCCTCAACAGCGCCTCGTTTAACCTCGCCCGTCTGGCCGGCCCCGGCGTGGCCGGATTGCTGATTGCCTACTTTGGCACCGGTACCGCGTTCCTGCTCAACGCGGCCAGCTTCCTTGCCGTGCTGATATCGCTGTTGCGGATGCGCACCGACGAGCTGCATACCAGCGCCCGCGCACCGCGGGGCAAGGGGCAGATCAGGGAGGGCCTGGTCTATATCCGGCAGCGTCCGGACCTGATGATGATTATGGTGCTGGTCGGGGTGGTCGCCACCTTTGGGATGAACTTCCAGATCACTAACGCACTGATGGCCACGGAGGTTTTCCATCTGGGGCCCGGCGAGTACGGGCTGCTGGGTTCGGTCATGGCCGTGGGCACACTGGCGGCGGCGCTGCTGGCGGCCCGGCGGCAGGGCACACGAATGCGCTACGTAATCGGCGGGGTGCTGGCGTTCGCGGTGTTCGTTGCCGTCGCGGCGCTGATGCCCAGCTACTGGCTCTATGCCCTTGCCCTGATCCCCGTGGGGCTGGCCTCGCTGACGTTTATGAACGCCTGCAACACGAGCGTCCAGCTCTCCACGGATTCGGTGATGCGCGGACGCGTTCTTGCGGTGTACATGGTGGTGCTGCAGGGCGGAACGCCAATAGGGGCACCGCTGGTCGGTTGGATCGGGACCGTCTTCGGGGCCCGTTGGTCGGTCGGAATCGGCGCTGTGGTTGCCCTGGTGGCGGGTGTCTGGGCGCTGGTCCTGCTCAATCGGCGCAACGACGTCCGGTTGCGCGATCAAATGCACAGCGTGACGCAGTTCAGTTTTCGGCGGCCGCTGCGCGGCTAGACCTTGGTCTCACAGCATAACCAGCCTCGGCGGCAGGTGGACGATGAATGAGGTGCCCCGGTGCTCCCGGTCCACCGAATTCCTCCCTTCATCTGTCAGAATTCCGTTGGCATGCAGCAGTCCGGCATATCCGTGGAGGCCGTCAGCGGTGTGCGTAGTTCGTGACCCGCGGCGGCAATAAAGCGGCGGACCTTGGTCTCACTTTTCTGCCGGCATGCATGCAGCGGCAGCTCGGCAACCCAGCCGTAAGCGCGGCCAGTGCAGGCCGCTGGATAAGGCATGACGTGCGTCACTCTGGACGTCTTCGTCTCAGCATGCGGACAGTTTTACCCAATGTTACTTGCACGTCGGGTTTGTTACGTTGCAGACTCTCAGTGTGAACATCCACTCAATGGCATCTGCAGCCGCAGGGAGCCTGCCCAGCGAAACCGCTGGCAGGCTCATGTGCTGTTGTCGAATGCAGGCCTGACTCACTACCCCGGAGTTTAGGCATTATGGGCCTTCGGGCCTGCCCGTCATGGGCATTCACCCTGCCACTTAGGCGGGAGTGACAAAGCATTCGCGCCGCCAAAGCGGCTATTCACATCGAGGTCACCATGTCAGTAGCATCCGGATACGTCCACATCTCCGTCCGAAACGCGGGCAAGGCCGCCACCGGCGGCGCCACCAACAATAATTTCCGGGCGCAATTTGCCGATCGCCAGCCACACCCGGCGCCGGGGACAGGTTACGGTCTCGGGTATCAGGACTCCCGAACCCTGGCGCCCGCTCAGGGCAGCCGCCCTCCTTACCTCCCGGCCGCTCCCGTGCGTGCTCCAGCAGCCGTTGTTCCCGGCTTAGAGAACCGTCGTAGTGCCCAGGTGGAGAATGTTGCGCGCGGGTTTGTCCTGTATGTGGGAGTGGATGAGGAGACGGCGGCCGAGGCGGGAACCTCCTTGGCTAAGCTGGCCCAGGACATCCGGGCCTACGCGCAGACGCTGCTGCCGCAGGCGCAGAGCTATGCCGCCGTCGCCATAGCCCCGGCGGATGCTCCCGGGACGGCTCTGGACGTTGTCCGGTCCACGTTCGGGGATCCGGCGGGGCCGGCCCGTCAGCGTCAGGAAACGGCCCGGCTACGGACGGTGCCCGAAACCCGGCCCACCGGGGTGCTGATTGATCTGGCGCGCCGGGAAGTGCACCTGGATGGGGAGACGTTGAATCTGACGTTCAAGGAATTTGAATTACTCAATTACCTGGTGGAACACGGCACCCGAACGGTGGGACGCGAGGAGCTCCTGGACGGGCTGTGGCGTAATGCGGACGAGGTGCCTAATGAGCGCACCATCGACGTCCACATCCGCCGGCTCCGGTCCAAGCTGGGCCGGCTGGCCAATACCGTCCGCACGGTCCGCGGCGAGGGGTACCGGTTCTACGAGCATCCCGAAGTAGTGGTCTGGGCGGCTCCGGAATACTCCATCTAACGGCGGTCATTAGACTGAGGTCATGAGCGAAACACACCTGCTGCGGCTTGTCCTAATGCGCCATGCCAAGGCCGCGTACCCGCTGGGTGTGGCGGACCATGACCGGCCGCTGGCGCAGCGCGGGCACGCGGATGCGGCCGTTGCGGGCCGGTGGCTGCTGGAAAACTCGGTGATCCCTGATTTTATTCTCTGTTCCAGCGCTCTGCGGGCACGGCAGAGTTGTACGTGGGTGTGTCAGCAGCTCGGCGACAAGGCGCCCACTGCCAAGCTGGAGGACCGGCTGTACGCTGCCTCAGCGGGGGAGATGCTCGCCGTCGTGAACAATCTGCCCCAGACTGTCCGGACGTTGCTGGTGATCAGTCATCTGCCGGGCATCCAGGATCTGGGTCTGCGGCTGGCCTCCCGGGATTCGGATGAGGCAGCGTATACGAATCTGGCCATGAGTTACCCCACCAGTGCGCTGGCGGTCTTCGAGTACGCCGGATCCTGGGCCGGGCTCGATGGTCAGGACGCCCGCGCCACGGCTTTCGCGGTTCCGCGCGCGGCCTGAAACCCAGCCACTGCCCCCGGGGTTACCTCAGATAGCCGCGGATGACGGTCATGACCACTGCCAGGGCCTGTTCCCGCGAGCGGTCCGGATGGAACACCAGCCGGTCCAGCCCGATCACGAACGTTGCTCCCAGGATCGCCCCGGCGACGCTGGCCGGGGTGATCTGAGTATCGACCTGGTTCTCCTGTGCCACGCGTTCCACCGCGGCGCCGATAACGCTGACCAGCCGTTCGCGCAGCAGGGTCAGGGTCTCGTGCCACTCGCCGGGGGTACGCCACATTTCGCTGACCAGCAGTTGGGCGAAGGACGGATACTCGGCGAAAAAATCCAGCATGGCGCCGAGCATTTCCTGCAGATCGTCCACGGCCTTCGCAGCGGGCGAAGCAGATGCCAAGCGGGACTCGAGCATTTCCACGCCGTGCTCCAGTAGGGCCGCGATCATCTCCGACTTGCTGCCGAAGTTGTAATACACGGTGCCCTTGGAAACTCCCGCCGCGGCCGCGATTTCGTCCACGGTAACGTTGGCGGGTCCGCGCTCGCCGATCAGCAGCATTGATGCCTCGAACAGTTTTTGCCGGGTGGCGTTGGTCCGGACGGGCCGCCGCGTTTGGGCGGGGCGGGCAGGTTCGCTCATACCGCGATCTCCGGTTGCAGAGTCTTCAGCGTCCAGAACTTATGCTTGCGTACTGCGAGGAAGGACAACAGCAGACCGAAGAGCGTGTAGCCGATCAGGCCCAGCACAATTGGTCCCACCGGGGCCAGACCCGCACCGTAGATCAGGTGCCGCATGCCTTCCACTACGTGGCCCATGGGCATGACGGTGTGGATCGCATGCAGCGGTCCCGGCGTGGTCTGCCAGGGGAACGTGCCGCCGGAACTGACCAACTGGAGCACCAGCAGGATCAGCACCACAAACTTTCCCACCGTGCCCAGCAGCGCCACGACGCCCTGGATAATGGCGGTGAAGGCCATCGAGGCCAGCAGCAGCAGACCCAGGGTCAGTACCGGATGCGACGGGTTCAGTCCGAGTCCGAAATAGACCACCAGGTACATCACCACGGCCTGCAGCGTGGAGACCAGGAAGAACGGCAGCCAGCCGCCGACGGCGATTTTCCAGGACGGTGCGTTGGAGGCCAGGGCGCGCTGGGTCACCGGCCGCATGGCCTGGACCAGCATGAACGCACCGATCCACAGGGCCAGAACGAGGAAGAATGGTGCCAGCCCGGAGCCGTAGTTGGCGGCCTGAGCCTGGGACAGCGAATTGACCGCGATTGGGTCCGAGATGACCTTGGCGGCATTGGCTTTTTGCGCGTCGTCGGGATGAGGGACCTGACCGGCACCCTTGGCGAGTTCATCGGCCAGCGTGGCTGCACCGGAGGACAGCGTTTGCACACCGTCATCGAGCTTGGTGGCGCCGCCCTCAAGCGTCGTCGCGCCCGAAGCGAGCCGGCGGCTGCCGTCCAGGGCGGTCTGCTGACCGCTGGCCAGCGTTGCGGCCCCGGCGGAGAGCTGGGCAGCGCCGTCGTTGGCCTGGGTGATGGCGCCGGTCAGGGTCGGAGCGGCCGCGGCGAGTTTGGCAGCGCCCCCGGCCACGGCCTGCGAGCCCGCCGCCAGCTGCTGCACGTCCGCAGCATCGATATTCAGCTTCGCCTTGGCATCCTGCACGGCCTGGCTGACCGGGGCGGATTGGACGTCGGCCTTGATCTTGTCCGCGTCTTCCTTGGGGATCGTTCCGGCTGCCACGAGCGCATCGAGCCGCTGCGAGAAGCCGGTTTTTGCCGCCGCATCCAGTTGATCAAGCCCCCCGACGGCGTCCTGGACTTTCGTGTTCAGCGTCGCGTTTCCTGCCGCCACCTGGGCGGCGCCCGTGGAGAGTGCCTGGCTGTCTGTCGGCAACGAGGTGGTTTGGGACTGCAGCTGGCCCAGACCGGTGCTCAGCTGCGCGGCTCCGGTATTAAGCCGGTCCGCTCCGGCCACCAGCTGGCTCTGGCCGTCCACCAGCTGATTCGCGCCGCCGGTCAGCGTACTCGTGCCCGCGTGCAATTGTGCTGCACCGTCCCGCAAACCTGCCGCTCCTGATGCCAGCTGGCTGGCGCCGTCGGCCGCCTTGACGATCTGCGCGTGAATGGTGCCGTAGCCGGTCAGCAGCGTGTCCGCCGTGGCCTGCCCGACCTCCTTGGCCACGGATTCGTGCACCTGCGTGGTCACCTTGTCCACAATGGAGGTCAGCAGATAGTTGTTGGCATCATTGGTGGTGACGCCCAAAATAGCCTGTTTCGCGGAATCAAAATGCTCGGGTGAGGCGAGGTTTTCGGAAAAGTCCCGGGGGATTTTCAGGGCAAATGCGTACTCGCCGGATTCCACGCCACTGTCCGCCTGCTGGACAGAATCCACCTTGACCCAGTCGAATTTTTTGCCGTCGATCAGCGTCTGCGCCACCTGATTGCCCACCTGGAGTTGCTTGCCGTCTTTGGTGGTGGCGCCCTGGTCCTGAACAACAACGGCCGCCTTAAGCTGGTCAAGATTGCCGTACGGATCCCAGTTGGCATACAGGTAAAGAGCCCCGTAGAGCAGCGGAACCATGATCAGCGCCAGGATGGTCAGCTTCGGAAGCAGGCCCCCCGTCATGCGCTTGAGCTCGGAAAGAGCGAGACGGAGGACGGTCATGTGGTTTCCTGCGATTCGTCGTTAGGGGCCGGTTCCGTGCCCGGGCTCCCGGCTGGGGTTACCCCGGGAGGTGCGTCTCCCAGACGGGCGACGGCGCCATGGAAGTTCCCCGGTATGGTCGCGACGGTGACAATCACCGTCAGCGGACGCACCGGGACTGCGGTGTCTGACGTGCCGGACGAGTCGGGCGTGCCGGACGTGGCTGATGTGCCGTTGCCTGCCGCGAGCCGTTGCAGGAACGGTAGCCAGTCCTGCGGATCGGCGCTGTGCCTATCCGGTGAGTCGACCACCAGGACATCGACGTCCGCGTTCGCCAGGGCCAGATCGGTCAGCAGCTTCAGCCGCGGTTCCGGGGCCAGTTCGTCGACCCATTTGGCGGCAATATCCGCGTGCCCGTGCTTGGCCAACCATGCCGCCGGGCGGGTACGGTCGCGGAATTTACCCGGAACCAGGGCCAGGTCCTCCGCGGTCAGATCCTGCACGCTCAGATGCTGCTCGGGTTCGTTGACGTCCGGTGCGTCGATCAGCGCGCTGTGCCGGCGCAGATGGGCAATGCCCTCTTCATGTCCCCAGTGCACGGATCCGGACGTGGGCCGCATTCTTCCGGTCAGGGTCAGCGCCAGCGCGGTGCGCCGGTCCTGGCCGTCACCCTGGACCAGGAGCAGGGTTCCGCGCTGAGGCGCCAGGCTGGTCGCCGGGAGAAGGTCCCGGTGACGGCCCTGGACATGGAGCTTCGAAGCCGACAGCACAGGCATGGCCTTCCGGTGGATTAATGAGCCATGAAAATCCTATCAAAACTGACCGGTCAGTTCAAATAGCCTTAGAGACCATATTTCTCCAGCAGCCGCAGCCAAACCTCGCTCACTGTGGGGTAGGACGGGACGGCGTGCCACAGGCGCTCCAGCGGAACCTGCCCGACGACGGCGATCGTGGCCGAATGCAGCAGTTCGGCGACGTCCGGACCAACAAAGGTGGCACCCAACAGTGTCTTGTCATCCTCGTCGATCACCAGCTGGGCCCAGCCCTTATAGTCGTCCGCATACAGTGCGGATCCGGCCACCGCGATCGGCAGGGACACCTCGGAAACGTTTCGTCCGCCGTCGCGCGCCTGCTGGAGAGACAAGCCGACCGAGGCAATCTCCGGGTCGGTAAAAACAACGTTCGGTACCGCTCCGTCGTTGGCCGTCTGCGCGCCCGCGCTCCAGGGGGCGGGATCGCCGTGCAGTGTTCCCGCCGCGCGGGCCACGATGGCTGTGCCTGTGGCACGCGCCTCGTATTTGCCCTGATGTGTCAGCAGCACCTTCCCGGCAGCATCCCCAACGGCGTACAGCCAATCCTTGCCGGCAACCCGGCCGGTGGTGTCGGTCGTGAGTTTCTTCGGTTCCAGCCCGATGCTCTCCAGCCCCAGCCCCTCCAGTGCCGGGTGCCGGCCGGTGGAAACCAGCAGTTCATCGGACGTTACCGTTCCGCCGCCCTCGGAGAGGACCAGTTCCACCTCGCCGCCGGCATTGCGCTGCACGCTGTCCGCAGAGGTGTGTAGCCGCAGGTCAACGCCGTCAGCGCGCAAGCCGGCCTTGACCAGCTCGCGGGCCTCGGTTGGATACATCGTGAGCAGGTCGCCACGGGCCACAAGCGTGACGCTGGAACCGAGCCGGGCGAACGCCTGTGCCAGTTCGGTACCGGAGACGCCGCCGCCGAAGACCGTCAGCCGATCCGGTACGGTTTGCGCTGACGTCGCTTCGCGGGTGCCCCAATACTCAATGTCAGCCAATCCGGGCAGCGGGGGAGCAGTGGGCACGGAACCGGTTGCCAGGATTACGGCGTGCGTGGCGTGCAAAACGTGCGTGCCGCCGTCGTTCCCCGCCACCTCAACGGAGCGCTCCCCGGTGAGCCAGGCATGTCCGCGGATGAGTTCGATGCCGGCGTTCTCCACCCAGCTGACCTGGCTGTCGTCCTGCCAGTGCGAGGTGAACTCATCCCGGCGTTTCAGCACCGCGTCCGCATCCAGCGTCTGGGTGACAGCCTCCCGCGAACCGGCCACAGACTGGGCCGCCAAGAGCGCCGCTCCGGGCCGCAACAGCGCCTTCGACGGCATGCAGGCCCAATAGGAGCATTCCCCGCCGACCAGTTCGGCCTCGATCAGTACCGCTGAGAGGCCCCCCTGTACGACCTTGTCTGCGGCATTTTCGCCCACAGCACCGGCACCGATAATAACAACATCAACCGTTCGCGTCTGAGCCATGAGTCGAGCCTACGTCGACTATGCCGCTCATGCACGATACGGACCGGTTTCGAGCATGTGCGGCACGGTCGATACGCGGTGCTACGCAAACTATGCGCTGAGAGCGTCTTTGAACCAGCCGGTGATGGAGGCCGGGTGCGTAATAGCGGTTCCGACGACGACGGCGAACGCCCCGGCATCGAGCGCCTGCCGGGCTTGCGCCGGGGTATGGATGCGTCCTTCCGCGATCAGCGGCAGGCCCAGATCCGCCGCAACGATCTGCGCCAGCATGTCCAGATCCGGCCCCTGCGTTTTGGTGCGTTCGCCGGAATAGCCCGCCAGCGTGGTGCCGAGCAGGTCTGCGCCGGCTTCTGCCGCCGCCGCAGCATCTGCCGGTGAGCCGCAGTCTGCCATCACAAGAGCATTGGATTCTGCGTGGATGCCGGCAATCGTTGCGGCGAGGTCCAGTCCGTCCGGGCGGGGGCGGCGGGTACCGTCGATGGCCACAATGTGCGCACCGGCGTTGGCGCATGCCAGCGCGTGGCGGAGGGTGGGGGTGATGAAGACGCCGTCGTGGCCGTCCTTCCAGAGTCCGATTACGGGCACTTCAACGGCAGAACGGGTGAACTGGATATCAGCGATGCCCTGGACCCGGACCGCCGCGGCGCCTCCGATGACGGCCGAGGCCGCTACCTGGGCGGTGGTCCGCGGATCCCGCATCGGCTCGCCGGGGTACGCCTGGGCGGAAACAATAAGCTGGCCCTTGAGGACGTCCAAATTGGTCAGTTTCAAGGTCATGCTAACTCCTAATAATTTGTCAAAGCCGACGATCGATTACGCGCGCAGAACCAGCGCAGCGGCTCCGACGATGGCCGCGGTGTTGCCCAGCCTAGCGCGCTCAATCCGCAGCCCCGCCAGCGGAGGCATCAGCTCCTCGGCTGCCGCGAGAGTCATCCGGTCCCACCACAGTGCCCCGGCATCGGCCAGACCGCCCGAGACCACCACCAGCTCGGGGTCCAGCACATTTGCCAGCCCCCCGATTGCCTCTCCAGCGGCGCGCGCGGCGGTGTCGACGGCTCCCAGTGCTACCGCCTCGCCGGCACCGGCACGGGCGAGCACCTCTCGAGTGTCCACGGCGTCAGGATCGCCGCCGCGGCGCAGATAGAGTGCATGCAGTGCCGGCCCGGAGGCGATGGCTTCCACATGCCCCCGACGACCGCAGGTGCACGCCAACTTAGTGCCATCAGCGGCCACGGCATAACTGGACGCAAAGTGCCCTACGTGGCCCCCTGCATAGCGGTGTCCCAACAGCGGCCGGCCGCCGACGACGAACGACCCGCCGACGCCGGTCCCGAAGGCGAGCAGGAGCATGCTGGAGGATCCGGCGCCAGCGCCCAGCCACGCCTCACCGATGGCGTGGGCATGGACATCGTTGACAACGCTGACGGCCCCCGCCGGCAGGCCCAGCCGTGTCTGCAATCCGGTTGTGATCCGGGTTCCGGCCCAGCCAAGGATGGCGTCCGTTGCCGAGACCACGACGCCACGGTCAGCGTCGATGACGCCGGCGGATCCCATGCCTACGGCGGAAACCTCGATGCCCGCAGCAGCGGCCCGCTCCCGCAGCCCCCCGACCAGGCCGGCGGTGGCCTCCAGAATTGCCTCGCCGCCGGCCCGATTCAGCGTCGGCGTCTGCGCGGTAAACAGCACGGACCCGTCCGCTGACACAACCCCCGCCGCGGTCTTCGTCCCGCCGAGGTCGATCCCAATCACATGCGTCATACTTCAATCCTCAGGAGTAAGCAGTCATCGGCGGGCAGGGAAGCGGGTTGGGGCAGGGCGTTTCCTGGCCCAGCCTAGATCAGGCCCGTACGCTCCAGGATCACCTTTACCGCGGCCGTCTCGCCCTCATCCAGCGCCAGCATCGGAGCACTCATCACATTCGTCTTAATGACGCCCATCAGCATCAGTGCAGTCTTGAAGGCTCCAAGACCGGCGGCGTTTCCGGACAGCCGTCCCGGCTGCGGCGTATAGACGATCTCAAAAACATCGGCAAGGCGGTTCTGCTCGGCAGCGGCCTTGGCCCAGTCACCAGCCATGGCGGCCTCGTACAGGTTCTTGTAGCCGCGCGGGTCCACGTTACCGAGTCCGGGAACAACGCCCTGGGCCCCGCCAAGCAGCGCGCCGTCGACAACGACCTCGTGACCGGTGAAGATGTCAAAATTGGGAATGTCCTGCGCTGCCAGCAATAGCTGCCGGAAAGAGACGTCGTCACCGGAGGAATCTTTGACGCCGGCCAGCACACCCTCCTTGCCGAGCTCAACGAGCAGATCCGTGGGGAGCTTGAAGTGGGTGCGCACGGGGACATCGTAAGCGAAGATCGGGACGTCGATGGCGGCATGGATGCTGCGGTAATGGGTCGCATTTTCCTGCGCGTTGCTCACGGCGTAGTACTGCGACGTCACCACCAGGGCATCGGCGCCGAGGCTGACGACGCGCTTTCCTTCTTCGATCACGCGTGCGGTGGTCTGCTCACAGGCGCCGACAAAGAGCGGAACCGCGCCGGCGTTGACGCCGGCAATTGTACGCAGCGTCAGGTCCCGCTCGGTGTTCGTCATATGGCTGACCTCGCCGGAGGAGCCGAGTACGAATAGTCCGTCCACACCGCCGTCGAGCAGGTGCTTGACGACGTTTTCCAGCGACGGAACATCAATGGATCCCTCGAGGGTGCGCGGGGTGACGACGGGCGGGATAACGCCCTGGAAACGGGTAGCGACGGAAGTCACAGTATTCTCCAAAATAGTTGTTGGTAATAGATGAAAATTTGAGCAGCTGTCCGGACGCCAGCGAAGCTAGGTGTGCAGCAGCGAGGGCGCGGCGCCCAGCAGCATTTTGGTGTAATCGTTGCTGGGATTGTCAAACACCTCGCGGGCCGGACCTTCCTCGACGATCCGGCCAAAGTACATGACGCAGATCCGGTCCGAAACGTAGCGCACCGTCTGGATGTCGTGGCTGATGAAGACCATCCCCAGGTCGAGTTCCTTCTTCAGATCTGAGAGCAGGTTCAGCACCTGCGCGCGCACGGATACGTCCAGTGCGGACGTTGGTTCATCGGCGACAATCACATCCGGTCCAAGCGCAAGCGCCCGGGCAATCGCGACGCGTTGCCGCTGGCCGCCGGAAACCTGGGAGGGGGTGACCTCGGCGGCCGACTGCGGCAGTCCCACCAGGGCCAGCAGATCGCTGACCTTGGCGGCCCGGGAAGCGGCGTTGCCGATGCCATGAATCACCAGTGGATCCGTCAGGATGTCCTGGATTGTCATCCGCGGGTTCAAGGCGGTGGAAGGATCCTGGAAGACGACCGAGACGGCGCGGCCGAACTCCTTGCGCATTTTGGCGCTGCGCTTGACGGCGGGACGGCCGTGGAAGAAGACCTCTCCGGAGGTCGGTGCCTGCAGGCCCACGAGAACGCTTGCCAGCGTTGACTTTCCGCAACCCGATTCGCCGACAATGCCGACGGTTTCGCCGCGGCTGACCGTGAAGTTCACGCCATTGACAGCCTTGACATAGTTCGGCTTGAACAGGCCGCCGGAGCGAGTGCGGTGGTGCACATGCAGGTCGCGCAGTTCAATGACAGGAGCATCGTTGAGCTCCGGCTGGGAGGGGTTCAGAACAGTACTCATTTCGCGCCTTTCCCGGCAGTTTGCGACTGGGCCGTGCCTGACTGGGTGGTGCCCGACTGTGTGGTGCCCGCTTGGGCGGTGCCAACTCCGGCCAGGACCGGCGCGTCGTCCTTCCGGTGGCTCGCCCAGAAGTGGTCCTTGTCGGTGCCGGCAGCATCACTGTTGCGGACTTTCACGAAGGCCAGCTGTTGAGCCGGGTCAGCGTCCGGGCGCAGCGAGCGCCCGGCAAACCGGTCCCCGGCGGAGAAATCCCGCGGTGAGGGGACGGTTCCCGGAATCTGGTGCAGCCGGACGGCATGTGCCTCGATCGAGAGCACGGCACCGAGCAGGCCGCGGGTGTATTCGTGCTGCGGATTCTGCAGCAGTTCGGACGCCTGTGCCGATTCCACCACCTGCCCCGCGTACATCACCGTGATGCGGTGTGCCAGCGAGGCAACCAGGGCCAGATCGTGGCTGACAAAGATCATCGCGAAGCCCAGCTGATCGCGCAGCTCGTTGAGCAGATCCACCACCTGCTTCTGCACCGTGACGTCCAGTGCCGTCGTCGGCTCATCGGCGACGACAATCCGCGGTGACCGGGAGAGTGCCATGGCAATGAGTACCCGCTGGCGCTGGCCGCCGGAGAGTTCATGCGGGTAGCTCTTGAGCGTGCGTTCCGGGTCCAGCTTGACCAGTTCCAGCAGCTCCCTGGGCGTCTTGCGGCCATTGCGCTTGGTCAGCTGGCTCATCTGATCCTTGATCAGCATGGAGGGGTTGAGCGAGCTGAGCGCATCCTGGTAGACCATGGCGATCTGCTCGCCGCGCAGGCCTTGGTACGCCTTCGCGTCGCTGATCCCGGCGTCGGAATCCAGCAGCTCCTTGCCATCGAACTTGATCGAGCCGTTGATCCTGGCCGTCTTGGGCAGCAGCCCCATGATGGCCAAAGACGTGATGGATTTACCGCAGCCGGATTCACCGACCAGCCCCATTGTTTCGCCCTCACGGACGGTGAAACTGACATTGTCCACGATGGCAGTCTCACCGAAGCGGCCGGGGAATCGAATCGAGAGGTTACGCACTTCCAGCACCGTGCGGGCCGCCGGGCTGACCTGCGGCAGACGGTCAGTGCGCTGCTCTTCAATATCGCGCAGCAGCGTGAGTTCATGATCGAGCAGGGCGAACGGGTTGGCGGCGGCGTGCGGATCGTCCAGCACGCCCGCGAGCTCGGAGCCGGTGACAATTTCCGCCCCGGGTCCCTGCTGCTCGAATTGGTCCAGTTCGTGACCTTCGACGACGGATGGCTGGGCCGGTGAGGTGGCCACCTCCGTATCCAGCCCCATGCGGGCGAGGGCGGCGGCCGAGCCGTCGTCGTCGTTTACCTTCGGGGCCTTGCGCAGCCTCGGGTTGACCATGGCATCGGTCAGGCCCTCGGCCAGTACATTCAAGGCCAGCACGGTCAGCAGAATGGTCAGACCTGCAAAAGTCGTGGCCCACCAGCCGCCGGAGAGGACCAGATTGCGGCCGTAGGAGATCACATTGCCCCAGGACGGCGCGGGATCCTGGATCCCGGCTCCGATGAAGGACAGCGAGGCCTCGAGGATGATCGCGTCCGCCACCATGACCGTGGCGAACACCAGGACCGGGGCCGCCGTGTTGCGCACAATGTGCTTGAGCAGAATATAGGTCCGCCCGGCCCCGATGACGCGCTCGGCCCGGACATAGTCCTCGCCGTATTGTGCCAGAACATTGGCGCGGACCACGCGGGCAATCTGCGGCGTATAAATGATCGCAATGGCCACAATGATGACCGGAACAGAATTACCGAAGGAGGCCAGCAGCACTGCGGCCAGGGCGATGCCGGGGAAGGCCATCAGCACATCCATGGTGCGCATGATGATTTCACTGAGTGTCTTGGACGTGGTGGCGGCGAGAGAACCCAGCGTGGCGCCCAGAATGATGGCCAGTATCACCGAGCCAAGACCGATTTCCAGCGACGACTGCGCGCCGTAGAGCAGACGGGAGAAGACGTCGCGGCCCAGCCGGTCGGTGCCGAACCAGTTCTCAGAGCTTGGAGCCTGGGCCGGAATGCCGGTGTTCAGCGGATCGTGCGGGGCAATGACCGGGGCCAGAATGGCCATCACAATAATGAAAATCAGGAAAAGCAGGGAAATTTTGGAGGACAGGGACAGGGCCTTGAACCGCAGTCCCGGAGCGCTTAACCGTTCGGCAAGTTTGCTGCGCATGGCTTAGACCGTCCTGATTCGGGGGTTAATGAGCAGGTAGAGAAGGTCAACAAGGATGTTCACCAGCACGAAGGTCACGGAGATGACGAGCACTACGCCCTGCA
The DNA here is from genome assembly GCF_015708085.1 of Arthrobacter terrae. Taxonomy (GTDB): domain Bacteria; phylum Actinomycetota; class Actinomycetes; order Actinomycetales; family Micrococcaceae; genus Arthrobacter_M; species Arthrobacter_M terrae. The sequence goes on along the minus strand of NZ_JADNYM010000014.1, from coordinate 24,069 downwards.
CCAGATTGGTGTCCTTGCTGGTAATGCCGTTGAGAATCTGCTGACCCATGCCGGGCAGGGAGAAAATCATTTCAATGACGACGGCGCCGCCGAGCAGGTAGCCAACGCGAAGACCCAGCACGGTCACCGGGGTAACGAGCGCATTGCGAAGCACATTTTTTGACACAACCTCGCGGTAGGGGACACCGTTGCCGACGGCGGTCCGGACGTAGTCACGGTCCAGTTCCTCCACCATGGATGTGCGGACCACGCGGATCAGGGACGCCGAGACGGGAACGCCAAGGGCCAGGGCCGGAAGTGCCATGGACTTAATCCAGCCATTGAAGCCTGCCGATGGGTCGGCCAGGCCGCCGGAAGGGAAGATCGAGTTGGTGCCCAGGGCGAACCACTGGATGAGCAGGATGCCGAGCCAGAAGGAGGGGGTGGCGATGGCCGCGATCGAAAACACGCGAACCACTTGGTCCACCCAGGTATCGCGGTACAGCGCGGCCAGCACGCCGAATACCAGTGCGACGACGACGGCGATGAGCACGCCCAGGAAGGTCAGCTCAAGCGTCAGCGGGAACGCCTGGGCGATGACTTTCGTGATGTCCTTCTGCGGCGGGAGTGTCTTGCCGAAGTCTCCGGTGATGAGGTTTCCCAAATACCTGAAGTACTGCAGGAACATTGGGTCATTGAGGCCGTTTTCCAGCCGGTACTGCTGCAGTGCCTCCGGCGTTGCCCCTTCGCCGAGGGCTGCCACGGCGCGGTCACCTGGGGCAAACTGCAGCACAACGAAGACCAGCAGGGTGACACCCAGGATCATCAGCGGAAGTGCTGCGAGCCGGCGTCCCAGCAGTCGCAATAACATTACCAATTTGCTTCTCCGGTTTGTTTCGGTTTATCCGCAGGGTGTGCTGCGTCAAAGGCGGGGCGTGTTCGTAGTTAGATCGAGGTCAGAACAAAGGGGCCGGGGCCGCGAGGCCACAGCCCCTTTGGTCTGTGTCATGCAGCCAGACGCTACGCCGTCCGGCCGACGCCGATGAAGCTCAGGCCGGTCGTCGGGAGCGGTGCGAAGCCCGAGAGCTTCGTGGCGTCCCAGGCGGTGGGGAGCTTGCGGTGGAAGATTGGGTACAACGGCGCCTCTTCGGCAATGATGTCGATGATTTCCTTGTACAGTTTCTTGGCGGCATCGCCGGTTGCCTGAGTAGCCTGGTCCATCTTGGTCTGCACAGCCGCGTACTGCGGTTGGTCGGCCCAGCCAAAGCGGTTCTTGGCCCAGACATCGCCGCGGTAGAACCAGCTCAGCAGAATGTCCGCGTCGTTGCCGAAGACCGACGGGTCACCCGGAGCGGCGACGACGTCATACTTGAGGCCGCCGACCTTATCCGGTGCGTAAACGGCTGACGAGGCCAGTGCTTCAAGCGTTGTGTTGACGCCGATTGCGTCCCAGTTCTTCTTGATCAGCGGGCTGACATCCTTCACCCAGGCGGTGTCCGTCGTGGTCAGTGTCAGCGACAGGTCGCTGACACCGGCGTCAGCGAGCAGCTTCTTGGCCTTATCCGCATCGAACCCATAGACCGTGGCGGCCTTCTGGTAGTCCGGATGCGTCGGCTGGAAGTAGGAGGTTGCCGCCGTAGCGTTCCCCAGCAGGGCCGTCTTGATAATGGCATCCTTGTCCAGGGCGTAATGCAGGGCCTGCCGGACTTCCTTTTTGTTATACGGCGCCTTGGAGCAGTTGAACATCAGGAACAGCAGGCCGAAGGACTGCACGGACTCAACCTGAACCTTGGACTTCAAACCGTCGACGTCCAGGTACGGAACATCCTCGATAGCCTGGACCCGCCCGGACTGGGCCGCGGTCACACGCGCGGAGGCGTCGGCCAGCAGGAACCAGGTCATCGACTTGGCGAGCGCGGGCTTGGGTCCGTTGTAGGCGTCGTTGCGTTCGAAGACAATCTTGTCGTCCTTGGCGGCGGAAACGAACTTGTACGGTCCGGTTCCAACCGGCTTGGCGTCGAATGCCTTCTGGTCGGCGGAGGCTAGTGCCTTTGGTACAACCTTGACCACGGAGATCCGTGGGCCGAAGCCGGCGAACGGGGTCTTCAGCTTAAACTCGACGGTCTTGGCGTCCACCGGCGTGACGGTATCGATGAAGGGGATGAACTGCGCAAAGAGGGCCTTGTTGGCCGGGTCCAGGACACGCATGAAGGAGTAGGCGACGTCGTCTGTGGTGACCGGGGTGCCGTTGTGGAACATCGCGCCATCGCGCAGCGTTACCCGGTAGGTGGTGTCATCGATCTTCTGGGGATCCGACGCGGCGAGGGCGTTGTAGGGCTTGCGGGTGGCCGCGTCGAGCTCAACCAGGCCCTCGAAGATGTGCAGGTTTGCGGCCAGCGGCGTGGCTCCCGAGGAGGACATTGGGTCGAACCCGGTGGACAGCGAGTACGAGATGCCGGCTTCAATCGCCAGGTCCTTATTGACCGCGGCGGTATTGGCGGCAGCGGAAGTCGTCGTCGTCGACGAAGTGCCACACGCGGCCAGCGTACCGGCGAACGCTGTGGCGGTGCCGAGGACCCCTGCCATCTTCAGGAAGTTGCGTCGGGATGCATCCTTTATCAGTGGAAGATTCTCAAGAGTGCTACTCATATGGGCTCACCATTTCGAAAGTTAGATATCGGATGTAGGACGTCCGATGCTTATATTAAAACTGTAAGAGACGTCACAGCTGCCGTCAAGTGCGCGGGTGATCACAGAATCATCACGGATATCCTGCTCGTCCCGGCTGCCCGCCAGTGCCGCTGCGCCGTCGATATTAGACATCCGATATCGTATGTCTTGAACGTTGTGATCCCGGAGCACCTTGCCGGCTGGGCGGCGGCACACTTTATATAAGGAGTCAGATTGGCGACATCGGCAGTCGTACCGCAGGCACGATTCAGCGCGCAGGCACGCTTACGAGCCTTGCAGGCAGACATCATGGATCTCATTCTGGAGCGTGAGCTGGAGGCAGGCGATCCGCTGCCGACGGAAAATGAGCTCTCGCTGGCGCTCGGCGTGGGCCGCAATACGCTCCGCGAGTCGCTCAAGGTCCTGCAGGCGCTCGGCGTGCTCGAGATCCGCCATGGCTTCGGTATGTTCGTGGCGCCAAGCAATTTCGATGCTCTGGCCGATGGGCTGATCTTCCGGGGAAGGCTATCCCTGCGGCATCAGGGGCTGGAGGCGATGCAGCTGGTGGATATTCGCCAGGCCTTGGAATCCGGTCTGATCGGCAGCTCGATCGATGTGATGACCACCGAGCAACTGGGCCGAATTGATGCGGCCGTGAGCCGGATGGAACAACTCGCCGGGCACGGGGAAAACTTCACCGAGGCGGATGCGCAGTTTCATTCGCTGCTCTTCGAGCCCCTGGTGAACGATCTTCTGAGCAGTCTGATGGATGTCTTTTGGAAGGTTTACCGGAAGATCCATATTGAGATCGGGGTCGAGTCCGGGGATCTGGTGGCAACCGCCGCGATGCATCGGAAGATCTACAACGCCGTGGCTCAGAAAGATAAACCGCTCGCCTCCGAGCTGCTCAATCGCCATTTCGACGGGATCCGTCACCGCATTGCCGAGGTCGTCGCGCTCTGATGCCTGGGTACCGCGGGTTTTGAAGCCACAACAAAAAAAGCCGTTGACCTGCGGTTGCTCAGGTTAACGGCTCTTTTGCTGATACCTCAGTTGTGCGCGCGAAGGGATTCGAACCCCCAACCTTCTGATCCGTAGTCAGATGCTCTATCCGTTGAGCTACGCACGCATTCAGGCCCTCGAGCCGTATGCAACTTTAGCGCGAACCGGGCCGAGCCACAAATCGGAGCTGGTCCGCCATATTTACTATACCGGTCTACGTGATTCATATCACGGTTATTTGTGGTTGCCTAGGCGAAGAACCCCGGAATGTAGAGGTTGCACCGTCAGGCCAAGAGACAACATCCCACATGTGATCTCCAAATGGACCCACCCTGGGGCCCTAGCATTTATTTCACACCACTGACCCGATGAAGGGAATAGTCATGAGCGTTACGTCGCTGCAGGAGTCTGTCGGGGGAGCCCCCACCACGAATACGCGCTTGCTGGATTGGGTGGAAGAGGTTGCCGCGCTCACTCAACCGGATAAAATCTACTGGGTCGATGGCTCCGCGGAGGAATATGCGCGGCTGACCGACGAGATGGTCGCCGCGGGGACGCTCGTGAGGTTGAACCCGGAAAAGTTTCCCAATTCATTTGCCGGCAACTCGGACCCCAAAGACGTGGCCCGGGTTGAAGAACAGACCTTCATCTGCTCAAAGAACGAGCACGACGCAGGCTTCACCAATAACTGGATGGAGCCGACGTTGATGAAGGAAAAACTGCACGGGCTCTTTGCCGGTTCAATGCGCGGCCGGACTATGTACGTCATCCCGTTTGTGATGGGGCATTTAGAGGCTGACGACCCCAAGTTCGGCGTCGAAATCACGGACAGCGCCTATGTGGTCGCGTCGATGCGGATTATGGCCCGTATCGGCACCCCGGTGCTTCGGAAGCTGGAAGAACTGGATGCGTTCTTCGTTCCGGCACTGCACACCGTTGGCGCACCCCTTCGTGACGGCGAGCCGGATGTGGCTTGGCCGTGCAACGAGGAGAAGTGGATTGTGCATTTCCCGGAGGAACGCGCCATCTGGTCTTATGGTTCCGGCTATGGCGGAAACGCACTGCTTGGGAAGAAGTGCTACGCCCTGCGGATCGCCTCGGCCATGGCGCGGGATGAGGGTTGGCTGGCCGAGCACATGCTGATCCTGAAGCTGACGTCACCTGAGCAGAAAACATACTATGTCACCGCCGCATTCCCCTCTGCCTGCGGAAAGACCAATCTGGCGTTGCTGGATCCGACCATCGAGGGCTGGAAGGTTGAGACCCTCGGCGATGACATCACCTGGTTGCGTTTCGGGGCGGACGGTCAGCTAAGGGCTGTGAACCCGGAAGATGGCCTTTTCGGCGTAGCACCGGGCACGGGCTGGGGCACAAATCCGAACGCGATGCGGGCGATCGCCAAGGGGAATTCGATTTTCACCAACGTGGCGCTGACCGACGACGGCGGCGTGTGGTGGGAGGGGATGACGGAGGAGACTCCGGAGCACCTGACCGACTGGCGCGGAGAATCCTGGACACCGGATTCGGGCCGCACCGCCGCACATCCTAACTCCCGATTCTGCACGCCGATTGACCAGGTGGACATGCTGGCGGCCGAGTACAACGAGCCCAATGGCGTACCCATCTCCGCGATCTTGTTTGGTGGCCGGCGCAAGACCACTATTCCTCTGGTCACCGAGTCCCGCGACTGGACCAATGGCATCTTCATGGGTTCAACGCTCTCTTCGGAAACCACTGCTGCGGCCTCCGGCCAAGTGGGCGTGGTGCGCCGCGATCCGATGGCCATGCTGCCCTTCATCGGTTACGACGCCGGAGACTACCTCAAGCACTGGGTGACGCTGAGCAAGACCGGAAACCCGGACAAGCTGCCGAAGATTTTCCTGGTCAATTGGTTCCGGCGTAAAGCCGACGGCTCGTTTGCATGGCCCGGTTTCGGAGATAATGCCAGGGTCCTGAAGTGGGCGATCGAGCGCATCGAAGGAACCGCCGAAGCCGTGGAAACTCCGATCGGTTTCGTCCCGGCTCCCGGGTCAATTGACCTCCGCGGCCTCGATCTGACCGAAGCGGACATGGCCCAAGCCGTGAGCGTAGTTCCTCAGGAGTGGGCCGCCGAGGTGCAGAGCATCGAGAAATGGTACGCCCGGTTCGGTGATTCGCTGCCGGATGAGCTGGCGCAGGAGCTGGCCGGCCTCAAGTCCCGTCTGGGGTGAACGGATACTCTTGATGGGTGCGCATTAACGCTTTTTCCGATTTGTGCCTGCGCGTCGTCATGCTGCTGTCGGCTGCCGCGGACAGTTCCCCGCCGGACACTGCCCGGCGTGGAACTGCCCTGCTGACGTCGCATCAGATAGCCGACAGCGTTGGCATCCCCTACAGCCACGTCAGCAAGGCAGTGATCCGGCTTCGGGAGTTGGGTCTGGTGGAGGTCGCCCGCGGACGGGCCGGCGGCGCGGCCATTAGCGCAGCGGGCCGGGTGGCGACAGTGGGCTGGCTCCTGCGCCGGCTCGACAACCGACCGGACGTGGCCGACTGCCATACGCCGTTGGGGGAGTGTCCGCTGCTGGACGGGTGCGGACTGCGTGGCGCCCTGGCCCGGGCACGTGAGGCCTTCTACAGCGAACTCGATGACGTCGTCATCTCCTCGCTCGCGGCGAAGCGTCCGGGCCGACCGGTCTTTGTGGCCTTGGACACAATGTTCCGCAGCTAATCGCCTGAATCCAGCGCAGATTCTGTGCTCTGACTACGGGTCGAAAAACTATTTTCTACAAATCGTAGAAAATGCCTCAAAACTAGCATTTCAGATGCTAATTTGGTCTTGTCGGTAATCACCAGTACCAAGGAGACCCAATGCTTTCGGATCAAGGCCGTGCAATCATTGAAGCCACAATGCCGCTGGTAGCGGAACGTCTGCCCGTAATCACGCCCAACTTTTACGCCCGGATGTTTGCTGCACGCCCCGAATTGATGGACGGTCTGTTCAGCCGTTCCAACCAGGCCAGCGGCATCCAGCAGCAGGCCCTGGCCGGCAGTATTGTCGCCTTCGCCTCGCACCTGATGACTCACCCGGATTCGTTCCCGGAGACCGTCTTGTCCCGCATCGCCCACAAGCACGCGTCGTTGGGCATTGTTCCGGAGCAGTACCCAATCGTTTACCAGTACCTTTTCGAAGCAATCGCCGAAGAGCTCTCAGATGTGATCACCGACGAGATCGCCGGCGCCTGGAGCGAGGTCTACTGGTTGATGGCGCACGCGCTGATCAAGATTGAAAAAGGCCTCTACGCGCAGGCCGCCAATGACAAGCCCTTTTCCCCCTGGGTATTGACCGGCAAGGAGCCCGCTGGCGTGGGTTCCATGACCTTCACCTTCGAGCCGGCGGACGAGACCCCTGTCAGCCCCTCCAGCCCGGGTCAATTCATTACCATCAAAGTGCCCATGCCGGACGGGATATATCAGGTTCGCCAATACTCCCTGCACTCCGATACACATGCGGCGCGTCGGGTCTTCACAACCAAGCTCGACGTCGATGGCGAGGTTTCGCCGGTTTTGCATCACACCGTTAAGGTAGGTGACGTGCTGGAGCTCTCGAACCCCTATGGCGACGTTACGCTCGGCGACGGGAACCACCCGCTGGTGCTCGCCTCGGCGGGGATCGGATGTACGCCCACAGCCTCAATTCTGCGTTCGCTCGTGGACAGCGGCTCGGACCGCGAAGTTCTGGTGCTGCATGCAGACCAGGGGCTGGAGAACTGGGCCCTGCAGAAGCAGATGAGCGCCGATGTTGAGAAGCTGGACTCCGCCCAATTGCAGCTCTGGCTCGAACGCCCCGAAGCGGGCTTCAATAAGGGATTCATGACTCTTGCGGGCCTGGACATTCCCGACGACGCTTCGGTGTACTTGTGCGGACCGTTGCCCTTTATGAAGAGCATCCGTTCACAGGCCCTGGCCTCCGGCATCCCGGCCGAACGCATCCATTACGAGGTTTTCGGTCCCGACCTTTGGCTCGCCTCAGCCTAGCGGGACTGTTTGACGGGATGGGATGCGGACCTGGTCAGATCCAGATCCGCATCTCTTCGGCCTCCCAGACCGGGACGCTGAACGTCCAGCCGGCCTGTTCCGTCCCCTTCGCGGCCGCGGACTCCGGCGGCGTGTAGGCCTGAACCGCGGCGACCGAAATGCCGCTGCGGTGCTCGGTGACGACGTGGATTGCGTCCGTGCCCTCTTCGGGCAAATGGATGTCGCAGATGACGGCGGCCGCCCGGTGCACGTCCTTTTGCTGCCGCAGCACCTCATAGAGATCGGCGATCAGCGCATCGGCGTCCAACTCCGCATCCTGGGCTATGTCCGCCTCCAACGCGCCCTCTTCGGGCACCACAGAGATCATTCGGATCTCGCCGTCGTCCCCCACAGCCAAGCCGACCGGCAGGAAGGCGCCATGCGCCGCCAACTGCTCCTGCGCCATGCCGAGCGCGGTGCCCAGCAGCTTATTAAGATCGTCCCGGGTCGCGTCGTCGGGCTTAATCATCCCTTCCGGTGCCTGCTCCGGCTGCTGCCCGGTCACGGCTGCCGCACTAACGCAATGACGTCGTCGCGCACCGATTCCATGGTCGCGGCGTCGAGGGCTTCGGCATTGAGCCGAAGGTACGGTTCGGTGTTGGAGGCGCGCAGATTGAACCACCAGTCCCCGTTGTCTGCCGTGAAGGTGAGGCCATCGAGCTCGTCGATGGTGACGCCGTCGCGCCCGTAGGCCGATCGTACCCGCGCCACCGCTGCCGGCACATCGGTCACCTTGGAGTTGACCTCGCCGGAGGAAACATAAGGCTCGTACTCACGTCCCAGCTCCGACAGCGGGCCATCCTGTTCGCCGAGTGCGGCCAGGACGTGCATGGCGGCCAGCATGCCCGTATCTGCATTGAAGAAGTCGCGGAAGTAGTAATGCGCTGAATGTTCGCCGCCGAATACGGCACCCTCGGACGCCATCTGGGCTTTGATGAAGGAATGTCCAACCCGCGTGCGGACTGGATGACCGCCGTCTGCTGTGACAAGTTCGGGGACTGCGCGGGAGGTGATCAGGTTGTGAATGATGACGGGGGTTGTCTCCGGGGCGTGCACCGCGGAGCCTGCCTTGGCCCGCGCGATTTCGCGGCGCGCGACGAGGGCGGTGATGGCGGAAGGGGATACCGGATCGCCCTTTTCGTCGATGACAAAGCAACGGTCGGCGTCGCCGTCGAATGCGAGACCAATGTCCGCGCCGTGGGCGACGACGGCGGCCTGCAGGTCGCGCAGGTTTGCCGGCTCCAGCGGGTTGGCGGGATGATTCGGAAAAGTCCCGTCGAGCTCAAAGTACAGCGGGACTATCTCGAACGGCAGGGCCGGAAGCAACCGCCCGCCCAGTACCGCCGGCGTAGTAAGACCGGCCATGCCGTTCCCGGCGTCGACCACGACTTTCAACGGCCGGGAGCCGGTCAGGTCAACCAGATTGCGCAGATATTCCGCGTAGTCCCGGAGTACATCGTGCTCACTGATGCTGCCGGTGGAGCCGATAGTGGGGATGCCCCCCGCGAGGTACTTTTCACTCAGTCCGCGGATTTCGGTCAGTCCGGTTTCGGAAGACACTGGAATCGCGCCGGCCTTGGCCATTTTAATGCCATTGTATTCGGCCGGGTTGTGGCTCGCGGTAAACATCGCACCGGCGGCCTTGAGGGATCCGCAGGCGAAGTACAGCTCGTCAGTGGAGATCAGGTTGAGCAGCTTCACGTCCGCGCCGCGGGCGGTGGCGCCCTTGGCAAAAGCAGCACAGAATTCCGGCGAGGAGGGGCGCATATCGCCGCCCACCAGGACGGTTTGTCCGGCCAGCTCCAGGACATCCACAAAGGCGGCGCCGATTGCCTGGACAATCTCCGTCGTAATCGTTTCGCCAACGATCCCGCGGACGTCGTAGGCCTTAAACGATGCTGAAAGATCGATGTTTGTAGTAGTCACGCCCCTAAGCGTAGCTGTATTATGGCAATGAAGGCGATGGATCCCGCCCGAACCGGTTATCCCGGTTCCAACTGCCACCAGGCTTATGGTTCCTGTCCGATTCTTACGGATAGGGCACGTGCCATGACCTTTCAGAGCATCCTTTTTGAGAATCCGGCGCCCGTAGCGCCCGCGCCGGACGTCGTGCTGCAGGCGGCCTTCCTGACAGACCTGCAGCTGAGCCAGATCATTGACACCGTCACGGCCGGCCGCGAAGCCTACGGGCTCAAGCCTTACTTTTACATGCCGCTGACCAGCGTTCAGTCAATCAAGTATCGTCACGGGATCATGCGTGATCTCCGGACCGGTGGACTGCTGGCCGGAATAGAACTATTCGCCGAAACCATGCGCAGTATGCGCGACCAGCTCGAGCAGGGCGCCAAGCTCTCTTACCAGGGACAGCGGGAGGCATTGTTCCTGGAAACGGTGGAAATCTACTGCGCGGCGGTGAACACACTCCTCGCTGCCCTGCAGAGGGCCGACGTCGGTTCGGCCGGCTTTGCTGCGCTCCGTAAGTTTTTGAGCGGCTACGTTGCGTCGGAGTACTTTCGCACGCTGGCGGCCGAAGCGAAGAATCTCAGGACCGACCTGGCCGGGATGCAGTATTGCTTCCGGATCAAGGGCGGCCGGGTCACCGTTGCCCCATACAAATCTGAACGCGACTACAGCGTCGAAGTCGAACAGACGTTCCGGAGATTCCAGCAGCGGGCTGCCAAAGACCACTGCGCAAAAACGTCCGTCTATTTGGAGATGAATCATGTGGAAGCCATGGTCCTGGACCGCGTCGCGAAGCTCTTCCCCGAGGTGTTTGCAGCGCTTGATCTGTTCAACAACCGCAACTTGGACTTCGTGGACCCCACGATTGACAGGTTTGACCGTGAGGTGCAGTTTTATCTGGCGTATCTCGCGGAGCTGAAACTGCTCCAGGAACATGGGCTGCAGTTCTGCTATCCACAAGTGTCCCAGACGTCGAAGGAGGAATTGGTGCAGGACACGTTCGATCTGGCACTGGCGGATACGCTGGTGAAAAAGAATGCTCCAGTGGTATGCAATGACTTCTCCCTTACCGGTACGGAACGGATTTTCGTTGTTTCCGGTCCTAATCAGGGCGGCAAAACAACTTTCGCCCGCACCTTCGGGCAGCTCCACTATTTGGCAAGTCTGGGGTACCCCGTACCGGGCGGGCAAGCGAAACTATTTCTGCCGGACCGGATCCTCACGCACTTCGAGCGGGAAGAAGACCTTAAGGACCTCAGAGGGAAATTGACCGATGATCTGGTCCGCGTCCATGACGTCCTGAACCAGGCGACGTCAAACAGCATCGTCATTTTGAATGAAATCTTCACCTCCACCACCTTGTCCGACGCCGTGTTCTTGTGCCGCGAAGTATTGACGCAGATAGTAGACCGGGACTTGCTCTGTGTATGCGTGACCTTCATCGATGAATTGGCGGCGTTGAGCGGGAGCACCGTGAGCATGGTCAGTACCGTCGTCCCGGATAATCCCGCCGTCCGCACTTTTAAGCTCGAACGAAGGCCGGCAAATGGGATGGCCTACGCCTTGGTCCTGGCGGAGAAATACTCACTGACGTACGGCAGGCTAACGGAAAGGATTGGATCATGAAGGCTTATTTGATGTATCCCGACCAAGACTTCGATGTTTCCGCCGCGTTGGGAAAAAATGCTAAGGAGCTTTACCAGGACCTGGAGCTCGGCGTAATTCTGGACGCGATGGCCGGCGGTGACGAATTCCTCCGGGATATTGCAGGCAGAGGCCTGTTGGGCATTCTGAAGACGCCGCAGGCCATTGAATACCGCCAGCAAATACTGATCGATTGTCTTGAGCAGCCAGCCGTTATCCGGCAGCTTTATTCGCTGGCCGTGGAGGCGATCGAAGCCGAGAAGCATGTCTATCACAGCATTTTCAGTAATTACCCAAGTTCCGTCCTGCGGACGTCGATGGAGTCGCTGAAAATACTGGTAAAAGTCCTCCGTAAGCTGCGGCAGGTGGCCGATGACAATGCAACGTCCTTCCGCTCACCCGGCTTTACGCGCTTCTTTGGAATGCTCGCGGACCAGCTCGACGACGAATATTTCAGCACCATCGCGAATCATCTGAAGACGCTGGAATTCCGCAACGGGGTGCTGATTAGCGCCGGGTTGGGCAAGGCCAATCAGGGAACCAACTTCACACTGCGCAGCCCGGAAACGAACCAGCAAAACTGGCTGGAGCGTCTTTTCAACCAGGACCGTTCCACCCTGACTTTTCAGATCAGCGACCGGGATGAAAGCGGGTTCAGGGCATTGGCCGAACTCAAAGACAGGGGGATCAACCTGGTGGCCAACGCGCTTGCCCGGGCAGATGACCACATCCTCAGCTTCTTTTCGCTGCTGCGGGCCGAGTTGGGCTTCTATGTGGGCGCATTAAACCTGCGGGAGAAGCTCAGCGGCAAGGGGCAGCAGATCTGCCTGCCGAAACCGGAGGCCATGACTGCCGAACTCTGTCTGTCTTTGTGCGGCCTATGCGATGCCTCCCTGGTCCTGACGTCATCCCGACAGGTCGTTGGCAATGACGTCGGCGGCGACGGCAAGGCCCTGGTCATGGTGACCGGCGCCAACGAAGGTGGTAAATCCACGTTCCTGCGCAGCGTCGGGATCGCCCAGCTGATGATGCAGGCAGGCCTCTTCGTCGTCGCCACCTATTACAGTTCAAGCGTCTGTGATGGCATTTTCACCCACTACAAGCGCGAGGAGGACACCAGCCTGGTCAGCGGGAAACTCGATGAGGAACTGGCCAGAATGAGCGCCATTGCGGATGAAATATCGCCGAACTGCATGCTGCTCTTCAACGAATCCTTCGCTGCCACCAACGAGCGGGAGGGATCCGGCATTGCAAGGGATATTGTCCTCGCCCTGCTGAAATCGCGGATACGGGTTTTCTTCGTTACCCATCTATACGACCTGGCGCGCGGGCTTTATGGCCAGGATCTGCCGGAGGCTCTCTTCCTGCAGGCCGAGCGTCAGGACGACGGAAAGCGGACCTTTAAATTGGTTGCCGGCGAGCCCACGGCCACCAGCTACGGTGAAGATCTGTACAGAAAGATCTTTACGTCGGAGGTCCCGGAGCGGGTCCAGCGGGCATGATCCGGTATCCGAAACGGTACATTGCTGCCGGATCTGACCGCTGGCAGCAGTTATAGGAAAGAGGACATGCCATGACCAATTTCAATACAGCGCTCACCTGCGGTGACTTTGCCCAAGGCAGGCTAACGGCGGTGATCGACGTGCCAATGGGATCGTGTCTGAAGATTGAATGGGACTGGGACGCCTGCGTCTTCCATCTGGGCCGCGTCGAGCCGATGATTTTCGCCAAGCCGGTGAACTATGGATTCATAGTGATCGTCCCAGGGGATGACCGCGACGCCGGTGACCGGTGGCAAACCCTCGATGACCTGGGCGGGCGCCGGCAGCAGCGGCGCGCTGCTCAATGAGCACCCGAACCGGCGCGCGGGCATGACCAAGGCAGGTCTTGCGGCCGGCACCCCGCAGATGCGCGCCTGGTCCTTCGTGCTGACCTTCGGTACGGTGAGCCTGCTCGCTGACTTTGTCTATGAGGGAGCGCGGTCCATCACGGGTCCGTTGCTGGCCTCCTTCGGCGCGTCGGCGCTGGTGGTCGGCGCCGTGACGGGTGCCGGGGAGGCCGCGGCCCTGATCCTGCGGCTGGTTTCGGGGCCGTTGGCCGACCGCACGAAGCGGTTTTGGGCGCTCACTATCGCCGGGTATGCGCTGACGGTCATCACTGTTCCCATCCTCGGCCTGGCCGGCGCGCTCTGGGTGGCCTGCCTGCTGGTGATCGCCGAACGGGTAGGAAAAGCGGTGCGAAGTCCCGCGAAGGACACCATGCTTTCGCACGCCACCGCGGTGACTGGACGCGGACGCGGCTTCGCTGTCCATGAGGCAATGGACCAGGTGGGCGCGGTCATCGGCCCGCTGACGGTGGCCGGAATGCTGGCCATCACCGGCGGGAAATATGGCCCGTCCCTGCTGGTGCTCGCCATTCCCGGAATCCTGGTCCTGGCGCTGCTGGTGTGGCTGCGTTCCCGCGTACCAAATCCGCTGGCCTACGAGGTGGACGACGTCCGTGCCCCCGAAAACCGCACGTCCGCAAACCAGGCCGACGACGGCGCGACGGCCGGACAGGCAGCCGCGGAACCGTCTGCATCGGCGCCGTCGGAATCGTCGCCGTCGGAACCGACCGAATCGCCCGCAGCGACGCCGAGGATTCCGCTGCCGCGCGCGTTCTGGGTGTATGCCGTCTTCACGGGAATGACGATGGCCGGCTTTGCGACCTTCGGCGTCATCTCTTTCCACATGGTCGAGCGGCACCTGCTGACCCCGGCAGCCGTACCCTTGATCTACGCCGCGGCCATGGCGGCCGACGCGGTGGCCGCGCTGGCCACCGGATGGCTGTATGACCGCGTCGGGCCCCGGGCCCTGATTATCCTGCCGGTCCTCTCGGCCCTGATCCCTGTCTTCTCGTTCACGTTGTACGTTCCACTAGTCGTGCTCGGCGCGCTGCTATGGGGCGCGGCCACGGGCGTCCAGGAATCCACGCTCCGCGCCACGGTAGCGGATCTTGTCCTGCCACGCCGCCGCGCGACCGCGTACGGAATTTTTGCCGCCATCCTTGGCGGCGCCGCCCTGATCGGCGGCACACTCGCCGGAGCGCTGTACCAGACCAGTATTGGCTTGCTGATCCTGGTCACGGCACTGATCCAAGTTGCTGCCCTGATTGTGCTCGCATTGGCACGACTGAACCGAAAGGAGGTCCCGACACGTGGACACTAGCGCGTCGCAGCCTGATCGTCCTCGTGTCGCGCCGTTCGGTCCGGGTTTGGTGTAGCCGTTTAACGCCCACCCTGTTGTCGGTGCTGATCAGTGCGGGTAAGAGGCAGCGGGAGCCGGCATCGTGGTCAAGTTGCCTGCCGGAGACCTCTCGGACCTGTTTAGGTTTCACCGGCTGATGATAGGCGGCGCCATCGTGAAGTCCACGGGACCGTTTCTGTACCTTCTCGCTCTTTCCTGCCGGATTCGGTGTGGAGCCGGGCACTACTGCGGGATCACACCAGTAGTGCCAGTCCGAGTCCGGCAGCCGCAGCCAGCACACACATGATCATCGTTCCCACTCCGTTAAGGAGCGCCAAACCGATGCGTCCACTTTGGACCAGGCGCACGCTCTCAAAGCTGGCGGTGCTGAAGGTGGTGTAGCCACCCAAAAGGCCGGTGCCGAGGATGGTCTGCAGAGCGGACGGAACCTGATGCGCCAGGACCAGTCCGGCGAGGAAGCCGAGCAACAATGAACCCGTGATGTTGATCAGCATCGTACCGACCGGAAGCGCGGCCCGGACGCGGGCACGAACCAACCCATCAACAATGAACCGCAGCGCAGCACCAAGTCCTCCGGCGGCGGCAAGCAGGGCAATGATCAAGACTTCATTCCGATGCTCGTTCCTGTCCCGTGGCCCGGCGCAGTAACGGGGCTGCGGCGACTCACGGCCCGGTGATGCCCGGCGGCCGCCCAGATTCCGAGAATGGTCGCAGCTGCTCCGCCGAACAGACTCGCGGCCAAGTACAGGAATGCTGCGCCAATCCTGTCGTCACCGAAAAGATGGACGGCGTCCAGCGCCAGCGTGCTGTAGGTGGTGAATGCACCCATAAACCCGGTTCCAGCCAGCAGACGGGCCACCCGCAATCTTCCTGCATCCGGTCCGCGGCGGGAGAGTCCCTCTAATAAGGCGCCCAAAGCAAAAGCCCCGGCCAAGTTGACCAGCAGTGTTGGCAATGGCCATCCCTGCGGTGCGGGGAGGACGGTAGTCAGCGCGTACCGGGCCAACGCTCCGACAGCACCGCCCAATGCAACCAAAGCCACGTACCGCACTTTGAGATGAAGCGGCCGGTGCCGCGGCGCCAGTGCGTCCACATCGCTGTCCACGGGCAGAGCCGCGGCGGACTCCATTTGATGGTCTATGGGGTCGGCCATTAAGCTTCGGCTCCTGCCGTATGTGGATTGAGCGGAACCACCAGCACCGGCCGGTGCTGACGGTGGGTCAGGTGGACAGCGACGGACCCTATGAGCAGGTCCTCCAGCCGTGCACCGATGCCGTGTTCGCGGGTACCGACCACGATCAGTGAGGCATTGACGCTTTCGGCGAGCCTGCCCAGGGCACGGGACGGATCTCCGGCCAGGGTGGTCAGGGACCAGCTCATCCCTTCGTAGGGTGCCAGTTTAACGGCCAGCCGGTTTTTGAGGTCAGCAGACACGCCATCCGGATCGTCGTCGACTCCATCCGGATCGATCGGCATGGTTTCGACATGGCCCTCTCCATCGTCCCTCACCCGGTAGCTGGAGACGTCCACATACGCGCAAATAAGCTCAACTCCCATGCTGAAGGCCAGCTCCGCGGCACGGTGCAGCACGACGCCCGGCTGGCGTGGAATCACTCCGGCCAGAACCGGACCGGAAATTCTCAGGGGAGCGAAGGGCCGCTCCGGTTCTGGGCTGTGGCTTGGCCTAGTCATGTTGATTCCCCTGGTTCATTGGGGTTGCCAGCCCGTAGGACAGAGCTGGATCCTCGTCGGCGATTTCCAGCAGCCGGTTGTACTTGGCAACCCTCTCGCCGCGCGCCGGTGCTCCGGCCTTGAGCTGGCCGCAACCTGCCCCGACAGCCAGATCGGCCACGAAGCTGTCCATGGTCTCACCGGAGCGGTGCGAGACCATGGCGGTGAAACCACCCTGGGCGGCCGCGCGAAGCGTGTCAAACGTTTCACTGACAGTTCCGACCTGGTTCGGCTTGATTAATACGGCATTCGCGGACGCGGAGGCAATTGCGGCCTGCACACGTGCGGCGGAGGTGACGAGGAGATCATCTCCAACGATTTGGATCCGGGAGCCGAGCGCGGCGGTCAGCTCCGGCCAGCCGTTGGGATCGTCCTCCGCCAACGGATCCTCCAGGCTCCGGATCGGATAGTTGTCGAGCAGTTTTTCATAATACGTGACCAACTCGGTGGTGCTGAAGCTCTGTTCCCCGACGAGGTACCGGCCATCGTGAAAGAAGTAGTTCGCGGCCGGATCCAGCGCGATTGCCACATCGCCGGCGCCGGTCCGGTGTCCTGCGGTCTCAATAGCCTCGACAATGAGATCCAGGGCCTGTTCCGGCCGGGAAATCTCCGGCGCATAGCCGCCCTCGTCACCGAGCCCGGTCGCCATGCCTTTTTTACGCAGGATGCTCCCCAGGGCATGGTAAATGTCTGCCCCCCATTCCACGGCGTCCGGCAACGTCGTAGCACCTACGGGTGCAATCATGAATTCCTGGAAGGCGAGGGCATTGGCAGCATGCTGACCGCCATTGAGCACGTTGAAATGCGGAACGGGCAGCCGTTGTGAGCAGCCTACCGTTGACGCAATCCACGTGTGTAGTGACGCTCTATCATGAGCTGCAAATGCCCTCGAGGCGGCCATGGAAACAGCGACCAGCGCGTTGGCACCCAACCTGGATTTCTCCGCCGTCCCGTCGAGTTCGCGCAGGGCGTTGTCCACGGTGCTTTGGCTGTCCCATTCCCGGGAGGTCAGCAGCGTGTTGATCTCTCCGGTCACCGAGCGCACGGCCTTTGTTACTCCGCGCCCGGACCAGGCGGTGCCGCCGTCGCGCAATTCCACGGCTTCATGGGAGCCCGTGGAAGCCCCGGAAGGAGCCGAAGCATAAAAGTGGTCTCCGGCGTCGTCCCTAATTTGCACCCGCAGGGTCGGAAACCCCCGTGAATCCAGGATCTGCAGCGCCCGGGCGCCGGTGAAAGCGAGTGTGCTCATTCTCTTCTCCTATCCAGCTTCAGGTTCCACCTTCGGCGGTGACCTGTTTGGCCGCGGACCGCGCCGCCTGCGGATCCAGATATATCCCGCCGCGTTCCAGCGGCCGGGCACGTTCATCCAGCTCGTACACCAGCGGATGCCCGGTGGGGAAATTGAGCCGTTCCACTTCACCCTCACTGAGCCCATCCAGCAGCAGGCAAAGGGCCCGCAGCGAGTTCCCGTGCCCCACAATCAGCGCATGACGGCCCGACAACAGCTGGCGGCGTAAGTGCTGATGCCAGAATTCGCGGACCCGCTTCAACACTTCACACAGGGATTCGGTGCCCCGGACGGCGCGGGCCGGAAGCTGGGCAAGCGCCGGGGTACGCCAGAGTTCACCCAAGGCCTCCGCGTCCATCGGGGGCGGTGCGCCGTACAGGGAACGACGCCAGAAATGCAGGACGTCGGGACCGAACTCGGCCAGCAGCTCCGACTTGAGCCGTCCGGTCAGTGACCCGTAGTTGCGCTCATTCAATTGCCACACCTTCCGTGGCATGGGGGACAGTCCCAGGCACTCGGTGACAATTTCGGCCGTCCGTACCGCGCGCATCAGGGTCGAGGTGAAGACGTCATCAAGATGAAGACCAAATCCGGATATCAGAGTTGCGGCGTAGACCGCCTCCGAACGTCCCCGGGCGGTCAGGGGAGGGTCCAGCAGACCGGTAAAACGGCCCTCGGCGTTGAACACGCTTTGGCCGTGCCGCAAGAGAATCAGGGTTCCGGTCCCGGGCATAAATCACCTACCTTCATGGAGCAAAGGTAGGAACCATTAGCGTGTGAGCGGTTCGGACCGCATTGCGGCCCCGGCGGGATCCATCACCGATACCGACACTACAGTGCGTTGCCGCTTCTGCGCCATTCATTTCCCGGCTAAATACAGCGGCAGGGCTGCATAATCGGTCCCGATGCTTACCGGTGCCTCGGCAAACCGGTCCTGCAAGGCTCAGGCGCCGGTGGTACAAAAGCTGACCGTCCGCCGTCGGCCCGGCCTGTTCCACCGACAATTCGTAATACGCTTGCGGCAACAAAGTGCTGCTGCCGTCAGCTTCGGGAGTAGTCAACATCAGCCTGGTACCCGCTTCCCTAAGCAACCCATCGCCACTGTCGAGACTACAAGCGTCCGGCCGCGGGTGCCAGAGGGGAGATTCAGTAGGGAACGACGGCGAGTTGCCGGTCGGATATCCGCAGAGCTCCGGAAGCTTTTGAAGCCGCAGCTAAGCCTTGATTATGGCAGGTGATATCCACAGCCGCTCGGCGGCGAAATCCCGGATGTCTGTGGCGGCTGGAATACTTAAGGAATGACCCAGCAGACCAGCACGCCCTCATCTCCCAGTCCCGGAACCGGCGCCGCAGCCGCCCAGACGCGGCATGCAGACGACAATTCAGCAGCAGCGCATCCCCTTTACGAACAGGCGCTGGCGCTGCTGTGCAAACTGGTCGGCTCCCCGGACGCACAATTCCACGATGGGCAGTTCGAAGCCATCGAAGCGCTGGTGGAGGCGGGCCGGCGTGCTCTCGTGGTCCAGCGCACCGGTTGGGGAAAATCCGCTGTCTACTTTGTGTCCTCCCTATTGCTGCGGGTCCGGGGCGCCGGGCCGACCTTAATCGTTTCACCCCTGCTGGCGCTGATGCGGGATCAGGTGGCTGCTGCCGAGCGGGCCGGTGTCCGGGCGATGGCGATTAACTCCGCCAATGCCACCGAATGGGACCTGGTTCGGGCGGCGCTGGCAGCAGATGAGGTGGATGTGCTGCTGGTGTCCCCGGAGCGGCTGACAAATCCCGCTTTCCGGGAAAACCAACTGCCCGAGCTGATTCGGCGCACGGGCCTGCTGGTGATCGATGAAGCACACTGTATCTCCGACTGGGGGCACGATTTCAGGCCGGATTACCGCCGGATTGCCGACCTGATCGCCCAGCTGCCCGCTACCGTGCCGGTGCTCGCCACCACGGCCACGGCAAACTCCCGTGTTGTTGCTGATATTGAGGAGCAGCTGGGCGCCGGCGTATTTACTATCCGCGGGGGTTTGGCACGTGAATCATTGCGTTTGGGCGTCCTCCGGCTGCCGGATTCGCGGGACCGATTGGGCTGGCTGCTCACTCACCTGGCCGAACTTCCAGGCAGCGGGATCATCTACACCCTCACCGTCTCCGCAGCGGAGGATACCGCCAGAATGCTCGCCGAAGCCGGGCACGAGGTCTTGGCTTACACGGGGCGGACGGACCCGATGGACCGTGAGCTTGCCGAGCAGAAGCTCAAGGGCAACCAAGTCAAGGCGCTGGTCGCGACCAGCGCACTGGGGATGGGCTTCGATAAACCTGACCTGGGCTTCGTTCTGCACCTCGGGGCGCCGTCCTCTCCGGTGGCGTATTACCAGCAAGTCGGCCGTGCCGGGCGCGGTTCGGCGAACGCGGACGTGCTTTTGTTGCCGGGCAGTGAAGACAAGGACATCTGGCAGTACTTCGCGACGGCATCTATGCCCTCCGAAGGGAAGGCATCGGCCGTACTCGAAGCGCTCGCCGACGCGGGTCGGCCGGTCTCCACCGTGGCCCTCGAAGCCCGGGTGGATTTGCGCCGTACACCGTTGGAATTGCTCCTGAAAGTACTGGCGGTCGACGGCGCCGTGGAGCGGGTGGCGGGTGGCTGGCAGTCGACGGAGCGGGGCTGGGTCTACGACAGGGAACGCTACGAACGGATCGCGGCCGCGCGGGTGAATGAGCAGGACTCGATGGTCGTTTATGAACAAACCAATGGCTGCCGGATGGAGTATCTAGCCGCGGCCCTCGATGATGACACAGCCGCTCCGTGCGGGCGCTGCGATAATTGCACCGGCCGTTGGTTCTCCGCCGCTGTGGATACCTCGGCGGTCTCGAGGGCGGGGGAGTCGTTGCGCCGAGCCGGTGTGACTATCGAACCGCGCATGCAATGGCCCAGCGGCATGGACCGGCTTGGTGTGCCGGTGAAGGGGAAACTGAAAGCCGAGGAACAGAACGGGACCGGCCGGGCGCTGTCGCGGTTGACGGACCTGGGCTGGGGCGGAGCTTTGCGTGGCTTGTTCGCCGCAGAATCCGAAGATCTGGAGATTGACCCGGCCCTGCTGCAGGCTTGCATCGGCGTTCTCCGGGACTGGGGGCAGGCAGGCTGGGACGGTGCCGGGCGTCCCGTTGCCGTGGTAACTGTCCCGTCCCGCCGCAGGCCACGGCTGGTTCGCTCGCTGGCGGAAGGAATTTCCTCGATCGGGCGGCTCCCGCTGCTTGGGCAGATGGACCTGCAGCATTCCGGGCCCACGGGCCAGCGCGGCGGCAATAGCGCCTACCGCCTGGCCGGGGTCTGGGAACGGATCGGAGCCGGACCGGACCTGATCGGCGCCCTGGCACCTTTTGCCGGCCAACCCGTCCTGCTGATCGACGACCTGGTGGACAGCCGATGGACGCTCACCGTCGCCGGCCGTGCATTGCGTCAGGCAGGCGCCGGCGCGGTCCTGCCACTCGTGCTCGCCCAGGCAGGATAGCGGCGTCCTGCGGAAAGCAGAAAGGCACCCCCGAATCATCGGGGGTGCCTTATTTACTGCGGAGACGGGGGGATTTGAACCCCCGGTGGAGTTGTGCCCCACACTTCATTAGCAGTGAAGCCCATTCGGCCGCTCTGGCACGTCTCCAGTGCTGGCCCCGGTAGAAGCCCGAAGCCAGCGTTTCAAGGTTACCTAAAAGTGCTGTCGCAAAGCAAAACGCCGCTGCGGTTTCGGCTGGGTCCTTGTGCCCGCCGGCGAACAGCGGCGTCACGCGGTGGGGAACTGGTCCATTAGGCTCGAATAATGGTTGACGCGAGCGGGCTCCGGGTGGTGATTGTGGGTGCAGGTCCTCGTGGAACGTCTGTCCTGGAGCGGCTGTTGGCCCGTTATGCGTCGAGTCCCGACGAGCGGCACCATCTGGAGATTCATCTGGTTGATCCCTATCCAGCGGGCCCCGGTCACGTATGGCGAACGGACCAGTCACGGCTCTATCTGATGAACACGCCCGCGTTCTTCCCTACCGTCATTCCGGATCAGGGGCTAAGTGTTCAAACCCTGAGGGACGCCAGCTTTGATGACTGGCGCCGGAAACAAGCACTGTTCCCGGACGCTGATCTCAGTGCAGCCGACGTTGCTGAACTCAAGCAACTGAACACTGAAGGTTTCCCCAGCCGCGCCCTCTACGGAAGATACCTGCGCAGCACCTTTACGGCGCTCGTGGACGGTGCCCCGGCGGGCATCCAGGTTCGGATCCATCAGACCACTGCGGTCCGGATTCGCCGGGGGCGGCCGACGGCGGCGGCCAGGTTCGTCGTCGAACTCGCTAACGGCGATGAGCTGAGCGCCGATAATGTGGTGCTCGCCCTGGGGCACCTGCCGGCACGGTTGAACCCCGCGCAGCAGCGGCTGGCAGACGGTGCGCGAAAATCCGGCCTGCGCTACTGGCCACCCGCCGTTCCCAATGACGTGGACTGGGGCGAGGTACCCGGCGGAGAGCCGGTCCTTGTCCGCGGGATGGGACTGAACTTTTTCGATGTCGTAGGGCAGCTCACGGAAGGCCGTGGGGGACGGTTTGACCCGAACGAGGAGCCGGGGGACCGGGCGGTCAGCAGCGGCGGGGAAGCGCTGAACTACGTCCCGTCCGGACGCGAACCGCTGATTCTGGCCGCCTCCCGCAGAGGAGCCCCATACCGGGCTAAATCCGCCCTCGCTACGTACTATCCGCAGAGCGTCAGCCTGCGCTTTTTTACCGAGGAAACGGTCGCGGCTCTGGCCGTAGGCGGCCTCCAGCCGGGATTCGATCAGGACCTCTGGCCGCTGCTGCACCGCGACGCGCTCTGGGCGTATTACCGGACCCTGGTCAGGGCGGAACCAAGCAGCGTCGACCGTGCTGATTTTCTGTCCGTCCTGGACGACATCCTTTCCCGCCCTGGACGGGGGATCGGATGGGCGGACGACGTCGACGCGCTGGTAGCAGCGTGCGTGCCGGTTTCGCGGCGGCTGAATCTGTTGGGATTGGCCAGGCCCTTCGCGCAACGGACCTTCGCCACACATGAAGAGTTCGACGCGGCTGTGGAGACGTACCTCCAGGCGGACGCGCGTGCTTGTTTGGCGGGGGAAGATGATCCTGTCAAGATGGCCATTGGAGTGCTGAACGCGGGACGGGCCGTGATCAAGATTTTGGTGGCCGACGGCGGCATCACCGGCGAGTCGTGGCTCGGCGGCCTTCGCGGCTGGTTCGAATCCTTTATAGAAGGACTTGCCAGCGGACCACCAGCACTGCGGATGGAACAGCTGGCCGCACTGTCGCGTGCCGGCGTCGTCCGGTTTGTTGGCCCGGATCCGGTGTTCGGGATTGATCCGGCGGACGGAACCTTCACCGTCGTTTCACCATGGGTGAAAGCTGAGCCACTGCGGGCACGGAACATGATCGAGGCGCTGGCGCCGGCAAATCAGGTTCTCATGAACCGCTCGCAGCTACTGGAAGGTCTGCTGACGGACGGTCTGGCCCGGCCGCGGATCATGATCGCGGCGGACGGTGAGCCGGTCGTGACGAGCGGTCTGGAAGTAACAGCTCCGCCCTACCGGTCGGTAGGTGCAAGCGGGCGGGGAATCGAAGGTCTTTACGTGTTGGGTCTTCAACTCTCTTCGACTCAGTGGGGCATCGCGATTGCGGCGGAATCGAAAGCGCAGTACCGCAGCGGCTACCGGACACTGCAGGACTCAGACCAGATCGCGGAGGACATTCTGGCACCGATGGTGTCAGCCATCCCGTAACCGTTAATAGAAAAAACCGGGCGGCTGGACCTCGAGGTCCAGCCGCCCGGTTCCCCTGAGCAGGGCGCGAATTGCAGGAGCGCCTGTTATGCGATGCACGCTTGGCGGAAGGTGCGAGATTCGAACTCGCGGTACGGGGTCACCGCACACTGGTTTTCAAGACCAGCTCCATCGGCCGCTCGGACAACCTTCCTTACCGTTGTAGTCTTCCATATCCGCAGCTATGGTACGAAACGGCCGCAGATTCCGTTATCGACCGAGCCCGGCATACGGCGGTGTAGGGACCTGCGCGGTCCGGCCCCGTAATCGGCACCAATAACCGTGAGAATTCGTTGTCCACAGACCCCATATACTATTGTCCGTTCTAACCAACAAGACTAAACTGAAGATATGTTCGAAAGTAATAGAACAAGCACCGGAACCAGCGAAACACCACACACTTCGCCGGCACCCTCCACCGCGTTGGTCCACTGCCCCGTCCCGGCACCCTTGGCTGTCCCTGCACCGCCGGCTGTCCCGGCGCCCTCCACCGCGGTGGTCCGCTGCCCCGTCCCGGCACCCTTGGCTGTCCCTGCACCGCCGGCTGTAAACGCTGCTGTAAACGCTTCGCCGAGTGCGGCCGGTGTGGTCGTTGCACCGGTCCTGTCCTTCGGTCTTCCTGCCGGGCGGGTGAACGAGGCCGTGATCAGGGGCTGGATCGCTGAACTGG
>NZ_JADNYM010000013.1 GCF_015708085.1 Arthrobacter terrae | reverse complement strand
CATTCAGGTCAACAACGAGCACCCGAAACCCCTGATCTGGGTCGCGACCGCAGACTCCATCCTGGAAAAAGTCGCCCGCGGCCGCGTCGCACTCCAAGCCATCAAGCAAAACTGAGACACACCACTACCACCTGGTCACGGCCAGAACGCACCCGGGACAGGCCTCTTTGGCCGCCCGACGACGTCGAGCCGCCACCCGTCGCTACCGTGGACGCTGACGCGCCGGAACCCGCCGCCAAAAACGGAACTACCCCGCAGTAATTTCCTGCGGGGTAGTTCGCATCACCTCTCCCTCGAATGCCGGGAGCTGCGACCTTTAGTGCTGGTGACCTGATTCGTCGTCGTCCTCGGCAGGCTTCTCCGTGACCAACGCTTCCGTGGTCAACACCAGAGCAGCGATGGAAGCGGCATTGCGCAGCGCCGAGCGGGTGACCTTGACCGGATCGATGATGCCGGCTTCGATCAGGTTGCCGTACTCGCCGGTCGCGGCATTGAAGCCGAAGCCATCCTCGAGTTCGCCCACCTTGTTGACAACCACGTAGCCGTCATGTCCGGCGTTCTGGGCAATCCAGCGCAGTGGCTGAGCGATGGCGCGGCGGACCAGTCCGACGGCTGTTGCGGCGTCACCGTCAAGGGCTGCCACCTGCGGATCCTCGTCCAGAGCCTTGGCGGCCTGGACCAGAGCCGAGCCGCCGCCGGCCACAATGCCCTCTTCGAGAGCGGCCCGGGTGGCGGAAACAGCATCTTCGATGCGGTGCTTCTTCTCCTTGAGCTCAACTTCCGTGGCGGCGCCGACCTTGATGACGCCGATGCCTCCGGCCAGCTTGGCCAGCCGCTCCTGCAGCTTTTCCTTGTCCCAGTCGGAGTCGGTGCGCTCCAGTTCGGCGCGCAGCTGCTTGACACGGTCCGCAACATCTTCCGTGGTGCCGGCACCGTCCACAATGGTGGTGGTGTCCTTGGTGACGGTAATCCGGCGCGCGGTGCCGAGCTCGTCGAGACCGATCTGGTCCAGGGACAGACCGATCTCCGGGGAGATCACCTGTGCCCCGGTCAGCGTCGCGATGTCCTGCAGCATGGCCTTGCGGCGGTCGCCGAAGCCCGGGGCCTTGACCGCAACCACGTTCAAGGTGCCTCGGATCTTGTTCACGATCAGCGTGGACAGAGCCTCGCCGTCCACGTCCTCGGCAATGATGAACAGCGGTTTGGCAGCCTGCAGCGCCTTCTCCAGCAGCGGCAGGAAATCCTGCAGCGAGGAGATCTTGCCCTGATGGATCAGGATGAGCGCGTCTTCGAGAATGGCTTCCTGGCGTTCGACGTCGGTGACGAAGTACGGGGACAGGTAGCCCTTGTCGAACTGCATGCCCTCGGTGAGCACCAGCTCGGTCGCCGTGGTGGAGGATTCTTCGATGGTGATGACACCATCCTTGCCGACCTTATCGAAGGCTTCGGCGAGCAGCGCACCGATCTCCGGGCTCTGCGCCGAGATGGCGGCAACTTCTGCTACCTGGCCGCCCTGCACCTCGCGGGCATTGTCCAGCAGGCGCTTGGCAATCGCGTCCACCGAGACCTCGATGCCGCGCTTGAGGTCTCCGGGAGCGGCTCCGGCGGCAACATTGCGCAGGCCTTCCTTGACCAGGGCCTGGGCCAGTACCGTTGCCGTCGTCGTTCCGTCGCCGGCGACGTCATTGGTCTTGGTCGCAACTTCCTTGGCCAACTGCGCGCCAAGGTTTTCGTACGGGTCCTCCAGCTCCACCTCACGGGCGATCGTGACGCCGTCGTTGGTGATGGTGGGAGCACCCCACTTCTTATCCAGCACAACATTGCGGCCGCGCGGCCCCAGGGTCACCTTGACGGTGTTCGCCAGCTTATCGATGCCGGCTTCCAGGGAACGGCGGGCAGCATCGTTGAATGCAAGCTGCTTTGCCATAAAATTTGTGTCCTTTCAAGGCGAAAACCCCGCACCCTTGACCCCGGAAGGGAGCGGCGGTGCGGGGATCCGTCAAAGCGAATTGTGCTTCAGGAAGACGGTTGGCTGTTGGTCAGCTAACCGGCTGCTTCACAACAAGATATTTTAACTACCAGTTACTTAACAACAATTTACTTAACAACAATGGCGAGAACGTCGCGGGCGGAGAGAACCAGGAGTTCTTCGCCACCGGTCTTGACTTCCGTTCCACCGTACTTGGAGTAGATGACGACGTCGCCGACGGCAACATCGATCGGAACACGGTTGCCGTTGTCATCAACGCGGCCGGGGCCGACTGCAACAACTTCGCCTTCCTGGGGCTTTTCCTTGGCGGTGTCCGGGATAACCAGACCCGAAGCAGTAGTCTGCTCCGCTTCCAGCTGGCGGACGACAATACGATCCTCAAGAGGCTTAATAGAGACCGACACTCGGACCTCTCCTTCACATGAGTAAAATCTACGGATTATTGCAATGTATGCGTCACTGTTGGTATTACCGACCGTCGTCGCGGTGCCGGTGGCAAAACCGTGGGCGCACTCATTTTCAATTAGCACCCTACGGGTGAGAGTGCTAACTCCGACTCTATGGTTTGGGTTGGCACTCGGTCAAGACGAGTGCCAGTTTTCGGACCTGGTACTGGTACCGGACGGAATTGCCCCGGCGCTGCCGGAGTGCAAGCATGAAGCCATGACAACCGGTGTGCCGGCAGTGCAGGTCCAGCAGCTGAAGAAGTCCTACGGCTCAGCCATGGCTGTGGACGACATCAGTTTCGAGATCCACGACGGCGAGACATTTGCCCTGCTCGGTCCCAACGGCGCCGGGAAAAGCACCACGATTGAAATTCTGGAGGGCTACCGGGACCGCAGCGGCGGGAACGTCACGGTCCTGGGCGTCGACCCCCAGCGCGGCGGCCTGGATTGGAAGGCCCAGCTGGGGATCGTGCTGCAGTCCAGCGGGGAAAGCGGCAACGTGACCGTGCTGGAACAGCTCACCCATTTTGCCGGCTACTACCCGAACCCCCGCAAGGTGAGCGACGTCATCGAGGCCGTGGGCCTGGCGGAGAAGGCGAAGATGAGGATCAGCAGGCTCTCCGGTGGCCAGCGCCGCCGGGTGGACGTGGCTCTGGGGATCATCGGCCGGCCCAGACTATTGTTCCTCGACGAGCCCACCACGGGCTTTGACCCGGCGGCCCGGCGACAGTTTTGGGGCCTGATCAACGGCCTCAAGACCGAGGGCACCACCATTTTGCTGACCACCCATTACCTGGACGAGGCGGCAACCCTGGCCGACCGGGCCGGCGTGATCGTGGGTGGAAAACTGGTGGACATTGGCACGATTGACGAAATCGGCGGGGCCGCCGCCAGGGTTCCGCTGGTGCGGTGGCAACGGGACGGCGTCGAGCACGCTCAGCGCACCAGCGAACCGGCTGCCCTCGCCGCGCGGCTTTACGCGCAGGCCGGTGGCGAGGTGGCCGGCCTGGAAATCACCCGGCCTTCTCTGGAGGACATTTATCTGGATCTGGTGGGCAACCCCGCTGGCACTGTCGCGGCCGCGGAAACGCCATGAATACCCTGACCTTGGGCGCCGCACGCATTTCTTATGAGCTGAGGCTGTATTTCCGTGCGGGCGATTCGGTCTTCTTCACGTTCCTGTTCCCGATCGTGATGCTGTCCATCTTTGCCGTTGCCTTCAGCACCAGCGGCAATATTGGCGCTGCCCCCGACGGCAGCGGCGGCATTTCCTTTGCCGCGTTTTACGTCCCCGGCATGGTGGCTGCGGGCATGCTGCTCAGCGGCGTGCAGAACCTTGGGGTAGACATTGCGGGCGAAAAGGGCGACGGGACGCTCAAACGGCTGGGCGGCACTCCCCTGCCCGTTTTTTCCTACTTCATGGGCAAGATCGGCATGGTGCTGGTCAGTTCGGTCCTGCAGGTAGCTCTGTTGCTGCTGGTCGCGCGTTTCGCCTTCAACGTCACGCTGCCGGGCGAGCCGGGCAAGTGGCTGACGTTTGGGTGGGTATTCCTTTTCGGCGTCATCACCAGTTGCGTTTTGGGCATTGCCCTGTCCGCACTCCCGCGCACCGGCAAGTCAGCCACGGCGGTGGTCATCCCGATTGTGCTGTTGCTGCAGTTCATCTCCGGGGTATACCTGAACTTTGCGCAGCTTCCCGGGTGGCTGCAGAACGTGGCAAGCATCTTCCCGCTGAAGTGGATGGCGCAGGGCATGCGCAGCGTGTTCCTGCCTGAGTCGTTTGAAGCGATAGAGCCCGGCGGTGCCTGGGACCTGGGGCTCGTTGCTCTGTTCATGGGGCTGTGGCTGGTGGTGGGCCTGATGCTGTGTCGCCTTACCTTCCGCTGGATCCGCAAGGACGGCTAGCCGACGGCGGGCGGCTAGGCTTATCTGCATGGCCCAGGAACAGATTGCCCCCCTTCTCACACCCCAGGGCTGGGAGCTGCTCAACTCCCTTGGTCCGTACTCCGAGAAGGATGCACTGGCGCTCAATTCCACACTCCGCAAGGCCGGCCACTCCCCCGAGTTGGTCTCCGCGGTACTGACCCAGTCCAGGCTGCGGACCAAAGCCGAGGGAAAATTCGGCGAATTTGCCCGCCAGATGATCTTTACGCAGACCGGGCTGGAACAGGCCACCAGGCTCAATGTGGCCGCCCGGCACGCGGAACGCTTTGCCGGTGCCGGCATTAGCCACGTTGCCGATCTGGGCTGCGGAATCGGAGCGGATTCGCTGGCATTTTCCAGCATGGACATCCAGGTCACCGCCATTGAGCTCGATGAAACCACCGCGGCCTGCGCCACCTTGAATCTGATGCCTTTCCCGACCGCCACAGTGCGTCAGGGGGAAGCCACCACGGTGGACCTGACCGGCGTCGACGGCGTTTGGCTTGATCCGGCGCGCCGGACCACCACAACATCCGGTACCACCCGGTTGTTCGATCCGGAGGCCTTTTCCCCGCCGCTGTCCTTTGTGGAGTCACTGGCAGCACGTGGACTGGCCGTCGGAGTGAAAATGGGGCCGGGTATTCCGCACGAGTCCCTCCCCGCGGGCTGCGAGGCGCAGTGGGTATCCGTCGACGGCGATGTTGTAGAAGCGACCCTATGGTTTAACGCACTGGCGAGGCCGGCCGTCAGCCGTGCCGCGCTGATCATCGGACCAAAGGGATCCGCCGAGCTGACCAGCCCCGTGCCTTACGACCCGTTGGCCCAGGACGTCGGGACCGGCCCGGCTGAGGGCTATCTCTACGAGCCGGACGGCGCAGTCATCCGCGCCGGGCTTGTCGCGGATCTTGCCCGGTCTCTGGGAGGCCACCTACTCGACCCCCACATTGCCTATATTTGCGCCGGGGAACTGCTGGACACGCCCTTTGCCTCGGTTTACCGCGTGCTTGAGGTGAAGCCGTATAACGTCAAAGCCCTCAAGGCGTGGGTTCGGGCCAACCGGATCGGTGTGCTGGACATCAAGAAGCGGGGAATGTCCGTCACCCCGGAGGAACTGCGCAAACAGCTGCTGACCGGATCGGGCAAGGGCCCGAACAAAGCCACGCTGGTCCTGACGCGGATCGGCGAAGACCGGGTCGCCGTCGTCGTCGAGCCCGTCAGTCACCGGGCCCTGCCGCGCACGCTGTGACCGCTGACCGGCCGTGACTGCTTTGTCTTGCTACCTTGAAGTGCGCACCTGACGCAGTGGCTTCCGTGGCGGGTCCCGCAGCGTACTGGCCAATTCAACCGTGCCCTCCAACAGCGCAACAATCCACTCCGGTTCAAGTCCACGCTTCCTATCGGCGGCCACACCGGCGCCGGCTTCAGCCTTGCTCTCCGCCCGCCCCGACCGCCCGTACCCGATCATCACCCATTGGGTTTTGCCTCCCTGCTTCAATCGTCTTCGCCGCGACGGCCGTTGTCGACCCGCAGTAAGAGGAACACCTCTCTTCAGGTGTTCTGCGCGTGGCCTCTTCCCTCATCGACTGTGCCGCAGACGTCCGATACAGGCCCGTATCGTGCAGCTGCAGCACAGTCGATGTGATGACAGAGCGCAACCGCCCCTTAAATGCCCGTACTCCGGCTCCTCGCAGAACGCTGCTGAGGAGCCGGAGTACGGGTGGAGATTGCTGCGGGTGCTACTTGGTGTTGACCGTGATGGTGGCTACGCCTACGAGCATGCCTTCCTTGACGGCGTCGGTCTTGAACGTCTTGTTCAGCAGGCCGGCAGCGACGTCGGAGATCTCCACCTTGGTCCCCTGCAGGATGGCGGTGTCGCCCTCGGTCTTCAACGGCATCAGGGTTGAGCCGTCCAGGTTGAAGATGTAAGCCTGCTTCACGGCGACGTCTCCGTTGACAGCGACATCTCCATAGAGCTTGGAGGTGCCCGGGTCGATCGTGAAGTTGGTCAGATCAACTTTGGTATCCCCGGCCGTCAGGGAGAACCCCGAACCGGCGTGATTGATCAGGCCCTGAACGAACGGACGGTATGACGATGCCGGGTCGTAGTAGTCGACCTTGCCGCTGGTGATCGGGAAGATCAGCGAGCCGTCGGTCAATTTAGCGGTTCCGACCACTCCGGGGGTGAGCTTGAGGGTCTCCAGCGCCTTAGCGAAGGATGCGTCGAGCTTGACGGCGGTGGTGCTGCCCGTCAGGGCCGGGATGGAGGCCAGTGGCTTAGGCATCGAGGCCATTGACGAGGAGCTCGAGGAGGAGTCCGTGGTGGTGGTGGAGCCCGCCGATTCGGTGCTGCTGCATGCTGCCAAGGAGAACAGGAGTGCACCCGATGCTGCAACAGCGCCGACGGTGGTGAAGATTGATTTGCGCATGATAAGTAGTCCCTAATCTTTGGATTCGGTTTCCGCAACCGGTCTGTTGTCCCCGGCTGCTTGCCTGTCAGAGGTACTTCGCCACCGCTGGGGATCCGGATGGGTGGCTCTATAACCGTTACCGTCCCGTGACCTCCGGGGCCCTGGGCCTTCGCCGCCTGCCAGCGCCGGGAGAGCCGCATGCGGGCCGGCTAACCGCTTGGCCGTCGAGCGTTCACACGACCGTGAAACCAGAAGGAAGTGCCCGGCGCCCGGTCAGCGCGGTGAGGACGCAAACACCGTCGCCGCGTTCAACTGCAATTCGTGCGGCCAGACCAGCAGCCTCCAGCAGCACCTGCGCCGGCAGAGCCAGCGTTAACCCGGCAGCGCCCGCTACATCGAGGCTGTGGACGGCCAGTTCAAATGTACGGGTCGGTAAATAATTGCGCAGATATATTCCTCCCGCGATCGTTTCGATCAGCACGTCACCCGAATTCTCCAAGGCAAGCAGAGAATCATCAACGAGGACCCGAATGGCTGCTGCGGGATCCGCTCCCAGTTGCCGGCCGGCCTGCCGCCCGCGCTCGGCCACTGCATCCGGGCTGGAAGACAGCGTTGTACGCGTAACGAGTGCAAAGTACCGTTCCGGGCTCGTGAGCACTTCACGGCTGGCGGGCTGGTGCAGGTAAGCGGTGACCGTGCTCAACGCTCTGCCGGCATGCCCAACGAGTGCGCGGAGGTCCCACACCCCGAGGCCAGCCTCCCCCCAATCATCTTTCGGAATCCGGGCGAGAAGATCTGCAAAGCAGAAAGCAGCGGACCGATACGTTGACAGTGCCGACTCCAAGGGACCCATGGCTTAATGGTGCACGAACGGAGCCGATCGTAGGCTTGTCGCGACGATGAACCCCTTGGGTCGGTCCGGGCCGGCCCCGAAAAGCCCATAAGGTTCAATAGTGAATGAACCCGAAAGCCGCGTAAGCGTCGACGTTGTCTTCCCGTGCCTGGATGAGCGCGGCGCCCTGCCCTGGGTTTTGTCCCGACTTCCGCCCGGCTATCGGGCAATCGTGGTGGATAACGGCTCCACAGACGGATCTGCCGCCGTCGCGGCGGCGTTCGGCGCAACAGTTGTCGCCGAACCCATCCGCGGGTTCGGATCCGCAGCGCACGCTGGCCTCGTCGCTGCCACGGCGGACTATGTGGCGTTCTGCGACTGCGACGGATCGATGGACCCGGCGGAGCTCCCGGCGTTGCTCGCCCCCCTTCTGACCAACACTGCTGACTTGGTTTTGGGCCGCCGGCGGCCGGAACGGCGGTCGTGGCCCGTGCATGCGCGGTTCGCCAATATTGTGCTCGCCTGCCAGCTTCGCCGGCTGACCGGAGAACGGGTGAGTGATCTTGGTCCGATGCGCGTGGCCCGTCGGGCGGACCTGCTGTCGCTGGATCTATTGGACCGGCGCAGTGGTTATCCGTTGGAAATGTTCCTTAAGGCCAGCCAACGGCACTGGCGGATCCTTGAACTGCCTATCGTCTATTCACCCCGAACGGGCAGGTCCAAGGTCACCGGAACGCTGCGCGGAACGGTGACCGCGGTCAAGGACATGTCCGTGCAGCTCAAGGCCGCCCGGAGCCTGGCCGCGGGAAAACCCGTCCAAAACCGCCGCGGCGCCGAAGAAAAGTAGTGATAACCGAAACTAATGTGACCGTTGCGGTCATCGCCAAAGAATGCCTGCCCGGCCGGGTCAAGACCCGCTTGTGCCCGCCGTTGACCCCCGCGCAGGCAGCAGCCGTTGCCCAGGCAAGCCTGAGCCAAACGCTTGAGTTCGTCAGGGGCCTTCCCGTGACCGGTCGGCTGTTGGTGCTGGATGGAACTGCCAGGCCCGAGGATTCGGACGGATTCCGGCTGATCCCCCAGGCAGCCGGCGGTCTGGATCAGCGGCTCGCTGCGATCTGCGCGGCGGTTCCGGGACCGCTATTGATCCTCGGTATGGACACTCCACAATTGGAACTGCAGCACATACAGGATTTACTGGACGATTGGGCGGCTCCGTCGCCGGTACATGATGCGTGGTTGGGACGGGCGTCCGATGGCGGTTTCTGGGGTCTGGCCCTTTACACGCCGCGCGGCGACCTGATCCGCGGCGTCCCAATGTCAACGGACCAGACCGGGGCAGCACAGCTGGCCCGGCTGACCGGGGCGGGTCTGCAGGTGGGCCAGTTGCCCATGCTCGACGACGTCGACACTTTTGCTGACGCCGCACACGTTGCGGCGACGGTACCCGGGACCGCTTTCGCTGCCGCAGTTGCTGCACTTGCTGCCGCACCCGCCGAAGTCGCTGCCGCGCTCGCGGCGGCCCCGGCTGAAGCTGTGGGGAGTCCCCGATGACTCAGACCATTTTCATGCCGGCTCCTGAAGCCGGCGCGCCACCCCTGCCGCCAAGGCTGCCCAAGCACCCGGGCACCGCACTCTTTGGACAGGGATCCTCCGAACCCTATGCCCGGGCACTTGGCCGTAAACAAGGATTACTGACGTTGCGGCCGCTGTCTCCGGAGGCCGGATTAGCACCGGTTACATTTGCGGTGGACGGCTGGTGCGCTCCTGCCACGACGCTGGAACGGTCGCTGGTGTCCGGTCTCGGCGGTCCGCTGTTGGACATCGGCTGCGGCCCGGGGCGGCTGCTGGCTGCAGCCGCATCCCTCGGGATCACCGCGATGGGCCTGGATACGAGCACCCAAGCGGTTCAACAGGCCCTCGAGAGGGGCACTCGCGCCGTGCGGCAGTCGGTCTTCGAGACCGTCCAGCACACCGGCCGGTGGCGCTCGGCGGTCCTGCTGGATGGAAATATCGGGATCGGCGGGAGCGTGAACGCCCTGCTGCGCCGCAGCCGCGAACTCCTGAGTCCGGACGGAACGCTGCTGGTGGAGGTGGATCCGGACGACGACGTCGATGCCGCCTTCCAGGCGGTTTTGGAGGACGACGACGGCAAAGTCAGCGAGCCCTTCCGCTGGGCCCGTGCGGGACGGACGGCTCTGGCCACCAGGGCTGCCGTCAGCGGGTGGGAATTATCCGCAACCCGGCGGGTTCAGGATCGGGTCTTTTGCTGGCTGACTCCCGCTCGGCTCAATCGCCGCCCGGCACGCCGCTCCAGCAGGTAGATAACCACAGCCGTTCCCAGGGCGAGCGCCAGCCAAAGCCAGGCCAGATGGGTCAGGTAATTCATTTCAAGCACACTCGTGTTCCGGGCGACCGATTGGGCCCGGAGCAGTATCCCGGTCAACAGGCTCATCATTGCGCCGGCCATGAGCGCACCTCGCAGGACGGCTGCCGAAGCACTTCCCAGGCCAAAGGTGAACCTGTTCAGGCCCGCTCCTGCCAAACTTGTCAGCGGGACCAGGATCCCATCATGGAGCAACACCCCGCAGGCCAGCCAGAACAGTAAACCCAGCAGCTGCGCCGGGCCGAGCTGTGAGGGCAGGCCGAGTAATCCGTAGACGGCGATACCGGCACCAAGCAGCCCCAAAACGATGCGGGCCGTGCGCACGCCGGTCCCGAACTTCGGTGTCGATACCGCCGGCTCGGATTCCGGCGCCGATTCCGGTATGGGATGTTGGATGGGTGTTTTCACAATATCTCCAGACTCTGCAGCCATTTGGTCTGCAGCACCCCGGGTCGTCCCGGGGCAATAATCCGCGCCGGATACCCATGGTCCAGATCCAGGACCTCCCCATTGAGCGCCAGCGCCACGAGGGTCTTTTGGTCTGCGGTATAAACGGCTGGCATGGTCATGAGCCGGTAGGCTCCCTCGGGTTCCAAACTGGTCACGAGCAGATCCGATTCCGGCTCAGCACCCATGGCCTGCACCAGGTCCCGGATCTGCACGCCGCGCCACCTTGCCGTCTGGCTCCACCCTTCAACGCAGGCAATCGGCAGTTCGTGCTCGGTCTGCGGTAGTGCCGCGAGCTCACTGAGGGTCAAGTTGCGGCTTTTTCCCCGGTAACTGACCTTCAGCGCCCAGCCTGGGTGCTGCGCCAGGGGGCCGACTTTCGCGTCGGCCGCGGTCCGGTTCACCGGTACGGACTGGGGCCCGGTACCCATTTTCCGCGGGGCGAAAAAGTTCACCGGGGACAACCAGGCAAAGGATTGACCGGCCGTTCCCAGCACCACCGCACCCGTGGTCACCCCGACTGCCGCCAGGAAGCCGCGCCGCGACCACCCTCTGGAAGCCGCCCCGCGTGCCGCGCTGCCGGAGCGCACCCGGTGCTGCCTGCCCGCCTCCGGAACCGCCGTCGCCAATTCCGCGTCGGCCGGTCCCGACGCCGCCGTCGCCAATTCCGCATCGGCCGGCTCCGGCGTCGTCAATTCGGTGTCGGCCGGCCCACGGGCACGGCGCCAGTTTGCGGCGATGAGCGGCAATTTGACCGCTATATGCAGCAGCAGTGAACCCATGATCACCCAGGCCAGCCAATAATGCGTCTGCCGGAAGGGGAAGGGCCATGGGTACCACTTGTACGTATTTATGAGCCCCGTCAGCACCTGCAGCAGCGACGCGGAAACGAACAAGCCGATGGATCCCCGCTCCAGCGCGTGCACCACCGACCGCACGGGAGGCCAGCTGAGCAGTTCAGGGTAGACGGACCATAGTTTGGCGAACAGCAGCGGGATGGACGCGATCCCGGAGGTAATGTGCACGCCTTGGGTCAGCTGGTAAATCCAGATCGGTCGGGTAAGGAAAAACATCCAGCCCGGCGGGTTCTGCAGTCCGTGACTGAACAACCCGGTGGCAAAGCAGACCATGAAAGTGAACGCAAGCCACCGGCCCAGCACCACCGAAAGTCTGGTACTGCGCACCGGCGAGGCAAATTTAGCCGCTAGCGCATCGGTCAGCCTGTTCATGCGTGGGGTCACACAACCTATCAATGGAAATAGCCGGGGAGGACAAACCTTTTCGTAGGGCCAACGGCTGGGGTAGCCGATTGGTGCCCCTGGTCTTCTGCGATAAGGCAGGATCGAAGGGTGGACCCCCAAGAGACTAGCGCCTTAGATGCGAACGCCGAACCAGCAAGCACCGGCTCCCCCCTGGATGCCGGTCCCCGGGCGACGACGAAGGCACCGGGAACGGCACCGGGAACGGCACCGGGGCGGACGAGGGCGCTGCTCCTGACGCTATTGCTGTTATTGCTCCTGGCCGCGGCGCTTTACTTCACGGTGCGGCCGGGACCGCCGTTTCCGCTGGCAGTCCTAGCCGGCACCCTCGCCTGCTGGCTGCTCCTGGCTGGGGCTGTTTGTGCATTGCGCCGCGCCCGTTCGGTGCGGATCAGCGTCGTCGTGATAGCCGGCGCGCTGCTCCTCGGGGTGGCAGCGATCAGTGCTCCGCCGTCCACCAGTAATGACTCGGCCCGCTACGCGTGGGACGGAATCGTGCAAAAGGCAGGCGTTTCCCCGTACGCCTATGTCCCGCTCGATGATGCGCTCACGGAGCTCCGCCCCCGATGGTTGTTTGTGCCCGGCAACGGCAACGCCAATGGCGGGACGCGCTGCTCCCCTGATCTGTTCGCTACCGCCCCGGTGGCCACCCATGGGGAGCCTTCCGGGCAGCCGCTGTGCACCCCGATCAACCGGCCGAACGTGCCAACGATTTATCCCCCAACGGCGGAACTGTATTTCCTCGCCGTCCGGCTGACCGTCCCGGACGGCATCGGCTATGCGGCATTCCAGCTCGCTGGGCTGCTGGTGAGCCTGGCGGTCACGGTGATGTTGCTGCTGGCACTTCCCCGTCTGGGGCTGCCGCGGTATTTAGCCGCCGCCTGGGCGTGGAGCCCGCTGGTGCTGATAGAAGGCGTGAACAATGCCCACGTCGACCTGCTCGGCGGCGCCCTGCTGCTGGCCGCCGGTCTGCTGTTGACGGCGGGAAGGGCAGGAAAACCGCTGCGTTCCGGTTTTGTGTTCGGTGCAGCCGTGGCCACCAAGCTCATTCCGGTGATCGCCGCGCCCGCCCTTCTCTTCCGCAGACCCGTCAGATTCATCTGTGCCGCGCTGGCCACGTTTGCCCTGCTCTACACCCCTTATCTGCTGACCGCCGGGTGGGGCGTCATTGGCTACCTCCCCGGCTACCTCAAAGAGGAGGGGTACAGCGATCAGGTCGGCATCCGCTTTGCCTTGGCCCAGTTCTTCTCCGGTGGCCCGTGGCCAATGGTGCTCAGTGCCGCAGCCCTGCTGCTGCTGGCGCTGACCGTGCTGCGCAGGACGACGGCGCACAACGTCTGGGAGCAGCAGACCATAATGATCGGATTGACCCTGCTGATCGTCAGCCCAAACTACCCCTGGTATGCGCTGCTGCTGCTGCCCGCCGTGGTGCTGAGCCGGTATTGGGAATACATCGGGGTCATGATCGCGCTCAATATCGTTTATCTGCTGCCCGGGGATCCGGTGTTCAGCGGGCCTGTCAACCGCGCCAGTCTTGCCGCCGCAGCCGTGGCCATCGCCATCGGGGCCTGGCGCCGTCGTCGGGCGTCCTATCTTGCCTGCGCCGGCGACGAACCGGGGACCGCACCCCAGATGGCAGGATAGACGCTATGAAACAACACGAGGGCGGCCGCCAGGTGCGGATCGGCATCATTACAGGCTCGGGCACGGAACGGCTGCCCGGAGCCCAGGTGCTTGCGACCATGACTCCCGACACCCCCTACGGCCCCACCTCAGGGCCGATCACCCTGGCGGAGGTAAGCGGGCGGACCGTCGCATTTCTGGCCCGCCACGGTGCCGGCCATTCCCTCCCACCGCAGCAGATCAACTACCGGGCAAATCTCTGGGCACTGAAAAGCCTCGGCGTGGAGGGCATCATTTCCTCCTCCGCCGTTGGCGGACTCCGGCCCGGTTACGCGCCGGAGACGTTTGTGCTTACCAACCAGCTGATCGACCGAAGCACCGGCCGGATCGACACCTATTTCGACGGCTCCCGGCCAACCGGGGTGCGCCACCTGCCGGCATCGGACCCGTTCTGCAGCACGCTGCGCCGGCATTTGCAGCAGGCGCTGACGGCACGCGGCCTGCCCTTCCAGGCGCAGGGTACGGTCGTTGTGATCAACGGACCCCGGTTTTCCACCCGGGCGGAATCCGCCTGGTATGTATCCGGCGGCGCCGACATCATCAGCATGACGCAGTATCCGGAGCCGGTGCTGGCCGCCGAACTGAATATGGGATTTGCCAACCTCGCCTACGTCACCGACTCGGACACCGGACACGATGGCTCGGCACCGGTGACCGCAGAGGCGGTCTTTGGCCGCCTCAAGGCCGCCCAGCCGCACATTCTTGCCGTCCTCGAAGCCGCTGTCAGCACCCTCGACGAAGGCTACCGCGCACCGCAGCTGATGGATCCCGAGGCTGTTCGGATCATCATGGACCAGCCCGTGCCGGGCCCTTCCGCCAACGCGGCGCTCGGCTTTGAACCCGCTCCGGCGGTAAGCCGATGAGGGTATTGGTCACCGGTGGGGCGGGATTCATCGGCACGGCTGTCGTCGAGGCAGCACTGTCGAAGGGCTGGGAAGTGCGGGTGCTCGACTCTCTGGACCCGCAGGTCCACCCACGGCCACCGCGTCTGGATTCCCGCGTCGAGCTGATCGTCGGAAACACCGCGGACCCCGCTGCGGTTCGTGGCGCGCTGGACGGGATTGACGCCGTCTGCCATCACAGTGCAAAAGTGGGCCTCGGCGTAAACTTCGCCGATGCACCGGACTACGTCTGGAACAATGACTTTGCCACGGCTGTCCTGCTGGCAGCCATGGAGCAGGCGGGCATCGGCAAACTGGTGCTGGCCTCATCGATGGTTGTGTACGGCGAGGGCGCCTACCGGGACCCCGGTACCGGGAAACCGGTCCACCCGGGTCCGCGGCGCGTGGCGGACCTGGAGGCGGGCATGTTTGATCCGCGAAACCCCGATACGGCCGAACCGCTGGTCCCCGCCCTGGTGACAGAGTCCTCCGCGTTGGATCCGCGCAATGTCTATGCCGCATCCAAGGTCAGCCAGGAGAATCTGGCATCGGCATGGGCGCGCGCCACCGGTGGGGAAGCGATAGCGCTGCGCTATCACAATGTCTACGGTCCGCTGATGCCCAAAAACACACCGTACGCCGGCGTGGCCTCAATCTTCCGGTCCGCCATTGCCCGGGGTGAGGCGCCGCTGGTCTATGAAGACGGGAATCAGCGGCGCAGCTTTATCCATGTCACAGACGTCGCCTCGGCCAATATCTGCGCTCTGGCAGCGCTGCACAGCGGCTACGGGCGCAGCTTCGGTGCCTACAATGTCGGTGCCGATGCGCCGCAGACCATCGGGGATGTGGCCCGCGCCCTGAGCACGTTCAGCGCCGCGCCGGCACCCGTGGTGACGGGGAAGTTCCGGCTCGGCGACGTCCGGCATATCACCGCCAGCTCGGAGCTGCTCAAGGAGGAGCTGCATTGGTGCCCGCTCGTCGGCTTTGATGAGGGGATGCGCGAGTTTGCCCTGGCGCCGCTGCGCGGCGACGAGGAATAGCCCCGGCCGGCACAACTCAGGCGCGGGAAAACTCCGCCGCGGCCCGGACCTGCTCCGGACTCGGACGGACGCCGGTGTACAGCACAAACTGCTCCTCGGCCTGAATCGCTATGACTTCGGCCCCGGCAATGACCCGCTTGCCGGCGCTGCGGGCGGCACAAATGAGCGGCGTTTCGGACGGCAGGGCGACGACGTCGAACACCACCCGCGCGGCGCTCACCGCGGCGTCGTCGAACGACTGCACGTTTTCCTCATTACCGGCCAGGCTCCCCCTCATGCCAAGAGGGGTCACGTTGATGATCAGATCCGCTGTCGCGCTTCCCACCTCCGGCTGCCAGCCGAACCCGTAAAGGTCAGCCAGCGCCCGGCCGGTTCTTTCATTGCGGGCCACGATGCTGACCGCGCTGAAACCCGCATCCCGCAGCGCCGCAGCCACCGCCTTCGCCATGCCGCCGGAGCCGCGCAGCAGCACGGAGTAATCTGCCTGCACGGCGTGGTCCCGGAGCAGGCGCGCAATGGCAAGGTAATCCGTGTTGTAGGCCGTCAGCACACCGTCGTCATTGACTATGGTGTTGACGGATGAAATGGCAGCCGCAGACGGGTCCATCCGGTCCACCAGCGCAATGACGTCCTCCTTGTACGGCATCGAGACCGCCGCACCGCGGATCGGCAAGCCCCTGATTCCTGCCACCGCCGCGACAATATCCGTCGGGGCGAAGGCCTTGTACACGAAATTCAGGCCCAGCTGCTCATAGAGATAATTGTGGAACCGGGTCCCGATGTTGCTGGGCCGCGCTGCCAGCGAAATGCACAGGGTCATGTCTTTATTGAGAATCGGCATCCTCCTATTCTGCCCTCTGCCGCGCGCGACATACGTCACTAAGCGTCGATCGCACGTCATTTCGGATCCCGGTTCGATTAGAATGGATTCCACCAATTCACCGATGTCAGGAACGCGTTTGAAGATCGATTTCGCCTCATCGGCACAGTCCACCCTGGGCGTGGAATGGGAACTGGCGCTGGTGGACTCTGGAACCGGCGAACTGGTTCCCGTCGCGGACAGGGTGCTTGCCGCCGTCGGCCGCGCCCACCCCGAGCTGCAGGCGGACGAGGAACATCCGCACATCAAACAAGAGCTCCTGCTGAACACCGTCGAGCTAGTCACCGGTGTCTGCCAGAGTGTTGCCGAAGCCAAGGCCGACCTGTCCCGGAACCTGAAAACCCTGCGCGAGGCGACCGATCCGATGGGCGTTGAGCTGCTCAGCTCCGGCTCGCACCCCTTCAGCCAGACCAGCCGGCAGGCGGTTACGGACAAGGAACGCTACGCCAAACTGATTGACCGCACCCAATGGTGGGGCAGCCAAATGGTCATTTACGGGGTGCACGTCCATGTTGGGCTCGATAGCGTGGACAAGGCCATGCCGGTGCTCGATGGTCTGGTGAATTACATTCCGCATTTCCAGGCGTTGTCCGCTTCCTCGCCCTTCTGGAACGGCGAGGATACCGGTTACGCCTCCCAGCGCGCGCTGATGTTCCAGCAGCTGCCCACAGCCGGGCTGCCGTTCCAGTTTTCCAGCTGGTCCCAGTACGAGGCCTATGTGCAGGACATGCTCACCACCGGCGTGATCGATCTGATCAATGAAATCCGCTGGGACATCCGCCCGGTGCCGGGACTTGGCACCATTGAAATGCGCGTTTGTGACGGCCTCTCCACGCTCGAGGAGGTGGGCGCCATTGCCGCGCTCACGCAATGCCTGGTGGATGACTTCTCCCGCACGCTCGATGACGGCGGCAGCATCCCGACGATGCCGCCGTGGCACGTGCAGGAAAACAAATGGCGGGCTGCCCGTTACGGTCTGGATGCCATCGTCATCCTGGACGCCGCCGGCAATGAACGCCTGGTCACCGAAGACACGCTGGAACTGCTGAACAAGCTGGAGCCGGTGGCCCGTCGCCTGCACTGCACCGATGAGCTGGCCGATGTGGAGAAGATCATCCGCCGGGGAGCCGGATACCAGCGGCAGCGGGCGGTAGCTAAGGCGCACGACGGCGATCTGCACGCCGTCGTGGATGATTTGATCCAGCGGATGCGAACAGGTCCGGCCGAAAGCTGAATCTGCCGCCGGCCACCGGGTCCGCGGGCAGTTACACGGATGTCAGAGACTGATGCTGCTCACCGGCATGGACGAATCCGGCACGAAGGCGATGCCGCTGGGCCGGACACCGCGCATTACCAGCTGCGCTCCAAGCGCGGCGACCATGGCGCCGTTATCCGTACACAGTGACAGCCGCGGCACCAGCAGGCGGATTCCGGCGGCCCTGGTGCGCTGTTGAGCAAGTTCACGCAACCGGGAGTTTGCTGCTACGCCGCCGCCGAGAAGCAGGGTGCTAATGCCGTTTTCCCGGCAGGCCAGTACCGCTTTGGCGGTAATAACATCCAGCACTGCTTCCTGGAAACCGGCGGCAATATCTGCCACGGGCGGCTGCTGGCCTTCGGCTTCGAAGCGCTCAACGCAGCGCGCCACGGCGGTCTTGAGGCCGGAAAAGGAGAAGTCGTACCGGTGGGGTCCCGGTTCGGCCGGCGTTCCCATGTATTTTGGCACGCTGAGCCCGCGGGGGAATTTGATCGCCAGTGCATTCCCGGTTCTGGCCAGAGCATCGATCGCGGGACCGCCGGGGTAGTTCAGACCCAGTAGCCGAGCCACCTTGTCGAAGGCCTCCCCCGCGGCGTCATCGATGGTGGATCCGAGCAGTTCAACGTCCTCGGCAATGCTCCCCACCCGCAAAATCTCCGTGTGACCGCCGGAGACCAGCAGCGCACCAATATTCTCGAACCGGCCCGGCCGGCCGCCGTCGTTCCCCACTACCAAGCCGCCGTCGTTCCCCGCCGTTAAGTCACCGGGCGAAACGGCGCCGAGCGACTCATCCAGCAGCGCCGCCCCCACATGGGCGACCAGGTGGTTAATGGCGTAGAGCGGCTTTCCGGTAGCAACGGCGAGCGCTTTTGCCGCGCACACGCCGACCATCAGGGCACCAGCCAGTCCGGGTCCGCTGGTTACGGCGATTGCGTCGATGTCCGCCAAGGTGACGTCCGCTTCCTTGAGCGCCGCCCGCAGGGTCGGGACCATGGCATCCAGATGGGCCCTGGAGGCGATTTCCGGGATAACCCCGCCGAAGCGGACGTGTTCTTCCATCGAGGATGAGACCGCATTGACCAGCAGCTGCGTTCCACGGACGATTCCGACGCCGGTTTCGTCGCAGGAGGATTCGATGCCCAGAATCAGGGGTTCGGTCCGGTTCATGCTGTTGCCTCATCGGTTGGCCTGAGCCGGAGCCGCATAATCAGGGCGTCCGTCCCATCGCGGTAGTAGCGTGCACGTACGTGGATCTGTTCGAAGCCAAAGCGCAGGTACAGCTGCTGGGCCCGCGGATTGTCTGCGCGCACCTCCAGCAGGACGTCGTCGGCGTCACGGTCGGCAGCCTCCGCCAGCAGGGCCTGCAGCAGCGCCGTGCCGATCCCCTGCCCCTCACAATCGGGCAGCACGGCAATCGTCTGCACATCCGCGATCGGCTGCACGCACATCAGCCCCGCGTAGCCGACAATCCGGTCGTCCTGCTCGGCTACGAGATAGC
Source organism: Arthrobacter terrae (assembly GCF_015708085.1). Taxonomy (GTDB): domain Bacteria; phylum Actinomycetota; class Actinomycetes; order Actinomycetales; family Micrococcaceae; genus Arthrobacter_M; species Arthrobacter_M terrae. The sequence goes on along the minus strand of NZ_JADNYM010000013.1, from coordinate 114,287 downwards.
TGCGTGTTTGGGGCTGGGAGAGCTCCTGCACAAACATTTGCCGCGGCCAGTAGTCCGCCGGGAAAAGTACGGTCTCCAGCGCTGCGACGGTGTCGATGTCCGCCGGGGTCATCTGCCGCAGCCGGGCGCCGGTCACAGCGCACGCTTCCGCGGGCCAGGGACCTTGGCATCGGATTCGCGCAGATACAGCGGCGAGCTGGCCAGCAGACGGCCGCCGTCGACCAGGCCGACGGCGGCACTCAGTCCCAGCGACGCCGCCGTCGGTTGGGCGTCAGCAAAGGCATCCGGCACGGTGCAGCCGCGGGCCAGCAGATCCTCGCGGTACAGGCCTGCGCCGGCGCCGAACGCAGGCAGAGCAGGGAGTTCAGCGGCGGGCCCAACGTGCGGAACGGCCAGCAGCGTGCCGTCCTGGGAATACCTCGCCCAATATACTTCCTTGCGCCGGGCATCGGTGGCCACAAGAAAATCGCCGCCCGCGGGATTACGGTCCGGAGGGGGCGGCCCGGTCGTCGGATCCTGGTCCTGGTCCTGGGCCCGGTAACCGTTATGGCTCACGTCCCACGCGAGCGCATCAAGGCTCATCACGCCGTGCAACGGCACATTCCACACGAAACTGAGCATCCGGGCCGCCGCGATGCCGGAGCGCAGCCCGGTGAAAGGACCGGGCCCCACACCGACCACAATAGCGTCGAGGGCGGGTCCCTCGACCGCCGCGTCGCCGAACAAGGATTGGATGCCCGGCACCAGCACCTCAGCGTGACTGCGGGTGTCAACGGTCGCAAAACTGCCGACGACGGCGGCACTTGCCTTAACGCCGTCGCTGGCTGGCACCGTTCTAAGCAGCGCTGCGCTGGCGATGGCGGAGGTATCGATGGAGAGAATCAGCACTAATCCAACCTAGTCCATTGGCTCCGTCTGCAGGCCGGCTGTATTTGCCGTGCCCGGAAGCCCGGACAGATCCACGCCGTCCCAGCGTGGGCCAACTGCGGTAACGCGCAGCAGCCTGGCTTCATCCCCGTCGTCGGCGCCCAACCCGGCGCTGTCCAACCCAGAGGCGGCCGCTCCGACCGCACGTACCAGCTCCAGCTCCAGGCGGCTTTGGGCCAGATGCTCCACCAAACCGGCACCCCACTCCACCACCGTGACTGCGGAATCGAAGGTATTCTCCAGATCTATGTCGTCCACTTCACCGCCGGATCCCAGCCGGTAAGCGTCGACGTGGACCAGATCGGGCCCGCCGGGCCGGGGACCATCGGGCAGGTTCGGGTGGATCCGCACCAGCACGAACGTCGGCGAGATAATCCCGCTGCGGACGCCTAATCCCCGGCCCAGGCCCTGCGTAAAGGTTGTCTTACCGGCGCCAAGCTCACCGCTAAGGATGAGCAGATCCCCGGCCTGCAATATGCTGCCCAGCCGCTCCGCGATGGCCTGCGTTTCCTCCGCAGTGGCGGTCTGGAACTCCCAGCTGCTGCTCACGGCGCGTGCACGTCCGCAATGCTGACGAAGACTCGAGTCCGCTGGACCAACGGGCGCACAGTTGGGAGCTCCGGGGCCGCAGGCGTACCTCCTGCGCGCCGGAAGGCTCCAACTCTGCGCACGTTGATGCGCACCCTCAGATTCATTCCGCTGGCCCTTCGTTGACGTAGACCCGCGGCACGCGCGGACCTATCCGCGTCACGATTTCGTAATTAATCGTGCCCGCGGCGGCAGCCCACTGCTCCGCGGTGGGGCCGCCGTCGTCGCCCGTTCCGAACAGCTCCGCCTCCGCGCCCACCACCGGCGGTCCAGCCGCAACCGACGTGTCGGCACCGAGATCGACCACCATCTGGTCCATCGCGATCCGGCCGACCACCGGATAAGTGGTGCCATTGATCCGCACCGGGCCTCCGGTGGCTATCCGGGGAACACCATCGGCGTAGCCCAGCGGAATCAGGGCCAGCGTGCTGGGACGCGCGGTGACGTAGTTGAGTCCATAGGAGACGCCCTGACCGGCCGGCACATCCTTGCGGGACGCCACGAGCGCCTTGAGCGTCATCGCCGGCCGTAGACCGAGCTGGGCTGATGTCTGGTTTTCAAACGGGGAGAGCCCGTATATTCCCAGTCCGGCCCGGACCAGATCGAAGTGCGCATCCGGACGGGAAAGCATGGCGGGGGTATTTGCCACGTGCCTGACCTCGAGGTCGGCTCCGGCGTCCTCGGCGACGGCTACGGCCTCGCGGAACCGCCGCAGCTGCTCATCATTTTCTGCACGCTCGGGTTCATCGGCAACAGCAAAATGACTGAAGACGCCGACGACCCGCAATAGGCCCTGATCCTGGTATTGCATCGCCTCTGAGACCAATGCATCCCAAAGCGCCGCGGTGCTCCCATTCCGGCCCAGGCCGGTGTCGATCTTCAAATGGACCCGGGCCGGCCGCTGGCACTCACGTGCGGCAGCGACAATATATTCCAGTTCCCAGCCCGAGCATCCGATGTCGATTCCCGCCTCCAAAGCGGCGCGAAAATCGCTGGCCGGCGTATGCAGCCAAGCCAGGACCGGGGCGCCGATTCCGGCCTGCCGCAACGTGAGGGCCTCGGAAATGTGCGCCACGCCCAACCAATGCGCGCCCGCTTTCAAAGCTGCCTTCGCCACCGGAATCATGCCATGGCCGTAGGCATCGGCCTTCACCACCGCCATCAATTTCGCGGGCAAGATAACTGCGGACAGCCGGCGGACATTGTGCCGGATGGCGTCGAGATCAATCTCGGCCCGGCGTTCTGGAAACACATGCTGCTCGGATAAAGTCACCTGACCATTTTAGGCCTTATGATCCGGTAGAACTTTTACGCAGGCAGAACTCCGCGTGGAACATTGCAGCTTCGTAATGGGAGAATTCGTAAAGCACGGCCGTTTTGACTGTGCCGTGGAACGAAGGAGAGCAGTTGCATAACACCCGACGCGTCGCGATGCTCTCGCTGCACACTTCACCGCTGGAACAACCCGGCAGCGGCGATGCGGGCGGGATGAACGTCTATGTACGCCAGCTCGCGCTGGAGCTGGCTGCGGCCGGCGTCGAAGTTGAAATCTTCACCCGCCGCACCGCCAGCACGGAGCCCGAACAGACCCGGATGGCTGATGGCGTCCTGGTGCGGCATGTGCAGGCGGGCCCCGCAGGTCCGGTCGCCAAAGAGGAACTGCCCCGGCTCATTGCGGATCTGACTGCGGCCATTACAGCCGTCGATGCAACCGGGAACGGTTTTCGCACCGGGTACTTCGACGTGCTCCACTCGCATTACTGGGTTTCCGGCATGACGGGATTGGCGCTGGCACGGGAATGGAAGCTACCGCTGGTCCACACCATGCACACGATGGCCCGGGTGAAAAACCAGCACCTTCCGGACGGGCAAAGTGCGGAACCGAGCCGACGGGCGGAGGGCGAGCAGCAGATTGTCCGCCGGGCTGACCGGCTGATCGCCAATACCACTGCAGAGGCAGCCGAGCTCGAACGGCACTACAACGGCTGCCAAAGCCGTATCGATGTGGTGGCCCCGGGTGTGGACCTCAAGGTCTTCAAACCGGCGTTCCGGGACCGCTCGCGGCAACAATGCGGGATTGGTCGGGACGTCTTCCATGTACTTTTTGCCGGCAGACTGCAGCGGCTCAAGGGGCCACACGTGCTGATCAAGGCCGCAGGGGTGCTGCACCGGGCCCGCCCGGACATTCGCCTGCAGGTCACTGTGATTGGCTCCCACAGTGGATCGGACCGCTACGATCTTGGCCGGCTGGTCAGTTCCCAGGGGCTGGACGGCATCATCACGCTCCATCCGGCCGTCGCGGCGGAGGAACTGGCCCAGTGGTACCGTTCTGCGGACGTGGTGGCCATGCCGTCCTCCAGCGAGTCGTTCGGCCTGGTGGCCCTAGAGGCCCAGGCCTGCGGGACACCGGTCGTCGCCACCGACGTCGGCGGCCTGCCGCGCGCTGTCAGTGACGGCCGAACCGGGCTGCTGGTACCGGGCCGGGATCCCGGTCACTGGGCCGCCGCGCTGGAATCCCTCTACGATTTTCCGCTCACCCGGGAGGACCTGGGCCGGGCTGCCTCCGTGTTTGCGGAATCCTTCGGCTGGCAGCACACCGCCGAGCTGACGATTGCCAGCTACGACCGCGCGCTCGCCGCGGCCTTACGGATAGAAAACGGAAGTGCGCCCAACAGGTGGTGAATCACCGGTTCGGCCCATTGAGCGCACTTCAGATTCTGCGGTTCTGCTCTTTAGCGGCCCTGCTCGCTAGCGGTCCAGATCCCCGCGGATGAAGGCTTCCACCTTTTCGTGTGCAATGTCGTCCGCGAACTGCTCCGGCGGGGACTTCATGAAGTAGCTCGACGCGGAAAGGATCGGTCCGCCGATGCCACGGTCCAGGGCAATCTTCGCGGCGCGGATGGCGTCGATGATCACTCCGGCGGAGTTGGGCGAATCCCAGACCTCCAGCTTGTATTCCAGCGACACGGGCGCGTCACCGAAGTTCCGGCCTTCCAGCCGGACGAATGCCCATTTGCGGTCATCGAGCCAGGCAACGTAGTCGCTCGGACCAATGTGGACGTCATCGGCTGCCAGTACGGCAGAGGTGTTGGACGTCACGGCCTGCGTTTTGGAAATCTTCTTCGATTCCAGCCGCTCGCGCTCCAGCATGTTCTTGAAGTCCATATTGCCGCCCACATTGAGCTGGTAGGTCCGGTCCAGCACCACGCCGCGGTCCTCGAACAGTTTCGCCATCACACGGTGGGTGATGGTGGCACCGATCTGGCTCTTGATGTCGTCGCCGATGATGGGCACGCCGGCAGCAGTGAACTTATCCGCCCATTCCTTCGTTCCGGCAATGAAGACCGGCAGGGCATTGACAAACGCGACGCCGGCGTCAATGGCACACTGCGCGTAGTGTTTGGCCGCGGCATCGGAACCAACGGGCAGGTAGCAGACCAGCACATCGGCCTGCACTTCACGCAGAACCGCGACGACGTCAACGGCTTCCTCATCCGATTCAACGATCGTCTCGCGGTAGTACTTCCCAAGCCCGTCCAGGGTGGGTCCGCGCCGAACCGGCACGTCCAGGTTGGGCACATCGGAGAGCTTTATGGTGTTGTTTTCGCTCGCTCCGATGGCGTCGGAAAGGTCCAGCCCCACCTTCTTGGAATCGACATCGAAGGCGGCCACAAAGTGCACGTCATTGACGTGGTACTTGCCGAACTCCACATGCATTAGACCGGGCACCGCTGCGGCGGGGTCCGCGTGCCGATAATACTGCACGCCCTGCACCAGGGATGAGGCGCAGTTTCCCACTCCGACAATGGCTACCCGAATTGGATGAGAAGACACGGAACTCCTTATAAATTTGGTAATTCATTTTTCACAAATCGCATCTATTTCTGCGACAGACCTGATCCTGCTGGTCCCGCAGTTGTTTGCGGCACCATCGGGGCGGCGCCAGAAGACGCCGACCATTTTATTCCAACCTAGAACCGGCCACGGTTGTTCCCGGTCCGGGTCAGGAACCCGGTTGCAGGAACCCGGTTACGGGCTCCCGTTGGCCCTCTAGGGGTACTTAGCTCTGCGCCCACAAATTGATGTGGGACTCGACGGCGAACTCATCAATCGCAGTTAACTCATCCGTGCTGAATTGAAGGTTCTGCACCGCTGCCAGATTGTTTTCCAGCTGCTGGACGCTCGAGGCACCGATGAGTGCCGATGTCACCGGCGAGCCCTTGGGCTGATCCCGCAGCACCCAGGCGATCGCCAGTTGCGCCAGTGACTGGCCGCGTCCGGCAGCCAGCTCGTTCAGCCCGCGCACGCGTGCCATCTTGTCCTCGGTCAGTGACTTTTCCGACAGCGAACCATCCCGGGCTGCGCGGGAGTCGGCCGGTACCCCGTTGAGGTACCGGTCGGTAAGCATGCCCTGGGCCAACGGAGAGAAGGCAATGGAGCCGGCACCCACCTGGTCAAGCGCCTGGTACAAATTCGGCGATCCGTCTTCGGTCCAGCGGTTCAGCATCGAATAGGAGGGCTGGTGGATCAGCAGCGGCGTGCCAAGATCCTTCAGGATGGCGGCTGCCTGTACGGTCTGCTCGGCAGTGTAGGAGGAGATGCCCGCGTACAGGGCCCGCCCGGAGCGCACGGCGGTGTCCAGCGCGCCCATGGTCTCCTCCAGCGGCGTCTGCGGATCCGGCCGGTGGCTGTAGAAGATGTCCACATAATCCAGCCCCATCCGATTCAACGAGGCGTCCAGGCTGGAGAGCAGGTACTTCCGGGACCCCCACTCCCCATACGGACCGGGCCACATGTTGTAGCCGGCCTTGGTCGAGATGACCAGCTCGTCACGGTAGGCGCGGAACCCTTCTCTCAGGTGCCGGCCAAAGTTCGTTTCGGCGGAACCGGCCGGCGGTCCGTAGTTGTTCGCCAGATCGAAGTGCGTCACGCCCAGATCAAAGGCACGGCGCAGGATGGCGCGCTGTACTTCAAACGGTTTGTCATCCCCGAAGTTGTGCCACAATCCGAGCGATACCGCGGGCAACTGCAGCCCGCTCTTGCCCACCCGGCGGTATGGCATCGATTCATAACGGTCTTCGGCAGCAGAATAGGTCATCTCTTCATCATGCCACCAACGCGCCAAGTACCACCGCACTGCGGACCGGCAGCGATACTTTGGCGGCGCCGTCGGGCACCACACCTTCGCCGGTGCTGAACAATACGGTGGCACCGGCCGCGATGGGGACGGCCCGGGGCTCATCCCCGAGGTTTACCGCAACGCTGACGGCATCCCTGCCGGTGCCGCGGTGCATGACGAGCCAGCGTTCCGGCTCGCTGAACTCCACCCGCACGGAGCCAAAATCCGGCTCGGTCAAAGCCGGCAGGCTCCGGCGCAGCGAGATCAGTGTGCGGTACTGCTCCAATAAGCGGGCGTGGGCGGCGCCGTCCGGTCCATGCCCGCTAGTCTCGGACCAGTCGAGCTTGGAGCGGATAAACGTCTGCGGGTCCTGTGGATCGGGCACTAAGGCGGGGTCCCAGCCCATCCGCTCAAACTCCCGGATCCGGCCCTCCGCCGTCGCCTTACCCAATTCCGGCTCGGGGTGCGAGGTGAAGAACTGCCAGGGCGTGCCGGCGCCGTATTCCTCGCCCATGAACAGCATCGGGGTGAACGGAGAGCAAAGGTTCAGCACTGCCGCGACAGCCAGCAGATCAAAGCCGACGACGGCGCCAAGCCGGTCCCCGGTGGCACGATTGCCGATCTGGTCGTGGTTCTGGATGCACACGACCAGCTGCCAAAGCGCCGTGCCATGCGGGTCCAGCGGCCGGCCGTGCCGGCGCCCGCGGAAACTTGAGTAGCTGCCGTCGTGGAAGAAGCCATGAGTGAGGACCTTGGCCAGCGCGGCAACCGAGGCAAAATCCTCGTAGTAGCCGGCCGTTTCCCCGGTGACATTGACATGGACCGCATGATGGAAATCATCGCTCCACTGCCCGGTCAGTCCGTAGCCGTGGGCCGCACGCGGATAAATCAGGCGCGGGTCATTGAGGTCCGATTCAGCGATCAGCGTCAGCGGCCGGCCCAGGGCTACGGCGGCTGCCTCGGTCCGCACCGTCATTTCCTCCAGGATGTGCACCGCGCGGGTGTCCCGCAGCGCGTGCACCGCGTCCAGGCGCAGACCGTCCACATGATAATCCCGGAACCACATCATCATATTGTCCGTGATGTACCGACGCACCTCATCGGAGCCCGTGCCGTCCAGATTCACGGCGTCACCCCAGGTATTCGCCGACCCCTGCGTAAGATAGGGCCCGAACCGCGGCAGATAGTTTCCGCTTGGGCCCAAATGGTTGTACACCACATCCTGGACCACGCCCAGGCCGCGCCGGTGGCAGGCATCGACGAAGCGCTGGTAAGCCTCCGGGCCGCCGTATTCCTCCTGGACCGCATACCAGAGGACGCCGTCATAGCCCCAGTTGTGCGTGCCATTGAAAGCATTTACCGGCAGCAGCTCCACGAAGTCCACCCCCAGCTCCACCAGGTAATCCAGCTTGCCGATCGCAGCCTCCAGCGTTCCCTCCGGGGTGAAGGTGCCGATGTGCAGCTCATAGATCACCCCGCCGGCCAGCTGGCGGCCGGTCCAGGCGCCGTCACCCCATTGATAACTACTGGCATCGAAGGTCCGGGACTGCCCGTGCACGCCGTGCGGCTGGCGCCGCGAACGCGGATCCGGCAACGCGGTAGCCTCGCCATTGAGTAGATAGCCGTAGTCCACGTCAGCTCCACGAGGCGCATCCCCGGCGGTCCACCAGCCACCTGTGCCGCGGCTCATCGGCAGCTTTCTTCCGTCCGCCAGCAATGTCACAGAGTCGGCATCAGGGGCCCATAAATCAAAACGCGTCTCGGCAAGGTCCCGGTGAGTCATAGTGGCTGTCCTTACTTGTTTTTGGGTGGCGGTCCGAATCACTGGTGCGAATCAGTGGTGCGAACCAACAGGGCGACGGGAAAGTCCCGCAGCAGGTTCGGCACCGGAACTGCCGTGGCCGGATAGCTGCGTCCGGTCAGCAGGTCGGTGCACGGATATGGCAGGCCGACGACGGTTCCCCGCCAGCCGCCGTCGTCATCGAGTCTGCGCGACAATCGGGTGGCGACGGCAATCGCACCACCGGTATCAAAGGCCAGCAGGTGCTCGGCTGCCGGCCCATGCGCGGGCACCGGAGTGTAGCCGGTGAACAGCTCCGGCCGGTCCCGACGCAGCCGCAGCACCCTCGAGGTCACCAGCAGCTTCGCGGTCGCGGTATCCGTCCCGGCAGTGTGCACATCGATGGCAGCCGACTGATCCAGCGCAGCGAGCCGCCTCCGTCGTTGGGCAAAATCGACCGGGCGGCGGTTATCCGGATCGGTCAGCGAGAGCTCCTCGAGTTCACTGCCCTGGTAGACATCCGGGACACCCGGGATCATCAGCTGGAGCAGTTTTGCACCGACGGCGTTCGCATGGAAGTACGGCCGGATCCGAGCGACGAAATCACCGACCAGCTTGGAGATCTCCTCGTTGTCATAAACCGCATCGACCAGTGCAGCCAGCGATCGCTCGAACCCCTCGTCAGGGTCCGTCCAGGTCGTTGAGTTTCCCGCTTCCCTGGCGGCCTTCTGCGCATAAGCCTGCAGCCGGTCCCGGCTGATCGGCCATGCACCGATCACCGCCTGCCAAAGCAGGTTCTCCAGCGGACCGTCCGGCAGCGGGGCCAGCCCGCGCAACCGCGCCAGGAGCTCTTCCCAGGCAGATGGGATCTCGGAGAGAACCGAAATGCGTGCCCGCGCGTCTTCCCCGCGTTTCGTATCATGGGTGCTGAGCGTGTTCATAGTGGCCGGTTCACTCTCCTGCCGCGCTGCCATGAAGCTGTGGAACTCATCCGGGCTAACGGACCACACGGACGGATCGGCTCCAACCTCGGTCAGCGAGGTCAGCCGGGTGTAGCGATAGAACGCGCAGTCCTCAACCCCCTTGGCCATCACCATTCCGGATGTCTGCTGGAAGCGAACGGCCAACTCTCCCGTCCCGCGAAGCTGCGGCAGCACAATATCCAGGGCATGGGCAAGGGCCGGTCGGCGCTGCCGGCTCCGGATGGCCGCTGCCTGAAGGTGTTCCTCCCCCTCCGGCAGGTAGGTCCGGTAGACATCGAAGTTGCTGATTAATTCTGCGAGCGCATCCGCAATTTCCGCGGGGGACGCGGTTTTGGCAGTACCCGCAGGGTGCGCAGCATCCGCGGAAACCGCAGCATCTGCCCGGACCAGCCGGGCCAGCCGGCGGATCTCCGCATTCAGGATGCCGTCCGTCACGGCGCGCTTGGTTCCGTGGATCAACTCCGCATAGTCGCAGTCACTCCCCCGCAGACGGGCATCCAGCGCGGTGAGCGGACCCTCTCCGTCCGGGTCTACAAACAGTCTGTCCAGCTGCGCCAAGGCGTCGTATCCGGTGGTTCCCTCACATGGCAGCGACTCCGGCAGGGCCTCGCCGGGTTCCAGAATCTTCTCGATCAGCAGATACACCCCGCCGGTCGCCTCTTTGAGCCGCAGAAGGTAACCGCCCGGGTCAGCCAGCCCGTCGGGATGGTCCACCCGCAGACCATCCACCCAGCCCTGCTGGATGCAGTGCAGGATCTGTGCGTGGGATTCGTCGAAAACCCACGGAACCTCGACGCGAATACCCGCCAGTGTGTTCACGGCGAAGAACCGGCGGTAGTTCAAATCGTGATCCGCGCGCCGCCAGTCCACCAGCTCATAGTGCTGCCTCCCGTACACGGCCAGCGCCTGCGCCCCGGTCAGCACACTGTTGTCGTCGTCGCCCGTGTTGCCGTCGTCGCCGGAGTCGCCGGACTCTCTGCCGCCGTCGTTCTCCGGCTTCCAGTCTGCCGCGCGGCTGCCGGCTGCGAGCGGAAAGCGGTGCTCGTAGTAGTGCAGCTCGTCGCCATGCACCTCGATGGCGTCCACGTCCGATGCCGAGCCCAGCACGGGCAGCAGGATCCGATCTCCGCCTGCTGCCCAATCGACATCAAAGGCCTGGGCATAGCGGGATTCGCGTCCCTCTTTAAGCAGTGACCACCACCACGGGTTCGCTTCCGGGCTGGCGACGCCCATATGGTTCGGCACAATATCGAGCAGAATGCCCATGCCGGCCGCATGTGCCTTGTCCGCCAGGGCGGCCAACGCCGTTTCCCCTCCCCGTGCCGGGTCCAGTAGCGAAGGATCGACAACGTCGTACCCGTGGTCCGATCCTTCCTCCGCCTTAAGCAGCGGGGAAAGATAGAGCCAGCCCACGCCAAGACGTGCCAGGTAGTCCACCTGGTCCGCCGCGTCCCAGAGCGTAAATCCCGAACTGATCTGGAGCCTGTAAGTGGAAGCCGGTGTGTACATCTGCGGTTCCCTCCATTCTGGGTATGAGCTGCGCCGGATAGGACCCGCGCCGGGTGTTTTCTGAGCCGGATGAGCAGGTCAGCCTTCGGCCGCCACTTCGGCGGCGGTGCTGACCCGGTCTGCCAGCGAAGCGGCCACCGAGTGGTCAGGTCCCTCCTCCGGAGCCGAGTATGCCCGCAGCACCATCATCGTCTTGGCCGAGATCGTCAGCTTCGCGCCGCCGTCGAGCGTCACGGCGTCTTCGGCATGCTCTCCTGCCGTGTCAATGACCACCTCCCACTTCTCCGCGTAGTCGCCAACCGGCAGGGTCAGGTCCACCGGGTCAACATTGGCGTTGAAGTACAGCAGGAAATTCACATCCGTAATCTGCCGCCCACGGGTGTCAATGCCGCTGATGGCGTTCCCGTTGTAGAAAACGCCCACTGTACGGTCCAGCCCGGTGTCCCAGTCTTCCGGCTTCATCTCCCTGCCGTCCGCGTTCAGCCAAACGATGTCCGGGAGGGCCTCGCCTTCGCCCCGAAGGACCGGCCGGCCATCGAAGAAGCGGCTGCGCCGGAAGGTGGGATGGTCAGCACGGAGCCGGTTGACGGCCGCGGTGAACTCCACCAGCGGAGAATCCATGGAATCCCAGTGGATCCAGCTGAGCTCGGAGTCCTGGCAGTAGGTGTTGTTATTGCCCTGCTTGCTGCGGCCCATCTCATCTCCGTGCAGCAGCATCGGGACGCCCTGTGAGAGCAGCAGGGTGGCAATGAAGTTCCGCTGCTGGCGGGCGCGCAGTGCCAGCACCTCCGGATCCTCGGTGGGACCCTCCACTCCGCAGTTCCATGAGCGGTTGTGGGATTCGCCGTCGTTATTGTCCTCGCCGTTGGCCTCGTTGTGCTTTTCGTTATAGGAGACAAGGTCGGCGATGGTGAAGCCGTCGTGGGCGGTTACAAAGTTGATCGATGCCACCGGGCGGCGTCCGTCGTTTTCGTACAGATCGGCGGAGCCGGTCAGCCTGGAGGCAAACTCCCCCAGCGTGGCAGGTTCCCCGCGCCAGAAGTCGCGGACGGTGTCCCGGTACTTGCCGTTCCACTCCGTCCACTGCGGCGGGAAATTGCCCACCTGGTAGCCGCCGGGACCAATGTCCCACGGCTCGGCAATGAGTTTAACCTGCGAGACCACCGGATCCTGCTGGATGAGCTCGAAGAACGTGGACAGCTTATCCACGTCGTAGAATTCACGGGCCAGCGTTGATGCCAGATCGAACCGGAAGCCATCGACATGCATTTCGGTGACCCAGTACCGCAGCGAATCCATCAGCAGCTGCAGGGCGTGCGGGTTGCGCACATTGAGCGAATTGCCCGTGCCGGTGTAGTCCATGTAATGCTTTTCGTCGTTATCCATCAGACGGTAGTACGCGGCGTTGTCGATGCCGCGGAAGGACAGCGTGGGGCCCAGGTGGTTGCCCTCAGCGGTGTGGTTGTAGACCACGTCAAGGATCACCTCGATGCCGGCCAGGTGCAGCGCCCGCACCATGGCCTTGAAATCCTGCACCTGCTGGCCCAGATCACCGGTGGAGCCGTATTCATTGTGCGGGGCAAAGAAGCCAATGGTGTTGTAGCCCCAGTAGTTCTTCAGCCCCTGGTCCAGCAGCGTGCTGTCCTGCACGAACTGGTGAACGGGCATCAGCTCGATGGCCGTGATGCCAAGCTTCTGCAGGTGTTCAATCACCACGGGATGGGCGATCCCGGCATAGGTGCCGCGCTGCTCCTCGGGAATCTCCGGATGCAGCTGCGTCAGTCCCTTGACGTGTGCTTCATAAATAACCGAACGGTGGTAGGGCGTGCGCGGCGAGCGGTCGCCATCCCAGTCGAAGAAGGGATTTATCACGACGCCGAGCATCATGTGCGGGGCGGAATCCTCGTCATTGCGCGAATCCGGGTCCCCTAAATTATAGGAAAAGAGCGCCGGCTCCCAGTCGATTTGCCCCGACACGGCCTTGGCGTAGGGATCCAGCAGCAATTTGTTCGGGTTGCAGCGCTGGCCCTGCTCAGGGTTGTACGGGCCCGTAACCCGGTAGCCGTATTTCTGCCCCGGTTGGATCTGCGGCAGATAGCAGTGCCAGACGTAGCCGTCCACCTCGGTGACATCGACGCAGGTCTGCGTGCCGTCGTCGTCAAATAGACACAGTTGAATGGAGTCGGCAATATCGCTGAACAACGCGAAATTGGTGCCGTTGCCATCAAAGGTGGCTCCCAGCGGGTAGGCGTTTCCCGGCCAAACTTCCATCTGTACTCCCAAACGTCGGTCAAACTTGTGTTCTTGACTCTTTCATAGGCTAAGCAAACTTAGCGTATTCCACCCCTTAGATTACCGGTCCCGGTGCCTGCAGGTTGCGCCATACCTCGGGCACCGCCGTTGCCAGCGCCGTGGCGTGCAGCGGACCACCTGCTGCTGCCAGGACACCGGCGCGACCGTGCAGGCTGGCGCCGGCAGCGGCGATGGCAGCCCACCGGTCCTCAGCCGCGATACCGACGGAGCTAAAGCGGGCCGTCTGCGCAGCCAGTGCTGCCAGTAAGGCCCCGATGATTCCCGCCAAAGTGTCGCCGCTGCCGGCCGTGGCCAACCACGGTGTTCCTTCACTCTGGCTGAAAACGGTGCCGTGCGGCGATGCCACCAGCGTGGTGGCCCCCTTGAGCAGGACGGTCGCACCGGTGAGCTTCGCGGCTTCCACCGCGTAGCGCATCCCGTTCGCTTCGATCTGCGTTCGGCTCACGTCCCGGTCCAAACGCTGGAACAGCTGTGCCAGTTCTCCAGCGTGTGGAGTCAGAATGACATGCGGGATCATTCGTGCGGAGCTTCGTGCGGGAAATACCGTCAGAGCGCCCGCATCCGCCACCATGGGCAGTCCCGAATCGTAGGCATCCCTGCAGCGTTGCAGTTGTTGCTTCGCCTCGCTCCCGTCTGCATTGCCGATGCCCGGACCGACAAGCCAGGCCTGCACATGGTTCTCGTCCACGGATCCCTGGCTGCAGACTACCTCCGGACTCGATGTGTGAATCAATGCGCCCACGGACTCCGGCCCCAGGTAGCGGATCATTCCCACACCGCAGGCAAGAGCACCAGCGCAACTGAGTTGCGCCGCCCCGGGATATTGTCCGGAGCCCGCCACTACACCAAGCACACCACGCGTGTACTTCTGGTCATCCCTGCCGGGCGACGGCAGCAGCAACGCCAAATCTGTCGCGTCTAGCCGGCGCAACACCGGGTCCTCAAGGCCGTCACTGAGCCCAATGTCGATCACTTGCAGTCGGCCGGCGGCACCCTCCCCCGGCGGCACGAGCAGGCCCGTCTTGGCCGCACCGAAGGTAACAGTGAGCGCAGCGCGTAATACCGGTTCATGCAGCTCACCGGTGTTGGCGTCTACCCCGCTGGGCAGATCACAGGCCACAATAAGCGGTGCGCGGGATTTTACCAACGCGTCCGGTTTCCCAGCTGCCGCGTTCTGCTGCAGCGCACGCACGGCAGCGGCCCAGGGGGCCCGGAGACCGCCGTGCGCACCGGTACCAAGGATCGCGTCAATGAGCACGTCCGCCGCGGCCGCCTCCGCGAGCCAATCCTGTTCGGGGATAGCCGCATAAGTCCGGTTCCCGTCGCCATCAGTCAGGCCACTTCCGGTATCCGCGTCAGCTTTCGGCACCGCGTCCGCCTCCGGCGCCAAAGTACACGTTCGCCCGCCTGCCCGCCGGAACGCCTCCAGCGCCTGCTCATGGGTTCCCGCCGGACTCAGGACCGCCGTCGCCCGTACTCCGCGGCGCACCAAGGAGGCTGCGGCGTAGAGGGCATCACCGCCGTTGTTGCCGGGTCCGGCCAGCAGCACAATGCGCGCCCCGTACACCCGGCCCCGTTGCTCCGCCAGCAACCGTGCCACTTCGGTGGCCAAACCGTGCGCGGCCCGTTGCATCAAAACAGGACCCTGCCCGGCGCGCAGCAACGGTTCTTCAGATGCACGGATGCCGGTTCCGCTGAAGGCGCGCTGCATGCTAACCCTCGGCGATAACCATGGCGGTGGAAATACCGGCGTCATGGCTCATCGATAGGTGCCAGCGTTTGACGCCCTTCGCCGCAGCGACTGCCGCCACCGTGTCCTTGATCTGAATGGTGGGGCCCTGCTCATCGAGCCCGATCCAGCAGTCCTGCCAATTCATCCCGGCCGGAGCCCCCAGGACCTTGGCCACCGCTTCCTTGGCAGCAAATCGAGCGGCCAGCGAGCGGGTGTTAAGCGTCCGCTCCGCCGGCACAAACAACCGCTCGCGCAGCCCCGGTGTGCGCTCCAATTGGCGGCCGAACCGCTTCACATCCACAACGTCCACGCCTATCCCAATGATCATGCCCCCCAGCCTAACGGCCGAGGGGCCCCGAACGAGCGCAGCGAGTCCGGGGAGGACGTTGGGCGCTAACGGCCCAGGGGCCTACTCGACGGTGACGGACTTGGCCAAGTTGCGCGGCTGGTCCACATCAAAGCCCTTCGCCGTGGCCAGCTCGCAGGCAAACAGCTGCAATGGAACTGTGGTCAGCAGCGGCGCCAGCAGCGGAGGAATCTCCGGAATGTAGAAGACGTGCTCGGCGTAAGCCCTGACCGCTTCATCCCCGGCCTCCGCAATAACAATCGTCTTGGCTCCACGGGCCCGGATCTCCTGGATATTGGATACAACTTTGGCGTGCAGCGAATCCCGCCCGCGCGGAGACGGAACCACTACCACCACGGGCAGTCCTTCTTCGATCAGGGCAATCGGTCCGTGCTTGAGTTCTCCGGCAGCGAATCCCTCGGCGTGGATATAGGCCAGTTCCTTGAGCTTGAGTGCGCCCTCCATTGCTACCGGGAAACCCACATGCCGGCCCAGAAACAGCACCGTCTTAGTATCGGCCATGGAACGGGCCAGTTCTTTTATCTGTCCTGCATTGTCGAGAATCTCCTGGATCTTGGCCGGAGTCTTGGCCAGATCAGCAAGGATGTCCTTGATCTCACCTTGGAACTTGTTACCGCGCAGCTGTGCCAAATAAAGCCCCAGCAAATAGGCCGCGGTTATCTGGGCCAGGAATGCCTTGGTGGACGCCACCGCGATCTCCGGCCCGGCATGGGTGTATAGCACTGCGTCAGACTCCCGCGGGATGGTGGAGCCGTTTGTGTTGCAGATGGCGACGGTCATTGCCCCTTGCTCGCGGGCATAGCGGACCGCCATCAACGTATCCATGGTTTCGCCGGACTGCGAGATCGACACGATCAGCGTCTTGTCATCCACGATCGGGTCACGGTAACGGAATTCGTGGCTGAGCTCCACCTCGGTCGGAATGCGGCACCAGTGCTCGATCGCATATTTCGCCACTTGGCCGGCGTAAGCAGATGTCCCGCACGCCAGCACAATAATCTTATTGACCGTCTTGAGCAGTGTCGGATCAATCCGGATTTCATCCAGCGTCAACCGTCCGTGCTCGTCCGAGCGCCCGAGCAGCGTCTGCCCCACGGCGTCAGGCTGGTCGTGGATCTCTTTTTCCATAAAGGACGGGTAGCCATCCTTTTCGGCGGCCGCCGCATCCCAGTCAACATGGTATTCCTTGCCCACAGCCGGCGCGCCGTAGAAATCGGTGATATCAACTGTTTCAGACGTGATGGTGACGATTTGGTCCTGCCCCAGCTCAACGGCACGACGAGTGTAATCAATGAACCCGGACACGTCGGATCCGAGGAAGTTCTCGCCGTCCCCGAGTCCGACGACGAGGGGAGAGTTACGCCGTGCGGCGACGACGGAGTCCGGCTGATCTGCGTGTACAGCCAAGAGGGTGAAGGCCCCTTCCAGCCGCTGGCAGGTGCGCTGCATGGCCACAGACAGCGCGTCCGAGGCGGCGCCTCCGGCGGCGAGAACGTCCCGATAAGTGTCGGCGAGGAGAACGGCTGCTACTTCGGTGTCCGTCTCCGAGATGAAGAGATGGCCCTTATGCAGCAAATCGGCCTTTAGCTCGGCAAAGTTCTCGATAATGCCGTTATGGATCAACGCAAGCCTGCCGCCGTCGGCGAGGTGTGGGTGGGCGTTCTGGTCCGTAGGGCCACCATGCGTGGCCCAGCGCGTGTGGCCGATACCGGTAACGGCAGCCGGGAGCGGGCTATCCTCCAGAACGGCTAATAGATTCGCCAATTTCCCGGACTTCTTCCGCGATGCGATCCGCCCCTCAGCAACCACGGCGATACCGGCCGAATCATAACCGCGGTATTCCAGCCGGCGCAGTCCCTCCAGAATCACTTTCAGAGCATCGTTGCGCGTCGCACTTGCCCCATCGATAAAACCTGATCGGCCTGCATATCCTACAATTCCACACATGTCCTCAAGCCTAACTGCACCTTCGGAGAAGGGACGTAGGATGTTATGCGTCCGGGTCCTATTTCCGCATTGACGCTCACACAAGGCAGAATCTCTTAGGTGACTTTGCAACGGAACGAGTCCAGCGGCAACGATGGCGTCTCCCCCTTCGTCGAACTCGACCGCCAAACATGGTCGCGGCTCTCCAACGAGATTGAACAGCCGCTCAATGAGGCGGACGTTCAGCGGCTGCGCGGGCTCGGTGATCAGTTGAATATGAAAGAGATCCGCGAGGTCTACCTCCCGCTCTCCCGCCTGCTCAACTTATATGTGGCCGCTGCGGGACAACTGCACGCCGCGACAACTACTTTCCTGGGCGAAAAAGTCCGTCGCACCCCTTTCGTCATAGGCGTCGCCGGTTCTGTTGCCGTCGGCAAATCCACCACGGCCCGCGTGCTGCGCGAGATGCTCCGCCGCTGGCCGGACACTCCTGACGTGGAGTTGGTCACCACCGACGGGTTCCTTCATCCGAACGCCGAGCTGGAACGTCGTGGACTCATGCAGCGCAAGGGCTTTCCGGAGTCCTACGACCAGCGGGCTCTGCTGCGCTTCGTCAGCGAGGTCAAGAGCGGCGCCGAGGAAGTGCGCGCCCCTTGGTACTCCCATCTGACCTACGACATCGTGCCGGGCAAGGAGGTCGTGGTGCGCCGCCCCGATGTGCTGATCGTCGAAGGGTTGAATGTCCTGGCGCCGGCGCGTCCGCGGTTGGACGGCCGGTCGGGCCTTGCGGTCAGCGACTTCTTCGACTTTTCCATTTTCGTGGACGCCAAAACCCCGTACATCGAGCAATGGTATGTGGATCGCTTCAGGTCCCTCCGGTCCTCCGCCTTTGCGGACCCCGCGTCTTATTTCCGCCGTTATGCCGATCTCTCCGATGCCGAGGCCGTAACGACTGCGGTGGATATCTGGAAGCGGATTAATGAGCCCAATCTCACGCAGAACGTCCTGCCGACCCGCGGCCGCGCGCAATTAGTACTCACCAAAGATGCTGATCATTCGATCCGCCGAATGCTGCTGCGGAAGACCTAGGCCATGCCCTCGCTGCCCGGCCGCCGCACGGTGGCAAAGTACCTCGTCGGCGGTGCCGCTGTGGCCATCTTCGCGGCCTGCACTGCCCCCGCTAAGCCCACACCGTCCAACACGGCCGGATCCGGATCGTCGCCGCGCCCGGTGGCGGGGGTGCAAGGGACGACGGCGGCAGGTCCGGCCGCCGACAGTGCTCCACTCGACGCCACTTCCGACGTTGGTGCCGCCGTCGCACCTGTTTCTCCGGCCGAACCGTGGGCTCCTCCCGGCCCTGGCCCCGTTCCGTCTCCGGGTTCCCCCGTCCATGCCCTGAAGACAAAGTATTCGTTATCCGATCCGAACAGCCCTTGGGTATTGGTCAATAAACACCTCCCGCTGCATCCCCTGTCATACGAGCCACCGGACCTTGTACGTCCAGCTCTGCCTCCCGGCGGCGGCGGAGAGTCGGCTCTGCTCAGGACCGAGGCCGCAGCGGCCGCAGCACGCATGTTCGAGGCCGCCGGGGCGGCAGGAGCTGCCATGACGCTGCTGAGCAGTTACCGCTCCTATGACACGCAAGTGGGGTTGTACGGCGGATACGCTGCGCAGACCGGCCGTGCTGACGCGGATACCAAATCCGCCAGGGCCGGATATTCGGAGCATCAAACAGGCCTCGCCCTGGACATCGGTGACGCCAGCGGATTCTGCAGCCTCAATTCATGCTTTGCCGCTACCCCGGCAGCAGTATGGGCTGCGGCTAACTGCCACCTATTCGGCTTCATCGTTCGATACCAGTTGGGGCACGACGGCGTCACCGGCTTTTATGCCGAGCCCTGGCATCTGCGGTACTTGGGCGTGGAATTGGCCACCGCCATTGTGGCGCAGGGGTTCAGCAGTTATGAAGAATTTCTCGGTGTAGAAGCCGCGGCGGACTATCTGTAATGCCATTCTGCGGTAACTTCAGAACATGTTAATGGGCTTCAAGGATTTCATTATGAAGGGCAATGTCGTAGACCTTGCCGTCGCCGTAGTAATCGGGGCCTCCTTTGGCACGGTAGTCAACGCGCTCGTCAACAGCGTCCTGATGCCGCTTATCGCAAAGATCTTCGGGGTGATGAACTTCGACAACTTCCTCGCGTGGGGAGACGTACGGTTCGGCGTCCTGCTTACAGCCGTCGTCAACTTTATTCTGGTGGCAGCCGCGATCTACTTCGTTGTCGTCGTACCGATGAATCACATCATCGCCCGCCGCAATGCCAGGCTTTACACCAAGGAAGAACAGCCGGCGGTCGATCCGCAGATTGAGCTGCTGACGGAAATCCGCGACTCGCTGCGGTCCCGCACGCAATAGGGGCCGGCGTTTTCGCCGAAAGGGCAAAAAACCCATTGGGGATTCTGCCCTTTTGCGTCTGTTCCGCCCGCTCAGAGCTGCAATGCGAGACGGGATTCGACGACGGCGGCAAGGTCGGTGCAGATCCGCGTTGCCGTCACCATGTCGCCGGCTTCCACCATTACCCGGACCAAAGCCTCGGTCCCCGACGGACGCAGCAGGACACGTCCCGAGCGGCCGAGCTCCAGCTGGGCCTGCGCCACTGCTTCCGTGACGCCCTCATCGGTGCGCGCCCGCTGTTTATCCACGCCCTTAACGTTGATCATCAACTGCGGCAGCTTCGTCATAACGGTCGCCAGGTCCTTCAGACTGCGCCCGGTCCGGGCCACCTGAGCCGCAAGCTGGAGCCCCGTTAGGACGCCGTCCCCCGTGGTCGCATAGTCGGCAAAAATCACATGCCCGGATTGTTCACCACCAAGAGTGAAGCCGCCCTCCCGCATGCCCTCCAAAACGTAACGGTCCCCCACGGCCGTTTCCCGGATGGTGATCCCGGCCTCGTTGAGGGCTATCTTCAGTCCAAGGTTGCTCATCACGGTGGCCACCAGGACATTATCCTTGAGCTGACCGGCGCTCTTCAAAGCGACAGCCAGGACCGCCATTATCTGGTCACCATCCACGATGGAACCCTCGTGGTCAACGGCAAGACACCTGTCGGCGTCGCCGTCGTGCGCTATGCCCAGGTCCGCACCATACTTCAGAACGGCCGCCTGCAACTGCTCAAGGTGAGTGGAGCCGACACCGTCGTTGATGTTCAGGCCGTCCGGTTCCGCCCCAATGACGAACACCTCGGCCCCGGCGCTCTTGAACACCTCCGGAGAGCAGCCACTGGCCGCACCGTTGGCGCAGTCCAGCACCACCCGCAGTCCATCGAGACGGTTGGGCAATGTCGATAGCAGGTGAACCACATATCGGTCTTCCGCGTCAGCGAATCGCTGGATTCGCCCCACACCCACACCGACGGGGCGGAAAATTTCCCGGGTCAACTGGGACTCGATAGCGTCCTCAAGCTCGTCATCGAGCTTTTGGCCGCCGCGGGCAAAGAATTTTATCCCGTTATCCGGCGCCGGGTTATGCGATGCGGAGATCATCACACCGAAGTCTGCCCTGAGGTCGGCAATCAGGAACGCCAGTGCCGGCGTCGGCAACACCCCGGCGTCGAAGACGTCTATGCCGGCGCTGGCCAGCCCGGCCTCGACGGCAGCACCAATGAACTCTCCGCTGGCCCGCGGATCCCGGGCAATTACTGCGCGGGGCCGCTGCCCCTCTGCCATTCGCTCATGGCCCAGGACCACCGCAGCGGCCTGCGCCAGCGATAGCGCCAGTTCCGCTGTGAGCAGGCCGTTGGCCAGCCCCCGGACACCGTCGGTTCCAAATAATCTAGACATCGCAGCCTAGTCTAATCGATAGCTGGGCCGCGGAGGGTCAGAAGCGCCTCCCGAAACCCCCTAATGAGCATGCAAAAGGCCAGTCGCCCTGCGACTGGCCTTTCAAGGAACACGGTATTCAACGCTTGTGGAGCCATGCGGTAAATACCGCGTACGGGACCCGAAAGGCCAGTCGCCCTGCGACTGGCCTTTCAAGGACCACGGTATCCAACGCTTGTGGAGCCAAACGGTAAATACAGTATTTAGCGCTTGGAGTACTGTCCGGCCTTGCGGGCCTTCTTCAGACCGGCCTTCTTGCGCTCGATGACGCGTGCGTCACGAGTCAGGAAGCCTGCCTTCTTCAAGATGGCGCGGTTGTTTTCTTCGTCGATCCCGTTCAATGAACGAGCGACCCCAAGACGCAGAGCGCCGGCCTGGCCGGAGGGGCCACCGCCGTGGATGCGGGCCATGACGTCGTATGCGCCGTCCAGGTCCAAGATGCGGAACGGCTCGTTGACTTCCTGCTGGTGCAGCTTGTTCGGGAAATAGTCATCGAGTTCACGGCCGTTGACGATCCACTTGCCGGTCCCGGGGACCACGCGCACGCGGGCAATTGCCTGCTTGCGGCGACCGACGGCAGCGCCGGGAACCGTCAGGGCCGGGCGCTCCGTCTTCGGAGCAGCGTCGGACGCCGGCGCACTTTCGGACGTATAGCTGGTTGGTACTGCTTCCTCAGCCGGAGCGGCCTCGGTATTTAGCTCTTCAGTATTCTGAGCCACAATTCTCCTTGACTAAATATGTTGGGTGAGGGCCAGAACTACTGGGCGACCTGAGTGATTTCGTAGGTTGTGGGCTGCTGTGCAGCGTGCGGGTGCTCGGCGCCCTTGTAGACCTTGAGCTTGCCCAATTGCTGAGCTGCCAGGGAATTCTTCGGAAGCATGCCGCGAATGGCTTTTTCAACAGCGCGGACCGGGTTCTTCTCCAGCAGCTCCGCGTAGTTAACGCTGGACAGGCCGCCCGGGTAACCCGAGTGGCGGTAAGCGCGCTTCTGCTCGAGCTTCGCGCCGGTGAGGGCGACCTTCTCGGCGTTGATGATGATGACGAAATCGCCCATGTCCATGTGGGACGCAAAGGTCGCCTTGTGCTTGCCGCGCAGCAAAATGGCGGTCTGGCTGGCAAGACGTCCTAGGACAATGTCGGTGGCGTCAATGACAAGCCACTGGCGCTTGATGTCGCCGGGCTTCGGGGTGTACGTACGCACGGTTTTTGCCTTCGTTTCTTGTTCTTGGGTGGCGATAAAAGTCGGTTACGCCTGCTATCTATGCGCGACCGGAACAGAGGTGAGGGCTCTATGAAACCAGTAATCCTTGCGTCCCGATTCCCGCCTGCCCAATAGCGACCCATGCAACAGGGTCTTCAGACAGGCGTGCGGTATCGAGAAAGGACACGCACAACGACTATCAACGATACCGCGACTTGCCCGCTCAGGTCAAAGCCAGCACGAACTGGACACCATCAAGACTACGTACCGGACCCATTTTGCCGGCCGCCCCGTCGGCGCCACGCTCCCGGCGTGCTCAGGCACGCCTTGCGCGGGTAAGTTCCTGTCGGGCCTGCACATCGGCGGCTTCGGGATAGCGGACTTCTTCGAGAATTAAGGGGTGCGGCGGTGCCAGTCTGGACTTGGCGTCCCGGGCCTTCACCAGAAGCCGTTCATGGAGCCAGCCCGGTTCCTCAAGACCCTCACCCACCTGCACAGCCGCTCCGACCAGCGACCGCACCATATTATGGCAGAATGCATCCGCCTGAACGGTTACGGTGATGAGGCCGTCCGCACCGCGGCGGAACTCAAAGCGCTGCAGCTCCCGTCGGGTCGTCGCTCCATCCCGTGGCTTGCAGTAGGACCTGAAATCCTGGATCCCCAAGAGCGGCCGTGCCGCCGTATTCATCCGATCCACGTCCAGCGCCTTCTGATACCACAGCGTGCTGTGGCGCAGCAGCGGGTCCCACTGCCGTTCGGTGTCCGCTATTCGATAGCTATACCGGCGCCAAAGGGCTGAAAAACGTGCGTCAAAGCCCGCCGGGGCCAGAGCGACGGCATGAATTTCAACCGCCCCGGCAAGGCCTGCAAGTACCTTGCTCAGGGCACCGCGCAGCCGCCGCAGCAGCGCAGCTGCGGGGTCCCGGTCCTGACCGCGCAGTACACCGGCCCATTCCACCGGTGTCAGATCGCAGTGCGCTACTTGTCCGCGGGCATGTACGCCGGCATCGGTACGCCCGGCGACGGCGATCCTGATCGGGCGCCTAATTAACATCCCAAGCGCCTCCTCCACGGTGCCTTGGACGGTCCGCAGACCAGGCTGGACACCCCACCCGCTGAACGGGCCGCCGTCGTAACTTACCTCCAGCCGGACGCGCAAGAGCCCGCCACCCCCTCGAACGGGGGCAGCGGGCTCTTGATCAGTCATGGTTTTACGCTGCTTGGCAGATACGGCAGGACCGAAATCGCAAGAAACGTCTACTTCTCGTCTGCGGCCTTAGCAGCGGATTCGTCCTTGGCGGAAGCCTCGACGGTTTCCGTCTCAACAGCAGTGTCAGCCTCAACAGCAGTGTCAGCCTCAACAGCAGTGTCAGCCTCAACAGCAGTGTCAGCCTCAACAGCAGTGTCAGCCTCAACAGCAGTGTCAGCCTCAACAGCCGGGGCTGCGGTCTGGGTCGACCGCTGAGCTTCGGCTACAACGGCCTGCTTGGCGCTGACCGGCTCCAGCACCAGTTCAATAACGGCCATCGGAGCATTGTCGCCCTTGCGCGGACCGATCTTGGTGATGCGGGTGTAGCCGCCGTCGCGGTTCTCGACTGCCTTGGCAATGTCCGTGAACAGCTCATGGACAATGCCCTTGTCGCTGATCAGGCCCATGACGCGGCGGCGCGAAGACAGGTCTCCACGCTTGGCGAAAGTGACCAGACGCTCAGCGTAGGGCTTCAGGCGCTTGGCCTTGGTCTCCGTGGTGGTAATGCGCTTGTGCTCAAACAGGGCTGCGGCCAGATTCGCCAGCATCAGCCGCTGGTGTGCAGCGCTGCCTCCGAGGCGCGGACCCTTAGTGGGGGTAGGCATGGTGTTTTCTCCTCAAGTGTTGGCGTACCGGTCGGGTAGCAGAACTCTGCGGGGGGACCGGGCAGCCGAAGTAAGTTCGTCTTTAGAGTTCGTCGTCGCCGAACGCGTCGTCATTCTCATCGAGGGCTGCGGCACGTGCTGCAAGATCGAACCCTGGAGGGGAATCCTTCAGGGACAGACCGAGCTCAACAAGCTTTGCCTTGACCTCGTCAATGGACTTGGCACCGAAGTTCCGAATGTCCATCAGGTCCGCCTCGGAGCGGGCAACGAGTTCACCCACGGCGTGGATGCCCTCACGCTTGAGGCAATTATAGGAACGGACCGTCAGGTCAAGATCCTCGATCGGCAACGCCATATCTGCAGCCAGCGCCGCATCCGTCGGGGACGGTCCGATCTCGATACCTTCTGCTGCGGTATTGAGTTCGCGGGCCAAGCCGAACAGCTCAACGAGCGTTGTGCCGGCGGAGGCAATGGCATCGCGGGGGGCGATCGCCTGCTTTGTTTCCACATCAACGACAAGGCGGTCGAAGTCGGTGCGCTGCTCCACGCGGGTGGCTTCCACGCGGAATGTCACCTTCAGGACCGGCGAGTAGATGGAATCGACCGGAATCCGGCCAATTTCCGAGTCACCGGACTTGTTCTGGGCTGCCGAGACATAGCCGCGGCCACGCTCGATGGTCAGCTCAAGCTCGAACTTACCCTTCGAGTTTAGGGTCGCGATATGCAGATCGGGATTGTGGAATTCGACGCCTGCCGGCGGAGCAATGTCCGCAGCTGTGACGACGCCGGGTCCCTGCTTGCGCAGGTAAGCCACGACGGGCTCGTCGTGCTCAGAGGAAACCGAAAGATTCTTGATGTTCAAGATGATCTCGGTGACATCTTCCTTGACCCCGGGGACCGTGGTGAATTCGTGGAGTACGCCATCGATCCGGATGCTGGTGACAGCGGCTCCCGGGATGGAGGACAACAGGGTACGGCGGAGGGAATTTCCAAGGGTGTATCCGAAGCCGGGCTCCAACGGTTCAATAACGAAACGGGACCGGTTCTCGGAGACTACTTCTTCAGACAGGGTGGGGCGCTGTGCAATGAGCACTGGGGGTTTCCTTTCAGCGAGCATCCGCTATATGACGCAACACAGGTGGTGGAAAAGGCGGTCTACGTCTTAACGCCCGGTGAGTTGGCCCGTCCCGGTCCGCACCGATACGCAATCGGGCAGCTGGGGCGGGCCAACTCGGGCGTCACGGCTTAGACGCGGCGGCGCTTGGGCGGACGGCAGCCGTTATGGGCGCTGGGGGTGACATCCTGGATGGAGCCAACCTCAAGGCCAGCGGCCTGCAGTGAACGGATTGCAGTCTCGCGTCCGGATCCCGGACCCTTTACGAAAACGTCAACCTTGCGCATGCCGTGCTCCTGGGCGCGCTTGGCTGCAGCTTCGGCAGCCATCTGCGCCGCGAACGGCGTGGACTTGCGTGAACCCTTGAATCCAACCTCGCCGGAGGAAGCCCAGGAAATGACGGCCCCATTGGGATCCGTGATGGAGACGATGGTGTTGTTGAACGTGCTCTTGATGTGCGCCTGACCAAGCGCGATATTCTTTTTGTCCTTCTTGCGCGGCTTGCGAACCGCACCGCGAGTCTTCGGGGGCATTTTTTCTCCTACAGAAAGTTATTTGTGAAGCACGTTGTCAACGCAAGGTTGTTAACGTGCGGCCTTCTTCTTGCCGGCCACGGTGCGCTTTGGTCCCTTGCGGGTACGAGCGTTGGTTTTCGTACGCTGACCGTGGACGGGCATACCGCGACGATGGCGGATCCCCTGGTAGCTGCCGATTTCCACCTTGCGGCGGATATCTGCGGCCACCTCGCGGCGAAGGTCACCTTCAACCTTGTAGTTACCCTCGATGTAGTCGCGAAGCTGAACCATTTCAGCGTCGGACAGGTCCTTGACGCGGACATCGGGAGAGATCCCGGTGTCAGCCAGGGTCTTGTGTGCACGGGTCTTGCCCACGCCGTAGATGTATGTAAGCGCTACTTCCAACCGCTTTTCGCGGGGAAGGTCTACGCCAGCGAGACGTGCCATATCGGCTGCTCCTTGTGTAAACCGGAGGTCCTAAGCAGTACACCCACACATTGCGTGTGGCCCCGGCCTCCGACCGGGGGTCCGCCGACTCTTCCGGATCGCTCCGGAATGGATCGGCTTGTGCTGCCTTTTATTTACTTACGTGAGCGGAGTCAGGATCTTCCGGTAGGGAAGAATCAGCCCTGACGCTGCTTGTGGCGCGGGTTCTCGCAGATCACCATGACTCGACCGTTACGGCGAATCACCTTGCACTTTTCGCAGATCTGCTTGACGCTCGGCTTGACCTTCATGGCATTCCTTTGCGTGTTGTGCAGTCGTGGTTATTTGTAGCGGTAGACAATACGACCCCGGGTGAGGTCGTAAGGGCTCAGCTCCACCACTACTCGGTCCTCAGGAAGGATACGGATGTAGTGCTGGCGCATTTTTCCTGAGATATGGGCAAGAACGATGTGCTTGTTGGTCAACTCAACGCGAAACATCGCGTTAGGCAGAGCCTCGGTCACAACGCCCTCGATCTCAATGACCCCGTCTTTCTTGGCCATATCCTCCGCTAACTGGTTTGGCCCCCTTGCCGGCAGATCTGGTAAAAATCCCGGCAGGGGGCTAGGTTTACTACTGATTTGGTGTTTTTGGCCGTACCGACAGCCGCTGGATACACCCTCCCTGTTACGGGAGAAGGCGCGCAAGGGCTAAGACAACCAACAAGCCACTGTACGTCATAGCAGGGCTTAAAGTTAAATCCGGCTCCGCCTGGCCGCGCCGGGGCCATCACTTGTGGAACCTGCCAATGGCGGTTACCGTCAGTTACCGTCCGCTTATCAGCACGTGTCGATGACCCACTTTCAGGTTAAGCCGCCAACAGCGGCCGGTATTGGTTATTTGTGTGCTTATTTGTGTGCTGAAGTTGGCCGAGACTACAACGCACCGGGGACGACCGGTCAGAGGAGAGGTTCAATGAGCTGGCTGGATGCAAGCAGTGCGCATGCGGCGACTGAGGCGATGGACGAGGGCGACGACGGCGGCCCGGATCAGGGCGCGCGGCCCGGCCCGGGCGCAGGGAGACGGGGCCGGATGAAACCGCCCAAGTCCGGCGCGGCCCGAAACGGCAGCCGGAGAAGAACCGCAGGCAAGTACTGGACGCCCCGGGCCAAGCGGGAAGCTTGGGTTTTTCTGGCACTCGCCTTGCCGAACATTGTCCTGATTGCCTTCTTCACCTACCGGCCCTTGTTTGCCAACATGTATTACTCCACTCTGGACTGGACACTTGGGTCGTCGGTGGCCACAGCTGTTGGGTGGGGCAATTACGTGGAATTCTTCACGTCATCGGATGCGTCCACGGTGCTGGGCATTACGGCTATATTCACCATCGCAACCGTCGGCGGCGCCATGTTCCTTGGCTTATTGGTCGCCATCGCCCTCAACGCCAAAGTCAAGGGCCAAGGCTTTGCCCGGTCTGCCGTCTTTGCCCCCTACGTTCTCTCCGGGGTCGGCGTCGGACTTGTCTGGCTGTTTATTTTCGATCCGGTCTACGGCGTCCTGTCCTGGATACTGCGCGGCTTCGGAGCGTCGAGCCCGCAATGGATCAACGATCCCAAGCTGGCTTTGGTGATGGTCATCATCGTTTATGTCTGGAAGAACCTTGGTTACTGTGCCGTCATTTACCTCGCCGGGCTGCAGTCCATGCCCAAGGACCTGATGGAAGCGGCTTCGTTGGACGGCGCCGGAAGTTTCCGCCGCTTTATGTCCATAACGCTGCCGTTGCTCTCCCCCACGACGTTTTTCATTCTCATCACCAGCCTGCTCAGTTCGCTCCAGGCTTTCGATATCATTCGGATCATGACACGTACCGGTAACGGAACCAATACGCTGATCTTCGAGTCGTATCTGCAGGCCTTCAGCACATACAACCGGGCTGGATACTCCGCTGCTATTTCCGTTGTCTTGTTCGTCCTGCTGCTGCTGCTGACCGGGGCCCAACTGCGGTTCGTTGAGCGAAAGGTCCACTATTCATGAGCACCTCAACCGCCGCGATGATCCCGGCGCAACGTCAGCGTCCGCTGTCCTGGAAGAACATAACGCAGACCATTCTGGGCGGTTATGTCCCGCTGGTCGCTGCCACTCTCGTGGTGTTCCTGCCGCTGGCGTGGATGATCATCTCGTCGCTGAAATCCCCGGGTGAGATCGTCACAACCCAGCTGACGATCCTGCCCCAGCATCCGACGATGCAAAACTACGTGGACGCCGCCACCTCGGTCCCCTTTGCCCGGTTCTTTCTCAACAGCGTCATTGTCACCACCATTGCCTCCATCATCAAGTGTTTCCTGGCCATCGTGACGGCCTATGCACTGGTCTTTGTCCGTTTCCCGTTCAGAAGGGCCATCTTCCTGCTGATCCTCGTGGCATTGATGGTTCCACCGCAGGTGTCGGTACTGCCCAACTACGTACTGATCGCCGGCATGGGGGGCCTGAACACTTACTGGGGCATTATTCTCCCCGGACTCGGCACCGCTTTCGGCACCTTCTTACTCCGCCAGCATTTTATGACGTTGCCGGTCTCAATTTTGGAGTCGGCAGAGATCGACGGCGCCAATCACTGGCGCCGTCTGTGGCGGATCGTGTTCCCCATTTCGGTGCCGACCATCGCAACCGTCGCCTTGGTGACCATAGTGACCGAATGGAATGACTACATTTGGCCGCTGATCATCGTTGACAATCCGAACATGATGACGCTGCCCGTTGGGCTGACCCTGCTGTCCAATAGTGACAGCGGCAGCCAAGCGTGGGGCATCCTGATGGCAGGCGCAGTAATCGTAATAGTACCCATTCTGATTATTTTCGCGGCCCTGCAGCGCTACATTGTCGCCGGGCTCACCCAAGGCTCCGTGACCGGCTGACCGGCAGTTCCCGCACCTTGCATCTGTTTTTATCCTCTCGCATCAATCGAAAGGCAACACGGTATGTCAGCACAATTTGATCGACGGCGTTTCATGGCTCTTTCCGGACTAGGTCTCGGCGCAACCGCCCTGGCGGCCTGCAGCGGTCCGAGCACCAGCGGCGGCTCGGGAGCAACTGCCGCGGCGGCAACCGACTGGTCCAAGGTCAAGCCGGCAGCCAAAATCTCCTTCATGTCCAGCCACCCCGGCACTTCCCAGCCGATCGAACAGACGCTGATCGATGCGTTCCAGAGTGCGAACCCGGATATCAAGGTGGACCTGATCACCGGCGGAAGTAACTACGAAGAGGTCGCGCAGAAGTTCCAGACCGCGCAGGCCGGCAATAACGTCCCCGACGTCGTCGTTGCTTCAGATGTGTGGTGGTTCCGGTACAGCCTGTCCTCGACGATCGTGCCGGTGGATGAGATCCTCAAAGCCGTCAATGATAAGACCAGCGATTACAACACCACGCTTTACGACGATTATAAATACGACAATGCGCACTGGGCCGTTCCATATGCCCGGTCCACGCCACTGTTCTACTACAACAAGGACCACTTCAAGGCTGCCGGCGTCCCGGACCGGGCCCCCAAAAGCTGGGAGGAGTTTGCCCAGTGGGCCCCGAAGATTAAGGCCGCGAACGCCGGACAGCCGGGGTACGCCAACGCGTATCAGTATCCGGCTCTGGCCGGCTATGCAGGATGGACGCTGCAGAACGTCCTCTGGGGCTACGGCGGCGGCTGGTCCAAGGAGTGGGACATCACCGCTGACTCGGACGCCACGGTGAAGGCCCTGCAGTGGGTCCAGGACACCATCGTCAAGGACGGCTGGGCGGGCGTGTCCTCCAAGGACGCCGTCTCCGATATGACGGCCGGAGCGGTCAGCTCCACGGTCAGCTCCACCGGAGATCTGGTCGGGACGATCAAGGCCGCCAAGGCCAAGAACATGAACATCGGTGTTGGTTTCCTCCCGGGTGGCCCGGTTTCCACTTCGCCGGTATGCCCTACCGGTGGCGCCGGTTTGGTGATTGCCAAAAAGACATCGCCCGAGCGCCAGCTCGCCTCGGCCATGTTTGTTTCGTTCATGACGAATGCCGCCAACACCGCACAGTTCTCCGCAGCGACAGGCTACATGCCGGTACGAACGACCGCCGATATGAGCTCGGTGATCAGCAAAACTCCGGAAATCCAGGTAGCTCTGGACCAGCTCAAGGTTACGAAGAGCCAGGACTATGCCCGGGTCTTCCTCCCCGGGGCGGATCAGGAAATGGCGAAAGCAGCCGCTAAATTCATGAACGAAAAGGCCGATGTCAAGGCGACCATGACCGCTTTGTCGGCAACGCTGGAGGGTATCTACAACAAGGACGTCAAGCCCAAGCTCAAGTCCTGACGCACATCCGAGGTGCCCGCGATGCGACGGTTCTACTTGAATCGTTCCCATCGCGGGCACCTCGGATTAAGCCAGCAGTGCGCCCGCTGTGCAGCACCGGCCATATGCAGCACGGTGTCCTATGCAGCTCAGTGTTCTATGCAGCACCGTGTTCTATGCAGCACAGCGTTTTATGCGGCGGGGACGGGCACGGGGATGACACCCAACGGCTCAAGCCGTGACGCGCCGCCGTCGTCCGCGCTGAGCACCCAGATGCCACCGTCGTGGATCGCCACGGAGTGCTCCCAATGCGCGGCCCGGGCACCGTCTGTGGTAACGACGGTCCAGTCGTCCGGGAGAACGTCTGTCTGCAGAGAACCACGCACCAGCATTGGCTCAATAGCCAGGCATAGTCCCGGCCGCAGCCGGGGTCCGCGCTGGCTGGTCCGGTAGTTCAGCACGTCGGGTGCCATGTGCATCTGGCTGCCGATCCCGTGGCCGACATAGTCCTCCAAGATCCCCAACTGAGCACCGGGGACATTACTGACATAGTCGTCAATGGCCGCGCCGATATCGCCAACGAACTTTCCAGTCGCCACGGCGGCGATCCCCCGCCACATCGACTCTTCGGTGACGTCCGACAGGCGCTGATCCGCGGGATCGGCTGCGGCCGCCCCGCCGACTATCATGGTCCGCGCCGAATCCGAATGCCAGCCGCCGACGATCGCCCCACCGTCTATTGAAAGGACATCACCGTCGCGGAGGGAGCGTCCGGAGGGGATCCCATGGACCACCTCTTCATTGACGGACGTGCAGACGGTCGCCGGAAACCCGTGATAGCCAAGGAAATTGGACGTGGCCCCGTTCTCTTTGAGCACCCCGGCGAATACCTCGTCCAGCTCCTTCGTCGTCACCCCGGCGGCGGCGCTGGCCAGCACCTTACCCAGGGCACGGTTCAGAACGGCTCCGGCCTCGGCCATACTGCGCATCTGCGCATTGGTCTTATATTCGATTCGCTGCTGGCCAAATGCCATGACGATGTTCCTTCCAGAATGATTCGAACGGCCAAAGGCTCCCCCGGATGGGAGGAGCCTTTGACCGTTCATTGCGGCGCAAAACCTACGTTGTCCTGGCTACCTCAATAGCATCCATGACGCGGTTAGTGACCTCGTCGATGGCTCCAATGCCGTCAACCTTGGTCAGGATGCCCCGCTCAGCGTAGCGGGCGACGACGGCTTCCGTCTGCTCGTGATAAAGGTCCAGACGGTGCCGGATCACGGCGGTGTTGTCATCGCTGCGACCGGCTTCCAGCGCACGGCCCCGTAAGCGCTTAACTAATTCGTCATCGTCGGCCGTCAACTGCAGCACGACGTCAAGCTTGGACTCGGTCTCGGCCAAAATGTCGTGCAGCTCATCGACCTGGGCTGTCGTTCGTGGATAGCCGTCCAACAGGAAGCCTTCTGCCGCATCGTCCTGCAGCAGCCGGTCGCGCACCATCTTGTTCGTGACGCTGTCCGGCACGAAGTCCCCGTTGTCCATATATTGCTTCGCTTCCAGACCCAACGGTGTCTCGCCCTTGACATTGGCACGGAAGATGTCACCGGTGGAGATGGCCACCACGCCAAGCCGGGCGGAAATGCGTTCTGCCTGGGTGCCTTTGCCGGATCCGGGCGGCCCGATAATCAACATTCTCGTCATCGCAATAACCCTTCGTAGTGGCGTTGTTGAAGCTGCGCATCGATTTGCTTGACCGTTTCCAGCCCCACACCGACAATGATCAACAACGAGGTGCCGCCGAACGGGAAGTCCTGGTTCGCCTGAATCAGGACCAGGGCAATGAGCGGAATCAAGGCCACGAAGCCCAGATAGATGGCTCCGGGCATGGTGATGCGGGAAATGACGTACTGCAGATAATCCTGAGTCGGCTTTCCTGCCCGGATGCCGGGAATGAACCCGCCGTACTTCTTCATGTTGTCGGACACTTCTTCGGGGTTGAAGGTGATCGCGACATAGAAGTAGGTAAAGAAGACAATCAGGAAGAAATAAATCGCCATATACAGGGGATGATCCCCCTTGGTCAGGTTGGTCGTGACCCAGGTGACCCAGCCGGCTGGTTGGCTGCCGTCCTTGGGCGTGGCGAACTGTGCAATCAGCGACGGTAGGTACAGCATCGAGGAGGCAAAGATCACCGGAATAACACCGGCCATATTGACTTTGATCGGGATGTAGGTGCTGGTGCCGCCCATTGTGCGCCGGCCGATCATTCGCTTGGCGTACTGCACCGGCACGCGCCGCTGCGACTGTTCAACGAAAACAACCAGAGCGACGACTACCAGACCGATCACCAGGACCATCAGGAAGACGCCCCAGCCCTTTGTTTTGATGATGGCGCCCAGCGAGGTGGGGAAGCGGGCCGCGATGGCGATGAAGATGAGCAGCGACATTCCGTTGCCCACCCCCTTTTCCGTGATGAGCTCGCCCATCCACATGATCAGACCCGTACCGGCGGTGAGCGTGATGACGAGCAGGAGGGTGGTTATCAGAGAGTCATCGGGGATGATTGCGTTCGGAGTACCTGCTGCGCCGCAATTACCCAGCAGCTGCCCGGAACGCGCCAAGGTCACCAATGTGGTGGCATTCAACAGGCCCAAAGCTATTGTGAGGTACCGCGTGTACTGCGTTAGCGTGCCCTGTCCCTGGGCTCCCTCAAGGTGGAGTTCCTGGAAGCGAGGTATCACCACCCGAAGCAGCTGGACGATGATGCTGGCGGTGATGTAGGGCATGATACCCAAGGCAAAGATGGATACCTGAAGCAAGGCACCACCGCTGAAGAGATTCACCAGCTGGTAGATGCCTTGATTAGTGTCGGCGCTGTTCAGGCAGGCCTGGACATTGCGGTAGTTCACGCCGGGCGAGGGGACGAATGCACCCAGGCGGAAGATAGCGATCATTCCCAGCGTGAACAACAACTTGCGTCGCAGATCAGGCGTGCGAAAGGCGCGGCCAAATGCGGTAAGCAAGCGTCCTCCTGAAGACTAGTAGGTTGAGACGGGGTCCGGCTATTTCAGGCCCAACAACCGATTCTAATGGGTGCCCATGCCGTCAGTGAACCGACGGGCGGCGTAAAACTATCGATGATACTCAAAAACTCTTGTGATACTGAAAACTCTTGGCGGGCAGGAACACGTCCCGCCCACCAAGAGTCTAGTCTGCGCTGCGTAGCACTGCGGTACTTTAGAGTTCCGTCGTGCTTCCGCCGGTGGCAGCGATCTTTTCTTTCGCGCTGGCCGAGTATGCATCGACGGTGATATCTACCTTGACGGTGATGTCACCGGTGCCGAGCACCTTAACAGGCTGATTCTTACGAACCGCACCCTTCTCCACCAGATCCGACACGGTGATGGTGCCGCCGTCGGGGAAAAGCTCCGAGATCCGATCCAGATTGACAACCTGGTACTCGACCCGGAACGGATTTTTGAAGCCACGAAGCTTCGGCAGACGCATATGCAGCGGCAACTGGCCGCCGGCAAATCCGGCCTTGATCTGGTAGCGGGCCTTTGTACCCTTGGTACCACGGCCGGCAGTCTTACCCTTAGAACCTTCACCACGACCAACTCGGGTCTTGGCGGTTTTGGCACCGGGGGCGGGACGCAGGTGATGGACCTTCAGGGCTGTCCCGTTCCGGGCTGTCCCGTTCTGGTCAGTCCCGTTTCCGGCACCCATTTCAGGATTCTTCTCTGTAGCCATAATTACTTCGCCTCCTCAACCTTCACCAGGTGCGGAACCGTATTGATCATGCCAACTGTCACGGCGTCAGCGGTTCGGACAACAGAGTCGCCGATGTGCTTAAGGCCCAGTGAACGCAGCGTATCCTTCTGGTTCTGCTTGCCACCAATGGTGGACTTGGTCTGAGTGATTTCCAGCTTCGCGTCGGAAACCTGGATCCTCTTCGGTGTCGTCATCACGCACCCACCTTCTGATTCTGCATGGCGCGCAGCAAAGCCGGCGGGACAACTTCATCCAGCGGCAGGCCACGGCGAGCCGCAACAGCAGCCGGTTCTTCGAGGGCCTTCAGCGCAGCAACAGTTGCGTGAACAATGTTGATCGCATTTGTTGACCCCAGCGACTTGGAGAGGACATCGTGGATACCCACGCACTCCAGGATGGCACGAACCGGTCCACCGGCAATAACACCGGTACCCGGAGAAGCCGGACGCAGCAGGACAACGCCTGCAGCAGCCTCGCCCTGGACCTGGTGGGGAATGGTCCCACCAATGCGCGGAACGCGGAAGAAAGTCTTCTTGGCTTCCTCCACTCCCTTGGCAATGGCTGCGGGAACTTCCTTGGCCTTGCCGTAGCCGACACCAACCATGCCGTTGCCGTCTCCGACAACCACCAGAGCGGTGAAGCTGAAGCGACGACCACCCTTGACCACCTTGGCAACACGGTTGATATTTACAACGCGCTCGACAAACTGGTTCTTCTCGGCCTCGCGGCCCCGACCGCCGTCACGGCCGCCACGGCCACCTTCACGGCCGCCACGGCCACCTTCACGGCCGCCACGCTCGCCGCCGCGGCTTGCGCCACGACCTGCATCGGTCGACGCCGTCGTCGCCGAGGCAGTGCCTGCGGCTCCGGTGGCTGCTGCGGCTGTTGTGCCTTCGGCACTTGTCTCAGACACAGTGTTCTCCTTGTTGATGTTTTCGCTCACAGTGCCAGCCCACCTTCACGTGCGCCGTCAGCAATTGCTGCGACACGGCCATGGTAGCGGTTGCCTCCGCGGTCGAAAACGACGGATTCGATGCCGGCCTTCTTGGCGCGCTCGGCAACGAGCTCGCCAACGCGCTTGGCTTTGGCGGTCTTGTCACCGTCAAACGCACGCAGATCGGCTTCCAGCGTCGATGCCGACGCCACGGTTACACCCTGGCTGTCATCGACGATCTGAACGAATACATGGCGCGCTGAGCGGTTAACCACCAGGCGCGGGCGGACCGCAGTTCCGGTGACGCGCTTGCGAACGCGCAGGTGGCGCCGGCCGCGTGCTGCGGCCTTGGACTTGCCTTTAACGGACATACCCATGATTACTTACCAGCCTTTCCGACCTTGCGGCGGATGATCTCGCCGGCGTAACGGATGCCTTTGCCCTTATAGGGGTCCGGTTTCCGGAGCTTGCGGATGTTGGCAGCAACCTCGCCCACCTGCTGCTTGTTATTTCCCGAGACAGAGATCTTGGTGGGACCCTCTACCGTCAGGGTGATGCCAACCGGAGCCTTGACGGAGACCGGGTGGCTGTAGCCCAGGGCGAACTCGAGATCCGAGCCTTTTGCCTGGACACGGTAACCGGTGCCAACGATTTCCAGCTTCTTCTCGTAGCCCTGGGTAACGCCAACAATAAGATTGCTGATCAGGGTACGGGTGAGGCCGTGCAATGAACGCGAGGCGCGCTCATCGTTGGGGCGGCTGACAGTTACGATTCCATCTTCGAGAGCAACCTCGATGGGGCTGGCCACAGTGTGGTCCAGCTCGCCCTTCGGGCCCTTAACCGAAACTACGCTGCCATTGATTTTTACCTCTACACCGGCAGGCACGGAGATGGGGAGACGTCCAATACGTGACATTATTCTTTCCCTTCCCTGTTACCAGACGTAGGCGAGGACTTCCCCACCTACGCCTTTCTTGGCGGCCTGGCGGTCGGTCAGCAGACCAGACGACGTCGACAAAATGGCGATACCCAGGCCGCCAAGCACGCGCGGCAGGGTAGTGGACTTTGCGTAAACGCGGAGTCCGGGCTTGGAAATGCGACGAATACCGGCGATTGACCGCTGGCGCTCCGGACCGAATTTCAGGTCAATGGTCAGCTTCTTGCCGACCTCAGCGTCTTCGACCTTCCAGGCTGCGATGTAACCCTCAGCCTTGAGAATGTCAGCAACGTGTCCCTTGAGTTTGCTGTATGGCATGGTCACGGAGTCGTGGTATGCCGAATTTGCATTGCGCAGACGCGTGAGCATGTCTGCGACAGGATCTGTCATTGTCATGTGGGCTCTTGCCCTCCCTCGAAACGGTTTCCTTGCCCGGTAGCCGGATGTGTCAGGACCGCAGTCCTGACACATCTGGCTACCGGAATACCGGACCTGTTACGTAGATTATTTATCGTCGGTCTTGAACGGGAAGCCGAGCGCCTTCAGCAGCGCACGCCCCTCGTCATCGGTCTTGGCGGTCGTGACAACCGTGATGTCCATACCGCGCACGCGGTCAATGGAATCCTGGTCGATCTCATGGAACATAACCTGCTCGGTCAGACCGAAGGTATAGTTTCCGTTACCGTCAAACTGCTTGCCATTGAGGCCGCGGAAGTCACGGATACGCGGCAAAGCCAGCGACACCAAACGATCCACGAACTCCCACATACGGTCCCCGCGCAAGGTTGCGTGCGTTCCGATTGGCATGCCTTCACGCAGCTTGAACTGCGCGATGGACTTGCGGGCTTTGGTAACCACGGGCTTCTGGCCAGTGATCAGGGTGAGATCGCGGACGGCACCGTCGATCAGCTTGGAGTCCTTGGCGGCATCTCCAACACCCATGTTCACAACAACCTTGACCAAGCGGGGCACCTGGTTGACGTTCTCGTACTTGAACTCGTCAATCAGCGTCTTTTTGATCTCGGCTGCGTAGCGAACCTTCAGACGAGGAGCGGCCTTCGCGGCAGCGTTCTCGGATGCGGCTTCAGTTACGGCTGCACTCATGACAGGTCCTTCCCGGAGCTCTTGGCAACGCGGATGCGTACATTGCGCGTACGCCCGTCACGCTCGACGCTTTCGGTACGGTAGCCAATACGGGTGGGCTTCTTCGTGGACGGATCCACGACAGCAACGTTGGAGATATGGATAGCGGCTTCCACCGTCTCGATGCCACCGGTCTTGGTGCCGCCCTGCGACTGCCCCGCCTTGGTGTGCTTCGTGACGCGGTTGATGCCTTCTACCAGCACGCGGTTGGTCTCCGGAAAGATCCGCAGAACCTTGCCCTGCTTGCCGCGGTCTCCGCCGCGCTCCTGCTTGGCGCCGCTGATGACCTGAACGAGATCACCCTTTTTGATCTTGATCTTCACTTTATTCAGTCCCATGGATTAGAGCACCTCCGGAGCAAGCGAGATGATCTTCATGAACTTCTTGTCGCGGAGTTCACGGCCCACCGGGCCGAAGATGCGGGTACCGCGGGGGTCGCCGTCATTCTTCAGGATCACCGCAGCGTTCTCGTCAAACTTGATGTAGGAACCGTCAGAGCGACGGCGTTCCTTCTTGGTGCGAACGATGACGGCCTTGACGACGTCACCCTTCTTTACGTTTCCGCCCGGAATTGCGTCCTTGACGGTGGCGACAATGACGTCACCGATGCCTGCGTAGCGACGGCCGGATCCCCCGAGAACACGGATGGTCAGGATTTCCTTGGCCCCCGTGTTGTCGGCGATCTTAAGTCGCGACTCCTGCTGAATCACTTAATACTCCTGTCGTCGCGCCGGTTCTCGTAACGAGCCTTGCGGAACGGATATTTGTCTCATGGACGGCCTGGTGTCCAGAACCATCCCCACAACCCTGCACAAGCCAGGCTGTGGCCTTAAGTGGTCGCGTAAAACTACAACGTGACAACCCACAATAAGGGTATTGCCCGAGCGCCCCTGAACCACGCCGCCCAGCGGCGTGGTTCAGGGAGGGCAATGCCCGGTTACTTGGCCTTTTCGAGAATCTCGACCAAACGCCACCGCTTGGTAGCGGACAGCGGTCGGGTTTCACTGATCAGAACCATATCGCCGATGCCGGCGGTGTTCTGCTCGTCGTGAACTTTAACCTTTGAGGTGCGACGGATAACTTTACCGTACAAAGCGTGCTTTACACGATCTTCAACCTCAACGACGATCGTCTTCTCCATTTTATCGGAGACTACGTAGCCGCGCAGCCTCTTCCGGTCGCCCCGGGCCCCGGCTTTGACCGAGTCCGTATTGGTGGAAGTTTCAGCCACGGCTGCATCCTTGTGCTCAGTGCTCACTTGGCGTCCTCCTCAGACTTGTCAGCCTTCTCGGAAACCTTTTTGGCTTCCTTACCGGCCTTCTTGTCGGCCTTACCGGTGCTCTTATCAGATTTGGCATCTGCAACCGGTGCGGCTGCGACAGCCTGGCGAATGCCCAACTCCCGCTCCCGCAGTACGGTGTATACCCGGGCAATGTCACGCTTTACAACGCGCAGCCGTCCGTGGTTTTCGAGCTGACCGGTGGCGGACTGGAAACGGAGGTTGAACAGCTCCTCCTTAGCCTTACGGAGTTCTTCAACGAGACGTTCGTTGTCAAACCCGTCAAGCTGCTCAGGTGCAAGTTCCTTTGACCCAACTGCCATTTCTATTCACCACCTTCGCGACGCACAATGCGTGCTTTCAATGGCAGCTTGTGGATTGCCAGGCGCAGTGCCTCACGAGCTACCTCTTCATTGACACCGGACAGTTCGAAGAGAACGCGGCCCGGTTTGACGTTGGCGATCCACCACTCGGGTGAACCCTTACCGGAACCCATACGGGTTTCGGCCGGCTTCTTGGTCAGCGGACGGTCAGGATAGATATTGATCCAGACCTTTCCGCCTCGCTTGATATGACGCGTCATGGCGATACGAGCGGACTCGATCTGACGGTTGGTTACATAAGCCGGAGTCAGCGCCTGGATTCCCCAGTCACCGAAAGTGACCGTGGTACCGCCTGTTGCCTGGCCGGAACGGCCGGGGTGGTGCTGCTTGCGGAACCTAACTCGACGTGGGATAAGCATTTAAGCCTGTCCTCCTTCTGCTGCCGGTGCGGCGGCTGCGGGCGCTGCCGCTGCGGCACCTGCAGTCTCTGCTGCATCGGCCTGCGGACGGTCATTACGACGACGGTCGCCGCCACGAGGGGCGCCAGCGCCGCCACGAGGTCCGCGGTCGTCTTCCCTGCGGGGTGCACGGCCACGCGACGGAGCGGCAGCCTGCTGGGCAGCCAGTTCCTTGCTCGTGACGTCTCCCTTGTAGATCCAGACCTTGACGCCGATGCGGCCGAACACCGTCTTGGCCTCAAAGAAGCCGTAATCAATGTTGGCGCGCAGGGTGTGCAGAGGCACACGACCTTCGCGGTAGAACTCCGTGCGGGACATTTCCGCCCCGCCCAAACGGCCTGCGCAAGCGACACGGATGCCCTTGACACTGCCGGTGCGCTGGGCCGACTGCATGGCCTTCTTCATCGCGCGGCGGAAGGCCACACGTGAAGTCAACTGCTCGGCAATGCCCTGGGCAACGAGCTGCGCATCTGCTTCCGGGTTCTTTACTTCCAGGATATTCAGCTGCACCTGCTTCTTGGTGAGCTTTTCCAGCTCCCCGCGGATGCGGTCAGCTTCGGCTCCCCGGCGGCCGATCACGATACCGGGGCGGGCCGTGTGGATATCCACACGAACGCGGTCCCGGGTACGCTCGATCTCAACCTTGGAGATGCCGGCGCGCTCCATGCCGGTAGACATAAGCGCACGGATTTTGATGTCCTCGCGGACAAAATCCTTGTACCGCTGCCCGGCTTTGTTGCTGTCTGCAAACCAGTGCGAAACATGGTCGGTGGTGATGCCGAGTCGGAACCCGTGCGGGTTTACTTTCTGTCCCACTTAGCGAGCCTCCTCTTTCTCGGGAGTTGCAACGACCAGGGTGATGTGACTGGTGCGCTTCTTGATCTGGAACGCACGGCCCTGGGCCCGCGGCCGGAACCGCTTCATCGTTGCGCCTTCATCAACGAATGCTTCGCTGATGTATAAATCGCCTTCATCAAACGCGACGCTGTCGCGGTCAGCCAGTACGCGGGCGTTAGCCATTGCGGACTGGAGTACCTTGAAGACCGGTTCTGAAGCTGCCTGGGGGGCAAACTTCAGTATCGCCATTGCCTCATTCGCCTGCTTGCCACGAATCAGGTTGACGACGCGCCGGGCCTTCATAGGCGTTACGCGAATATGACGCGCAATTGCCTTGGCTTCCATTGCTATCCTTCTCTCGTCTTAGCCGTAATTGCAGGCGCCTAGCGGCGCTTGCCCTTACGGTCGTCCTTCACATGGCCGCGGAATGTCCGCGTCAGAGCGAATTCGCCGAGCTTGTGCCCGACCATCGACTCGGTAACAAACACGGGGATGTGCTTGCGCCCGTCATGCACGGCAATCGTGTGTCCCAGCATGTCCGGGATGATCATCGAGCGGCGGGACCAGGTCTTGATTACGTTCTTTGTTCCCTTTTCGTTTTCCTTAGCGACCTTGACAAAGAGGTGCTGGTCAACGAAGGGACCTTTTTTCAGGCTGCGTGGCATATGTCCGTCGCTCCTATCGCTTGTTCTTGCCAGTACGACGGCGACGCACAATGAGTTTGTCGCTCTCTTTGTTCGGACGGCGGGTACGGCCCTCGGGCTTACCGTTCGGGTTAACAGGGTGACGTCCACCGGAAGTCTTACCCTCACCACCACCATGGGGGTGATCAACCGGGTTCATGGCTACACCGCGCACGGTCGGGCGGACGCCCTTCCAGCGCATACGGCCGGCCTTGCCCCAGTTGATGTTGGACTGTTCAGCGTTACCGACCTCGCCGATCGTCGCGCGGCAGCGGACATCGACGTTGCGGATTTCGCCGGACGGCAGACGCAGCTGAGCGAAGCGGCCTTCCTTGGCGACGAGCTGGACAGATGCTCCGGCGGAACGGGCCATCTTGGCGCCGCCTCCGGGACGCAACTCCACAGCGTGGATAACGGTACCCACCGGGATGTTGCGCAGCGGCAGGTTGTTACCCGGCTTGATGTCGGCACTGGCGCCGGCCTCAACAAAGTCACCCTGCTTGAGCTTGTTCGGAGCAATGATGTACCGCTTGGTGCCATCAAGGTAGTGCAGCAGCGCAATGCGCGCGGTGCGGTTGGGATCATATTCAATCTCAGCAACACGGGCATTAACACCGTCTTTGTCATGACGACGGAAGTCAATCAGGCGGTACTGGCGCTTGTGGCCACCGCCCTTGTGACGGGTCGTGATACGACCGGTGTTATTGCGGCCACCCTTTTTCGGGAGCGGACGGACCAGAGACTTCTCCGGCGTCGACCGCGTGATTTCGGTGAAGTCGGCAACGCTCGAGCCGCGACGGCCCGGGGTTGTCGGCTTGTATTTACGGATTCCCATTTTTTATTTCCTCGTTAAAGTGGTCTCCGCTTATGAAAGCGGACCGCCGAAGATGTCGATTGTGCCTTCTTTGAGGGTCACGATGGCACGCTTGGTGCCCTTGCGCTGACCCCATCCGAACTTGGTCCGCTTGCGCTTACCGGCACGATTGAGAGTGTTGATCGATTCGACCTTGACGGAGAAAATTTTCTCCACGGCCAATTTGATCTCGGTCTTGTTCGAGCGAGGGTCAACCAGGAAGGTGTACTTACCTTCGTC
This sequence comes from Arthrobacter terrae, assembly GCF_015708085.1. Lineage (GTDB taxonomy): Bacteria > Actinomycetota > Actinomycetes > Actinomycetales > Micrococcaceae > Arthrobacter_M > Arthrobacter_M terrae. The sequence goes on along the minus strand of NZ_JADNYM010000013.1, from coordinate 72,277 downwards.
GATCAAGCCATAGCTCTTTTCCGATACGACGGGTGCAATGACAACGTCGCGCGGATCCTTGATGGTGGCGGCGCTCACTTGGCGTCCTCCTCGGTTACTGGGGCCTGGGCAGCAGCCTCGGCCGAAGCCTTCGGAGCAGCTTTCGCCTTCGGAGCAGCCTTGGCCTTCGGAGCAGCCTTGGCCTTGGGTGCAGCCTTCGGTGCGGCTGCTTCCGCGACAACTACTTCTTCAGCGCCGGCGGCATCAGCTGCAAATTCGGCTGTGATGTCGACCGTGTCGAAGTCCAGCAGTGCGCTGGAGGCAAATGCCTCAGCAGCCGCGTTGCCGGAGACGAATGCGTCGTAGGCAGGCTTAGTGAAGATGACGTCGTCGGAAACCAGTACGTCGTAGGTGTTCAGCTGATCCACGTACAACACGTGCAGATCCGGCAGGTTCCGCACCGAGAGCGCGACAACATCGTTGGAACGCTCGATCGCAACCAGCAGGTTCTTCCGGTCGCTCAGTGCGCGCAGCGCGGTCAGCGCCTCCTTGGCGGACGGCTTGGATCCGGTCACCAGGTCGGCAATCACGTGGATACGGCCGTTGCGGGCCCGGTCCGACAAAGCGCCGCGCAGTGCGGCGGCCTTCATCTTCTTGGGGGTGCGCTGGGAGTAGTCACGGGGAGTCGGCCCATGGACCACGCCACCACCGGTCATGTGAGGAGCACGGATGGAACCCTGACGGGCACGGCCGGTACCCTTCTGCTTGAACGGCTTGCGGCCGGCACCGGATACTTCGGCGCGGGTCTTCGTCTTGTGCGTACCCTGACGGGCAGCAGCAAGCTGGGCCACGACAACCTGGTGCAGCAGCGGCACGTTGGTCTGAACGTCGAAGATCTCTGCAGGCAGGTCTACGGAAATAGTCTTAGCCATTTTGGTTATGCTCCCTTCACGGCGGTGCGTACGAGGACGACCTGACCGCGGGCGCCGGGAACGGCACCCTTGATGAGCAGCAGCGACTTCTCGGCGTCAACGCCGTGAACCGTGAGGTTCAGCGTGGTGTGACGGACGGCGCCCATGCGACCGGCCATGCGCACGCCCTTGAAAACGCGGCTGGGGGTGGACGCGCCACCGATGGAGCCGGGCTTACGGTGGTTCTTGTGGGCACCGTGGGAGGCACCGACACCGTGGAAGCCGTGGCGCTTCATAACGCCGGCAAAGCCCTTACCCTTGGAAGTGCCGACAACGTCGACCTTCTGTCCGGCTTCGAAGATCTCCACGGAGAGCTCCTGGCCGAGGGAATAGTCTGCGGCGTCTGCGGTGCGCAGCTCGACGACATGGCGGCGGGGTGTAACGCCGGCCTTGTCAAAGTGACCTGCCAGCGGCTTGGTCACCTTGCGCGGGTCGATCTGGCCGTAGCCGATCTGGACGGCGGTGTAGCCATCAACTTCTGCATTGCGCAGCTGGGTGATGACGTTTGAGTCGGCCTGGACGACGGTAACCGGCACGAGGCGGTTGTCAGCGTCCCAAACCTGGGTCATGCCGAGCTTCGTGCCCAGGATGCCCTTAACGTTGCGGGTAGCGGTCATAGTTTCTCAGCCCCTCCCTACAGCTTGATTTCGATGTTCACGTCGGCCGGCAGGTCAAGACGCATAAGCGAGTCAACAGCCTTCGGCGTGGGGTCGATGATGTCGATCAGACGCTTGTGCGTGCGCATTTCAAAGTGCTCGCGGCTGTCCTTGTACTTGTGAGGCGAACGGATAACGCAGTACACGTTCTTCTCCGTCGGCAGCGGCACCGGGCCGACTACCGTTGCGCCTGCGCGCGTGACCGTCTCAACGATCTTCCGTGCTGATACGTCTATGACCTCATGGTCATATGACTTCAGCCGGATGCGGATTTTTTGTCCCGCCATGGCGTCGTGACTCTCTTTCTGCGACATAGTGCCCTGCATTAGCAGCACTGTTGACTAAACGCTGTTTACTTACTCGTTCTGCCGCAGATCCCGGGCAACCGGGGTTACTGCGGTGCGGTGCGTGACCGCGATGCTTCCAACGGACTGAATCCGGACATGTCCGGGTTCCTCAATCGGCCGAAGCTCCGACCCCCGCGCTCGGGCGTGTCGCAGATCTGACGCGAACACACCATAGAACTTATGGAGGTGGGTTATGTTTGGTCTTCAGCTTGGACCCTGACACCGAGCATTATCTCGATCGGGACACGAAGAAGCGCTTGAACAACTTATCCAGTATGCCGGATTCATCGCCGAAATGCGAATCCCGCCCGTCGGGGCCAGCGGTCGGACCGGGGTATGGCCGGGCTTGCCACCGGTTCCTGCACCGGTTCTTGTCCGCCGGCTAGTGCGGGATTATTGCAGGAAACGCCAAAGGCGCCCCGCCACCGAAGTGGAGAGGCGCCCTGGCACAGATCAGTCAGGCGGTCAAAAACTACTTGATGATCTTGGTGACGCGGCCTGAGCCAACGGTGCGGCCACCCTCGCGGATGGCAAAGCCGAGTCCTTCTTCCATGGCGATCGGCTGGATCAGCGCGACAGTCATTTCGGTGTTGTCGCCGGGCATAACCATTTCCGTGCCCTCGGGCAGGGTGATGACGCCGGTAACATCCGTGGTGCGGAAGTAGAACTGCGGGCGGTAGTTGGAGTAGAACGGGTTGTGACGCCCGCCTTCGTCCTTCGCCAGGATGTAGACGTTAGCCTCGAAATCGGTGTGCGGGGTAATGGAACCCGGCTTCACGATAACCTGGCCACGCTCTACATCTTCGCGCTTGATGCCGCGAAGCAGCAGACCACAGTTCTCGCCGGCCCATGCCTCGTCGAGCTGCTTGTGGAACATCTCGATACCGGTAACCGTGGTCTTCTGAACCGGGCGGATACCGACAATTTCAACCTCAGAGTTGATCTTGAGGGTACCGCGCTCGGCGCGACCCGTTACAACGGTTCCACGGCCGGTGATGGTGAAGACATCTTCAACCGGCATCAGGAACGGCTTGTCCTTGTCGCGGATCGGATCCGGGACGTTATTGTCGACGGCATCCATCAGGTCCTCAACGGACTTGACCCATACTGGATCGCCTTCGAGAGCCTTCAGGCCCGAAACACGGACCACAGGGACGTTGTCGCCATCGAAGTTCTGAGCGGTGAGCAGCTCACGGACTTCCATTTCAACGAGGTCCAACAGCTCTTCGTCGTCGACCATGTCCGACTTGTTCAGCGCAACCAGCAGGTAGGGAACACCGACCTGGCGGGCGAGCAGAACGTGCTCGCGGGTCTGGGCCATCGGGCCATCGGTGGCAGCAACCACGAGGATCGCGCCGTCCATCTGAGCTGCACCAGTGATCATGTTTTTGATGTAGTCAGCGTGGCCGGGAGCGTCAACGTGTGCATAGTGACGCTTCTCGGTCTGGTACTCAACATGGGAAATGTTGATGGTAATGCCGCGTTGCTTCTCCTCAGGAGCAGAGTCAATCGACGCGAAGTCGCGCTGCTCGTTGATCGACGGGTACTTGTCGTACAGTACCTTGGAGATGGCAGCCGTCAGCGTCGTCTTTCCATGGTCAACGTGACCGATGGTGCCGATGTTAACGTGCGGCTTAGTCCGCTCGAACTTTGCCTTTGCCACAGGTTCCTCCTAGAACGTTTTGAGAAGACTTACTCGTCAGCGGCGCTTTTCGCTACTGAAACTTCAGCAAGTCTACTTGGGGGCTTTGGTTTTGGTGAAATTGCAGGTATCTTCGGGCATCCACTGCAATGCCCTCGGCTTTATTGCTGCCTGCTTGTTGCTAACTGCTTGTTGTTGACTGCTTGCTGCTACTCGCCGCGGTTCTTCTGAATGATCTCGTCGGCTACTGCCTTCGGGACCTCGGAGTAGCTATCGAACTTCATCGAGTACACTGCACGGCCCTGGGTCTTGGACCGAAGGTCACCGATGTAACCGAACATTCCGGACAGCGGCACATGGGCGACAATAACCTTCACGCCGCTTGCATCCTCCATCGACTGCATCTGGCCACGACGGGAGTTGAGGTCACCGATTACTTCACCCATGTATTCCTCAGGGGTGCGGACTTCAACTTCCATCAGCGGTTCGAGCAGAACCGGGTTCGCCATCCGGGCGGCTTCCTTGAAAGCCATCCGGCCGGCGATCTTGAACGCCATTTCGGAGGAGTCAACATCGTGGTAGGCGCCGTCAAGCAGCTTTGCCCTGATGCCGACGACCGGGTAACCGGCCAGCACGCCATCGTTGAGCGCGTCCTGGATTCCGGCATCCACGCTGGGGATGTATTCCCGCGGGATACGGCCACCGCTGACCTTGTTTTCGAACGCGTACAGGACGCCCTCGACAACCTCCATCGGCTCAATCGCGATCTGCACCTTGGCAAACTGACCGGATCCACCGGTCTGCTTCTTGTGGGTGTAGTCGTGCTTGACGACGGCGCGCTTGATGGTTTCGCGGTAGGCCACCTGCGGCTTGCCCACGTTAGCTTCAACGTGGAATTCGCGGCGCATCCGATCGACCAGGATGTCCAGGTGAAGCTCACCCATACCGGCGATGATCGTCTGGCCGGTGTCCTCATTGAGGGAGACCTGGAAGGTCGGGTCCTCTTCAGAGAGCTTCTGGATGGCGGTGGAAAGCTTCTCCTGGTCGCCCTTGGTCTTCGGCTCGATGGCTACCGAAATCACGGGCTCCGGGAAGCTCATGGACTCCAGCACAATCGGGTTGGCCAGATCGCACAGGGTGTCACCGGTGGTGGTGTCCTTGAGGCCAATGGCCGCGTAGATGTGCCCCGTGGTTACCCCGTCAACCGGGTTTTCCTTATTGGCGTGCATCTGGAACAGCTTGCCGATGCGCTCCTTCTTGTTCTTCGTGGAGTTCAGCACCTGCGTTCCCGATGAAGCATGCCCGGAATACACCCGGATGTAGGTCAGACGCCCGAAGAACGGGTGCGTCACCACCTTGAACGCCAGCGCCGAGAAAGGCGCCTGTGAATTGGCTTCACGGGTAACGATCTTCTCTTCATCCCGGACGTCATGGCCCTGGATATCGGGAACATCCAACGGCGAAGGGAGGTAGGAAACAACAGCGTCCAGCATCGGCTGCACACCCTTGTTCTTGAACGCCGAACCACACAGCACCGGGTAAACCTGGCTGCTGACGGTCAGCGTACGGATGCCGGCCTTGATTTCGGCGACGGTGAGTTCTTCACCGCTGAGGTATTTCTCCATCAGCTCGTCGTCGGACTCGGCAACGGTCTCCAGCATGGCCGCGCGGTACTCTTCGGCCTTGGCCTGAAGATCCGCCGGAATGGGCTCGATCTCGTACTTCGCGCCCATCTCGGTCTCGCCGCGCCATGTCAGCGCACGCATCTCGATCAGGTCAACGACGCCCTCAAAGTCACTCTCGGCACCGATCGGCAGCTGGAGAACCAGCGGCTTGGCACCCAGGCGCTTGATAATGGTGTCCACCGTGAAGTAGAAGTCCGCGCCGAGCTTGTCCATCTTGTTGACGAAACAAATCCGCGGAACGTCGTACTTGTCGGCTTGGCGCCACACAGTCTCGGACTGCGGCTCCACGCCTTCCTTGCCGTCGAACACTGCGACGGCGCCGTCGAGGACGCGCAGGGAGCGCTCAACCTCTACGGTGAAGTCAACGTGGCCGGGGGTGTCGATGATATTGATCTGGTTGTTGTCCCAGAAGCAGGTGGTAGCGGCGGAAGTGATCGTAATGCCACGTTCCTGCTCCTGTGCCATCCAGTCCATGGTCGAGGCACCGTCGTGCGTTTCGCCAATTTTGTGGTTCACACCCGTGTAGAACAGGATGCGCTCGGTAGTGGTGGTCTTGCCGGCATCAATGTGAGCCATAATGCCGATATTGCGGACCTTACTAAGGTCTGTAAGCACGTCCAGTGCCACGGTGTCTCCCTTTGTCAAAATGCCTTTTTCCGGCCGACGGCGTCAGTCAAGTGCCGCCGTCGTCGACCGGAAGGTTCTACCAGCGGTAGTGGGCGAAGGCCTTGTTGGACTCGGCCATCTTATGCGTGTCTTCGCGACGCTTCACGGCGGCACCAAGACCGTTGGAGGCATCCAGAATTTCGTTGCGCAGGCGCTCGGTCATGGTCTTTTCGCGTCGGCCCTTGGAGTAGCCAACCAGCCAACGCAGCGCCAGCGCGGTGGCACGGCCCGGCTTGACTTCAACGGGAACCTGGTAGGTGGCTCCACCAACACGACGGGACTTGACCTCAAGGCTGGGCTTGATGTTTTCCATGGCCTTCTTCAGAGCGGCCACGGGGTCTCCCCCGGACTTCTCCTGCGCACCGGCAAGTGCACCGTAAACGATGCGCTCCGCGGTGGATTTCTTGCCGTCCACGAGGACCTTGTTGATCAGCTGCGTGACCAACGGGGAACCGTAAACGGGATCAATGACTAGCGGCCGCTTAGGGGCCGGACCCTTGCGAGGCATATTACTTCTTCTCCATCTTCGCACCGTAGCGGCTGCGGGCCTGCTTGCGGTTCTTTACGCCCTGGGTATCAAGTGCACCGCGGACAATCTTGTAACGAACACCGGGAAGGTCTTTAACGCGACCACCGCGGACGAGCACAATGGAGTGCTCCTGAAGGTTGTGACCAACACCGGGGATGTACGCGGTAACTTCGACGCCACCGTTGAGCCGCACACGGGCGACCTTCCGCAGAGCCGAGTTCGGCTTCTTCGGGGTAGTGGTGTAGACGCGGGTGCATACGCCACGGCGCATTGGGCTTCCCTTAAGGGCGGGAGCCTTGGTCTTTGAGATTTTAGGGGAGCGGCCCTTGCGGACCAACTGCTGAATCGTAGGCACTTATCAGTTCTCCGTTTTTTCCTCGAGATGGTTCTCGTGTTGCTGTCAATTTGTTCTCGCATCCTGCGCCGCTTGACCGCGCCTAGGCATGCAAAAATGTGGCATTCGTTGCACAAGAACCCTGCAACCCGGAACTGCATCCCGAGGCGACCGCCCTGGAACACACTCATCCACTGCCACACTAACAATTGTTAACCAGTCTAACACGCCGTCGTTCAGGATGCCGACGGCGACGGGATCGGCTGCGACGGGGTATGGCCCCACACCATTGGTGCAGGGCCATACCCCGTTCGCTGCCTTAGTACCTTAGCGTTGCGCTAGTTGCTGAAGCCGGTACCCAGATCGTAGTCATCCAACGGGATGGAGTGGAACTCTGGAGAAATATCCGAGCCAACCCCGGTGTAGTCGAAGTCGCTGAAGGCACTCGGGCCGGTGAACAGATTGGCCTTTGCTTCCTCGGTCGGCTCCACCTTGACGTTGGTGTAGCGCGGCAGACCGGTCCCGGCAGGGATCAGCTTACCGATGATCACGTTCTCCTTCAGACCCAACAGCGGATCGCTCTTGCCTTCCATGGCGGCCTGTGTCAGGACGCGGGTGGTTTCCTGGAAGGAAGCTGCCGAAAGCCAGGACTCGGTGGCCAATGAAGCCTTGGTGATCCCCATCAGCTCATTACGGCCCGACGCCGGCTGCTTGCCTTCGGAGACCACACGACGGTTCTCGGATTCGAACCGTCCGCGCTCTGCCAGTTCACCGGGCAGCAGGTTGGATTCGCCGGACTCGATGACCGTGACGCGCCGCAGCATCTGCCGGACAATAACTTCGACGTGCTTGTCGTGGATACCCACGCCCTGGCTGCGGTAGACGCGCTGGACTTCCTCCACCAGGTGCTTCTGAGCCGCACGCGGCCCAAGAATACGCAGCACCTGCTTCGGGTCAACCGCACCCACTACCAGCTTCTCGCCAACCTCTACGTGGTCGCCGTCGGCAACCTGAAGACGCGCCCGACGCAGCACCGGGTAGGCAATCTCCTCGGTGCCGTCGTCCGGAGTCAGTACCAGACGCATCTGGCGCTCGGTCTCCTCGATGGTGATGCGTCCGGCCGCCTCGGCGATCGGGGCAACACCCTTCGGAGTCCGTGCCTCGAAGAGCTCCTGAATACGCGGCAGACCCTGCGTGATGTCCTCACCGCGGTTTGCGGATACGGCACCACCGGTGTGGAACGTACGCATGGTCAGCTGCGTGCCGGGCTCACCAATGGACTGTGCGGCAATAATGCCGACGGCCTCACCAATGTCCACCGTCTTACCGGTCGCCAGCGAGCGTCCGTAGCACAGTGCACAGGTACCAACGCTGGACTCGCAGGTCAGCACGGAGCGGACCTTGACGTCGGTAATGCCGGCAGCAAACAGTTCGCCGATCAGCACATCGCCGACGTCGGCGCCGGCTTCAGCCAGCACCTTGCCGTTGGAATCGACGACCTCGGTGGCCAGAGTACGGGCGTAAACGCTGTTCTCGACCTCCTCATGCAACGTCAATTCACCGTTCGCATCCGCTACGGCGATCGGCAGGGTCAGGCCCCGTTCGGTACCGCAGTCGTCTTCGCGGACTATGACATCCTGCGAAACATCCACCAGTCGACGGGTCAGGTAACCCGAGTTGGCGGTACGCAGAGCAGTATCGGCAAGTCCCTTACGGGCACCGTGCGTGGCAATGAAGTATTCCAGCACCGACAGGCCCTCACGGTAGGAGGACTTGATCGGGCGCGGAATAATTTCACCCTTGGGGTTGGCCACCAGGCCACGAATACCGGCAATCTGACGGACCTGCATCCAGTTACCACGGGCACCAGAGGAAACCATCCGGTTGATCGTGTTGGATGCGGACAGGTTCTTCCGCATCACATCGGCAATCTCGTTCGTGGCCTGGTTCCAGATGTCAATCAGTTCCTGGCGACGCTCGTCATCGGCGATCAGGCCCTTCTCGAACTGGGACTGGACCTTGGCTGCCTTGGCTTCATAGCCCTCCAGAATGGCGGGCTTTTCCTTCGGCACCTCAATGTCGGAGATGGCCACTGTCACACCGGAGCGGGTGGCCCAGTAGAAACCGGCATCCTTGAGGTTATCCAGCGTTGCCGCAACAACAACCTTCGGGTACCGCTCGGCGAGGTCATTGACGATCGTGGACAATTCGCCCTTGTCCGCAACGTTCTCCACCCAGGGGTAGTCCTCGGGCAGGGTCTCATTGAAGATGACCTGTCCCAGCGATGTTGTGACGATGGCCGGCTGACCGGCCTCCCAGCCCTCCGGAGCTTCCCAGCCCGCGTACGGAACAAAGTCGTCCAACCGGATCTTGACCTGGGAGTTCAGGTGCAGCACGCCCGCATCGTGGGCCATGATGGCCTCCGCTGCAGTGGTGAAGGACCTGCCTTCCCCGGCCGAGCCGGAGCGCTTGGTGGTCAGGTGGTACAGACCGATGATCATATCCTGTGACGGAAGGGTCACCGGACGGCCGTCCGAGGGCTTGAGGATGTTGTTCGAGGACAGCATCAGAATGCGTGCCTCGGCCTGGGCCTCTGGGCTCAACGGCAGGTGCACAGCCATCTGGTCGCCGTCGAAGTCGGCGTTGAACGCGCCGCAGACCAGGGGGTGCAGCTGAATGGCCTTACCTTCCACCAGCTGAGGCTCGAACGCCTGGATACCCAAGCGGTGCAGGGTAGGTGCACGGTTCAGCAGTACCGGGTGCTCGGTGATGATCTCTTCGAGCACATCCCAAACCTGCGGGCGGAAACGCTCCACCATCCGCTTGGCGCTCTTGATGTTCTGCGCATGGTTCAGATCCACCAGGCGCTTCATCACGAACGGCTTGAACAGTTCCAGAGCCATCTGCTTCGGCAGACCACACTGGTGCAGTTTCAGCTGCGGCCCAACAACAATCACGGAACGGCCGGAGTAATCCACGCGCTTACCCAGAAGGTTCTGGCGGAATCGTCCCTGCTTACCCTTGAGCATATCGGAGAGCGACTTCAGCGGACGGTTACCCGGTCCGGTGACCGGACGGCCACGGCGGCCGTTGTCGAAGAGGCTGTCAACGGCTTCCTGAAGCATCCGCTTCTCGTTATTGACGATGATCTCCGGTGCGCCCAGATCAAGCAGGCGCTTGAGGCGGTTGTTGCGGTTGATCACGCGACGGTACAGGTCGTTCAGGTCCGAGGTGGCGAAACGGCCGCCGTCGAGCTGGACCATCGGGCGCAGTTCCGGCGGGATCACCGGAACAGCATCCAGCACCATACCGAGCGGCGAGTTGTTGGTGGTCAGGAAAGCATTGACCACCTTCAGCCGCTTCAGGGCACGGGTCTTACGCTGGCCCTTGCCATTGGCAATGATGTCGCGCAGCAGCTCGCCTTCGGCATTCATGTCGAAGTTTTCCAGGCGCTTCTTGATTGCCTCGGCGCCCATGGAGCCTTCGAAGAACATGCCGTAACGGTCCCGCAGTTCGCGGTACAGGCCCTCGTCGCCTTCGAGATCGGCAACCTTGAGTCCCTTGAAGCGGTCCCATACCTGCGTGAGCCGTTCGATCTCCGCGTCCGCACGCTTGCGGATGTTGGCCATCTGGCGGTCCGCGGAGTCGCGGGCCTTCTTCTTCTCGGCAGCCTTGGCTCCCTCGCCCTCCAGACGGGAAAGTTCGTTCTCCAGGTCCCGGGCCACCGTGGCGATATCCGAGTCGCGGGTATCCACGAGCTGCTTGGTCTCCAGGTCATGCTCAACCTGCAGGTTCGGCAACTCGGCGTGACGGGCTTCCTCGTCAACGCTGGTGATCATGTAGGCGGCGAAGTAGATGACCTTTTCGAGGTCCTTCGGTGCCAGGTCGAGGAGGTAGCCCAGACGGGACGGGACACCCTTGAAGTACCAGATGTGCGTAACCGGTGCGGCGAGCTCAATGTGGCCCATCCGCTCGCGGCGGACTTTGGCCCGGGTTACCTCGACGCCGCAGCGCTCACAGATGATGCCCTTGAAACGGACGCGCTTGTACTTGCCGCAGTAGCACTCCCAGTCCCGTGACGGGCCGAAGATCTTCTCGCAGAAGAGGCCGTCTTTCTCGGGCTTGAGCGTGCGGTAGTTGATGGTTTCCGGCTTCTTGACTTCGCCGTGCGACCAGTCGCGGATGTCATCCGCAGTGGCCAGGCCGATCTGCATGAGGCCGAAGGAGGATTCGCTGGACATATGGTCCCTGTTCTCTCTTGTTCTCTAATTCTGAATGTCTATGCGGGTGCGGAGGGAAGTTCGACGGAGGGAAGTTCGACGGCGGCGTACCCGGTTTTCGCCGGTTGACCGCCCGGAACGGCGGGCCCTACAGCCCGCGCGCCCCTGGTTGGCTTGAATCTTGGAGGAAGGCGGACGCCAAGCGCCCAAGGCCGCCCGTGGCCGAAGGAGCCTTCGGTCCGCCGTTCCAAGGTTCAGGTCAACCGCGACTAAACTTCTTCGACGGAATTCGGCTCGGCCCGTGAGAGGTCGATGCCCAGTTCCTCCGCTGCCCGGAAGACTTCTTCATCCGAGTCACGCATCTCAATCGTGGTGCCGTCAGTGGAAAGCACTTCCACGTTCAGGCACAGCGACTGCATTTCCTTGATCAGAACCTTGAAGGATTCGGGGATGCCCGGCTCCGGAATGTTCTCACCCTTCACGATCGCCTCATAGACCTTCACGCGACCGTGAATGTCATCAGACTTGATCGTCAGCAGTTCCTGCAGCGTGTACGCCGCACCGTAGGCCTCCAGGGCCCACACTTCCATCTCACCAAAGCGCTGTCCGCCGAACTGCGCCTTACCGCCCAGGGGCTGCTGGGTGATCATGGAGTACGGACCGGTGGAGCGGGCGTGGATCTTGTCGTCCACCAGGTGGTGGAGCTTCAGGATGTACATGTAACCCACGGAAATAGGATCCGGGAACTGCTCACCGGAGCGGCCGTCGAAGAGCACGGTCTTACCGGAGGAATCGATCAGCCGCACACCATCGCGGGTGAGCGTGGTCGAATCGAGCAGACCGGTGATTTCTTCCTCACGGGCGCCGTCGAACACCGGGGTGGCAACGGTCGTCTGGCCGGAGACCCGGGGCAGATTCGGCAGGTTCTTAACCCATTCCGGATCTCCCTCGATGTTCCACCCGGTCTTCGCGACCCAGCCGAGGTGTGTTTCCAGCACCTGGCCGACGTTCATCCGGCCCGGAACACCGAGCGGGTTCAGTACGATGTCAACCGGCGTGCCATCGGCCAAGAACGGCATGTCCTCGATCGGCAGGATCTTGGAAATGACGCCCTTGTTACCGTGGCGGCCGGCCAGCTTGTCGCCATCGGTGATCTTGCGCTTGTTGGCCACGTAGATACGCACCAGCTGATTCACGCCCGGGGGAAGCTCGTCGTCGGAATCACGATCGAAGATGCGGACACCGATGACCGTGCCGGACTCACCGTGCGGAACCTTCAACGAGGTGTCCCGGACTTCCCGGCTCTTCTCGCCGAAGATGGCACGCAACAGGCGTTCTTCCGGGGTCAGCTCGGTCTCGCCCTTGGGTGTGACCTTTCCGACCAGGATGTCGCCCGCTTCAACCTCGGCACCGATGTGAATGATGCCCCGCTCGTCCAGTCCGGCGAGGATTTCCTCGGAGACGTTCGGGATGTCACGGGTGATTTCCTCGGCACCAAGCTTGGTGTCGCGGGCATCGATCTCATGCTCTTCGATGTGAATGGAGGAGAGAACGTCCTCGGCAACGATGCGCTGGCTGAGAATGATCGCGTCCTCGTAGTTATGTCCTTCCCAGGACATAAAGGCGACGAGCAGGTTCTTACCCAGAGCCAGCTCACCCTGATCCGTGGCGGGACCGTCGGCGATGATGCCGCCGACTTCCAGCCGCAGACCCTCCGAGACCAGGACGCGCTGGTTGTACGCGGTGCCCTGGTTGGAGCGGTTGTACTTTGCGATCGGGTAGTTCGTCTCGGTGCCGTCGTCGTTAAGCATGACGACGAGATCGGCCGAGACCTCGGAGATCACACCGGCCTTCTTGGCGATGACGACGTCGCCGGCATCGACCGCGGTCGCACGCTCCATGCCGGTGCCCACGAACGGAGCCTCGGAACGGACCAGCGGCACGGCCTGACGCTGCATGTTCGCGCCCATCAGGGCGCGGTTGGCGTCGTCGTGCTCCAGGAACGGGATCAGCGCGGTAGCCACCGACACCATCTGACGCGGGGAGACGTCCATGTATTCAACCTCAGCGGCCGGAATCAGCACCGGCTCGCCGCCACCGCCGCGCTGGCGGACCAGGACGGTTTCCTCGGCGAAGTCGCTGCTTGCCGTCAACGGCGCGTTGGCCTGGGCAATAACGACCTCAACTTCGTCATCGGCGGTGAGGTAATCAACATCGTCGCTCACGTGACCGTTGAAGACCTTGCGGTACGGCGTCTCAATGAAGCCGAACGGGTTGATCCGGCCGTAGGAGGCCAACGAACCAATCAGACCAATGTTCGGGCCTTCAGGGGTCTCAATCGGGCACATGCGTCCGTAGTGCGACGGGTGAACGTCGCGGACTTCCATGCCAGCACGGTCACGGGACAGACCACCCGGGCCCAGCGCGGAAAGACGGCGTTTGTGCGTCAGACCGGCCAGCGGGTTGTTCTGGTCCATGAACTGCGAGAGCTGGGAGGTTCCGAAGAACTCCTTGATAGCTGCAACGACGGGACGGATGTTAATCAGGGTCTGTGGCGTAATCGCCTCGACGTCCTGGGTCGTCATCCGCTCGCGGACCACACGCTCCATCCGGGAAAGACCCGTACGGACCTGATTTTCGATCAGTTCGCCAACAGCGCGGATGCGGCGGTTACCGAAGTGGTCGATGTCGTCCGTCTCAACACGGAGCTCGTGCTCCTTGCCGTCGCGCTTGCCGGCCAGCGTCTTGTCACCATTGTGCAGAGCCACCAGGAACTTGATCATGGCAACAATGTCATCAATGTCCAGGACAGATGCATCGTCGGAGTTCAGCGGCTTATCAATGCCCAGCTTGCGGTTGATCTTGTAACGGCCAACCTTGGCCAGATCGTAGCGCTTGGGATTGAAGTACAGATTGTGCAGCAGTGCGTCTGCGGCCTCGACTGTGGGCGGCTCGCCCGGGCGAAGCTTCCGGTAGATGTCCAGCAACGCATCTTCACGGGTCACTGTGGTGTCTTTTTCCATCGTGGCGCGAATGGAGTCGTACTGACCGAATTCCTCCAGGATCTGACCTTCGCTCCAGCCCAGTGCCTTCAACAGGACGGTGACCGACTGCTTGCGCTTACGGTCAAGGCGGACGCCGACCTGGTCGCGCTTGTCGATCTCGAGTTCAAACCAGGCACCGCGGGACGGAATGATCTTGGCGGTAAAGATGTCCTTGTCGCTGGTCTTGTCCGCGGTGCGCTCAAAGTAGGCACCCGGGGAACGGACCAGCTGGGAGACGACGACGCGCTCGGTACCGTTGATGACGAAAGTACCCTTCTCCGTCATCAGCGGGAAGTCCCCCATGAACACCGTCTGCTGCTTGATCTCGCCGGTGTTATTGTTCATGAACTCGGCCTTGACATACAGCGGAGCCGCAAACGTTGCGTCGCGGTCCTTGCATTCGGCCATAGTGTACTTGGGGTCGGAGAACTCCGGTTCCGAGAACGACAGGGACATCGTGCCCTGGAAGTCCTCGATCGGGGAAATCTCTTCGAAGATATCCGCCAAACCCGAGGTGGTGGCGACGCTCTGGTCCCCGGACTTCACGGCTGTGTCCATCCGCGACTGCCAGCGCTCATTGCCGACGAGCCAGTCAAAGCTCTCGGTCTGCAGGGCAAGCAGATTCGGGACGTCCAACGGCTCGTGAATCTTTGCGAATGAGATACGACGCGTGGCACCATCGGTGCTGTTGGTATCAATAGCGGTTGTAGCACTGTTTGCATTAGTGCTGTTTACATTAGAGGTGCTCGAGGCGACCAAGAGGGATCCTTCCACAGACCTTCAGGCGTGTTCTGCGAAACCCTTACCGTTCTTCGAACTGATTCGACGCCAAACTGACCCGCTGCATTCGGCGAATACAACTGATTTCATGGCAAAGCCCACCGCTATATGAAGGCTGAAGGTTAAGAGGGGAGACGCAAAGTTCCACGATACGGCAAAACGCCGCCCATGTCCAGTGGACCCTTCATCATACGCCCCCTCCCCCGCTTTGGACGCAGGCAAGGTGTCCAAATTGACGACGGCGTGGGATCCTGCGGAAATAGCCAGCCGCGGCAGACTGTTAGATTCTAGGTAAGCGGCACCTCAACGACGATGACGCTGCCGATCTTTGACGAGGAAAGTGAAGTGCCCTTCCATGACCGCAAATTCTTCTGATGCCAATGCTTCCGACATCGTTATCCTAGGTGGCGCCCGGACGCCGTTTGGCCGGCTGAACGGCCAGCTCGGCAGCTTCAGTTCAGTGGAGCTGGGGGCGAAGGCAATCACCGGTGCCCTGGAGCGCGCCGCAGTATCCGCCGACCAGGTGGACGCCGTCATCATGGGTCAGGTGATCCAGGCCGGGGCCGGCCAGAATCCGGCCCGACAAAGTGCCATTGCAGCCGGAATCGGCTGGAACGTCCCGACCGTCACCATCAATAAGGTATGCCTCTCCGGGTTGGCCGCCATTACGGATGCAGCACGCTTGATCCGCTCGGGTGAGGCAACGGTAGTGGTTGCCGGTGGCCAGGAATCCATGAGCAACGGCCCGCACCTGCTTCCCGGCTCCCGGCAGGGCTGGACGTACGGTGACATTACCGCCGTCGACTCGGTAGCCCACGACGGGCTGACGGACGCATTTGATCACGAGTCGATGGGCAGCTCCACCGAGCGGCACAATACCTCCCTCGGTATTGACCGCCTTGCCCAGGACGAGGTTGCCGCCGCCTCGCATCAGCGCGCCGCTGCCGCCACGGAATCGGGAATTTTCGACGACGAAATTGTCACTGTGGCGGTTCCGCAGCGCAAGGGCCCGGACCTGACCGTCGCCAAGGACGAAGGGCTACGGCCGCAGACAACCGTCCAGACTCTGGCCGGGCTCCGTCCGGCCTTTGCCAAAGACGGCACCATCACGGCTGGGAACTCCTCCCCGCTCTCCGACGGTGCTGCCGCCGTCGTGCTCAGTACCCGCGGCTATGCCGAGGACAACGGACTGTCCTGGCTCGCCGTCGTCGGCAAACCCGGTCAAGTGGCGGGCCCGGATACTTCGCTGCAGTCCCAACCGTCCAACGCGATAAACAAGGCCCTCAAGCTGGCCGGCTGGAGCGTGGCGGATTTGGATTTCATTGAAATCAATGAGGCGTTCGGCGCAGTGGCCGTGCAGTCCTTGAAGGATCTTGATTACCCGTTGGAGAAGTGCAATATCCACGGAGGAGCGATCTCCATGGGGCATCCGATCGGAGCGTCCGGTGCCCGGCTCGCCCTGCATGCTGCCCAGGAATTACGCCGGCGGGGTTCCGGTAAGGCCGCAGTCTCGCTCTGCGGCGGCGGCGGCCAAGGTGAGGCCCTGCTGCTGTACCGGGATTGAGCGGACAAGCCTGCGCAGCGCTGGGGTTCAGCCCTGCGCAGGTTTTACTCCTGCGCCGCGCCCGCCCCTAACGCTGCGCAGAATGGTCCACCCCGACGCAGATCCGATGCAAAGAAGCCCCGCACCAACCGGTGCGGGGCTTCTTTGCATCGGATCTGACTGTTACTTGAGGGTAACGGTTGCGCCGGCTGCTTCCAGGGATTCCTTTGCCTTCTCGGCAGCTTCCTTGGTCGCGCCTTCGAGAACGGCCTTCGGTGCGGAGTCGACGACGTCCTTGGCTTCCTTCAGCCCGAGGGAGGTCAGGGCGCGCACCTCCTTGATGACGGCAATCTTCTTGTCACCGGCAGCTTCGAGGATGACGTCGAAGGAATCCTTTTCGACCTCTTCTTCAGCGGCGCCACCTGCAGGGCCAGCAACGGCAACGGCCGCGGCGGTGACCTCGAAGGTCTCCTCGAAGACCTTGACGAACTCGGAGAGCTCGATGATGGTCAGTTCCTTGAAAGCTGCAATGAGCTCGTCGTTGGTGAGCTTAGCCATGAGTGGCGCTCCTTCTTGTTCTTGGCCTGGACGGCCGGAATCTATAACCCGAAGTCCTCGTGGAGTTCGGGATGGAACCGGGAGGGAATCCCGTGAGGACTAAGCCTCGGTGGTCTGCGCTTCTGCAGGTGCTTCAACAGCAGCATCCGCCTCAGCGGCAGGCGCTTCTGCGGGTGCTTCGTCAGCGGCCGGTGCTTCGTCAGCAGCGGGTGACTCGGTGCCTTCGTCAAGCTTGATGCGCAGGGCGTCAAGCGTGCGGGCGGCTGCAGCCATCGGGGCAAGCAGAACGGCAGCGACACGGGCCAACTGGACTTCGCGCGACTCCAGAGCAGCAAGGGCAGCTACTTCAGCAGCATCGAGCGCCCTGCCTTCGAAGTAACCGGTCTTGATGACCAGTGCTTTGTTGGCTTTTGCAAAATCCGTCAGGCTCTTTGCTGCCGCAACAGCGTCACCCTTGATGAACGCGATGGCGGTGGGGCCAGCCAGGTGGCCTTCAAAAGCGCCAACACCAGCTTCCTTTGCCGCAATGGCGGTCAGGGTGTTCTTGACGACCGAGAACTTGTTCTCGCGGCCGAGAGAAACACGCAGCTCCTTGAGCTGTGCAACGGTGAGCCCACGGTATTCGGTTAGGACTGCAGCGTTGGAGGCATTGAAATCGTTAGTGATTTCCTCCACGGCTGCCACCTTATTCGGCGTTGCCATAACCCTCCTTCCGGGAAATTAAAGCCGGTCAGTTCGGGTCCCGGTGCCGGATAACCGGCACAAACTAAAAACGCCCCGCGCAGATGCCCGGGGCTTTGCCTCAGCACCTCATCCGGAGCCCGGATGATTGCGGAGGCTCACTTCGTTCACCTGCGCCGGCCGCCCTCGGAAAGGGACTTTCGGATGGACCTTTACCCGGATTCCCGCGCACGCTGACAGAATGTCATTGTTAAAGGGGGGCAAATTTCCGTCGACCGACGGTCTTTGGTTTCTCCAGCGTACTGGATCGAACCCCGGCACACCAAATCTCCGGCACCCAGCTAAGGTCCTAGACGCCGCCGCCGATGTTCTTTTGCCACTGCCCGGTGACTCCAGCGGGTGTAAAGCCTAGTTTACGGTTAACCTCGATCATGTAGCTCCTTTCCGCCACATTCCAGGTGTAGACGGAGCGGGCCAAGGGGAAGCGCCCGGCCAACAGCTCCAAGTTCTTCAGCTTGATCAGCATGCCCAAATCCTTTCCCCGGTGTTCGGGCAGCACCACGGTTTCGTCCTGGAAAACAACGTCGTCCCGATGCCCAAGAACCGAGATGGAGCTAAAGCCGACCAGCTTCCCGCTAGCCTGTTCCTCCACCGCGGTAACCAGCGTGTGGCGGCCGCGCAGCTGTGCCAATGCTTCGGTTTCCCGCAGCCGCTCCACGGTCCACTGTTCCTCGTCAAGGTTGACGGCGGCTCCAGCGCCATGAGCAGTAGCGTCTGCCGCATCACCTGCCATGGCAGATTCCAGCACCACAATGCACTTCGCCCAGCGCTGCGGACATTGGTCCACCCACTGGTGCAGAGCATAGTCGCCGCCGTGTAGAGCGCTCACGCCGGCCTCGAGACCGGCAGCCAGCACCGGATCCAGCGGTACGCGGCAGGCACTGAACTGCTCCACCTGCTCCAGCACGTATCCCGCGTTTCGCGCGAACGAAACCTCGCGACTGCTCAACGGCAGATAACCCATGCCGTTGGCCGCCCCCAGGCTTTCGTCGCCGTTTCGGCCAAGCGTCGCAGCCGGATGGTTAGTCTCGATCATTACGTTGCGGCGGTTTTCACCCCGGACGAACTGCTCGGCAGCCGCCAGGAGCTCCCGTCCCACGCCGTTGTTCTGGGCAGAGGGCAGCACATCCAAGGTGATATGCGCCAACTCCGTGTTCTCTGTTAGCGGCAACGCGATCCCCGCACGCCCTACAATGACGTCGTCGACCCGGGCCAGCAGGATCACATACCACTCATACGGGTCCGACAATGTCTGCAGCATTTCTGCCGCCGTGTAGGCAAGGTCATCATTTCCCCAGGTATGGATCCGAACTTGCCGTGACACCTCCACCGAGGCCAGTAGGTCTGCTGCCTCGGGGCCGGTTAGGGATTCCGGAGGCCGCAGCTGCTCGATCCGGACCGTCGTCATGAGATCCGTTCCACACATGGAGGGCCGGGCAAACCCAGGACGACGCATGATGTGTCTGGGGTTTCGGCAGGGTTAGGGGACCAATGCGTCGCATCGGTGGTGCTGCTCAACGTCATTGTTAAGACACTTTCTCCATAGTTGATCACATCATAAGCCTGAAGCGCTGCCGTCCATCATGCAGCGGTACTCTCCAGCGCAGTGCCTTCCTCGGCGCTGCGCTCTCCCCCTGCGGAGTACGCAAAAGGGCTGGTGCAGCAATTGCTGCACCAGCCCTTTTCACAATGCTGTTCTTAAGCCTCGGTCAGAACCTTGGTGACGTTGGGATCCACGGCGATGCCGGGGCCGAACGTGGTGCTGACGGTTGCCTTCTGCAGGTAACGGCCCTTCGAAGCGGACGGCTTCAGGCGAAGTACCTCTTCCAGCGCTGCCGCATAATTCTGCGCCAGCGAGATGGCATCGAAAGAAACCTTGCCGACGATGAAGTGAAGGTTGGAGTGCTTGTCGACACGGAAGTCGATCTTTCCGCCCTTGATGTCCTGAACGGCCTTGGCAACATCGTTGGTGACGGTACCGGTCTTGGGGTTCGGCATCAGGTTACGCGGGCCCAGAATCTTGCCCAGGCGACCGACCTTACCCATCAGATCCGGGGTTGCCACGGCGGAATCGAAATCTGTCCAGCCACCCTGGATCTTTTCGATCAGGTCGTCGGAACCAACGAAATCGGCTCCAGCTGCGATGGCGGCCTCTGCACGGTCACCCGTCGCAAAAACCAGAACGCGGGCCGTCTTGCCTGTTCCGTGCGGCAAGATGACGGTGCCGCGCACCATCTGGTCCGCCTTACGAGGATCTACGCCCAACCGGAAGGCAACCTCCACGGTCGCATCGAACGTGGACGGGTTTGTGTCCTTGGCGAGGTTAAGGGCCTCAAGCGGCGCGTAAAGATTCTCCGCGTCGATCTTGGCGGCCGCTGCCTCATATGCTTTGCTGCGCTTTGCCATGCTGCTGTTTCTCCTTGTGCAGTTGTGGTCTGCGGACCGCGCTGGGCCCTGCCACCGGCGTCGGTTCGCACCTAGGTGCGCTATCCGCCGTCGTCTTCTGTTTTTGTCTTGGTATTCGGCAATCTCCCTGCAGGTGTGGAAGCCCTTGGTCGATCACCGGGACTGCGTGAGTGAGGACTACGCCTCAACGTTCATTCTCAGGCTTCGACGGTGATACCCATGGAACGGGCGGTGCCGGCGATGATCTTCATGGCGCCTTCGATGTCCGTCGCGTTCAGATCCACCATTTTCTGCGTCGCAATCTCGGTCACCTGAGCCTTGGTCAGGTTGGCAACCTTGACGGTATGCGGCGTTCCTGAACCCTTGGCAACACCGGCGGCCTTTTTGATCAGCTCTGCGGCCGGCGGCGTCTTGGTGATGAAGGTGAATGAACGGTCTTCGTAGACGGTGATTTCCACCGGGATAACGTTTCCGCGCTGGGATTCGGTGGCAGCGTTGTACGCCTTGCAGAACTCCATGATGTTGACACCATGCTGACCAAGGGCTGGTCCGATGGGAGGTGCCGGGTTAGCGGCGCCTGCCTGGATCTGCAGCTTGATGAGGCCGGTGACCTTTTTCTTGGGGGCCAATTTCGGGTCCTTCTTTCAATGACATTCCTGGGGAGACGGTGCGCGCCCCAGGTTCTTTGACCATCATGGCGTGATGGTCACCGCTCCGTTCCGGCTAAGCAGGCCGGTCCGGGGCGAAGACTAATTTCTTGTGCGGCTTCTACTGTGCCGCTGGCTACATCTTCGAAACCTGATTGAACGAAAGCGTCACCGGAGTTTCGCGTTCGAAAATGGAAACCAAAACAACCAAAGTCTGCGACTCCGGCTTGATTTCGGAAATCGTTGCCGGCAGGGTCTCGAACGGGCCGTCCTTGACGATAACGGACTCGCCGACCTCAAAGTCAACAATCGCATCAGCAGGATTATGCCTGACCGGCTGGCCGGCCTCCGCCTGCTCCTCCTCAAAGATCGGTGCCAGCATCGAGAATACCTCGTCGAGCCGCAGCGGAACCGGATTGTGCGCGTTCCCCACGAAGCCGGTGACTCCGGGAGTGTGCCGTACGGCGCCCCACGATGCATCGGTGAGCTCCATCCGGACCAGGACGTAACCGGGGATGCGGACGCGGTTCACAATCTTGCGCTGCGCGTTCTTGATCTCCACAACCTCTTCCATCGGCACCTGAATTTCGAAGATGTAATCTTCCATGTTCAGGGACGTGATGCGGGTTTCGAGGTTCGCCTTGACGCGGTTTTCGTAGCCGGCGTAGGAGTGGATGACAAACCAGTCGCCCTCCTGGCGGCGCAGTTTGGCCTTGAACTCGTCAGCCGGGTCAACTGCGGCCTCCGCAGCGGCCAACGCCAACGCATCTTCGCTGTCATCGGCACCGGCAGCGCTTTCCCCGTCAGTCACGTCGGCGTCGTCGTCAGTTTCGTCGGCGCTGACTGCGCTTTCGCCGTCAGTTACTGCGCTTTCGCCGTCAGTTACATCGCCGTCGTCGGCTGCGGCTTCGTCAAGCGTCTCGTCGTCTGTCCCGCCAGCCACCTGGGTGGAAGATTCATTTCCGGTTTCGGGTACAGCGGAATCCGAATTACCGTCTGCGGTATTCGCAGCCGCACCCTCGTCCAGCACACTCTGCGTTGCTTCGAGTTCCTGCTCAGACACGTATTTCCCGCTTTCCTTTTCCGAACTTAAGTGGCACAAAACGCCCCGTATTATGACCTGCACAAACCCAAAATGGGCCGCCGCAGGCCAGCATTCCTACTGCTCTACGGTTCCGCTTCCGCCGAAAATCCATAACACGGCCTTGCCGAAGGCAAGATCGAACCCCGTGACGATCGCCATCATGATGGCCACAAATACCAAAACAACCAGTGTATAGTTCACCAGTTCCTGCCGGGTAGGGGCCACCACCTTCCGCAGCTCTCCCACGACTTGGCGGAAAAAGAGCGCGATGCGGGCGAAGAAACCCGGCTTACCTGGCTTCGTCCCCTTCTTGGCGGGGCGGCCACGGGAGCTGCCGGCAGCTGTTTCGGTCACCAATGCCTCACTCGTCCTTGTCAGTCGGTTCCCCAGTTCACGCTGAACGGTTCTCTCTTGCTGATCCTTCAGTAATGCTGGTGCTTCAGTAATGCTGGTGCTTCAGTGTTAATTCACCGATGTGCAGGGCAGACAGGACTCGAACCTGCAACCTGCGGTTTTGGAGACCGCTGCGCTACCAATTGCGCCACTACCCTTTGAGGAAAACTTTGTGGAAGGCATCCGAATAAAATTCTCCGCTGTAACTACGTACCGTCAAACCTTCACAGGTTCCGTGGATCCATCGCTGCCTCGCGGCTTTCCGTTTGTACCCCCTTTGCAGGGATGCGGCCGGAAGGCACGGTTTAGCATGGCGATTTCAACACCGGGAAACTAGTCTACGCAATCAGCGGCGCCACGTCGAACCGGGTGATGCATCCTCTGTCCGCCGGCCGCCGGACCCCCTGACGGAAAGCCTGCCCGGCGGGGCCACCAACCTCAGCCCGGGCGCCTAAACTAGACTCGGGCCCTGCCCGCCATGATCGAACCTCACTAGAGAAAGAGTCCTCATGTCTGCCGCACCGAGCACTGTTCCTGCCGCCAGCTTCCCGCGGGTATCTGCGCGAATCGCTGCGATTGCCGAATCGGCGACGTTGGCGGTGGATGCCAAGGCAAAGGCGCTCAAGGCTGCGGGACGTCCGGTCATTGGCTTTGGCGCCGGTGAGCCGGATTTCGCCACTCCCGCCTACATCGTTGAGGCGGCCATTGACGCTGCCCGCCAACCGAAGAATCACCGGTACTCCCCCGCCGCCGGGCTGCCCGAGCTAAAATCGGCTATCGCTGCCAAAACACTGCGGGATTCGGGCTATGCGGTAGATCCTTCCCAGGTGGTGGTGACCAACGGCGGCAAGCAGGCCGTCTACGAAAGCTTTGCCACCTTGCTTGATCCAGGCGACGAAGTATTGCTGCCTGCGCCGTTCTGGACAACATACCCGGAAGCCATCAGGCTTGCCGGTGGTGTTCCCGTGGAGGTGTTCGCCGGGCCGGAGCAGGGCTACCTGGTCACGGTTGACCAGCTGGAGGCGGCACTGACACCGCGG
Organism: Arthrobacter terrae; assembly: GCF_015708085.1. Lineage (GTDB taxonomy): Bacteria > Actinomycetota > Actinomycetes > Actinomycetales > Micrococcaceae > Arthrobacter_M > Arthrobacter_M terrae. Next base: position 49,012 of record NZ_JADNYM010000013.1, on the reverse strand, counting down.
ACAAAGATACTGCTGTTCGTTTCCCCGTCGAACCCCACCGGCGCAGTGTATTCGCCGGAGCAGACACGGGAGATTGGCCAATGGGCTGCGGCGAAGGGCCTGTGGGTAGTCACCGACGAAATCTACGAGCACCTGACCTACGACGATGTCCCCTTCACTTCGATCGCCACTGCGGCGCCGGAGCTGGGCGATCGGGTGGTCATTGTCAACGGCGTCGCCAAGACGTACGCCATGACCGGCTGGCGGGTTGGTTGGCTGATCGGCCCCAAGGATGTCGTGCAGGGAGCCACGAATCTGCAGTCGCACGCGACCTCCAACGTCGCCAATATCACTCAGCTGGCAGCCCTGGCCGCCGTCTCGGGTCCGTTGACTGCGGTGGAGGAGATGAAGGTGGCCTTCGATCGCCGCCGCAAGGCCATCGTTGCTGGGCTGAACGCGATCGACGGCGTCGTTTGCCCCACGCCGCACGGCGCCTTCTACGTTTATGCGGACGTCCGCGGGTTGCTCGGCCGCAATCTGGGCGGCGTGCGGTGTGCCACCTCGGCGGAGCTGGCCGCTCTCATTCTGGACAAAGTGGAGGTGGCTGTTGTGCCCGGGGAGGCGTTCGGCCCCAGTGGTTTCCTCCGGTTCTCCTACGCGCTTGGCGACGATGATCTGGCCGAAGGCGTCCGCCGGCTGCAGGATTTCCTCGGCGCCGCATCTTAGCCCTTGGGCGGCAATTTACACTCGACGGCACCGGTTTTTGTCGGGAACACTGGATTCGAAGGGATCGACCTGGTTCGACGCCGTCGAACCTCTGGTTGTTTTCAGGCCCCCAGATGATGGACGACGGCGGCGCTGACGCAGCGTAGCGCCGCGAAGGCCTGACGGAAGAATCTCCTGGGCGTGCAAGTTGCCCGCGTCAGGGGACCGTCTAGACTCGTGGCAAGAGCTCAACGGAGTGCTCCGCACCCCGGACCACTCCTCCCAAAGGACTCCAGCCACACATGAAAATCGGAATTCTCACCAGCGGCGGCGACTGCCCCGGCCTGAACGCGGTCATCCGGGGGGCGGTGCTCAAGGGCATCAAGATCCATGGGCAGGAGTTCGTGGGATTCCGCGACGGCTGGCGAGGCGTCGTCGAGGGCGACATTATGGATCTGCCGCGGCAAAGCGTGCGTGGTATTTCCAAACAGGGCGGCACCATTCTGGGCACCTCGCGGACCAATCCATTCGAGGGCAACGGTGGCCCCGATGTCATCAAGGCACATTTGGAGAGGCTGGGCATCGACGCCATTATCGCGATCGGCGGCGAGGGCACGCTGGCCGCAGCCAAGCGGCTCACCGACGCCGGGCTAAAGATCGTCGGTGTACCCAAAACGGTTGACAATGACCTGGACGCCACGGACTACACCTTCGGTTTCGACACCGCTGTCCAAATCGCGACGGAGGCAATCGATAGGCTACGCACCACGGGAGAGTCCCATCATCGCTGCATGATTGCCGAGGTGATGGGCCGCCACGTGGGCTGGATTGCGCTGCACGCCGGCATGGCTTCCGGCGCCCACGCAATACTCATCCCGGAACAGCCCATCAGCATTGAACAGATCACCGACTGGGTCGGTGAAGCCCACGAACGCGGCAGGGCACCATTGGTTGTCGTGGCGGAAGGCTTCGTCACCGCGGACATGGAGGCACCACATTCGGAACGGGGCATGGATACCTTCGGCCGGCCCCGGCTGGGTGGAATCGCCGATCAACTGGTCCCCGCGATCGAGGAACGGACCGGAATTGAAACCAGGGCCACCATCCTCGGGCACATTCAACGCGGCGGGGTACCGTCGGCCTTTGACCGTGTCCTGGCCACCCGATTGGGCATGGCGGCGATTGATTCGGTGGTGGAAGGCATGTGGGGGACCATGGTGTCCCTCACCGGCACCGAAATTGACCACGTCCCGTTTGACAAGGCGCTGGGCAACTTGAAGACGGTTCCGCAGCATCGTTACGACGAAGCGGCAATCCTCTTCGGCTGATTCCGGCCGAGGTCAAACGGATGGCCGATGGCGGTAGCGTTGTGGACATGAGCTTTGACGAGGGCAGCATTCCCATTGTGCAGCTGGCGTGGGAACGCCGGCTTGGATTGGCCGACGGCGCCATTGGCCGTGCCGTTGAAACGGAACCAACTGCTGAGCCGGGCACCGGCACGGACAGGCTGGTCAAACGAGACGACGACGCCGTTACCCTAAGCTTTATCCGGCTCTGGGGCAGGTCCGTTCTCGTCGGCCCCGGCTGGGCCGTCGATGCTGCTACCGGTTGCACCGACATGGAACTCAGCGATCACGCGACCCTGCTCGGACTAACGCGCACGCACGGCGGACATGGCCTGGGGACGGCATCGTTGTATTTCGCCGACGACCTCCCCTTGCTCCAGCCAGCCTCCGAACTGACTGTCTCGGCGGGCACCCCGGAGGCCGTCCGCCTCGAATCACAGTGCCCTCCCGATGACGCGAATGAAGTAGGGCTAAGCACTCTGGAACATAAGTTCACTTTGATGCACGACGACGCTCCGGTCGCCTGCGCCGCCTACACCGAATGGCAAGGCCTGCTGGCCCGACTCGGAGTTCTGGTCGCTCCGGGCCAACGGCGCCAGGGCTGGGGTCTATTGGCCGCGTCGGTCGCCGCGCATGAGGCTCTGGCCTCTGGACTGATCCTGCAATGGCGAGCCGACGTGAGTAACTTCGCGTCCAATGCCCTGGCCCGCTCGCTGGGTCTGGACTGGGCTGGGACCCAGACATCCGTCCGGCTGAACTGACGAGCTCCTCGCGGGCTGGGCGCACCGCCAGTGGACTGACGAACCAGAGCGCATCTGCCCCTCATGCCGCATCGGATCACCCGGCCGCTCGGAGCGCTCGCCTGCAGCCGGACCGTCGGCGACGACACCATGACTTCGGTGTTGCTACCCTGGTCAATCGCGAGCGGCCGTCCGTTAGGCTCGGGCAGCCGGTAGGGCGGCCCACGCGCCGCCCGAGCCTTCGAGTCCGTCGACGAGCTCAAGCCCGCGCCGCGCCCAAGCGATCTCGCCACGGGCACGGTCAACCAGGCCCTCGTAGGTGAACCGTTTGAAGGCGATCGTGCGGTCGCGGTCCCCGGGACGGGTACCGGCGAGGCGTCGCACAAGCATCGGATTATCGACCACTGCGATGCGCACCAGTTCACCCTCCCACTGCGCGAGTTCGCCCTCCCACTGCCCGATGTGCGCCTGGAGGAACGCGCGCGCCACCTTGGGAGTCGCCGCCTCCAGGTACGCGGCTCTCAGGTGGGCCGGGTCGCGGACGCGGGCGTATGCCAGCGGTGTCTGCAACCATTCGAGGAAAGCCAGGTCCCCCGTCTCGGTCACGTGGTAAACCCGTCTCGTCGCGCGCTGGCCCCTCGGCTGCTCTTCGCCCTCGATGAGGCCCTCGGTCTCCATTTTGCGCAACTCGGGGTAGATCTGCGAGTCGGGCGCGTGCCAGACGTGGCCGACCGACAGGGAGAACTGCTTTTGCAGGTCGTAGCCCGAGAGCGGCCCGACGCGCAGCAGCGCGAGCAGCGCATAACGCAGGCTCATATGGGACTCCTTCAGGCATCAGATTCGGTTCGAGGAGGCCGTGGCCCCCTCGAACCGACTCTCCCAACCTTAGGCTGGCTGATAGTTGGTGCGCCACCCACCGTGGTAGGCGGACCGCACGACGGCGGAGTAGGGCGCGGGACTGACGACGGCGCGTACTTCCTTCTGGACATGGCGTTCGACGGCGGCCTTCGTGCTCCCGCCGTTCGGCTCTCCCCACACGACCTTGAGCTCGGTGCCCTCCGGCACGTTGGCGTCAACCGTTGCGAGTGACAGGGCCCGCCGCTCGTTGGCGCTGTACCCCGTGAACATCGAAAGCCCGACGACGGTGCCGTCAGCGTCGACGACGGAGTCATAGTTCGCCGAACCGTAGTTCGCGAGTGGTAGGTCGAAGTATTTGTAGCTGGGTCCGTCGACGTCGAACAGCGAAGCGAAGATGGACGTGACGTCCTCGCCGTTCCAGGCGAGGGTGACCTTCTTGCGCTGGCTGGCAGGGTCCATCTTCTCCAGGGCGTCGCGTCCGATGAAGTCGTGGTCCAACTTCACGAACGAGCCGTAGCCGAGCTCCCACGGAGTGAGGTAGTAGTCCTCGATGTCCTTGGATACGAACGAGCCCGCGAGGGTCCCGGTCGCCTCGTACCCGTCGGCGGGCAGCCATTCGCGGTAGCCGCGTTCGGCCTCGCCGGTGTAAATGGCCGGCAACGGCGAGGGGATCCAGCCGGACTCGAGGGTGTTCGACGGGTAGGCGCGTGAGCCAACAGGCACCAGGCCGAACTCGGCGCCCGCCTCGACGATCGCATTGCCAATGCGATCGTGGTCTGCGTACGGGCCCCAGACCTCCAGGCCTGGCGCGCCGGCCATGCCATGGCGCAGGGTGCGCACTACGGTGCCGTCGATCGTCATGGTCGACATGTTGAAGAACTTGAGCTGCTCGAGCGAACCGCCATTGAGCTTCTCTATCACCTGCCACGCGTTGGGGCCCTGGATCTGGAAGCGGTAGTACTGGCGCGATACCGCGTGGCCGTAGGGCCGTGAGGGCGAGCGCCGGTCCACCGTGATGTCGAGGTTTCCATAGCCGCCGGTCTCGCCGTGGTAGAGCAGCCAGTTCGCGGCGGGGGCGCGTCCAACGTAGACGTACTCGTCCTCGGCCTCGCGGAAGAGGATGCCGTCGCCGATCACGTGCCCGGATTCCGTCGTTGGCACGTACTGCTTTGCGCGGTCCACGGGGAACACCGCCGTGGAGTTAATCGCCGTCGCGGAGATCAGCTTAATCGCGTCAGAGCCCTTCAAGAACAGGTTGTCCATGTGGTGTGACTGGTCGTACAGCACGGCCGTCTCGCGCCAGGCCTTCTGCTCCTTGATCCAGTTCTGGAAGTCTGCCGGGACGACGGGGTAGATGTATGAGCCGATCTGCGAGTTGCGGAGCACGCGGTGGCGCCCCAAAGCCCCATCGCCTGACCACGCCTGTCCGGCGGGAAAATCCGTGTGATCACGGCCATGGTCTGCGGAGTCATCAGAGCGGCACCGAGCCCTTGGACAGCCCGAGCCGTGATCAACATGGTGATATCCCCGGAAAGCCCGCACCACAACGAAGCAAGGGTGAAGATCACCAGCCCGGACAGGTAAAGGTTCTTGGGACCGAACCGGTCCCCCAGCCGGCCAGTAATCAGCAACGGCACGGCGTACGCCAAGAGGTACGCACTCGTCACCCAAATGACCGAATTAATGTCTGCGTGCAGGCCTTCCATGATGGCCGGATTGGCCACCGAAACGATGGTTGTGTCGATCAGAATCACGAAGTAACGAATAACCAGCGACCATAGGGCTGGCCACGGCCGTTTAACGTTTTCTGCTGTGCTCCTTGAGAAGGGACCTACCAGCCCAGGCTGCCGGTCGTAATGTCTTCTTGTAGGCCACGGATCCAGTCAATTTCCGCCCGCAGCATGGTTTTTTGGTAGGACAGTTCAATCCAGTACTTCTTCGCTATGTCCTTTTGCGTCATCGTCCGCTCGCCCGCTTCCAGCTCTTCGAGTTGGTCCAGCAATACCACGAGGCGTTCATTGAGCAGCACGACGACGTCGGCACCCGGGAGGTTGTGCGCCTCCGCTACGGCCAGCGCAAAGGTTGGATATTCATCCACCGGTACCGCCAGCAGCTCCCGCAGCCGTTCAGATAGCGCGCGCCGTCCATTCGCTGAAATTTCATAGGTGGTGCGCTCAGGCCTATTGCCCTCCCGGTCCGTTCCCACAACGTTCACCAGCCCCTGCTCCGCGAGCCGTCCCACGCCGTGGTAAAGCGTTCCGGGGCGAACCTTGAGCAGGCGGTCCTGGCTACGCGCGGTCAACGATTGATACATCTCGTAGGGATGCATCGGATGCTCTGCCAACAGCGCCAATGCTGCGACGCTGAGCGGGCTAAGCGCGGACGAACGGGGCATGGCTTAAAGATTCTCTTACCGGAATATTCCACTTAGAAATATATCTACTGATCGTGACCTGCAACGGAGGCGCTTTCTCTTCTGCGGGAATGGCCCAGCCCAAAGCCGCGCCCGGATTAGCGGGGCGCCCGAAGGAATCCGCTCTGTCGGCCGATAACCTGCCCGGCGTCCGGTGCCACAATGATCTCCTGCAGCGCCACATATTTTTCGTCCGCGTCACAGACCGTCAGTTCCGCAGCAGGGTCGACGTTGCGCTTGATCACAGCAAGGGCAATCGGCCCCATTTCATAGTGTTGGCCCACCGACGTCACCGTGCCAACCTGCCGGTCACCCGACAGCACGGGGCTGCCCGCCGCGGGGAGGGTGTGTTGGGAACCGTCCAGCTGCAAAAAAACCAATCGGCGTGGCGGATGCCCAAGGTTGTGGACGCGGGCCACAGTTTCCTGGCCCTTGTAACAACCCTTGGCCAGATGGACGGCCGTACGCAGCAAATCCAATTCGTGCGGGATGGTCTTCTCGTCCGTCTCGGCACCGAGCCGGGGACGCCAGGCGGCGATCCGCAGAGCTTCGGCGGCCCAAGCCCCTGCCAGCGGCCGCTCGCCCACGGCAGTATCGAGTTCTGCCAGCGGAATAAGATATTCAAACCAGCTGCGGTCAAGGCCTGGATGGGACTCCTCCGGCACCGCGGTGTAGGCGAAGCCCCCCGGAGCGATCTGCGGCCAGGGATCCTGCCAGCAGAGCCGGCCGCGCAATTCCGGCACCGGGTGGACGGACCCCAGCACGGCCCAATTCTCCGATACATCCGCCACTTCCACGCGCAGCATGAATTTCATACCTGTCAGCCAGGCAGCCAGCGGTGCCGCTTCGGCCGCTTCCACGATGAGCCAGGTGCTCTCTCCGTCATCGAGCACCCGCGCGTCATACTCGATTCTGCCGTGGATGCTCAGCAGCAACAGCTCTGTACTGGTCCCAGGCACCAGACCCGTCAGCTGTTGCGAGGATAACGTGGTCAGCCAACTCAGCCGGTCGGCGCCGGAAACCGTGACGACCCCGCGGTGCGACAGGTCGACGACGGCGGCCAGGCCCTGTCCCTGCACGGCGCCACTGGTGCCGGCCAGTAGGCGTTGTTCCCGGAAGGGGTCACCGTAGTGGGCGGCGACCCCGGCATCCAAGCCACCGGCCGCAACGGCACCTGGGCGCCGCAAGAGTGTGCTGTTATACGTCATGCTGGCGCAACGCCTTTTCGCAGGTTGGTATTCCTGCCGGTGCCGCCGTGTGACTGCTGCAGCGTGGGGTTAAGCCACCCGCTGCAGAATTGCCGACGCGTGCGCCGCCATGGCTTTGCCCTGCGCCGCCACGTCCCAGCGCCAGAACAGTTCTCCGTTGACCAGTCCGAACATTCTGCTGGCCGCCGTGTAGTCCTTGGAACCGGCACCGCGCAGAACGGCATCAGTGGCCAAATGAATCTGCGGTCCTTTGATTTGGCCGTAGTAGAGTTCGGCGATGCCGCCGGGATGAATCATGTTCACCACGATGTCAAAGCCATCGTCAGCGTTGCGCAGCTTCTCGACGTCGTCCGCCGTCGTCAGTGCGGGGACGATATCCGCTGGAATCAGGCCCGGACCGCCGTCGGCGTCATTGAGCTTGCGGTCCAGGGACCAAAAACCTGTCTCGACCGACAGCGGCCGCAGCTCCATGCCGTCTTCGTCAGTGAGCCAGCTGCGGGCGGTGTACTGCAGATAGGGCAGGCCGTTGGTTTCAAACGTCACCACTTGGGAAAAGTGCGCCGAGTCTGCCTCCCCGGTACCGAGCCGTCCGCTGCCCCGCCATTGCCCCAAGAGCCAGGAAAGCGGCACCAGCTCCGGGGTAAGGTCGGTAGGAATTTCGATCGGCATTATGCGTTTACCCTACTGCTGGCCCTTAAAGAGCCGCCAGATCACCAGGAACGCGAACCACGCCATGGACACACCGGCAACCACCAGCAGACAGATATAGAAGATTTCCAATCCCAGTATTGACATGACGCCATCCTATCGCGAAGTTTTGCGCGCTACGTTATCAGCAACTTGTCAATGAAATACACCAAGGCGCCCAGGGCGCCCAGCGGCGCAATTCCCATTGCAATGGCCCCCTGAACGTTGCGCGGCCGGCCGGCGGCAGTACCCAGCCGGCGGAAGCTCATCAGCACTGCGGCGATCACCGCACCTATGATCGCGGCCTGAATAATATGAACCTCTGAAAACAGCAGCGCTGCCAGCGGGCCGGCAAGCGCTGCCAGTATTATGGCCAGCGGTGCGATCACCCGATCGGGCCAGCGGATCATCCCGATCAGCAACGCAACGAGCGCGCTCACCCCGGCAATGAGGGTCATGGCCGTTTCGCCCGTGAACCGATGGGACGCGATCCAGCCTGAGCCGAGACCTGCCAGCAGCACCCCGGCGCTGGCCCCAAGGGTTGACTCCAACCGGTGGCTCTGTCCGGTGCCGCGGACCAGCTGGACCACAAACACGGCTCCCACACCGACCGCCAGAAAGACCGGAAGCCAGCTGAGGTAACCGGGGCCCGGGGTCAACGCAGCGGTCACGGATGCGCAGGCACCGGTGAGTGCGATCACGCTTCCGAGCGTCTTCTTGGCAGGGACTCCCAGATAATGCGGCCAGCCCATGCCCAGAACGGCGGAGAGGACGATTCCGGCCGAAAGAGAGATGCTCAGCGTTGCGTACGAAGCGGCGATAATGACGGCAAGGGCCACTATGCCGGCGATGCCCGCAGTCCAGGACCTCACCGGCTTGTCCCGTTGATGCTTTTCCCATTCGTGCCATTGCCCGTCACGCCGTTCCTATTCACAATCCAATCCTGCCCTATGCGGGAGTCCTTCGTGCGATCCGGGTCATTTTCTGCGCAGCTGGCTCCCCGCGCATGGGCTGGCCCTACAATGTAAATCAGCTTGTGCCGCACTCCTCGCCTGTCCGGTGCGGAAAATGCCCGATGACGCGCACAATGCCAGTGGAGGAAGCATGTCGCAGATTCTGTTACTGACCAACAGCAACGGCTCGTCGGTGGACATTCTCCCCGCCCTTGAAATGCTCAGCCATCGGGTGCATATCCTGCCTGCCCTCCCCACAGCTCTGCTGGCTGCCGAACCCTGCGACGTGATCATGCTCGACGCGCGTATGGACCTGTCCGGCTCACGGTCCCTGACTGCCCTGCTGCAGGCTACTGGTCTCGGGGCGCCGCTGATCCTTATTCTCACCGAAGGCGGAATGGCCGCAATTTCCGCGGCCTGGGCCGCGGACGATATTGTACTCGATTCCGCGGGCCCAGCCGAAGTCGAGGCGCGGCTTCGGCTGGCCATGGCAGGGACTACAGCGGCAGATCAAGGCGTCCCCGCCGAAATCCGTGCCGCCGGCGTGGTCATCGATGAAAGCAGTTACACCGCCCGGGTCAATGGCGAAGTACTAAATCTCACCTACAAGGAGTTTGAGCTGCTCAAGTACCTGGCTCAACATCCGGGCCGCGTTTTCACCCGCTCGCAGCTGCTCAATGAGGTGTGGGGATATGACTATTACGGCGGCACGCGGACCGTCGATGTGCATGTCCGCCGGCTGCGGGCGAAACTTGGCTCTGACCATGAGAGCCTGATCGGCACGGTGCGCAATGTCGGCTATCGGCTCACTGTGAATCGAACGCGGGAGGACGAACTCGCCGGAGCCTGAGGTCGCCGCCGAGCCGGCCGCCCGCCGTCGTACTTCTTATTGCCCGCACCTGGGCGGACCGCTAGGCATTGAGGAGGTCCTTGTCCTTCTCATCATCGGCCTTGCGCTCCTGCGACCAGGCGTCGCCCTGTTCGCGGTCCAGGTGCGTAACCTTTTTGTTGCGCAGGGCGAAGATATAGACCAGCAACGAGATCCCGATGGCCACGGTCACGTAGGTAAAGAACAGGTCCACCTGGCCTACTTTCTGCAGCGCTGCACCAATCAGCGGAACCGTGCCGCCAAAGAGCGAGTTGGCGATCGCGTAACCGAGCCCGACACCGAGGGCGCGGATGGAGGCGGGGAACAATTCGGCCTTGACGAGGGCGTTAATGGAGGTATATCCGCCGACGATCAACAGGCCACCCATCATGAGCAGAAATGCCATCAAAGGATCCTTCGTACCGGCCAGTGCCGAGAGCAGCGGCCAGGTGAAGAGGACACCGGTGATACCGAACCACAACAGCAGCGGCTTGCGCCCCACCTTGTCGGAGATCATTCCGTAGACCGGCTGGAGCAGCATAAAGATAAACAGCGCCCAGAAGTTGATGACCGAGGTGTCGGTCTTGGCGATGCCTGACGTATCGTTCATGAACTTCAGGATGAAGTTCGTGTAGGTGTAAAACGCCACCGTTCCACCGAGCGTGACACCGATGCAGATCAACAACGGCTTCCAGTGCCCGGTGAGCAGCAGCTTCATGGTGCCCGGTCGGGCCGCTCCGGCCACTACGGGTGCCTTGGCAGCCTGGACCTGCTCCACGGATACCGTTTCTTCCATCGAGCGCCGCAGCCACAGGACCACCAGCGCGGCGACGCCGCCGATCGCGAACGGGATGCGCCAACCCCACTCAGTCAGGTCCCCCTTGGGGATAGCGTTCTGCAGGATAACCAGGACCAGCAGGGCCAACATCTGTCCGCCAATGAGCGTCACGTACTGGAAACTGGAGAAGAAGCCGCGGCGTTTGGAGGTCGCAGCCTCGGACATATAGGTGGCGCTGGTGCCGTATTCGCCGCCGACGGAGAAGCCCTGCAGCACTCGGATGGCGACCAGCAGGATCAATGCCCAGATGCCGATCACATCCTGCGTCGGCAGGACAGCGGTGGCGAAGGAGCCGGCGGACATCAGCGTGACGCTGAGCGTGAGGGCGGCTTTACGGCCCTTTCGGTCAGCATAACGGCCGAAGAACCAGGCTCCGATCGGACGCATCAGAAACGACGTCGAAAAAACGGCCATCGCTTCAAGGCCCGCCTGGAGATCGTCCGTGGAGTTGAAGAAGTGGGATTGGAAATACGCTGCGAACACCGTGTAGGTATAGAGGTCGTACCACTCCACGAGGTTGCCGGCTGAGCCCTTGAGGATGTTGCCCACGGCCTTGCGGGTCTGGGCTGCCTCGCTAAGCGGCGTGGCGTGCTGGCTGCTCATCAGTGAGCCTTTCTTGGTGGCGCTGCCACATATAACCGTTCCTGGAAAAGCCGGGGACATCACCCAAGCTATTCGTGATCCAAGGTACAACCAACGCCGCAGAGGATTTCCTAACACTTCCTTAGGTTTCACATCGCTACCATTCCAGCCATCGGCTCGCTCTGGTCCTCGGCGTGCGGCGAAAGGGCAGGCAACGGGGTAATCTCCAATGCGGGCGCGGATGCAGGCGCCCAGTCAACGAAAAGGGACCTGAGAATGGAAGTGCTCATCGTCGAGGACGACGACGCCATGGCGTCCGCGCTTTGCGCCGCTGTCATCTCTGCCGGACATAGGGCAACCAGGGTGTCCCGGGGAGCTGACGCGCTGCTGGCCCACCGGAAGTTCGAGGTAATTTTGCTGGACCTGGGCCTACCGGATCTCGATGGTCTTGACGTACTGCGCAAACTCCGCCAAGTCACACAGTGCCCCATTCTCATCCTCACGGCCCGTGACGATGAGCGCAGTGTGGTCCTTGGGCTGCGGTCCGGGGGCCGATGACTACCTCGTCAAGCCGGTAAAACTGATCGAATTACTTGCCCGTATCGAAGCTGTCACCCGGCGCGCAGGCCGTCCCCATGACAATAGGCCACGACGCATGCTGCTGGGGGATCTCGAGGTCGATCTGGACCGACGCGTAGCGGCCCTCGGTTCCCGGACTTTGGCCCTTACCGCCACGGAGTTCGATCTGCTGGCGCTCCTGGCCGGGCAGGCCGGTTCAGTAGTAACCCGGGAACGAATCCTGGACGCGTTGTGGGGTGATGCCTTCGTCGCGTCGTCCCGGTCCCTGGACGTGCACTTGACGGGGCTCCGGGCAAAGCTTCAGTTACCCGGCTTCATCGTCAATGTTCGAGGCGTCGGCTACCGGCTGGAGACGGACCCTTCGTGAAACTGCGCGTCCTGGGCGTCCTGAGTCTGCTGTGCGTCCTAACGGTCGTCATGGTCTCCAACGCGATCCTGACGTCCGTCAGCCGGGAGCTCACTCAGGAGCTCCAAATCAACCGCGTTGCAGCCCTCAACCGGTTCGCTCAGCTGGCCTACGACACTGCCCTGGACGGCGATTCCGGCCAGCTTCAGCGCGAAATGGATCGGTATTCCGCGCTCTACGCGGAAGGAGTTCTGATCCGCCTCCAGCACGCTACCTTTCGTTCGGGCGGCCTGAACGAGGAACGGGCCGACGTCCGGGACGCAGTAAACAGAGCGAACCTAAATCTCAGTGACACCACGCTGGCACCGCTTAGACCGTTTGGAGCCGGCACGGTGGTTGTCTCCCGGTCCTTCGGAAGCGCCAACCAAGTCCTAGGCGAGGCCGTCCTGGAAGTCAACTTAGACGCAGCCCGGCAGAAACTGCGGGAACGATGGTTTGTTGTCGGTCTTGCAGCGCTCGTACTCGGCGCTGTGCTGCTGCTGAGCGCCGAACGCGTCACCAGATGGGTGCTGCGCCCCGTTCAGCGCCTCAATTCGGCGGTGACCGAATTCGAGACGAAGGGCAGGACCGGTCAGCTGCCGGCCGACGGGCCACCGGAGCTGCGGGAGTTGAGCCGTTCCTTCAGCGCCATGGCGCAGACGGTCAGCAAAAGCATTGATTCCCAACGCCAGCTGATCGCAGATACGTCCCACCAGTTACGCAATCCGGTGGGCGCGCTGCGGTTGAGGATCGATTTACTTCAGCTGTCCCTGCAAACCACCGGGGAACAAGCCGCCGCTGCGCAGGTACTGACCGAACTTGAACGTGTGGAAGAGATCCTGGACGGCGTGCTAAAGCTGGCGGCAGCCGAGCACCGGGCCTTCGAGGATTCGGCCCGGGGCGAACCTGCCGCCGATTCCCGTGCGAGTGAGGTCCTGATCGACCCTTTTCCTGTACTGCAGGAGGAAATCGAGCGGGCCCGACCTGCCGCCTTGCGGGCCGGAGCTTCGATCGTGCTGGGAAGGAAGCCTGATCCACCACTGCAACTGGCGTGCAGCAGCAGTGAACTTGCCCAAATGGTCGGCGAGCTTGTCACCAACGCCATCAAATATGCCCCCCGCGCCCACATCGCGGTGGGCATTCACTGCGCCGCTGGTGCAGTGAACCTGACGATCGAGGACGACGGTCCCGGACTTTCATCGCTCGAAAGGGCCGCCGCCACAACCAGGTTCTGGCGTTCCCCACAACACCGACAGATTCGAGGCAACGGCCTGGGCATGACCATCGTAGATAAGCTTGCCGGGGCCAACGGCGCCCGCCTCCTGCTGACCGGCGTGTCACCGCACGGTCTGCGCGCCCGGATCGAGTTTCCCCGTCCCGCAATCCCTGCGCATCAGGAGTCCGACGCATGACTGATGTGGCTGCAGCCCGGGCCCTTCTCCCGCGAAGGACCGCACTCAAAGCCGCGTTGGCCGCGGGGCTGGGCGGCGTCCTTCTGCCGGTCCTCACTGCCTGCACTGCGGCTGACCGGCCCGGCGCGGTCACCGTGGCAGGCGGCGAGCCGGGAGGCTTCTACCTTGAGTTTTCGACGCTGCTTGCCCAGTCTTTACAGCGTCATGGCGTGGCCGGCAAGGCCTCGGCGCTGAAAACCGGTGGCAGCCTGGACAATCTGGAGTATCTTTTAGCGGGCAGGGCCACCTTTGCCGTCGCGTTGGCAGACGCAGCCGCTCAACGACTCGCAGTAACCAACGCCTTCGGTGTTGAAATAGCTGCCCTGGGAAAGGTGTACGAAAACTACGTCCACTGCGTCGTTCGGAAAAACAGCGGCATACGGGACTTCACCGAACTTGCGGGCAGGAAGGTGGCTATCGGCGAGCCCGGTTCGGGCACGTCATTGACCACCGCGCGCCTCATCGAAGCTGCCGGGCTCAGCGCCTCCTCTCCCGGCAGCGTCACCGCCACGACGAATACGGACACTTCAGATACGGACACGGCAGATACACAGAAGACGATAGGCGTGCTGAACCTCGGGCTTAACGACGGACTTGCCGCACTGCAGCGCGGGTCAGTGGACGCGTTGTTCTGGTCCGGCGGCGTGCCCACGGCCGCCATCGCGGCCGCCAATGAGGAAATCGAGCTCGGATTTCTTGACCTCTCGGCAATGATTCCGGCAATGCGGACGCGTTACGGCGCCTTCTACGATCGGGTGCTGATCCCTGGCAGTAGCTACAAAGGCACTCCGCCGGTGTGGACGGTGGGCGTGGCAAACCTGCTCCTGTGCAGAAGCAGCCTGGATGACCGCACTGTGAAGAGGACTGTAGACCTGCTGGTGGAACACGCCCAGGAACTCATCCCGCGATCCAGCCTGGGGGTCCAGTTCCTCAGTCCTGAATCGCTCGTCAATACGGCGGGACTGCCGCTGCACCCCGCCGCGCAAGCAGCCTACAAAGCCCTGCACGGCTGAGGCATACGGCATAGGATCGGGCCCCAAGGTTCAGGCAGCCCTGCTCTTCACAACGCTGCTCTTCACAACGCTGCTCTTCACAACAGTGGAGGACATACGGGTTGAACGTATCGCGGGCACCCCGGTGGTGCATCCCCCTCGGCTCGGTGCGTCCGATGAATCGGCACGCACAAGCTGAGGTTTTTACTCTAAATCAGTTCCGCCGCAATTCACAAACGCCGACTTCATCGATACCAGGCAGCCCGTCGGTAATGCGGGCATTAGGCTTTGTCCATGAGCGAGAGAACGAGGGATAGCTGGCCGGTCCGGACCATCAGTGGCCGCCCGGAGCCAGAAGCACTGCGGGATATCAGGACTTTGGTGGCCGCGGCCTTCGATTCCGATGCCAACCCTCCCCTGTCCGAGCAAACCCTGGTGGACCTTACATCGCCGGATGCGGACGTCGATTCCCTGCTGCTGCTGTTGACCTACGCGCCGGAGGGAAAGTCGGATCCTGCCACCGGCAACGATCTGGCCGGCGTGGCCGTGGTGGTGCTGGACGGCCCCACCGGAGTCCTGGAGATTGTGGTTCATCCGAGCTACCGCAATCAAGGCGTCGGTGCCCTCTTGGTGGACACGCTTAAAGCCGGTCGAGGGCTGTCCGGGCTCAAGGCCTGGTCGCACGGGGATCATGAGGCAGCCGCGGGTCTGGCTGCCCGGTACGGGTGGGCCGCGATGCGGGAACTGTGGCGGATGCGCCTGACCGGCGCGCCGGCCGAGCAGCAGTCGATCCCACAACCCGCCCTGCCTGCGGGCATCTCACTGCGGTCTTTCATCCCCAACCAGGACGAGGTTCCCTGGCTGAAGGCGAATGCGGCAGCGTTTGCCCACCATCCCGAGCAGGGGGACATGACGCTCGCCGATCTGCGCGCGCGGATGGCCGAACAATGGTTTGACCCGGCTGGCTTCCTGCTGGCCACCAACGCGGCAGGAGACATCGTTGGCTTCCATTGGACCAAAGTGCATCCGCAGTCCGGCCAGCGCCCGGCCATCGGTGAGGTCTACGTCGTCGGCGTCACCCCGGAAGCCCAAGGTTCCGGCTTGGGCCGGGCGCTGACGCTGGCCGGTATCCTGCACCTGCGGAGCCGCGGACTCAACGCGATCATGCTTTACGTGGATGCGGATAACCAGGCCGCCGTGGGGCTTTATCAAAGCCTGGGATTCACGCGGTGGGACGCCGATGTCATGTACGGTCCCCAACCCGACGCCGTCGAAAACAGCGATTAACTTATAGTGGTGCAGGAGAAAGAATCAAGCTTTAGGGGAGAAATGATGAAACCGGATACGGCTGGAGCGCCGAATACGGCGGCCATTCTGCTCCCCGAGCGCTTTGGTTCTTCCGAGGTGCAGACGGCCCGGGCAACGGAGGACCGGATTGACATCCCCGAATTCGCCCCGAGTCTGATCCCCGACGGCGACGTCACTCCGGAACGGTTCCTGGACCGCGAGTTAAGCTGGCTGGCCTTCAACGCCCGCGTCCTGGAGCTTGCGGAGGATCCGGACCTGCAGCTGCTGGAGCGCGTCAATTTCCTGTCCATCTTTGCTTCCAATTTGGACGAATTCTTCATGGTGCGGGTCGCCGGGCTTAAGCGGCGGATTGCGGCCGGACTGGCCGTCCCCTCGCCGGCGGGCCTGAGCCCGATCGAAGTTCTGGAACAGATCAGCGACGCCGCGCATGAGCTCCACGTCCGTCATGCGCATGTCTTTGCCGATCAGATCCGGCCCGCCCTGGCTGCCGAAAGCATCCATTTGGTGCATTGGACCGAGCTTGACGACGGCGCCAAGGCCCGTTTGAGCACCATGTTCGCGGAAAAGGTCTTCCCCATCCTGACGCCGCTGGCAGTGGATCCGGCACATCCGTTCCCCTATATCTCGGGCCTGTCGTTGAATCTGGCTTTGGTGGTACGTAATCCGGTCAGTGACAAGGAGCTTTTTGCACGGCTCAAGGTGCCTGACCAGCTCCCGCGGCTCATTTCCGTGGATGGACCACGGGCCGGGACGGTCCCGGGGCGAGTGGCGCGGTTCATTCCGCTCGAAGAGGTCATTTCCGAACATCTTGACCAACTCTTCCCGGGCATGGAGGTGCTCGAGCACCACACCTTCCGGGTCACCCGCAACGAAGACCTTGAGGTTGAAGAGGACGACGCGGAAAACCTGCTGCAGGCGCTGGAGAAGGAACTGCTGCGCCGCCGCTTCGGACCGCCGGTCCGACTGGAAGTCGCCACGGATATTAATCCCAATGTCCAGGCGCTGCTGGTGCGCGAGCTCGACGTTGAGGAATCGGAGGTCTATGCACTTCCGGCTCCGCTGGATCTGCGTGGACTCTCCGTGATCGGCGGTATTGACCGCTCTGATCTTCGCTACCCCAAAAACGTGGCGCACACTTCCCGCTACCTTAATGAATCCGAAACGGCCAAGGCGGCGAACGTCTTCGCTGCCATGCGCCGGCGTGACATTCTGCTGCATCATCCCTACGATTCCTTCTCTACCTCCGTGCAGGCATTTTTGGAGCAGGCCGCCGCAGATCCCAAGGTCCAGGCCATCAAGCAGACCCTGTACCGCACCTCCGGGGACTCCCCCATTGTCGATGCCCTGGTGGACGCAGCGGAGGCCGGAAAGCAGGTCCTGGCACTGGTGGAGATTAAGGCGCGCTTTGACGAGCAGGCCAACATTTCCTGGGCGCGCAAACTCGAACAGGCCGGCGTCCATGTGGTGTATGGAATCGTGGGCCTGAAAACCCACTGCAAGCTGTCTCTGGTGGTGCGCCAGGAGCTCGACGGACTGCGGCGGTACTGCCATATTGGCACCGGCAACTACCACCCGCGCACCGCCCGCTACTATGAGGACCTGGGTCTGCTGACGGCTGACAACCAAGTGGGCGAAGATCTGACAAAGCTCTTCAACCAGCTCTCCGGCTATGCGCCGAAATCCACGTTCAAGCGTCTGCTGGTGGCACCACGTTCCGTGCGGTCGGGCCTGATCGACAGGATAGAACGGGAAATTGCCAACAAAAAGGCCGGGCTGCCCGCCAAGGTGCAGATCAAAGTGAACTCAATGGTGGACGAGGCCATCATCGATTCGCTGTACCGGGCCTCACAGGCCGGTGTCCAGGTGGACGTGATTGTCCGCGGCATTTGTTCGCTGCGCCCAGGGGTTCCGGGCCTGAGTGAGAACATCACCGTTCGCTCCATCCTGGGCCGGTTCCTGGAGCATTCCCGGGTGTTCACCTTCGCCAACGCCGGGGACCCCGTGGTCTACATCGGCTCGGCAGACATGATGCACCGCAATCTGGACCGCCGGGTGGAGGCACTTGTCCAGCTGCGCAACCCCGAAGACATTAATTACGTGCTCACGCTGCTGGAGCGCTACGTGGATCCCGAAACGTCCAGTTGGCACCTGGACAACGAGGGACTCTGGACCCGTTTCCATCTGGACGATACCGGCCAGCCGCTCTCCGACGTGCAGTCCTGGCTGTTGTCCAGCAGATCGCGCCAGCGATCCGCCAACCGGCGCTGACGCGATGAAGAAACAAAATTCGAACGCAGGCGGCAGCACCGCAGGCGGAGCAGGCGGCAGCACCGCAGGCGGCAGCACCGCAGGCGGAGCAGGCGGCACTACCGCGGGCGGCGGCGCTGCAACGGGCGGCAACCAGGAGTTTGCGGTCCGGGCGGCAGGCGCCATCTGCTGGCGACTGCAAAAGCGTGACCTCGAAGTGCTGCTGATTCACCGGCCCCGCTACGACGACTGGTCGTGGCCGAAGGGAAAGCTCGACGACGGCGAAACTATACCCGAATGTGCTGTGCGCGAAGTCTGCGAGGAGGTCGGCCTGCGGATCCGGCTGGGTATACCACTGCCGACCGCCGTTTACCAGGTCAATTCCGGTCTCAAGGAAGTGCGGTACTGGGCCAGTCACGTTCCGGACGCGGACCCCGTTCCGGACGGCAACGAAGTGGACAGCTTCCTCTGGTGTTCGCCGCAGCGCGCCAGGGAACTGCTGACCAACCCCACTGACGTAGCCCCTCTCGAAGCCTTGGTCAGCGCACATAACCGGGCCGAGCTGGAAACCTGGCCGTTGCTGGTGGTGCGCCATGCCAAGGCCAGACCCCGCTCAGCCTGGACACTCGCCGAAGGGGACCGTCCATTGACCGCGACGGGAGTACGGCAGGCGCTGGCCTTGAGCCGACTGCTCGTGGCTTGGCGGCCGACCCGCGTGGCGACCAGCCCGTGGCTGCGGTGCGTGGCTACGATGTCCCCCTACGTCAAGGCGACCAACGCCAAGGTCAAGGTCTTTGCGTCCCTGACCGAAGCCAAACATGCGCGCCAACCGGAGAAGACGGCCGCCGTCGTCGACCGTCTCTTTGACAAGGCGCGTCCGGTGGCGCTCTGCACCCACCGACCGGCCCTGCCCACCGTCCTCGCACAGCTGGCCGCCCGCATGCCCCCCGGTCTGGCCGCTGCCCTGCCGGCTTCGGACCCGTTTTTGTCCCCCGCGGAGGTCATCATCTGTCAGGTCAGCGGCAGAGAACAGCCACAAATTGTTTCCGTGGAGCGGTACAAGCCCTTCGAAGACTAGGCGTTTGCCTCCGCTGGGCCGGTCGTGATGGGTAGCAAGGGGAAGTTGTGCAGCAAAGCGAAATCGCCAGGCGCGGGCCGGCGTTACGCTGGTATTTTGCCGGCCTCGGAATTCTGCTGGCCGTGCTGATCTACGGCATAGTCAGCTATCCCGATATCCCGGTCCGTTTCGCCACCCATTGGGGCGGGGATGGCACGCCGAACGGTTACATGGACAAATCCGTCGGCTCGGTTTTTCGCCGTCTTCTTCGGCGTGGGCATGCTGGCCGTTCTGCTGGCTACGGGCTGGGGTATTTCCAGGACGCCGGTCAAAAGCCGCTACGGCGTTACCCCCGAGCAGGCCCGCCGGCAGGGCGTGGCCCAGCAAAACGCCAGCCAGCTTCTGCTGGGCATCATCGCCTGCAGCTTGAGCGCAACCTTCGCGGTGACGGCCGTAATGACGTGGTCCTCCGGCGTCGGCTCCCCGTTCTACATTCCAGGCTACCTGCCGCTGATCGTGTTTTTCGTCCCGCTGCTTCTGGGCGGATGGTATTGCTGGCGCAGCTACCGGAGCGAAGATGCCGCGTTCGCGCGGACCGCGAGCGGGCAAGCAGACCAGCACACCGGCGCCAGATCAACCCGCCCGCAGCATCCGGACGATGATTCCCAGTGGATCGCCGGGCTGATCTACAACAACCCCGAGGATCCCTGGCTGCTGGTGCCCAAACGTGCTGGCATCGGCTGGACCATCAATTGGGGCCGTCCCGCCGGCAAGGCCATTACGCTGGCGATGCTCCTGCTCGTCCTTACCGGGGTGGTCACCGCCGTCGTCGTCGGCAGCACATCCGGCTAGACTAACGCAGGTGAGAATTCCTTCCCCGTATGAAGACCTGTTGCGTGATGTGATGGCCAACGGCGCGGCCAAACCGGACCGCACCGGAACCGGCACGCGCAGCGTTTTCGGCCGCCAACTGCGCTTCGATCTAAGTGAAGGCTTCCCGCTGATCACCACTAAGCGCGTGCACTTCAAGTCAGTTGTTTTGGAGCTGCTGTGGTTCCTGCGCGGCGATTCCAACGTCAAGTGGCTGCAGGAGCGCGGCGTTAAGATCTGGAATGAATGGGCGGACGACGACGGCGAGCTGGGGCCGGTGTACGGCGTTCAGTGGCGCTCCTGGCCAACCCCGGACGGCGGCCACATCGACCAGATCGCCGAGCTGATCGAGGGCTTGAAAAGCAATCCTGATTCCCGCCGGCACATCGTCAGCGCCTGGAATGTCGCCGAGCTGAAGAATATGGCACTTCCCCCCTGCCACGCCTTCTTTCAGTTTTATGTCCAGCCGCACCCGGAGGGCCTCGAGGCCGGACCGGGAAAGCTCAGCTGCCAGCTGTATCAGCGCAGCGCCGACACCTTTTTAGGGGTTCCGTTCAACATTGCCTCCTATGCACTGCTGACCCTAATGGTTGCCCAGCAGACGGGCCTGGAACCTGGCGAGTTCATCTGGACCGGCGGCGATGTGCATATTTATAATGACCACGTCGATCAGGTCGCCGAGCAGTCGGGCCGCGAGCCGTACCCTTATCCGCAGCTGCGGATCACACGCCATCCGAAGACAATTTTCGATTACGACCTTGAGGATTTTGAGCTGATCAATTACCGGCACCATGCCGCTATCAAGGCTCCGATAGCGGTATGAATCCGGGCCGTTTCCGCACCGGTGGACCCATCCCGGACGAAAAAACCGCAGACGCCGGGGCAGGCAACACCGGCAGTATCGGCTTCGAGGCTGAGGCTCTCGGGCTCTATCGCTTCACCGAGCCGATTATCGGCATGATCTGGGCCCAGACCCAACAGGGTGTCATCGGCAAGGACGGCGGCATGCCATGGCGCGTGCCGGAAGACATGGCCCACTTTAAACGCGTCACCACCGGTCACCCCGTAGTCATGGGGCGGCGCACCTGGGAATCCTTTCCGGCAAAGTTCCGCCCGCTGCCGGAGCGGACGAATATTGTGATCACCGGGCAGCAGGACTGGGCAGACACGCCGGAAGCCGCGGGCGCCGTCGTCGTCCATACCCTTGAAGACGCTCTGGTGGAGGCACAGTTCAGCCCCGGTGGGAATGAGATCTGGATCATCGGCGGCGGCCAGGTTTACGCGCAGGCGCTCGTGCATGCCAATGTCGCGGCGATTACCGTGATCGATTCCGATACTGCAGGTGATACCGGCGCACCCCAGCTGGGACCGGAATGGACCTTTCGCGGCGGTGCGCCGGTGGAGGGCTGGCATACCGGGAAAAACGGGACACGGTACCGCTACACATTGTGGGCAAGGGGCAGCTCGGAATTCACCTCCGAGGACGTCTAAGTGCTCTCCGGTAGGTCTTGACACCCCCGGCCTCGGCTGGAAAAGTTCCAGGTGGGGCCAACAGATACCCCAGCTGCCGCGATTGGCGCACCCCAGCCGATGCCGGCTGCTGGATCACGTATTTGTGAGCAGGTCGGCACGTCGCTGGGAAGATGATGGCAGATGTCTCCGGAACCGCATGACCCCGTACCTCATGACCCCGTACCTAATGAATCTGCGCCGAATGCGTCCAAGGGTACGTCGACGGCCAGGACTCCGAAGGAAGCCTGGACCTCCACCCAGCGAAACACCGTTTTCGCCGGGGTGGGCAGTTGGACGCTGGACGCCTTCGACTACTTTGTCCTGGTTTTTGTGCTCACGAACATGGCCAAAGAGTTTGGCATCACCATCGTCGCGGCCACCCTGGCGATCACCGTCACCCTGGTCGTCCGGCCGATTGGCGCACTGATTTTCGGTCCGCTGGCGGAGAAGTTCGGCCGGAAACCGGTACTGATGATCAACATCGTCATCTTTTCGCTGATCGAAATAGCCAGTGCACTGGCTCCGGACTTCGGCACCTTCTTTGTGCTCCGGATTGTCTACGGGCTCGCCATGGGCGGCATATGGGGCGTCGCCTCGGCCCTGACCATGGAGAGCATCCCACGGCACGCCCGCGGTTTCATTTCCGGTCTTTTTCAGGCCGGTTATCCGCTGGGATACCTGATCGCTGCCGTCATTTACGGCCTTTTCATCAATGTGATTGGTTGGCGCGGGATGTTTGCCCTCGGCGCGGCGCCGCTGCTGCTGGCGGTGTACATCTTCTTTAAGGTCGATGAATCCCCGGTCTGGCTGGCAACCCGCGGGAATACAAGGGCTAAATCCGAATTCAGCTTCTGGGGCGCTGTGCGGGGGAACTGGAAGATTCTGCTGTTCGCCGTGGTGCTGATGGCGGCCTTCAACTTCTTCAGCCACGGGACGCAGGATCTTTACCCGACTTTCCTGAAGATCCAACACGGCTTTGACTCCGGCACGGTAAGCATCATTGCCATTTGCTACAACATTGCCGCCATCTTTGGCGGCCTGCTGGCGGGAACGCTCTCCGAGCGGTATGGCCGCAAACGGATTATCATCATTTTTGCGGCCCTGTCCCTGCCGTGCATCCCGCTGTGGGCCTTTGCCTCCGGTTCGATTTGGCTCGGCGTGGGCGCGTTCCTCATCCAGTTCATGGTCCAGGGTGCGTGGGGCGTCATCCCGGCTTATCTTAATGAGCTGGTCCCGGAGGGAACGCGGGCCGTGCTGCCGGGGTTCGTCTACCAATTGGGCAATGTCATTGCCGCCGGCAACGCGACCATCCAAGCGCTGATCGCGTCCGCCACGGGAGGCAATTACGGCCTGGCCATGGCCGTGGTGGCGGGCGCGGTGGCAATTATCATCGTGGTGTTGATGTCCTTCACCAAGGAGACGCGCGGCAGGGCATTTACGACGACGGCAACCGGCAGCGCTGCGGCGTGACGTAATGAAGACGTCGGCCCGCTGATGGCTCGTCTAAACTTAGGTTATGACGCAAAGTGTAGGTTTCGTGGGCTGGCGCGGCATGGTTGGGTCCGTGCTGATGCAGCGCATGCAGGACGAGGGCGATTTCGCCGGCCTTGATCCCGTGTTCTTCTCCACTTCCAATGCGGGAGGCCCCGCTCCGGCGTTCGCCGACGGCGCCGGGCCGCTGGCGGACGCGTACGATACCCGGACACTGGCCAAATTACCGATCATTGTCACGGCGCAGGGCGGCGGCTATACCTCAGACGTCCACTCCCGGCTGCGCGCGGCCGGCTGGGATGGGCTGTGGATCGACGCAGCCTCGACGCTGCGGATGGAGGACGATTCGATCGTTGTGCTTGACCCGGTGAACCGGGAAGCCATCGATACCGGGCTGGCCGGCGGCGTCCGCGACTTCATCGGCGGGAACTGCACCGTTTCCTGCATGCTGATGGGCCTCGGCGGCCTTTTCCGGAACGGTTTAGTTCAGTGGGGCACCTCGATGACCTATCAGGCCGCTTCCGGTGGGGGGGCCCGCCATATGCGCGAACTGCTGAACCAGTTCGGTGCGCTGCAGGGGGCTGTGTCATCCGAGCTGCAGAACTCCTCGTCGGCGATATTGGACATTGACCGGGCGGTGCTGGCCGAGCAGCAAAACCCGCAGCTCGATTCTTCCCAGTTCGGGGTCCCGCTGGCGGGGTCGCTGATCCCTTGGATTGATGCGGACATGGGCAATGGACAGTCCAAAGAGGAATGGAAGAACGGCGCCGAAACGAACAAAATCCTGGGTACTACCGGCGCGGACCGGATCCTGATGGACGGACTGTGCATCAGAATTGGCGCCATGCGCTCACATTCCCAGGCCCTGACGCTGAAGCTGCGCGAGGACCTCCCGGTGTCCGAGATTGAGTCCCTCATCGGCGCCGACAATCAGTGGGTCAAGGTCATTCCCAACACCAAGGAAGCATCCATGCACGGCCTCACACCGGTGGCTGCTTCCGGGACACTGGACATTCGGGTGGGGCGCATCCGCAAGTTGGAGATGGGCCCGAAGTACATCAGTGCGTTCACCGTAGGTGACCAGCTGCTCTGGGGTGCTGCCGAACCGCTGCGCCGCATGCTGAACATCGCCACCGGAAGGCTTTAGCCGCCGGAAAGCTTTAGCCGCCGCCCAGCGTTGCGCTGGCGGGGTCTTCCGCCGCAGCCGTCCTGCCCGCGGGGGCGAGAAATCGGGCGTAGCCGGCGGTGGCTTTGGTATAGGCCCGCTGCTGACCCGTCGAGAGGGCATGGAACAGGGAAGTCTCTACGACACAGGGCGAGCCTAAGCGCCCGCCCGGGCGCCGGACCCCGCGCCAGGTTCCCGCCACTATGCCGCCGGCGACAACGGTGGGCTTGAACATCCCGTTATTGCCCGGCACGATCAAAGGGGCATGCTCCGCACCCAGAGCCGCGCTGCGGTCCCTATATCCGAGCAGGAACTCGTCGAACCCCGGCAAGAGGAGCAATGAACCAGTTCCTGGAAGGCTGCGGCCCGGCTGCAGGTCCCTTCCGGTGATCAGCTCCGCCGCTTCCCGTGACATCCAGTAGGGAGAACCAGCGACGTCCATGGACCGGAGCTGATTCTTCACCAGGTCAAGGCCGGCTCTGGCATCTTTGAGCGGTAGCTTCGTCCACCAGCAGAAGTCCTGAATGGTGGCGGGACCGTGGCTGTTAAAATACCGCAATACCAATTCGGCCAACCCTTCGTCCCGCTCCAGCACACGCGGATGACGTATCCAGCTTTCCAGCAGCACGAATTTCTGCCCGTTACCGAAACTTGAACCTTGCACTAATGTGCCGGTCAGGCTCAGCAGCCACAGAAGGTGGATGCCGCGCTGGTTATCCGTCGGTTGGCCTGCGCGCCGGAACGCTGCGAGGATTTCGTTGCGGGAAGCGGAGGCGGGAGGTGTACCGGTGACCGCCGACACGAAGCCTGGCGATGCTTGGTTGGCCGCGAAGAGCGCAACCGCGGCGTTGCGTGCGGTCTCGACATCCGTCGTCGTAATTTCCAATTGACGGTGCCGCCCGGCCATCCCGGCAATCAACCGCTCTGACGTCAAGGACAAAAACCAGCCGAGGTCCTCCGCAGCACACAGATGCAGTGTCCCACGCAACGGCCAGGATCGGACAATATCACCAGAGTCCAGCGCGTTCCGGACATCCGTCACGGTCGAACCGGGGACCCGCAGCCCCACGGACCACAGGGCTCCGGGGAGATCCTGCCCCTGCATGGCCGTCATCCACCGCACCGCCTCAAGCGGTGTATCAAAGGAACTGCCCAGCAGGCGCTGGCTGGAGAGCCTGAGCCTGCCGAGCATGGCCGGCGGAACGCGACCCGTTGGACCTTGCATCATCTGTTGCATCATAGTCCGGGCCGCTTAAACACCAAGCTGAGCTGCCGGCGATGGGACCGTTTGGGGGAAACGGCCCCATCGCGGGCAGCTCAGAGGTAAAAAGAGGAGCGCTTTGGGCGGTGCTTTGCTAGCGTGCGGAGCGCATATTGGCGGTGATCGGGCACTCGAACGGATCGCGCTGGCCCAGGCCGACCCGGTTCAGGTACTTCATCACGATCATGTAGGACTGCCCCAGCGTGGTTTCTGTGTATTTGATGTTGCGCTCGGCGCAGTACTGCCGGACCATCGGCTGCACCAGCTTCAGGTTCTTGGAGGACATGGTGGGGAAAAGGTGGTGCTCAATCTGATAGTTCAGGCCGCCCATGCCCTTGTCCACCCACCAGCCGCCGGAAATATTACGGCTCATCAGCGTCTGGCGGCGCATGAAGTCGATCTTGACGTCCTTGGGAACCAGCGGCATTCCCTTGTGGTTCGGCGCAAAGGAGCCGCCGAAATAGACACCGAAAGTGGCCAAGTGCACCACCATGAAGGCCAGGGCGATCCACGGTCCCATCACGAAGAACGCGGCGACCGGCACGCCAATCAGCCGGACAGCCAGCAGCCCGATTTCAGCCTTGCGGGCGGGCACTATTTCGTTTTTATTCAAGACCCGGCGGATGGCCGACATGTGCAGGTCCAGGGCCACCAGCGTCAGCAGCGGGAAGAAGAACGAGCCCTGATGGGCCGCAAACCATTTACCGAAGCCCTTGCGCTGGCCCGCATCTTCCGGATTGAAGATGACGGCCCCGGTGGCGATGTCATCATCCTTGCCGATCTTGTTCGGGTTGGCGTGGTGCTTGCCGTGCTTGTTCATCCACCAGCCATAGCTGAGGCCGACAAAAAGATTCCCGACGATCCTTCCGGTCCATTCGTTCTTTTTGGCGGAAGCGAAAATCTGCCGGTGGGCGGCATCGTGTGCCAGAAAGCCCGCTTGGCCCAGCAGGAAGGAGAAGATGACGGCGGTCAGCAGCTGCCACCAGCTATGGCCCAGCAGCACAAACATCACGCCAGTCGCGGTAAAACCCAGGCCAAGACGGATCATGCGCCAGGTGTACCAGGAGATGTCACGCTTCATCAGGCCAGCGGCCCGGACCTCCTCGGCCAAGGCAATAAAGTCAGTGACATGGCGGTCCCGTGACGGCCGCGCGGCCCGCGGGGACCGTGCCGGACTCTCAATGGTGGCAGATGACATGTGAATGACCCTTCGAAGATGTAGTTCCTGATCTTCCTTCACACTACGGAGCCGGTACCGGGGCGCACATCACCCGTCAGAACCGTCTTGGGCCCCTACGGGGGTACGGGTCGGGCTGCAGCAGCCGGGTTTTTAGAGCGAGCAGCCAATCAACAACGGCTCCGGTTCCAGCGTTATGCCGAACTTCGCCGCCACGCCCGCCCGGACAGCCCGGGCTACGGCCAACACATCCTGCGTGCGGGCAGTCCCGCGGTTGGTGATGGCCAAGGTGTGTTTGGTGGACAGGGCAGCACGCCCGCTGGAAACACTGCCGGGTTCCAGACCGAAACCTTTGGCAAACCCGGCCCGGTCAATCAGCCAGGCGGCACTGAGCTTGATCAAACCGGAATCCGGTGCAGGATATTTCGGTGCATCAGCCGGCAGCAGCCGGGCGACGTCCGCTGTGACCAGGGGATTGGTGAAAAACGAGCCCGTGGACCAGGTATCGCGGTCACCGGCATCCAGGACCATTCCTTTGCCTGTCCGCAGTGCCAGCACTTCACGCCGGACGTCCAGTGAGTACGCCCGTTTGCCGACCTCGACACCGAGTACCCGGGCCAGTTCGGTATACCTGATGGGAGCACTCATCCGGCCCAAGGCCAGCTGAAACTCCACGGTCAAAACGACGTAACGCGGGGATCCCGCCGTCGTACTCTGTTTAAGAATCGAATCCCGGTAGCCGAACTTCAGGTCCGCGTGCGCGAACGTCTGGACCGCGTTCCGCAGCCGGTCCCAGACCCGAACGGATGCGATGGTCGCTGACACGTCTGTCCCATACGCACCCACGTTCTGCACCGGGGTGGCACCGGTGAGTCCCGGAATCCCGGAAAGAGCCTCGATCCCGCTCCACGCGTGCAGAACGGCGGTGTGGACCAGCTCGTCGAAATTGTGCCCTGCCTGGACAACGACGGAAACGCCGCCGCAGCTGTCCTCGGACTCCACCGTGTACCCGCTGCTGGCAATGCGCAGCACTGTCCCGGGGAAACCGTCATCAGCGATTACCAGATTGGACCCGCCGCCGATGATCAGCAGCGCCTCGCCGGCGTCGTCGGCTTTGCGGACCGCGTCGATAATTTCCTGTTCCGAAAAGGCCTCGGTCAGCGCCCCGGCGGCACCACCGGTACCAAGTGTTGTCAGCGAGCTCAGAAGTTTGTGCTCAGTCAAAGAAGTCACGCGTTCAGCCTATCCGCCCCGGACGGCTGAGGATGCCGGAGCCTGTTCGGGCCTGCGCACGACGGGAGTGAGGAAGAAACTTACGGCCAGCAGCACCAGCACGGCCAGCAGCGAATGAAGGACGCCCACATGCTCGGCCAACAGCCCCAGCAGCGGTGGACCGCAAAGGAACGCACCATAGCCGATGGTGGAAACAACAGATACCCGGGCGGCAGCCTTCTCGGGGTCATCGGCGGCCGCGGACATTCCCACCGGAAAGCCCAGCGAGGCGCCGAGCCCCCAAGCCACCAGCGCAAGCATGGCCAGCTGCTGCGAAGGTGCAAACACGAAAAGGGCAAGACCGGCAAAGGCGAGCGCGGCGCAGACGCGCAATACGGCGACCCGGCCCCACCGGTCCAGCACAATTGTCCCGGCGAACCGGCCCAGCATCATGGCGGTGACAAATATGCCGTAGCCCAACGCGCCGGTCGCGTTCGTTGCCCCGTAGCCGTCGGCAAGAGCCAGTGCGACCCAGTCCCCTGCCGACCCTTCGGCCAGGGTCAGTCCGAGGACCAGCAGCCCGATCAGCAGGGTTCGGCGTTCGCGCCATGCTGCGGCGACGCGCTGTCGGCCGTCCAGCACCTTTGAGTTGCCGGCCGCAGGGCTGTCCGTCGGGGTTCCCGCCGGCACGAGTCTGATTGGCCCGGTGGCCGGGTCGATGTTAATGTCCGATTGGCTGCCCGGGATACCGCCCGAAGGGACGGACGCCGGTTCCGCGTAGCTAACAGGCGGACTCCATGCGTCTGCGCGAAAGAACCGGGAGCCGGCCCACACGGACGCCACGACGACGACGGCGGTGGCCAGAAAGTGCCATAGGACCGGCACCTGCAGGCCTGCGGCGAGCGCGCTGAGCCCGGCCCCAGCCACTGTCCCGGCGCTGAACGATCCGTGCAGCCTCGGCATAATATGCCGTTTGAGCGCCCGTTCCACCGCCGCGCCTTCGACATTGGAGGCCGTATTCCACGACGCGGTGCCCAACCCGATCACCGCCAGGCCCACGCCTACCGCAGCAACGCTACCGAGAACCGTGGCTCCAAAGCCGGCCAGCAGCAATCCGGCTCCGAGCACTGCACTGCCGGCCTTAATGGTCCGCCGGGACCCTAGCCGCAATACCACCAGCCCGGAAACGGTTACCGATGCGAAGGATCCGACCGTCATGCACAGCAGCAGCAGTCCCACGCTGCCAGGAGTCAGGTGGAGACTGTCCCTGATGGCAGGGATACGCGCCACCCAGGACGCAAAGGCCAGACCGGATGCGGTGTAGGCCACCACCACGCCATTGCGCCAGTGCACAACCTCCCGCGGCGGGACGTGGCGTTGGGAATCGTGCGGTGAAACGCCGCTCACGCCACCTTGACCACTGCCTGTGCCTTAACAAGGACTTTCTGGCCGCCGCTGGTCACTGTAAGGTCAACCCGGGCGGTCGACTGCTCCGCGTCAAGGGCACCGATAACGCCGACGACGGCGATTTGGGCTCCGGCGTCCGTGTCCGGTACCGGAACGGGCCGGGTGAACCGGGTCTGGTAGTCCAGCACGGCGCCCGGGTCCCCTGCCCAGTCGCTCACCAGCTGGACGGCGGCGCCCATAGTAAACATGCCGTGCGCGATCACGCCGGGCAGCTCGACATCCCGGGCAATGCGCTCATTAAAGTGAATGGGGTTGAAATCCCCGGAGGCGCCGGCGTAGCGGACCAGATCGGCTCTGCTGACGTTGATGGTGCAGGAGCCAATTTCCTGACCGATGGCCAGGGAGGAAAAATCCATTACTGCCCCTCTCCCCGGACCAGGATGGCCGATCTCGTTGTAGCCACCGGATCTCCGTCGCTGCTGGTGATTTCCGCCCGAGTGCTGATCATGGCTCCGCCGCCCATCGCGCGGACGGCGTCAACGTGCAGGGCCGCCACCAGTTTGTCCCCGGCCACGATCGGCCGGTGATGGGTGAAACGCTGTTCGGCATGCACCACGCGGGAAAAGTCGATGCCCGAGGTGGAATCCTCGATCAACCGTGCGTCGGCACGCTGCGCCACAATGATGGCGAAGGTGGGAGGTGCCAGCAGATCGGCATGGCCGAGTTCCTGGGCCGCCGCAACGTCAAAATGTGCCGGATTAGTCGCCTTGACCGCGAGTGCGAACTCACGGATTTTTTCGCGTCCCACCTCGTACACCGGACCCGCCGGGTAGCTGCGGCCCTGAAGGTCCGGATTAATACTCATGGTCCAACACTAGCGGGCATTCCCGGTTAGTTCGCGAGGGATAGGCTGGCAACTGGGTCGCACTTGCGGCACTCATTTCACGTTTTGAGTGCAGGTGCTGCTACCTAGTTGGGAGCTGCGTCAGTCGGCTGGCGTTCCACGTCCTTTGGGTCTTTATCCAGCCGCCAGCCACGCCACACCGGATGACGCAATCGGCCGGTGCCGGTGAATTCCGTATATTCCACCTCACCGACCAGCTTCGGAGTCACCCAGATTGCGTCTGCGGCGTCAGCCCGCGGGACGTCGTCGAATGGGGTAGTTTTGCGGTGCAGGCGCGACATTTCTACGGTCAATTCCGCCAGCTCGCTATCGCTGAAGCCGCTGCCTACCCTGCCGGCGTACTTCAGGGACCGGCCGTGTGGGATCCCGAGCAGCAGCGAACCCACCGCGCCTTCACGCCGCCCTTTCCCTGGCCGCCAGCCGCCGACCACCACTTCCTGGGTTCGTTGGTGCTTGATTTTGATCCAGCCGGGACTGCGGGTGCCTGGCTCATACCTGCTGCCGGACTTCTTGGCCAGGATCCCTTCAAGGCCCAGCTCCGAGCTGCTCACCAGGGCCTGGGCTGGGGAGAGATCCAGCAGCGGCGGGAGCTGGATGCGGCCTTCGCTGCCCGCAGGCAGCACACTCTCCAGCCGGCGGCGGCGCTCCGAGAGATCCTTTCGCGTCAGCCGCTCGCCGTCAGCGAAAAGCAGGTCAAAAACCATCAGGTGCACCGGGATCTCACGTTGTGCCCTGGCAATGTCGGCCGGTCGCGTGAGTTTCATCCTGCCCTGCAGCAGCCCAAAGTCCGGCCGACCGGATGCGTTGAGTGCCACGATTTCCCCGTCCAGCACGGCATCGCCGGCGTCCACGAGGCCCCCGAGCTCAGCCAACTCCGGATAAACAGCGCTCATGTCCTTGCCATTGCGGCTGGTAAACGTGACTTTTCCCGCCTGCACCGAAGCTATTGCCCGAACTCCGTCCCACTTCATCTCCAGCAGCCAGTCCTCGTCCGGGTCCAGGGTCTGCAGGGACCCTGCCGTGGCGAGCATCGGTGCGATCGACGGGACGACGGTCCTCTTTGTTGCGGGTTTCCTGGTTGCCGCGCCCTTCTGGTCTGCAGCCGCGCCCTTCTGGTCTGCAGCCGCGCCCTTCTGGTCTGATGCAGCGCCACCGGGTGATGCAGCGCCACCGGGTGATGCAGCGCCACCGGCTGAGGCAGTGAGCTTGGGTGCTTCTTGCGCGGAGTCTGCTGGTTGGTCTTTCATCAAGTGGATCAGCCAGTTATTTTCCGCCCTGCCGTTCCCGCCGGTATGGATCAGGGCATATTTCCGCACGCCGCCCAACCCGCCGTCCGGCCGACCGGTGAGAGTGGCAATGACCTCCTTGCCGTCCCGCCATTTTTCCTCCTGATAACTGCCCGCATCCCAAATGGTCACCTCACCGCCGCCGTATTGGCCCTTGGGAATAGTCCCCGCGAACGAGCCGTATTCGAGCGGATGATCTTCGGTCTGGACGGCCAAATGGTTCTTCCCGGTCGATTCCGGCACGCCCTTGGGCAGCGCCCACGAGACCAGCACCCCATTACGCTCCAGCCGGAAATCCCAATGCAACCGGCTGGCATGGTGCTCCTGAATAACAAAGCTCCGCCCTTCGGCGGCAACGGCCCTTTCTGCCGGGACCGGTTCAGGCGTCCGGCCGGGATCACGCATACTGCGGTATTTAGCCAGCCGGTCCGCTGCCGCGCCCTGTCCGCTGTCCACGCCTCCTTGCCTGCCGTCGTCGTCCGGCTCCGACTCCGGCTCCGGCTCCGGCTTCGGCTTCGGCTCCGGCTTCGGCTTCGGCTCCGGCTCCGGCTCCGGCTTCGTGTCAACAACGGATCCCGGCTCCTCCGCCAGCGCGGCCATCGGATCGGAGCGCTTTTTGATCCGCCGCAACACTTCCTTGTAATCCAACTGGGCCAGTGATTCAGACGCCAGCTCCCGCCAGGTACGCGGGTACGCGACCATGGGCTCAAACCTGCCGCGCAAGGAGTATGGCGCAATGGTGGTCTTCGCCGCGTTGTTTTGGCTCCAATCCACCAGCACCTTGCCCCGGCGCAGTGATTTCTTCATGTCACTGACCACCACGTCCGGATGATCGGCCTCAAGCGCCCGCGCCAGCTCGTGTGCAAACGCAGAAATTTCCTCCGACGTCCGCGTGCCGTCCAGCCCGGCATAAAGGTGAATACCCTTGCTGCCGCTGGTCACTGGCACCGGAACCAATCCCATATCCGTCAGGATCGCCCGGGCCAGCTTTGCCACCTGCACGCATTCGGCCAGCCCTGTCCCCTCCCCCGGATCCAGATCCAGCACCAGCCGATCCGGGTTCTGCGCCTCGCCGTCGGGCCCGAAACGCCACTGCGGCACGTGGATTTCCAGTGCCGCGATCTGCGCCAGCCAGGTCAGGGTTGCGGCATCGTTGACCAATGGATAGCCGTTCGTGTGCTCCTTGTGCTCGATGCTGCCGCACGGGATCCAAGCCGGGGCGGATTCCTCGAGATTCTTCTGGAAGAACACCTGGCCCGGATGTTCTGCCGTACCCACCCCGTGGACCCAGCGTTTGCGCGTGGCAGGTCTGCCCTTCGCCGACGCAATCAGCAACGGTGCCACCGCGGAGTAATACGCGATCACGTCGCCCTTGGTGGTCCCGGTCTGCGGATACAACACCTTATCCAGGTTCGTCAGGGTGAGCCTGCGGCCGGCGACGTTCACCACCTGCCTATTCGGATTCTTGTCCCGCGCCGAGTCCTGGGGAGGTGTCATGCCCTCAAGTTTTACGCGAAAAAAGGGGGAAAGCTAGCTTTGCTCAGTAGGCGTAGTGTTCACTGGTCAGATGAGGTCTATCTGGAAAGGCGCGGTTGCGTTCGGCCTGGTTAATGTTCCGGTGAAGGTCTACAGCGCGACGCAGGACCACGACATAAGCCTGCATCAGGTCCACGATAATGACGGCGGCCGGATCCGCTACCAGCGCCGTTGCGAGGTCTGCGGAAAAGTGGTGGATTACGACCACATAGATAAGGCGTACGACGACGGCGACCGCACGGTTGTGCTCACCGACGAGGACCTCGCGTCCCTGCCCGAAGAGCGTAGCCGCGAGATCGAGGTGGTCCAGTTCGTCCCCAGCGACGCACTGGACCCGATCATGTTTGATCGGAGCTATTACCTGGAGCCCGACTCCAAATCCGCCAAAGCGTATGTGCTGTTGCGCCGGACGCTCGAAGACACGGAACAGACTGCGATTGTGAAGTTCGCCCTGCGGCAGAAAACCCGGTTGGGCGCACTTCGGGTGCGTGGGGACGTCCTGCTGCTGCAATCACTGTTGTGGGAGGACGAGGTTAGGGAGGCCGACTTCCCGGCGCTGAAGGAAAGCGTCCGGATCTCAGCCAAAGAGAAGGAAATGTCCGCGGCGCTGGTTGATTCGTTCTCCGGCAGTTTTGCCCCGGAAGAATACACCGACGAGTACCAGGAACAGCTGCACGCTCTGATCGACGCCAAGCTGGCCAAGGGTGATGCGCTGGACACCGACGCCACCTTCGGGGAAAGTGAAGAGACCGAACCAGGCCAGGTCCTTGATCTCATGGAGGCTTTGAAACGCAGTGTGGAACGCAACCGCAAGCCCAAACCAGCTGGTGACCGAAAGTCGACCGGAGACTCCGCTGCTGCGGGGAAGCCCGCTGCCCGAAAAGGACCTGCAGGAAAAGGAACGGCCCGAAAAGAGCCTGCAGCAAAGGAAACCCAAAACAAGCCGGCGAAGCGTAAGGGTGCCTAGTTCCCTCCCCCTGGGGGCCCATAGCGGCGGCTGCCCCGGATTAGGGGATGTCCGATGACCGGCTCCGAGCGCCAAAGCACCGTACGCCAGAGCCCCGGGCAGCCAAGCCCCGGGCAGCCGAGCACCGGACAGCCGAGCACCGGACAGCCGAGCACCGGACAGCCATCACTACCGCCGGTCCGCTTGGCACCGGAATCCGATTCCTCTGCGCAATGGCTGCCGGAATTGCGCACCATCGCCGCACGGGCGCTCGATTGTGCGGGCGGGATAGAGCCGGCCTTGGCTCTCGCGATCCGGCTGGGCCAGGAACTTCCCTATCCTATGGAGGGCCGGACCCTGCAGCTGTGGGAATCACTTGCCACCGTCGGCGCCTGCAATCTTTCTGTCGGCAGAAGCATTGAGCCGCATTTGGATGCCGTCAGTATCCTTCACCAGGCCCGGCAACAATCCGGGTCCGAGGAGCTTGAGCAGCTCGCCACAGCCGGGAACAGTTGCTGGGGGGTCTTCGCCGCTGAGGGCAAGGACCAGCACTTGCGGGCACACCGGCAGGGAAACGGCTGGATGCTCACCGGGACCAAACCGTGGTGCTCCCTCGCCGGACGCCTCAGCCATGCGATTGTCACCGCCCGCACGGACGACGGACGGCGGGCCTTTGCGGTGAATCTGAAGGATCCGGGCGTGAGCGTCATCGCGACCGGGTGGGTGGCGCTGGGTCTGCCCGAAGTCAGCAGTGGACCGATCTCCTTTGAGCATGTGCCCGCCGTTCCGGTCGGCGCCCCCGGCTGGTATTTCGCCAGGCCCGGCTTTGCCTGGGGTGGGGCGGGCGTAGCGGCGCTGTGGTTCGGCGCCGCTACTGCGGTCGCCCGTCGCGTCTACGCCCACTGCGCCGGCCGCGAGCCGGATCAGATCGCACTGCTGCAGTTGGGGCTGGTCGACGGCCATCTGACGGCAGCGCGCAATGCACTCGCCCTGGCGGCGCGGCAGGCTGACAGCGACCGTCACACTGCCGGTGCTTCCCTGCCCGCGGCCCGCGCCCGTGCCGCCGTCGTCCGTGCTTCTGAATCAATTCTTGAACTTGCCGGCCACGCCATGGGCCCGGAACCACTGGCTTTCGACGCCGACCATGCAGCCCGGGTCGCAGACCTTACCGTCTATCTTCGCCAAGATCACGCCGAACGGTCGATTGCGTCGATCGGCCAGCAGCTGCTGGCACCGGGGCGGCTGCCATGGTGACGTTCAACCACCTCGACGACGGCACGGCCGAAGGCGTCTGGCGCGGCTCCGAACGGCTCGGCGCCACGCCGGAGCTCAATCTTAGGCTGCCGCGCTTTACCAAGCTGGTGCTCGTCTCTGCCCATCCCGACGACGAAACGCTGGCCGCTGCCGGGCTGCTGCAGCGTGCCTCCCGGCACGGTTTGGAGGTCCGGTTGCTCGTTGCCACCGATGGTGAGGCGTCGCATCCGGATTCCAGCACGCACACACCCGCGCAATTGGCCGCCATCAGGGGCTCGGAGCTCGATCATGCGATGGGCACGCTCGCGCCGGCGGCGAAAATCCGCCGGTTAGGGCTCCCGGACGGCAGGGTTGCGGACTCCAGAGAGCTGCTGAAGCAGGCTATTTTGGCCGAATGCGCGGACGCCCCCGATCCGGCGGGGGCCGGCGCAGCGGCGGCTGAAGCGGAGCAGGGGCAGACGCTGATCGTGGCTCCCTGGCGCGCGGATGGCCACACCGATCATGACGCCGCCGGCGAGGCTGCGGCCGCAGCGGCGGCGGAAAGCGGCAGCACGTTCCTGGAATACCCCGTATGGCTCTGGCATTGGGGCACGCCGGATTCCTCCCGGGTTCCATGGTCGTCGATGCGCCGGTTGACCCTGGCGGCAACGGATATCGCCGGAAAGGAACGGGCCATCACCTGCCACTTCAGCCAGAATTCGCCGCTGTCGGACCTGCCGGGGGACGAAACCCTGCTTTCACCCGAAATGATCAGCCACTTCCGCCGCCCATATGAGATTTTCATCGACGCGGCCGGCTCTATGATGCCCGACGGCGACGAACGGGTTAAGTGGGCACAGGCACAGTTTGATGCGGTTCATCAGGATCTGGCCGAACCCTGGGCCGCCCCCGAAGCGTGGTATGAGGAACGCAAACGGCTGCTCACCATCGCAGCCCTGCCCGCACGGGAGTACGCTTCCGCACTGGAGATCGGCTGCTCCACCGGAGTGCTGACCCGGGATCTGGCGCAGCGCTGCCGGCGCATATTGGCTGTGGATCTGAGCGAGGAGGCGGTCAAAACCGCCGCCCGGCGCAACGCAGACCTGCCCGGGGTGAAGACGATGCAGCTCGCGGTTCCCGGACAATGGCCAACCGATTCCTTCGACCTGATCGCCCTTTCCGAGGTCGGCTACTACCTGGACCGCGGCACGCTGCTGAAAACGCTGGACCTGATGCTCGGCTCGCTCGCCCCCGCGGGGACATTGGTGGCATGCCACTGGCGGCACCAGATCACCGGGTGGCCGCTGGACGGAGACGCAGTCCACGATTTCCTGCGCAGCGACGGACGCCTAAAAACACGTGGTATCTACACCGAGGAGGACTTTATTTTAGAGGTCTTTACCGTTGTGCAGGACGGTCCGTAATGCGCCGCCCGCTTGAGCGGCTGGCCGTCGTCGTTCCGGCGCGCAACGAAGAGCGGCTGCTGCCGGACTGTCTTGCAGCTCTTGGGGAAGCCGCCGCCCACTTGCACAGCCAGCGCCCATCGATCGCCGTCAGTGTCACGGTGGTGCTGGACCGCACAACCGACGGATCTGCCGCCGTCGTCCGCCGTTACCCGCTGGCCTCTGCACTGCACAGCGAGGCCGGAAAAGTCGGAGCTGCACGCAATGCCGGTATCCGGAATGTGCTTCGCCGCGGTGCGCCGGCGGTGATATGGATTGCCAATACCGACGCGGACAGCATGGTTCCGCGGAACTGGCTGCTGGTCCAGGCCGAAGCGGCGGCACGGGGCTGGGACGTGCTGGCCGGGACCGTTCAGCCGGACACTTCGGAGCTGACGCAGGAGCAGTCGGTCCGATGGTTTGGCAGCCATAATCTGAGGGAAGGCCACGGGCACATCCACGGGGCAAATCTGGGATTCCGCGCGGACGCTTACCTGCGGCTGGGCGGTTTTGACGATGTAACGCTGCACGAGGACCGCAACTTTGTCCTCGCCGCCGCTGCGGCCGGCCTGCGGATCCGCAGTACCGACGCCGGCCGGGTCAGGACTTCTGCCCGCACGCACAGCCGCGTGCACGGCGGTTTCGCGGACTATCTTGCACGCGAGGTTGTAGCGCCGGCCCTGGACTCCCAGGCAACGGGCAAAGTCACAGCCGACACCCAGGCCTAGAAGGAGCACTATGACCAGCCCAGCGAACGAAGCAACGGTCCAGCCCGGGTGGTACCCGAGCCCGTCAAATCCGGGATGGCTGCAATGGTGGGACGGAACCGCGTGGACGGAGCACTTCGGCGGTTCGCCCATTCCCAATCCGCCCATGGACCGTCCGGAAATCAGCGCGCAGACCCGGGTGTATAACCCTTTCATCTGGCTGATCGTGCTGCTGCCGCTGTTGACGGTGGGGCTTCAGCTCGCCTGGAACCCTGTTTTCCGCTACCAGTACATCGGCCGTGGGCAGCTGAGGACGCTCGATCCGGCCTCCCTCTATACGCCCGGATACTTCCTGTTGCTGGCAACAGGGTTCATCATCTACGCAGTGTCCGTTCTATTAGCCTATTTTGACTGGCGAACCCTCAGCCGGGACGGCGTGGTCCGTCCATTCCATTGGGCGTGGACTTTTCTGAGCGCGACGGTGTACATAATTGGCCGGACTGTAATTGTCCACAAGGTCGCTCCGGGGCGCGGACTTGCCACGATCTGGGTGCTGATTGCCGTCGTCGTGCTCAGCTTCATCGCCATCGGCATTAAAGTCTCAATGATCTTCGCCAGCATCGGCGCCCGCATCGCGGGCTGACGGTGCTGCGTCCGGCCTGCGGGCGACAGCCTCCCCGACCGCCTGCAGCAGGGCCGGATCACCGAGGACGCGAAAATGCCCCATCGCGGCAAGCCGTATGTTCGTGCCGCCTGCCAGCTGGCCGTCACCAGGAATATGCGGATCAAAGCTGCTGTAGATCGCCGTGATCCTGCTGTTTACTTCCAGATTGGACGCCAACCGCAGCAGCAGTGGATCGTTGGGCGAAAAGGCACGGATGGTTCGTGCCGGTGCGTACTTGGCGTATACGGAGCCGGAAAAGGGTGTATTGACGGCAACCATCGCGCTCACCCGGTCTGCTGCCGATGTGCCGGTCATCAGGCATTTGCCAATGAGTCCGCCCTTGCTGTGCGCGACGACGACGACGTTCCTCAGGTTCTGCTCCAGCAGATAGTTCTCCACCAGCTCAGCCATCGCCGGGATGGTGCCGCGGTTGTAGCCCAGGCGTGCCACCACATGCACCGGGTGGCCCGCGGCGTGCAGCCGATTCGCCACTGGACGCAGGAAACGCCAATTTTCATAGATCCCGGGGATCAGCAGCACCGGAACGGCATCCGCACGCACATCCTGCAGCAGCTCCTGTGCCGAATCCCGGATGAGCAAACCGCGGACCTGCCAGAACGACACGTAAAGATAGTCCAGGACCCAGGCCCAGGCTTTCGTCATCGTCATCGCCATCGTCCCCAGCCTCATCGTCCCAGCCTCATACCCGGGCCCGGAGTGATCGGACGTGGCCGGCAACTACCGATGGCGAGCGGTACATCAGAATATGGCCCTCGGCTGCTATCTCCATGGCTTCGGCTACCGGGCAGCGGGCGGCCAGCTCAGCGAGCCAGGCGCGCGGCGCAATCGGGTCCCGGGCGCCGCGCATAATCAGCACCGGAACATCCACCTCAGCGATAGCTTCTTCGAGAGCATAGCTGAGCATAAAGGGCAGCGTTACCAGGTACCAGGGCGGCCGGCAACGGAACGCGTAATCGGAAAAAACCACCGCATTCGCAGCCATCGGTTCACGGAAGGTGTCCTGAAGCAACCGCAGACCCTGCTGCCAGGCGGTGCGTTCCTGCCGGTTAACGCACGGTCCCATCAGCACCGCCGCCGGGGCCGACGCGCGCTGCCGCAGCATTTCCACCGTCACTTGGCAGCCCATCGAATGTCCAATCAGAATCGGCTGGGAAACGTTCAACTGGTCCAGGCAGCCCCAGACCCACCGCGCTAAGTCCTCCATGGATAACGGCCGCGACGGCTTAGGAGCTTTACCGAAGCCGGGGAGATCCACCGAGTGAACAGTGGCCAGCTTGGACAGTTCCCGGGCAAGCGGCTCAAAATACCGCGAAGACATGCCAATACCGTGGATCAGGACGTAAGTATCCGGACCTGATCCGCGGCTATGCGTCACCCCGGTGACGCCGTCAACGTCGAACGTCCTGGACTGCCGTTTGTTGTCCGCTTTGGCGAGCGGTCCGGCATCCGCTCTGGCATCCGCTTTGGCGTGCTGTCCGGCGAGCGGTCCGGCATCCGCTCTGGCATCCGCTTTGGCGTGCTGTCTGGCATGGTCCATCCGGGGGCGCCCCTTTTTCGGCATACCAGCAACTCTTCCCTACGCTGCCGCCGCCAGCAAGTGACCCGCCCGTGAGCCAACGCAAAGCCTGGACCTCAATGCGCAGATGCCGGCAGGTCGACAGGTCTTTGTCCTGATAAATTTCAACGAAGCTCATGGGTAGAGCCAATGGTTGTCGCCCAATGACGTGGCAGAATGTCTTCACACCCTCATCTACGGGACCGTACGTTTCGAAGAAGGGAACTGAAGGTGGAGAACGTCAGCGCAGCCGCTAGCGGCCAGCCATCCAAACAGAACACCGGTACCGCCGCCGGCCAGGACGCCCTCGCCGTGCGCCTGGGCGACTTGGCCCGCTCCTTACAAAATGAAGTCGATACGGATGCAATTCTTGCTGGCATGGTCCAGGCCGCTATCGAGCTGATTCCAGGCGTGGAGGAAGGCTCTATAAGTGTGGTGGTCGGCCGGAAGGAAGTTGGTTCCCGTGCCGCGTCAAGTGACCTGCCGAAACGCATCGATGCCATCCAGATGGAGGTGAACGAGGGACCGTGCCTGGATGCGGTCTACGAACAAAAAACGGTTCGGGTGGCGGATATGTCCACCGAAAAGCGCTGGCCCCGCTTTGCCGAACGGGCCTATGCAGCCGGGGCGGGAAGTATGCTCTCCTTCCAGCTTTACGTCGAAGGCGGCAACCTTGGCGCATTAAACCTGTATGCAAAAGAGGCCGGTGCCTTCACCGATGAATCAGAGCATGTGGGGCTTCTCGTCGCAGCGCACGCGGCCGTTGCCTTCGCCGAAGCGCAAAAGACGGAACAGCTTCAGGAGGCACTCACCACGCGGGATCTGATTGGCCAGGCCAAGGGAATCCTGATGGAAAGGCACAAAATCACCGACCAGCAGGCCTTCGCCATCCTCACCCACGCCAGCCAGAACAGCAATCTGAAGCTGCGGGATGTGGCTATCCGTTTAGTCACCAGCGGTGAAATCCCTTCGCAGACCCAGCATTGACCCGGCCGTGCAGCATCGTCGCCCTACCGCTCTTCTCTTCGGTGGCAGCCCGGCTCGTCTCCCCGGGACGTTTTATCGATTGTCGACGGCGGCCGACTGTCCTTTGAGCAGCCCGACCACGTGCAGCAGACTCCCGGTGGCTGCAGTTTCCCCGTGTCCCTGCTCCCCGTGCGGTGCGCCGAATAGCGCGGCGTTGTAGTACAGACCATCGCCAATCAGCAGGATCGCCCGTGCAATGCCGGCATCGTGGACTTCTTCGGCGATCAATTCCATCCATCTGCTCTGCATGGCGGTGAACGCCTCGCTGACCTGAGGATCCTGGCCTTGTGCCAGCCGGGTTGCCGCCACAAGTGTCCGGTCAAAAGAAGTTCCCGCGAATACGGAGGTCCGGATGTAATATTCGGCCGGCCCCTCCGGTGCTTCACGCATCTTGGTGAAGTCAATCTCGGCCAACTCGCTGAGCTTCTGAATCAGACCGGTGGTCAGGGCGTCGCGGCTCTTGAAGTGGTACAGCAAGCCGCCCTTGGACACGCCGGCGGCAGCGGCTACGGCGTCCAGCGTCGCCGCTCGTCCGCCCTCGTCGATCAAAAGTGACTCAAAGGCAAGCAGTATTCGATCACGGGCCGAGGGCTGATTAGACATGCGCTACATTCTACCGGCATGCACTCCTCGACTAA
Source organism: Arthrobacter terrae (assembly GCF_015708085.1). Taxonomy (GTDB): domain Bacteria; phylum Actinomycetota; class Actinomycetes; order Actinomycetales; family Micrococcaceae; genus Arthrobacter_M; species Arthrobacter_M terrae. The sequence continues at coordinate 7,763 of NZ_JADNYM010000013.1, read as the reverse complement.
ACCGTCCGGACGGTTTACTAAACAGTCCAGACGGTATAAAATTGGAAAGATCTTTCGACCCCTAAGGAATTGCGCGCCATGTCATTGAGTACCGACCGTCCCACAGTGGCGGTTCCAGCAGCAGACCTCGCCCGTCTGCCGGTAAAAGCCGGTCGCCGCGGATGGCTCGCTCTGGCGGTCCTCATGCTTCCCGTGCTGCTGGTCTCCGTCGACAACACGGTGCTCAGCTTCGCGGTCCCTGCAATTTCGCTGGCCTTGAACCCGGCGGCAGCAGACCTACTCTGGATCATCGATATCTACCCGCTGATCCTTGCCGGCCTACTGGTCCCGATGGGCAGCCTGGCGGACCGGTTCGGACGCCGTAGAATGCTGATGATCGGCAGCCTCGGCTTCGCCGCCGTTTCGGTCGTCGCCGCCTTCGCCCCTACCGCCGGAAGCCTAATCAGCTGCCGCGCGCTGCTGGGTCTCTTCGGTGCCATGCTGATGCCTTCCACATTGTCGCTAATCCGCAACATTTTCACCGATCCAGGGCAGCGTCGAATCGCCATCGCTGTCTGGGCGGCAGGATTCTCCGGCGGCGCCGCGATGGGGCCGCTCCTGGGCGGGGTGCTGCTGGACCACTTCTGGTGGGGATCGATCTTCCTGCTGTGTATCCCGATGCTCATTCCGCTGCTCATCCTTGCCCCGCTGTGCGTTCCGGAATCACGGGATCCCTCGCCGGGTAAGATCGATCCGCTGAGCATTGTGCTGTCCTTTGGGACCATGGTTCCGCTTATTTACGGAATCAAGGCCCTGGCGGCGGAGGGTCTGGGGTTCGGCTCCATCGTGCCCGTGCTGGCCGGCTCGGCCCTGGGTCTGCTCTTTGTCCGCCGGCAATTGCGCCAACGGGACCCCATGCTGGACGTACGGCTGTTCCGCAACCCCGTTTTCAGCGGAGCCGTTGCCGCAAACCTACTGAGCATTTTTTCGCTGGTGGGCTTCCTGTACTTCGTCTCTCAGCATCTGCAGCTGGTGGTCGGACAGTCCCCTACCCGTGCCGGGCTGACCCTGCTGCCGGGACTTATCATCTCCATCGTCACCGGCCTGCTCGTGGTCAGGTTGGCTCGTCGGGTCCGGCCGGCCTACCTGGTGGCAGCCGGTCTGCTCCTGAACGCCGCGGGGTATCTGAGCGTGTTGCTGAACAGCTCGGGTTCCGGAAGTGGGCTGTTACTCGCGTTCGGACTGCTCGGCGCAGGGGTCGGCATGTCGGAAACAATCTCCAATGACCTGATTCTTGCCGCGGCCCCGGCCGACAAGGCAGGGGCTGCGTCGGCCATTTCCGAAACGGCGTACGAGGTGGGCGCGGTGCTGGGGACCGCCGTGCTGGGCAGCATTCTGGCTGCGGCCTACCGCCTCCACGTCATAGTGCCGGGTTTGCTGCCGGCGTCAGCTCAGCAGGAGGCCGGCCAGACTCTAGGCGGGGCCATAAACGCCGCGGCCACGTTGCCTGCCGGACCGGCCGGCGAACTTCTCACCTCGGCCCGGCACGCCTTCGATTCCGGTGCCGGTCTGGTCGCAGCAGTGGGCCTGGTTCTGATGATCGCTGCGGCTGCGATGTCGATCTTGACGCTGCGCAGCGTCAAGACAAGCTGACGACGACGGCACGCATCTGCCGCCGTCGGCCATCAACGCCTGCGCTTTCCCGGCCCGGCCGGCTGCGCATATTTATCCCGGCGGACGTCGGGCGCTATTTCCTGCGCAGGTTTTTACGGACATGCTGCCCGCGGATCACCAGTGAGACAATGTGCAGAATCAGGCCCAGGCCGATGAACGGCAGTCCCACATAAGTTTTGGTGGAGTCATGTGCATTGGCTCCAACGACGGTCAGCACCAGCCCCACTGCAATTGCACCCATGGCGCTGAAGACCAGAATCTTGTAGAGCCGACCGGAGGTTTCCCAGAATTCGTTGAGCACGCCCCCAGCTTAGCCTTGTATCTGATGGGCCCGCGTTGGGGCCGGTTCGGCACCATGGCCCCAACGCGGGCGCCGCGGGTGTTAGAAAAGGGGATTCTGGACGGCGGGAGGCACGGAACGGTAATTGCCGAGAGTAACCCGCCTCCCTTTCAACAGGCCCAGATTTACCACGAAGTCCGTCTGGGTTTCATCGATTGCAGCCAAGACACAGCCGCCCAGGGCCGCCTTGATCAGCAGACCGTGCCCACCCTCGTCCAGGGCCGACGGGTACGGATGCCGCTGGGCGGCCGCCCCCTCAGCCGGTTCAACCAGGCCGTGTGCATGCTCCGGTCGTTCCCAGACTTCATTCACGCTTCGGAAGCCCGCCAGCCCGACATCCCGCAAGAGTCCGCGGACAGCTCGGGCGTGACCGGCATTTACGGCGGCGAGGCCAGGCGCCGGGAGGGGATTTAGCAGCGCTGCGGATTTCGCAGCCGACCTGATCTGCTGGGTCAGCCCTAAATGGCCAGTGACCAGGTCTTCGAGCCGGCGGATGATGCGCCCGTCATCGGCAAGCGCCACATACTGTGCCACCACCGCACCCTGCTCCGCCAGTCTGCTCCACTTGCTGCGCTGCGAGGCTGTGCCTACTTTCGTGGCCCCGTCCGCGAAAGTCGCAATATAGAGCCAATGCGGCTGGTTGAGGTAGGCACGCAGACCGGACGGGGCAATGCCGCTGCGGTGGAAATCGTGCATGAAGCGGAAGTCATCCCGGGCAAAACACGGCCCGCACTGGTAGCCCCGCTTGGCCGCGGACAGCTGCGGGCACGGGCTGTGCACCGATTCCGTGGGCCCGAAGACGGCGGAAGAACCGACGCAGTATCGTGGGCCCATATGCACGGTGAACCTAAGCCACCGGCCAGCGGACAGCGGCAGGGACGACGACGGCGGCAGGGACGACGACGACGGCAGGGACGACGACGGCGTACGCGTGCCGCCGTCACCCGTATTTCCTGGCTCCGCGCTGAAGGACAGGGAGGGACCGGTTTCATCCCAGCTGACTCCGCGGATCAACATCTAAACAGCGGCGCCGCGTCCGTCAGGCGGCTGGCTGGACGCCGAACGCCACGGCCAGCTTGATGATCTTCTCGGCGCGTCCCAGCCGCGGAAGGTCCGAGCCATCCCGGATCACACCGCCGCGGGCATCGAAATCCGCCATGAAGTCCGAGGCCCAGGCAACATCTGTCGGAGTGGGGCTGATGACCTCGTTGATGATCGTTGTCTGATCCGTGGCAAGGCAGAGCTTTCCGGTCATTCCCATGGACACCGTAATAGCGGACTGCTCGCGCAGAATCGGGTGGTTCGTGCCCACTGTGGGACCGTCAATGGGGCCGGGCAGATTGCCCACCCGGCTCGCCACCACGAGCTTGGCCCGAGGGTAGGCCATGGCTTCGCGGTCCGCGCTCATCCCCGTATCGCGGCGGAAGTCCCCGGAACCGAAGGCCAGCCGGTACGCGCCCTCCGCACGGGCAATATTGTTCGCTTCCTCGATGCCATAAGCGGATTCCACCAAGGCCAGCACGCGGCTGTTGCCGTCGAGCCGGTGGAACGTCTCCTTGACCTGCTCGGCGCTTTCCGTCTTAGCCAGCATGACTCCCAGCAAACCGGGAACATTACGCAGCGCCGCAACATCGTCGGCCCAGAATTCCGAGTGGACATCATTGATCCGCACCCAGGCCTGCCCCCCATTGCGTAGCCAATCGATCACGGCGCTCCGGGCTGAGGACTTATTCACCGGGTCAACGGCATCCTCGATGTCGAGCACAATAGCGTCCGCACGGGAAGCCGCGGCGTCGTCGAAAAGCTCGGGCTTAGTGGCCGGCACCAGAAGCCAGGACCGGGCGATGTCCGCGGGAATGTTACGGATACGGGCTGTTTTAGCGGGGACGGCTGTGCCGGGCGTGGAAGACATAGACCTACCGTATATCCGCCGGTGCCGTCGCGACTATTCTGCCGGCACCGGCGGCGCCTGCGCCTTGCGCATCAAGGCAGACAGCCCGACGGCGGCCACAGCTATGACCGCGGCTACCAGAAACGCCGTACGGATTCCCGCTTCCTCCCCCGACATCGCTGTCGCGACGGCGAAGATAGACACCAACAAGGCCGTTCCCGCCGCCCCCGCAACCTGCTGCAGCGTGCTCATAATCGCCGAACCATGCGAATACAGATGCGGCGGGAGCGGGTTCAGCCCCGAGGTGAAGGCCGGGGTAAAAAGCAGTGCCAGCCCCGCGCTGAGGCCCATATACACAGTAACAATCCACCACACCGGCGTCAGAGCCGTCAAAAGGGAGAATTGCCAAAGACACAACACCATCAGCACGGAACCGGTGACTGTTAGTGGTAGTGGGCCGATCCTGTCATAGAGCCGGCCTACCACCGGGCCCAGCAGTCCCATAGCCAGGCCGCCGGGCAGAAGCACGAGCCCGGTGGTGACGCTGTCCAAGTGGTGGACCTGCTGCAGGTAAATCGGCAGCAGGATCACGCTGCCAAACAGCGCCATCATCGCCACGACCAGCAGCATGGTCGAGACAGTGAACATGCGGAATCTGAACGCGCGCAGGTCAAGCAGCGGGGCGCCTCCCGTCTGCAGCCGAACCTGTCGGAGCACAAAGGCCGCAAGGCTGACCACGCCGATACCCAAGGCCGCTATCGCCAAAACGGTTGAGCCGTCGTCGCCCTGGCCGCCGATCCCGCTCAGGCCATAAACCACGCCGCCAAACGCGGGGACCGTGAGAATCACCGAGGGAACATCAAGCTTGGAGACGTCCTTCTCGCCGATGTTCGTGAGGTACTTGGCGCCGATGGCCAAGGCCAGCAAGGCAATGGGCAGCACAAAAACGAACATGAACCGCCAGGACAGCGCCTGCAAAATCAGTCCCGAAACCGTCGGACCAAGCGCCGGCGCCACAGAAATCGCGATCGTCACATTTCCCATTACCGAGCCGCGCCGTTCCAGCGGCACCAGGGTGAGGATGGTGGTAATCAGCAGCGGTAGCATGGTGGCCGTTCCCACCGCCTGGATCACCCGTGCCAGCAGCAGTACTTCAAAACCAGGCGCCACCACCGCCAGCGCCGTGCCTGCGCAAAACGCACCCATGGCGAGCAGAAACACTGTCCGCGTAGTCAGCCGCTGCAGAACAAAGCCGGTGGTCGGGATGACAACGGCCATGGTCAACATAAACCCGGTGGAGAGCCACTGGATCGTGGATGCGGAGACATGCAGATCCAACATCAGCCGCGGCAGCGCCACGTTCATGATGGTTTCATTGAGGATCACCACAAATGTCGCCACCAAAAGCGTGGCGATCACAGCGACGGATTCCTTCGGCATCTTTGTCGATGCAGCGCTCGCGCTGATTTCCGCGCTGGTCTTAGAAGACATGAGTATTCCTGGGAACGATGGTTGCCGAAACTGTTATTTTAGCTGCGTTGCGCTGCTAATGGGAATCTTTCGACGACGGTCCCCACCGCTGGTTTGCTCCGCGCCCAAACACCTCGCACAAGCTCCGCACCGGGCGCGCTACGGATTGCACCGGGAAGAAGCGGGAAGAAAGAGGACGAATCATAAGCAGTGGCATCGCCAACCTACTCCGGCATGATCATGGTCCGCAGATCCAGCTGTTGCAGCACATGATCTGCCGCCTCCGGGTCGGTGCCGGGTTCATTGCGGGCCGCAATGATTTCCTGCCGGGCGGCGTCCAGCGCGATGGTCTGCACTGCCACCACCAGCTCCCTGCCCCGCGCCCGTAGTTCCCCCGCCGCGGCCTCGTCGAGCTTACCGCCACCGGCCGTAGTCCCCGGCAACCCCGTGTTGTCCGTCAACTCCGCGTATAACCGCGTCATCCGGGACCGGAGTATCTTTAGCTTCTCCGGCGGCAGCTCCTTGATCAACGGATTGTTCTTCAGTGCCGCCTGCGCGGCAGATTGTGCCCGCCGGGCCAGGACCCGGGCCGCATCACGCTCCACCGACGGGTCCTCGGAGGCCTTCAGAACACGCATCAGCCACGGCAAGGTCAGTCCCGGCAGCACTAGCGTGGCCAGCAGCACCGCACAGGCAATCACAATGATCTCGTGCCGGGCGGGGAAGCCGGCGCCGCTGTCCAGCGTGAGCGGCAGGGCCAGGGCTAAGGCCAGCGTAGCCAGGCCGCGCATACCACACCAGGACAACACAATCACGTCCTTGAACGAGAGCCGGGACAGCTCCGTACCGCGCTTTTTGATCATCCCGGCAACCAGCCAGATCCAAAGCACGCGGACCACAATAACCAGCAAACAGATCACGACGGCAGCCGGCAGCATTGCGAAAATCGCGCTGCCTTCCTCGTCAATCACGCGCTTGATGGCAAGACCCACCAGTCCGAAAGCAAGGCCAGTGGCCAGAAGCTCCACCACATCCCAGAATGCAGCGCCGGTGAGCCGCTCCGCGGCATCTTCGGCCCGCGCGTGCCGCTTCATTTCCAGTGCCGTGACGACGACGGCGATCACGCCGGACGCGTGCAACTCCTCCGCGAGAATGTAGGCGGCAAAGGGAACCACCAGCGTAACCGCGCTACGCGCAACCGTTGACTGAATCAGGCGGGACGCCAGAACCGTGATCCACCCCATGGCCATGCCCACCGCCACAGCGATGGCGGCTCCGAGTATGAAACTGAGGGCGATTTCCGGCCCGATCCCGGAACCTGAGACTGTGGCAGCGGTCGCGGCCTGGAAAATGACAATGGCCGCGGCATCGTTGAACAGCCCCTCACTCTGCAGAATGGTCGTGAGCCGGCGTGGCATGCGTACCCGGGCGGACACTGATTCCACAGCTACCGGATCCGGCGGGGCCACGACGGCTCCGAGCGCGATGGCCCCCGGAATTCCGATCCCTGGGATCAACAGCCAACCTGCACCGGCCGTGACAGCGGTCGTTACCACCACCAGGCCAATGGCCATCAGCAGGAGTGTCCGCCAGCGGATCCGGAAGACCACCCACGAGCTCTTCTGCGCCGTCGCGAAAAGCAGCGGCGGGAGGAAGATCGGCAGGATCAGTTCCGGCGCAATCTGCAGATCTGGAAAGCCGGGGATAAAGGTAAGCGCTGCGGAAAGGATCAGCACCAGCACCGGATATGGCAATCGCATCCGATCACCAAATCCGACGGCAACTACTGTCGCAAAGAGCAGACCGACAATGAGTGCCAGCTGTTCCACCTGGCCACCTTTCCAAGAATAAGTTGGACCGGACGGGTCAGATCGATTGGACGCTTTCTCAGGCGAAGTCCAACGACCTCTCCAAATTTACCGCGTCCGTGGTACTAGCCTCCCGCAGGAACCCGCTGGCGCAACAGGTCGGTAGCGTTCCGGATCACCTGACTACAGGTCCTCCGAGCGCTCGGGTTCGTGGGGTATTTGTGAGTCGATCAGGTACAGGGCGCGGTAGGTGGCGTCTTGGCAGGGATCCGGTGGCGAGGTTGTTCGACGCAGGATCGCTCCTGTAGGCATCGCTCCTGCCGGGATCGTGCCTGCTGTCCTTGCTTTACCTGTCCTTGCTTTACCTGTCGTTACTTTGGCTGTCTTTGCTGTGCCTGTCCTTGCCGTTGTGGTGGCTCCCGGATCGGTGAGCCCTGCTGGACGCATTGCTGGCCGCATTACTGGAAGGCGTGTTGGAAGCTGTGGTGGGTGGTGGTCTGGTGGTGGTGGCGGGTAGTACGTCCCGGCCGGTGAGGTCCAGGCTGTTTGCCCGGTACCGGTCATGGACGGGGTCCAGCCCCGCAGCCGTGGTCCGGGCCGG
>NZ_JADNYM010000012.1 GCF_015708085.1 Arthrobacter terrae | reverse complement strand
CATGGACCCATTCTCCCGCGGCAACGAAATTGTGGAGATAGACATTGATGATGTTCCTGGTTCTCGCCCTACGAATCAGACGGAGTTGCTATGAGCTGCTGGCCTTACCCAACGCTGACACGTAGGGACTCCGCCGCCAGCACGCTCAGTGGCACGGCGACGTCCATTTTGAAGTGTGCTGGCCGCGAGGTGACAACGCTCAAGGATGAAGGGTTGGCGACGTCGGGTGAGATTTCCGACGCGTTGGCTGGTGAGGCGACAAACAAGCCGGCCAAAATGATCATCGTACTTGTAAGAATGGCCAGGGTTCGAGTTTTCACGAAATGCTCCGTTCCTTTCACGACTACAAGTCGTCCCACATTTAGGGGATGGAAGCCGTGTATGTGCATGAGGCTACGTCTTGGACGGGCGTCCAAGGAAGCGATATTCTGACATTTCCACTTGGCCCGCTTCGACGCCTGTGAAACACTCCCATTATGGGGAAGCAACAAAATACTTCAGATTTCGCCATCGCGGCTTGTCACGGTGCGTCAAACACGGCGTCTCGAATCTTGGATGCGGCAGTCCTCGAATTTGATGAATTGGGTTTCGAGAAGGCGAGTTTTGCGAGCGTCGCAAAGAGAAGCGGCATGTCCAAGTCGCTCGTTAGCTACCACTTCCCTACTAAGCCCATGCTCGGGTGCTCCGTCTTGAACACGGCTTACCCTTCGGGCATATTTATGGGCTCAGGCCGGCAAGCAGAGTCACCACTGGCTGAGCTGCTCTCCGCCGCCACTAGTGTTGCGTTGCACGTGGTTCACACTCCGTTGGCGCGGGCTGCGCTCAAACTCCGCCGCGAACTTGAAGGTATTGCTGATGGAATTCCAGGCCGCTACAGCGGTTGGACTGCACACGCTGCTGGCTTGCTCGGGGAGGCGCAACGAGCTGAACTGATTGACGCGACGGTGAACATTGGTTTTCATTCACGCCTCATTGTTGGAACAGTAGCTGGCCTGATCTCAGTGTCAGAGTCAACGGGAAGTTTCGTCACTTTGCCTTCCGATGTGAACGAGGCTATCCGTTGCCAACTTTCCGTCTGGGGCACTATTGGCGACCTACCCGTTCGAAGGGTCAACGCAGTAAACGGGAAACTCGCACGCTAAGGGTGGGTTGATCCAAGTATCAACTGGACGCCAGCCTGCCCACGGAACCCACCTAAAGCCCGTCACGTAAGGGGGTCCTCCACAGGACACGAAAGCACAAAATCAAAGTTGTTTTGAGCGCTTACCCACCATCGTCCCGTAAGACCCGTCCGGTGAGTTGTCCGGTGACGGGGCCCTATGTGAAACAATGATCTGCAAGTCTAAGATTATGATCGGCTATGCGCGCGTGTCTACGGAAGAGCAAGACCTCACCGCACAGCGTGAGTGGAACTGCTCGCGGCGCAGTTGAAGCGCATTGACAAGCAGGTCGTGGCCACGGCCAAGGCCTGTGAGTACACGCCGGTGGTTGATGCGTTGATGTGTCTGCGCGGCATCGAGGTCACCACCGGTTTCGGGCTCGCCGTGGAGATCGTCGATTGGACACGATTCACCGGGCCCTCCTTTGCCTCCTATGCCGGGTTGGTGCCCAGTGAGCAGTCCTCGGGCCAATCCAGGCACCAGGGACCGATCACGAAGGCCGGCAGCAAATACGCCGGCAAACTCCTTATCGAGGCAGCCTGGCAACACAAACGTCCATACTCTCGGCCGGGGCTGCGCCTGCTGTGGCAACTGAACCTGGTCGCCCCGACCACCCGGATCCGTGCTCTGGAAGGCAACCACCGTCTTCACCACAAGTGGGAAGTCTTCGACGCCCGCAAGAAGCGCTCCGTCACGGCCAACACCGCGGTCGCCAGGGAACTCGCTGGCTGGTGCTGGTCCCTAGCCGCACCGCTCCAACAAAACGAACATGGGCAACGGGGCCACATGAACGCGGCGTAAAGAACGTGCCTTCCGGGCTGTATTAGTTGAGCGGGCCGACGGCGGACTCTGCCGCTGCCCGGATGGCGCCACTGCCGACCAAGCGGTCGGCTTCCTGCAGCTCCGGCGAAAGGAACCTGTCCGCGCCGGGTCCGTCGACGCTCCCTCGAAGCACGGCCAGGACGGCGGCACCGGCCGGGCCGGGCTGCAGTGGAGCACGCATGTCGATGGCACGGGCCGCTGCCACCAGTTCGACGGCAAGGACGCGGCGCAGGTTCTGCACCGATTGACGCAGCTTGCGCGCCGCATGCCAGCCCATGGAAACGTGATCCTCCTGCATCGCCGAGCTCGGAATCGAATCGACCGAAGCCGGAACGGCCAGCCGCTTGCTGTCCGAGACCAGACCAGCCTGCGTGTACTGGGCGATCATTAATCCGGAGTCAACCCCCGGATCGCCGGCCAGGAAAGCGGGCAGGCCCTGCGAGCGCGCCGGGTCCAGCATCCGGTCCGTGCGGCGTTCAGCGATGGAGGCCACGTCGGCGGCAACGATGGCCAGAAAATCCAGCACGTAGGCTACCGGAGCACCATGGAAGTTTCCGTTGGAGCTGACGCGGCCGTCCGGCAGCACCACCGGGTTGTCAATGGTGGCCGCGAGTTCCCGGGTTGCCACCAGATAGGCATATTCCACGGTGTCCCGTGCGGCTCCGGCGACCTGTGGAGCGCAGCGCAGCGAGTAGGCGTCCTGGACACGGCTGTCCCCGACGCGGTGCGAGGCCACGATGGCAGAGCCGGAAAGGACACGCAGCATGTTATCTGCGCTGGCCGCCTGGCCAGGGTGCGGACGCAAAGCAGCGTGCAGCTCGGGCAGGAACACCTGATCCGTTCCCAGCAGGCCTTCGACGGACAGCGCGGCGGTGATGTCCGCCGTCGCCAGCAGTTCACGCAGATCCGCGATGGCCATCAGCAGCATGCCGAGCATGCCGTCGGTGCCGTTGATCAGGGCCAGTCCTTCCTTTTCCGCCAGCAGCACCGGCTCAATACCGGCCTGGGCGAGCAGTTCGGAGACCGGCCGCCCCGACGGACCAAAGACCGTGCCGTCGGGGCCGGTCGCCTCGCCCTCGCCCATCAGCACCAGTGCACAGTGCGAAAGCGGTGCGAGGTCTCCGGAGCAGCCGAGCGAACCAAACTCCCGGACTACGGGCGTGATGCCCGCGTTAAGCACATCCACCATGGTCTGTACTACGACCGGACGGATACCGGTACGACCGGACGCCAGCGTCTTGGCGCGCAGGAACATCAAGGCCCGGACTACTTCGCGCTCCACGGCCGGGCCCATGCCGGCAGCGTGCGAGCGGATCAGCGATTTCTGCAGTTGGGTGCGCATATCCATCGGGATATGCCGGTTCGCCAGGGCTCCGAAGCCGGTGGAAATGCCATAGGCCGGAACGTCCGAGTGCGCGAGTTTGTCAATGTGTGCCCGCACCTTGGCAACGGTCTCCAGTGCTTCCTGGCTAATGGTCACCTTCGCATCGTGGCGGGCGACGGCGATCACGTCCTCGGCTGTGACACCGGAGCTGGAAAGGAGGACTTCGCGGGTTTCGAGGACTTCTGCGGACATGATTTCTTACCTTCTAAGTTGTTGGGTTCTTCCGGTTCGGGCGATCCATGGAGCACTAGGTGTCGGATACAGGGCTGTATCCGACACCTAGTGCTCAGTCGATGAGTTAGTTTCCCTCCGACATGGGAATCCGTACGCCGCGCTCGGCGGCCACCTCCAGCGCGCGGTCATAGCCGGCGTCGGCATGGCGGATGACCCCCATGCCGGGATCATTGGTCAACAGGCGTTCCAGCTTTTGTGCGGCGAGCTCGGTGCCGTCGGCAACCGAGACCTGGCCGGCGTGAATGGAGCGGCCGATGCCGACGCCTCCGCCGTGGTGGATGGAGACCCAGGTGGCGCCTGAGGCGGTATTTAACATGGCATTGAGCAACGGCCAGTCCGCAATGGCATCCGAGCCGTCAGCCATGGATTCGGTCTCGCGGTAAGGGGAAGCCACGGAACCGGAGTCCAGGTGGTCGCGGCCAATCACGAGCGGAGCCTTCACCTTCCCCTGGGCCACCAGTTGGTTGAACAGCACTCCGGCCTTAGCCCGCTCTCCATAGCCAAGCCAGCAGATCCGCGCGGGCAGACCCTCAAATTCCACGTGCTTCTGCGCCGCATCAAGCCACCGGTGCAGGTGTGCATTGTCCGGAAAGAGCTCCTTGAGTGCCTCATCGGTGACCCGGATATCCTCCGGATCACCGGAGAGGGCCACCCAGCGGAACGGTCCCATGCCCTCGCAGAAGAGCGGGCGGATGTAGGCGGGCACAAAACCGGGGAAGTCGAAAGCCCGGTTGTAGCCGCCCTTACGCGCTTCGTCACGGATCGAGTTGCCATAGTCGAAGACCTCAGCACCGGCGTCCTGGAACTCCACCATCGCCTGTACCTGGTTGGCCATCGACGTCTGGGCCTTCTTGGTGAAGCCGTCCGGATCCGCACCGGCCTCACGCTGCCATTCATCCATGGCGATGCCCTCGGGGAGGTAGCTGAGCGGATCGTGAGCGCTGGTCTGATCCGTGACAATGTCAATCGTCAGTTCACCGGCCTTGTGCCGACGCAGCAGCTCAGGGAACACCTCGGCGGCGTTCCCGACATAACCGACCGACAACGGACGCTTTTGCTCTTTCGCGGCAAGTACCTTGACGACGGCGGCATCCAAGTCAGTTTCGACGTCGTCGAGGTAGCGCTTGCCGGCACGACGACGCAAACGTGTCTCGTCGACGTCGACAATCAGGACGGCGCCGCCATTGAGCGTGACGGCTAGCGGCTGCGCGCCGCCCATGCCGCCGCAGCCGCCGGTCAGCGTCAGCGTTCCGGCCAGGGTGCCACCGAATCGCTTTTCCGCAATGGCGGCGAAGGTTTCGTACGTTCCCTGCAGGATGCCCTGGGTGCCGATGTAGATCCAGGATCCGGCCGTCATCTGGCCGTACATCATCAGGCCCTCGGCCTCGAGCCGGCGGAATTCCGGCCAGTTGGCCCAGTCCCCGACCAGGTTGGAGTTGGCCAGCAGGACGCGGGGCGCCCACTCGTTGGTGCGGAAGACGCCCACCGGCTTACCGGACTGGACCAGGAGCGTCTCGTCCTTTTCCAGTGTGGTGAGGGTGCGCGTGATCGCGTCGAAGGCGTCCCAGCTGCGCACGGCACGGCCGGTACCGCCGTAAACCACCAAATCATCGGGGCGCTCGGCGACCTCCGGATCCAGGTTGTTCATCAACATCCGCAGCGGGGCTTCCGTCTGCCAGCTTTTTGCGGTCAGTTCGGTGCCGCGGGCGGCCCTTACCGGACGGGCGCCCTTGGAGAAATCAACGCCCGGCTTGCTCGATTCTGGCTTGCTCGATTCTGGCTTGCTGCTGCGGGGCAGATCGGTCTGCGCCATCTCGACTCCTGACGGTTGGGGATTAAATTCTTATCACTTACATCAAACAACGTGAGGCGGTGCGCACCAAGATGTTTCGCTCCAGCAGCGTCCGGTATTCCAGACTCCGGAACTGCCCGGAACAGGATTCGCGGGATTGGGCCGGCAGGATCACCCGGGAGAATCAGGCGGCTGGCCGGCCATAAAGGCGATGCGATAGGTCATCTGCCGCCTTTTGCACCCGTCGGGCGAGTTCCGGCCACCGTTCCGCCGGCACTTTCTCTTCCAGGAACGTCACGGCAACTGCCGCCGTCGGCCAACCGACGTGGTCAGTGACAGCCGCGGCCACCGATCCGAAGCCGGCCGTCACTTCCCCGTTCTCGGTGGCATAGCCGCGCTGGCGGACCTGATCCAGATGCGCCTGCAGGGCCGAGTATTTCAGGATCGGTGATGAGGTTTCGGTTCGGCTGCTGAAGGCTGCCGCATTGGGGTAGAGCGCCCGCACCTGAGATTTAGGCAATGCCGCGAGGATGGCCCGCCCGCTGGCGGTCAAGTGGCTGGGGAGACGGACACCGACATCGGTCACCAGCGAAGGCCGGTTTTTGGCGCGCTCCTCAACGATGTAGAGCACATCGCGGCCATGCAGGACGGCGAGGTGTGCACTCTCGCCGATCACATCCACCAGGGCCGCCAACATCGGACGCCCCAGTCTGGACAACGGCTCCTGGCGTGAATAGGCACTGCTGAGCTCGAACGCGCTGATGCCGAGGCCGTAACGTTGCTCCTCGTGCAGATGGAGCACAAAACCGCTCTGCTCCATCACGCCGAGCAGGTGGTAGACGCTGGAACGCGGCAGCTCCAAGGCTGTTGCTATCGTCGATGCCGCGAGCGGGCCGCGCTTGGACGCCAGCAAAGTCAGGATCCGCAGGGTGTTTTCCGCGGCCGGAACTTTGGACGTGGCTTTGGCTTGGCTGGTCATGAAGTCCTCGTCTAGGTCCTTATCCTTATCGCTGGTCCCGGAAAACTATAAACCGGGCGCGAGGTCGCCCAGGCGTCCGGGATACCGTACTCAAGCTTCCCGCACTTTGCCGGCAGTCCCGCCGGCTAGCCCTTTGGTTCGTCCATGAGCACCTGCGCGGTGCGCCCGAAACCGCGCACCGCAGAGTCGTCCCAAAGCTGTGCAGGCATAGCTCCCGCCAGCAGCTCACGCGGCAGCGATGGGCTTTGTCCCAGCGGCAGGTCGCTTCCGGCAATGATGATATTGCCATACCGGCGACCTTTGAGCATGGCGGGATCCGCAACGATGGCCGTATGCCGGAAAACCGAGCCTATAGTGGCTGCTTCACGTCTGGCCGTACTCAGGGCGGGGCTGTCACCGCAGTTGACAATGTACATCCCGCCCGGGGCCAGGACCCGCCGCGCCGCAGCGGTGAATTCGGCAGTGGTCAGCGGTTTTGGCGTAAAGGCGCCGGCAAAAACATCCCGGATGATCAGCTCGCGGCTGCCGTCGCTGAGTGACTCGATTACCTCGCGTGCCTCGCCCACCCGGATCTTCAGCAGCGGCGCCCGCGGCAGATCAAACCAGCTGCGCACATAATCCGCAAGCTTGGCATCAATTTCGATGACGACATTGCGCGATTGAGGGTAGGCGGCCACCAGGTAGCGGGCCATGGAACAGGCCGCACCGCCCAGATGGAGCGCACGCAGCTTTTCGTCCAGCCGGCCGGCGGGAACCGGCCAGCGGCTCCGGACCAAGGCGATGATCCAGCGCATGTACTCAAAGTCCAGCCGCAATGGATCGCCCAGATCCACGTGGGAACTCTGCACTCCGTTGAGCTTGAGCAGCCAGCCATCGGGATTGTCACCGTCGGGAATCAGTTCGGCCCGGCCGGTGTCAATTTCGTAGGTTCCGGCGACGGGCCCACCCGTTGTTCCACCTGCCGGTCCAGCGGCCGGACCACCAGCCGGCTCTTCTGTCGCGGCGGCCAGCGCTTTACCGGATCTGAACCGTTGCCTGCCCACTAACGCAATCCCATCTCAACCCTTAGCAACATTGCCAGCGTACAAGGCAGGGCTATTGGCCGGATCCTGCTCCATTATGCGCATCTGTGATGTTCCGTCGGCCAGCCGCTTCCTCATGATTTCGATGGCCTCGGGGTTCTGATCCACGAGGACAAATTGCCGTTGTAGTTCCTGGGCCGCGGCACCGGTGGTGCCGCTTCCGGCGAAAAAGTCCAGAACCCAGTCCCCACGTTCGCTGCTCGCCTGAATGATCCGCCGCAGGATACCCAACGGTTTTTGCGTTGGATAGCCTGTTTTTTCCTTACCGTTGGGGGAGACAATAGTGTGCCACCAGGTGTCCGTCGGCAACTTCCCGAGCGCGACCTTTTCCGGTGTGACCAAGCCGGGCGCCATATAAGGTTCGCGATCCACCTCAGCGCTGTTGAAGAAATACTTATCCGGGTTTTTGACGTACACCAGGATATTGTCGTGCTTGGCCGGCCATTTCTTTTTGGCCCGCGCTCCGTAGTCGTACGCCCAGATAATTTCATTGAGGAAACAGTCCCGGCCAAAGAGCGCGTCCAGAAGCACCTTCGCGTAGTGCACCTCACGGTAATCCAAATGCAGGTAAAGCGTTCCGTCCTCAGTCAAAAGACGCCACGCCTCTTCCAATCGGGGTTCAAGGAAGTCCCAATACTCGGCGAAGGAGTCGCTGTACCCGAAGGCCATCCCTTTGACTGTGTCGTAGCTTTGCCCCTTGAAGCCGATCCGGTTTCCGGTAGCGGAACGGACGTTCTTCATGGTCTGCCGGGTCTGGACTTTTCCCGTATTGAAGGGCGGGTCAATATAGATCAGCCGAAAGGTTTCAGCCGGCAGGGTTTTGAGGAATTCCAAATTGTCGCCGTGAACCACAAGGTTCCCGTCTGTGGGTGACCATAGGTGCCCCGCTGCGTCGCTGGCTTTGGTCTCAGTCATGGCTTAAGGGTATCGGACACGGCCGCGGCACCGGGATCCCGGCCGCGCCCGCGGGCGCACCATTGATTCGCCGGCTACCGGCTTTCGCCGAGCGCCTTCTCAAGACGGTTCACCTTTCCGGTCAGCTCGTTGGTGTGTCCGGGCCGGATGTCTGCCTTCAGGACCAGGGACACGCGGCTGCCGAACCGGCCGACGGCCTCGGAGGCACGTTTGACCACGTCCATGACTTCGTCCCAGTCGCCCTCAACGGTGGTGAACATGGAATCGGTGTGGTTTGGCAGCCCGGATTCCCGAACCACCTTGACGGCGGCCGCAACGGCGAGGTGGACCGAACCGTTTTGAACGTAGGCATCCGCGCCTGATCCGTCCGCACTTGAGCCGGCGTGGACAGCATCCCCGGTCTGCACCGGGGTTCCGGATGGGGCGAGTGAAAAAGCAACCAACATGCGCTAGTCCTCCTCTGCCCATTCGATGGCCTGGGCCGGGCACAGGAAAATGGCCTTATCAACATTCGCCCGCTGATCCTCCGGCGGCTCATCCGTCTTCAGCCTGACCCGGCCGTCCTCGGGGTCCTGATCGAATACCAGCGGCGCGGCGATAATACAGTTGCCGCTGCTGACACAGCTGTAAGGTTCAATTTCAATCTTCATTATTTGGTCTCCTGACAAAAACGGGACATTGGCGGGCTGCAAGCCCGTCCCCGCCATCATCCATTTTCCCCCACCACAGCACGCAAGTCCATGCGGCAGCATGCGTTACCGCTCGGCGCCGCCGGCCGTGGTGCCGCTAGCTCCAGCCGAGGAATCGCAGGGCGGCAGCGACAGCTGCCCCGGCCACTACCACCAGCAGGAACGGCGCCTTGAAATACAGGGCGACGGCGGCACCCGCGAGGGCACCCAGCCGGGCGTCGGCGACGACGTGATGCCCGCTGACGGCGGTATTCAGTACGGTCAGAGCCGCCAGCAGTCCAATGGTCAGGGTACCCGCGACGCGCGACATCCGCGGGTTCGCCAGCACCTTCGCCGGGACCAGGTACCCCAGCAGCTTGGTCGCAAAAGCCAGCGCAGCAGCCAGCAGTATCCAAGGCCAGAGGCTCATCAGGTGCCACGCGATCCAGCTGTTGCTGCGTCGCCCGTGCCGGGCCGGCCGGGATGAAGGTGGGGTTCTACGTCGGGCTCCATCCCGTCGCGTTCGTGCCCGCGCCGGAACCAGCCGATTAAGCCCGCCACCAGGGCGGCTACCAGAATCGGCACCCCAGGGGGCACGAAGGGCACCGCCAGCAAGGTTGCCACGGCACAGACGACTGCTATGGCCGCCGGCTGTCGGCTCCTGATCCGCGGCCATAGCAGGCCCAGGAAAGCCGCAACGGCGGCGCCATCCAGGCCCCAGTGCTTCGGATCCCCGAGCGCATCCCCGATCAGTGCACCCACGGCAGTGAAAACATTCCAAAGCAGGAATACCCCAATTCCGGCCACCCAGAAGCCGCGGCGCTGCTCGGATGGATCGCTCTGCGCGGTGCCGCTGGCGGTCGATTCGTCGATGGTCACGTGCGCGGCTGCTATCTTCAGCAGTCCTCGTGGAGCCAGCAGGGCGTTGATTTGCATGCCATATACGCCATTTCGAATGCCCAGCAACGCTGCCGCGCTCATGGCCGCCAGTGGACTTCCGCCACCGCTGAGCACACCGATAAAAGCGAATTGCGAGCCCCCGCTGAACAGCAGCAGGCTCAGCGCCATGGTCTGCCAAAAAACCAGCCCCGATGCTGCGGACAGCGCCCCGAAGGAGACCCCGTAAAGCCCGGTGGCCACACTGATAGACAGCCCGACCCGGACGGCGGCCGATTGGAGGAACGTCATCAGCTGCCGCGCAGGCGCCAGGCCCAAAGGATCAGCGGAACCTGCAGCGGCAACCGCAGCGAATGAATCAGCCTGGCTTTCGGCGTCCCGCGCGGGCCGAATGCGCGCCGAAGGGCGCTAAGATGACCGACGGTGAAAGCCCCGAACATCAGCGCCGTGGCGGTCGCAGCCGGCTTCCGGGTCGCGGGAATGAGGAGTCCCACCGCCGCCATGGCCTCCGGGACGGCGCTCAGCATCACCCACTGGGCCCGGCTCAGCACGCCCAACCGACCGCCGGCATCGGTGCACAGTGCCGGCGGCACGACGCCGTAAAAAAACTTTGGGTTACCCAGATGCATTGCGGTACTGCCCGCCAGCACCAACGCGAGTCCCAGCACGGCATAATTTGGCCGCAGGGAGCAGTTACGCACGGAGTCGGAGCGCACGGTCCTCATGCCGGTGCGTCCTGACCTGCGGAGACCAGGCTCGTCCGGTCAGCGCCGTGCAGCACGTCAGCGGCGTGCAGCGCGTCAGCGGCCCGGACCAGTGCCAGATGGGAGAATGCCTGCGGAAAGTTGCCCGCCATCCGCCCCTCGGTGACGGCATATTCCTCGCTGAGCAGTCCGAGTTCGTTAGAAAGTCCCACGAGCCTGTCCATCAGCTTTACCGCTTCCTCCTCCCGTCCGCTGTGCGCATACTGCTCCACCAGCCAGAATGAGCAGGCCAGGAATGGATGCTCCCCCGGATCCAGACCGTCCATTCCCGCCTCGGTGCGGTAACGCAGCAGCAGCGAGTCGGGGTTGTCCGCATCCAGCAGCTCCTGCTCAAGGCGCGCCACCGTGCCCAACATTTTTTCGTCGTCGTACGCCAGAAAACCAACCTGCGGGATGCACAGCAGCGACGCATCCGTATTCGTACCGCCGTAGGTCTGGGTGAAACTGTTCAGCTGCGCATTGAAACCGTGGGTCAGGATTTCTTCCTGCAGCTGATCCCGCAGCCGCTCCCAGCGCTTGACGGGCCCGGTCAGGCCATGGTCCAGGACGGCACGGACCGCGGAGTCAAAGGCGGCCCACATCATCACCCGTGAATGGGTAAAATATTGCGGCGCACCGCGCATTTCCCAGATGCCATTGTCCTTCTCGTCCAGATGCTTTTCTGCAAAACCGAGCAGGGCCCGCTGCAGCGGCCAGGAAAAAAGATCTTCGGTGCCGCCGGCTACCCGCAGTTTCTCCAAAGAGACCATCACCTCGCCAACTACATCGGCCTGGTACTGGCTCACCGCCCCGTTCCCGATCCGCACCGGCGAAGAATTTTCATAGCCGGGCAGCTGCGGCAGCTCCGATTCGGTCAGCTCCCGCTCGCCGGAGAGTCCGTACATAATCTGCAGATCCTCCGGGTCGCCGGCAACGGCCCGGAGCAGCCAGTTGCGCCAATGCATTGCCTCATCCGCATAACCGTGGGTGAGCATCGCCTGCAGCGTCAGTGCCGCATCCCGGAGCCAGCAGTATCGGTAGTCCCAATTACGCGCGCCGCCGAAATCCTCCGGCAGCGAGGTGGTGGGCGCAGCGACGATGCCGCCGGTATCCTCATGGGTCAGTGCCCGCAGCACCAGCAGTGAGCGCTTCACTTCGTCTGCGTACCGGCCATCCAAGGTACAGCTTGAGGCCCAGTCGGACCAGTAGCTGACGGTCGCATCAAGCGCCGCGTCAACGTTGATCGCGGCAGGCAGCGCCCGGTGCGAGGGGAACCACGTCAACTCCAGATCCGTGATCTGCCCCGCGGTAACGGTGAACTCCCCGCTGTGCTTGTTCTCGGCGGCCACCGGAAGTACCTCTGCGCGCAGCACCAGAGCATCCGGTCCCGCCACTGCGCGGAGTACCTTGTGGCCTTGCGGATCGGTCATTTTACTCATCCAGGGCAGCACGGTTCCATAGCCGAAACGGATTTTGATCTCGTGCTTCATTTGGACGGTGCCGCTGAGCCCTTCGACCCGCCGCACCAGCGAGGCGCGCCTGTCCCCCACCGGCATGAACTCAGTAATCCGCACGCTCCCGCCGTCGGCGTGCCAGTGAGTCTGCAGCACGAAGGTGCCGTCAATGTAGCCCCGGTGCACGACGACGGCGTCCGCTGCCTTGGGTGCCAACAGCCAGCGCCCGTTCTCCTCCGTCCCGAGGAGCGCCCCGAACAGGGACGGAGAATCAAAACGGGGGAAACAGAGCCAATCGACGCTTCCGCTGCGCGAGACCAGTGGCCCGGTATGCATGTCCGAAAGCAGGGCGTAATCCTCGATGCGTGATGCCATAGATCCATGCAATCACATCCAACGGACGGTTCCCCTTTTTGGCCCGTGTGCTGAACATCAGCGCGTGAGGGCAGCCCGGAGCCCGGCGGGGGCATCGGTGGTGAGTTCATGGACCCCCAGCGAAAGGCAGAACCGCGCATCCTGTGTGTCATTAACGGTCCAGATACGGAGCCGGGTACCGGCATCTGCCCAGTGCCGCACCCGGTCCGGATGCGCACGCACGTACGCCACGCCGGGACCGGCCAGGCCTGTCACGGCGTCGTCGATCAGCCGCTCGCCCGCTGCCATGATTGAACGCAGCATGGCAGCCGGAGTGTCCCCGTCGGCATCCTCGGCTAAATCGTCCTCTACAGCGACATCCTCGAGCAGAGCACAAAGCGAGCGCCCCGGGATGGTCGCAGCCAAGTGCCGCATGGAATCGGGATTGAAGCTCATAAACGACACCACAATATTTCCGGCCCTGGAATCCTCGGGTTGCCAACCCCTGGCGCGCAGCACCTGCAGCGTCCGCTCCTCCAAGGACCTGTCCCCGGCACTCGTCTTGTCCCGGGCTGCCGCCCGATCCGCCGGTGCCTGCGGTATGGCGTATTTGAACTCTATGGCTAAGCCAATCTGCCGCCCCGCGCCGCTGAGAATATCCAACAGCGCCTCCAGCGTCAGCAGCTGTTCGCGAACTGAGCCGTACTGCAGCGGAACCGTGGCGTCCTTCCAGGAACAGAAGTCCAGCTCCTGCAATTGCGCCAGGGTCTGTTGCGCCAGCGGTCCGGAGCCGTTAGAGGTACGGTCCACGGTCTCGTCATGCAGCAGCACGAGCTCGCCGTCTGCGCTTAGCTGAAGATCGCACTCGACTCCGTCGGCGCCGTCAGCAATGGCCTGCAGATACGCGGCCCGGGTATGCTCGGCGAAGTGGGCGCTGGAACCACGATGAGCATAGATCAGAGGCATCATTCCACCACGATAATCCATCCTGCTGCGCCGGCACTTGCTGGTCCCGTCGCCGTCCCCAGTCCCCGCCAGGCCACGATTGGGTACGGCAGTGGCATGGTTGGCCTACGCTTGCACTATGGCGCTCACCGATCAGTCCCGACCGAAAGAATCGATGTCCGTGCAGGCGGCCGGCGGTCCCTCGGGCAGCCGGCCGGATGGCCTGGTGGGCAGCGACGCCGAAAAGGCCGCCGGGCTGCGCCGAATGAAAACACTGGCGCTGTCCCTGCTGATCCTGATGACCATAATTTTCACCGTCTCGTTCGCCCTGCAGCGCGAATATGTTTGGCTTGAATACGTCCGGGCGGCCAGTGAAGGGGGCATGGTCGGCGCGCTGGCTGACTGGTTCGCGGTGACGGCCCTCTTCAAATATCCGATGGGACTGAAGATTCCGCATACGGCCATCATCCCCAACCGTAAGGACGCCATCGGCGCGAGCCTGGGCGACTTCGTGGAGACCAACTTCCTCTCCGAAACGGTGGTGCAGGAGAAACTCGGCAGCGTCGGTATCGCGCAAAAAGCGGGCGCCTGGCTGACCAAGCCGGCCAGCGCCGAGCGCATCGCCACCGAAGGCTCGGCCGCGATCCGCGGCGCCATGAAAATCCTTAAGGACGACGATGTCCGCGACGTGATCGAGTCCATGGTCCGCAGGCATTTGGTGGATCCGCCGTGGGGGCCCCCCGTGGGTCGAATGGCGGAGCGGATTTTCCACGAGGGCCATCACCACCAGCTGGTCGATCTGTTGATGGACACCGCGGCCGATTGGACGGAGCACAATCACGAAGTCATCAGCTCGCTCGTCTCGGACCGCTCGCCGCTGTGGGTGCCGACCTTTGTGGACGGCATGGTGGGCGACAAGGTCTATACGGAGCTGAACAAGTTTGTGCACGCCGTGCAGAACAATCCGCAGCACCAGGTCCGGCTGCAGCTGGATAAGTATCTGAAAGACCTGGCCCAGGATCTCCAGCACGATCCCGCGATGATTGCCCGGGCAGATGCCATCAAGGAGCAGATCCTGGATGATCCGCGCGTTCGTGAGCTGGCCGGACGCACCTGGGAAACGATCAAGTCCGCGCTGCTGACCGCCGCCGATGATCCTGACAGTGAGCTGCGGATAAAGTTCACCGCAGCCATCCGGGACTTCGGCCGGCGGCTGGTGGAGGATCCGGAGCTGGCGGGCAAGGTCAATGCGTGGATCAGTGACGCGGCGTCCTACCTGGTGAAAACGTACCGGCACGAGATTGCGTCCGTCATCACCGACACCGTGGAACGCTGGGATGCGGTGGAGACCTCGCAGAAGATCGAGCTGCAGGTGGGTAAGGATCTGCAGTTCATCCGGATCAATGGCACCGTGGTGGGTGCACTGGCCGGGCTGGCCATCTACGCCGTCGCCAGCCTGATCTTCCGCTGAACCGATCGTTTTTCCCGTCAATGCGTGGTGGAAACCTTTTGCGCCAAGATCCCGGAAGGTGAGACGTTGCTGATCACCATCACCCTCGAGCCGGGGGCTGATTCCCCACTTGATGCCACGGCACTGTCCCATCTGCTGCGCAAGCACCCCGGTCGCCTGCAGACGTTTGAACTGCCGGTAGGTAACGCCCACTTGTTCTACCCGGAGTACTCGCCGCAACGGACCACCGCGGCGCTGCTTTTGGAAGTTGATGCCATCGGCTTGGTCCGCAGCAAGCGGTTCCGAGGTGACGACGGAGTACTTGACTACTACATCAATGACAGGCCATACACGGCGTCCAGCCTGTTGGCCGTGGCCATGGGCAGGGTACTGCGAAGCGCCATGACTCCCACCAGCGAGGCCTACCCGGAGCTGGCCAATACTGCGCTGCCGCTGCGCCTTGAAGTACCGGTAATCTCCACCCGCGGCCGTGACGGGCACGATCTGGCCCAGCGGCTGTTCGTCCCGTTGGGCTGGACGGTCGATCAGCGGCACATCGCCCTTGATGAGGTCTATCCCTTGTGGGACGACTCCCGATACAGCAGCCTGGTGCTCACTGGAACGGTGCCCTTGTACCTGGCCCTGCGCCAGCTTTATGTCCTGCTGCCGGTGCTGGACGACAGCAAGCATTATTGGGTCAATGACGACGAGGCCGGGAAATTGGTGCGCCAGGGCGAGGGCTGGCTGCCAGGGCATCCTGAACGCGCCTTGATCTCCCACCGGTACCTTGCCCATCAAAAAGACCTGGTGGCCGCGGCCGATGCCCGGATCCCGGGGGAAACCAACGCACCCCCCGGAATCGCAAGTGCCCAAAATCCTACACAGGGGGCTTCACCACAGCCGTTGCGCGTGCTGCGTGCGGAGGCGGTCATGACGGCACTCAAGGATTGCGGTGCCCACGAGGTAGTCGACGTGGGTTCAGGGTCAGGTGCGCTGCTGCGCCGGATGCAGAAGGACAGGTTCTTCACGCGGATCCTCGGCACAGATGTATCAGCCCGTTCGCTGGAACAAGCTGCCCGCGCCATGAACCTGGATGAGCTAGCAGACACCGACAAGACCCGAATCACTTTGCTGCACAGCTCCGTGTTGTACCACGACGAACGGATCGCCGGCTTTGACGCGGCGGTGCTGATGGAGGTCATTGAACATATCGAACCAGGCAGGCTTTCGGCGCTGGAAGATTCAATCTTTGCCGGGGCCGCCCCAAGCATTGTGATCGTGACGACCCCGAACTCCGATTACAACCACTTGTATCCGGCATTATCCGGTGGAAGTTTGCGCCATGATGACCACCGCTTTGAATGGACGCGGGCCGATTTCGCCCAATGGGCGGAAGCGGTCGCAGAACGGCACAGCTATGGCGTGGAATACCGTCCCGTGGGTGAGGTCTCGGTGAGCGCCGGAGCACCCACCCAGATGGCAATCTTCCGAAAGGCAGGAGCATGAACCAAATCCAGATTCCAAAGGTCGCCCTGGTGCTGTTGGTCGGTGTCTCCGGTTCGGGCAAATCCAGCTTCGCCGCGAAGCACTTTGGTGACTTCGAAGTGCTTTCCAGCGATTACTTCCGTGGGCTGGTCGGAAACGACATAACAGACCAGTCCGTGACCCCGGCGGCTTTCGAGGCATTAAACTTTGTGGCCACCAAACGTCTGGAAGCCGGATTGCTGACCGTTGTGGATGCCACCAACATCCTGCCCTCCGCCCGGCAAAAGTTAGTGGAGGTGGCGCGGGCGCAGGACGTGCTGGTTTCGGCGATCGTGCTGGACATGCCGCTGAAGCTGTGCCTGGAACGCAATGCGGGGCGTGGGGCCCGGTCGGTCGCATCGGCGGTGATTGGCCGCCAGCACCGGCAGCTGCGCAAGTCCCTGCGTGGAATGCGCCGAGAAGGTTTCCTCCGGGTGCAAATGCTTTCCTCGCAGGAGGAAGTCGACAGCGCGGTGATCCAGCGGCACAAGCTGCTCAATGATTTCCGCGGCGAACATGGGCCATTCGACGTGATTGGGGATGTCCACGGTTGCCTTGATGAGCTGTTGCTGCTGCTTCAGACACTTGGTTACGCAGTGGCTAGTGATGAAGCGGGTCGTGCCACAGATGCCGTGCATCCCGAAGGGCGCCGGGTCATTTTCGTGGGAGACCTGGTTGACCGCGGTCCTGATTCGGCCGGTGTACTGCGGTTGGCCATGGGCATGGTCGGCAAGGACCATGCCCTGTGTGTACCAGGCAACCATGAGGACAAACTGGTGCGCGGGTTGCGCGGGCGCAAAGTTGCCTTGACCCACGGGCTGGAGGCGACGCTGGATCAGCTGGGCGGGCAGGAAGAGGGATTTGGCCGCAGGGTCGCTGACTTCTGCGACAGGCTGGTCTCGCATCTGGTCCTGGATGACGGCAAGCTGGTGATCGCCCATGCGGGGCTGATTCAGCAGTACCAGGGCCGGGCTTCCAAAAGGGTGCGTGCCTTTGCCCTGTACGGTCAGGTGACCGGAGAGGTCGATGAGTACGGCCTGCCGGTGCGCTATGCATGGGCCAACGAGTACCGTGGGGACGCGATGGTGCTCTACGGGCACACCCCGGTCACCGAGGTGGCGTGGATCAACAACACTGCCTGCCTGGATACCGGCTGTGTATTCGGCGGTGCACTCAGTGCCATGCGCTATCCGGAACGAGAGGTCATCCAGTTCCCCGCTCTGAAGAAGTACTGCGAACCGGGAAGGCCGCTGGAATCCCCGCGCGGCCCGGAGCGTAAGCCCGGTGCACTGGCCATGGAAGACGTCTCCGGGTCGCTTCATCTGAGGGCCGAGGGTCTGGGAACGGTACGGATCAACGATGCCCAGGCCGCCGGAGCATTGGAAACTATGAGCCGATTCGCCATCGATCCGCGGTGGCTGTGCTACCTGCCGCCAACCATGTCCCCCGCCGAATCCTCGTCCCGGCCCGGCTACCTGGAGCACCCTAACGAAGCGTTTGGCTACTTCCGGCGCCAGGGCGTCACGCAGCTGGTCTGCGAAGAGAAGCACATGGGCTCGCGTGCCGTGATGCTGCTGGCTCGAAATCCCGGTCGATTCAACGCACCCGAAGCCTGGCTGGGTGCACTGCATACCCGCACCGGACGGCAATTTCTGAAGGCAGAAGACGAACGCCGGGTATTGCTGCAGGCCCACGAGGCCGTGGAGCGCGCCGGGCTGTGGGACGAGCTGGACAGTGATTGGCTGATTCTCGATGGCGAATTGATGCCGTGGTCGCTGAAGGCAGAGCCGCTGATCAGGGACATCTATGCCTCGGTGGGAGCCTCAGCCATTGCAGCGACGGATGCCTCCGTGGCGGTGTTGGAACGTACCGCGGGCAACGGTATTGACGTCCACGGCTTGCTTGACCGTACCCGTACGCGCCAGTCAAATGCCAAGGCATTTCGGGAGTCCTACCGGCGTTATGTTGGTTCCGCCGATGAGTTGCGTTTCGCCGCTTTCCAAGTACTGGCCGCCGAGGAACAGAGCTTTGAGACCCGGGACCACGGGTGGCACTTGGAGATCAGCGATAGGCTCGCCGCGGCGGAGCCCAACCTGTTTGCCAACACCCGGTACCTGCGCGTGGATCTGGGCCAGGACAAGGAGATGGAGGCCGCGGTGCGCTGGTGGGAGGAGGCTACAGCCGCCGGTTCCGAAGGAATGGTGGTCAAGCCATGGCTGAACCTCAGCAAGGCCAAGCGTGGCTGGGTGCAGCCGGGTATCAAGGTACGCGGCAGGGAGTACCTGCGGTTGATCTATGGCCCGGACTACCTGGAGGAGGCGAATCTCGAACGCCTGCGCCAGCGTTCGACGGACAAGAAGCGTAATCGTGCCCTGCAGGAATACATTCTGGGACTGGAGGCACTGAGGCTGACGTCTACGGGAGCACCGCTGTGGAAGATCCACCAGATGGTCTTCGGAGTCCTTGCTCTGGAATCCGAGCCGTTGGACCCCCGGCTGTAGTTGGGACAGAAGTACCACCCAAATAGCAGTCACCTGTTCTGCCCGATAGTTTTTCGCAAATGAAGAATCGTTCCGCAACCGCCACCCTCAACGCGGCGGGGCCAGAAAGCGGATTCTCTGCCCGGGCCCGGCCTGCCCCACTGCGTCCAGATCGCTGCGCCGGACGACGGCGATCACCGGATAACCACCGGTGACAGGATGGTCTGCCAGGAAGATAGTCGGCAGGCCCGACGGCGGCACCTGCAGTGCGCCGGTCACCATGCCTTCGCTGGGCAACTGCGCTCCTGCACCCTCCCGTTGCGCCAGCGCAGTGCCGAGCAGCCTGGCCCCGATCCGGTTGCTGTCCGGGGAGATTTCCCACTCCTGTCCTGTCAGCGTGCGCCACGCTGAGGTGGTGAACAGGTTCCGTCGCGGGCCGTCGGTTATCCGCAGGGCAAGGGCCCGGCCGGGGTGCGGCGGGTCCTTGACCGTGGGCGGTCCGGCAGCTGCAGCTGTGGCGCCTGCCGCGCCGGGGCAAGCTGGAGTCCGAGCCGGATGTTTGGCTAGGACGTCGTGCACCCGCAGCGGCCCTGGGCCCATGCCGGAGAGCAGATCCGAGCTCGCGGACCCGGACAATAGCGGCGCCGCCAAACCCCCGGCGGTCCCCAGATAATAGCGCAGGCCGGCGTCCGGGACGCGGAATTCCAGCACGGATCCGGCTGCGGCAAAAAGCGCTGTATTCAAGGGGCACGGCTTGCCGTTAAGCAGGACCAGGCCGCGCGCGCCCGTGACGGCCACCCAAGCGCCGGCGGTAATATCCAGCCGCAGGCCACCGAGGAGAATTTCCAGCCCGGCCGCTCCGGCAGCGTTTCGCAACAGCCGGTTGGCCAGCAGCAACGAACGGCGGTCGAGCGCACCGGAGGGGCTAAGGCCCATGGCGGCGGCGCCGGAACGGCCCAGATCCTGCACCAGCGACAGCGGACCCGTGGCAGCGACCTGTGCAAAGGCGCTACTCATTCAGCTCTCCCGAAACCGCACCAGCGTGCCGGGCGTGATCAGGGCGTCGCCGGGCGTGAGGGGCCCGTTTCCGCTACCCCACATGGCCGCATCGGTATGCCCGATCAGCTGCCAGCCGCCCGGGGAAGCTGCGGGATAGATTGCACTGAATTCCCCGCCGAGCGCCACGGCACCTGCCGGCACCTTGGTGCGCGGAACATTCCGGCGCGGCACGCGCAGCCGCTCATGATCGGTCACCAGATAGGCAAACCCCGGGGCAAAGCCGGTGAAGGCCGCGGTCCATAACGAACTGCTATGCACGTTAACCACCTGGGCCTCCGTCAGGCCCAGGTGGTGCGCCACCACAGCGAGATCAGGCCCGTCATAGCGCACGTCAATGACAACCTCCGGGGCCTGCAAAACGGATCCCTGCAGCGGCGTGGTTCCTAGCATCCAGCGCCGGATGGTTCCCACACTGACGCGATCCGGATCAAAAGTCGCCAGAACAGTGCGGGCGGCGGGCACCAGATCAAGCAGACCGGCCGGTGTGGAGCGGGATAGTCCGCGGTAGTAGCCAAGGACTGCCTGCAGGTTCGGCAGTTCGGCCAGCACGGCTCCGTCCCCGCACGGCAGCAGGATAGGCTCCGGCGCACCAGTCAGCTGCATCCCTGGCCCCGGTACGCGAAGTGCTTCGATTCCTCAGCAGAATGACTCAACCGGGACCCCCGCCCCTGCGAGCGCTGCCCGGACCGCTGCGGCCATCGCTGCCGCACCGGGCGTATCGCCATGAACGCACAGCGAGTGCACATCCAGCCGTATCAGTGCGCCGTCCCTGGCCAGTACTGTCCGCTCGCGCGCCATGCGCACGGCGCGGGGTGCGATGTCATCCACATTAACCAGCAGGTCCCCCGGCTGTCCGCGCGGGATCAGCGTGCCGTCCGCCAGGTAGCCGCGGTCAACAAACGCCTCACCAAAAAACGGCAGACCGGCAGTCCTGCACTCGTCCGCGATCACCGAGCCGGGCAGGCCCAGCATCGGCAGGGCCAGCGACCGGCGCCGGCCGAAGTCCTGCACCGCCGAGCACACAGCGCGGGCCTGGCCTCTATCGTGGGCGATCCGGTTATACAGCGCGCCGTGCGGCTTGACATAGTCCACCTTGCCGCCGGCGGTCCGGGCAATTCCGTCCAGCGCAGACAGTTGGTAGAGGACGTCGCCGTACAGCTCGACAGGTCCGATATCCATGGCCCGCCGCCCAAAACCGGCCAGATCCCGATAGCTCACGTGGGCGCCGATCCGGACGGAGCCCGCCACGGCCCGACGGCAGGTCTCAAGCATCGTCAGCGGGTCACCGGCGTGGAACCCGCACGCCACGTTGGCGCTGCTGACCAACGACAGAATAGTGCCGTCGTCGCCCATCCGCCATGCCCCGAAGGACTCGCCCAGATCACTGTTCAGGTCCACGTCCTCGGTCCTCTCGGCTGAAATGCGGCAAATGCGGCAATGCCAGGCGGTGGCCCTTCCGTTCGGCCGGAATAGGTCCGGCCGCTGGCGTGCCGTCCGTAGTACTGCCGCTGACCTTGTCTGCGCGCTTCGTGGACCGTTCCAACTCCGCCAGGAGCTCGGCCGGGATCATCAGCGGAGCGGGACCAAAGGCCTTTCGGCTGGCGGCGACGACGGCCCGCCCCATGATCAGATTTCCGCCTCCACCGATGACGGCGCCGATGCCGAACGGCACAGCCCGTCCCGCCCAAGCCGTGCCCTCACGGATGAGGAATTTCTTCAGAAAGCGCTTTTGGATCTGTCCGCCAACGCTTTTTACGGCCGACGTCGGCAGACCCTTGCCTACCGCAAGCCCCCATGCCTTCATCGGGGTATGTCCCGTCCCCAGCGCGTGGCCGGTCAGGCCCTGGACCATGAACGTGCCTTCTTCACCGAGCATGATGGCCATCACTGTGGTCCTGGCGCGCTCCGGATCTGCCAATCTCACGCCGTGCAGTTCTGCCACGGATTGCGCATAGAGTGCCGTCGTTTCCAGGAATACCACCGTCGCCGCGGCGGAAATGGACAGAGAAGCCACGGTTCCCAGTCCGGGGACAATGGCTGTAGCGCCGATCGCCGCACCGCCGCCGGACACCGCGCGGAGAAAGTCCCGCTCCAGCAGCGAGCTGAGCTTGGCGGCGCTGGCCTGCGGGTGTTTGTGTCGGAGCCGGCGCAGATTGGCCAGCACCAGCGGCCGCTGGACGTCGACGGCGCGCAGCAGGATCTTCGCGACGGCGGGCTTGGGCTTGCCCTGAGGGTCAAACGCCGCCTCGGTAGCGATTCGTACGGCCGGATTTGGTTTGCCGCGTCCCTTTGACTTCAACTTCTTCGCCATGTGTACCCCTGACCTCGATTGTCAGTTCAAGCGTAGGGCACTGCCCGACCCGCAGACTTGCATAGCCGCACCGGAAAGTTAATCTGTGTTTGTGTTGTTTTCCTTGACATATGAAGACAAACAAAGATAAAGTCAATCAAACAGACATCAATGTGATGTCTGTCACGATACTTTGGAGGCACGATGTTTGCCGAAGAACGGCAGGATAAGATCGCCGAACTTGTGGCCGCCCGCAGCCGCGTTACGGTGGGAGAACTCGCCGAGCTGTTCCGAATTACCGCCGAAACCGTTCGCCGGGATCTGGCCGGTCTGGAGAACACGCGTCGCCTGCGCCGCGTTCACGGTGGCGCCGTGGCACTGGATCGGCTGAGCATGTCCGAGCCAAGCCTTGATGAACGCCGGTCACAGCATTTGGCAGAAAAAACCCGGATCGCCGCGGCGGCCGCCGCACTCATTCCCTCCACCCGGACCGGGTCGGTCCTCCTGGACTCGGGGACGACCACCGCACTGCTGGCCGAACTGCTCACCGATTGGGCCCCTGCGAGCCCGGGCGATGCCCTCCTTGTCATTACGAACGCTCTGCCCATTGCGCACCGGCTCTGCGCCAATCCGGAACTGCAGTTGGAGATCCTGGGTGGGCGGGTCCGCGGCCTGACCAGCGCCATCGTTGGTGCTACAGCCAGTGAACGCCTGGAAGCACTCCGCCCGGATATTGCATTCGTGGGTGCCAATGGCGTCCACGCGCAGTTCGGCCTCAGCACTCCGGACAGCGCAGAGGCCGCCATCAAAATGGCCATTGTCCGCTCCGCCCGCCGGGTGGTGGCCCTGGCCGACTCTTCGAAGCTCGGCGAGGAAACCCTGGTGCGGTTCGCTGCCCTGCGGGAAATTGACACGCTCATCACCGATGCCCGGCCGGCCGAAGATCTTATTGCGGCCCTTGCCGCGGCAGACGTCGAGCTGGTGATCGCATGATTGTCACGGTGACTCCTAATCCCAGTCTGGACCGGACCATTGAACTGACCGCGCCGCTGGCCCGGGGCGAAGTTCAGCGCGCCGGCGTGGCCCACCAGGAACCGGGCGGGAAGGGCGTCAATATTGCCCGGGTGCTTTTCGCCTCCGGGGTGGACTCTCTCGCGCTCCTGCCCGGGGACTACGACGACGCCGTTCTGGTTGCGCTGCGGACGCTCGGGATCCCGCACCATGGCCTGCACTTGGGTACTGCCCTGCGCAGCAATATCACCATTACCGAGCCCGACGGCACCACCACCAAGCTCAATGAACCCGGGCCCGTCATTGCCCAAGCGCAGCAGCGTGCCCTGTTGCAGCTGGTAGTGGAGAATTCCGAAGGCGCCAGCTGGCTGGTCCTGGCCGGGTCGCTGCCGCCCGGTCTGCCGGTGAATTTCTACGCCCAACTGACCATGGCTGTGCGCTCCGCTTTCGGTCCAGCGGCCCCGCGGATTGCCATCGATTCATCCGGCGCTCCGCTGGCGGCCGCGTTGGCCGGACCCGGTGACTCGCTCCCGGATCTCGTCAAGCCCAATGCAGAGGAACTGGCGGAGCTGACAGGTTTCCCGGACCCGTATCGTCTGGAAGCCGATCCCCTGCTGGCTGTCAAAGCCGCGGCAACGTTGGTGGACGCGGGCGTGGGAGCCGTACTGGCCACGCTGGGCTCCAAGGGCGCCGTATTGGTGAACCCAGAGGGCAGTTGGCTTGCCCGCAGCCCCAAAATCATTGCGCGAAGCACTGTCGGCGCGGGCGATTCCGCGCTGGCCGGCTATCTGTTGAGCCAGGCAGCCGGTGCCACCGGCCCGCAAAGCCTGCAGCAGGCGGTGGCCCATGGGGCTGCCGCCACCGCTCTGCCGGGATCCACCGTCCCGGCGTTGTCCCAAACCCATCCCGCTGCCGTGTCCGTCACGGTCCTGTCCGATGCCAAGGAGAATTAAGATGACTGCACTAATCACCCCG
Organism: Arthrobacter terrae; assembly: GCF_015708085.1. Classification (GTDB taxonomy): domain Bacteria; phylum Actinomycetota; class Actinomycetes; order Actinomycetales; family Micrococcaceae; genus Arthrobacter_M; species Arthrobacter_M terrae. The sequence continues at coordinate 123,896 of NZ_JADNYM010000012.1, read as the reverse complement.
GAGCTGGTCACGCTCGATGCGGATCTCGGCGATGAACCCGCCGCCGTGATCCGCCGCCTCGCCGAGCGGATCGCGGCCACCGGCCGGGCCAGCGAAGTCGAAGGTCTTTACGCCGACGCGCTGGCGCGGGAACAAAAAACATCTACGGGCATTCCCGGCGGCATCGCCATCCCGCACTGCCGCTCCGCAGCCGTGATCGAACCAACGCTGGCCATGGCCCGGCTGGCTCCGGCCGTTCCCTTTGGCGCCAAGGATGGTCCGGCGGACCTGATCTTCTTCATCGCTGCTCCCGAGGGGGCGGATCAGGAACACCTGCGGCTGCTCTCCAAACTGGCCCGGTCGCTGATTAAAAAGGACTTCACCGCTGCACTGCGCGCAGCCTCGTCCGCTGATGAGATCGTGGCCCTGGTCGAGGGCGCCATCGCGGATAAGCCCGCAGCTTCCCCAGCAACTGCCCCTGCAACTGCCCCTGCGGCAGCCAGTGCCGCCAACACCGGCGCAGTTCCGTCCTCGACGATAAGCGGACCACGCCGTCTGGTAGCCGTCACTGCCTGCCCCACCGGCATCGCCCACACCTACATGGCAGCCGATTCGCTGGTCGCCGCAGCCAAGGAGGCCGGTGTCGAACTGCAGGTGGAAACCCAGGGCTCCGGCGCCGTCACCCCCTTGGACCCGGCCGTGATCGCAGCCGCGGATGCGGTGATCTTCGCCGTCGACGTCGATGTCCGTGGCAAGGAGCGCTTCGCCGGCAAACCCGTCATAAATGCTCCGGTAAAACGAGGCATCGACGAGCCGGCCAAAATGGTCCAGGAGGCTCTGGCCGCGGCGGATAACCCGAACGCACACCGGGTACCTCATTTCGGTGCCGAGGAACAGGCCGAACACGATGCGGAGGCCTCCGGCGAACACATCGGCCAGAAGCTGAAGAAGGCGCTGCTGACCGGCGTAAGCTATATGATCCCGTTCGTCGCCGGCGGCGGGCTGCTGATTGCCCTGGGCTTTCTGCTTGGCGGCTACACCATCAGCGCCATCGCGGACAAGGTGGTGCTGGCCAACAGCCTCACGAACCTGCCCGACGGCGGACTGCACATCTACCTGGGGGCCGTCGCGTTTAAGATCGGCAGCCTCTCGCTGGCCTTCCTGGTTCCAGCGTTGGCCGGCTACATCGCCTACGGCATCGCGGACCGACCGGGCATCGCTCCCGGCTTTACCGCCGGCGCCGTCGCCTTGTTTATGGGTGCCGGCTTCCTGGGCGGCCTGGTCGGCGGTCTGCTGGCCGGGTTCATCGCGCACTGGATCGGCGGCTGGCCGGTACCGCGCTGGCTGCGTGGGTTAATGCCGGTGGTGATAATCCCGCTGCTGGCCTCGATCGTGGCCTCGGGTCTGATGTTCCTGGTTCTGGGCGGCCCGATCGCGTGGTTCACCACGGTCCTGAACCACTGGCTGTCCGGGATGACCGGCGCCTCCGCCGTCGTCCTCGGAATCATTTTGGGCCTGATGATGTGCTTCGATCTGGGTGGTCCGGTCAATAAGGTTGCCTACTCCTTCGCCGTCGCCGGCCTGGGTGCCGGCACCGTTGCCAACCAGGCTCCGTGGCAGATCATGGCCACGGTGATGGCCGCCGGCATGGTCCCACCGCTGGCCATGGCACTCGCGACGGCGCTGGATAAGAGCCGCTTCAGCCTCGCGGAACGCGAGAACGGCAAGGCCGCGTGGCTGCTGGGTGCCTCCTTCATCTCCGAGGGCGCCATTCCCTTCGCCGCAGCGGATCCGCTGCGGGTCATCCCTGCCAGCATGCTCGGCGGGGCTGTCACCGGGGCACTGTGCATGGCGACCGGCGTCACCTCCCAGGCCCCGCACGGAGGAATCTTCGTCTTCTTCGCCATCGGCAACCTGCTCATGTTCATCGTCTCCATCCTGGCCGGGATGGTGGTCACCGCGTTGGTTGTCCTGGCGCTCAAGCGCTGGGCCGTCCGCCGCCCGGATGGCACGGCTGCCGATGGTGTCAAAGCTGACAGAGCGGCTACGGTTGCAGGAACCGGAACGGCAACGGCAGACCAGCAGGGGGTAACAGCATGAAAACCTTCAACGGAGTCGGCGTAACGCCCGGCCGCGTGATCGGACCGGTGCGCCTGATGCCACCGGCGGTGCCCGCTCCCGCGGCCGGCGAACGGCTGGACCCGGGAACTACGGCGGACGCAGCCGCCGCAGCCCTGCGGACGGCAGCCAAAACAGTTCAGGCGGAGCTTAAACACCGCGCGGAGAGTGCCAACACGGACGCTAAGGCCGTCCTCGAGGCAACAGCGCTGATGGCGGCGGACCCGATGCTGCTCAAAGCCGCCGTCAAACTGATCAACGGCGGCACCTCGGCGGAGCGGGCCATCTGGGACGCAGCCGAGGGCGTGGCCACCATGCTGCTGAATTTAGGTGGTTACATGGCCGAACGCACCCATGACGTCTTCGACGTAAGGGCCAGGATAGTGGCCGCGCTGCGCGGTGTCCCGGCTCCCGGCATTCCGGATGCTCCGGAGCCCTTCATCCTGCTGGCCGAGGACCTGGCGCCGGCGGACACCGCCACACTGGACCCCGCCAAGGTGCTGGCGCTGGTTACGGCCGGCGGTGGCCCGCAGTCACACACCGCCATCATTGCCCGCGCGCTGGGTCTGCCGGCGGTGGTGGCCGCCGCCGGCGTGACGGAACTGACCGATGGCACCATGCTTTACGTGGACGGAGCAGCCGGCCTAGTCACCGCAGATCCCGATGCGGCGTTGAAAGACAAGGCCGGGCGATGGGCCAGCGACACCACCGGGCCGGCCACGTTCGACGGTTGCGGCCAGCTGGCGGATGGCTCGGCCGTGCCGCTGCTGGCCAACGTCGGCGGAACGAAGGACGCCGTGGCCGCGGCTGCTGCCGGTGCCGAGGGCGTGGGATTGCTCCGCACCGAATTCTGCTTCCTGGGCCGCGATGCGGAGCCCTCCCATGCAGAACAGGCTGCGGCATACCGCGGCGTATTTGACGCGTTCGCCGGGAAAAAGGTGGTGATCCGCACCCTCGATGCCGGCGCGGATAAGCCGCTGCCCTTCCTGACCGATTCCACCGAACCAAACCCCGCTCTGGGCGTGCGCGGCTACCGGACCAATCTCACCTCCCCGGGGGTGTTGGAGCGGCAGCTGCAGGCAATCGCCGCCGCAGCCAACGATTCGTCCGCCGACGTCCAGGTGATGGCGCCGATGATCTCGACTCCTGCCGAGGCTACGGAATTCGCTTCGCTGTGCCGGGCGAACGGCCTCAACACGCCGGGCGTCATGGTGGAGATTCCCGCCGCGGCGCTGACAGCCGCATCGCTGCTGGCGGACGTGGACTTCGCGAGCATCGGCACCAATGATCTGACGCAGTACACCATGGCCGCGGACCGCCAGCTGGGGCCGCTGGCTGCCCTGAACGATCCGTGGCAGCCCGCCGTCCTGATCCTGGTCAAAGCCACGGTCGACGGCGGCGCAGGAAAGCCCGTGGGCGTCTGCGGTGAGGCAGCCGCAGACCCGGCGCTCGCCGTCGTCCTCGTGGGTCTGGGTGTGAGCTCGCTGTCCATGACCGCCCGCGCGCTGCCGGCCGTAAGCGCGGTTCTGCGCAGCGTGACCCGCGAACGCGCCCGAACGTTAGCGGCGCTGGCCCTCGCAGCACCAAGTGCCGCGCAGGCGAGGTCGGCGGTCCGGGAGCAGCTGCCGCTCCTTGACCAGCTCGGTCTGTAAAGAACCCTGCAAAACCAACCAATCCGCCAATTGATGCTGAACCACAGCTGAACCACAGCAGAACCAAGGAGCTCACCATGAAAGAACGTACCGCCACCATTGCCAGCCGCGTGGGCCTGCATGCCCGCCCCGCCGCCATCTTTGTCGAAGCCGCAGCCGAGCTCCCGGTCGACGTCACCATCTCGATGCAGGGGGAACCGGCAGAAGACGCTCTGGACGCCAGCAGCATCCTCTCCCTGATGGGCTTGGGAGCAGCTCACGGCGATGTCGTGGTGCTCCGCGCCGAGGGCGACGGCGCGGACGAGGCGCTCGAAACTCTGGTGCAGATCCTCGAGACGGACCACGACGCCTAGCGGTCTCAGGCGTTCGCCGGGAACTTCCGCGGCGTTCCCGGGTGGGGCAACCAGCGGAAACGATAGCTGCAGTTTGCCCCCCGACAGTGGTCACTTCAGCGGTGAGTGGGTGCTGATTCTGCGCTCCCTAACGCCAGCAGATCGAGGCGCCCGCTGGGGGCATAACGCGAATTCGTGTAAAATTGATGGTCTGCCCCGAGCGCGGCAGTAACACGTCGGAAGCAAATGACCTCCACGAGAGATGACCAAATGCCCACAGACCTAAGTTCGAACTACTCAAATAACGGTGTCCAGGACACCAATAAACAGTCCCGTCCCGTCCGGCTCCCCCGGCTCAAAAACCGGCGTCTGGCTGTCGGAGACGTGAACATCGTGAATAAACCGATGCTCAGAAAAGCCATCAACGGCACCATCGTCGGGAACACGATGGAATGGTACGACGTTGGTGTATTCGGCTACCTTGTCACCACGATGGGTCCTGTTTTCCTGCCCAAATCGGACCAGACAGTACAGACACTGTTTCTGCTGGGAACTTTCGCCGCCACGTTCATTGCCCGCCCGTTGGGCGGCATCATCTTCGGCTGGCTGGGAGACAAGATCGGGCGGCAGAAGGTGCTGTCCACCACGCTGCTGATCATGGCGGCATCAACCTTCGCCTTGGGGCTGATCCCCGGGTATGCGCAGATCGGCATCTGGGCCGCCGTACTGCTGGTGCTCGTCAAGCTGATCCAGGGCTTCTCCACCGGCGGCGAGTACGCCGGTGCCACCACGTTCGTGAGCGAATACGCACCGGATAAACGCCGTGGGTTCTTCGCCAGCTTCCTGGACATGGGCAGCTACATCGGCTTCGCCGCGGGCGCTGCCCTGGTATCCGTCATGCACCTGATCATCGGTCAGGACGCGATGGAATCCTGGGGCTGGCGCGTGCCGTTCCTGCTGGCCGGCCCGCTGGGGCTGATCGCCATTCACTTCCGGAACAAGATTGAAGAGTCCCCTCAGTTCCAGGCCACCCTGGACGCCCAAACAGCCGAGGCCAAGGGTGCCCAGGCCGCGGATGCCGATGCCGCCAAGGGCCCGATCGGAATCCTCAAGGCGTACTGGCGGCAGATTGTCCTGGCCATGATCCTGGTCGCGGCGGCCAACACCGTGGGCTACGCCCTGACGTCCTACATGCCGACGTATCTAACTGAGTCCAAAGGCTACGACGAGCTGCACGGTACCATTCTCACCATTCCCGTGCTGGTCATCATGGCGGTGTGCATTCCGCTGACCGGCAGGCTCTCTGACCGGATCGGCCGCCGCCCGGTGTTGTGGACCGGCGCCATCAGCACCGTGGTCCTGGCCATCCCCGCCTTCCTGCTCATCGGCATAGGCGATGTCTGGTCCACCCTGCTGGGACTTGCGCTCGTTGCGTTCCCGGTGACGTTCTACGTAGCAAACCTGGCCTCGGCCCTGCCGGCGCTGTTTCCCACCGCCAGCCGCTACGGCGGCATGGGCATCGCCTACAACTTCTCGGTAGCCATCTTTGGCGGAACCACCCCGTTTATCCTCAAGGGGCTGATTGCGCTCACCGGTAACGACATGATGCCGGCGTATTACCTGATGCTGACCTCGGCCGTCGGCGCCGGAGCAATATTCTTCCTGAAAGAGTCCGCCGGACGGCCGCTGCCCGGCTCGATGCCCAGCGTCGCTTCCGCCGAAGAGGCACACGAACTCGTGGCCGGACAGGACGGGAACCCCGATCTGGACCTGGCCCAGATGCCGTTCGACGAGACCTACGAGCCGGCAACTGAGGGGCGGGGCATTCCCGAACCTACTCTGGTCCGCTGACAGCTGCTGCCTGTAACCGCGTTCGACGACGACGGCACGACGGACGACGGCGGCGCGCACCTGGCGATGCGCGCCGCCGTCGTTCGTCATTGGCCTTAACGCAACCGAAAATCAGCGCGGAATCATTGCCCCTTGCGCCTCCTGAGGAATAACATCAAGTGTCTGCCCCGCACGCGGCAGCCGCCTTCCGGGGGCAGGCACAGGAACGTATCCGGGAGCTCAGATGCCCAAAGATCAGCCAGGAACCAGGCCGAATGCAGATGCCGGAGCGAACCCTGTGCGGCCAGGCAGACTGAAAGCACCGCTGAAGAATCGCCGGCTCACGTTCGGGCACATCAATATCGTGGACCAGGCAATGCTGCGTAAGGCCGTGCGCGGAACCATCGTGGGCAACACGATGGAATGGTACGACATTGGGGTTTTCGGCTATCTGATCACTACGATGGGGCCGGTCTTCCTACCCGAGGCAGACCCCGCCGTACAGACCCTGTTTTTGCTCGGCACCTTTGCCGCCACCTTCTTCGCGCGGCCGCTGGGGGGGGTGGTCTTCGGCTGGCTGGGAGACAAGATCGGGCGGCAGAAGGTGCTGGCCACCACACTGCTGATCATGGCGTCCTCCACATTTGTGGTGGGGCTGCTGCCGGCCTATTCGCTGATCGGCATCTGGGCTGCGGTCCTGCTGGTGACCCTGAAACTGATTCAGGGCTTCTCAACCGGCGGGGAATACGCCGGTGCCACAACGTTTGTCAGTGAATATGCGCCGGACAAGCGCCGCGGATTCTTTGCCAGCTTCCTGGACATGGGAAGTTACATCGGCTTTGCTGTCGGCGCTTCGCTGGTGTCGGCCATGCAGATAATTTTCGGACAGCCCGCCATGGAACAGTGGGGCTGGCGCGTACCGTTCCTGGCAGCGGGGCCACTGGGCCTGATAGCTATCTACTTCCGAAACAAGATCGAGGAATCCCCACAATTCCAAGCGACCCTCGATGAACAGGCCGCCGTTGCCAGTGGCGCCGCGGCGAGGGATGAGAACGTGTCCAAGGGCCCCGGCGGCGTGATCAAGGCCTACTGGCGCCAGATTCTGCTGGCGATCATCCTTACGGCGGCGGCCAATACACTCGGTTACACGCTCACTTCTTATATGCCCACCTATCTGAGCGAAGCCAAGGGATACGATCCGCTGCATGGGACTCTGCTGACCATCCCTGTGCTTGTGGCAATGGCGGCGTGTATTCCATTGACAGGCAAGCTATCGGACCGGATCGGCCGCCGCCCGGTGCTCTGGATCGGCGCAGTGAGCACCGTAGTGCTGGCCATTCCCGCCTTCCTGATGATCGCCATCGGTGATGTCTGGTCCACCCTGGTAGGGCTGGCGCTCGTTGCTTTTCCCGTTACGTTCTTTGTCCCTACGCTGGCATCGGCGCTGCCGGCAATCTTCCCGACGGCCAGCCGCTACGGCGGGATGGGGATCTCGTACAACATTTCGGTGGCCATCTTTGGAGGTACCGCACCCTTTATTATTCAGGGACTCATCGGACTTTCCGGCAACGACATGATGCCCGCGTACTACCTCATGCTGACCTCGATCGTCGGGGCCATCGCCATCTTCTTCCTGCATGAATCCGCCCGCCGGCCGTTGCCCGGTTCCATGCCCAGCGTGGATACCACGGCGGAGGCCCACACCCTGGTGGCGGGGCAGGATGAGAATCCGCATGTTGACGTGAACAAGATGCCCTTCGACGACAGTTACAAGTCCGCCAACTCGCATCCCGAGGCATGAACATGACGCTGGGAACGGACCGGCTGGGTCTGTTCGGGAATTATCTAGCGTCCGCGCTTCCCGGCAGCGGCACCTAGCCTAACGGGTAGGAATTTGCTCAGCGAGGCCAGCGCCGCGTAGCGCCTGGACGGCACGCAGACGCTTTTCCCGGCCCAAGCAGCAGCCAGTCCCTCACGAACCACGCGATCGGCATTAAGCCACATCCAGCCCGGGATCCTCGCCGTAGAGGCCCCCATCCGCTGATGGAACTCAGTATGGACAAACCCCGGACACACGGCAGTTACGTGCACTCCCCGCGGCGCATAAGTGACATTCGCCCATTTACTAAAGCTGATCAGCCAGGCTTTCGACGCTCCATACGTGCCGCGGGGGATGAACCCCGCCAGGCTGGCCACGTTGATGATCATTCCCTGTCCACGCATCAGCATGGGCTCAACGGCTGCGTGCATAAGCTGCATCGGCGTGCTGACCAGGATGCTCAGCTGGTCAACTTCCTGCTGCATCGTGTTCTGCTCAAACGGGTTCGCCAGGCCGTAACCGGCGTTGTTCACCAACACGGTCACCGGGTTCTCCTGTTGCGCCAATCGCGCTGCTACTGCCGCGACGCCCGAGGCTGTCTGCAGGTCTGCGGAAATAACTTCCACATCGACGGCAAAGTCCTGGCGCAACCGGACGGCCTTAGCTTCCAGCCGGGCGGTATCCCGTGCCACGAGCACCAGGTTATGCCGTTTTGCCGCCAGCTGCTGGGTAAACTCTGCGCCCAGTCCCGCCGTTGCACCCGTGATCAATGCAGTTCCGTTGTTCGCAGCCTCAGTCATCCCCCCATGCTACGCAGGGATCCCGTCCCCCGCCGAACGGCCGCCCGCAGGTGCTGAATTCAGCCCGTCTCCGGCCAGTCCGTGATCTGCGCGTAGTCCTCATGACGGCGCAGGAACCCGGCAATAAAGGAGCAGTGCGGAATGATCCGCTTGCCGGAAGCGGACACATCGTCCAGGGCGTAGCGGGCCAGGATTTTCGCCATACCTTTGCCGCGCGCGGGATCCAAGGTTTCCGTATGGGTGAAATCCACATGGCCGGGCAGCTCACGGAACTGCGCCACGCTGGCCAGCTCCCCGCTCACCCGCAGCTCATATTGATGCTGCGCATCATTGCGCAGCATGGTCACGTCGTTGTGGAATGTCTCGGCCGTGTCAGTCATATCTCGACCTTGGCACGGCCGTTGCGTGCTGGCAATCCCCGTCCCGGATCGCCCCAGCCTGCCCATGACGGGGCAGTGCGGGGAAGGGCGACGACGGCGCGAGGCACAGCAGCCGGCTCGGGTTCTGCCTCGCCGACCGGCCCGGTGCTGGGGACTCCGGCAGCCAGCTCCGCATCGACCAGCCGTTTTTCGAGCCGGTCAACCGCAATGGCATAAGCCATCCCGGTCGAGCCGGCACGGCCACGGTCAGCAGCAGAACCGCCGGCCTCGCAAACTCCCCGGCGCAGGACCTCTGCCTCCCGCATGGTCCGGATCAAAGCAGCTGTCTCGGCCCGGCGGACATCGGACAGATCCGGATAATCGATCATCTTGACCGGATCCAATTCATAGCCGCTCCAGCGCACCAAAACCGCATCGTGACGGGTAGCCAGCGCACCAAAATCCCGCAGCTCCGCCCGCCTGCCCAAACGCTGGCGCCGTCGGCCATCCAGCCACGGCGTGCCGCGGTACGTCCACGCGCCAACCATCACCGTTACCAGCAGCAGCACCGCGCCTGCCAGCGGGGTCACGACAGCCGGGATAATCACCGCTGGCAGCACAAACGCCAAGCCCAGGAATACGTGCCAGAAAAGCGCATCGCCCCGGGGGCCGCCGTCCCGGTGTACTTCCATCCGCAGCGCATAAACCATAACCGCCGCACTGACCCCCGCCACCGCGGCGCAACAGAGCAGTTGAACGAGTCCTATTACAAGTACGGACACTGAGCCACCTCCAGCCGGGAGTCTGATCCCGCTACTTCCATTGGAATACTTCGGGAGTGTTTGGTCAATGCCCCGCTTGGGCGCCGGGGACGTTTTTGCGAGGTTCCTGCGGGCGACCCCAGCCGGAGCGGCCCCAGCCGGGACGAGTCCACCGGGACGGGCCAGCCGTAAATGAGGGCTAAACGACCGCAGGCCAGCAGCTATAAGCTGCTGGCCTGCGGTACTGGTGGGCCCTATGGGGCTCGAACCCATGACCCACGGATTAAAAGTCCGATGCTCTACCAACTGAGCTAAAGGCCCTCACCAGTGCACACCGCTTGCTGCGGCGAACGCTTTTCTACAATAGCGCACACACCGCGCCGCCGGGAATCGTGGTCATTTTCTACCCGTCCGGGCAGGCGTTCTCGACCCGCCCAAAGCACAGGAGTAGTCTCGTGGGATGAGTGCAACACCGGGTTCCCAACCTCCACGGCAGCATAAGCCCAAGCTGTTTACCCCTGCGGACTTCGAGCCTTATGCCGGCGGCCCGGACCCCGCCCGGGTATCGGAGGCAGCTCACCTCGCCGCGCAGGCACTCGTGAACCGCGGGCGGGAAAGCGACGATCCGGCGGTCACAAAGCGGCTGGTCAAACTCGCCGACAAGCAAGGCCTCGAGGCGATCGCGGAATTGTGGGCGCAGAGTCCGGCCCGCTCACTGCCCGGGGCCCTGTGGCGGCTCTACGCCCTCCGTGCCGCCATGCAGCAGGACCCGGAGCGTATTTCGGTCTATTTCCGGGCCGGCCAGGACACCGCACAGGTATCCCGGGCCGTGGCCGGGGTTGCCGAACCGCCGGGTGCGGATGAGCTCAAGACGATGGCTGATGCCATCCTGTCCGGGGCGTTCGACGGCGAATTTGACGTTGCACTGGAACGCTCGGCAGCGTTCTGCCGGGTGGTGGCGCTGGGCCAGTCCCGCATTGCGGATGAGCGCGAACACGCAGACGGCGCGCACGCGGACCGGTTGACCCGCAACGCCGGCCAACTCATCCGAACGGCCGAGGACCTGGAGCAGGCCGCTGGCTCCTGGCGCCGCGGCGAACTGGATTAGCAGCAGACAGGCGTATGGAGTGTCCTGTTGACACAGCTTCGACGAAGTAGAACACTGAAGTAGGTGCCGGACTGCGGAACCCCCGGGCTCCAAATTTTAGCCGCCTAGAGCGGCCTAACGCCGAGAGGCGCTCCCAGTCCGGCACCACCTTTGTGCGTCAACGCGGTCACCCGCCAGCGAAGTAAAGCCAGGTCCTTGCACGGCCCATTCGGCCGCTGCAACCATCGGCTCAATCCGGGAGGGGACCTATCGTGAAGCTGCGCCTGTTCCCGCAGGAAAAAACAGGGCTGCGCATTCTGGCCGGGATGGCCCAGGAGATTGTCAGCAGCGTGCAGACGCTGTCCGAGTTGCTGGGAGCTCCGGCGACGGACTTTGAGCCATTGACCGAGCAGATGCGCAAACATGAAGCTGCGTCGAGTGAACTTCTGGTGTCCCTGTTGACACATATGCGGACCAGCTTCATCAATCCGCTGCCCAGGGAAGACCTGTTTGCGCTGGCCCGTTTCCTCAATGAGGCAAATGAAAAGCTCACGGGAGCGGCGGAGCTAATCTCGCTGAACAAGCTGGAGCGTATTCCCGCGCGGGCCTCCGACCAGCTGGAGGTGATTGCCCGGCAGGCCGAGCTCACTGCCGACGCGATGCGCCGGATGGATAATCTGGAGGAGCTTGAGGACTACTGGATCCAGGTCCTGCGACTCGCCAGGCGTGCCGAGCACACGCACCGGGTCTTTGTCAGTGAACTGCTCCGCGATTACAAGACCGCAGCCTACGTCCGGTACCGCGACGTGGCCGAGCAGCTGGTCAACGTCACCAAGGACATGCGCCAAGTCGCCACCGCGGTGGGCAGCATCATCGTCAAGGAATCGTAGCTTGATCACAGCATTCCTGCTGACAGTGCTGATTCTTGCCGCCGTTTTTGCCTTTCTGAACGGCTTCCGCGACGTTTCCTCCGCCGTCGCCGTCGCCGTCCGCACGCGGTCGCTGACGCCGAGCATCGCCGTCGTGCTGGCGGCTTTTTTCAATCTCATCGGAGCGCTGCTCAGCGGCGCCTTCGCGGTGGCGCTTGGCGGGCGGCTCTTTCGGGTTCCGCCGGGCCGTGAGGGCCTGGGGCTGTTGCTGGCAGGGCTGGCCGCGGCCTGCGTGTGGGGAATCTACCAGTGGCGCCGCGGCTACCCCTCGTCGTCCACGCACGCGCTGATTGGCGGTCTGGGCGGCGCATCTGTTGCCTCGGTCATGGTCGGCCGGGAGCCGCTGCAGGGGCTGGACGTCACGATACTGACGCTGGTGGTCCTGCCGCTGCTGCTCTCCCCCGTAATTGCCTTCGCCCTGTCCTTTGTGATGGTCTACCCGGCCGTCTGGGCGTCGCGGCACACCCAACCAAGTCTCGTCAACACCCGTGTCCGGCGGGTGCAGGCTGTCGCGACTGCCGCCGTCGCCTTCGGTCATGGCCTGCAGGACGGACAGCGGACGACGACGGTCCTGCTGTTTGCGCTGGCGGCCGCCGGACTCGGCGGAACCGGCACCGTTCCGGTGTGGGTGCTGGCTTTTTCCGCAGTTCTGCTCGCGGCCGGGACGCTGGCCGGGGGCTGGCGAATTTCGCATACTCTGGGCAGCCGGCTGACGCGGATCGATCCGATGCGCGCCCTGGTGGCCCAACTGGTCAGCGCCGTGCTGCTTTTTGTCGGTGCGATCGGTCTTCACCTGCCGCTGTCCACCACCCACACCGTGACATCAGCGATCATTGGGGCAGGCCGCAACCAGCGGTTCTCGGTGACCAACGGCCGGCTCTGGCTGCAGATTCTCACCGCGTGGGTGGCCACCCCGCTCGCCGCGGCGGTACTGGGCGGGATCTTTTTCCTCGCCGTCTCCGCGCTGCTCTAGACTGCGGCAAAAGCTGCGCAGACTTGGGCCCTTCCGCTGCGCAGGAGTATCTCCTGCGCACGCCCGGCCCGCAACGGTGCGCAGAATGGTACGCGGACCTACCCGAATCGGCCCGAAACGTAATCCTCGGTGGATTTCTGCGCGGGGTTATTGAAGATGGTGGCGGTCTGGGCGTATTCGATCAGCTTCCCCGGCTTCCCCGTGCCGGCAATATTGAAAAACGCCGTCTTGTCCGAAACACGGGCGGCCTGCTGCATATTGTGGGTCACAATCACTACCGTGTAGCTGTCCTTGAGCTCGTTAATCAAATCCTCCACCGCCAACGTGGAGATCGGATCCAGCGCCGAGCAGGGCTCATCCATCAGCAGCACCTGCGGCTCCACAGCGATGGCGCGGGCAATGCACAGTCGCTGCTGCTGGCCGCCGGAGAGCCCCTGGCCGGGCTTATCCAGCCGGTCCTTGACCTCGTTCCACAGATTCGCGCTGTGCAGCGACGTTTCCACCAGCTCGTCGGCGGCTGAGCGGGAAATGCGCCGGTTATTGAGCCGGACCCCCGCCAGCACGTTCTCCTTAATGGACATGGTCGGGAACGGGTTGGGCCGTTGAAAAACCATCCCGATCTGCCGGCGCACCGTCACCGGGTCAACCCCCGCGCCGTACAGATCGTCCCCATCCACCAACACCTCTCCGGTGACATGGGCGCCCGGAAGCACCTCATGCATCCGGTTCAGCGTGCGCAGCAGGGTGGACTTGCCGCAGCCGGAGGGCCCGATAAAGGCCGTCACCGATCTCGGGGCAATGTCGATGCTGACATCGTGGACGGCCAGGAACCCGCCGTAGTAGACATTGAGGTCTTTGACACTGATGCTCTTGCCAACACTGATGCTCTTGCCAACACCGTTGCTCTTGGACATGTGGTTCCTTCTAACGGGAGGTCTTGGGGGCGAAGATCATGGCGATGATTCGGGCAACCAGGTTCAGTACAATGACCAGCAGCACCAGCAGCAGCGCCGCACCCCACGCCTGATTGTTGGATAGATCGATGTCCTGGCCGGGGAATTTATAGCCGGTATACGCCATCACCGGAAGCGTCTGCATGGGCCCGGAGAGCGGGTTCGCGTTGAACGAATCGGTGAAGCTGGCCGCCATGAAGATCGGGGCGGTTTCCCCGATCACGCGGGCAATAGCGAGCGTGACGCCGGTCGCGATGCCGGCGATCGCCGTCGGAATCACAATGCGCACAATGGTGACGTACTTGGTCACGCCGAGCGCATAGGACGCTTCGCGCAGGTCGGCGGGAACAAGGCGGAGCATCTCCTCGCAGGCGCGCACGACGGTCGGGATCATCAGGACCGAAAGGGCGACGGCGGCAGAAAGGCCGCTGAACGCTTTCGGTCCGAGCAGCAGGGTGAAAAGCGAAAATGCGAACAGACCGGCGACGATGGAAGGGATGCCCGTCATGACGTCGACGAGGAAATTGACCGTGCGGCGCAGCCAGAATGCGGGCTGGGCATATTCCACCAGGTAGATGGCCGCCAACAGGCCGATCGGCACCGAGAACAGTGTGGCCAGTCCGGTGATCTGTAGCGTTCCGACGATCGCCTGCAGTGCGCCGGAGGAGGAGACGAGCTCCAGAGTATCCGGATTGATCCGGGCCGCTCCCCCGGTGGTGCTGATGAACTCCCAGTTCAGGATTCCCAGGCCCTTGCTGACGACCGTCCAGAGCGTGGAGATCAGCGGCGCAAGAGCCAGCCCGAACGCCACCGTCACCAGCGCGCGGATCAAACGGTCCATCGCCCTGCGTCGGTTCTCCTTGACCAGGGACAGGAGGTAGATGGCCGGCAGGTAGAACATACAGGTAAAGGCCAGCAGTCCAAACCAGTTGAAGCCCGTCAGCCCCTGCACCGCTGCGGCAAGGATGAACGCACCGATCAGGGTGTAAAGACCGGCCCGTTTGGGTAACTGCCGCGTCGTCAGGCGGTTTCGGACGGCAGGATGCCGGAGCGTGTTGGCTGCAGCCGTCATAACAACCCTCCTTCGCTAGTGCGGTCCCTGTCCGCGCCGGCACCCACGGCCGCCACCATAGCGGCCCCGACGGCAGCCTCGGCAGGTGACCGTCCGCCGTCGCCGGTTGGCACTTTCTTCTTCGGTGGCTTCTTGCGCGGCTTAACATTCACAATCAGCCGGGCCAACATGTTAACGGCAAGCGAGATCACAAACAGCACCAGTCCGGTGCCAATCAACGCGTCACGCTGCATCCCGGTGGCGATCGGGAAGTTCAGCGCAATATTGGACGCGATGGTCTGCGGGTTTTCACCCTCGGTAATGATTCGAAAAGAGGCGATAATGGCCGGCGATATGATCATCGCGACGGCCATGGTTTCACCCAGCGCTCTTCCCAATCCCAGTAAAACAGCGCTCACCACGCCGGAGCGGGCGTACGGGAACACGGACAGCTGGATCATTTCCCAGCGTGTCGCGCCCAGTGCCAGCGCGGCCTCCTCATGGAGCTTGGGAGTCTGCAGGAATATTTCGCGGCTGATGGCGGTGATGATCGGCAAAACCATCACCGCCAGGACCACAGCACCGGTCAGAATGCTCGAGCCGGTGGAGGTGACCTTCCCGCTGAAGAGCGGGATCCAGCCCAGGTAGGCGTTGAGCCATTCCTGCATCGGCAGCAGGAAAGGCCGCATCACCAGAATGCCCCAGAGTCCGTAGACCACGGACGGTACGGCGGCGAGCAGATCGATGATGTAACCGAGGAAGTTCGCCATCCGTCGTGGGCTGTAGTGCGAAATGAAGAGCGCAATGCCGATCGCGACCGGCGTGGCCATCAGCAGCGCGATCACCGAAGCCCACACCGTCCCGAACGCCAGGGGAGAAACGTACGCCCAGAAGCTGGCGAAGCCTCCGGTGACCCCGGACTTGAGCTCCGGATTGGTGCTCCAGCCCGCCGTGATCGCCGGCAGCGCCCGGACCAGCAGAAAGAGCGCCACCCCGGCCAGAATCACCATGATGGAAACGGCCGCCGAGGTGCTCAGGAACTTGAAGACCCGGTCCGCGGGCCTGGCCCTGGTGGCTGCCTTCGGTTTGCCCGCCGGTGGCTTATCGGGCATTGGCATATCGGGCATTGGCTTATCGGGCATTGGCTTACCCGGCACGGGCGGGTCTGTGGTTTCTGTCGTCAATGAGCTGCTCACATCTACGAAACCGTCTTCAGTGTCGCCCGGATTTTGTCAGCCAGCTCGATCGGCAGCGGCGCGGAGCCGGCGTTCTTCGCTGCGATCTTCTGCCCCTGATCGCTGACAATGTAGTCAATGTAGGCCGTGGCCAGCTTGGCCTGCGCCGCGTCCTTGAACTGGGTGCAGAGGATGTCGTAAGAGATCAGCGGGATTGGGTAGGCGTCCCCGGAAGTGAGCTTGGTGTAGTCAATGTCCTGGCCCAGATCGCCGGCCACTGTGCTCTTAGCCGGCGTCACCGCCGTCGTAATCGCCTTGGTGACGCCGTCCTGGCTGAACGAAACGTACTTGTCCCCTGCCTTGATGGCCGCAGCCGGCAGGTCACCGATGGCGCTGTGGTCCGCATAGCCGATGGTGCCGTCGCCGGCCTTGACCGTGTTGACCACGCCCGAGCCGCCCTGCTGAGCCGAGGAACCGGCTACCGGCCACTTATTGCTGGCCGGAGCGGTCCAGACGTCGGGAGCAACCTGGTGAAGGTAGTTGCTGAAGTTCTGCGTGGTACCGGAGCCGTCCGATCGTGTCACCGTGGTGATAGCCGTGGAGGGCAGCGTGGCACCCGGATTGTCGGCCTTGATGGCCGCATCGTCCCAGCTCGTGATCTGCTGTGTGAAGATCTTCGCCAGGGTACCGGCAGAAAGCTGCAGCTTGTCCACGCCCTTGAGGTTGAAGACAATCGCCACACCATCTAAATAGACCGGAAGATTTACCGCCCCGCCGGTGCCGCAGACGGCCTGCGCCTTCGTGGCCTGGTCCGCCGAAAGATAGGCGTCGGAACCGGCAAAATCGTACGAGCCGGAGATGAAGTTGGTGACACCGCCGCCGGATCCCTGGGATTTGTCGTAGTTGATAGTCACCTTCGCGGCCTGCGCCTTAAACCCCGCGCTCCAGGCGGCCTGGGCGTTGGCCTGCGCGCTGGAACCGCCGGCGGTGACCGTGCCGGAGAGGGTACTGTAATCCGCCGCGGCCGTTGCCGACCCGGATGCGTCGGCGGAGGACGTGCCGGCAACGCTGGAATTGCCGCCGCAGGCCGTCAGTGCAAGAGCGCCGGCCGTCAATACTGCCGCAGCCTGCCCAAAGCGAAATGCCTTCACTAAATTTTGCCCCTTCCAGGGAATCGCAGATCGGCCCCAAAGTGCAGGAGCCATTGGTGTGCCTTACCGCTGTTCACGCTATGCAGCCCAGGTAACGGGACGGTCCGGGGCAAATGAACGGCCGGTGAACAGTTCGGGACCTTCCGAGGACGTTGCCGCCGACCGGCCACAACGGTCAGTGTCAGTGGGCGCCGTTACGCTGGTTTCATGGCAACAAAATCCCTCCGCACCGGGCGGACACCCTCACAAGGCTACAAATGCTCCGAATGTGGCTGGTCCACCGCCAAGTGGGTGGGTCGCTGCGCCGAGTGCCAGGCCTGGGGAACCGTGGAGGAATCCGGCGTCAGCGTCGCCAGAACGACGGCGGCAACTGCCGTTGCCGTTCCGGCGCTGAAGATTGCGGATGTGGATGCGTCGACGGCGGCATACCTGCCTACCGGCGTTCCCGAACTGGACCGGGTGCTCGGTGGAGGCATGGTTCCCGGCGCTGTCATCCTGCTGGCCGGTGAGCCCGGCGTCGGGAAATCCACTCTGCTGTTGGACGTAGCGGCGAAATTTGCGCGTAATGAGGATCGGGTGGAGGTCCGTGATGTGCTCTACGTAACCGGCGAAGAATCGGCGGCGCAGGTCAAGCTGCGCGCCAACAGGATCGGTGCCGTTGCCGACACTTTGTATCTGACCGCGGAAACCGATCTGGGAGCTGCGCTGGGTCAGGTGGAGGCACTGATGCCCAAACTGCTGATTGTCGATTCCGTTCAGACGCTCAGCAGCGCCGCCGTGGACGGTAGTGCAGGCGGCGTCTCACAGGTCCGCGAGGTTGCCGCTTCCCTCATTGCTGCGGCAAAGCGGCTCAATATGACTACCCTGCTGGTCGGCCACGTCACCAAGGACGGATCCATCGCCGGTCCGCGCCTGCTGGAGCATCTGGTGGACGTCGTCTGCCAGTTCGATGGTGAACGCCATTCCCGCCTCAGGTTGGTCCGCGCCATCAAAAACCGTTACGGACCCACGGACGAGGTGGGCTGTTTTGACCTCACCGAACACGGAATTATTGGCCTCGCCGATCCCAGCGGGTTGTTCGTCTCCCGGACCAAGGATCCGGTCTCCGGTACATGCATCACTGTCACGCTGGAAGGCCGGCGTCCGTTGCTGGCCGAAGTGCAGTCCCTGCTTGCAGCCAGTTCCACCTCGCAGCCCCGCCGTTCCGCCACCGGTCTCGATTCGTCCCGCGTTTCCATGCTGCTTGCCGTGCTCCAGCAGCGGGCCGGTGCCGACCTGACCGGCGAGGACAGCTACGTTGCCACCGTGGGCGGCGTAAAGCTGACCGAGCCGGCCATGGACCTGGCGATTGTGCTCGCTGTGGCCTCGGCCAAGGCCAAGGTGGCCATTCCCCACCGGCTCATTGCGTTCGGCGAGGTCGGACTCGCTGGCGAAGTCCGTCCGGTCCCGGGTATCAGCCAGCGTATTCACGAGGCGCACCGCCTCGGCTTCACGCACGCCATAGTGCCCGCCAGCCCAAAGGGTGCCGGGACAATACCCAAGGGATTCTCGGTCCGGGAGGTCCATCATCTGGCCGAAGCAATGGACCTGCTCTTCCGCGACGCCGCTATGGAACGCAAGGTGAAACCGCTGCAGGAATGACCAGCCGCTGTGATCCGAAGCGCCGGATTCTACTATTATTGGCGTTGTGACTAACGCGGAAGCACCCGCGCGCACCGCGGAAGGAATAAGGCGATGGCCCGGAGCCCCGAAGAAGCCCTCAAGGCCACGTTGGCCCGGGTTGCACCCGGAACCGGGCTGCGTGACGGCCTGGAGCGGATCCTGCGCGGACGAACGGGTGCACTAATAGTCCTCGGTTCCGACCGCACCATTGACCAACTGTGTTCCGGCGGCTTCGACATAGGTATTGAATTCTCCCCGACGCGGCTGCGCGAACTGGCGAAGATGGATGGCGCGATCATCTGTGACAAGGACGCGAACAGGATCCTGCGGGCAGCAGTGCAGCTGGTCCCCGATCCCAGCATTGAAACGCAGGAATCCGGCACCCGGCACCGAACCGCCGAACGGGTAGCCATACAGACAGGCGTACCGGTCATTTCGGTCAGCCAATCGATGCAGATTATCGCCCTCTACGTGCACGGTCTGCGCTACGTGCTCGAGGGCTCGGAAAAGGTGCTTGCCCGGGCCAATCAGGCGCTGGCAACGCTGGAGCGCTACCGGTCCCGGCTGGACCAGGTCACCAGCTCGCTTTCCGCCCTGGAAATCGAGGCCATGGTGACCGTCCGGGACGTTGCCGTCACGCTGCAGCGGCACGAAATGGTTCGGCGGATCTCCGAAGAAATTGCGCAGTATGTTCTGGAACTGGGCGTGGACGGCCGGCTGCTGTCTCTCCAGCATGACGAGCTGACGGTGGGGCGCGGCCCTGGCAGTGAAATGGTCATCCGCGACTATTCCGCTTCCCGGACTTCGGCCGAAATTGACGCTGCCGTCGCCGCACTTCAGGGAATAGGCCCCACGGAGCTGATCGATCTGAGCCGGATCGCGAACATCGTTGGTCTGACTACTGGTCCGGAATCACTGGAGGCGATCATCGGACCCCGAGGCTACCGGCTGGTGTCCGGGCTCAAGGCCGTGCCGCGGGCGGTCGCGGACAGACTGGTGGATCACTTCGGCGGTCTGCAGAACCTGATGGCGGCCACCATTGATGAGCTAATGGTGGTGGATGGGATTGGCGAACAACGCGCCAGAACGGTTCGTGAAGGGCTGTCCCGGATCGCAGAGGCAAGCCTGCTGGACCGGTTCCTCTAACTACCCGCGGTTCCCGGGTCAACTACCCGCGGTTCCCGCGTTGCTGCGGCTGCCCGCATGAGTGCGATTCCGGCTTTACTGCAGCTCGAAGGAGACTTTAGGGCTGGTCCATGGTCCCAGGGTAGCGGTCAGCGAATAGTAAGCTCCGCCGGCTCCCGGCGTGGCGGTAACGGCGGCACAACCGGCAGACGAACGAACCCTGGTCCATGGGAAATTGGCCGATTCGGAGGCACCCGGCGCAATTGTCTTGAAAAGGTCCGCGCCGTCCTCCTGGCAGTCCTTGGAGGAAAAGACTCTGTCATCTCCGCTGGAGATGAGGAACTCCATCTGATTGGTACCAACATTGACCGTGCACGGTGACTTGGACCTATTCGTCACCTTGAGCGTCAGCACGGGGTTTTGCCCAGCGGTGTAGACGACCGCATCCGTGCCCGCCGTGACAGTAACCGCGTCCACCGCGCACGCGGCAACTGCCGTCGGCGTCGGGCTGGCGCTTCCGGCCGGGACGGTGCTGGTTGCACGCGCCGACTCTGTCGCGTCCGGCGCTGTAGTTTCCGGCCCTGCCGTCGACGATGCGGTTGCCTGCGGTGAGACGCTGGCGCCGGCACCGGAAGATGACGCTGCAGAACCGGAGTGGTCGGTGCGCGGCCGCAGAAAGGAAACGACTGCAAGCGCTGCGACAACGATTACGATCAAGACCAGCAGCGCGGCAGCCACCGCTGCCCGGCGACGGCGGAAAATCACCCGCGGGGATGGGCGGCCAGGAGAATTACGGCCGGGGGAAGTACGGCCGGTTCCGCTTCCGTGCCTGTTGTCATCGCGCCCGTTACCCTTCCCTACCATCCCTCCACTGTAGGTTCCCGCGCCCCTGCAGGCTTGTCACCACGCCGCAGCGGCAGCAGCGGCAGCAGCAGCAGCAGCAGCAGCCGGAGATTACCGCGCGCCCGTTAGCATTATTCCGGCAACGGTTTGTGTTTTTTATTCGATATTGCTTGAGGACGTTCAGTTGCACGAAGAAATCATCAGTTGGTTCGCATCGAATGCCCGGAACCTGCCCTGGCGGGATCCGGATTGTTCTGCGTGGGGCGTGTTGGTCAGCGAGGTCATGCTCCAGCAGACTCCCGTGACGCGCGTGCTGCCGGTCTGGCAGGACTGGCTGCTCCGCTGGCCGGACCCTACGGCCTTAGCGCAGGCTCCCTCCGGCGAGGCGGTCCGTGCCTGGGGCCGGCTGGGCTATCCGCGCCGGGCGTTGCGGCTGCACGCGGCCGCGACGCTCATGGCGAATGAGCACGACGGTGAGGTACCCGGCTCCTACGCGGCGCTGCTGAGTTTGCCGGGAGTCGGCAGCTACACGGCTGCCGCCGTCGCCGCATTTGCCTTCGGCTGCCGGGCAACCGTGGTGGATACGAATATCCGCCGCGTGCATGCCCGCCTGATATCCGGGACCGCGCTACCGGCACCTGCACTGACCGCAGCGGAAACCCGGTTGGCCGACCACTTGCTCCCCACCGAACCGGGACAGTCGGTGCGATGGAACGCCGCGGTGATGGAACTCGGGGCGTTGATCTGCACCGCCCGCTCACCCAATTGCGCCCAATGCCCCGTCCAGGAAAAGTGTGCCTGGCTTGCCGCCGGTGAGCCCGCACCTACATACCAGCCAAAGGGCCAGGCCTGGGCTGGCACGGACCGGCAGGTGCGCGGGGCCGTGATGGCGGTGCTGCGCGCCGCCGGAACGGGGCTGCAGCGCGGGCTGCTCTTCGCCCCGGCGCATTCCGAACATCCGGTAGGCTCGGAGTTGGCCCGGCTCTATCGGCTCAACGCCGAAGAAAGCCAGCTGGAACGAGCCATTGCGGGACTACTGACTGACGGGCTTGCCCAGGCAACGGACGGTGGTGGCATTGCCCTTCCGGCCTAGAGACTTGGTTGCTGCGCTTTCCGGTTCCAGGTGCAGCCGCTATAGCTCGCCGAAGCCGCTCTCAACCTCCGACCGCACCAGCTTCACGGCCTGCTGCGCGTCGGTGCCCGTAGCGCGCACGCGAAGGGTCGCACCATAGCCTGCGCCAAGCGTCATCAACATCATCACCGATTGCCCATCCACGCCATTTATGTCTATCTCCACATCCATTGCACCCAGCGCCCCGGCCAGGGTGGCTGCCGGCCGGGCGTGCAGGCCCATTGGATTGATCAACTCCAGCTCGGCGGTCACTTCATCAGCGTCCAGCCCGCTGGTCCCCGCTGGGCTTGAATTCTTTGGGAGGACCCCGGAAACGGCGGGCGCCGCCGGGTCCGCCTCCGCCTCCAGGTCCGGGTCCGGGTCCGGCGACAGCGAAGGCTGCCAGGCTTCTTCGGCAGCCCGGCGGACAGTGTCCAGATTCCCCCCGGATTGCGCCGCGACGGCGGCGGCAACGGCGCCTTCAACCAGCGGCGCGTCCGCCAGCAGCGTAGTCGCCGGACTGCCGATGATTTCCAGTGCCGATTCGGCGGTCATTACCGCGGAACCAAGATCGGTCAGAACTAAGACGCCTTCGCCGGATTCGGCGGCGTTGAGGGCATCCATGATTTTCTCCAGCGATGTGCCGAGCACGGTTTCGCCGGCTCCATCCGTGGTTCCGCCTGCGGCAACGATTTTGACCGCCGGAGCCATTTGGGCTGCCAGTTCGACGACGCCGGCGGCTAACTTCACGCTGTGCGAAACGATCACTAACCCGACGCTCATGCCGTGTCCGCGGCGGCTCGCAGGATCAGAGCCGAGGAGGCCGCCCCCGGATCGCGGTGCCCGGCGCTGCGCTCACCCAAGTAGCTGGCCCGGCCCTTCCGCGCTGTCAGCGGATCCGTGGCGGTGGCTCCCGCTTCCGCGGCGGCTGCGGCAGCGGCCAGCACCGACGTTACATCCGCTCCAGCGGCTACGGCAGATTTCGCTGCATCAACTGCCGGCGTCCAGGCATCGACCATGGTCTTGTCCCCCGGTTCGGCCTTGCCACGCAGGACGACGCCGTCACGGGCGGCGGTCAGCGCGCCGGCGAGCAGCACCGGATCCAGCTCTGTTGCCTCGCCTACGGCGGTCGCCGCCCGCAGAAAAGCGGTCCCGTACAACGGTCCCGCCGCACCTCCCACCTTGGACATCAGGGTCATTGCCGCGAGTTTGAACGCCGCCCCGGGGGTTGCCGGGGCTTCCTCGCGCAGCTTCGCCGCGATGGCGCTGAACCCGCGGTCCAGGTTTTCCCCGTGGTCTCCATCTCCGATGGCACGATCCAGCTCGCTGAGCTCCACGCGGTGTTCGGCAACAGCGTCCGCGGCGGCCTGAAGCCATGCAATGGCCCATTCGGTGTCCAGTGTTGTTCTCATGCCGGCGCTCCCTCTTTTTTAGATGCCCCAGCGTAGGGCGGCCGTGTTGACGGGGGCATCCCATAACGCAGTCAGCTCGTCGTCAAGGCGGAGCACGGAGATGGAGCACCCTTGCATCTCCAACGCCGTGATGTAGTTGCCCACAAGCGAGCGTTCAATGACCAGGCCCGCCTCAGCAAGGACAGCTGCTGCGTGCCGGTAGACAATGTACAGCTCACTCAGCGGCGTTCCGCCCATGCCGTTGACAAAAAGCAGTACTTTTTCCCCGGACTGCAGCTGAAGATCGGCCAGCACCGGCGCCAGCAAACGCTCCGTGATGGAGTCCGCGTTCTCCATCGCGATCCTGTGCCGTCCGGGTTCGCCGTGGATGCCGATCCCTATTTCCACTTCATTGTCCGCCAACTCAAAACTGGGGACTCCAGCGTGCGGGACGGTGCAGGCGGCCAGAGCCACTCCCATGGTGCGCACATTCGCGTTCACCCGCCGGCCAATTTCCGTCACCGCGTCCAAGCCGTCGCCGCGCTCAGCCGCGGCTCCGGCGATCTTCTCCACCAGCACCGTGCCGCCGACGCCACGCCGGCCGGCGGTGTAAAGCGAGTCCTCCACGGCAACGTCATCGTTGACCAGAACCGTGCGCACCTGGACACCCTCGGCCTCAGCCAGCTCCGCCGCCATCTCAAAGTTGAGCACATCGCCGGTGTAATTCTTGACAATATGGACGACGCCGGCACCGGAGTCAACGGCAAGCGTTGCCGGCAGGATCTGGTCCGGCGTCGGTGAGGTAAAAACCGCACCGGGCACGGCAGCGTCCAGCATCCCTATTCCCACGTATCCGGCATGCAATGGTTCGTGGCCGCTGCCGCCGCCGGAGAGCAGTCCGACTTTTCCGGGTACCGGAGCCCCGCTGCGCGTGACAAACAGCGGGTCCGGGTTGACACTGACCAGATCGGCATGGGCCAGGCCGAAGCCCTGCACGGATTCGTCGACCACGGACTTAGGGTCGTTAATGAGCTTCTTCACTGCGGACTCCTCACAGGCTTCGTCACGGCGCCTGCGCCAGACGCCCCTGCTTGAACCCTACCTGCCACCCTCTGCCTTGGATAGGGCGGCAAAACGGCGGCGGACCCCTAAGGGATCCGCCGCCGTCGAACGTGTCTTTAATAACCTGCGGTGCTCCTCCGGCTTCAGCGCCAGCCGGTTTTGTGCACCGCCAGGGCGGAAGACTTAGTCCTTTTTAAACTCGTCCTTGACGTTCTCGCCGACCTTTTTTGCGTCCGCGCTGACCTGATCCTTCATGCCATCGGCCTTGAGATCGTCGTTGTTGGTAGCGTCTCCGGTGGTCTCTTTCGCCTTACCGGTCGCATGCTCTGCTGCGTTCTTGATCTTGTCGCCCAATCCCATAGTGTGCTCACTTTCGTTGTAGACGATGACGGGTCCACGGACGGACCCCTTGTGCCGAGTGCGGCAGCAAGCACTTTTATTCTAGGCACGTCGAGGCAATAAAGCTAAGCCAGCGAGGTATTTTTTGCGCCTTTGCCGCGTCGGGGGCTACGTCTGGACGACCCGTCGGTGGCTCAGCTTTCGGTCCCGTGCTTGAGTTGTTGACCGAAGAATTCCTCGATTCGCTGCCAAGCATCGGCCGCGGCCTCCGGGTCAGGGCCGGCGCCGGTAATCAGTTTGAGCACCGGTCTCAGCAGCGCGGGGCCGGTGGGTGAATCGTTGAGGAAGGCGTGCCCGGCCTCGGGGTAGATTTTGATGTCATGGATGATGGAATGCTGCTTTAGGGCAGCCTCCAACCGCGGGACTGACCTGGTCAGCAGAGGATCCCTGCCACCATAGCTGGCCACCATCGGACAGGCACCTTCGAGCACCTCCGAGACGTCCTTGGGGATCATCCCGTAGTTCACGGAGGCTGCCCCAAATCCCCGGGCGGCCGATGCGAGCGCGAATCCACCGCCCATGCAGAATCCGAGCACGCCTGCCGCGCCGGTGCAGTCCGCCCGGTCCAGCAGCACCCTGCGTGCGGCTTCGATATCCGCAAAGGCGCGGCCCTGACCCGATTTCAATGCCCGGAACGTCGCGCTCAGGCAGCGCCGCGGGCCTCCCGCGCTGAAAAGATCCGGCATCAGAACCAGATAACCGGCCGCGGCCATCCGCGCCACCTGGCGCAGCATGACGGCGTCAATGGCGAATGCTTCGTGGAGCATTACCACTGCCGGCCATGGCCCATGACCCGGAGGTATTGCCAGGTAACCGCGCAGTTCCGGGCTCTGCTCCGCCAGCAGCGAAGGGAGGGTTATCCGGCGAACGCCAGGCGGTAACGCGGGAAGTCCATTCTGGTCGTGCTGGTGCGGTGTACCAGAGCCGGCGTCAGGTCCGGCGCCGGCGGCGTGGCCGGAAGTGAGCGCACCGGCAGTGCTGACCGAAAGCGAGCCGGCGATCCTGCGGGCGGCTTCTTCCATCGCTTCACGGCTTACGACATAGGCAGTACCTACGGATACGTCCCGGGCCACCGTGGCCAGCCAAATGTCGGGCGCGGCCGGGGCACCCCTGCGGGCAAAGGCGTCGCGCAGCATTGCACCGATCTCCTCCGGCGTCTGGCCGTCGGCCCGGGAGGTCACATCCAGAATGGCCAACTGCCGGGCGACATTGTTTTGAGCTTCACTGTTCGGGGATTCCTGCGCTGGGGGTTCCTTGGCGTTTTCCATCGGGCCCTTCTTTCCTTCCGTCACGGTGTCCTACCATCTGCTGTCCTCAGATTAGGCCTGTTCGGCTGCTGATTCACCCCATCGACCCATTTCACCTCCGGCGGAAGTAGAACGGACTCCATTTTCCGCCTGCCCGCGAATAACCCACTCGCCCGGTCTGCTGCATTTGCATAATTCCGCGGCCATACAGATACTTACCTGCCGGGGTATAAGCGTAATCCGGCAGATTCAGCGCCCAGAGCGGGGCATGCCCCGCTGCCGGCTGGCAGAGAACTCCGCTGCGGCGAAAAGGCAGGCGACTGCTGCATCCATGAGCGCCGCGCGTCTTCGCTTGGCGTCCGCCAAAGCGAGCAGCACCATGCTGGCGGAGTGCAGCACGTCCACCGCGGCGCCGAGCCGATGCGCGGTGCCGGACAACGACGATCCCTGCTCAGCGACAGCCTGTACGGCCGATACCGCCACGGCCTGAAGGAGGTGCCGGGCACCGAGCACCCGGACCACCGCCGCAGCGCGGTCATCGAGCCGCAATCCGGCCACGCGCTCCGAGATCAGGTGCGGAAGGACCAGTTGCACCGCGCCGTAACCGGACCGGAAAAGCTCCAAGCCGCTCATGATCGCTTCCCGCAGCCTGGCAGCGCTAGGTGAGACGCGCCGCCGCTCGTGCCAGGTACCACGACAACCTTGTCCTGCATGTTTTTCATTTGGGCTCCTTTTCCTATTGGCCGGCTAACCGCCGGGATGCTGCCGGGATCGCGGTGGGGTGCGGGGAGTTCCCTGGAAGTTATCAGCGGTCGATGTCGTATTCCTTGTTAAGCTGTCCGGTGCACCCGCAGGCAGCGCGCAGGACGTGCCGTGGGAACGTCTCAACAGAACCAGCCAGCATACTGCCGAGTCTAAGAGCAAGCGCTTCGAGGACGCAATGAAAGTCCGGGGAAAAAGCTGGAGGATATCCCGGGCGGCGGAGCTACAGTCTGCGGATCATCCGGGTGTTTCCGAGGGTATTTGGCTTAACCCGCGCAAGGTCAAGGAACTCAGCTACGCCCTCATCGTGCGAATGCAGCAGCTCCTGATAAACGTTCGGATCAACGGCCTCCTGCTCTGCCATCACGGTAAAGCCGTGCCGGATGAAGAAGTCCACCTCGAAAGTCAGGCAGAAGACGCGGCTGACGCCCAGTTGCCGCGCCTCGTTTAGTAGCTGTTCCGTCAGGTCATGCCCGACGCCGTGTCCGCGCCAGGCGCCGGAAGTAGCCAGCGTGCGGATTTCGGCCAGATCCTCCCACATCACGTGCAGGGCGCCGCAGCCTACGATCTCGCCGTCGTACTCCGCGATCCGGAACTCCTGCAGCGACTCATAGTAAGCCACGGTTTCCTTTGCCACCAGAATCTGCTGTTCCGCCAGCGGCGCAACCAGGGCCTTGATCGCACGAACGTCGCTGGTACGGGCGGGGCGGATTTGGATAGCAGGGGCATTTATCGGCGCGCTCACCCAGCAATACTACTGCCGGGCAGAGGCGGGCCGGCCTGCGCTACTCGCTGGCCTGGAAGCCAGCGGTTAAGCTGGTGAGGTTCACTTCCGGCATTTGATGGAAGACAGTGAATTGAAAGCGCATATTAACCCATTTCAGAAGGAACTTCATGAAGGTCGCTCTCTTAGCTGATGTAGGCCAAGCCGTGTATCACGTCGGGGATGAAGCTATTGCGCATGCTGCCGCTAATGAGCTGCGGAGCCGTGGGGTTGATGAATTGGTACTTCTCTCCCGTGACCCTGCGCAGACCCGGGACATGCACGGGACGGACTCCGCCAGGACCATCGAATTCCCGTGGGCACCGTTGGACCGGGAAAGGTACTTGGATGAGATATTCCGGGTTCTGAAGGGTGAAGCAGATGTGCTGCCGGCGGATGACCAGGCGTGGGAGCTGCTCCGCGTCATCCAAAGCTGTGATGCGGTGCTTATCGCCGGCGGCGGAAACATGAACTCGACCTACGGCTGGCTTCTTTATGAGCGGGCAGCTGTAGCCGCCGTGGCCAAACATCTAGGGAAGCCGCTGGTGATTTCCGGGCAGACTTTTGGGCCGGTTCTAACCTCCAAGGATGCTGCCACTTTGGCCCGGCTCGTTAAATCCGCAGACTTGGTGGGAGCGCGGGAACTCCAGTCGCACCGATTGGCCCTGGATCTGGGACTACCTGAGTTCAAGCTGTCAGCAGGACTCGACGACGCGGCCTTCCTTGACTCCGGCGCGTCGGTCCCACCGTCGGATAACGATCCGTACATCGGCGTTTCGTTCTCCGCCGCGACAGGCGGACTGGCAGAAGACGGGTTTTACCGTGCCGTCGGCGCAGTCCTTGACGAGCTCGCCGAGGTGTCAGGACTCGGCATCGTTTTCATCCCGCACATGGACTCAGCCGCCCTTCGGAACCAGGACCTGCATGCACATGAACGGATCGCTGCGGCCATGCGGACGAAGAAGCTCACATTGCTGGAGGTCCTCCCTTCCGAAGAAGCTGCCGCGATGACCGCCGGCGCCAGTATAGTTATTACCTCGCGTTACCACCCAGCAGTTTTCTCCACAGGAGCCGGTGTTCCCGCCGTCGCCTTGAGTACTGATCATTATTCCGACGTCCGGCTTTCCGGCGCCCTGCGCAACTGGGGACTCGGATCCTTCAGCCTCCCGCTCACATCCCTTCTCACGGGCGGCTTTCGGGACGCAGTGCTGGCCGCGTGGGCACACCGGCCGGAGATAGAAGCTCACCTTCGTAACCTGCGCAGGGGCAGGGTGCAGGAGTCACAAGCCTGGTGGGACGCCGTCGCGCTGGCGCTTAAGGGGCAGGCCCAGCCAGCGCCACCGAACCTCAGCCCGGCTGCAGAATATGCAGCCGACGGCTCATGGACAACGGAGGCAGAAGCCGTGCGGGAAGCATGCGGCCCGGTAGAGCTTCGGGCAGCCGTTGCCGAATTGGAGCTGCAGCGCGAGCGGGATGTCTGCCACCTGCTGGGGGCCGGCAATGACAGCGTTCACAGCGAATTGGATAAGATATCCGGTTCCAAAGCGTTCCGTGCCGCCTCTTTGGCGTGGCAGGTAACCGGCAGGTTGAAGCGGGCGCGATCGAAGTGACTGAAATGCCGGCAGAGAACGAACCGCGGGCGATGAATGCCGTTCCCGCGGCGACAGTCGCCATAATCATGCGGACAAAGAACCGCAGCTTGCTCCTGGACCGGGGTATTCGAGACGTCCTCAACCAGACCTACACCGACTGGACGCTGTTGATCATCAACGATGGCGGTCCTTCCCGCCCGGTCGATAGCATAGTCGCCAAGCACGCCGGTGAAGCTCAAGCCCGAATCCAAGTGCTGCATAATTCCTCGTCGATGGGAATGGAGGCGGCGTCGAATCTGGGAATCCGGGCCACTGAGTCAACCTATATAGCTATCCATGACGACGACGACCAGTGGCGGCCGGACTTCCTGCAGTCAACAGTTGACTGCCTTATAGCATCGGGCGGCCAGGGGGTAATGGTTCGGACAGACATCGTTTACGAACGGATTATCGGGGACCGAATCGAAGTTGTGGGCCGTGAACGGTTTGCGGCGGACATCACCGAAATAACATTGTTCGATCTCCTCCGCCATAACCGCGGGGTACCGATCTCTTTCCTTTACCGACGGTCCGTTCACGACCAGATCGGTTTTTACGATGAGTCCCTCCCCGCTGTCGGAGACTGGGAATTCCACCTGCGATTCGCTAGCCGCTTCAGCATCGGCTTTATCGACGGCGAAGCCCGCGCCTACTGGAACCAACGCCGAGAAGCCACCGGCGACATGGGCAACAGCTTCACCGCCCGCAGCGATGACCACCGCAAATACGACCTTCTGGTACGGGAGCAGTACCTGAAAGCCTACGTCGAAACGCACGGCGTCGGTGCTTTGCTCTACCTCACCAAACTTCAG
Source organism: Arthrobacter terrae (assembly GCF_015708085.1). Taxonomy (GTDB): domain Bacteria; phylum Actinomycetota; class Actinomycetes; order Actinomycetales; family Micrococcaceae; genus Arthrobacter_M; species Arthrobacter_M terrae. The sequence continues at coordinate 94,119 of NZ_JADNYM010000012.1, read as the reverse complement.
GACCGCCAATCCCATGAATTCCAGCTGCGTGCAGACCACATTGAGCGCAAGCTGCAGGAACTACTCGATGCGGTCAGCGGTCAGAGTGCCCGCTTGGATCGTTTCGAAACCGGGCGCGTTGGCGCGGGTCAACGTGGTGTAGTCCGCCGCCAATTCAATCGATTCAGGGAACGGATTACCAAACGAGGGCAGAACGCACCCCGAACGGAAACCGGCAACCACGCACACGCAGACCCTCGTCGCTGAGGCTGGCTTGCAGGACGAAACACAGGCGGCTGTAAAGAGGCTGTAAAAAATCTGCAAAAAGTCTTTACATGTCAGTCATTACACACAAGGGTAGAAGCAGTGGCTGCACCTCTGTTGGAGGAGCCGCCGCCGGGGGCCCGGGTATTCCGCTCGGATATCCCCCATTTCACCGTATAGCCACGGCGCCTGGGGGCAGCACTAACCTCATGCACGGCTCAGCACCGCCGTGGCGATCCTGCATGAGGAGTTCGATGAGTAAGCAATCACGTCGAGCCAGATCACAAATTCTGGCGATTCTGACGGGAGTGACCATGGTCGCAACCATGGGCAACGCAGCCATGGCCGACGATGCCAACCCACCCAGTAATCTGGCCGCAGGGATTTCAGGTCAGAAAGTACCAGTACAGCTGAAACCGGTCCAAAAGATGGGTGGAAGTCTCAGTTCCGCCTCGGGCCCGGTTTCCGTGTATGTCCAGTTCAAGGGCCAAGGCACTTTTGCCGCCACGCAGCCGCAGCAGGTCCAGGACGGCACAAAGGCACCGGTGGACAAATCGGAGCTGGTCAAACAGCTCCGCGCCGGCATTGAAGCCAAGGCACAGTCCGTCGCCAGTGAAGCATCGGCCGAGCAGATCTACACCACCACCAACACTCTTCCCGGTGTGGCAATTATTGGCGACGCTGCCAAGGTCCGGGCGCTGGCCAACCGTGACGACGTCGTCAAGATCACTCCGATCGTGTCGAAGTCATACCAGAATAAGGGCACCGACATCGACACCAAGGCGCTCGATGCCTGGGTGCAGAAGCACCAGACCGGGGAGGGCGCAACGATCGCTGTGCTGGACACCGGCCTGGACTACACACACGCGGATTTCGGTGGACCGGGAACCACTGCAGCCTTTGCCGCGGCCAAGGCCATGACGGACCTTCCGCCGGCCAGCGCAGGTCTCTATGACACGGCTAAGTTCGCCGGTGGCTGGGATCTGGTCGGGGATGACTACGATGCCGGCTCAACAGACCCCGCAAAGCAAAAACCACGTCCGGACGGCAATCCGCTGGACTGCGGCGGACACGGCAGCCATGTTGCCGGCACCGCTGCCGGATACGGATTGAACGCTGACGGCAGCACCTTTGCCGGTGACTACAGCAGCCTGACGGCGGCCAAAGTCAACGAGATGAAGATCGGACCCGGCTCGGCTCCGATGGCCAAACTCGTCTCGCTGCGCGTCTTTGGGTGTGAAGGTTCCTCCGACGTTGTCGGCCTTGCCCTCGACAAGGTGCTGGACCCCAATAATGACGGCGACTTCAGCGACCGTGCCAATGTGGTCAATATGTCGCTTGGTTCGGACTACTCTCCCACCGATGACCCGGAAAATGACATCGTCGATGCACTGACCGGTCTTGGCGTGCTCTCCGTAGTGGCGTCCGGAAATGCCGGCGATTTTTATGACATCGGTGGCTCCCCGGGCAACGCAAAGTCCTCCTTGACCGTAGCCAACAGTGTTGGTTCGCAGGCCGCCGTGGACCGGATTGACGTGCTGGCTCCCGCAGACAAGGCTGGTTCCGTTGCCGGTCAGTATTCGTCCAACTTTAATTACTCGGATCCTTCGGTTACACCGGCCATGCTCAAAGGTACTGTCCAGTTTGCGCCGGATTCGAACAATACCGGGTGTACAGAATTCAGCACCGAGGAGGCCGCGGCCTTTGCCGGTAAGTGGGTGATGCTCAGTTGGGATGACAACGACGCCACCCGCAAATGTGGCTCCGCGGACCGGTTCAACAATGCCGAGAAGGCCGGCGCCAAGGGCGTTGTCTTCAATTCCCAGCGCACCGTCTTCGAAGCAGGCATTGCCGGCAACGCGACGATCCCGGGTGTTCAGTTCAACAAGGCGGCAACAGACTCGCTGACCCCCGCCGCCAAGGCAGGCACTCTGCAGATCCAGTTGAACCCGGCATTCAAGGGTGCTGCCTCTGCCGCTACCAACGCCCTCGATACGCTCAATTCCAGTTCCTCCCGTGGAGTCCACGGTTCCAACGGCATCGTCAAGCCTGACGTTGCAGCTCCCGGGACCTCGATTGGCTCCGTTGGTGTCGGTTCCGGTAACGGGATTGCCGTCATGAGCGGTACCTCGATGGCTACCCCGCATGTGGCCGGCATCGCTGCCCTGTTGTTTGCAACGGGCAAGATGACGCCATACCAGGTAAAGAGCACCATCATGAACACTGCCAATGTGGACATCATGACCGGCAATGTGGCCTATGGACCCAACCGGGTAGGTTCCGGCCGGGTCAACGCATTGGATGCTGTCAGCGACAATGTTCTGGCCTACGCCACCGATGATCCGACTCTGACCAGCGTCAACTTCGGCGTTGTCGAGGTAGCGGACAAGGCTGTCACGGTGACGAAGAAGATCACCGTGCAGAACCGCAGCAACACACCGCAGACGTTCGCCGCGTCCTACCTGCCTGCCACCCAGATGCCGGGCGTCGTGTATAGCGTCTCTCCGGCTTCGATCATTGTGCCGGCGAACTCCTCGGCGGCCGAAGTCTCCGTCACGATGACGGTGGCCGATCCCACCAAGCTGGCAAAGTCACTGGATCCGACGATGTCCGCTACCCAGCTGGGCCTTCCGCGCACGTTCCTTGCGGATGCCTCCGGCCGGGTGCAGCTGAAGTCGGATTCTTCACCCACTCTGCGGGTTCCGGTCTATGCAGCCCCTAAGCCGGTCGCCACAATGACCGCCGGCCCGAAGATCACTTTCAAGCCCTCGGAAAACACAACAGCTGCGACCCTCTCAGGCCGCGGCATTATGCAGGGCACGGGGACGGAGCAGTACCTCTCCATTGTGGCTCCGTTCGAACTCGGTGCGAGCAGCGAGCGTAAGGCAGACAATCCGGTCGCGACGATCACGAACAAGTCCATGGACCTGCAGTACGTTGGAGCATCCTCGACGGTTCCCGCCATCCTTAAGGCAGGTGGCGATCCCGCCGACGGCATGATCAACTTTGGTGTCAGCACCTGGGGCAATTGGCCGGCATTGCTGGCGGCCAGCGGGATCAGCGTCGAAATCGACACCAATGGCGACGGTAAGTCTGATTTCCAGACGTACACCACCGTCGCAAAGGGCTATGACGGCATCCTCGTCGTCACCGACAAGCTGAATGCCGACGGCACTACCGAGACGGTGGACCAGGAGTTCGCGAACGGTCTCCTTGGCGACACGGACACCAACACCTACGACACCAACACGATCATGCTGCCGGTGCTCGCGTCGGCACTCGGTGTGGATGTCACGAAGCCGGCACCGTTCACTTACCAGGTGATCACCACGAGTGCCTACAGCATCGACAACACGGGTAAGAATGTGCCGGTGGATACATCCCCCGCCGTCTCCTTCAACCCGGTCACCCCTGATCTGTGGTTCGAAGGTGGCGCCGCCGATTCACTGTTCGTCGACGCAGATGCAACACAGCTGACCGTGAACCGGGCGTCGAAAGACGTCAAGTCCCAAGCGCTGTTCCTGCACCTGCATAACGCTACGGACCAGAAGGCTGAGGTTGTCCCGACTGAAAATGGGCAGCTCCGCTTCAGCGATGTACCCGGAACGAAGTTCGAGGCGGACATTAACTGGATGGCAGACAAGGGCCTGACTACCGGATACCCGGATGGTACCTATCGGCCCTACGAGACGATGAACCGCGACGCCATGGCGGCGTTCCTTTACCGCCTGGCTGGTTCACCGGCGTACTCCGCCCCCACAAAGTCGCCCTTCACGGACATCAACGCGAACACCCAGTATTACAAGGAAATGTCCTGGATGTCCTCGACGGGGCTGTCCATGGGATATGACGACGGGTCTTACCGGCCGTTGTCCGCTGTAAACCGTGATGCGATGGCCGCCTTCCTGAAGCGATTCGCCGGGGACTACTGCATGATCCCGGCTGCCAAGGACTACCAGGCCCCCGCAACCTCCGCGTTCACGGATGTCGCAACCAACAACCAGTTCTACAAAGAAATCTCCTGGATGGGTGACACGGAGATCTCCACCGGTTACCCGGATGGAAGCTACCACCCCGTGGAAGCCAACACCCGCGAGGCGATGGCAGCATTCATCCACCGCCTGGACACCTATGAAGGTGCCAACGGGGGGTGCAACCCGCTGGTCCCGTAACCGGGCCCAGCACGGAAGGTGAATAGCAAGTAACCAATTGAGGTGGCCCGGAAGACTTCCGGGCCACCTCTCTTGCGTCCGTCCAGCAAGCACTCGGCACCGGATACGGGTCCGATGAGGAAAGCAACTGTTACTGCTGGGGCGCGGCAGGCTTAGCAGAGCTGTCCTGGGCCGCAAACAGCAGCGTCTGGGCGGCGGCGAATTTCCGCCACCGGAACCGATTCCGCCACCGGAACCGAGAGCAGGAAGACCGCCCAAACTGCGGTGGTGCTGCCCGAAACAGTAACGGCATAGAGAATGGGCGGCCAGGACGAATTCCCAACTGCCTCAAAAAGGATACTGGTCGGCACCGGCAGACCTGTAGCTTGCCGTCATACCGGGTGATGGCACCGAAGCGCCGGTGATGATTCAGCCACGTTCTGCCGACCAGCGCAAAACTCAGGATAGAGCTTCCCAGCGCCGGAACTTTTGCGGCAAGAGCATCGGAAACAGCACCGGCCCCGGCATCCGCAGGAAAATCGGGCAGTTTCAAGTCCTGCACCAGCAGCGTCATCGCGATGGCGAAGACAGCATCCGAGAAGAAAACCGTGCGATCTGTGGAACTGCCGTGCTGGAGCATGGTCGCTCGGGCACGAAGCCGTTCGGGCAGGCTGAGGATGCTCCTCGCGGGCTCATTTCCATTCACATCCTGAACCTAAGCCTCCAGATCCGGCTTGACCAGCCCGGAGCGGCCCGATGCACAAAAAAGTGAGTGCGGCGATCTTCCCTTACACCATAGTTGTAGGGGAAGTCCGCCGCACTCACCGCGCAGTTTTTACGGAGTTTCTACGCAGTTTAGCCTGCTGCTGCTAGGCGCCTGCGGGCAATGCGTCCGGGACGCGCGGCTTCGACGTTCCCTCGAAGGTGAACTTGGCGTCGTCGCCCTCCCCGGTTACATCAATGGCAACGATATCTCCAGCCTTGATCTCGCCGAAGAGGATCTTCTCGGACAGCTGGTCCTCGATTTCGCGCTGGATGGTGCGGCGCAGCGGCCGGGCACCCATCGCGGGATCGTAACCGCGGGTGGCCAGCAATACCTTGGCGGCACCGGTCAGCTCGATGCCCATGTCCTTATCCTGCATCCGCTTTTCCAGCCTGGCGACGAACATATCGACAATCTCGATGATTTCCGTCTGGGTCAGCTGCGGGAACACCACAACATCGTCCACGCGGTTCAGGAACTCGGGACGGAAGTGCTGCTTGAGCTCTTCCGTGACCCGGGCGCGCATCCGGTTGTAGCCGGTCTGTATATCCGTGCCGGACTGGAAGCCGGTGGCCACACTCTTGGAGATGTCCCGGGTACCGAGGTTGGTGGTCATAATAATGATCGTGTTCTTGAAGTCCACCACCCGGCCCTGGCTGTCCGTCAGACGGCCGTCTTCGAGGATCTGCAGGAGCGAATTGAACAGATCAGAGTGGGCCTTCTCCACCTCATCGAAGAGCACCACCGAGAACGGCCGGCGGCGGACCTTTTCGGTCAGCTGTCCGCCTTCCTCATAGCCCACGTAGCCCGGAGGGGCACCGAAGAGCCGCGAGACGGTGTGCTTCTCCGAGTACTCGGACATGTCCAGCGTAATGAGCGCGTCTTCGTCGCCGAAGAGGAATTCCGCCAGCGCCTTGGCCAGCTCCGTCTTACCGACGCCGGTGGGGCCGGCAAAGATGAACGAGCCGCCCGGACGCTTGGGGTCCTTCAGCCCGGCACGGGTGCGCCGGATAGCCTGCGAGATGGATTTGATGGCCTCATTCTGGCCCACCACACGCTTGTGCAGTTCGTCTTCCATCTTCAGCAGACGCGAGGATTCTTCCTCCGTGAGCTTGAAGACCGGGATGCCGGTCGAGTTGGCCAGCACTTCAGCGATCAATTCCTCATCAACCTCGGAAATGTCATCCAGGCCGCCGGACTTCCATTTGCGTTCTTTTTCCGCCCGCGCGGCAATGAGTTTTTGCTCCTTGTCACGCAGCGAAGCTGCACCCTCGAAGTCCTGGGCGTCAATGGCGGATTCCTTCTCCCGCTTGACCTCGGCAATGTTGCCGTCCATGACCTTGAGCTCCGGCGGTGCCGTCATCCGCCGGATGCGCAGCCGGGCACCTGCCTCATCGATAAGGTCAATTGCCTTGTCCGGCAGGAAACGGTCGCTGATGTAGCGCTCCGAGAGCGTGGCGGCTGCGGCCAAAGCTCCATCCGTGATGGAAACGCGGTGGTGCGCCTCGTAACGGTCACGAAGTCCCTTGAGGATTTCGATCGTGTGGACCACATTCGGCTCCGCCACTTGGATCGGCTGGAAACGGCGCTCCAGCGCAGCATCCTTTTCAATGTGTTTGCGGTACTCATCCAAGGTGGTGGCACCGATGGTCTGCAGCTCACCGCGGGCCAGCATTGGCTTCAGGATGGAGGCAGCATCGATGGCACCCTCGGCCGCGCCTGCGCCTACGAGGGTGTGGATCTCGTCAATAAACAAGATGATGTCCCCGCGGGTACGGATCTCTTTGAGGACCTTCTTCAGGCGTTCCTCAAAATCACCGCGGTACCGGGACCCGGCCACGAGCGAGCCGAGGTCCAGGGTGTACAACTGCTTGTCCCGGATGGTTTCCGGAACATCTCCACGCACAATCGCCTGGGCCAGGCCTTCGACGACGGCCGTCTTGCCGACACCCGGTTCACCGATCAGGACAGGATTGTTCTTGGTACGGCGCGAGAGGACCTGCATGACGCGTTCCATCTCGTGTTCGCGTCCGATAACAGGGTCCAGTTTGTTTTCGCGCGCTGCCTGAGTCAGGTTCCGGCCAAATTGATCCAGAACCACAGACCCGGCGGGTGCGCCTTCCTGCTGCCCGGCACCGGAAGCGACGGGCTCCTTGCCCTGGTATCCGGACAGCAGCTGGATGACCTGCTGGCGTACCCGATTCAGGTCAGCACCGAGCTTAACCAGTACCTGCGCGGCAACGCCTTCACCCTCGCGGATCAGACCAAGCAGAATGTGCTCTGTGCCGATGTAGTTGTGGCCGAGCTGTAGTGCCTCGCGCAGCGAGAGCTCCAGTACCTTCTTGGCCCGCGGCGTGAACGGGATATGTCCGCTGGGCGCCTGCTGTCCTTGACCAATGATTTCCTGGACCTGCTCGCGCACGCCATCAAGGGAAATGCTCAGCGACTCAAGTGCCTTTGCTGCGACACCTTCACCCTCGTGGATGAGACCGAGCAGAATGTGCTCAGTGCCGATGTAGTTATGGTTGAGCATGCGGGCCTCTTCTTGGGCCAGCACGACAACACGTCGGGCTCGATCAGTGAATCTCTCAAACATTGCGCCACACTCCTAGCTACTGCGTACTTTGATGCTACGCAGGTACCGGGCTTCGTGGGTGCTTGTTCGCCACAGGGGAAATATGACGCCCGGGAAAGTCAGCCGTTGGCGTTGAAGTAAGCCTCTTGGATTTCCGCCTGTATCCTGCCGCGTTCGCGGACGGGGTAACCGTTTTCCCGCGCCCAGCGCCTGATCTGGCCCACATCCTGACCCTTGGGAGAGGCCCCTGAGCGGCCTTTTGCCACTCGGCCCGTGACTCGTCGGCCCTTCGCAAGATAAACTCCCAACGCTTCACGCAACTCACCGGCATGGGCCGCCGAAAGGTCGATTTCGTAACTGACGCCGTCGAGCGCAAAACGGACATTCTCATCCGCGGGGCCCTCGTCAATGTCATCGACCAACGTGATTTCAACTTTTTGCGCCATCAGAACCCCTTACCTAGATTCCCGGATCCGCTGAACCGGAAATATAGCGGACCGTACTTTGCAGACGATTGCTATTCCCAATTCATTTCCATATTAAGTATGGCGCTCTGTGAGTGTGCAGTCAAAGATAATTGATTCGACTGTGGAAAATTAAGCTTTTAGTCGAGTCTTTCGTCAGCTTCGCGCTCGGCTTGTGCCAAGGCGTCGCGTTCCGATCTGTCGGCATTGAAAATTGCCTTCATGGCGAAATAAAATAGCGCCGCAAGCGCCGCTGACGGAACGATAACCGCCAGGTATGGAACCATAGCTGCCAGAAAATCCATTGTTTCCCTCTTCTATTCGGGTTTTGGGAGGCTTTCGGGCTTCATCAGGGGGAAGAGAATCGCCTCGCGTATTCCCACCCCGGTAAACAGCATTACCAGCCGATCCACGCCAAGGCCCAGGCCACCCATGGGGGGCGCCCCATACTCCAGCGCCCGCAGGAAGTCCTCATCGAGCGCCATGGCCTCCGGATCCCCTGCCGCAGCCTGCAGTGACTGCGCGGTAAGCCGCTCACGCTGAATCACCGGGTCCACTAATTCGGAAAATGCGGTACCGGTTTCCCTGCCGTCAATGATCAGATCCCACGCCTCAATGAGCCGTCCATCCGTGCGGTGCGGGCGGGCCAGCGGCTGGGCCGACGGCGGATAGTCACAGACGAAGGTCGGCTGGATCAGCGTCGGCTCCACAATTTCGCCAAAGAGCTCCACCGCCAGCTTCTCGGCATCCCACGCGGGATCCACCGGCAGAGCGTGCCGGGCGGCAATGACGCGAAGCTGCGATGCCGTCGTCTCCGGAGTTATCTCCTCCCCGATAGCGTCGGAAAGCCCCCGGTACAGCGGCAGCCAAGGCCACTCGCCGTCGAGCTCTACCGTCCCGCGCGGCGTCTGTATGGTCCGCGAGCCGGCAGCGTCGGCGCACGCCAAAACTATGCGCTGCATGATCCTGGCCATACTGAATTGGTCCCCGTAGGCTTCATAGGCCTCAAGCATGGTGAATTCCGGGCTGTGCGTGGAATCAACGCCCTCGTTGCGGAAAATGCGGCCTACTTCGAAAACCTTGTCAATTCCGCCGACCACGGCCCGCTTAAGATAAAGCTCGATCGCGATGCGCAAGGTCATAGGCTGATCGAAAGCATTAAGATGTGTCCGGAACGGCCGGGCGGCTGCCCCACCGTGCACCAGCTGAAGAATAGGCGTTTCCAGCTCAATGTAATCCTCGCCGTGCAGGGTGTCCCTGATGGCCCGGACAATCGCCGAGCGTGTCCTGACCTGCTCCCGGGCATCCTGGCGCACAATTAGGTCGACGTAGCGCTGACGGACCCGCATTTCTTCGGACAGCTCCGCGTGCAGCACCGGCAGCGGCCGCAGCGCCTTGGAAGCCATCCGCCACGAGTCCGCCATGATGGAAAGCTCACCGCGCCGTGAACTGATGACCTCCCCATGAATGAATACGTGGTCCCCCAGATCCACCAGTGCCTTCCAGTCCACCAGCGCCGGTTCCCCTACCGCCGCCAGGCTGAGCATGGCCTGCAGCCGCGTTCCGTCACCGGCCTGGAGGGTGGCGAAGCACAGCTTGCCGGTGTTGCGGATAAAAACAACGCGGCCGGCTACACCGACGATTTCGCCGGTGGTTTCATCAGCCGCCAGTTCCGGGTACTTGGCGCGGATCTGTGCCAGCGTGTGGGTAAGCTCGACGCCGACGGGATAGGCCTGCGCGCCCGTTTCAATCAGCTCGGCCCGCTTTTCCATCCGGACCTGCATCTGCTCCGGGACTTCCACGGCTTCTGGGGTCAAGGTTTTGTCATTGCTCACGGTAGACAAGTTTAGTCTGTGGAACTGGGTACGCTTCCCAGCTGCGCACCCCGGTCCGGTCAGTACCCCAAAGGCATACTGTCGATCAGCCGGACAGGGCCAACCCGGGCTGCGACCAGTGCCAGCGCCTCACCGGTGAAAGGTGTTTCGCGGCAGTTTTCCGCCCTCGGCTCCAACGTCTGGGGGTCGACAATCTCAAGATAATCCAATTGAGTTATCGGTTGGCTTTTGATCATTTCAAGCACCGACTCAGGATCCAGCGGAATGTGCTGATCCGCGCGGTCGCGTAGGAGTCTCAGTGCCCGGGAAAGCACCAGCGACGCGTCACGTTCGGTAATGGAAAGGAAGCGGTTTCGGCTGGAAAGCGCCAGGCCTTCGGCACTGCGCACCGTCGGGACCGCGACTATCTCGACGGGAAAATTCAAATCATTCGCCATTTGCCGGACCAGGACCAATTGCTGAGCATCTTTTTGGCCAAAATACGCCCGGTAATTCCCCACCGCCGGCTGGCAGACGTGCAGCAGTTTAGCGACCACCGTCAGTGCGCCGTCAAAATGTCCCGGTCTGGAGGCCCCCTCGTACTTCTGGCCTAAGCGCCCTGCCGCCACGCGGACCAACGGCTCCCCGCCCGGATACATCTCAAGTGCGGAGGGAGCAAAGACCAGGTCCACCCCCGCTGCCTCAAGCAGAGCCATATCCGCCTCAAACGTGCGGGGATAGCGGTCCAGATCTGCCGGATCACCGAACTGCAAAGCGTTGACAAAGATGCTGGCGATGACGACGTCGTTGTGCTCCACCGCAGCCTGCGCCAAGCCGGCATGGCCGGCATGCAGGGCACCCATTGTCGGCACGAGGCCCAGCGATGGCAGCCGCGCAGGCCCGGCGGCACCTCCCGCCGTCCCCTCGTAGCCGGACGCCCGGCTTTTTTCCGCCAGCAGAGCCGCACTGGCTTTCCGGAGCCCGGCGATAGTGGTGGCAAGCGCGATGGCCATAATTTTATTCGCTTTCGTGGATCGGAAAACATCTTGGAACGGAAAGTGCACATTAATCCGGCGGCGGTTCATCGGGACGCAGCGCCGCCTCAATGAGCTGCAGCTGAACCGGCGTCAGCACAGCCCGCGCGGCTGCCCGCGACGCGGTCGCGGCGGTCATGGCGAGATATGCGGCCAAAAAATCTGCCGGCCCGTCGCGGTCACTGTACTCCCGCAGTGCATGGGTATGCGCCTTGACCGTGCCCACATCGCCGCGCGCGACGGGGCCGGTCAACGCCGATTCGCCGGAGGCCAGCGCATTCTCCAGCGATGCCCGCAGCAGTGGTCCGAGCATCCGATCCGGTGCTTCGACGCCAACGTCGGCCAGCAGTTGCGTGGACTGCGCCGCCAGCGTCACTAAATGGTTAGAGGCATGTGCCAATGCGGCGTGATAGAGAACCCTGTCCGCCTCCGCGATAACAACCGGCTCGGCGCCCATTTCCACCACCAGCGCCTGCGCAATCGGCAGCATAGCCGGATCTGCGCTGACTCCAAAGCAGCAGTCAGGCAATCTCGCCAGGTCCAGCGTCATGCCGGTGAACGTCATCGCAGGATGCAGCGCCAGCGGTATGGCACCCGCGGCGCGCGCCGGCGCCAGCACGCTTGTGCCGAAGCGCCCGGAAGTGTGCGCGACGAGCTGCCCCTGCTGCCAGGCCCCGGCGGCGGCGAGCCCCTGCACGAGCATCGGGAGAGCATCATCCGGGACCGCGAGCAGCACCAGTTCCGAACGCTCAATCAGCGCCGGAATTTCCAGGACCGGCACGCCCGGCAAGAGGATTTCAGCACGGTCCCGTGAATTCGCCGACACGGCGGAAACCCCGACGACGGCATGTCCGGCGGCGCGCAGGGCGGCCCCCAGCACGGCTCCGACCTTTCCGGCCCCAATGATCCCGACGCCCAGGCGTCCGGGCTTATTGTTCATGCTTGCTCTCCTCTAACCAGCGGTCCGGCCGGCCGATTCGCCGCGCTGTGGCGGCACGGGCGGCCTGCCCGGTGAAGAGGTCCTGTGCCGTGGCAAGGTCCAGATGATGAACTACCGGGCGGACCGGTCCCGCGGTGGAATGCAGCTCAAAATCCGCAAGGCCCAGCCGGCGCATTAGCGGTCCCTGAAACAGGCTCAACGATTGAGTGCGCTCATGCGGAACGACCTGGAGCCGACGGAAGAACACTCCGTGCCGGCAGAGCAGCGCGGTGTCCGTAAACCGGTAGCCATTGCGCCGCCAGGCCAGCGGATCCAGCAGCCGGGCGCGCGGCGGGGAATGGATGAACCCGTACGCAGGGCCCTTGCCGCGAAGCCCCGCCCGGAAGACCCCCAGCGGGTCGGCGGTGCCGGGGTCAGGGAAAATCAGCCCCAGAATTGTCATAACCTCCGCCTCGGTACCCGCCGGCAACACCACGGTGCGGGCGCCGCTGTCCCGATGATCCGACCCGTAGCCGGCAACGTTGATATGGACGCGGTACCACCCGGCTGGCCGCCACCAGGGGCTCTGCGTGATTCCCACGGCCTGCACTCTTCCGGGCGGGATGGTCTGCGCCCGCGTATCGAGCATGCCGTAGCGCAGCCGGACTCCGTCGGGAGATTGGGCTACGCGGAAATTGCAGTCGGTAGTGAACGCCTTCCAATAGGCCGCTGCCACAGCGAGCGCCAGCGGGATAAACACCGCAAGGATCGACGGCGAGCCGGTGGCGATCAGCACGCCGATGGCGGCGGCGCAGAGAACCAGTGCCGCGACGCTGATGCCGGAGAGCAGCGTTGCGCCGGCAACCCGACCCGGCGTCAGCGCCAGCACCGGCCGTTCCGGGGCCTGCGGCGCAGCCGATGGTTGGCGTGGATCCACGCTCATGCCCGACGCCCGGGCCAAAATGGCTGCCCGCAGCCGCTGCGCCTCGTCCAGCCGTAAAAAGGACAGCTTCATCGCAGATTTTCCAGCGTCTGCAACCTCGAATTTGAGCTCAGCCAGGGCAAAAATCCGTGCCAGCAGCGGTTGCACCACATCGATGGCCTGAACCCGGTCTATCCGTGCCTGCCGCTGCTGGCGGAATATCACGCCACTATTGACGCGCACATGATCATTTGTGACCCGATATCTCGTGTAATACCAAGACAGAAAAAACGCAATACCAAAAACCACCACGGCGGCGCCCAGAATCAGAAGAATCAGCCAGGCGGGCGCCCCGGCGGGGCTCTGGCGGCCACCGGAGCGAACAGACGCCAGCACATCGTCAAAGGAGTTACGTCCGAAAATGAAAATCAGTGCGACGACGGCGAGCCAGCCGCGCACCAGCGGCGAGACCGCATGCACCCGATGCCATTCGTCCACGGAGTCGGTACGAAAACCGGCCCCCTGTCCGAACACCTTGTCGGGAGGCAGGCCCTGCGCCTCGTCGTTTGGCGAGCGTGGCCCGGACACCGTACTCACAGCCCGGCCAGCTTTGCCTCACCGCGGGCGGAGAGCTGCTCGCGCAACCGTGCCGCCTCCGCCGCGGGCAGGCCGGCAAGGACAGCATTGGTGCTCGCCGAAGCCGTGTGCAGCTTAATCGAGCTCAGGCCGAAGGCCCGCTCCACGGGGCCGACGGAAACATCGACGTACTGCATCCGTCCATAGGGCACCACCATGACCCGCTGAAAGAATATTCCGCCGCGGATCAGCAGATCATCGTCCCGTTCGGCATAGCCAATGGCGCGGACCTGGCGCGGAATCAACGCAAGGCGCCAGAGTGTAATCAGCACGGTCAGCAGCAGGATTCCCCACGCGAGCCAGCCGGGAAAGCCGCGCCACGGGCCGGCCAGGCTCAGCACCAGCGGAAGGGAGGCCACCGCAACGGTCAAGAGCGAGCCGAGGCCACGTTCAAGGAGCCGGACCGTGACAAGCTTCGGGGAGACCGGTCTAAAGTCCAGCCCCGTTGGGGATATCGGCTCACGCATATTCTTCCTCGCCCGTGCTTGTCCGTTTCCTTCCCCCCTCCGGCGGCGGCCCGTCCTCCGGCGGGATCCGGCAGAACCGTTCCACTATGAACCCGACCGCGACCATGACCAGGCCCCCGGCCACCATGGCCAGAGCCAGCCAAATGACGGTGAGATTGCTGCGCAGGGCAACGGTGGGCAGCTGGTCCACCAGAATGCCTAAATGCCAGCCCACCAGCAGGGCTCCGGCATAGGCACACGCCTGCGCCAGTACCCAAGTCCGGGCCGCCAGGATGGGATTGAGCACCCGGTCCCGATTCCCGTTGCGCCAGCGTCGTACGCGAAACCCGAACACCAAGGTCATCAGGACAATGATTCCCATGGTGATCAGCGAGCTCAGCGGCAGCACGGGAGTGGGTAGGCTCGCACGATTGGTCAGCACCGTCGCCACCCAACCGGCGGCTCCGGACACAAACGCTATTACGGCCAGCCAGAGAGGCCGGATGGTTTTCATGCTTCGCCTCACCCATCTCGGTTGCGCATCTGGTTCCACCGTACAGTTCTTTCCCGGCACTTGATTAAGTCCGGCCGTTCCCCAGCCAGCTGCTGGAGGTCAGCTTTCGGCGCTGACGTGGAAACCGTCGTCGTCCGCGAAGTAGTCGACGCCCGCAAAATCCGGCGCATTTGCGGCCAGGGCCGGGACGGGCTCACCGTTGAGCACGGCCTGCGGGTCCATTAATGCCCACGGACAGAGCACAAACGCACGCTCTGCCGCACGGGGGTGCGGCAGCGTCAGCCGTTCGTCATCGCTGCGCAGACCGCCGTAGGTGATGATGTCCACATCCAGCGTGCGTGCGCCCCAGCGGACCTCGCGGACGCGCAGATGCAGATTTTCCACCGCTTGGCAGTGTTCCAGCAGGGCGTAAGGTGGCAGCGAGGTCTCGATTTCCAGCACCATGTTCAGAAACTCCGGCTGACCGGACGGGCCCCCAACGGGCTTGGTCTGCACCACCGGAGATACATTCCGCAGCCGCACCTCGGGCCGGTCAACCAGCTCGGCTACTGCAGCACAGAGGGTATCATTGCGCTCTCCAAGGTTGCTGCCCAGGGCCAGCACAGCTTTGATAAAGGTCGGTTCGGCTGCAGCGCCGCTCACGCTTTCTCCCGGCTGAATGCTCACTGTTGTTCCCGGTAAATACTCACTGTTGTTCCCGGTAAATACTCACTGTCACGTCACCGAAAGGAACCTGGATCGGGGCCTTCGGTTTGTGTATCGTGACTTCGACCGCGGATACGGCGAATGTAAGCAGAATTTCCGCAGCTATCCGCTCGGCGAGAGTTTCGATCAAATCGTAGGCAGGCCCGGTAATAAGGGCGCAGATTAGTTCTGCGGTTTCGCCGTAGTTGGCAGTCTGGAGCAGATCGTCGGTTTCCGCAGCGGCCCGGATATCGGTGTGAAGTACGGCATCCACGATGAAGGGCTGTCCGTCGCGCTTCTCGTGCTCGAAGACTCCGTGCCGGCCAATGGCAGTGATGCCGGTGATAGTGATCCGGTCGAGTCGGTGCAGTGCCGGCCGCGTACTCATCGGCTGGCCTCCCGAACAGGAGCGGACGAACCAGGAGCAGACGAACCAGGAGCGGAGAATACAGGGACGGGCGCGCACTGCCGCGCGGCGACTTTTGCCGCGGCAAGGTTGCCGGCCACATCATGGACCCGCACACCCCAGGCGCCATTCGCCGCGGCCAGGGCCGTGGTAGCTACGGTCGCGCTGTCGCGCTCCTTGGGCGCGGCGGCCTTTCCGGCGCTGGCCAGCAGGGAACCCAGGAACCGCTTACGTGAAGTACCCACCAGCAGGCGGTGGCCGAGCACCTGGAAGCGCTGCAGATTTGTCAGCAGCTCCCAATTCTGATCAGAGTTTTTGGAAAATCCCAGTCCCGGATCCACAATGATCTGCTCCGGGCGGACGCCGGCCTGATAAAACCGGTCCCGCACAGCCATCAACTCGGAGATGACATCCCCCACGACGTCGGTGTAGTCGGTCAGCGCGTCCATGGTTTTAGCCGTACCCCGGCGGTGCATGAGTACGTATGGCACCCCTCGGCTGGCCACCAGTGCCACCATATCCGGCTGCACACTCATACCGGAGACATCGTTAATCAGGCCGGCGCCCGCGTCCAGCGCTTTGGCAGCAGTCTGCGCGTGCCGGGTGTCCACGCTGATTAGCGCCCCGGCCTTCACCAAGGCCGTGATGACCGGCAGGATCCGGCGCTGTTCTTCCTCCGCGGGGACCTCCGGAGCGCCGGGGCGGGTGGATTCGCCGCCGACGTCGATGATGTCCGCCCCGGCGTACATCATCCGCAGACCATGCGCGATCGCAGTGTCAAGGGAATTGTGTTCACCGCCGTCACTGAACGAATCCGGTGTGCAGTTCAGAATCCCCATCACGACCGCCCGATTCGTCGGCAGGTCATCGAATCCGGCCACCGGTCTTGGCTCCCGCAGAACCGGCAGAGGTGAAGTTGCGGGCCCGGTTCCGGGTGCTGCTGCAAGGGAATCCATAAAGTGCCGGTGTTACCTTCCGAGAATCAGGCTCATGGCTTCGGCGCGGGTCGCGGGCTCGTGCAGCAGACCGCGTACCGCGCTGGTCACGGTCTTGGCGCCGGGCTTACGCACGCCGCGCATGGACATGCACATATGTTCACATTCGACGACGACAATAGCACCGCGTGGCTTGAGGTGCTTAACCAGCGCTTCTACGATCTGCGTTGTCAGGCGTTCCTGCACCTGGGGGCGTTTTGCATAGACATCCACCAGCCGCGCCAATTTGCTCAACCCCGTCACCCGGCCCTCCGGCGAAGGGATATACCCAACGTGCGCGGAACCGTGAAACGGCACCAGATGGTGCTCACAAGTGGAATAGAACGGAATGTCCTTGACCAGCACCATTTCCTCATGCGCGATGTCAAAGGTGACCCCGAGGATATCAGCGGGATCCTGGTGCAGACCGGCGAAAACTTCCCGGTATGCCTTGGCGACGCGCTTAGGCGTGTCTATCAGCCCGCTGCGGTCCGGATCTTCCCCGATGGCAAAGAGAATTTCGCGGACAGCATTCTCGATCCGCGGCAGGTCAACGTGCGGCTCCCGGGCTGGCCGCGCCCCGCCGTCGTCACCGTTGGGGTCGTCACCGTTGTGGTCGTCACCGTTGTGGTCGTCACCGTTGGGGTAGTTAGTATCGCCACTATCGCTCATGCCGGACTCAGCCCTGTGCCGGATGTGGTGGCTGTGGCTGATCGCCGGGCTCGCCCGGTCTGCTGCCATTGTGCGACGCCGGCGGGCCCGGAGCGTCCACGCTGCCGGGCAGGTTGGCGTGCGCCAACTGATCCTGCGGCGGCACCGTTTCAGGAGCCGGCTCATGGGCAGCGGCGGCATCCCGGCGTTCCTTCTCACTGACCACCGGCGGCAGATCCGACACAGGCCGGGTCTGCTTGGACAGCCATACGTCGCGGAGCTCGCGCTTGCGGATGTCGCGGAAAATGTACTGGATTTCGGCCTGGTTGAGCGTTTCGCGCTCCAGCAGTTCCAGCGCCAGGCGATCGAGCACATCGCGGTTTTCGTTAAGGATCGTGTACGCCTCGTCATGGGCCTGGTCTATCAGCCGGCGCACTTCCTCATCGATGACGTAAGCCACCTGATCCGAGTAATCCCGATCGTGGCCGGCATCACGGCCCATAAACGGCTCGCCACCGCCGGTGCCCAGCTTTACCGCACCGATCCGCTCGCTCATGCCGAATTGCGTGACCATCTTGCGGGCCGTTGCGGTTGCCTTTTCAATGTCATTGGAGGCTCCTGTGGAGGGATCGTGGAAGACGATCTCCTCGGCCGCGCGGCCGCCCATTGCGTATGCCATCTGGTCGAGCAGCTCATTGCGTGTGATGGAATACTTGTCGTCCTCCGGGACGACCATGGTGTAACCCAGTGCCCGTCCGCGGGGCAGAATGGTGATTTTCGTGACCGGGGCTGTATTCCTCAGGGCCGCGGCGACCAGGGCATGCCCGCCCTCGTGGTACGCGGTGATCTTGCGTTCCAGTTCCTTCATCACTCGGGTGCGCTTCTGCGGTCCGGCCATGACACGGTCAATCGCCTCATCCAGGGCCCGGTCGTCGATCAGCTGTGCATTGGAGCGGGCGGTCAGCAGGGCTGCCTCGTTGAGCACGTTAGCCAGATCCGCGCCGGTATAGCCCGGGGTCTTTTTAGCCACCGCGTTGAGATCCACACCGGGGGCCATTGGCTTACCTTGTGCATGGACGCGCAGGATCTGCTCGCGGCCAATCCGGTCCGGCGCCTCGACGGGAATCTGGCGGTCAAAGCGTCCGGGCCGCAGCAATGCCGGATCCAGAACGTCCGGGCGGTTGGTGGCCGCGATCAGGATCACGTTGGTTTTGACATCAAAGCCGTCCATCTCGACCAACAGCTGGTTCAATGTCTGCTCGCGCTCGTCGTTTCCGCCGCCGATACCGGCACCACGGTGGCGACCTACGGCGTCGATCTCGTCCACAAAAATGATGGCCGGTGAGTTTGCCTTGGCCTGCTCGAAGAGATCACGGACCCTGGAGGCACCGACGCCGACGAACATTTCGACAAAGTCTGAACCGGAGATGGAGTAGAACGGGACCCCGGCTTCGCCGGCAACGGCCCTGGCCAGCAGCGTCTTACCCGTTCCGGGAGGACCATAGAGCAGCACGCCCTTGGGAATCTTTGCGCCGACGGCCTGGAATTTGGCGGGCTCCTGCAGGAACGACTTGATTTCGTGTAGTTCCTCCACGGCTTCATCGGCTCCGGCAACATCGGTGAACGTCACCTGCGGATGATCCTTGGTGATCAGTTTGGCCTTGGACTTGCCAAACTGCATCACCTTGGAACCGCCGCCTTGCATCCGGGACAGCAGGAACCAGAAAATGGCACCCAGAATAATTACCGGGAAGATTAGGCTGAGGATGCCGGACCAGAAATTGTTCTGGATCGGCTGATCGTCAAAACTCTTAAGTCCGGCAGAGCTGACAGCCTTGACGACATCCGTGCCGCGCGCATCAACGAAGAAGAACTGCACATCCTTGCCGGCCTTAACGCCGTCCGGGGTGGTGTAGTCGTTCTTCAGCACCAGATCCACCCGGTCTTCGCCGTTGAAGATCTTCGCCGACTCAACCTGGCCCTTATCCAGCAGGCTAAGCCCATCAGAGGTGTCGATCCTGGTCGAGCCGCCGCCGGAAAGAGTCCCGAATGCAATCAGGAGCAGCACAACAACCGCAACGATCCAGACAATTGGACCCTTGAAGATTTTCTTAATGTTCATGAGCTCGAGGCTGCGCCTCGCCCCTCCCGATCAATACGTCAGATAAGTCAGCTTGCTGCAGAATGCAGACGCAGCTGCACGACTACCGTACTAGCTTTACACGTCCGCAGACTTTCACGATCAGCGCCGGCGTTTAGTTCCCTGACAGCGCAAAACCGCCGCCGCTTACCCCTTTACTTCGGCCGGTAGCCGAACCAGCCAGCTGCGGCACCGGCGAATGCGGAGCGGGCACAAGTAGTTCTGCCTTTACTCGTAGATGTGCGGAGCGAGGGTGCCGATGAAATCCAGATTCCGGTACTTCTCCGCGAAGTCCAGACCGTAACCGACGACAAATTCGCTGGGAATCTCATAGCCGACGTATTTGACGTCGATTTCCACTTTGGCTGCCTGCGGCTTGCGCAGCAGCGTGCAGATTTCCACGGAAGCCGGTCCGCGGGAGATCAGGTTGGCTTTGAGCCAGGACAGCGTCAGTCCCGAGTCAATGATGTCCTCCACAATGAGCACGTGCTTGCCCATCAGGTCTGTTTCCAGGTCTTTGAGGATCCGCACCACCCCGGAGGATTGCGTTCCGGAGCCATAGGACGACACGGCCATCCAGTCCATGGTCACGTGGCTGTGCAGGGACCGCGCCAGATCCGCCATCACCATCACCGCGCCCTTGAGGACGCCGACCAGCAGGACGTCACGGCCGGCATAATCCGCGTCGATCTGTGCGGCTAATTCCGCGACCCTCTCCTGGATCTGTTCCTTCGTGTAAAGAACGTGCTTTAGATCGGCCTGGACGTCTTGTGAATCCACCAATTGCTCCTGGTGTTGAAGGGGTTTTGCGTGCACTTACGCGGTGCGTCTAAAGACTAGCTTCCCATAGCCGGAGCGCTCCTGGGGAACGGAGCGGCCCCGCGGTTGCCGGTAAACGCTGACGCTGCCGGCTAATTCGACTGGCCCGGCGGATCCCCGTCGGGCCAGCAGCGCTTCGGCGGCCAGCAGACGTTCAAAACTGGGCTGCTCCCCATCAAGCCCGACGACGGCAAGCGCCAGTACGCGCTGGCGAAGTGCCGCGGGGAGGGCACGCAGCTCTGCTTCGGAGATCCGGACCTCCCTGGACGCAGCAGAATCCGTACTCAAAATCTCGGCCAGCCGGTGATACTCGGCCGCTGCCTGTTGATCCAGATAGTCCGCGTCCTGCGCCAGGATTCGCGCCGAGCGGGACAGCGACTGCGCAATACCGGGTCCCAACTCGTCCTGCAGGAACGGCAGAACCCGGGTCCGGACCCGGGAGCGCAGAAACGCCGGGTCCTCATTGGTCGGATCGTGCCAGGGCTGCAGTCCCTCGGCGGCACAGATCTGCAGGGTTTCAGCCCGCCGCAGGCCCAGGAAGGGCCTTAAGTACAGTCCGCGGCGTTGCGGGATACCTGCTAATGAGCGGGTGCCGGAGCCCCGGGCCAGCCCTAACAGCACGGACTCCGCCTGATCATCCAGGGTATGGCCGAGCAGCATGGTACGGGCGTCCAGCCGTGCCGCGGCTTCATCGAGCGCCGCGTACCGCGCGTTCCGTGCCGCGGCTTCCGGCCCCACACCCACGTCCGTGCTGGTGACGGTGCTGATCTCCACCGGATCCAGACCGAGCCCACGCAGTATCCCCGCCGTTGCCTCCGCCACCGCCCGGCTCTGCGGCTGCAGCTGATGATCAACAATGACTGCACCTACCTGGATTTCTCCGCGGCGGCCCAGAAATGCGGCAACTGCAGCAAGCGCCAACGAATCCGGGCCGCCGCTGCAGGCCACCAGAATCAGCGGGCGCGCGTGCGTGTTTCCGGATGCCTGTGCTGCCTTCCGCTGACCTCCCGTGGTTCCAACCCCGAGCAGATCGCCCACGGCCTTGCGGGCCTTACCGACGACAGGGCTCAACCGGGGACGGGGTGCGCCCTGCATGGCAGCTAGAGCCCCATCCGCTGGACCCAGCGGGCGGGATCGTGAATCTCCTGCTCATTGGGCAGATGGTCCGCGCTGGTCCAGACATGGTTGAACCCCTGCATCCCGGTCTCCGCCACCACGGCCCGGACAAAGCGTGCACCGTCGCTGTACTGGCGCATCTTGGCATCCAGCCCCAATAGGCTGCGGATGAACTTCTCCAGCGCTCCACGGTCCTTGCCGCGGGAGTTGAAGCGCTGCCGGATGGTCCGCACGCTCGGCACGATGCCGCCGTCCACCGCATCCATCACCACGTTCGCATGCCCCTCCAACAGGCTCATCACCGCCGTCAGGTGTGATAGCGCGGCCTTTTCCTCCGGATCCTGCAGCAGATCCAGGATGCCGCCCCGGCTCGGGGTTGTCTCAGCCGTTCGGTCTTTTCTGTTCCGGGCGAGCGAACGCGCCGCGGATGCCATTTTTTCCGTGAGTTTTTCGGTGTCTCCCACCAGTAGCGTGCTGAGTTTTTCGATCTCACTGAGCATGTGATGCCGCAGCCAAGGTGCCGCCGCGAACTGGACCCGGTGGGTCTGCTCGTGCAGACAGACCCAAAGCCGAAAATCGGCGGGATTAACATTGAGCTCCCGTTCCACCGACAGGATGTTCGGTGCCACCAGGAGCAGTCGGCCGCCACCGGCAACCGCAGATTCCGCCCCGGCATCCGGGGAAAGCGCGGCAAAGGGATCATACTGGCCCAGCACTTTGCTGGACAAAAACGCCAGCACACTGCCCAGTTGTGCTCCGGTGACGGTCCCGCTCACGGCCGTAGTGGACGGTCGCTGCGCCGACTGCTTCTTGGCCAACGCTGCCATCGTCGATGCCATCAGGACCGAGAAACTCTGCGTATTAGCCCTTGCCCAAGATGCCCTGTCCACGATCAGGACCTGGGAATCGCGCAAATCCCGGGCGGCATCGAGCCCGGTAATTTCGTGCACATACGGCACGGATCGGTCAGCCATCACGCGCAGATCTGCCACAGCGGCTCCGATCTCCGCCCCGCTCAAGGCGGGTCCTGCAGGTGCCAGCTTCGCTGCTGTCGAGGCAGCCAGCTCCCAATTGATCAGGCTTGTGCCCTGCCCCGCGGTGCTGTTCGGTGAATCCATAGTCTCCATCAGATCACACAACGAAAGGAACCGGTCAGCGGCAGCCACAGCCGGCCAGGATGGTCGCGGCTGCGTCGATAATGGGTTTCGCCGCCGCACTCCCGGCGTCCAGGTCGTTGCCGATCACTGAAAACACCAATAACCTTCCGTCGGCATCCACTACATATCCGGAAAGCGAAATAACAGAATTCAGCGTCCCCGTCTTGGCCCGGACCAAGCCGGCCCCGCCAACGGTATCGGAGCCAAGATACCGTTGGCCCAGAGTTCCGCTTAGGCCTGCGACGGGCAGGCCCAGCATGCCGGAGCGAAGATCCGGGTTAGGATCCGTGAGCATGATTTTCACCGCCTGCGTCAGTTGCTCCGCGCTGACCCGGTCGGCAGCGGCCAGCCCACAGCTGTCTGCCAGCACCAAACCGGCGGTTTTAACCCCCAAGGCGCCCACGGTTTCCCGCACCGCTTCGCTCGCTCCTGCCGAGGAGCCATCCTTCTTCAGTTTCAACGCGCTCATTCGCGCGAGCGTTTCGGCCACGTAGTTATCCGACTCCTGCAGCATGTATTGGACCTGCTCGCCCACCGTGGCTGAGCTGACAGCGGCAAGGGTAGCGGCGCCGTCGGCCGCGGAACCGCGCCGGATATCCGGCTTGACGTCGATCCCCTCGGCGGCCAAAGCTGCCGCGAAGACCAGTGCGACGCGCATCGGCGAGTCCTGCGGCCGGACCCCGACGGACGCATCCGGCGCCAGCCGGGCACCATAGAGGGCCATCGGAAATACCGGCGCGATCTCGCCGGCGTCTACATCGGCCTGTAACCACGCCGGGTTCAGCGCCGGACCGGTGAAAAGCGTGTCATCGACGTTGATGCTCACGGCCGCTGTGCCATTGGCTTTGAGTGCGACGGCCGTCTGTGCCGCCAGCGTCGCCACACCGGCATGCCCGACGGTAGCCTGCCCATCGCCTTTCCCCGGTGTGAGCAACACGTCGCCACCGCCGCGCAGCACAATCGAATCGGTGCCATTCGCGGTCCGGTCCCCGGCTAATACGGCCGTGCTGAACCGGGTCTGCGCCCCCACGGCAGCCAGGGCCGTCAGCGCCGTGAGCAATTTCTGGCTCGACGCCGGCAGACGCCCCGCGGAGGCATTTCGGCTGTACAGCACCTGGCCGCTCGCAGCGTCCTGCACCAGCGCCGCGTAGTTTCCGCCTTCCGGTGCCACCAGCGTCGCGTCGAGCGCCGTGGACAATATCCTGCCGTCCGGGATCGGCGCGCCGGCGGACAGGGCGCTGATTCCGCCGGGAGTGCTCAGTGCTGTCGGCAGCTGCTGCACCGCGGGCACTGGCGGCAACGGTGCGGCAGCCGGCGGGGGGGAAAATGCGGGGGCCAGGTTGATTCCCACCGGAACAGCCAGCACGCCGAGAATGAGCGCCAACAGGGCCACCGCCAGGACGTTCGACGTACGGCTCATGGGGAATAACGTCCTTTGATGCAGGAGAAAATGACAGCGGAACCTTCCCTTGCGGCCAGCGCCGGAAGACATTGCTCAAGGACGCAGGGCAACGGTGCAGCGCGGGTCGCTATATCCTCATATTAGACGGAATGCCGGCGCGCCTTTCGCTTTGCTGATCTTCAGGCGGCAGCAGGAAGCGCTGCCGCCTTTCGGAGATCGACTAACCGACACCCGCTGACCGACACAGGACGCTGCGGGTGTGCGCCCAACCATGCGAACAGCCAAGGAGCATCAGATGAAGCACGATGTCACCATCGAGATCCCGCGCGGATCCCGCGTCAAGTATGAAGTCGACCACGAGACGGGCCGGGTACGGCTGGACCGGGTGCTCTTCACCTCCATGGGCTACCCCACGCATTACGGCTACTTCGAGAACACCCTTGGCGAAGACGGGGATCCACTGGATGCCTTGGTAATGCTGCAGGAATACGATCTGCATCCGGGCGTTGTGGTTCAGGCCCGCCCGATCGGTGTGTTCAATATGACCGACGACGGTGGCGGTGACGCCAAGGTACTCTGCGTCATCGACGACAAGCGGTACGACCACATCCAGGAGATTTCCGACGTGGACAAGTTCCTGATCCAGGAAATCGAGCACTTCTTCACGCATTACAAGGACCTGGAACCGGGTAAATGGGTCAAGGCCGAGGGCTGGGAAGACCGCGCGGCGGCCGAGGCCGAGCTCGAAGCCTCAATCAGGCGCTTCGTCCCGGCCGGGCACTGACGGCGGGCGCTGACGGCGGGCACTGATGCCGCAGCGAGCGCAGCGCAGCTTTGCAGGCAGCAGGAACGACGGCGGCTCCCGGTCCGGGAGCCGCCTTACAGCAGGCTGCGCAAAACATGCGCGGCGCCGTCGTCGTAAACCGACGCCGTCGTCTCGTTTGCCGCCGCGCGCACCGCTTCATTGGCCTGCCCCATGGCAACGCCCCGCGCGGCCCACGTCAGCATTTCGATGTCGTTGTTGCCGTCTCCGACCGCAACGGTATGTGATTGCTGCACACCCAGGCGCGAGCGGAGCTTTTCCAGCGCAGTTGCCTTGCTGACGCCGGCCGCCGCGATGTCCAGCCACGCCGTCCAGCCCACCGAGTAGGTGACCCCCTGCAGCCCGCATTCCGCGATGGCGGCGGCGAACTCCGCCGTACTGCTGTCGGTACTGTTCACCACCACGCGTACCGCTTCGAGGCCGAGCAGGTGCTGGAAATCTACGCCCCTGGCTTCAATGCCGAAACTGCGGTCCTGAAAGCGCTCGGTGGCGAGGAAATTGCCGTGCACATCCTCCACCGCATAACGGGCCCCCGGCAGGCGCTCCCGCAACGCGGTCAGGGCAAGACGCGGGTCGAATGTTTCGCGCTCGATCACCTCATACCCCCATTCCAGAGACGGATCCAGCCGCACGGTCACGCCGCCGTTGCTGGCCACGCCAAAACCCCGCTGCAACCCAATCTGCTTAACGACCGGCAGCAGCGCGCCCAGGGATCGGCCGGTGGCAATGATGACCTGATGCCCGGCGGCCACGGTCTCGCGGGCGGCGGCGCGCACAGCGTCGCTCATCATCCCGTCGTGGTCCACCAGGGTACCGTCGACATCCAATGCGACCAGATGCGCGGGGAGGTTACCCGCGGGAGCGTTGTCGTTGCTTTTAGTGATGTTAGTGCTTTCGTCATACCTCTGGTCGTCGGTGCCAGAGACCATTGATGGAGTCAAAATAGTCATTAACCAAGTCAAGCAGATAAAAGCGGCCGCTGGCTAGGAACCAGATCACAGCACCGGAAAGACCTCAAGGCCACCAAGATATTTGCGCAGCGCCGCCGGGACATTGACCGAACCGTCCGGATTTTGGTGGTGTTCCAGAATGGCAACGATCCACCGCGTGGTCGCGAGCGTCCCATTGAGCGTAGCGACGGCGCGGGTCCCACCCTTGGTGTCCTTGCTTCCGCCCTGCTTCGGCGTACCAGCCGGTGCCGGCACGCGTTCGCGGATATTCAGACGGCGCGACTGGTAGGTGGTGCAATTGGAGGTCGAGGTGAGTTCGCGGTAGGCCTCCTGGGTGGGAATCCAGGCCTCGCAGTCAAATTTACGGGCGGCGGATTGCCCCAGATCCCCCGCTGCCGTGTCGATGACCCGATACGGCAGCTCCACCTTTGCCAGCATTTGTTCCTCCCAGCCGAGCAGGCGCTGATGCTCCGCGTCCGCCTCCTCCACTGTGGTGTACGTGAACATTTCCACCTTGTTGAACTGATGCACGCGGATGATGCCGCGGGTATCCTTGCCGTGCGATCCGGCTTCCCTCCGGTAGCAGGATGACCAGCCCGCATAGCGCAGCGGACCGCCGGACAAATCCAGGATCTCGTCGCCGTGGTACCCGGCAAGGGCGACCTCCGAGGTGCCGACAAGATACAGGTCATCTTCGGCCAGCCGATAAATTTCAGCGTCGTGCTTGACGTCGAATCCGGTGCCGGCCATGGTCTCCGGCCGCACCAAAGTCGGCGTGATCATGGGCGTGAACCCCGCGTCGATGGCCTGATCCATCGCCAGCTGCAGCAACGCCAGCTCCAGTCTGGCTCCAACGCCCCGAAGGAAGTAAAAACGCGAGCCGGAAACCTTGGCGCCCCGTTCCATGTCAATGGCACCGATCAGCTCACCGATTTCCAGATGATCCTTGGGTTTGAACCCCTCGGCGGCGAAATCCCGGGGAGTTCCCACGGTACGCAGCACCACATAGTCGTCTTCACCACCGGCCGGAACACCGGAGGAAACCAGATTTGCCATGCCTCGAACCAGTACATCCGCAGCAGCGGCAGCGGTATCGGCCCGCGCCGACGCGGCCTTCACCTGCCCCGCGAGGTCCTTCACCTCCGCCAGCAACGTCTGCTTTTCGCCACCCTGGGCCTGCGCTACCTTCTTCCCGAAGGAATTTTGCCGGGCCCGGAGCGCTTCGTAGCCGCTAATGGCGTTCCTGCGCTCCACATCGGCAGCCATGACCGCGTCGATCACAGCGGAATCGGCGCCGCGCGCCCGCTGGCTGGCTCGGTAATTATCGGGATTTTCGCTGAGGTCTTTGACGTCGATCACGTTCTAAGCGTATCCAACCGCACGCCCGGGCAGGTGCAGGCTGCCCGGAGCCCTGCGCGGGTGCACAATCCGCGGGCCGCGTCACCGGCCTGCCAGCGGCTATTGTTAGAGGATTATGCCCACCTCGGTTCTGGTCCTCATCATAGTTTTAGCGTCCCTTGCCTTCCTGACCGCCAGCTGGTGGGGTGTGCGCAAACTGGCGCAAAAGCACACCCGCAGCGCCGTCGGGGAGGTCCCGCACAAGGGTCAGACAGGCCAACAGAAGGTGGCCGTGATCCTCAACCCGGTCAAGACCGGTGCCGCCGATGCCAAAACCTTCATCCTGCGCTCGGCTGCGCTGGCAGGCTGGAAGGAACCCATCTTCCTGGAAACCACTATGGCGGATCCGGGGTACTCACAGGCCCGGCGTGCGCTGGATTACGGGGCGGACGTCATCGTCGTATGCGGCGGAGACGGTACGGTGCGCGTGGTGGCGGAAGTTCTGCGGCACACGCAAATGCCGATGGGGATCATTCCACTGGGCACCGGCAATCTGCTGGCCCGGAACCTGGGCCTGCGCATTAATGACATTCACAGCGACGTGCAGACCGCGCTGTTCGGTCATCAGCGCCATATTGATACGGCCACGATGGCCATGGAGAACTCTGTAACGGGAGCCAGCTCCAAGCACGCGTTCCTGGTTATCGGAGGTTTGGGCATGGATGCCGAGGTGCTCGGCGACACCAGCAGCCGGCTCAAGAGTTCGATGGGCTGGCTGGCATACAGCGAGGCAGGGATGCGCCATCTGCCCGGCCGGCGGAAGAAGATCAGCATCGCCATGGATGGTCAGGATCCGCAGCAGCGCAAGGTACGGACGGTGCTCTTTGCCAACTGCGGACTACTTCCCGGAGGCATTGACTTTGTCCCCAATGCGCTGCTCGACGACGGCGTTTTGGACGTTGTGGTGGCCAGCCCGCGCAGCGCTCTGGGCTGGGCCGCGATGGCGGTGAAAATTGTCCTTCAGCACAAGGGCCGACTGCCGGTGATCGACTATTACAGGGCAAAGACAATCACCATCCGTACCGCCGTCCCGGAGGAAACCCAGCTCGACGGCGACATCTTCGGCAAAGCAACGAAGGTGACCGTCGCCGTCGAGCCCAAGGCACTACTGGTAAGGGTTAAGCCGCAGTAACGGAACCGCTAGATGACCGGCGGAGCAGCTTCCCTACCGACGTCGCCGGGGGACTGCTCCGCGTGGCCCTGTTCGGTGATCAGCTCTTCTTCCTCGCTGAAGCGCAGCTCATTGGCGTCATCCGCGGCATCGCCGACCGAATCGTCGCGCTCGTATTGGGCACCGGGATTGGTGATGGTGCCATCGTCATTGCTGTCCTTGCCGGTGTGAACGTTTTCGCTCATTGGGTCCGCCTTATCTGTCGGTGCACTCCCCCGTGCACGCCCCGCGATGGGGTTTATCCAGCTTACTTTCAATGTCCGCGCTTTCAATCCCGGCACTTCAATGCCGGTGGGAATGCCGCTGCTAGAGAACCCGCGGGGGTTGCTGATTTTCCGACACCATTGGGCGTTCGGCATCGGCCCACGCACCCATACCGCCGGCGACATTTGCCGCCGAATAGCCGTTCTCCGTCAACCATGTAGTGGCACGTAGCGAGCGGCCGCCGGTGCGGCAAATGACCTGGAGATCCTCGTCCGGATCGAGCTCATTCAATCGCGCCGGAATCTGCTCAAGCGGAATGTGCAGCGCCCCGGCAATGTGCCCCGCTTCCCACTCGTAATCCTCGCGGACGTCAAGAATCCGGGAATTCCCGTCCAGCGCCGTCACCTCAGTCGTCAGAATGTCAGCCATTGTGCTCTCCTTTTCCCTTCGCGTGTTCTTTCATGGGCATTTTTGTAACATGGATTTCGCCCAAGTTTATCGTCTTAGTCCAGGCCGGGCGGAAAGCGGGCACGACACTTTCGCACGTACGTCAGACAGGTGGATGCCCTCCACAGAAGCCCGAAAGCCGCGGTCCCGGTTGCGCAGCCGGGCGCTGAAATTGACAGACATGTGACCGTGGACGCCCGTCAGTGCCAAAATGGAATGAATGAGCACAAAACAAACTTCCGCCGGAACGCCAAAACCATCCGCGGATAAGTCATTTTTCGGCCAGCCCAAGATGCTCCTGAACCTGTTCAGTGTTGAACTCTGGGAACGGTTCTCGTTTTACGGGATGCAGGGCATCCTTGCCTATTACATGTACTACACCGTCACCGAGGGTGGCTTGGGGATCGACGAGACCGTTGCCGTCGGACTCGTCGGCGCTTACGGCGGCGGTGTTTATCTGTCCACCATTCTTGGCGCCTGGGTGGCCGACCGGCTGCTGGGCCCGGAGCGGGTGCTGTTCTACAGCGCCATCGTGATTATGGCCGGGCACATATCGCTGGCGCTGCTTCCGGGGGCCGGCGGGCTGAGCGCTGGACTGATCATGGTCGCGATCGGTTCCGGTGGGCTCAAGGCGAACGCGACGTCCCTCGTTGGTTCGCTGTATGGGGAAAAGGATGATCGGCGCGATGCGGGATTCTCCATCTTCTACATGGGCATCAACATCGGTGGCCTGATTGGCCCGCTGTTGACCGGGCTGCTGCAGACAACGCTCGGGTTCCACTACGGATTCGGCGCCGCCGCCGTGGGTATGGCAATCGGTTTGACGCAGTACGGACTGACGCGCAGGAATCTCCCCAAGGAAGCCCACTTGGTCTCGAATCCGCTGCCGCGCAGCCGCTACCCGCTGATGATCGGCGTTGGTGCCGCCGTCGTCGTCGTTATTGTCCTTGCGGTACTGACCGGGTTGGTGACCGCCGAGAACCTGAAGTGGGTCGTTGTCGGCATCGTTGTGCTCGCGACCATAGCGTATTTCATCGTCATACTGTCCAGCAGGAAAGTCGACGCCCTGGAGCGGAGCAGGGTCTACTCATTCATCCCCCTGTTCATTGCCAGCGCCGCCTTCTGGTCCCTGTTCCAGCAGCAGTTCACTGTGGTGGCCCTCTATGCAGATAAGCGGCTGGACCGGAACCTGTTCGGCTGGGAAATGCCGGCCAGCTGGGCCGCCTCCATCAACCCTGTCTTCATCATTATCTTCGCCGGTGTATTTGCGGCACTGTGGACCAAGCTCGGTTCCCGGCAGTGGACCACGCCGATCAAGTTTGCGGCGGCGCTGGTGGTCATGGGTCTGGCGTACCTCAGCTTCATCCCCGTGGCGGGCGTGGCGTCGGTGCCATTGCTGGCCCTGGTATGGATCCTGCTGCTGTTCACTATCGCCGAGCTGCTGCTCTCGCCCGTTGGACTTTCTCTGGCCACCAAGCTGGCGCCCAAGGCGTTCCACACGCAGATGGTCGCGCTGTTCTTCCTCTCCGTGTCACTGGGGACGGCGCTCTCCGGGGTGTTTGCAGGTTACTACCAGGAGGACAATGAAATGCCTTACTTTGCCGTGATCGGCCTTACCGCAATAGTGCTGGGCATAGTCCTGGCGCTGGGCGCCAAGCCCATCAAAAAACTGATGGCCGGGGTGCACTGACCGGAATTCCGGACGGCGCTACGGATAGCTCGAAGTGTTTGCTGCATTAGTTATTAAGACGATCACAAAGATCCAGTAGGCGACGTATCCGAGAAGCGTCAGATAACCAAGAATCAGACCGGCAATGGCGAAGCCTTTACCCTGCGGCTGTTCCTTTTTCAAGCCCAAGTGCCCGGTGATGACCGCGGCGATCTGGGGCAGGATAAAAAAGCCAAAGCCGATGAATGAGGCGATACCCAGGATCATGCTGGTCAGGCTGAGAACCTTCGACGGCGGCGCGGCGTAATAGCCCGGCTGACCATACGGCGCGGGCTGGCCATAGGGTGCGGGCGCCCCATACGGCGCGGGCTGGCTGTACGGCGCGGGCGCCCCATACGGCGCGGGCTGGCCATAGCCGGGCCGCTGTCCGGGTGCGGCGAACGGCTGATCCGGCTGCGGGCCGGATGGTTCTGGCTGTTCTGTCATAGGTCTCTCCTGCTGTTCTGAGGAAAGTATCTTCCGTCGTCATCATCGTAGGGCAGTTCACTTCCGGCCAGGTGTCGTACCCCGATGAGCAACATATCCGGCGTGCAGTGCCAATCACGGCTTCATTCTGGCATGCTGGAACCATGTCTAGCCGCGCGGGCACTGTAGCCCTTCCTTCGGACCTTGTTGACCTGACCGCCCTTCTGGACGCCTATTACGATGTCGCACCGGATCTCACCGACCCCGGTCAACGAGTTGTCTTCGGTACCTCCGGCCACCGGGGGTCCAGCCTTCGGGCGTCCTTTAACGATGCACATATCGCTGCCATTACCGCAGCGATCATTGAATACCGGGCGGGCCAAGGCATCACCGGTCCACTCTTCCTGGGGAAGGACACCCACGCGCTCAGTGAGCCGGCGCAAAACACCGCGTTGGAGGTGCTGGCAGGATACGGCGTACAGGTGCTCGTCGATGCCCGGCACGGCTACACACCCACTCCCGCCGTCTCGCACGCCATCCTGACCTACAACCGCACCCGTGGCCACGGCGACGGGCAGGCGGACGGAATCGTGGTAACCCCGTCACATAATCCGCCGGGAGACGGAGGATTCAAGTACAACCCCCCGCATGGAGGTCCCGCAGACTCGGACGCTACCGGATGGATTGCAAACCGGGCCAACGAGCTGCTGGAAAACGGCCTGCACGGAATTCGGCGCGCTCCCCTCGCCGACGCACTGATCGCGGAAACAACGGGAAAGTTTGATTTCCTCAGCAGCTATGTTGATGATCTGCCATCGATTCTCGATCTCGATGCCATCCGGAACGCCGGGGTACGGATCGGCGCCGATCCGATGGGCGGGGCATCGGTGGATTATTGGGGGGAGATCGGCGAGCGCCACAATCTCAATCTCACGGTGGTAAACCCGACCATTGATCCGCAGTGGGCCTTCATGACGCTGGACTGGGACGAGAAAATCCGGATGGATTGCTCCTCGCCGTTCGCAATGGCGTCCCTGATCAAGGCCATCGTGCCCGACGGCGGTACATCCGGTGCCCAGGCCAGGTTCGACATTGCTACCGGCAACGATGCCGATGCCGACCGGCATGGAATTGTCACCCCTGATGCCGGCCTGATGAACCCGAACCATTACCTCGCCGTTGCAATCCAATACCTGTACACGCACCGCACCCAATGGCCCGCAACGGCCAGCGTAGGCAAAACTCTGGTTTCGTCGTCGATCATTGACAAAGTCGCGGCGGATCTTGGCCGCGGGCTGATGGAAGTACCTGTTGGATTCAAGTGGTTTGTACCCGGGCTGCTCTCCGGAGAAGGCGTTTTCGGCGGGGAGGAATCCGCAGGTGCGTCGTTCGTGAAGAAGGACGGTTCCGTCTGGACCACGGACAAGGACGGCATCCTGCTGGCCCTGCTGGCCTCGGAAATAACGGCCGTTACCGGGAAAACTCCTTCCCAGCACTACGGTGACCTGACCGCCCGCTTTGGATCGCCGTCGTACGCGCGCATCGATGCCGCGGCAAGCCGGGAGCAGAAAGCCAAGTTAGGCAAGCTCTCCGCTGCAGACGTCACCGCGACAACCCTCGCCGGTGAGGAAATTACCGCAAAACTCACCGAAGCGCCCGGGAATGGCGCACCCATCGGGGGACTGAAGGTCACCACGGACAATGCCTGGTTCGCCGCGCGGCCCTCCGGCACCGAAGATGTCTACAAGATTTATGCCGAGTCCTTCAAGGGAGATGAGCACCTCAAGCAGGTGCAGGCGGAGGCCAAGGCCCTGGTCGACGGCGTCATCGCCTGACCCGCGCCGGTCCCCGGTCCATAACGCCTGACTAGCCATGGACGCCATGTTCATGCAGGCTGTGACCGGCAGGCTCCAGCTGGAAGGTGGAGTGCTCCACGCTGATCTTGAAGTGCCCTGCCACGCACTGCTGCAGCTGATCCAACATCTGCGGCGCGTGCCCATCATGGAAGCAGCCGTCATCCACCACCACATGGGCTGTGAGCACCGGTAGACCGCTGGCGATCTGGGTGGCGTGCAGATCGTGCACCGCGATCACGTGCGGAACCTCCAGGATGTGCTGCCGCACGCTGCCCAGGTCCAGGCCCGACGGCGTCGATTCCAGGAGAACGCTGATCGTCTCCAGCAGCAGCTTGACGGTCCGCGGCAGGATGAGCACGCCGATCAGCATCGCCACGACCGCGTCCGCCTGCAGCCAGCCGGTCAGCCCAATCACCAGGGCCGCCACGATGACAGCAACCGAGCCCAGTGCGTCGTTGACCAC
Organism: Arthrobacter terrae; assembly: GCF_015708085.1. Classification (GTDB taxonomy): domain Bacteria; phylum Actinomycetota; class Actinomycetes; order Actinomycetales; family Micrococcaceae; genus Arthrobacter_M; species Arthrobacter_M terrae. The sequence continues at coordinate 60,843 of NZ_JADNYM010000012.1, read as the reverse complement.
CTCAAGGAAGGCGGCACGCATATTGAAATTCCGGTCCCGTCCGCCTGCCAGCACCAGCAGCGAGATGATGTTCCCGGCCAGACCGATGGCGCCAAAGACGGCCATCTCGCTGGAGGCGATCGGGGTCGGATTGATCAGGCGCCCAATTCCTTCCACCAGGACCACCAGGCCGACGGCGAGCAGCACTGCCGCCTGCGCCGTCGCCGCCAGCACCTCGGCACGGGCAAAGCCCCAGGTTCTGCGGTCAGAGGCCGGCCGCACCGCCAACCGGGCGGCCAGCAGCGCCATCCCCAGCCCGGCAGCATCCGTCAGGACGTGTGCGGAGTCGAAGAGCAGCGCCAGTGAACCGGTTAGCCACGCGCCGATCAATTGGAGGACAAAGACCAGCACCGTGATCCCCAGGGCCACGGCCAGCCGGCCCTGGTGCGAGCCGGCTGCGCCGTGTGAATGCCCCTGGCCCTGCGCCTGCGGTTGCTCGTGTCCTGACATGTTTCAATCCTACGGGCGGGGCAACTCAGGACGCGGCGACCGCCAGGGCATCCCAGGCGAAGGAAGCCAGCCAATGGGAGGAAACGTACTCCTCTGTCATCACCGCCGGCAAACCCGCCTCCAGCAGAGACTGCGCGCCTCGGCGGAGAACCGGCAGCTGATCTGCCGCCATTTCGGCTGCCGGTTCAGCTGCGCTGCGCCCCGGTGCTGTACTGATCCCCAGTGCCGTGCTGATCCCCAGGGCGGTGCTGATCCGCAGCAGCGCTCCGGCGCGGGAGAGATTGAGACCGTCCAGGTGGGCCATTTGCGGGTCGGACGGGTCCGTCACGATGGACGGGATCAGGATCGGATTAGAATCACGCAGGTCCGGCAGGAAGCTGTTGAACCAGGTTCGGAACTCTCCTGCGGGCAGCACTCTGGCCAGCAGATCCGCCTCCGCCAGCCCGGCGGAGAGGAAATCCTGGCCGCTCATTTCCCATTCCGACGCCCAGTTCCGGTCCGTGCCGAAGAAGCGTAACGCCGCCGTACTCAGCAATTTAGCGTCGGCCGCCCGGCCCATGTCCCGGGCGGCAGAAATCAACAGGGCAAGGCCAAAAGCCGTGTTGGAGTGGACTCCGTGCCGGACGGGATGCTCAATCGAGGTCGCCCAATGGGCGGCATTGGCATAGATGGCTGCCACCAGCGGCTCCAGAGCCGCGCGCCACCGGTTGGCGTCGCCGTCGTCGAACATTCCACAGGCAGCGGCTAGCCGCGCCGCCCAGGCCCAGCCGTAGGGCCGCTCGAACGTGCGGTGCCCGCGGATGTACGCCGCCTCCACTGCCAGATTCGGCGCTGTCAGATTCGCGTTGAACAGCCCACGCAGTGCGCTCTCCTGCTCTGCGGGCAGGCCATGAGCCAGCAGCCGGACGCCCAACCAGTGCATATGCACGCAGGAGTGCCAGTCATAGGAGGTGTGAAAAGCAGGGTACAGCCGTTCCGGGGCTGTAACGTCCCGGACCTCCTGCACCAGATGCTGCAGATGGTAGGGGTACTTCTGCAGCAGATTGGTCAGCACAATGCCGGCATAGACCGGGGCCAGCTGATCCTTTAGAGCCTCTAGTGCGGAATCGGTGAAATCCATTGCTGCCTATCGTGAGAAGCCGGAAAGGAACATGATCAGGATATTGCTGCCGGCATGAGTCGGGCATTCCTGGCGTCCTGCATTGCGCAACCGTCAGATATCCAAGCACTGCAGCCCGGTCCCGTCGAAACGGCCGGCGGCAAATGATAAGCCAGTACCTCGCTGACCGCAGAGATCACTTGGCGCTGGCGCTGCGCGAGTAAACCGGCGGGTGCCGGGGCAGGTATTCTTAGCTTCGGTCAGCGGCAGGTCTGATCAACGGCGCAGGGAGAAACCACAGATGAACACCCTCGGTACCACATGGGCGGTCCATGGTGACGGCAAGACCATCAAGCCCGGAGACGTCGTGGGCCCGCACGAACGACTGAGCTGGCCCCGGACCACCGGGATTGGACTCCAGCACGTCGTCGCCATGTTTGGCTCCACTTTTTTGGTGCCGATCCTTACCGGCATGCCCCCGGCCACCACCTTATTCTTCTCCGGCATTGGCACCGTCTTATTCCTGATCATTACCGCCGGCCGGATTCCCAGCTATTTAGGGTCCAGCTTTGCATTCATCGCTCCCATCACCGCGGCCCAGAGTGAGTTCGGCATCGGTGGGGCGCTGGGCGGTGTGGTCATGGCCGGCGTGGTCCTGGCGGCGATCGGCCTGCTGGTGCAGCGCTTCGGCGCGGCATGGATCAATCTGGTCATGCCGCCGGCCGTGACCGGGACAATTGTGGCGCTGATCGGGCTGAACCTGGCACCGGCGGCCAAGGGTAATTTTGACAAAGCGCCCGTCACAGCGCTGATTACGCTGGTGGTTATTTTGCTGGTCAGCGTGCTGTTCCGCGGGATTCTGGGCCGGCTGTCCATCCTGGTCGGCGTGCTGGTCGGTTACGTTGCCGCGGTGCTGCGGGGGGAAGTGGATTTTGGCAGCATCAATACCGCCTCGTGGATCGGCCTGCCGCCCTTTCACCTGCCGGAATTCCATCTTGCCGTCGTCGGCCTCTTCGTGCCGGTGGTTCTGGTGCTGGTTGCGGAGAACATCGGCCATGTGAAATCCGTGGCCCTGATGACCGGGAAGAACCTGGATCCGCTGGCCGGACGCGCCCTGATCGCCGACGGCGTAGCCACAACCCTCGCCGGCCTTGGCGGGGGGTCCGGTACCACCACCTACGCCGAAAATATTGGCGTCATGGCGGCAACACGGGTCTACTCCACCGCAGCCTACTGGGTCGCAGCATTTGCGGCCCTGCTGCTGAGCTTTTGTCCTAAGTTTGGCGCCGCCATTGCCACCGTGCCGCCGGGAGTGCTCGGCGGCGCTGCCACCATGTTGTACGGCATGATCGGCGTGCTGGGCGTGCGGATCTGGGTGCAGAATAAGGTCAACTTCTCCAACCCGATCAACCTCACGACCGCCGCCGTCGCGCTGGTGGTGGGAATTGCGGACTACACCTGGAGCGTTGGAGACCTGCAGTTCGCCGGCATTGCCCTGGGCACGGCCGCTGCGCTGGTGATTTACCACGGCATGAGCGCGCTGGCCCGCTGGCGCGGGACGGCGCCGGATCCGCGCGAACCGGAAACCGGTGCCCCGGACGCGCTGGGCCCGGACTCCCGCGGCGCGGAAATCTAGTCCCAACTGGGTAGCAGCAGATGCACTCATTCCGCGATTTGGGTGCATCTGCTGCTACCCAGTTGGGTCAGACACCGTTCAGCGCTTCGGCGGTGGCCAGTGCGACATACCGGGCCGCGTGCAGCTGTGCTTCCTCCCCCGAGCGGGCCACCTCCGCAGCACTTGCCGCCGCTACCACCCCGTGTTCGGCCAGTTGCGCCGGTGTCACTTCGATCCGCCCGGCCACAACGACGACGGGCAGTCCACGCGCGTTGGCGGCATCGGCAACGCCAATCGGGGCCTTGCCGGAAAGCGACTGCATGTCCAGCGATCCTTCACCGGTGATCACCAGATCAGCCTCCGCCAGCGCGCCGGCCAGCGATGTCAGCTCGGCGACGAGCGCAAAACCTCCCTCAATGTCTGCCCGTGAATAGGCCAGGAACGACGACGGGAAGCCGCCGGCCGCGCCGGCTCCCGGGATGTTGATATCAGTACCCGTGGCAGATCGAACCACGGAGGCCAGGTGCCGCAACCCCGCGTCGAGCAGTTCGACGTCCTGAGGATCGGCGCCTTTCTGCGGGGCAAACACATGCGCGGCACCGTTGGGGCCGTAGAGCACGTTGTCCACGTCCACGGCCAGTCGGATCCGGGCCGTAGCCAGCCGCGGGTCCAGCCCTGCCGCATCAATGGCGGCAACGTCGGCCAGTGATCCTCCGCCGAGCGGTACCAGCTTTCCGCGGGCGTCCAGCAGCTGAAGTCCCAGCGCACGCAGCGCCCCGGTGCCGGCATCGGTCATAGCCGAACCACCAAGACCGAGGATGATCTCCGTGGCACCGGCATCCAGGGCCGCGGCAATCAGCTGTCCGCAGCCATAGGAGTGGGCGCGCAGGGCGTTCTCCCGTGTCGGTTCGCAGAGCAGATAGCCGCTGGCCTGCGCGGTCTCGATGACCGCCGTCGTCCCTTTAATCGCCCAGACCGCTCCAACGGGTTTGAGGATCGGGCCCACCACGGCATTGAGCCTCTCGTCGTACCCGGCGGCGAGCGCGGCCTCCAAGGTCCCCTCGCCCCCGTCGGCCATCGGAAGTAGGGTCACCGTCGCTTCGGGATAGACGCGCAGCGCCCCCTCGGCCATCGCCGCCGCCGCCTCGGCCGCCGTCAGGGTGCCCTTGAACTTATCCGGTGCAATCAGAATCCGCATGGCTCCCATCCTGCCAGCTAGCCGAGCACTCAACGAACCCCGTTGGAGCAGGGCAGCCCTAGTCCTGGAAATGGCCTTCGGCTCGGTGTCCTGCGGCCTGTCCAGATCATGCTGGGTAAACTTGAGCACGCGCCAGCCGAGATCAATGATGCGTTCATCACGGCTGATGTCCCAGCGTCGCTGGTATTCCGTGATGTGATGGCCACCGTCGTATTGAAGGGCGAGCCGATATTCTTCATAGGTCATGGCCGGTGTCTCCACATGCCTGCCATCGCAGTCGCTTACAGCCACGTTGATCGCTGGTTCCGGCAGCCCCGCCCGGCGGCGGCAGCGCTCAACTTAATGAGTGTGCTGACAGGTTACTGGCGTTTGAGCAAGAGCACGCCGTCGCGGACTGCGGGCTGGTACGCCCTGCCGAGTTCGACGAGTTCGACGAGTTCGATGGCAAGAGACGAAGGCAGCCGGACACCCGGTGCCACCCTAACGAGATCGCCAGCGCGTAAGCGTCGCAGGCTCAGCCGGGCATCAAGGGGCTTCGGCAGTTCCGCGGGCACGCGCATGGCCTAAGTGTGGACCCGTCCGTGATCCTCCTTTACGCTATCCACAGGGGAGCTTGAAGTGCGGCGCAGCCCTAAACCCTGGGCCAACGGGCACTGGGCGAACGGGCACTGGGCCAGCGGGCACTGGGCGAACGGGCACTAGGCGAACGGGCACTATCTGCCGCTTAGGTCGCAGCGAGACGGCAGTCAGCGACCGTTGACGAGATATGAACCCGCATCCAGCCAACCTGGCGGGATGCGGACCATCGGATCCGGCAAGCCGTACAGCCTCAGTCCCAGTAGCCGCGCTCCCGCATGACCTCAGCGAGCAGGTCTGCCCGGTCAGTCATGATGCCGTCCACGCCGAGTTCAAACAGCGCGTGCATCTGCGCCGGGTCATTGATGGTCCAGACGTGCAGCTTAAGCCCCAGGGCGTGGGCCGTGGCCACAGATTTGCCGGTAACCACGCGGATGCCGCGGTAGCGCACCGGCACCTGGATGCAGTCCACATCCCGCAGAATCCGGCGCAGCAGCGGGTGCGGCAGCCACGGTCCGAGAAAAATGAACGCCGCGAGCAGGCTCCTGCCGGCGGAACTGGTCACCGGACGGGAGAGCCTTTTGAGCACAGCGCGTCGGCGCCGATCGGAGAATGAGGCCACGCAGACTCTCTCATGCAGCCCGAATTCCTCGATTGCCGCGGCCAGCGCCGGGGCCGATCCGGCGTCTTTGACATCCAGATTCATCCGGATGCCGGGAAGGGCCGCCACCAGCTCGGCAAAGGTTGGAATGGCCTCTTTGCCGCCGATCCGCGCCCGCGACACCTGCTCCGCCGTCAGCGCGCTGATTTCACCCGCCCCATCGGTGACGCGCGCCAAAGTGGAGTCGTGGAAAACCAGCAGCACGCCGTCCGCCGTGGTGTGCACATCCGTCTCCACGTAACTAAAGCCAAGCTCGACGGCAGCGCGGAAAGCCGGAAGCGAATTCTCCAGACCACGCCGGGAAAAGCCGCGGTGTGCGAAGGCCGCGGGGACGTCGGATGCTAAAAACGGCTTGACCACGCGCTCACGCCTTCGCCAGCCCGGCGAGCCGTGCCTCCAGAACCTGAGCTACGCCGTCGTCGGAAAAATCAGGGGCGTGCAGCGCCGTGGCTGCCCGCGCACGCTCGTGCCCGCTGGCCATTGCATAGCCGGCGCCCGCCCAGCGCAACATTTCTATGTCGTTTGGCATGTCCCCGAACGCCACGACGTCACGCGCCTCAATGCCGCGGGACGCAGCGTATTCCGCCAGCGTCACCGCCTTATTAATGCCGTGCGGCCCCATTTCCAGCATGGCGGTGGCTGCGGCCGAATGTGTCACTGCCAGCAGCCGGTCCACCGAAGGACGGACCCGGGCCAGGAAAGCGTCAGCGGTGCTGTCCCGGGTAACGGCGAGGAATTTAACCACTTCGGATTTGGCGGTGACAGTTTCCCGCAGCGGAGCCGGGGTTACCTTGGCCAGCAGGTCCACAGTCCCGGGCTCCAGGAAACCCGGTTCCAGCTGGAACCCTTCCAGCGTCTCCACCGCGAAGGCCGCATCCGGGACCAGATCCTTGATGATCTCCCGGGCCCGCAGTATCGACGCCAGCGGCAGCAGGTGGGACGAGGTCACCCGTTCGCTGACCAGATCATAGACCACCGCCCCATTGGAGCAAATGACCGTTCCGGTATGGCCGATCTGCTCGCGCAATGGGTCCAGCCAACGCGGCGGGCGTCCGGTGACGAAGACGATTTCCACCCCGGCATCCTCGGCGGCCCGGAATGCCCGGATCGTACGGGGGCTGATTTTCCCGTCGTGACCAAGGATCGTTCCATCGATGTCGCTGGCAATTAACCGCATGCTCAAAGGTTATCGGATGACCTGCCGGGGATCAGCGAGCCGGTCAGGCACAGGGCGCTCAGCCCGCTGCAGCAATAAGCCCCCGGCAGCGCCGCTCAAGATAGCGCACTGCGTGGTGCAGCTGGGAAAACGCCTCATTCGTGGTCTGCCCGTGAAAGTACCTGTAGTAAATCTGCTGCGCGATCACCGCCAGCCGAAAAAGGCCAAAAATCTCATAAAAAATCCAATCCGCGTCCGGCGTGGACAGCCCCGTTCGCGCCGCGTAATACTCCACCACCTCGGCCCTCGTCAGCATGCCCGGCAGGTGAGTGGGCTGGCGGCGCAGGCTCTGGACGACCTCGTCGTCGTCGGCCTGGACCCAATATGCCAGCGCTCCGCCCAGATCCATCAGCGGGTCCCCAAGCGTGGCCATTTCCCAGTCCAGGATGCCCACCACCGCCGGCTGCGCCTGCCTCCCCGCCTGCCCCTGCCCTTGCCCTTGCGGCCACGGCGCCGACAGGACAATATTGTCCAGCCGAAAGTCATTGTGAATCACACAGTTGCCCGAGTCTGCCGGCTGCCGTGCGTCCAGCCAAGCCATCACCGGCTCAAATCCGCCAACGTCCTCGGTCTTCGCCGCGACATACCGGCTGGTCCAGCCCCGGACTTGGCGCGCCACATAGCCATCACCCCGACCCAAGCCGCCCAACCCTACCTCCTGGGCATCCACCGCGTGCAGTTCGAGAAGGCGATCCAGTAAATCGGTGCACAGTCTCCGCGCCCGCTCCGGCGTCAACGTCATCCCGGCGGGCAGGTCCCTACGCAGAACTGTCCCCTCCAGCCGCTCCATCAGATAGAAGTCGGACCCGATCACGGCCGGGTCGTCGCAAAAAGCGATCATCTCCGGCACGTAGCCAAACACCGGCTTGAGCTGGCGCTGAATGGTGAATTCACGGCGCATATCGTGGGCGCTGCGGGCCTTGCTGCCGGCCGGGGGACGCCGCAGGATCACGTCCCGCTGCGGATAGCGCAGCAAATACGTCAGGTTTGACGCCCCGCCAGCGAACTGCCGGACCTCCGGAAGGCCGTCCAGTCCCTGCATCACGGGTCCGCGCCGGTTTCCCCGGTGCGCGCCGGCCTCCCGCTTCAACCAATGGGCGACGGCGGCGACATCGAACGCGTCTTCGGCACGTACGGCGCGGGCACCCTCGGGCTCACTCATCCGCCGTTCCCCTTTTCGGCCGGTATTTACCCAGCTCATGGCTCGCGACGACGCCGCTGTGCACCTCATCGGGACCATCGGCCAGCCGAAGCGCACGGGCGTGCGTCCAGGCCGCAGCGAGCGGAAAATCGTCGGACAGGCCTGCGCCGCCGTGCAGTTGAATGGCCATGTCAATCACCTGTTGCGCCATTTTCGGGACTACCGCCTTAATCTGGCTGACCTCGGCAACGGCGGCGCCCGGGCCCCGGGTGTCCAGCAGCCATGCGGCGTGCAGCACCAGCAGCCGAGCCTGATCGATACTCATCCGGGCCTCGGCGATGCGCTCCCGGTTTCCACCCAGATCCGCCAGCGGCTTGCCGAACGCACTCCGACTCAGAGCCCGTCGGCAGCCAAGCTCCAGGGCCCTTTCGGCCAGCCCGATCAGCCGCATGCAATGGTGCACCCGGCCCGGGCCCAGCCTGCCCTGCGCAATGGCAAAGGCCTGGCCCGGCCCGGCAATGACATTGGTTAGCGGAACGCGCACGTCCGTAAAGGAGATTTCACCGTGCCCGCCGGGCTCATCGTAAATTCCCATGGTGGGCAGCATCCGCTCCACCCTCACCCCTGCGGTGCTGCGCGGGACCAGGACCATCGAATGCCGGGCATGCCGCGGAGCCTGTGGATCCGTCAAAGCCATCACCAGCAGGATCTCGCAATCCGGATGCCCGACGCCGGTGGACCACCACTTGCGACCGTTCACCGTCACCTGGTCCCCGGCGACGGTAGCCGTGGTCTCCAGGGTGGTCGCGTCCGAGGATGCCACGGCGGGCTCTGTCATCGCGAATGCGCTGCGGATCCGACCGTCCAGCAGCGGATCCAGCCATTCCCCACGTTGCCTGGCGGAGCCGTACTTGATCAGCACCTCCATGTTTCCGCTGTCCGGGGCGTTGCAGTTGAAAACCATTGGCGCGAGAAAGGATCGCCCGGTCTGCTCCGCGATGGGTGCGTAATCCGTGTTGCTCAGCCCTGCACCACCGCGAGGCAGATAACGCGAACCCAGCGCCTCCTCGCACCCGGAGGGAAGGAACAGGTTCCACAGACCCTGTTCGCGCGCCGCGGCCTGCAGCGCGTGGAGAAGAGGCAGCGGACGCCACTGCTGCCCGGCGACTCGGGCCTCCGCGAGACTATCCTCGTACTCCTGCTCCACCGGAACAATCTCGGTGTCGATGAACGAGGCCACCCGTTCGCAGAGGTCTGCGGCACGCGGGGAGAGGGAAAAGTCCATGTCGCCACCTTATGGCCCAATACCGACAATCAATAGAGCCCGGTATACCGTACCTCCCGCGCTGAGCTGCCTATCTCGGCTCGGCCCCGCCCACCACAGCCGCGGCCGTGCCGTCTGGGCGCAACATCCAGCCCACGCGCTTGGTGCAAGCAAGCATCACCACGCTGTCCCGGAGCTCTATGCCGGGGATGTTCTGTTGCAGGGTAAGTTCCACATCCATGACGTCAGCAACTGAGTTAAGCCACATGATGACGGTGAAATTGCTCTGCCCCGTGGTCGACGCGCTGAACCTGACATTGCGCAGCCGCCGCAGCGTGGCCGCTGCGGCCTCATGCTGTCCGGGCGGAACCTTGACGAACCATTGACAGGTGACCGGGAGACCCGAGAGGCTTTGCGCGATTTCACACCGGAGGGAGAGAATATGTGAGGCCAGAACACGATTGAGCTGTCGCTGCGCAGTTGCTGCAGTTCGCCCCAGGGCCCGGGCGATCTGCGCAGCCGTGACCCGGCCGTCGGCCGCAAGGAACGGCAGCAAATCCAAATGACTTTGGGGAAGCTGCCCGTCTGAGTAATCAATCCGGGCCAGCGACTGCATCTTTTGCTGCTGGGCCCGACTCAGCACGTTCAGCCGCCACGAACTGCCGTTTTGGTGTTGCCGGGTGCACAGCGAAGTCTCGTAGCCCAGCACACCGTGGATGGCGCGGATACTGGGGATAACCTCCGTGCTGAGCTGGGCCATCGATTCCGTGACCACGGTCAACATGAGCGCATGGCTGCTGGCAGTCTGTTCCACGGTAATTATCTCCGGCACGGCGCAGAGCGCCTCCACGACGCGCGACTGGTCCACCATGACGCAATCCACCCCGATGAATGCCAACGACACCGTCTGCGGGTCACCGGTTCGGTGACCTGTAATCCAGGCGAGGCCCGAGGCTCTCAGTCGCTCCCATCGCGCGGCCAGACTCGTGGGATGAACGCCCAGCACAGCCGCCACCTCCACCCACCCCGCCCGCGGCGCAATTTGGAGCGCGTGGATCAGGGCCAGATCCTCCTCGCTTAGCAGAGTCTGGCGTTCCATTCAACGATCATTGCAGGCGATGCATATAAATGTCTTCTTGAATCGAAGATTTGCATATTTTCAGGGATATAAGTGACCGTGAGTCAAATCACTTCAGACTTGAAGGACATACATTTCACAGGAGTACACATGACCCTTACTGCACAAGACCTCACCGGGGACCTGATTCGGTTCCGTCACGAAATGCACATGGAACCGGAGATCGGGCTGCACCTGCCGCGCACCCAGGAACGCGTCCTGACGGCCCTCGATGGCCTCGGCTACGAGATTTCCCTCGGCACGGACACCACCTCGGTGACCGCTGTGCTGCGCGGGGGCGCTGGGGCCGACGGCCAGTCCGCTCGGAAGCCAATCGTCCTGCTCCGCGCGGACATGGATGCCCTACCCGTGCAGGAACGCAGCGGCGTTGAGTTCAGCTCGCGAGTCGAGGGCGCCATGCACGCCTGTGGCCACGACCTCCACACCGCAATGCTCACCGGAGCGGCCACCCTCCTGGCAGACCAGCGGGACCAACTGCCAGGCGACGTTGTACTCATGTTCCAACCGGGAGAAGAGGGCCTGGACGGCGCCTCGGTCATGATCCGTGAGGGCGTCCTGGATGCCGCGGGCCGCCGCGTCGATGCCGCGTTCGGCATGCACGTGTTCGCCGGTTTGGCTCCGCACGGCCAGTTCTGCACCAAAACCGGCGTCATCATGAGCGCCTCCGATGGTTTAGTGGTCACCGTCCTCGGTGCCGGCGGCCATGGGTCTGCCCCGCACGCTGCCAAGGACCCGGTTACCGCAGTGGCGGAAATCGTCACGGCCCTGCAGGTGATGATCACCCGACAATTCAACATGTTCGACCCGGTAGTGCTAACAGTAGGGTTACTGCAAGCCGGCACCAAGCGCAACGTCATCCCGGAAACCGCGCACTTTGAGGCCACCATCCGGACGTTTTCGGAAGAATCCCGAGACAAGATGCGCCTGTCCGTGCCGCGCCTGGTGAAGAACATCGCGGCCGCCCATGGCCTGGAAGTAGATGTTGACTATCAAACCGAATACCCTGTCAGCATCACCGACGTGGGCGAGACCGAAAGGGCTGAGGGCGTAATCACGGAGATGTTCGGCTCGGAACGGCTGACCCGGATGGCAACCCCGATCAGCGGCTCGGAAGACTTCTCCCATGTCATGGCCGCCGTCCCCGGAACGTTCATCGGCCTCAGCGCCGTTGCGCCCGGGCAGGACTACAACAGCACGGCGTTCAACCACTCCCCCTATGCGACCTTCGATGACGACGTCCTTACCGATGGTGCCGCCCTCTACGCCGAGCTGGCCGTCAGCCGGCTGGCCTCCCTCGCGGGCACGCAACCGGCGCCCACCAGCGTCGACAACTAATTCCGGAGACCCAGATGACAACCTCAATCAACCCCAAGACCGCGACGGCCTCCGGTACGCCGAAGCTGTGGCGCACCCTGCTCGGCACCGGCATCGGAAATGCCGTCGAATGGTACGACTGGGCCGTTTACGCGACCTTTACCCCGTTCCTGGCCGGGGCGTTGTTCAATCCGGCGGACAAAACGTCGGCAGTGCTGTCAACGCTGGCGATTTTCGCCGTCGGCTTCATTGCCCGGCCGTTCGGCGGGTTCCTGTTCGGTTGGATTGGCGACCGAATCGGCCGCAAATCCTCCATGACGCTCGCCGTCGGCCTCGCATCGGTTGGCAGTCTGCTGATCGCAGTCGCGCCAACCTATGGATCTGTTGGCGCCTTCGCCTCGCTGACGTTGCTGGTGGCCCGTCTGCTGCAGGGTCTGGCCCACGGCGGCGAGCTGCCGTCGTCGCAGACGTACCTGTCCGAAATGGCGCCGAAGGAAAAGCGTGGCCTCTGGGCAACACTCATCTACACCTCCGGCACCTGTGGCATCCTGTTCGGGACGCTGCTCGGCGCCGTCATGACCCTAATGCTCTCCAAGGCGGATATGCAGGCCTGGGGCTGGCGCGTACCGTTTGCCGTTGGTGCCGCGATGGGCCTGTACGCGCTGTACATGCGCTCCCGGCTGCACGAGTCGGAAGTTTTTATCGACGAGGACGCCAACGCCAAGCGTGCCCCAATCTGGCCGCAGATTGTGCGCTACCGCAAGCAAGCCGGCCAGGTGATCGGGCTGACAGTGGGCCTGACCGTCGTTTACTACATCTGGGGCGTCGTAGCGCCAAGCCATGCAGCCACAGACTTGGGCATGGACCGCGGTTCGGCACTATGGGCCAGCGTCATTGGCAACCTCGTATTCATCGCCGTCCTGCCGTTCTGGGGCCGGTTGTCGGACCGGATCGGCCGCAAAAAGGTGTTGCTGACCAGCGCCATTGGCGGCGCCGTCCTGCACTTCCCGATGACCTGGCTGCTCAAGGACCAGCCGTGGCAGCTGGCAGTGAGCATGTCGGTGATGCTCATCTTCATCGCCGGCAGCGCCGCGATTGTGCCCGCCGTCTACGCTGAGTTGTTCCCCACCAGCATCCGCACCGTGGGAGTGGGAGTTCCCTACTCCATCTGCGTCGCCGTCTTTGGCGGCACGGCACCGTACCTGCAGTCGTGGCTGGGCTCCATCCATCTGGCCCAAATGTTCAATTTCTACGCCGTGGCCCTGCTGTTGATCAGCGCCGTTTTTGTCTTCACCATCCCCGAAACCATGGGCAAAGACCTCAACGAATCCGTCAGCGTCTAAGGAGGGCCAGCATCCGGAGGGTCGGGATGCCGACGGCGGTCCGGAGGGTCGGGATGCCGACGGCGTCACTCGCCGTCGGCATCCCGGCCCTGAGACGTCAGCGGCCGAAGGTTCCCGTGATCCGCGCCCTGCCCAGCGTGTGGGAGAACAGATTGAAGCCGAGCGAGGCCGGCGAGGCATCAGGTGACAGGCCCAGCTCCGGCACGTCCACGGCATGCACCACCACCATATAGCGGTGCGGTCCATGACCTGGCGGCGGGGCTGCGCCCGCAAACCCGGCTATGCCGCCGTCGTTCTTCAGTGTTAATGCCCCTGCCGGCAGCCCCTGTCCATTGTCGCTGTCGGCGTCTGTACCGTCTGCGTCCCCGCTCCCGGCGCCCGCCGCCAGGGATGTGACGGTAACAGGAATGTCGCACACCGCCCAATGCCAAAAGCCGCTGGCCGTGGGCGCGTCCGGATCGAACATCGTCACGGCGAAGCTCTTCGTGCCGGAGGGAAAGCCGCTCCAGGAAAGTTGCGGCGACATGTCTTCACCACCGGCACCGTCGCTGACCTGCGCTATTGGCAGCGTTTGGCCGTCGGCCATGGATTCACTGCTTACGGTAAAGCTGCTGGTTTCGGGCAGAAGCGCATACGGGTCGTACTGATAATTTGCTGACATCAGGGTTTCCTTTTCTCGTTGCCTGTCTTTTCGTTGCCCGCCGCAATTCGGGTATGAAGCTCTTCGCGCGACGGCGGATTGGCCCCGGCGCGGGAGACAGTGATCGCCGCCGCCGCAGCGGCATAGCGCAGCAGCTGCCGGAGATCCTCGGCGCTGAGCGAATGAAGACTATCCCGTCGCTGGGCGCCATCGAGCTCCCGGTCCACCAGCGCGGACAGCAGAGCGGCCATGAAGGAATCCCCTGCTCCTACTGTGTCCACCACGGCAGTCATGGGAACCGCGACCTGCGCTTCACCTGCTGCACATACCGCCCACGGGCCCTGGGCACCGCGGGTCACCACGACGACGGCGGGTCCCCGGCCGCCGCCGTCCGCCGCTGCGCCGTGGTCCGGCACCACGCCCTGGCCGATGGAGAGCCAGTTCCGCGCGGCGGTCAACGGATCGAGGTCCGGATACAGCCAAGCGAGGTCTTCGTCCGAGGCCTTGACCACATCCGCCAACCGGACAAAATCCTCCGCCTGCGCCCGGGCATACGCTGCATCGGCGATGATGCTGGGGCGGCAGTTTGGATCGTAGGAAATCGTGGCGCGCGGCCTTGCCTGCAGGACGGTCCTCAGCACCTGGGCGCTTCCAGGCTGCAGCATGGTAGCGATTGAACCGGCGTGCAGCAGGGTGGTCGCCTCGAACAGGAAATCGAGTTTGCCGGCAAGCCCGGGCAGATCCCAGGCGAGCTCGAAGGCGTAACTTGCGGCACCGTCGTCGTCTACTGTGCAGCGGGCAATACTGGTGGCCTCGTGATCGGGCGGCAGCGGCACCAGCACCGAGTTCTCATGCAAATGCGCCGAAATCAGCGTGCCGTAGGAGTCCTGCCCAAACCGGCCAAGAAACTGCACCGGGTGCCCCAACCGCGCCAACCCGACCGCCACGTTCATCGGGCTGCCACCCACATGCGGAACCGGCGGCTGCGTGCCGTGCACCACTTCATCAATCAGGGCCTCACCTATGACAGTCAGCATTCTCCTAGCCTAGGTTAGATTCCCGTGCGGCTCAGGAAAACTGCGGCTCAGGGCCGAGCTGACCAGGCTGCGGCAAACCGCGAAGGCCTCGCTGCGGACGTCAATCAGGTCAAAATGGTCCCCCGGCACCGGGATGAGTTCGGCTACCGCCCCGGCAACCTGCGCGGACGCAACATAATCGCGTGAGAGGGACGGCGGGACGGTGACGTCCGCCGCGGCGGCTACCGCGTACACCGGGACCTTAAGCGGAATCTGCTGCAGCGGATCCGCGAGTCGGTACCGTTCCGGGCTGGACTCCGGCGAGCGCCCGAGGAAATTGCGGACGGCGCCGTCGCTGAGGTTCAGTTCCATGGCCTGGCGCAAATCCAGTACCCCGGACTGACTGACGACAGCGGTCAGCGGCACCACTGTTCGCCCCGTTGGCTTACCCGCAGCAGCGTAAGAGCCCGGGGCACCGGGCGGCAGTTTGTCCCGTCCGGCCGCCCATACGGCGAGCTGCCCGCCGGCCGAATGACCCAAAGCAACCACGCAGTCCAGCTTTAGTGCGTGCTCTGCAGCCACTGGCCGGAGCGCGTCGATCCCGGCGCTGACGTCCGCAAAAGTCTGCGGCCATCCCCCTCCCTTACCTGCCCTGCGGTATTCAAGGTTCCAGGCCACGATGCCGTGGGCGGCAAGGTCTGCAGCTATTGGCGCTCCCAGTTCTGCCGTATACGCCGAACGCCAATAACCGCCATGAATGACCACCACTACGCCTTCGTAACGCCGCTGGCACGGCAGGTAGAGCTCGGCGTACTGCGAGCGGTCGGCGCCGTAGCTGTACCGTATTGGCATGGCTGCCTCCCATTTAGCGTCGGGCATAGCGCCGGACGAAGTTCGCGATGATTTCTCCTGGCCGGTCCACGGATGCCGTGCGGGTCCGGGCCTGGACCTGCTGAAGCTGATCGATCGGAAAGTACCCGGCATTCCGGTATACGTTTATCCGGGTCAGCAACCCTGCCACGTCTAATTCCGGGTGGAATTGCGTGGCATAGAGGTTGCTTTTGATCCGGAACATCTGCACCGGGCAGGTGGCGGAAGAAGCTAGTAATACAGCATGCGGCGGCAGCTGCGTACAGGCCTCCTTATGACCAACGAAGGCCTGGAATTGGGCGGGCAGTCCTGCCAGCAGCGGATCGACCACGCCGGACTCCGTCAGCGACACCTGCACCGCCCCGATTGGTTCGCCAAAACGTCGTCCGATCACTGCTCCTTGGTGGACTCCCAACGTTCCCACCCCGTAGCAGGCGCCGAAAAACGGGAAGTCGACCGCCACAATTAGATCCAACAGAGCCGCGAGCTCCGCCTCGACCCGCACTTGGACCGCGCTCTTCCGGCTTACCGGGTCGCTGGCATTGAACGGGCTGCCGCCCACCAGCACGCCGGAGTAATCGTCCAGCTCCAGGGCCGGCAGCGGGCCCGACTCCATCCGCACGCGCACCAGCGACGACGAGGTGAGCGAACCGCTGCGCAGGAAGGCGTTGTATTCGTCGTCGGCGGCTGCGTCGTCGGCGCGGGTGGACAGGAGCAGGAATGGCTTCGTGCTCCTGCTGGTTTCCGTCATACGGCCGAGCCTACCGACTCGACTGTCAGCGGGCGAGGCAGAACCTTGTCAGCGTGCGAGGCAGGACCTTGTCAGCGGCACACACCGGGGCTGTCTGCCCCTGCTGCTAGCGTGGTGCTAACTGGAAAGTACCGGAAGGGACAGCACTTGAAACGGACAAGACCTGCATGAGTAGCCATTGGGAAAGTTTGGCTGAGCAGCTGCGGCCCGCCGTCGCCGCCAGCGTCGCCGAATACGAGCGCGTCCGTTCCCAGCTGGAATTTGTCACGTGGGACGTTGAAGCCAGTATCCGGGAAATTTTCAAGGATTCCGCAACCACGCCTTTGTTCGTCACCAGCCGGACCAAATCCCTGGAATCCTTCCGGGAGAAGGCATCCCGGATGGTGGCCCCCGTGGCGGGAGCCGAGCCTGCACTTGCGTTCCCGGAGCCCCTGCGGAACCTGACGGACATCGTAGGGGTACGCGTCATCACCACGCTGCCGGCGGAGAACGCCGAGGCCGCCAACCTGATCAAACGTCAGCGCAGCATCTTCGATTGCCGGGGAGACCGGGAGAAGGACATCGGCTCGATCGAATCAGGTACCTACGGGTATTCCAGCCGGCACCTGATTCTGCGGTGCATCCAAAATGACGTGGTCAAGCATTACCAGCGGGTTCTGGACCCATCAGCAAAGCCCACCGGCAGTTACTTCTTTGAGTGCCAGATCCGTACCGTCTTTGCCCATGCGTGGAGCGAGATCGAACACGACATCCGGTTCAAAGCCCAGGACCGAAGGGCGTGGAGCCCCTATTTTGATCGCCAATTCACCGCAACGGCGGCCATGCTGGAAACCGTGGAATCCGCGTTCTCGGAGCTGGAAGAACGCTACGAAACGGTGACTAATTTCTGGGATGAAGCAGGTGAGGGTGCCGTCGCACTGACTCCCAACCGGGTCAAGGAGGTCTGGCAGACACTGCTGCCGCATGTGGACAGGAAGTCCGACGACGACTGGGGCTGGGCAGCCGAGCTACTCGCTGCCCACGGCCTGGTCCGGACCATCGAACTGGTCGATGTACTGCAATCGCAGGCGATCAGCGACGTCCGCAAGGCGCTGGACCACAGGTATTCTCCCGGTCCCGACAGGCTCCTGGATGATCTCCTGCTGTGGCGCTTCGGCACGGCACATATTGATTTGACTGCCGAGCCGGCGAGCCCGGATGCCAAACATCTGGAAAACAAGGCGCGCCGGGAAAGCCTGCAGCGGCGCTACCAGCAAATGACGCGCTATCGCCAATCAGGTATTGCTTCGCCGCCGTCGTCGCACTGAGATATCGACAGTCTGCTTGCATTTCGGCCAAACTGTACAGGTCAAGCGAATACGTCAACACGTCTTAACGAATAACGGGAGTCATGATGAAAGCATCGAAGACACTGACCAAAAATCTCCAGGCCGTCCTGGTGGACCTGATTGAGCTGCATCTGCAGGGCAAGCAGGCACACTGGAACATCGTGGGAACCAACTTCCGCGACCTGCATCTGCAGTTGGACGAAATCATTGCCGCCGCCCGCGAGTTTGCCGACGTCACAGCGGAGCGCATGCGTGCCCTGCAGGCATCCCCGGACGGCCGGAGCGGGACGGTCGGCAGCAGCACTACGCTTCCGCAGCTCCCGGAGGATCTGATCGATACCGGCGAAGCCGTGGATCTGGTGGTGGAGCGGCTGGCCAAGACCGTGGCTACGATGCGCGAGGTCCACGACGAGGTCGACGAAGAAGATCCGACGACCGCAGACCTGCTGCACGGCTTCATCGCCTCGCTGGAACAGTTTGCGTGGATGGTCGGAGCAGAGAACATGAAGGCCGGCAGCACCAAGACCGTCTCGCCGCATGCCAAGGACGCGGCCAAGAGCTAGCAGCTTCAACGTTGAACGTTGAACGGCCAAGAGAGGGCCCGGACATACTGTCCGGGCCCTCTCTTGGGGTATTCGGGGAAAAGAAAAAAAGAAAGTCCATCCGTAACCCATCCGTGAGAGAGATCACTCCGAACTTCCTATGGACGCGCCCGCAAACGGGCCGCCACCGCGAACGAAGAGGATACTGAAATGAATAAGAAATCTGCATTCCTGATTGTTCCGGCGCTGGCTCTGGGCGCAATGGCCCTTTCCGGCAGCCCGGCACTCGCCGCTGATACGGGCACAACCTCGTACCAGACCACGCTGGGAGCGCTGAACGGCAGTAACGCAAGCGGTACTGTCATGATCAGCCTCACCGGGGACCAGGCAACCGTAACGGAGAACGTCAGCGGACTCGCTGCGTCCTTCAGCGGGAAGCCTTACCCACATGTCCAGCACATCCACATCGGCGGGCAGGGCATGTGCCCGGCTCCCGCTGCTGACACCAATGGAGACGGCGTCATCAGCACCACCGAAGGCGGACCCGCCTACGGCGGGATCGGCACCACGTTGTCCACCAGCGGCGATACCAGCCCGGCGGCCGGCACAGACCTGACATTGGCGGGCATGGGCTCCGATTACACCTACCAGCGCACGTTCACCATGAACGCCGACACGATTGCCTCGCTGAAGGCCGGGACCGGCGTCGTCGTCGTTCATGGTCTTGATCCGGCAACCCTTTCGGCTGCGGCTCAGGCCGCACCGAGCGATCTGGTTCCGTCCCTGCCGTTGGCGGCAACGTCGCCTGCCCTGTGCGGGACGCTTGCCGTTTCCCAGATGGCCAGCATGCCCGGCGGTGCGCCGGGAACCGGCGTGACTCAGGCGGTTTCGCACAGCAGCACCACTGCAGGTCCTGATGCAGGGATGCTTGCTGCCGGTGGTGCTCTTGTTCTGGCCGCCGGAGGCGCCGTAATGGTGGGCCGCCGGATGTCCACCAAGAGCTCCAAGGGCTAGGGAAAACTTCCTTCCCATGAACAACAACACCAGCCGCCGCGGACGCTTCATTGCGTCCGCGGCGGTCGCCCTCATCCTTCTGACCGGCTGCGGTACGACTTCCGGGCCCGCGGCGCAGTCCGCTCCAGCCGCTGTCTCTTCCGCTCCAGCACCGTCACCTTCGGCGCCGTCGGCCGCTGCAACCACGAGCCCGGCACCTGCTGCAGCACCCGCTGCCGCTGCCGCTGCCGCACCCGCGCCGGTCACGGTTGGCCCCATTCTGCCGGACTCAATACCAGTCAGCCTGGACATTCCCGGCATCGGCGTTCAGTCCCAATTGCTGCAACTCGGAAAGGCTGCGGATGGAACCGCCGAAGTGCCGCCGGGTGAGCCGGGCTCCCCGGCAGGCTGGTACAAGTACTCTCCGACACCCGGGGAACTCGGTCCGTCCGTGATCCTGGGACACGTTAATTCGACCCTGACCAACATCGGCGTCTTTTACAAATTGCACGAGATGACGCCGGGGCAGCAATTTTCGGTAACCCGTTCCGACGGTGTGGTCGCCGTTTTCGCGGTTGACCGGTCACAGGTTTTCAAGAAGGACCAGTTCCCGACGCTGGCGGTTTACGGAAATACGGACCGTGCGGAGATCCGGCTGATTACCTGCGGCGGCTACAACCCCGCGACGAACCTTTATGACGACAACACCGTCGTTTATGGTCACCTGGTTTCCAGCCACCCGGCCTGAGACCAATGCTGCCAATACCCGTACATAATGAGGGGAAGAGTTAGATGATCCGTCGAAGCGCAACTCTGGCCTTGGCCGGTGCCACGCTGGTCCTTATGGCCGCCTGCGGCGGGCCAGCCGAGGGGTCGGGGTCCTCTGCCAACGTCACGGCTTCCGGCTCCAGTTCCGGCTCCAGCGTGGCCCACCCGTCCGCTGCCGAGTCCGCCACGCCCGCGCAACCAGTGGCCGGGAACGCACCGTCCGACGCCGCAAAAATGATCTGCGGGGACGAGACCAAGACCAACCTTACGTCGAGTCTGGCACTGCCTGGACCGCCGGAAAGTGCGGACAGCTGGGCAGACAAGCTGTACACGTGCACCTACACGCTGCCGGCCGGAAAATTGGTCCTGTCCGTGAAGGAATCCGACGATCCAACATCCGCACGGGCGTATTTTGACGCACTGCAGCTCAAACTTGGCAGCACCGAATCCATCGACGGACTGGCCAACCTGGGCCTTCCTGCCTACAAGACCGCCGACGGCAATGTAGTTTTCACCAAAGACAATATGACGCTGCAGGTGGACGCAAGCGCCCTGACCGAGACGGTAGGACCGCACAGCGTGTCGCGAACCGAGTTATCCTTCGAAATTGCGACAGCAATCCTGGGCTGCTGGCGGGAGCACTAGCTCTCCTGCCCTCTAGCTCTCCTTCGATTCCTGCTCTTCCTGCTTCTTAGTGCTCTTGCGCGCCTGCGGATCCTGCGGTTCCAAGGCGGGATTCCACAACGGGTCATCGGCGGGGTCATTAACCCCGCCCTTAGCGGCTGCCGCGTCCGCCACCACATCGCTGTCCGCATCAATGCGGGCCAGCGGATTGTCATTGGCCTCCTGCTCTGTATGCTCTGTCTGCTCTGTATGCTCTGTCTGCTCTGTCGAATCTGCCGAATCTGCCGAATCTGCCGATTCTGCGGACTTTGACAGCCCGGCGGGATCTCCCGCCGCAGGCTCCCGGTCTTCTTTGTGATCGTCCATTGACGTCCCTTCCTCTGGTTCCGCCAACGTATCAGCGGACGAGCCCGGATGGAACAACACCTGCACGTGAACAATTGAGCGAAACGGCGCTAAGCCCGCAACAGACGAATACAGAAGCGTGCCCCAACGGGCGCATCGGGCGCCCGGCCAAGCGGACCACCGGAACTGTCTTCGCCGTCGTCGTCCTCCGGAGCCTCAACCGTAAGCCGTGCACCGAGCCGATCGGCGAGTCGTGCCGCGATGGACAGGCCCAGCCCGCTGCCCACTGGTCGCTGGCCCGCGTAGCGACGGTAGAGCACGCCGCGGTCAAAGGCGACGGCGGCGTCCTCGGCGCTCAGCCCCGGCCCACTGTCCCGAACATCGATCGCCACCGCTTCGCCCCACCCGTCGTGATGCTCTAGCCGGGCCGCCAGGAGCAGCAGGCCGTCGGCCGGAGAAACCCGCAGTGCGTTTTCCACCAGTCCGTCCAGGATCTGTCGAAGCCGCTGAGCATCCGTCAGCACCACAAGGGCCGGGTCAGGACCCGAGCCGGCCGGATGCGGCAGCGTCAGCTGGAGCCGAACTGAACTTTGTTCCGCGCGTGCATACCAAGCCTGCTGCACCTGCTGCAGCACCAACGCCACGTCCACCGGCCTTTCCTCCACCGCAAAATCGTCCGCTTCCAGCCTGGCCAGCTCCAGCAAGTCTTTGACGAAAGCATCCAGCCGGTCTGTTTCCGCCGCCAGCGTGCGTCCTACAGCAGCGACCTCCGGCGCCGGCACTAAACCGTCCTCCAAGGCTTCGGCGTACCCGCGCATAGCTGTCAGCGGCGTCCGGATCTCGTGCGAAATCGAGAGCAGGAATTCGCGTTGCCGGGCCTCACTGGCCACCAGCGCGTGGTCCAGCCTATTGACCGCTTCACCAACCGCCCGTACCTCGGTAACGCCGGAGGGATCAAGCTGCACCGCGCGTTCGCCGCCAGCCATCCGGCGGGCCGCGGCCGCCGTCCTGACCAGTGGACGGGACAGTCTGCGGGCCAACAGCGTGCCGGCCGCCACGGCAATCAGCAGGCCTGCTGCAAGCGCCAGCAGAGTGCGCTGGAACACCAGCGCGGACGCGGCATTGACGTCGGCCAGCGAGCGGGTCAGCACCAGGCCCCCGCCATGTTTGAGGGCACGGGCCTGAAGTAACAGTGCGCCCGAATCCGTCGTGGCCGTCCGCGAAAGGCCCGCCCCGGAAAGCACACGCGCGACCTCGGCGGTGCTGAGCAGTGCGCGTGCGGGTCCGCTGACGACGCCATCGGCACTGATCGAGGAGACATCGTAATTTGCAGGTCCCAAGAGGTGGCGTTCGCGCAGATCCAGCGCCTGCGACGCCGCCGGTGCGGCCGCAAACGCGTCAGCGTCACGCGACAGTTCCAACCTTGCCTGCCCGACGGCGGCGGCACGGATCAGCGGGAACCCCACCATCCCCGTCACCAGCACTGTCACAACGGCGACGGCGGCGGTCACTAGGGTGATGCGTCCCGCCAACGAGCGCAGCCAGGCCATCATTGCGTCCGCCGTTCCCCACTGGCCGTGTAGCCAACTCCGCGCAAGGTACGGATCGGGCTGGCCGCACCGAGCTTGGCCCGGACCTGTGCAATGTGCACATCAACCGTGCGGCCGGCGCTGTAGCTCGCCTGACCCCATACCGCCGAAAGCAGTTGTTCACGGGTGTAGACCCGGTCCGGGCTGGTCAGCAGATAGGCCAAGACGTCGAACTCCCTGGCCGTCAGCTCTACGGGGATTCCCGCTGCGCTAACACTGCGGTGCCCGGTATCCATGGTCACCGCGCCGACCTGGATTAGCTCGCTGTTTGCCGGTCCCGCCGCGCGCCGCAACACACCCTTGAGACGGGCAACAAGTTCCCGGGGCGAAAACGGCTTGGTCAGGTAATCATCGGCGCCGAGTTCCAACGCCAGAATCTTATCGACCTCCTCGTCCCGGGCGGTCACAAAAATTAACGGTGTCCAATCGCCCGCGGCGCGCAGCCGGCGGCATAACTCGATCCCATCCATCGTGGAGACACCGGCTGCGCGGGGTCCTGTTACCTCCCCGGTTCCGACGCTTCGGCCACCCGTGAGGCCGATGTCGACGATTGCCGCTACCGGACGCAGTCGGCGGATCTGCTGCAGGCCGGCTTCCCCTGTCGTCTCCACATGCACGCCGAACCCGGCCCCACTGAGGTACAGCCGCTGCACATCCGCGATCGCCTGCTCGTCCTCGACGATCAGCACCAGCCCGCGGGCCGACGCCTCCTCCGGGCCCGCGGCATTGTCCATGTCTCCATTCAACCGCTAAGCCGCCGCGAAGGACGCACCCCCCGGAGATTCTTTACCTCGCTCTTACATTGCCTTGACGTTTCCCGCATATAACCGCGCCATAGTTGGAGCAGCGGCATTTCTGGAACGCCCGGATGCCGGTTCGAAGGAGCCATTATGAACAACAATTCAGAAATCCCCCCCTGGACCGGCGCACCGGCCGTCCGACCGCCGCAGAAACGGACCGGCCGGCGCCGGGTCGCCGCCGCTGCTGCCGGAGCGTCCCTACTCGCGGCCGGACTCTTCGGTGTGAGCGCAGCTTCCGCAGCGGATGCCACCCCATCGGCAGCCACGCCCACCAGCGCTGCCTCCGCGCCCTCTCCTGGTTCCACCACTGCCGCCGCAGGCCACGCCCAGCAAAACCGCACTTCACACGTCCACGCCACCGTGCGCGAGGAACTGCGGATCGACCTCCGCGCCAAGACGGGCTTCGGTGACACGGCACATGTGGCGGCTTATGGGCTCATCCACCATCCCAAGGCATTTGCGAAACTGCCGGCCAACCTCCAAACAGACCTCAAAGCCCTGGAAGCTGCTCCCGCGGCAGAACGGGACGCCGATGCCGTAAAGATCAAGGACACCGCCCTGAACGGCGGCTACGGCGCCGCAATCCAAACCGAAGCCAAGACGATCCAGACCAAGATGGCCCAGACCCCCGCCAACTGAGTAGCAGCACATGCATTCATAACGCGTTTTGCATGCAGGTGCTGCTACTTAGTTGGGCCGGACCGGGGCAGGGGCCGCCGGGGCAGGCGTGGACGTTACCGCCGCCGGAGGTGTGCCGGCCGCACGCCGACCGTGCTGACGCCCGGCTCTACTGAGCTTCGAGGGCCACCAGATGACGGGGCCCAGGTCGTAGGCCAGCGCCGGGACCAGCAGCGAGCGGACTACCACGGTATCGAGCAGGACCCCGAAGGCCACGATAAAGGCGATTTGGACCAGGAACAGGATGGGAATGACGCCCAGTGCTGCGAATGTGGCCGCCAGCACGACGCCCGCGGAGGTTATGACCCCTCCGGTCACGCCCAGCCCGCGCAGGATTCCGGGCCGGGTGCCCAGCACCAGCGATTCCTCACGCACCCGGGTCATCAGGAAAATGTTGTAATCCACACCCAGTGCCACCAGGAAGACAAACCCGAACAGCGGAACTGCAGCGTCGGCTCCGGGGAAGTGGAAAACGTGGTTGAAGACCAGTGCGGAGACGCCCAGCGCCGAAAGGTAGGAAAGCATCACGCTGCCGATCAGCAGCAGCGGGGCAACGATGGAGCGCAACAGCAACATCAAAATCAGCAAAATCACCACCAGCACGAGTGGAATGATCTTGACCAGGTCGCTTTGCGCGGTGTTGTTGGTGTCCAGCGCTATGGCCGTAACTCCACCCACCAGCACGCCCGAATCCAGCGGCGGGAGCGATCGGCGCAGATCGCGCACCACCTGCTCCGCGGCCGGAGATTCCGGCTGCGCCCTAAGGGTCGCATTGATTAATACCTTTCCGTCTTTGACGATGGCAGGCCCGGCCTCGTCCGCGGCCGCCGGTCGTTTACTGCCGGTATAAACGGTGGCACCGGAGATACCGTCCTGACCGG
Source organism: Arthrobacter terrae (assembly GCF_015708085.1). Taxonomy (GTDB): domain Bacteria; phylum Actinomycetota; class Actinomycetes; order Actinomycetales; family Micrococcaceae; genus Arthrobacter_M; species Arthrobacter_M terrae. The sequence goes on along the minus strand of NZ_JADNYM010000012.1, from coordinate 35,964 downwards.
CGACGGCGGCAAGCACGGTATCCTTCTTCCCTTGGTCCGCGATGATCACCACCGGGCTGCCGCTGCCGCCGTCAAAATGCTGGCCCAGAGCCTTTTGTCCGTCGACAGCGTCGCTCTTGGTCAAGATGACATCAGACTGCGAGACGCCGCTCGCATTCAGCTGCAGTGCGCCCGCACTTGCCGCCAGCAATAAAATCAAAGCGGTAACCCACGTCACCCGCGGACGGCGCCCGATCATTGAGCCTACTCGCTTCCACAGCCCGCTGATCCCCTCCAAACCGGTCCGGGCATCGCTGCTCTGACGCTGCCCAGCGTGCTGGCCACCGTCAACCTTGGGCAGAAACGGCCAGAACGCCACCCGACCAAAGACCGCCAGCAAAGCCGGCAATAGCGTTAGGGAAGAGAGCAGTGCAAAAACTATGCCGATAGCGGCAATCGGGCCCAGGCTCCGGTTGGAGTTCAGATCCGACACCAGCAGGCACAAAAGGGCAATGATCACGGTGGTTCCGGAGGCCAGAATCGGTTCCCATACCGCGCGCAGGGCACGCCCCAAGGCTGCCCATCGGGGGCCGACCTCATGGAGCGCTTCCCGGAAACGCGACACCAACAGCAGTGAATAATCGGTGGAGGCGCCGATCACCAGAATGCTCAGAATCCCCTGACTCTGCCCGCTGAGCTTTATCCAACCCCAGCTTGCAAAAGCATAAACCAGCAAAATGGCCGCCGTCAGCGCAAAAACAGATGTCAGGAGAACCAGAACAGGCAACACCAAGGACCGGTAGACGGCCAGCAGAATAACGAAGACAGCAATCAGCGCCACCAGCAGCAGCACACCGTCAATACCGCCGAAGGCATTGACCAGATCCGCGGTCAGGCCCGCAGGCCCGGTCACATAGGCGGTCGTTCCCGGCGGGAGATTATCCGCCAGCACCTGCCGCAGGTCGGCAATTACGGTCTGCACATTCTCTGTATCGGCCACCGGGACAATGAACTCCACCGCTTTTTTGTCCGCCGACGGAATCGGGCCCGCAATACTGGCTGTGGCCGGCGCCGTCGGCTGCTCAACGCCTGCGACGGCCGCCATCTTCGGGGTCAGCGTGGCAAAGTCCGCGAGCTTTGCCGGCGGAAGTTCCGTGTCCGAGGTCAACAGCACTATCGCGGGAATGCTGCTGGAATCCAGGAACTGCTGCTGGGCATCCAGGGCCTTGGTGGACTCAGCGCTGGCCGGCAGGAAGCTTGCCTGGTCGTTGCTGGAGACGGAGGAGAGCTTGCCGAACGTGGGACCGCCAAAGGCAGCGGCTCCGAGCCAGAGGACGATGAGCACCACCGGCAGCAGGACTCGCAGCCAGCGCTTCGGGTTCCAGTCCTTTTTCACGCGGATCCTCACTTCATCGATATTTAGTTCCATGATGGAACTTCTCTCTAGTGAAGATAATACAGATATGCTGGTGGGAAACCAATGGCCAGCCTGCTCGGACGTCGGGCAGAGGGACACCGAGGCAATTGAGGTGAAGAAGTATGCAAGCGCCGATGCCGGATTTTGACCTCTTGACGCTGCTGCAGCAGTTCACGGTCGAAACTGACCGTTATGTGGATGCCGTCAGCAGCACGCATGGTCTGCACCGGACCGATATGAGCGCCTTGGCCTTTATGGTGCAGGCCGCCCGCGCCGACCAGACTGTCACGCCGGGGCGCCTGGGCGAGGCGCTGAACCTGAGCTCACCGGCGACGACGGCGCTAATGGACAGACTCGATCGCGCCGGACATCTGACGCGGCAGCGCAGCGCAGAGGACCGCCGGCAAGTGCAGCTCGCCATGACGGACCACGCCCGGCAGGTGGGTAGACGGCTCTTCACTCCATTGGCCCGGCACCTGACACAGGCGCTGGGGGGCTATAGCGATACGGAGCGGGAGCTGGCTGGCCGGTTCATCACAGACATGATCGCGGCAACCATTGCCGCCCGGGAAGATATCCCCCGCGGGCCCGGCTAGCGGCGACCGCGTTTGGACGCGTGCCCCTTGGATTTGACGCCGGCGGTCTTTGCGCCCTTGCCCGCGCTCCTGGTTCCATGGTTGGTAGTGCCGCCAGCCGTCGTCGTACTTTTGTCTGAACCTTTTCCTGAGCTCTTAGCCGGGACTCGGGAAGCACCTTTGCCGCCGTCCTTGCCGGCGCCGCTGCCACCGCGGACTTTTTTGGGCGCGGCGTCCTGTGCGGCTTGAACGGAAGGCTGGCGCGAGCTTTGCGCCGAACGACCGCGGACCACGCCAATGAATTCCTCGATCACCGGATCCGTATTGCCCTCCAACCAGGCCAGCCCGATCCGCGGCTGTGGCACCCCGGAGACCGGACGTGCGCGCAGTGACTTGCGGCTGAACTGGCGGGCCACGGACATCGGCAAAATCAGGATCCCCAGCCCTGCCTCGACCAGGTCCAGTGCCGCTTCCAAGGTCTCCATTGCCGGCAAGGGCGGGCGTGTCCCGGCTCGGATCTGGTCCGAAATATCCCGCCACTCGGGAAAGAGGTCGGGGTCTTGTAGGAGGTATTCCGCTGCAAGCTCGGCCACGGGGACCTCATCAAAAACCGCGATTTCATGGTCCTTGGGCGCAACCACCACCGGGATTTCGGCGTAAAGTTCAATAACATTCAGGCCAGCGCGGTCCACGGGTAAGCGGACAAAACTCATTTCCGTCTCGCCCCGGTGCAGTATGGCCACCTGATCCACCTCGGACACCGGCGACGCCAGCAGCGGACACTGCGGCATGCGCTCCTCCCAGCGGCGGATCCACTTGCCAGGAGTCACTCCGGGCACAAAAGCTACGGTCAGGACGCGGGATTCGGGCACGTGAACACAGTAGCGCACCGCATTAGGACCGGGTGCGCCAGTTTTAGTGGTCGACCAATGCGGCTCCCGCAGGTTTTAGTCAATGTCGGCCAAGGCCTGTGGCCACGTGCGCGGGATGAACTCCGCAGCCATCCCTAAATTCTCCGCAATTCCTTGCCCACAGGGCGCAGAAACTCTTGTATGTTCTACTTCGTAGACCTATACTGAATATATGTTCGAAAATGGTAATAGAGGTATCGAAAACAGCGGAATGCACCACGCTTCACCGGTACCTTCTGCTGCCGTACCGGTACTGTCCGCCGCATCGGCACCCTCCACCGCTGTTCCTGTATGTGCTGCAAGCGCGGTAGGCCCCTCTGGTGCACCCGCACCGACCACCCCATCTACTGCCCTCCATGCTTCGTCCGCTCTGCCTGTCTCTTCTGATGGTCACTCACACCGGGTGGATGAGGAGATGATTCGAGGTTGGATCGCTGAGTTGGCTCTGATGGAACCGGAGGATTTTGATGACCGGGAACGGATCGGGTTGTTGCGGGCGGATGAAGAACTTAAATCGGCTTTATGCGCCTCCCAGGCACGGGTCACGGTAGCGTTTGATGCCTCCCAACGCAGGGCCCAGGAAACCGCTCAGGCACTGGAAGACGCCCGCATAGCAGCGGACCAACTAGCGGACCAGCGGGGCCGTGAACTGGCGGAACCGGATCCGGTGGCCCGTAAATTGGCTAAGCAGTTAGCTGATAAGCGGGCCGCGAAGCTCGCGGACAGCATCGGGTGCCAGATCGCCTTAGCCAGGCATGAATCCCCGACGAATGGGAACAAGCTCCTCGGGCTCGCCAAAATCCTTCTCACCGAGATGCCACACACGTTCACCGCTCTCGCGACGGGGAGACTCAACGAGTACCGGGCAATCCTCCTCGTGCGGGAAACCGCGTTCCTATCCCTGGAAGACCGCCAAGCCGTGGATACCGAACTCGCCGCCGACACCGGGGCGATGAACGCGATGGGATACCGACAAGTCACCGCGGAGGCGAAACGGATCGCGTACCGGTTGGACCCGGCCTCCGTGGTCGCCCGGAACACAAAAGCCGTCAACGACCGGCACGTCAGCCTACGGCCCGCCCCCGACGCCATGGTCCGCCTCTCCGCGCTCCTACCCGTCGCGGAGGGAGTCGCCGTGTACGGCTCCCTATCCCGGGAAGCAGACACCCTACGCGCCAGCGGGGACCGGCGTGGGAGGGGCCAGATCATGGCCGACACGCTGATCCACCGTCTCACCGGAACCCCCTGCGGGATTACCGGGATCGAGATTCAACTCGTCATGACCGACCGGACCCTGTTCCAAGGCGACAGCGAACCAGCACACATCACCGGCTACGGAATCTTCCCCGCCCAGCAAGCCAGAACCCTCGTCCACTACCAAGGAAACGGCAATAGCGGCGGGGCCGGCCTGAAAAACGGGATCAGCGCCGATACAGACAATGGTCTGGCTGCGGCATTGGAGGATCCAGGGTTCCGGGTCTGGATCCGCCGCCTTTACACCGCCCCCACCACCGGCCAACTCGTCGCTATGGACTCCACCCGACGGCTCTTCCCATCAGGTTTACGCAGATTCATCATCGCCCGTGACCAGACCTGCAGAACCCCCTACTGCGACGCCCCGATCCGGCACATCGATCACATCATCCCCCACCACAACAAACACAAAGACAGAAACAACCGAGCCAGCAGGCTGGAAAATGACGGAAGCGGCAGCGGGGTAACAAGCGAGCTTAACGGTCAGGGGCTCTGCGAACGCTGCAATTACCGGAAAGAGAGCCCCGGCTGGACCTCCACACCACAACTCCGCACACCCACGCGAGAAGGACCAGAACCCAGACACACCGTGGAAATCACCACGCCCCTCGGTAACGTCTATACCTCCACAGCACCCGCGCTCCCCGGCACCAAACGGGTAGGGGCCGACCCCCGGTCATTGCCCCGTACTGTTAACGCATGAGTCCCGAACCTTCCGCCCAGTCCATGAAGCCTGAAACGGCTGCCAAGAAACTGGGTATCTACCTACCCGCAGCGCCCGCGGAGTTTCAGGCCAACGCCGTTTCGCGCTCCGATTTCAAGGCGCTGCAGGAAAATCCTCCCGAGTGGCTCGAAGAACTGCGGCGCACCGGACCACATCCGAGGCCCGTCGTCGCGCAGAAGCTGAACATTTCCATTGCAGGGCTTAATCGCTCTGAGATCACCGAACCATTGACATCGGCGGAAATTTCCGACCTGCTGCAGTCTCCGCCAAAGTGGCTGGTCACGGAACGAACTGTGCACGCCAAGGCCCGCCAGGAAGCCAAGCTCGCCAAGGAGCGCCAGGCCAAGCGCCGCCCCAAGAGCTGACCTGGCTAATTCCGCCAGCGGAATAACTGCACCCCGGAATGCGCGCGTGTCCTGCGGAATTGCTAGTGTTGTAGGTGGATTCTGGGGAGCTTCAACCCCAAGACAGTAGCACCCCAGCTGCCTGGCACGCTGGTACAGACTCAGCATTCTAAGGAGCTCCGACAAAGCGTGTTCGTCAAGACATTCGGCTGGTCCATGGTCATAACGGTCGCAGCACTGATCCTCGCCTTCATTTACGGCGGCCCCAGTGCGGTGATTTTGTGTGCAATCCTCGGCGTGCTGGAAATCAGTCTCAGCTTCGACAATGCGGTGGTCAATGCCCGCATCCTCGAAAAGATGAACGCCTTCTGGCAGAAAATCTTCCTCACCGTGGGAATCCTCATCGCGGTGTTGGGTATGCGCATTCTCTTCCCGCTGCTGATCGTCGGTGTCACGGCGAAACTGAACCCGGTCGAAGCGGTGGATCTGGCACTGCAAAAGGGCGACATCCACACCCCAGGCACTTACGCCTACTTGCTCCATGATGCGCACCCGCAGATCGCTGCCTTCGGTGGCATCTTCCTGCTCATGCTCTTCCTTGATTTCATGTTCGAGGATCGCGAGATCCACTGGCTGGCTTTCCTGGAGAAGCCGCTTGCCTGGATCGGCAAGCTCAATGGTGCCTCGCTCGTTGTGGGGCTGGTTGGCCTGGTGATCGCCGCCCAGTTTGCCGGCGACAAGCAGGGCCAAGTGCTGGTCTCGGGAATTCTCGGCATGGTGACCTACTTTCTGGTCACCGGACTCGGCGCACTTTTTGAAGTCGACGACGAGGACGAGGACGGCGAGGTCGAGCCCGAGGAAGTCGCCGCGAAGGCGGAGAAAATTGCGCACCCCAAGGGCGGCGCCGGCAAGGCAGTCGGCAGGGCTGCGTTCCTGCTTTTCCTTTACCTCGAAGTGATTGATGCTTCATTCTCCTTCGACGGTGTCATCGGAGCTTTCGCGATCACCTCCGATCCGATCATCATCGCTTTGGGTCTTGGCCTGATCGGCGCCATCTTCGTCCGCTCGCTGACCGTTTATCTTGTCCGGCAGGGCACACTGGATGAATTTGTCTACCTGGACCATGGTGCACACTGGGCCATTGGCGCCCTGTCCGTGATCCTGCTGATTACGATCGGAACGCAGATCAATGAAGTAGTCACCGGCCTGATCGGCGTCGTCTTCATCCTCGCTGCGTTCCTGTCGTCAATTGGGCGGAACAAGCGGTTGGCGGCCGGCACGGAAAATTTGAAAGAAGTCCACGTAAGTAACTGATTAGGAGATGCGGATCATGGGTTTGAGCTTGCAGAAGGGTCAGACGCTGTCGCTGACCAAGAACGACGGCGGCGCGCTGACTCGAGTGCGGATGGGACTGGGCTGGGACTCGGCAGCTCCGGTGAAGCGTGGAATATTCGGGCGCGCCAAGACCACAGAGATTGATCTTGATGCCTCCGCGATCTTCTATGATGCAGCGGGCAAGGCGCTCGATGTCGTCTGGTTCAATCAGCTGGCCAGCAAGGACGGCTCCACCAAGCACACCGGCGATAATCTCACGGGCGCCGGGGACGGCGACGACGAGACCATTCTGGTGGACCTCGCCGGGGTTTCCCCCGCGGTGGCCCAGATCGTCTTCGTGATCAGCAGCTACAGCCAGCAGACTTTCGATCAGGTGGAAAACGCCTTCTGCCGCCTCGTCGATGACTCCTCCGCCGGATCCCCAGAGGTGGCCCGCTACCAGTTGACCGATTCCGGCACTCATACGGCGATGATCATGGCCAAGGTTTCCCGGGACGGGACCGGCTGGCAGTTCAAGGCTGTAGGTGAGCGCGCCCAGGGCCGCACCGCCCAGGATCTTGTTGCTCCGGCGGCACGTTTTCTCTAACCGGCACGTTTTCTAAGACAACACAGGATGAGGACGGGACTTTTGACATGGCAGGTCTGACACTTTCCAAGGGCAGTAATCTTTCACTGACCAAAGCGGATCCGGGGCTCAAGCGCGCCATGGTCGGTTTGGGCTGGGACCCCCGCAGCACCGCCGGCGAAGCGTTCGATCTGGATGCCTCGGCGCTGCTGATCGGTTCCAACGGCAAGGTGCGTTCGCAGGATGACTTCATCTTCTACAACCAGCTGCAGGCTAAAGACGGCTCCGTGGTCCATCAGGGTGACAACCGCACCGGTGAAGGTGAGGGGGACGACGAACAGATCCTGATCGATCTGAGCATTCTGGCTGCGGATGTTGAACGCGTAGTCATTGTGGTCTCCATTGACGAGGCCGAGTCCCGCCGCCAGAATTTCGGCCAGGTGCGCGACGCATTCTGCCGGGTGGTCAACCAGGATTCGGATCAGGAGATCGTCCGTTATGACCTCAGCGAGGATGCCGCGGCCGAGACATCAATGATCTTTGCCGAGGTATACCGCAGCGGTGCCGAATGGAAGTTCCGTGCCGTTGGTCAGGGGTACGCCAGCGGACTCCGCGGCATCGCCACGGACTTCGGCATCACACTCGACTAGATTAAAACCCGACAAGCAGGAGGAACCCATGGCAGGATTGACGCTTGAAAAAGGTAACAACCTCTCCCTGACCAAGGCCGATCCGGGCCTGGCCCAGGCGGTAGTTGGGCTGGGTTGGGATCCGCGCACCACCAGCGGCGAAGCCTTTGACCTGGATGCCTCCGCGCTCCTGGTGGGTGCCAATGGGAAGGTGAGGTCCTCCGATGACTTCATTTTCTACAACCAACCGCAGGCCAAAGACGGCTCGGTCATCCACAAGGGCGATAACCGTTCCGGCGAGGGCGCCGGCGACGACGAACAGATTGCCATTGATCTGACGCTGGTAGCGCCCGATGTTGAGCGGGTGGTGATCGTCGTATCGATCGATAAGGCAGAGGAACGGCGGCAGAACTTCGGGCAGGTCCGCAGCGCCTACTGCCGCGTCGTTAATGCGGGGAACGAAACGGAAATTGTCCGCTTCGATCTGAGCGAGGACGCCGCTCCGGAGACCTCCATGGTTTTCGCCGAGATTTACCGCAACGGCCCGGAGTGGAAGTTCAAGGCAGTCGGACAGGGCTACGCCACAGGCCTCGCCGGGATTGCCAATGACTTCGGCGTCGTTCTGGGCTGAATTTTCCCTCAACCCGATGCTTTCAACAGGCGGGGCTGTCCGCTGCCGGTAAGGCAGAGTACGGCCCCGCAGCTACCAGAAGAACAGGCTGGCCACAGATATGACTTCCCCCCTGACTCCCCCGGAAACCACCGATACGGCGCTGGTGTTGCGCGCGCCGGACGCTCCGGCCATTGTTGAGCCCGACGACGCCCCCGGCATGGTTCCGGTGCCGCAGGAACGCCAGCTTGAAATCCACCGGCAGGCCAAGGAGTTTGTCTCCGAGCTTGCGGGACTTGACCCGCGAAGCCCCGATTTCACCACGAAGGTGGAGGGCATCTCCAAGATCGCGGGTTCGGAGATGACGCAGTCCAGCGGGTACTCCACGCGCATGCTGGAGCGCTCCTCTACCTCAGTGGCCGGTGCGAAGCGCAGCGGCAATAACGCGCAGGCGGCAGTTGCCGGCACCCTCGGTGAGCTGCGCTCCACGGTGGAGGACCTGACCCCTAACCAGGCCGATCTGAGCGTGGGGCGGAAAATTCTTGGTTTCATCCCCGGCGGAAACAAGATGGCAAAGTACTTCCAGAAGTACGAGTCGGCCCAGACTCAGCTGGACCACATCATCAAGGCCCTGATGTCCGGCCAGGATGAACTGCTCAAGGACAACGCGGCCCTGGCGGGCGAAAAGGTGCAGCTGTGGGAAACCATGCAGTCGCTGAGTGAATACGCGGTGTTTGCCAAGGCACTCGATGCTGCCTGCGTGGAAAAGATCGACGCCACGCGTGCAAAGGGGCAGATCGAGGAAGCCCAGAAGCTTGAGGGCGACGTGCTCTTCCCGATCCGGCAGCGCCATCAGGACATCCTGACGCAGCTCGCCGTGTCCGTGCAGGGTTATCTGGCGATGGATCTGATCCGCAAGAACAACCTGGAACTCATTAAGGGCGTGGATCGCGCCCGCACGACGACGATTGCGGCTCTGCGCACAGCCGTCATCGTGGCGCAGGCGCTGGCTAATCAGAAGATGGTGCTGGATCAGATCGACGCGATCAACACCACCACCAATAACATGATCCTCAAGACCAGCGAGATGCTCAAGGATCAGACGGTCCGGATCCATGAGCAGGCATCCAGCTCCGGGGTCAGCGTGGAGACGCTGCAAAAAGCCTTCGATAACGTCTTTGCCACCATGGACGCGATCGATACCTTCCGCGCCACAGCGGCTAAAAACATGGAAGGAACGGTATCCGCCCTGGAGACCGGTCTGGAGAAGGCGAAACCGTATCTGGAACGCTCTCAGCAAAACCAGAGAGGCTAGAACGGGCGGATGATCAGAGAACAGGCGGTGGAGCGGTGATCGGGAAATTCGTTGGATCTCTGTTCAAGAACCCTCCTGCGGCGGCAGGAGTGGTTCCGCAGAGCCAGCAGAGCGAGGTGGAGGCCGACGACGCCCGCACGGCGCGTGCGCTGGATCAGTTGCGCACGGATATCCGCCGCGCCGGCGCCGTCCTGCCGCCGTTGCTTTCTTCCCAGCTGCGCCAGATCGAGGACCTGCTGCGCGTTGTGATGGCCACCATCGCTGCGCAAAACGCCTCCACTGAGCAGCGCGTACTGCTGGCGGCCATGATCAGCGACTATATCCCCACTCCACTGCGCGCCTATCTGGCCATGACCGATGCCGAACGCGCAGAGGACTCGCGCGCCACCGGCCTCTTCGTGGAGCAGTTGACCACCTTGGAAGCCACCGTTCATGACCTGCTGAATCAGATCCGGACCGGGGCCATCGCGGAGCTCTCCACCCACGGTCGCTTCTTGGCGGACAAGTTTGCCGCCCCGGATAGCCAGCTGCGATTGGACGGTCAGTAGTGGCAAGCCTGGTCCCGGGCGCCAACGCGGCGCTCACCGCGGAGAACAGCGGCCTGACCAAGGTTCTGGTCGGGCTCGGCTGGGACACCATTCCCAGCCGCGGGCCGGCTGCCGAACTGGTTCCAATGGCCGTTATGTGCAATGCGGACGGCGCAGCGGTGTCCGGGGACCATCTGGTCTTTTTCAATCAGCTCGTCAGTGCCGATGGATCTGTCACCTTTGCCGGTGACACCGATCAGGAACAGATCGACGTCGATCTGGCGCAGGTGCCGGCGGCGGTCGCCAAGATCGCGTTCATTGTCTACGTGGATCCCGAGGTCCGTGGTCCCGGCAATTTTTCCGCTGTCCGCTCCGCCTACATCCGGGTTGCCACCGCCGGGAACCGTGAGCTGGTCCGCTTCGACGTCCCGCTCAGCAGCGACGACAACATCACGGCAATGATGTTCGGCGAGTTGTACCGGCACCACGACGACTGGAAGTTTCGCGCTTTGGGCCAGGGCTATACCACCGGACTGGCCGGCGTGGCCAAGGACTTCCGGGTGGACGTCTAGCTAATGCCAGGGAAATCTTCGCCCGTCCGGACGGACATTGGGTACCTTCGCCGCAGGGTCAAGGCGCCGGACACTAGCGCCGTGCGTCCGGCAGCTGCTCCTGAGCAGGCCCCCCGCAGCACCGGTCTCAACCTTAACCGCCCGGGTGTTGCGCAACACCCGGCTCCTGTCGCGTCCCGACCGCCGGCAACTGCCGGCTCCGATGCAGCGGCTCCCGTTCGCCGTCCTCCTGCCTCCGTGACGGCAGGGCTCTTCCGTGCTCCGGGGATCCGTGACGTCATGGAAATCGGACCCACTGTACCCATGTTCCGGCTCAATCCCCTGCAATCCGGAATCGGTACGCTCATTGTTACCGGCACAACGGCCATCGCTTGGGAGGCCGCCGGCCATGCCACGGGCGCTCACCTCACCGGAGCACTGACCAGGGACGGGAACTTTGCCGGCACGGCGGTAGAAACCGCCGGCAACCGCCCGCTGGCGGGTTACCTCGAGGGGGAAGCTCTGGTGCCCCTGCGGCACCTGCAGGAGCTGCGCCGGGCGCTCTTCATAGGGCGCGGTCCGGAGCCATTGGGGATGCACATTTTCGACGGCGCTGCGGCGACACTTCCAGCCCCGACTGGCAACACCATGTTCGTACTCGCATTGCTTCGGGTGGATAATCTCATTGAACTGCGTGCCGAGCCGGTCCCTGCCGGGATGAACGACCAAGACATTTGGGCGGAATTTGGCTTCAGCATGACCCGCAAAGTCACCGTCCAAGGGAACCGGGGGAGGTAAAAGCCGATGCGTCACTTTGACTTCCTCACAGAGCAGCAGGCCTGCCGGCTCTTCCATGCCCGCCCGCAAGCGCTGACTCTTGAGTCCGATCCGGAACTCCTGGCCGTGGCCTTGGGTGCAACGTTGTACTCGCCCGCAGACAGACCGCAACTCGCCGCCGATGTGATCAAGCAATCCTCCCGCGGCTGCCTGAGCATGGTGCTGTGCCTGGAGGATTCCATTGCGGACAATGCTGTGGAAGCTGCCGAGGACAATGTTGTGCGTACGCTGGAGCTGCTGCGGCAGGAAGCCACCGGTCCCTCAGCCGACGGCGGCACCGCCCCATCCCTCGACAGCCGGCTGATGCTCTTTATCCGCGTGCGCACTCCCGAGCAGATGATCCGCCTGGCCCGACGGTGTGGTGCATCCCTGGATCTTCTTGCCGGATTTGTCATTCCGAAATTTGACAATGAGACGGGCCGCGCGCAATTGTTCCTCGATGCTCTGCAGAACGTCCAGGCCATCCATGCGGCCGCCCGGCCGGGCGCGTCCGGTACGGCCCAGGAGCCAGCCTCCCACCGGGCCCTTGGCAACCGCCGATTGCGGATCATGCCAATCCTCGAATCGCCTATCGTGATTCACCGCGAAACGCGATCGGCCGCGCTGGCGAATATCCGCACCGTGCTGCAGGCACACCGGGAGGACATCCTGGCGGTCCGGATTGGCGCCACGGACATGTCCAGCACCTTCGGTCTGCGCAGATCCCGCGACCTGACGATCTACGACGTGAAGGTTGTGGCCTCGGTGATCGGCGATATTGTCAACGTCCTGGGCCGCAGTGAAGATGGCTTTGTTATCTCCGGTCCGGTCTGGGAGCACTATGCCAACACCGAGAGGCTGCTCCGGCCGCTGCTGCGGGCCACACCGTTCGCGGAGTCCGACGATGTAGCGTTGCGGCAGCGGATCCTGCTGGCCAACCTTGATGGGCTGATGCGCGAGATCTCCTTGGACCACGCCAACGGCCTGCTGGGCAAAACCGTGATCCACCCCAGCCACGTTCCCCTGGTGCATGCGCTCTCCGTCATTAGCCACGAGGAGTTCCTGGACGCGAAAGAGATCGCAGGTAATAGTAGCGGTGGCGCAGCGGCCTCTGCGTACGGCAACAAGATGAACGAAATGAAGCCGCACCAAGGGTGGGCACGGCAGACCCTGCTCCGCGCAGCGGCCTTCGGCGTCGCCGCCCCGGAGGTCACCTTTGTCGACTTTCTGGAAGCGGGAATGAATTGACAAGTGTCTGGACGGGCGATTGCGTGCAGCGGGAGCTTGGCGTCCAAATTGAGTCCGTCGGCGGGAGCCTGATGGACGTGAAGGATCTGGTGGGGCTTGCCCTTCGCCGTAATCCGAAGCGTGCTCATCTGCTGGTATCCCGGGTCCTGGCCAAGCATGTGCCCACTGTTCCTTCGCTGGCCATCGCCGCTGGCTTGCTGCTCGGGGCGATGGTGGCGGAGCGGCTCGCGGGTCTGCTTGAGCACAGCCCGGAACTACGGAGCGCGGCGGAGGCATTCGCTGCCTCGCTGCGGTCCGCGGACGGCCCGCTGCACGAAAAACCAGCGCTGCTGGAACTGCGGAAAACCCTCACAGCGCTGGCGACCAGCCACCCGGGCGTCGTCACGATTGGTTACGCCGAAACGGCGACCGGTCTGGGCCGGCTGGTCGCGGAGAGCATCGGTTCCTACTACATCCACTCCACCCGGCACTCGGCACTCGGATCCAGACCGGTGGCAGCCTTCGAGGAAGGCCATTCACACGCCACCTCGCACCGGCTGCTGCCCGCCGAGGACCCGTGGCTGCGACGAGGCGGCACGGTCGTCCTGGTCGACGACGAGCTGAGCACCGGGTCAACGATCATTAACACGATCCGGGAACTTCACAGGCTTATGCCGCAACGGGAATATATTGTTGCTGCGCTGGTTGATCTGCGCGCAGCCGGGGACCGCGAACGCTTTGACGAGCTGTCCGGTTCCCTGGGTGCAACGATCAGCGTGGTCGCCTTAAGCAGCGGCAGGATCAATCTGGGTCCGGACATCCTGCCACGCTGCGAGGAATTCATCGCCGCCCTGCCGGCCGCGCCCCCCTCACCGGCTGCGGAGTTGGGCTCCATCACATTCCTGGCCATGGGGACAGAGGAAGTCGCTCCCATCAGCAGTGACAGGTTCGGCAACAACCACGCGGTAAGGGTCCATGAATCTTTAGGATCTGCGGCTGCAATAGCGGCGCGCGTGCGTGCGGCTTTTGCCGGACGCTCGCCCGAGGAGGTACTGGTCCTGGGCACGGAGGAGTTCATCTCGCTGCCCCTCGCGGTAGCTCACGCCCTCGACACTGATTTTCCGGTGCGGTTCTCCACCACAACCCGCTCACCGATCGTGGCGCTGGACCGGCCGGACTACGCCATCGCCAGCTCCGTTGGATTCACCAGCCATGACGCAACCGAGGATGGTCCCGGCCCCCGTTTTGCCTACAATCTGTCCCGGGCTGGATTCCGCTTCGGTACCATCATCGTGATGCCCGAACCGGGGACCGATCCGGCGGTGCTTTCCGGGACCGGGAGCATCACCGAGGCGCTGTCCGCTATCTGCGGTGACGTCGTCGTCGTACTCCTTCCTGCCGCATCCCCCGCGGCCGCAGCCGACAATTTCAGACAAGGACCCCATGCCCCGCACCAGTGATCCGGCCAGCCACCAGGTGCTGCCAGTCCCGCTGACCGGGCCGGACTTTGGCTCTTACCCTGCCGAAGACGTCCGCTGGCTGTTGACGGACCTGGGGGACGCCAAGCTGGAAGCACCGACCGGCGTACGGGAACAGGCCATCCAGAGTGGATCAGCTAATTATGCCGAATCCCTCCCTGTTGAGTACACCCCGAGCGCGGAATATCAGCAGCTCTACCGCGACGCCCTGCAGCGGTCGGGCCGGCGGATCGCGGAGGCAGTAGGCATCGTGACGGATCTGCTGCTGGCAGCCCGGGAACAGCAGCCGGTCCTGGTGTCGCTGGCCCGCGCCGGGACACCGGTGGGTATCCTGATGCGGCGCTGGGCCCGGGAAATCCGGGGCATCGATGTGCCGCACTACACGATGAGCATCGTGCGCGGCGTGGGTGCGGACGAAAACGCCCTGCGCTATCTGGCCGCACATTATGACCCGGCCCGGATTATCTTCGTCGACGGATGGACCGGGAAGGGCGCGATTGTCCGCGAGCTCTCCATCGCCCTCCAGCGCTTTGAGCAAACGGACGGCGTCACCTTCAAGGACGACCTTGCCGTGCTGGCGGACCCGGGACACTGCGTGGGCCTGTACGGCACGCGCGAGGACTACCTCATTCCCTCGGCCTGCCTGAACTCAACCGTCTCGGGCCTCGTTTCCCGCACGGTGTTCAACCGCCGGCTGATCGGCCCGGGAGATTTCCACGGTGCCAAGTTCTACACCGGTCTGCGCGGCAGCGACGTCTCGGGGCAGTTCCTGGCTACCGTGTGCAGCCACTTCGGTGACGTCCTGGCCACCGTGGACCGTGGTACGGAGTTCGCCAGATCCCAACCGTCGCACGAAAGGATGCCCAACTGGGCCGGCTGGAAGGCCGTCGAGGGCATCAGCGAAAATTACGGGATCAATAATGTGAACTTAGTCAAGCCCGGTGTCGGCGAGACCACGCGCGTACTGCTGCGCCGGGTACCGTGGAAAATATTGATTCGGCCCGAGGCCAGAGCCGAGGTGGCACACGTGCTGCTGCTGGCCGAACAGCGAGGCGTTCCGGTGGTGGAGGTCACGGACCTCGCCTACAGCTGTGTGGGACTGATCCACCCGCTGTTCACGAAGGGTGCCACCGGTGCCGACGGCCGCGCAGTCGCGGCCGCGCTGTGACCGGCAGACCTGTGACCGGCAGACCTGTGACCGGCCGCGCTGTGACCGGCCGACCCGCAGCCGGCAGACCCGTGCCGCCGCTTCTGGCCTGCGACCTCGACCGCACACTGATCTACTCGCCCAAGGCCTTCTGGCTGGACGTGCCGGACGAGCAGGCCCCGCCGATCGTCGTCGTCGAACTGTACCAAGGCATCCCGATCTCCTTCATGACCCGCACCGCCGAAACGTTGCTGCTGGCGCTTAAGGCGGCGGCGACGGTGGTCCCGGTGACCACCCGGACCGCTGCCCAGTACCGGCGTGTCCGGCTGCCGGGGCCCGAGCAGGAGTATGCCGTGACCACCAATGGCGGCGTTTTGCTTCACCACGGCCAGCCGGACGCACATTGGCACGCGTCGATCGCCCGCCGCACCGCTGCCCATTGCGCGCCGCTGCAGACGGTGGAGGCAATACTGGCAGATCCGGCGTTTTCCTCATGGATCCTCAAGCTCCGCCATGCCGAGGACTTATTTATCTATGCAATTGTTGACCGCGAGGCCATGCCGGAGGACTTCGTCGCCGGGCTGGAGCAGCAGTGCCTGGCGCTGGGCTGGACGGTGTCGCTGCAGGGCCGCAAGCTCTACTGCGTCCCGCAGCCGGTCACGAAGAGCAGCGCCGTGGCGGAGGTGCAGCGGCGCACCGGTGCCGGGACCGTGATTGCCGCCGGCGACTCGCTGCTGGACCGGCAGATGCTGGCAGAGGCAAACATCGCCTTCCGGCCGGCCCACGGCGAGCTGGACGACGGCGGCTACCGCAGTTCCAATCTCACGGTCACCACTGCCCGGGGCATCATGGCAGGCGAGGAACTGCTGCTGCGGATGGGCCGGGTGGTAGAGCAGTTCCAGCTGGCCCGGCAGGGCTGACCACGGCCGTGCCACCCGCAGCAGGTATTCAGTCCGGGCACCGACGGTGGAAAGCCGATGCCACCCCGGATTACCCGCTCCACCACGAGGTGTAGACACGTCCGTCATTCCCACAGACAAACACATCCAGGTTATTCGCCGTCCTGGCCACCGCCGACAGCGGAGCACCGTTGGGGAAGAAGCCGCCAATAGAACGCCAGTTGTCGTTCACGCCGGACCAATCCGCACCCGCATACCACCACGAGGTATAGACCCTGCCGTCATTACCGCAGACGAACAGGTCCAGGTTATTCGCCGTCCGGGCCACCGCTGCGACCGGCGCCCCATTGGGGAAGAACCCGCCAATAGAACGCCAGTTGTCGTTCACGCCGGACCAATCCACCCCCGCATACCACCACGAGGTGTACACCCGGCCGTCATTACCGCAGACGAACAGGTCCAGGTTATTCGCCGTCCGGGCCACCGCCGAGAGCTGAGCCCCATTGGGGAAGAACCCGCCAATCGAGCGCCAATTATCGTTCACGCCGGACCAATCCGCACCCGCATACCACCAGGAGGTGTACACCCGGCCGTCATTACCGCAGACAAACAGATCCAGGTTATTCGCCGTCCGGGCCACCGCTGCGACCGGCGCCCCATTGGGGAAGAACCCGCCAATCGAGCGCCAATTATCGTTCACGCCGGACCAATCCGCACCCGCATACCACCACGAGGTGTACACCCGGCCGTCATTACCGCAGACAAACAGATCCAGGTTATTCGCCGTCCGGGCCACCGCCGAGAGCTGAGCCCCATTGGGGAAGAACCCGCCAATAGAGCGCCAATTATCGTTTACGCCGGACCAATCCGCACCCGCATACCACCAGGAGGTGTACACCCGGCCGTCATTACCGCAGACAAACAGATCCAGGTTATTCGCCGTCCGGGAAACGGCGGCAACCGGCGCACCCGGAGGGAAGAACCCGCCAATCGACCGCCAGTTGTCCTGCACACCGGACCAATTTTGCCCGCTGGTCCACCATGAGGTGTAGACCCGGCCGTCATTGCCCACGACGAAAAGGTCCAGCTGTCCGGGGAACCGGGACACGGCGCTTATCGGCGCACCGACAGGGAAGAAGCCGCCAAGGGATGCCCAGTTGTCGTTGATCCCGGACCAGTCATACCCACCGTAAATCGATCTGATGCCGGCAATGTCATCGGCCGTCAATTCCCGCCGAGCGCCGCCGTAGTAGGCATACATGACGGAATCCTTGACGTCCGAATGGTTCAGTCCCAGCCCGTGGCCGAGCTCATGCAGAGCAACGGTCGGCAGGTCTGTTCCCGCCGGTGGCAGGTTAGTGCTCCAAGTCTCCGCTTCGTCGAAGTGGCAGTCGCCGCCGATCCCGTTGTCTCCGGGGCCCGGGGGATAGAAGCAGTGTGCCAAAACATTTCCGGCGGCGGTTCCCGCGCCGTCGAAGGGGTACCCGTCACCGTGGTCGCCGGCGTAAAAGCCGACCCGGATGTCTGCGTCGCCGCTTCCGCCGGCCTTTTCGGTGATGTGCAGCGGCGCGGCCGCTGACCAGCGGTCAAAGGCTCCGCGGATTGTTGAACGTACGTCGGCGCCCGGCAGATCGGGGGAAAAATTTGTGTGCGAGTAAGTGACGTTCAGTCCCGGCCATCTGGTGCCGCCCACCACGAACTGGCCCAGTACACTGACGTTGTCCGGAACACCGCACCGCGGTTGCCTCATCAGCTCCCGTGTTGGCTGGTCTACCTGTCCGGTTTCGGCAAGACCGTAGCTGCGCTGAAACAACCGAACGGCTTCCTCCAGACGGGAATCAAAGCGGGTAGGGTCCGGTGGCGCCTGAGCCACTCCCGGCCGCCACGATGGATATCGTTGCGCCAGTTGTGCATTCGGCAGGTAACCGAATTTTTCGAGATAGTTATAGGTCCGTTGAACATCCGCCCCTGCATCTCCCGCCTGAACCAGTCCTACGGGCAGATACGACCTTGAAGGTTCGGATTCCGTCCCCTGCTGCCCCGTCCCCTGCTGCACTGTATTTTTCGGCATGTCATCATCCTTTGCGGTGTTTGGCCTAGTTAGCCTGGGTGCTCCCACCGTAGGGATGAAGGAGGCTGCCGTCATGAGCAGGACGTTGCTCATTTTCGCTGCAGAATATTCCCGCCAAGTCCTGCCGACGGGAAACGGCCAGCTTGTCGTAAATGTGCGCGACGGTGTTGTCGACGGTTCTGATCGAGATAACCAGTTTTTCCGCGATCTGCCGGTTGCTCAGTCCAACGGCCACGAGCCGCGCAATTTCCGTCTCCCTGCGGGTGAGCCGTGCCGGTTCGTTCAACACGGCAAGTGCCGGGGTCCGGGCCCCTTCACAGAGTGCGGCCCAGCCAAGGGCGCGCCGAGAGGCCTCGGCGCCGGCGCTGGTGCGCCCATCGCGAGCGTGTGCCCGGGACGACTGCGCTGCTGCCTCAGCCGCCAGAAGCATGTAGCCGCAGCTGCTGAATTGATCCGCGACGGCACCAAGAGCCGCGCCATCGCCGGCCGCGAGCGCAGCAGTATGGCGGACATAGAGACCGGTCAACGAGCCGTCCACCTCAGCAGCAAGCTCCGCGAGCCTGCCATTGGCCTTCTTCGGGGCACCGAACCGTACCACCTGATGCAGCGCCAGGAGTTCCCAGCCGAACTGCCGGTCCCGCCGTGCCCGTTCCGCTGCCACCAGCGCCAGAGAGATGCCGTGTTCAATCTCGCCCCTGGCTACAGCAACCCAGCCGGCCGTTGACCCGCCCCACACATCCAGGGCCCCTAACCCCGACCAGGCATAACCATTAGCGGACGCGAACGCTGCATCAGCGAGCGACGAATCGTTTAGCTGGGCGGCCGCACGGGCCAGATGATCCCAGGCAAACCTCATGGTCCATTCCAGATATGGATGGGAATCCTCGCCGGCCACCGCCAGAGCTGTTCGGTAGTGCCTGGCAGCGGTGGCCGGCCGACCTCGGGCAAAGCTTAGCTCGCCTCGCCAGACGCTCCACATCCCCGTTCCGATCCGCCAGCCGGCTTCCACGGCTCTGGCATACGCCGTCTCGATTATTTCCCCGGCCTCGGTCAGGCCACCGGACATAATCAGCGCGCCCGCGAGGGCCGACTCGGCCTCGTCCTCGGACATCGACCAGTCACCGTGGGATGTTCTCCGGTTGAGAGCGACAGCCCGCCGACCGTACTTCAGCGCATCATTGACGCGGCCTTGCACGGACATGGCTTCTGCGCACACCACCCACTTCCGCAGCACGGCGTCCACCGTCGAGCCGGCTCCATCTTCGGCCACCCCTGCGGCTGCTGCCAGGGCCTCCTCGGGGAGACCGGCATAGGTACGGATGTTCGCGCGCTGCACGGCAAGAAGATCACGGCCTTGAACAATCCGACGCCCGGCACTGTCCAATACGGATTCCGCGTCGGCGGAACGCTTCAATCCGAAGACCAGATTCCAGGCCCGCGCGGCTGCCAGCTCGGCCCGGTCTCCATCAGGCAACTCCCGCTGCTCCATCGCGGCCAGTAATGCCTCGGCCGCAGCAGCACTGCCGCGCAGCACCAGCGTCCGGGCCAGGACGGTTTCGGCCGCCACCCCGCCGTTGGCTTTCACCGCAGCATCGGCCAGCCGGCTGGCCATCTCCAGGTCGAGGGCTGCCAGCGACCGAATGGCACCCTGGACCAATATGTGTGGCTCGGAAGGGACACCTGTCATCAGGAGCCACACGGCACGACGCAGAATATGTTCCCCTCGAACGGCCGGCTCCGCAGAGCGCAGCAGGGTCTGCGCGACTGTGGCCCGCTGGAGCGAAGTGGACAGCCCGCGGGCCACCTCGCCGTACAACGGGTGTCCCAGCCGGATCACGATCCCCTCGGGCGTTGCTTCCGAGCGCACCAGCCCGGACTTTTCGGCGGCGCCGACGGTCGGCGCGCCGATGCCCGCCCGCGCTATGGTTTCCACGCCGAGCGGCTCGCCGAAGGACACCAAATCCACCAGAGAGCGAACGTCGCGACTCGCTCCGGCCAGCCGTTGAGTGACAAATTCGATCAACCGTGGCGCCGCTGACACGAGGCCCGACCAGCGCCACGCGCCGCGGCTTAGCCGAAGTTCCCCGGACTCTATCCCGCCACGCACCAACTCGCGCAGGTAGAGGGCATTTCCCTCACTCAGATGCCAGAGCCCCGCCGCTGAAACGGGATCCAGCGGACCGCCAAGAAGGCAGCCGACGAATTCCTCGGCGCGGAGGCGGGTGAACGGACCAATAGTCATCCGGTCACCGAGTCCGTCCTTCCAGATCGCAGTGATCGCGTCCGGCGCCTTGTCTCCTGCCCGCACAGTGCTGACGATGAAAGCTGTCCCTGTCACCGCCAGATGGTGTATTAGGGCCGCGGATGCATCATCGAGCCGCTGTGCGTCATCGACGACGACGACGGGCGGCACCGTGCCGGGTCGGGTGGCCATCCAGGCCGCGGTCCGCCGCAGCAACTGGAAGCGGTCCAACCCGGCAACATCGGGCACCAGGTGGGAGACGGCGCCGAAAGGTATGGTGGACGCTGAGGAAGTCGCAGCGACCCAAAACGCCGACCGTCCGAGGCCGGCTGCCCGGTCCAGGACGACCCGGGCAATCCTGGTCTTACCAACACCGGCCGCTCCAACGAGAGTGACCGAACGGGTCCCGCCGGGAGCCATCGCACGCCAGATTGCAGCCAGTTCGGTCTCCCGGCCTACGAAGTCCTCGCTCATGTCTTAGCCACTCCCGCTGGAGAATCCTTAGGCGTGACGCCACCGGATTCTCCCCCACTATACGTCCGGGTCAAACACCTGGCTGGACTTCGCCAGCACCTGCCCCTTGAAGAACGCCGGCTGTACCTTGTACATGATGAACATCAGGACCACGCCCAGCAGCAGCACGCCCATTCCGAGGATGAAGACCAGCCCCAACCCGCCGACGTTGGAACCGGAGCCGTAGGCCGGATCCATTGAGTCATAGGCCGTCTTGACGAACATGACCAGCAGGACCACCCCGCCCACCAGCGGTGCCAGGAACTTGAACAGGAACGCTCGGATGCCGCGGAAAGCCTCGGCGCGGAAGTACCAGACGCAGGCGAGTGCGGTGATCCCGTAGTAAAAGCAGATCATCATGCCCAGCGCCGTGATCGTATCCCAAAGCGCATTCTCCGACACGGTCCGCGTGATGATGTAAAACGCGGCTGCGGCCACCGCAGAGGCAATCGTGGCGTAGCTCGGTGACTTGTGCACCGGGCTGATCCGGCCGAACTTTTTCGGCAGCGCCCGGTAGTGGCCCATGGACAGCAGCGTCCGGGCCGGGGAGACAAAGGTGGACTGCAGCGATGCAGCGGAACTGCTCAGGATGGCCAGCGACATCAGGATGGCGAACGGGCCCATGACCGGACCGGCGAGGACGGCAAAGATGCTGGCCTGGTTGTCCGGGTTTCCCGCACCGAGACCGGTTTCCCCCACGCCCGCAAAGGCGAGCGTGGCAAGCGCGACGGTCATGTAGATGACCACGATCACCACTACCGTCACCGTAGCGGCCCGTCCGGGCGTCTTCTCCGGGTTTTTGGTCTCTTCATTCATTGTCAGGGTGACGTCCCAGCCCCAGTAGATGAAGATGGACAGCGATACTCCGGCCGCGAAGGCGGTAAACGAGCCGACGGCGAAGGGATTGAACCAGTCCGGCGTAATGGCAGTGGCATCAAAGGCTGTGCCGTTGGCTACGTGGCTGAATGCTGCGACAGCGAACCAGCCCAGCACCAGCAGCTGGAATGCGACCAGAACGTATTGAAACGTCTTGGTGGTTTCCATACCGCGGTAGGAAATCCAGCACGCGAGCGCGATGAACACCAAGGTGGTGGCGATATTCAGCGGCAGGTTGGCCGAAAGATCCGCAAGGCCGGAGTTCCCGGTGAGCTGGGCGAGCATCAGATAGAAAAAATCGACGGCGACGGCTGCCAGGTTGGAGAGCACAATGATAGTGGCAGAGATCAGACCCCACCCGCCCATCCAGCCGATCCAGGGACCAAAGGCCCGGCTGGCCCAGGTGAAGGACGTGCCGGCATCCGGCATCGCATTGTTGAGCTCGCGGTAGCCCAGCGCCACGAGGAGCATGGGGATGAACCCGACCAGGAAGATTGCCGGCAGATGCACACCGACCTCTGCGACGGTGGGCCCCAGCGCGGCGGTGAGTGTATAGGCGGGTGCGATGCAGGAAACACCGATGACGACGGCGCCGATCAACCCGACGGAACCGGCCTTCAGCCCCTTTCCGCTGAGCCCCTTCCCGCCGGACCCTTTCTCACCGCGACCGTCTTCGCTGACCCCTTTTTCGCTGGATACGCTTCTGACTGCTTCGGCGCTCATTGGTTCACCTCTTCTGACTGGATTGATTGGCGGCCTTGCCCCACCGATTTGTAGCTGCGCGGGACGACGATCATGGGCACCGGAAGACTTCGCAGGATCCGGTTAGCGGTGGAGCCGAGGAACAGCGCGTTGTCGCGGGCCAGCCGGCTGGAACCGATCAGCAGCACTTCGCCGTCCTCCCAGGCCAAATGGTCCACCGCATCTTCGATGGACCGGCCCTGGGCCACGGCCAGCTCTACGGGGACGCCATGAAAGACGCGGCCTTTGACGGCCGCGGCCAGCCGCTCGTCCGCATGCTCCCGGGGTCCCTTCGCCCCGCCGGGTGCCCCGCCGCCGTCGAGCGCCACCAGGGACACCAGACGCAACGGCAACTTCCGTCTGCCGGCAGCCGCCGCCGCCACGTCGAGGACGTCCTCCGCCCCCGCGCGCAACCCGACCCCACAGGTCAACCTGGTGATCGGATCCGTTCGGTCGTACCCCTGCGGCGCCAGTGCGACGGGTACCGTGGCCGCGTGCAGCAGCGTACTGGCAACGGGACCAATGGTGAACCGTTTGAACAGGCCACGGCTGCCGGCCCCGATCACCAGCAGGCCGGCAGCAAGTTCCTCCGCCGCAGCGATCAGCACCGAGGCCTCGGATTCGCCCTTGCGGACATGCGTCTGCGCTGGAACGTCCGCGGGGATCAGGGCCAACGCTTCGGCAAGCCAAAGCTGCGCCTGATCCGTAACGATGCTCTGGTACCCGGCGGCCGGGGGATGCACCACGTTATACGGCGAAGTCTCCGGCACCACCATAACCAGATCAAGGGAGGCATTCTGGCGACGGGCCAGGGCGATGGCAAGGTTAACCGCGTCGCGTCCTCTGGCGTTGGCGGAATATCCCACCACGTACCGCATCAGCTGACCAGCTCTGCAGCGGCTGGCCCGGGCGATTTCTGCGCCTGCGCAGCCGGCTGCGCGGCTACGATCCTGGCTGCGGTGTACCGGCCCAGCCGCACTGCTCCGTCCACGTGCTGGTAACCCTCCGCGGCCAGATCGGAGGACGACCAGTAGATCGGTCCAACGGGCTTGAGCTGATCCGCTCCGTAACGGTGCAGGCCGCCGAGGTCATAGCTGGTGGCATAGGCGCCGCGGGTCCATTCCTCCGAGCCCCAGTCGGATTCGTAGTACACCACCGGCTCCAGCGCCTTATCCCCGAGGAATCCGGCCAGAGACTCGGTGATCTTGCGTTTGCGCTCGTCGGCATCGAGGCTAAAAGCGTAGTCGGCCTTTTCGTCCGAAATGAATCCGACAAGCGTGCCGCGCGGGTCCTCGTGGTTCGTGTTGTCATAGACCTCCTGGACCAGCGACGTGGCGCTGAAGCCGGTTCCGCAGAGCCCGTCCTCGCGCCAGAACGGGGTTTCGTACACCGCGTGCACTTTAATGACGAGCCCGAGCGACTGGTGCTGGTGCATTTGGTGCTGACGGCGCGGCAGCGGAGGTTCAAAGGAGACCCGCGAATACAGATTCGGCGGAACGGCCATGATGGCGTAGCGGGCGGTGACCGTGGCCGCGTCCGAGATTGCCGTGACCGTGTACCCGCCGGCGCCGGCGGTACCGGCGGTACCGGCGGTACCCGTGCCGTCGTAGTCGGCTGGCCAGCGCAGCGTCCGGACCGGCGAATTAAGCACGACGTCGGCACCCGGGTCTACAGCGAGCTCTGCGGCTATCCGCTCGGTCACCTGCTGCATGCCGCCGATCACCCGCTTGTCCAGAATGTAGTCCTCATCGACCAGGTTGCTGAAGGAGCCGGCCGAAGCGGCCATCAGGACAGCCTGCAGTGCCGAGAAGGAATGCGCCGGTTTGGTGAGCATCCCGCCGGCGATGAAGAGACCGATATTGTTGCAGGCTTCCTCATCGTCGGATTGTCCGCGAAGCCAGTGATGGAAGGAAACGATGTCCAGTTCCCGCGACTTCGCGTGCGCCCACGGCTCCTCGGCACCGATTTCCGCGGCGAGGGAATCCAGCAGTGCGATCAGCTTGGTCATTTCAGCCGCGGTGTGCCCGCTGACCGGGAACATCTCACCGGTGTACCGCGTGCGGGTGCCGTCCGGGGCGATATAGACCGATTCGCCCTCACGGTAGCGGTCAAACGTCTCCAGCCCCAGCTCCGTCAACAGCTCTGTCAGCGCGGTCTGGTCCGGAGACACCCATTGACCGCCGATCTCCAGCGTCGCGCCGTCGATTTCGTTCGTCCAGGTGCGGCCGCCCACCCGGTCCCGCGCCTCCAGGACAGCCACACTTAACCCTGCCTTCCTGAGTTCCCGGGCAGCGGTCAGGCCCGAGGGCCCGGCTCCGATGATGACGACGTCCCGCAACAGATTCTGCATTGTGCTCCAGTCCGGCCCTGGTGACAGGCCTCACTATATGAATGACATTCATTTTGGTTAGACTCTAATGGATGCGCGTCCATAAGGGAAGAGCAGCCACGGAACCAGGCAGGACCAGAAACAGGGATGGGGCAACCATGGAGAACGGCGCACCGGCGGTTGAGGCACGGCGGCGGGCGGGACGGCCCCCGCACCCGGTATTGGGCCCAGGCCGGATCACCAAGGCTGCTCTGCGGCTCATTGCCAGAGACGGTTACAAGGGCCTGACCATGTCCGCTCTGGCCCGGCTGCTCAACGTAGCTCCATCAGCGCTGTACAACCATGTCTCCTCAAAACAGGATGTGCTCCTGCTGGTGGAAGACCACCTGATGGCCGGTGTGGACATTTCCGGCTTCGAGGCAGGCCCCTGGCACCAGGCGGTGCGGGGCTGGGCCTGGTCTTACCGCAATGTGTTCGCACGCCACACGCCGCTGATTCCGGTAATCGCGGTGCTCCCGGTGACCAACGCCCCGCAGACGGTGAAAATGTACGAGGCAGTGACGGCTGGATTCCATGCCGCTGGTTGGCCGCCCGACCAAATCATCGACGCCATTGTGGCCCTGGAGTCCTTCATTTTCGGTTCAGCATTCGATGTTAACGCCCCGGCGGAGATTTTCAACGCCGGCGAGCTGGCAGCGGACGCACCCCTTTTCACCCAGGCGGTGGCAAGCCGTGCCTCCGGCAGTGGCTCGGGCCCCGGGGGTGACGAACGCCCGGTCAGTCCCAGCGACACCGCTTTCGGACTGGGCCTGGAGGCTCTGATCGACGGGCTTTGGGCGCAGCGGGCTCTGGCGCCGAAAGCCCGTCATCCATAGGCTGGAGGTGGCCATACCAACCTCGGCCAACGCAAAAGGAGATCACCCATGGGAATCAACCTCAGCCATGCCGCCCTTCGTCTGGTAACCGGCGCCTTCATCCTCAATTCCGGCATCGGCAAGCTGCACCTGGACAAGGAACAGGCGGCCGGGCTGCAGTCCATGGCGGGCAACGCCATCCCTCAAGTGAAGCAGCTTGAGGCCGGGAGGTTCGGCAAATTGCTCTGCGCGGGCGAAATTACCATTGGCTCGGCCCTGCTGGCTCCGTTCATCCCCAGCCGGCTCGCCGGTCTCATGCTGGCGGCATTCTCCGGCTCTTTGGTGACGATGTACCTGCGGACGCCGGGAATGACGGAGTCTGACGGAGTCCGTCCCACTGCCAACGGCCTACCTTTTGCAAAGGACTTCTGGATGCTCGGCATTGCCGCGGCACTGATCCTGGACCGCCGCAGGCGGTAACTGTCCGGGCGGTAACTGTCCGGGCGGGACTGCCACGGGGTCGTTTACTCCACCGGCAGGCCCCGGACGTATGCCGCCTGGCCCACATGCATCAGGCAATCCTGCAGCACGCTGACCAAGCGTGTCCCCAGGCTCACGGCCGGGTCCCAGGACTCGTCGACAATCCGATCCAGTGCCGCGCCGTCGAGCTCTTGGAGGTACTCCATGGTGCGGCCCTGCACGGCATGGTAGTACTCCGTCAGCAGGGCCGCCGATTCCACCCGGACCGCGTCTACCTGGTCGTGGCTATGGCCGTAGCCGGTATCCTCCGGCTGCAGCCCAAATCCAAACCTGTCCCTGAATCCACCCGCCGCCCACAGCTGTTCCCGACCCGCCGCATCCGCAATGTGATCGTCCTGGACCCGTGCCAGATGCCACACCAGCCAGGCAACCGAATTCCCATGACCACCAGGACGACGGTTGAGGTCCGCCGCGTCCAACCCCTTGAGCACACCGTCCACCGCGCTGCCGATCCGGCCAAATGCATCCGTCAAAAGTTCAGTAGGTTCCATACCGCCATGGTTCCACGGCAGGCCCTCGTCCGCCATAGCCGGCGCGCGATATCATGCAAGGGAAGCGAATACCACCAGTTACGGAGAAAAGCCATCACCGACGTGTCCGAACAGCATGATGTCTACATTGGCAGCCCCGCGCCCGACGACGAACGGGACCTTGTCGAGGAAACCTCGCCCGCCGCCGTCGTCCGTCTTACCAACCGGCCCGACGTCATCCAGTACCAGGGACGATACGCCCTGCTGAACGTAGACCGAACGCCTTATCAGGCGATGGTCGAGGACCTGCTGTTCATCCGGGCAGCGCTGGAGGATGCCGGACTGAAGTATCTGCTGGTGCGCGGCAACAACGAGCGTCCGGTCATTTCGGTGGATTGGAAAGACCGCAAAAAACTCCGCAAAGCCCTGGCCAAGGCCTGCGTGAATGAACCGTTTTATGCCATCACCGTGGATGCGAAGAAAAAGTCTTCGCTGCTGGTCGCCGACGGCGAGTTGGCCCGGAACCGAAAGGCACGCATCCTGCGGCTGTACCGTCCTCGGGTGGAGCCGGACGGCGGGTTGGCGTACGGGCCGTCGTTGGGCGTGCAGATCGAGCTGTGGAGTTTCGAGGCGGAGACCTTGGTGCTGCCGATGGAAAACTCCCTGACCCGCCGCATTCTGCCCAACGCCGAAGCCGTCCGCGGCACCGTGGAGCGCTATGGACACAGCTGGCCGACGATCGAGAACATGTTTGCCGATCATGCTACGGACATCCGC
The DNA here is from genome assembly GCF_015708085.1 of Arthrobacter terrae. Classification (GTDB taxonomy): domain Bacteria; phylum Actinomycetota; class Actinomycetes; order Actinomycetales; family Micrococcaceae; genus Arthrobacter_M; species Arthrobacter_M terrae. The sequence continues at coordinate 8,248 of NZ_JADNYM010000012.1, read as the reverse complement.
TTCGACATCGACATGGTCTTTTCCTGGGTTGACGGAAGTTCACCGGAATACCAAGCGGCCCGCCTCGCCCGGCAGACCGGCGTCGTTCTGGGTGAAGGGGACGACAACGAGGCCCGCTACCGGCAGATCGACGAACTTAAATACGCGCTGCGCTCCATCTACATGTATGCACCCTGGGTGCGGAGGATCTTCATCGCCACGGATTCCCCGGCACCGGCCTGGCTGGCGGAGCACCCCACGGTGACGATCGTGCGCAGTACGGAGTTTTTCGCGGATCCATCGGTGCTGCCAACGCACAATTCACAGGCCGTGGAATGCCAACTACACCACATTGAGGGCCTCGCTGAGCACTTCCTTTATTCCAATGACGACATGTTTTTCGGCCGGCCGGTGAGTCCGGATATGTTCTTCACCCCCGGCGGAATCACCCGCTTCATACAAGCGGATACGCGGATCGGGCTGGGTGAAAATGCGGCCGAGCGCAGCGGTTTCGAGAACGCGGCACGGGTGAACCGCAAGCTGCTGTGGAACCGCTTCGGCCGGATCACCACCCGCCACTTGGAGCATGCGGCGGCCCCACTGCGCCGGAGCGTCATGGCGGAAATGGAACGCGAATTCCCGGCGGAGTTTGCCGCCACCGCAGCGAGCACCTTCCGTGCCGCGGACAACATTTCGGTGACCAACTCGCTGTACCACTACTACGCCCTGCTCACCGGGCAGGCCGTCACCCAGCCCGAGGCGAAGGTCCGCTACATTGACACCACCATGCGCTCGGGATTGACCTACCTTCCCCGGCTGCTGGCCAAACGCAACGCCGATTTCTTCTGCCTCAACGACGGCAGCTTTCCGGAGGTCGCGGCGCAGGAAAGGGCCGAGCTGGTGACGGACTTCCTGGAACGGTATTACCCGCTCCGCGCGCCCTGGGAACAATAGGGTCGCCACCCCTTGCCGGTCAGCTGTGGGCCATAGCCTTGCGCTGCGACTCGATCCTGGTCCCGGCCCCGGGCGACGGCTCATGGGCGGGAATCTGGATTCCCGCAGCCGTCAGCCGGCGATGCGTCTCCTCGGCGCTGACATACTCGCCCACCGTCGTCCCGCCGGCCAGCGGAACCACAGAATGGACTACGGTGTGTTCGTACACATGGACAAGGTTAAAGGCCTGGGCCGCGTCACGGCCGCGGCTCGCCCCGGCCGTCACAGCCAGATCCTGGGTGTAGCACGTAGCCGATGCCACCGAGACTGGAATCCCCGCAAACATGGCCGTCGAGGAGTAGTGCAGGTGTCCGGCCAGAATGGTCCGCACATCGGAGCCCCACAGCACGCTGGCCAGTTCCGGCTGGCGGCGGAGTTCCACAAGCACGGATAAATCCTGCACGCACGGGATGGGCGGATGGTGTAAAGCGAGAATCGTCCCGTCGGGGGCGGGCTCAGCCAGCTCCGCGGCCAGCCATTCCAGCTGAGCATCACTGATCTCGCCATGATGGAAGCCCGGAACCGTCGAATCCAGTGTGATGATGCGCAGACCATTGATGTCATAGCTGTGATCAACGGGCTCCGTACCCGGCGGCAGGTTGAACAGACCTGCACGGAACTGTGCCCTGTCATCGTGATTACCCATCGCCCAGATAACCTGCGCGCCCATAGCCGCTGCCGCCGGTTCAACGATGGCCCGCAATTTGGCATAGGCCGCTGGCTCGCCTTTGTCTGTAAGGTCCCCGGTGAATACCACCGCCTCAGGCCGGATGCCGGACGCGTGGACTTCTGCAAAAACCTGACGTAGCCTGGTCTCGCTGTCCACAGCCCCATACAGCGGGCCTGGACCCCCGAGCAAATGGGTATCGCTCAGATGAAGTATGAAATGACTCGGCCTGGAATGCTCGGCCTGGATGAGTTCCATCACTACCTTTGTTGGTCGGGTGGAGGATGTTCCTCCAGTTTCCCTCTCGCTTAACATCAAATCAGACACAGGCTGATTTTGGGGAAAATGGCGGACGTGTGTTGCGAAGATCACACTTTACTTTTGTGCCACCCGCCGCCGCACCACCAAAAGACCAGCGCACCCGCCGGAGCAGGTGCGCTGGTCTCTTACTGGTGCTGCTGCTTATGCTGCGTCCAAATAGCCATTCGGGTTCAGCACATACTTTGTGGCCGCACCGGCATCGAACTCCGCGTACCCCCGCGGCGCGTCCTCAAGACCGATCGCCTTAGCATTGACGTTGTCGGCAATGTGGACCTTGTCGTGCAGGATCGCCATCATCAGTCCGCGGTTGTATTTCATCACCGGACACTGCCCGGTCACGAAGGAGAGTGATTTCGCCCAACCGGTACCAAGGCTCAGTGAGAGGGAACCCTTTTGAGCCGCCTTATCCTCGGCACCCGGGTCTCCCGTGACATAGAGCCCTGGAATGCCCAGTGCGCCACCGGCGGTCGTGATCTCCATCAATGAGTTCAGTACCGTAGCCGGCGCCTCGTGGCCGTCCTTACCGTGCCCCTTGGCCTCGAATCCGACGGCGTCGACGCCGCAGTCCACCTCCGGCACACCCAGGATCTGCTCGATTTGATCCTTCGGATCCCCCTTGGTCAGATCGATGGTTTCACAGCCGAAGCTGCGGGCCTGGGCGAGCCTGCCCTCGTTCATGTCGCCGACAATGACGGCAGCAGCCCCCAGCAGGAGAGCGCTTGTTGCCGCCGCCAGTCCGACTGGTCCGGCGCCAGCAATGTAAACGGTGGAACCGGCTCCGACACCGGCCGAGACTGCCCCGTGGTACCCGGTGGGGAAAATGTCCGAGAGCATGGTCAGGTCCATCATCTTTTCCAAGGCCTGGTCCCGATCCGGGAACTTCAGCAGATTCCAGTCAGCGTAAGGCACCAGCACGTACTCCGCCTGGCCGCCGACCCAGCCTCCCATGTCCACATAGCCGTAGGCCCCTCCGGGCTGCACCGGATTGACGTTCAGACAGATACCCGTCTTTCGCTCCTTGCAGTTGCGGCAGCGTCCACAGGAAATATTGAAAGGCACGGAGCAGATGTCGCCGACCTTGATGAACTCCACGCCGGGACCGACTTCCACCACCTCACCGGTGATTTCGTGTCCGAGGATCAGATCCTTCGGCGCCGTTGTACGGCCGCGGACCATGTGCTGGTCAGAACCGCAGATATTGGTCGCGACCGTCTTTAGAATCGCACCGTGAGGGACCTTGCGGCCCACATTGCGCGGATCCACGCCGGGACCGTCTTTGAGTTCGAAGGTGGGATATTCGGTATCGATGACCGAAACTTTTCCGGTCCCCTCGTAGGCAACCGCTCTGTTTCCTGACATGGTTTCTCCCTCATTCGTTGGTACGGATGTCTGGCCAGTCTAGGACGGAAGGAGGGCAAAAGTAAGGGGTAGTCGGAGCTGTCAATCCGGGACCAGCATGGTCCGTAGATCCAGCCGGTGCAGCACCCGGTCCGCAGCAAGCGGATCCGACCCCGCTTCGCCTCGCGCGATCACCATTTCCTGCCGGGCCGCGTCCAGAGCCAAGGACTGGACCGTGATGGCCCAGCCCCGGAACTCGGAGCGTTCCTCCTTGACCGTGTCAGTAGGCGTCCCCGCCAGCTCGGAATGCAGCTGCAGCAGGCGGTTCCTGACCCATTCAATTCTCGCCTCGTCCACGCCGTCGAGCAGGTCGGAGGACTGGACGGCCGCCATCGCCGCATCCTCCGCGCGTGATGCCAGGTCCTGCTCAATCTGCTTTTCCGTTTCGGGGGATTCTGCCATACCGAGCCGTTTCATCAGCCACGGCAGGGTCAACCCCGGGACAACCAAGGTGCTCAGCAGCACAGCCACTGCCAGCAGGACTATCTGGCCGCGGCCGGGGAACGGTGAGCCGTCCGGCAACGTCATCGGTAAGGCCAGTGCAAGCGCCAACGTTGCCAACCCACGCATCCCGCACCAGCTCAGCACCATCACGTCCCTCGCGTTCGACGGCGGCACGTCGGCTCCGCGGCGCCGGCTGGGCAGCACCAACAACGCCAGCCAGGCTATGCGGACGGCAAAACACAGCACGCAAATAAGTACCGCCGGCCAGAGCAGAGCTGCGATATTCGTCTTCTCACCCTCGATAACCTGACGCACTGCAAGTCCCACCAAACCAAACGCAATGCCCGTCACCATCAGCTCCACCACATCCCAGAATGCGTTGGCGGTTACCCTTTCCTGAGCAGCATCCGCCCGGCTGCCGCGCCTGATCTCCAAGGCCGTAACGACGACGGCGACGACGCCGGAGGCGTGTACAAAATCCGCCGCGATATATACCGCGAAGGGGACCACCAGAGTCACCGCGCTATGCCCAACGGGGTTGGTGATAAACACAGTGAGTTTTTTGGTGATCCAGCCCGCAGCCAATCCGATGGCTGCAGCGCCGGCCGCACCGAGCAGGAAAGACACGATGATGCCCGGTCCAACCTCCTCACCTGCCATGGCCGCCGCGACGGCGGTCTGGAAGATCACGATAGCGGTGGCATCGTTGAAGAGCCCCTCGCTTTGCAGCACCCCAATCAACCGCCGCGGCATCCGCACCGTCCCGGCAACAGACTCCACTGCCACCGGGTCAGGGGGCGCCACCATGGCTCCCAGTGCGAGAGCCCCCGGAATTCCAATCCCCGGTATCAACAGCCATGCGGCTCCTGCAACGGTCGCCGTCGTCACAACGATCAGTGCAATCGCCAGCAGGACGATGCTCCGCCAGCGGACGCGGAACACGGACCACGACGACTTCAGGGCAGTGGCAAATAACAGGGGCGGCAGAAAGAGCGGCAGAATCAGCTCGGGCTCTATTCTGACCTGTGGGAATCCGGGGATAAATGCCGCGCCGGCGGAGAGAATAATCATTAGTACCGGGTACGGCAATCGGATGCGGTCGCCCAGGCCCACCATCAGGACTGTAGCCAGCATCAATCCGACAACCACGGCCAGAATTTCCATTGCCAATATCGCCCCTTTCGTTTCTAGAGAGCCCGAAAACAGCGTAGTCGGTTACACCGACGCTGTCCCCGCCTGCGTCCATGGCGGCGGCAGAACATTAATATGCGGGTAGCTTGGTAGGGGAGGACTAATACACGGACACTGAAGGAGGAATCCCATGGCGACGAAGTTTTCCGTCGGCGATCACGTCAGTTGGAATTCGGAGGCCGGAGAGGTCCGCGGCAGAATCGTCAAGGTTCACCGGAAAGACCGTATGTTCCATGGCCGGACCCGGCACTGCACGCCCGAAGAGCCGCAGTATGAGATCAAAAGCGACAGCACCGATCATGTCGCAATGCATAAGGGCTCTGCGCTCACCAAAATCTGACACTCCCATAGCAGTAGCCGATTCCTCGGTACCCATAGCCGCGGCGCGGTTGCGTTACCGGGGATCTCAATAACCTGCGCCGGCGTCGACTCGGCCCTGTAGTGGTTCGTGGGCTCCCCAGCGCCGTACGTTTTCGTGCACCCGTGCGGCTATCAGCGGCCGGACCATTTCTTCGGTGTCGGCGGTATGCGGAGTAATGATGGCATTCGGCTCCGACCACAGCGGGTGGCCGTCCGGCAGCGGTTCCGGATCGGTTACGTCCAGGCCTGCGCCCGCAAGGGCACCGGACGCGAGTGCAGCCAGCAGGGCGTCCGTATCCACCAGAGCGCCACGGGCGATGTTAACCACGATACAATCGGGCTTCATCCGGGCCATCTCCGGGGCGCCTACCAGCCCCTTCGTCTCGGCTGTAAGCGCAGCGGCCAACACCACGACATCGGCGTTGGCCAGCACATCGGCCAAGGTACGACCTGGTTCTGCACCTGTCTGCGGCTCTGCCTGGCCGCTCGACCCGTGAAGACTCTGCATCGAGATGGTCTGGTCGGCCCCCGGCAGCGGCTCCTTGCCCCGACGGAGCACCGTGATGAAAGTATCAAAGACCTTGAAGAGGCGGATTATCTCTTGTGCAATTCCGCCTGCTCCCACGATCACGACGCGCAGACCGAAGAGCGAGCTGCCCCGCTCCTCGCCCCAGCTGGTGGCACGAAGGCTCTCCGGAAACCGGCGAAGGAGCGCAAGCGTAAGAGCCAGCGCGTGCTCCGCCACCGGACGGGCAAAAGAGCCCTTCGCGCTGGTCCACTGCAAGTTTGGATGATCCTCGAACGCGGGAGCGTAAAGTTCGACCCCCGCGGACGGGAGCTGGACCCAGCCGATACCCGGATGGCTATCCAGCAGTGCCGATAGCTCCGCCGCGTCGATCCGCTGGCTGAGAATAATGCCCGTAGTCATTTCCGAAAGCGCCTCCACGGTGCCGCCAGCTGCCGTCGCAGCGGCGGCCAGATTGTCATCCGGCCGCGGAAGTATCGCCAGCCTGGGTCCCGCCGTAGCCTCTGCCGGTGAATCCGCCACTGCCGCTACTGCCGCCGTCGTCGAACTATTCGGCGTCGAACTCATGCTCGTAGAATTCATTATCCGGGGGCTTCCTTTCAATTACTTAGCAGAACCCCAGATTATCGCAGCTGCCCGAACCGCCGCACTGTCCCCGGGCCTTGGCGGCCACGTGGTCTTCAGCGCTCCCGCGCCCGGATCCCCGCACAGGCGACGCAATACCTGGCCTCGGGCCGGACCTCGAGTCTCTCCGGCGGAATCGGTTGATCGCAGCGTTCGCAGGTACCGTAGGTCCCGCGCGAAAGGCGTTCCTGCGCGTTCCGCAACTCGGTAAGCTGCAATTCAACGCCGGCCAGCAGCGCCACGTCCCGTTCCCGCTCCAAGGTAACAGTCGAACCTTCGGGGTCATGTTCATCATCGGCCGGAGTGTCGCGATGGGCCAGCGTCACCTCACGGATTTCGTCGCTCAACCTGGCGATTTGTCCGCGCACATGCTTGGCGCGAACCTCCAATAACTCACGGAATAACTCGTCATTAGGCATCCCTTAGAGTACTCCAATAGCATCATTTGACGCTGTGGGGGTTGCAGGATGCTGGGGTTGTGGGGGCGGGTCGGCGTTGTACCCGTAGCGGATCCCTTGGACCCGGGCCAGCCGACCCTCCGCCCACGTGATCGACCCTGTTAGTGGACCTACACCTTTGTCGATCACTTTGCCGACCAGTTTCATGAGCTGCCCGGACGCCTTCCCGGTGGCGCCCGGCGGCGTTTCCTCGGGGTCGAGGACGGTCGCGTCAAGATCGCACGCAGAGCGCCGCGCCCAACATTCCGGCGATACGCCGAGTCGTCGCACGTCTAAGCTGGAACTCCGAAACGCGGGAACGCCGCCACTTGTTGGATCCGGGGAGCGTGAAGGTGCCCATCGGGTCCGTGTTTTGATCGCGATAGCGACGTCGGCGCACCTTGTCCTGCGGCCCTCGGTCCGTGAGCCGCAGTTCGATATCGAATTGGATAGGGGGGGGTTTGGCTCAATGACCTCCACGTCCTTGGCTGTTTGGAGGTGGATGGTCCGCAGTGGGCGAACCGTGGGAAGCGCTGCTGCTGCGACCGCTGCCGGTGGACGGGTTCGAAAAACGGCGCCCGGTCACCCAAAAATATCCGTGAATCTTGGCTCAGCCGGGTGGCCTCCCCCAACAAAGCCACTACACAGGTCCCGAAGCCCGCCATTTCTGGCTGCGCCTATTGGCCGCCAACAGCACGAGAGCACGACAGCACGAACCCTAGCGAAGCAAATATTCACGTTGATTGGCATTTCGAGTCCGTGCATACTAAGAGCATCGTCGGCTCGGCTACGAGGTATGAGATGGGCAGTAACGTGCGATTTAATGCGCCTCCTGGTTGGCCGGAACCTCCCGAGGACTGGCACCCTGAACTTGGATGGAGGCCAGATCCGAGTTGGCCAGACGTCGGGCTCCAGCCCGTCTTGATGGGAAACGCTCCATACTTCGGTGTGGTTGGTCCGGGTTGTGGGGTGTTAAAGGGGTCAGGCCCCGCACGGTGTGCGGGGCCTGGTCCTTTCAATGGTTGTCCGGCGGTGTCCTACTCTCCCACACCCTCACGAGTGCAGTACCATCGGCGCTGTGGGCCTTAGCTTCCGGGTTCGGAATGGGACCGGGCGTTTCCCCCACGCTATGACCGCCGTAACTCTTTCTCCGCTCCGGCCCGGGACCGGTGTCAGAACCTTTTGTGGGGGTCCTGTGCCGGGTGTGGGTCGGGGGAAACTTGTGGGTTACAACTAACACTATTCAATTACGGTGTTGTTGTGTTGCCCCGATTGTGGTGGGGGTTGTTGGTTGGGAACCATATAGTG
>NZ_JADNYM010000011.1 GCF_015708085.1 Arthrobacter terrae | reverse complement strand
GGGCCGCTTCCACATCGGCTTTCGCCCGCCCCGGTTCAACCCCCACCCCATGCACCAGATACTCACGCATATTCTTCGTCCCGATCCCGGACAACCCCGCAGCCCCGCACTGATCCGCGGCCGCGACGCTGTGCAGATACACCGCGTCCAACCGACGCCGTGTACTCTCAGCCGCACCAATAATCGACAGCCACGCCTCCTGCGACACAGCCTGCGGATCCGTTCCCAAAACCTCCGCCAACAACACGTTCATTTGCTCCAACCGTCCCACGATCCCCGCCGACGGCCCCACCACAAACAGAGCCTCCCCAACCGGACCATCAACCGGTACCCCAGGAACCGGCAAACCAGCGGGAACACCCGGGCCGGCGGCACCGCTGACGTCTGACCCGCCGGTACCGGCGGCGCCGCCGTCGTCCCGGCCGGTCCCGGGAACAGTGCCAGGGACCGGAACAGGACCGGAGCCGGTGGCAGAGCCGGTGGCAGGGCCAGAGGCAGGGACGGGTCCGGTGCTTAGGCCCGCGCGCTCGAGCCGATGCGGATACTTCGCCGTGACCGCAGCCAGCACCCGAGCCAGATTCTCCCGATCAATCTCCACACCACCCACCACCCCTCAACACCCGAACCCGGCAACCCACACCGGCAACCTGAACCGGCAACCTGAACCGGTAAGAAAACCAGGAAATCCTCCTGATCTCCAACTACTCCAAGGCTACGAAGAGGCACTGACATCAACAGGACAAAAAACCCCCAAAAACCGCCCCTGTGGAAAAGAATTTTAAAAAACTTTCTTCTGTTGTGGCGTCGGACCACTCACGCACGGCACAGCCACCGCACCCCGTCGAAGCGGCCCGATTTCTCGTTAGAATTTGATCGTGAATGCAATGGCAGCATCTTCCTCACCCAACGCCGCTGACTCGCAAAACAGCCACGACCAATCAGCACCAGTCAGGCCGTCTGGCTCACAGCCGGAGCAACATCCGTTGGAGGCAGCGGCCGACACCATTGCCGATGTCCTGAATATCAAGCCGAGTTGGCGTGGCTGGATCCATGCTGGCGCGACGCCGCTGGCCGTCATCGCCGGGATTATCCTGATCAGCGTGGCTGCTTCTCCGCTGGCACGAGTAACCTCCGCGGTGTACGTGGTGAGCGGCATACTGCTTTTTGGCACAAGTGCGCTATATCATCGCGGCAACTGGAAACCGAAGACGATGGCCGTGTTAAAACGGTTGGATCACTCCAATATTATGCTGGTTATCGCCGGCTCCTACACGCCGCTGTCTGCTCTGCTCTTACCGTCCGCGCAGGCGACCCTGCTGCTCTGGGTGATCTGGGTGGGAGCCCTGGTCGGAGTCTTGTTCCGCGTGCTGTGGGTCGGTGCACCGCGGTGGCTTTATGTGCCGATTTACGTGGCACTGGGGATGACCGCAGTCTTTTTTATGCCGGATTTCTTCGCCGCCAGCGTTCGGGCTGGCGTGCTGATTTGCCTGGGTGGAGCGTTCTACATCGCCGGAGCGGTGGTTTACGGCATCAGGAAACCCAACTTCAGCGCGCGGCATTTTGGTTTCCACGAGCTATTCCATGTCTTTACCGTGGTGGGATTCGCTGCCCAATTCATGGCGATTCTGTTCGCAGTCAGCGATGCCTGACTTCCACACCACTCTCCACGTCCGCATGCCCTCCACGTCCGCATGCCCTCCACGTCCGGGCCATGGCCCCGACGTCCGCTATTCGCCCAGTGCGTGGCGCAGCTCCTCAGCCGTTGCCGCGGGAAGCTGGCACACCATCTCCCGGCAGACGTATGCACGAGCCGTATCGCCGCCGTCGCGCCCGGCCAGCAGCGGCACCGCACTGTCCGCGGTGCCAACGGCAATAATCAAACCCGGTGATGGATTCAGCGCCGCGATGCGCACCAGTTCCGCCCGCGACGACGTGTCCGGACCGCTAACTGCAACCTCGAGGGGACCGGCGAGCAGGGCCTCCGCCGTGGCCAGCGCCCAGCCGGCGGCACGAGGTGCCCTGACCGCAATGGCCGGTACCCAGTCAAGCAGACTCTGCGCCAGGTTTCGGTGCGCCACCGACCCGCTGTAGCCGGCGTAGCTGACCAAGGCCGCGGCGAATGCGGACGTCCCGCTGGCAGTGGCATTATCGAACGGATCCGCGGAGAGCTGGCGCCCAGCGGCATTGAAGACCTGCTCGGATTCGGGCGTGGCGTCCGCGACCTTGCCGTCATGGACAAAGCGCTCCATGGCAGCCATTATCAGTTTCTCCGCCAGCAGGTACCAACGCTCGTTTGCACTGGCGGCGTACAAGGCCAGCAACCCGTCCGCGCAGAAGGCATAGTCCTCCAGCAGGCCGCCGATCCCCCGTGCGGCTCCGCCGTGCGAGACCCGCCGCAGGATCCCGCCATCCCAGTGCACGGTTTCCAGGTAATCCGCGGCTAAGGCCGCTGCCTGGACGTACGCGGGGTCGTCCAGCACCATGCCGGCGTCGGCCAGCGCGGCGATGGCGAGTCCATTCCAGCCTGCCACCACCTTCTCGTCACGTTCCGGCTGCGGTCGCGCCAGCCGGCGTTTGAGCAGCTCCGGGGCCACCAGCTCCCAACGTCGGCGGTCCTCACCCGAGAGGCGACCGCCGGGGTGTAGCGCTGAGCCGTTGGACCCGGCTCCGACTCCGGCCGGGTCCGCGGCCGCAACGTGCATCATCTGCCCGAGGTGTCCGCCCGCCCCGGGATGTCCGGCGGCCACGGCTGCAGCCTCCAGCTCTGCCGCTGTCCACAGATACGTCGCGCCTTCCCGGTGTACGCCGTCGACGACGGTATCTGCGTCCAGGGACGACGCGAATGGACCGCCGTTTAGCCGCAAGGCATCCAGCAGCCAATCGGCCGTCATCCGAACCACCCGCTCGGCATCTGCGTGCGGAAAGTCCGGCCCGTCGGCCAACCGGAGCCAGTGCGCGCAGACCCGCAACAGCGCTGCGTTGTCGTAAAGCATTTTTTCGAAATGCGGCAACGACCAGTCCGCGGTCACCGAATACCGGGAAAAACCGCCGGCAAGTTGGTCAAACAGGGCAGCGCCTGTCATGGCGGTTAGCGTCCGGGCCGCCATCGCGCGGGCCTGGTCAGCGGTGGGACTTGAGCCGGCAGCGTGCCGGAGCAGAAATTCCAGAACGGACGACGGCGGAAACTTAGGTGCGCTGCCGAACCCGCCTGAGTCCGGGTCTTCGGAGCCGCTGAGTGCCTTGACCGCCGCTGACAGGAGCTCGGTGGTCAGCAGACCCGGTCCCTGTGTGTCCGCTGTCTGTGCCACTTGGACAGTCCGGTGTGCGGGATTCTGTGCCAGCCCGGCGGCAAGCTCGGCCGCACTACGCTCAACAGCTTCCCGCCGTTGCTGCCAGGCCTGAGTTACGGCCTCGAGGACCTGGCGGAAGGACGGTCGTCCGACGGTGGGAGTCGGCCCAAAGTAGGTTCCGGCGTGGAATGCCAGCCCATCGGGAGTGAGGAAGACACTCATCGGCCAGCCGCCCTCGCCGCTGATGGCCTGGGTTGCACTCATGTAGACGGCGTCCACGTCGGGGCGCTCTTCACGGTCCACTTTCACCGCAACAAAGTGCTCATTGAGGTATGCCGCCGTGGCAGCATCCTCGAAGGATTCGTGGGCCATGACGTGGCACCAATGGCAGGCCGCGTAGCCGATGGACAGGAATACCGGGACATCCCTGGCGCGGGACTGGGCAAAGGCTGCGTCCCCGAACGGCTGCCAATGCACCGGGTTGTCCGCGTGCTGGCGCAGGTAGGCCGACGGCTCACCGGCCAGCGCATTGGACCTGCCCGCTGTGGGCAGTCGTTCAGCTCCTGTCTGCGGGTCCATCATCCTGGCTTTCTGATCCAAGAGAGTCCCCATCCGGACCGTGTTTGCCGCCGGCACCCCCGTGGTAGGTCCGCCGCCCGACTATCGGGCCGTCGTCGTCGTCGTCGGCTTCGCCACTCGCTGCCTCGCGGCCCAAGCGTTTGTCTTCCTCGACCTGGGCCCGGTAGCGGACCCGTCGGATCCGCTTGACCATGTCGCGGATCAGGAAGAACATAATGACGACGATGCCGAAGGTAAAGAGGAAACCCAAGAACCCAGGGCTGACCTGATCCGGGTCCAGACCGGGCCGGATGGTTGGGGAATCATTGGGCGGAGTGGTGGCCAGCACCAAAATCAAATTATGCAAAGTCAGTCTTTCTATGTTCCCCGCGGCGCTCTGCCGGGGGCCGGCATTTCACCGCTGTCCCCCATCTATCGTAGGCCAGCAAACAGGTCATTTTCGGGCAACGGTGCGGGGACCCGGGATTCGATCAGTGAGTAGTCCTCCCAAGGCCAGATTTTGCGCTGCATATCCGCCGAGACGGCGAAGAAGAAGCCTTCCGGGTCCACCTGTGTGGCGTGCGCACGAAGGGCAGCCTCGCGGGCCTCGAAGAAGTCACCGCAGTCCACCTGCGTAGTGGCCGGGTGACTGCCCATGGGCGATTGGTGCCCTTCCGTGTCTGCCTCCATCCATGCTGCGATCCGCTCCGCGTACGGCGACTGGATGCCGGCCTCTTCCAGCGCAAAATGCAGCGCTTTGAAACGCGCAGGATTGAAGGCCAGATCGTAATAGAGCTTCGTCGGTTCCCATGCATCGCCGGTGCCCGGATAGCGGTCCGGATCGCCCGCGGCGTAAAAAGCCTCCACAGTCACCTTGTGCGCCATGATGTGATCCGGGTGCGGGTAGCCGCCGTTTTCGTCGTAACTGACCACTACCTGCGGACGGAAGCGCCGAATCAGCCGCACCAACGGTGCCGCTGCTCGTTCCAGCGGTTGGCGGGCAAAGCAGCCGAACGGCAGCTCCGGTATCGGATCGCCCTCCGGCAGACCCGAATCAACAAACCCGAGCCACTCGTGCCCGATCCCCAGCGCCGCCACCGCCGCCGCCATTTCGAGACGGCGTGCACCGGCCATGTCCCGGGTTGAATGCGGATCTCCCACCATCGCGGGGTTCTGAATGCCACCCCGCTCGCCGCCGGTGCAGGTGGCGACCATGACGTCGACGCCTTCGGCCACATAGCTTGCCATCATGGCAGCACCCTTACTGGCCTCATCGTCAGGATGGGCATGGACGGCCAACATGCGTAGCCCCTCGCCCGAACTGTCCTTTTCGGCAACAAACCGCGCAGCCATGCCAGAGGCAGTAGCTGCATGGCTGGCCCCCGGATGATCAGAACTCATATTTAGCCTTTCCTAATTAAGCGCCTTATCTGAATTCAGCTGACCCGGGCACCTCTGGCCCTGACAGCGACCGTCGGACGGCGTCCGGGCGACGGTCTGCAAACGTGTGCGTCAACGTCCGCCTGAAGGACGATAAACTGGACCCCGTGAGCGTTTCTGAAACATCGGCAGCTACCAGCGTAGCCAATCGTTACGGTGCGCCCAAGCGTATGCGGACGCGGCGGCAGAAAGTCATCTTCGGTGCCGTCATCGCTATCCTCACGCTGATCTTTGTTGCGTGGCTGGCCTTGGGCCGCGGGGAGCCCTCCGTTGCCAGTAAAGACGTGGGCTTCTCAGTCCAGGACAGCACATTGACTGAGGTGGATTTTCAGGTCGTAAAGGACCCCGCAGCCACGGCGCAGTGCGCCGTTAAGGCATTGGGTTCGAGCTTTGCCATTGTCGGCTGGGACGTAGTTACAATTGGCCCTAACGGCACAAATTCCGGTATCGATCAGGGCAGGACGACGGCGCAGCGAGCCTCAGTGCGGACAGAGTCACTTGCGGTTTCCGGCATCGTCGACAGCTGCTGGATCGTTCCCGCGCCGTAGCTGCACGATCGCGCCCCGAGGCCACTTGGGGTATGCGCATCTTGGGTTTATCGGCCATGTTGCCTACACTGGATCAATACCCTGCCCCGCTCGAACGGCTACTTCATGTGCTAGCGCACTACGGTCGCAACCTTCAGCGGGGTATTTGCTTGTCAGTGAAAACTTAGCCGCCTTACTTGTCAGCCCAAGGAGAAACCCTGTGTCTACCCCCAACAGCGCACCCGCAGCCTGGCTCACCCAGGAAGCCTTTAGCCGCCTTCAGGCTGAGCTCACCGACTTGTCCGGCCCCGGCCGGGTTGAAGTTGTCAAAAAGATTGAGCAGGCCCGCTCGGAAGGTGACCTTAAGGAAAATGGCGGTTACCACGCGGCCAAGGAAGAACAGGGCAAGATCGAAGCACGGATCCGCCAGCTCACCGAGCTGCTGCGGGACGCCCATGTTGGCGAGGCGCCCGCGGATGACGGCATTGTGGAGCCGGGAATGCTGGTGGTAGCGAAAATTGCCGGCGATGAGACAACGTTCCTCCTCGGAAGCCGCGAGGTCGGCGGCGGCACGGATCTGGATGTCTTCAGCGAGAAGTCACCTCTTGGAGCCGCAATTCAGGGGCACAAGGCGGGCGACTCGCTGAGCTACATCGCACCGAACGGCAGGGAAATTGCCGTTGAAGTCATTTCCGCCAAGCCGTTCGCCGGCTAGGCAGCAAGTCGCGTGTGGACACCTGCGCCGCAGCTGAGCGCTGCCAGGGGCAGATGTCCACACTGGGATGTTTCGAGCGGGTTTTCCGCGCATGGGCAGTTAGTGCACGGGCAGTTAGTGCACGACAATGGGTTGGAATCCCTCAGCCCGCAGCGCGGTGAGGACATGCTCGCAGTGCTCGTGACCCTTAGTCTCCAGATTCACCGTAATGGAGACATCGCCCATGCTGATGGATCCTCCCACCCGCGTATGATCGACGCCGGTGACATTGGCGTCGTTCTCGGCAATGATCCGGGAAATGGTGGCCAGCGAACCCGGACGGTCATCAAGCATCATCCGCACGGTCATGAAGCGGCCGGCCGCAGCGAGGCCGCGCTGAATCACCTTCAGCATCAGCATCGGATCGATGTTTCCCCCGGTGAGAATCACGGCAGTGGTGCCGGGATTCTCTATTTTGCCCTCCATTAGCGCGGCCACCCCTACCGCTCCGGCGGGTTCCACCACCATCTTTGAACGTTCCAGCAGGAAAATCAGCGCCCTGGCCAGCGCATCCTCGCTGACGGTAACGACGTCATCCACCAGCTCACGGATGATCGAGAACGGCAGCTGTCCAGGGCGGCCGACGGCAATACCATCAGCCATCGTGGACACTTTCTTCAACGGCACCAAGGCATCCGCGGCAAGCGACGGCGGGTAGGCCGCCGCGTTCTCGGCCTGAACGCCGATGATTCTGATCTCCCTGCCGAGCTGTTTCGCCCTGGACTTAATGGCGACGGCGACTCCGGCCAGCAGGCCGCCGCCACCGACGCCCATGATCACCGTGTCCACGTTGGGGATCTGGTCCAGAATTTCCAGGCCAATGGTTCCCTGCCCCGCAACGACGTCAACGTTGTCGAATGGATGCACGAAGACCGCGCCGGTTTCTTTAGCGAAACGTTCCGCCTCGGCGAGGGATTCATCCACATTGTGTCCATGCAGCACCACCTCCGCGCCATGGCCGCGGGTAGCGGCCAGCTTGGGCAACGCCACGCCGAGCGGCATATAGATCGTGGCCTTGATCCGCAGTGCCTTGGCAGCCACAGCCACGCCTTGGGCATGATTTCCGGCAGAGGCGGCGACGACGCCGCGGGCCTTTTCTTCCGCCGTCAGCTTCGCCATCCGCACGTATGCACCGCGGACCTTAAAGGACCCTGCCCGCTGGAGATTCTCGCATTTAAAGAACACTTCGGAACCGGTTTGCCTGCCCAGCGCACGGGAACTTTCAATGGGGGTAAGGGCAATAATGTCCGCCACTAGACGGCGGGCATCCTCAATATCGGTCAGCTTAACGGGGAGGTCGCCAAGTGCATTCACTGATTGGTCTCCCTGCTGGTGGCCGTTTGCGTCCCGGTGACAGCCGGTTCCTGTGGCGGCTGCCGCGTTCCGACGCCGGTCGATGCTCCCGTTCCGCCGCCGGACGAAGCTCCCGGCCCGCCGTCGTCGACCGCTGTGTCCTCGTGCTCCCAGCCGCGCCGGGCAATGTAGCGGATCGCGGAATTGAGCACCGCCAGCAGCGGCACCGCGAAGAGCGCCCCCGGGATGCCTGCGAGGCCGGCACCGGCGGTCACCGTCAGGATCACCGCGATCGGGTGCAGGGAAACGGCCTTGCCCATCACTAAAGGCTGCAGCAGGTGGCTTTCCGCCTGCTGAACCAACAGCACAATTCCAAGCATGATCAAGGCGTTGACCCAGCCATTGGCCACCAGCGCAAGCAGGACCGCTACAATTCCGGTTACCAGCGCTCCAATCACCGGGATAAAGGATCCGAAAAGGACCAAAACGCCCAATGGAAGCGCCAGTGGTACACCGATGATGGCCGCCCCCGCGCCAATTCCGATCGCGTCAATTAGCGCTACCAACACCTGGATTCGGACGTAGCTGACCATGGATCCCCAGCCGCGCCTACCTGCCCCGTTGGTGGCAGCCTGAGCCCGCTTGGGCATTAGCTTCACTATGAACAACCAGATCCGCTCACCCTCCAGGAGGAAAAATACCAGGATGAAAAGCGTCAGCAGCAGACCTGCCGCGAAGTGCCCGGCCGAGCTGCCAACGGATAACGCCCCGCTGAGGATGCTGCTGCTATTGTTCTGCAGCGCGTCAACGCCCTCCCCGATGTACTTATCCATGTCTGACGATGAAACCTGAAGAGGACCAGTGGCGAGCCACATCTGGACCTGCCGGATACCCTCGACGGCCTGGCCGCGCAGGGCCGAAAATCCCTCGATCATCTGCCGGCCTACCAGTGTCAGCGCACCAACAACTACGATTACAGTCCCGACCATGGTGGCGGCGACGGCCAACCCCTTCGGCAGCCGGTGGCGGTGCAGCAGCCCAACAATCGGACCGAGCAGTGCCGACAGCAATGCGGCCACCATCAGGGGGATGATGAGCAGGGTAACGAAGCTCAGCAACCACAGGATTGCTCCGCCTACCAAAAGGATGATCCCCACCCGCCAGGCCCATGCCCCCGAGATCCGCATACCATAGGGCACGTCCGCGGCGAGATCGTTCAAGGTCCGGTCACCGGTCTGTCCAGGAAGCTTCATGGCTCAATAATTCCTTACCGAGGGTGAATACCGAAACCCTGACCAGTTGTGCGCGGATCCGCACTGGCTTTACCCGGGTACTGATGTTATATTTTGTTTGAAACTATTTGATTTTGGTATCGACGGACAGTAAATCGGCACACAGCAATTGGGGGGGGTCGGTATGCTCGCACCTCAAAGGCAGTCGCAGATCCTTAAAGCGCTGCAGCTCTCTGAGGCCGTGCGTGTCACGGACCTGGCTGAGGCTTTGGCCGTCAGCGAGATGACCGTGCGCCGGGACATCGAGGCCCTCGATGTCAAGGGACTGCTGAGAAAAATCCACGGCGGGGCCACCCGCTTGGCCAGGTTCAGTGCCGTCGAACCCGGTTTTGCGAACAATTCTGATCTGCAGCCGGCGGCCAAGGCCGCCATTGCAAGTGCAGCGTTCAAGCTGGTCGAGCCCGGCATGACTCTGGCTTTGACGGGTGGAACCACGACCTACCGGTTGGCAACGATGCTCCATCGGGTGGAGGGCCTTACCGTCATCACGAACTCGTTGAAGGCCGCTGAGGCTATGTACCAGCTCCAGCCAGCGAACGGAACCAAAGTCATTATTACCGGCGGCGAACGCACTCCGTCGGAGGCGTTAGTGGGGCCGGTGGCCGACGCCGCCATTGCCCGACTCAATTGCGATATCTGCTTCATGGGAGTCCACGGCATTGACGCCCGGCGGGGTCTGACCAGTCCCAATGTCGTTGAAGCACAGACGAATACTGCCTTTAGCGCGTCCGCGGAACGCCTGATGGTGCTTGCCGACCATACAAAATTCAACGTCCGCGCGCTGGCGTCCGTTGCCGACTTGCGCGATGTCGACACGTTGATAACCGACGACGGCATGGCGCCGGCGACGGCCGCAGAATTCAGGCCGCTGTTACGGGCCCTGCAGATCACCACGGTTCATCCCCCAGCAAAATCAGCACCGTCACTAGCCAGGAGCGCACCATGACGACAGCAACGAGCACCCGGCTGTCGGATGGGCGGGAGTTGATCTATTTCGACGACGGCGACGTGGCCAAACCGCACGCCGAGGCGGATCAGCGCCCGTTACTCCCCCGCTCCGAAGCAGATACCGGCGAGATCCGTTTTGATGCCCTGACCGGAGACTGGGTGGCGATAGCAGCCCATCGGCAGACCCGTACCTACCTCCCACCGGCCAATCAGTGCCCCCTGTGCCCTAGCCGAAACGACGGAAATCTTTCCGAGATTCCCGCCCCGGACTATGACGTCGTTGTCTTTGAAAACCGCTTTCCTTCCCTGGGCCCGGCACTCGGCGTTGCGCCGCAGCATCCCCGCTGGGGTACCACGGGTGTTGCGTTCGGCCGCTGCGAAGTGGTGGCGTTCACACCGGTTCATAGCGGATCCTTTGCGACGTTATCCGAAGGGCGCGCCCGCACTGTCATCGACGCCTGGGCCCAGCGGACAGCCGCACTCAGCGCGTTGCCGGGCATTCGGCAGGTCTTTCCGTTCGAGAACCGCGGGCAGGAAATCGGCGTTACCTTGCATCATCCGCACGGCCAGATTTATGCCTATCCCTACATCACCCCGCGGGCAGCTGTGATGGCCAGTGCCGCGCGGAAATACTACGATGCCGCCGATGGCCGCAACACTCTTACCGGATCTATTCTTGAATCCGAACGGCAGGCCGGGGACCGGATGATCCTGGAGGGTACGCATTTCAGCGCCTATGTGCCGTTCGCGGCAAAATGGCCACTCGAAATCCATCTCACACCGCACCGGCAGGTTCCGGACATCGCCGCACTGACCGGGGCGGAACGTGATGAGCTCACCTGGATGTATTTGGAGCTGCTGACGCGTTTGGATAATCTGTACGGCACGCCTACGCCCTACATTGCCGCGTGGCACCAGGCACCGGTGGACGATTTTTTTCGACCCGCCGGATACCTCCATCTGCAGCTGACCTCGCCGCGGCGGGCCGCGGACAAACTGAAATTTCTTGCCGGATCGGAAGCTGCCATGGGTGCTTTTATCAATGACAGCACCCCTGAGCTGACCGCTTCCGCACTCCGTGCCGCAGCCGGACGCAGCGCCGGCCGGACCAATGGACCGGTTCGCGGCCGCCTGCTCCGAGAGGGAACTTAAAGTGGCTACGGGTAATAAGGATCAGGCCAAAGTGAGCGCGGAGGCAGCAGCCATGTTCGCGGACGTTTTCGGACGTGCACCCGACGGGGTGTGGCAGGCACCGGGACGGGTCAATCTGATCGGTGAGCATACCGATTACAACGAGGGCTTCGTCCTGCCCTTCGCCATTGGCCACACAGCTAAAGTCGCGATTCGGCTGCGCGCAGACAATACCGCGCGGCTGATTTCCAGCTACGGCGATGAGGGTCTGGTGACCGTTGATCTGACGCGATTGGCGCCGTCGAACATGCACGGTTGGACGGCCTATCCCCTGGGTGTGGCCTGGGTACTCGCCCAACAAGGCATTCGCGTCCCCGGTTTCGATCTCTTCCTGGACTCTTCGGTGCCGAACGGCGCCGGCCTGTCCTCCTCCGCGGCGATCGAAAGCGCTGTGGCATTGGCCTTGAACGATTTGACCGGTGCCGCCCTGACGCGCCAGGAGCTGGTGCTGGTAGGCCAGCGCGCCGAAAATGAGGTGGTGGGTGCTCCAACGGGAATTCTGGACCAGTCGGCGTCCCTGCTCTCATCCGAGGGTCACGCTGTTTTCCTCGACTGTCGCAGCCGGCATGTGGAGCAGGTACCGCTCGATCTCACTCTCGCACAGCTGGTGGTGTTGGCGGTGGACACTCGGGTCAGCCACGCACACGCCACCGGAGACTACGCCGCCAGACGCGCGTCCTGCGAACTGGGCGCTGAGGTATTGGGTGTGCCGACGCTCAGGGACGTCAGCGTCAACGAACTCTCCGAGGCCGCTGGGCTCCTCGATGATGAGACCTTCCGCCGGGTGCGGCATATTGTCACTGAAAACGACCGCGTACTCTCCACCGTTGCAGTCCTCGCCGAACGGGGACCGGCGGCGATCGGCCCGCTGCTGACCGCCAGCCACCTCTCGATGCGGGACGACTTTGAAATTTCCTGTCCCGAGTTGGATCTGGCGGTGGAGACTGCTCTGGCCAACGGTGCCCTGGGTGCCCGGATGACCGGCGGCGGTTTCGGCGGCTCCGCCATTGCGCTCATCCCGGCCGCCTCTGAAGCTGGTATCCGGCAGGCGGTCCAGACGGCATTCGCGCACGCCGGCTTCCGGAAGCCGGATATTTTCGCGGTAACGCCCGCCGCTGGTGCCGGCCGGATTAGTTAGCACCGGCACCAGCGACCACCGGCACCGGCGACGAGGACGGCGACCTCCGGCACCTGCACCGGCGACGGCGACGTTGAGTGAGATGGAGATCGCGGCCACAATGGAGGCATGAGTATAGCCAGCACCGCGACGATGCCAGAAGCCGTGATCGTCTCCATTGTCCGCAGCCCAATTGGCCGGGCCTTTAAGGGATCGCTAAAAGACGAGCGCCCCGACGACCTGGCGGCCGCGATGGTCACCGCGGCTTTGGCCAAGGTTCCAGAGCTTGATCCAACAACCCTGGATGATCTGTACCTGGGCTGCGCCGAACCCAGCGGAGAAGCCGGCTCCAACATGGCGCGGGTGGTCAGCGTGCTGGCCGGATTGGACAGCGTTCCGGCTGCCACCATTAACCGTTTCTGCGCGTCGAGTCTGCAGACCCTGCGGATGGCCTTTCACGCGATCCGTGCCGGCGAGGGGCACGCTTTTGTAGCTGCCGGTGTCGAATCAGTTTCCCGGTACCAGAGCTGGAAGGGTGCAGGGGAGACCGAGCGCACCAACCACAATCCGAAGTTCGCCGGAGCAGGCGCCCGAGCCGCCGCAGTAGCCGCTGCCAATGCGGCCTGGACGGACCCCCGGCTGGACGGGGAGATGCCAGACATCTACCTTTCCATGGGACAAACGGCGGAAAACGTCGCCACGTCCCTGGGTATTGACCGCAATGAGCAGGACCAGTGGGGCGTGCAGAGCCAGAACCGCGCCGAGGCGGCCGTCGCGTCCGGCTTCTATGCCCGCGAGATTACGCCATACACCCGCCGTGACGGCGCCGTCGTCGACCGCGATGACTCGCCCCGGGCCGGCGTCACGATGGACTCAGTGAGTTCACTGCAGCCGGCATTCCGGCCCGGTGGGACGGTGACCGCCGGCAATGCGTGCCCGTTGAACGATGGGGCAGCTGCCGCCGTAGTGATGAGCGCCGCCCGGGCCCGTGAGCTGGGCCTGACGCCACTGGCACGCATCATCTCCACAGGCGTCAGCGCCCTCTCTCCGGAGATCATGGGTCTGGGCCCGATCGAGGCCAGCAGGCGCGCCATGGCACTGGCGGGAATGACGATCAAG
This sequence comes from Arthrobacter terrae, assembly GCF_015708085.1. Lineage (GTDB taxonomy): Bacteria > Actinomycetota > Actinomycetes > Actinomycetales > Micrococcaceae > Arthrobacter_M > Arthrobacter_M terrae. The sequence continues at coordinate 140,435 of NZ_JADNYM010000011.1, read as the reverse complement.
GATATCGACTTGGTCGAACTCAACGAGGCCTTTGCCGTCCAAGTCGTTGCCAGCCGCCGCGCACTGGACATCGACGCGTCCAAGCTCAACGCCTTCGGCGGCGCCATCGCCCTGGGCCACCCTTTCGGAATGACGGGCGTCCGGATGGTCACCACCCTGATGAACGGGCTGACGACGACGGATGGCAGCTTGGGCATGGCGACCCTGTGCGTCGGCGGCGGACAAGGCATGGCACTGATCCTGGAACGATTGAACTGAGTGCTCCGCTGCGTTATGCCGACGGATGCGGATTTGTCGGGGGCTGCTGCGGCGGCTGCTGCGGATTCACGGGAGGCTGCTGCGTTGGCTGCTGACCGGCCCACGGCTGACCAGGACCGCCGGATTGCTGCTGGCCCGGTTGCTGCTGCTGGCCCGGCCAGTGCTGTCCTGGCTGTTCCGCAGGGTAGCCTGGACCGCGTTGCCGGTGACTCCAATCTCCGCCTTCAGGCTCCACGCCGTATAGCCTCGCCCGGAGCTGACGGTTTTTCAGCGTCAGGAACTGTATCAGCAATACCGCAACCCAGACGAAGGCCACAACACAGACCAAGGCAACGAGAAAATATAGGATTCCAAAGACGCCAAAAATCGGGCTTAAACGCTGCATGATTCCTTCCCGACGATGCCGCAGCGGCATCGGAAGAGCTCAGCCTATGCCGGAAATCTGAGAAATTCCTGACGCCGGGAAGTACGTATAAAGATGCCGGGGATACGGCAGGCTGCCCTGGTAATTCCCAAGCCAGCCCGCCATATCCCCGGCACGCGCGCAGGGTGAAGGCGCGGGGCCGCTCTGCGGCTAGTTGTTTCGCATGATCGCCAGCAGGCGAAGGATCTCCACGTAAAGCCACACCAAGGTAACAGTGAGTCCGAATGCGGCCGTCCACGAATACTTGGCCGGGACGCCGTTCTGCACGCCGCGCTGGATGGACGTAAAGTCCATTACCAGGGAGAACGCCGCCAGAGCGATGGCGAGCAGGCCCAGCACCAGCCCGAACGGAATGTTGGTCCCCGGAATATGCATGCTCCGGATTCCCCAGGGACTGTCGGTGACGTTGAAGACCATGAGGCCGAAGTTCAGTATCGAGAAGACCAGGTAGCCGCCGATGCCGATCATGAAGATCTTCGTCATCTTCGGCGTTGCCCGGACCTTGCCGCTCTTGAACAGCAGCAGTGTCACGGCGAAGACGGACAACGTGCCGAGCACGGCCTGCACCACGATGCCGGGGAACATCCCCTCCAGAAGGCCCGAGATCCCGCCCAGGAACACACCCTCGGCCCCCGCGTAGAGCATCATCAGCGCCGGCGAGGGTTCCCGCTTAAAGGAGTTAACCAGGCCAAGCACCAGTCCGATGATCATGCCGGGGATGGTCAGAACCGGGAAGATCCAACCCACGGCTGCCCCGACCAGCACTAGGGCAAGCATGCCCACGGTCTTGATGATGACGTCGTCGAGCGTCATCCGCCCCGTTTGCGAGGGGCCGGCCGAGGGCGCGTTGTACAGGTCCTGCAGCTGCTGCGGGTTCAGCCCTGCATCTTTAGTCGCGGATTCAGCACCCTTATATCCCTGGTTTTGCAGCTGGCCCTGGAACGCCGGCTTGGCACTGAAGTTCTTGTTGTTGGCAAATACGGGGTTTCCGCTGACAGCCATGGTGCGGTGTCCTCCATTCGGGGGCAGGTGAGCAAATCTAAGCCTACCAAGTTCGACGAACCGCCGCCGGGAATAGTTCCGCGAAGCACGCGCTGATAACGCCGGCGTTCCGGCCCGCTTCATGGCCGGCGTTCCGGCCCGCTTCATGGCCGGCGTTCCGGCCCGCGTCGCTGCCGGCGTTCCGGCCGCTTCCTGTATCACCGGGCGCGCCGTCACACCGTTGAAGTGCCCCAACTGGGACTTGAACCCAGACTGAACAGATTTTAAGTCTGCTGCCTCTGCCGATTGGGCTATTGGGGCCCGCGGTCCAGCGTACTCGATCCAGCGTGCCGGGAAAAAACCGGCGGGAATCACCGGCAGAATACAGATCACCGAAACGGCGCCGCCCTCAAACACGAACGGCGCCCGTCCGGAGACCGGGGCGGGCGCCGTCGGGCATTACACCCGTCGGGCATTACACCCTGCCGGCGTTACTTGGCCCCGACTGGGACCTCTTCTTTTGCCGGAGCCGAAGCATCGGCCGGGGCGTCCGCAGACTTGGCGGCAGACTTGGCCGCTGGCTTCGGCGCGGGGCCGGCTGCGGCGCGGAAGGCAGCGCGGGGGCGGTCCAGGTCCAGCAGCGCGGTGGTGTCGCGACCGGTGAACATGCTAATGAACCAGTCGGAAATGACCCGCCATTTACGCTCGAACGTCGGCATTGCCAGGCCGTGGTAGCCGCGGTGGGCCAGCCAGGCCGGCCAGCCCTTGAGTCCAACGCCCATGATGTTGGCGACGCCCTTCCACTCGCCGAAACCGGCTACGGCGCCAAGGTTCTTGTGCTTGTAGTCTGTCAACGGCTTATCAAAACGCGAGGCCCACAGGTTGCTGGCCAGACGCTTTGCCTGGCGGAGGGCGTGCTGGGCATTGGGGACGCAGAAGCCCGCTACACCGCCGCCGGTCAAATCCGGAACGGCAGCGACATCGCCGGCCGCCCAGGCGTTCTGGATGGCGCCGAATTCACCGGTGATCCGAAGATCCGCGCCAACCTGCACCCGTCCGCGCGGATCGATCGGGAAGTCGGTGGAACGGACCATCGGGTTTGCCTGCACCCCTGCGGTCCAGATCAGTGTATCCGCATCGAATTCCTGTGCAACGGTCTTATCCGGCATGTTAATCAAACTCATGTGGTTGTCTACGGCGCTGGCCAACGAAGTATTGAGCAGAACCTCAATGTTGCGGCTGCGCAGGTGCTCGATGACCCATTCCGATTGCGGCTGCGTGACCTCGGGCATAATCCGCCCCATTGCCTCGACCAGGACGAATCGAAGTTCTGCGACGTTCAGCCGCGGGTTCTGCTTCGCCGCAGTGCGGGCCATATCCTCAAGTTCGGTGATGGTTTCGATGCCGGCAAAACCTCCGCCGACGACGACGAACGTCAAAGCGCGCTGACGCATGGCCGGATCCGTCTCGATGGAGGCCGCTTCAATCCGGTCCAGTACCTGGTTACGGACCGCGACGGCTTCTTCGATCGTTTTCATGCCGATTCCGTTTTCCGCCAGACCCTTAATCGGGAAGGTCCGCGTGATCGAGCCGGCTGCCACTACGACGTCGAAGTACGGCAGTTCAAAGTGCTCGCCACCGTCCGCCGGGGCTACCACGGCGGTGCGGCTCTTATGGTCGATGCTGGTGACGGAGCCCTGGATGAGCTCGGTCTGCCGCAGATGCTTGCGGTGCGGGACGACGGCGTGGCGGGCCTCGATAGTGCCGGCAGCCACTTCTGGAAGGAAGGGCTGGTACGTCATGTAGGGCAGCGGATCAACCACGGTGACGATGCCACCGGCATTGGCGATCTTCTTCTGCAGGCGAAGTGCCACGTAGAGGCCGACGTAGCCGCCGCCGACTACGAGAACGCGCGGACGATCCAGGAATTGGGATGTAGGAGCCATGCCTCTATGCTACAAGACTTTGTGAAAACATTCACTAACGCGTCGGCGGGTGCGCTCCGGGGTGCTCGTCGGGCTTCTGCCGGCGCCGGGCGATGAGCAGATGTATCGTTCCGCCGGCGAGGATCAGCAGGAACAAAATCGAAAATCCTAACACCACGGTGCGCGGAAGAGCACTGTCCAATGCCGAGGGCGGCAGGGCCGCCGGAACCGTGGGGTCCGCAATGCCCGGAGTTGCCGGAGTTGCCGGAGCCACGGCACCCGGCAGGGCAGTCGAGGAGGGAACTTCAGAGGGGCCCGCAGAGTGGCTCTCGGTCCGTCGGTGAATCCTGATCCAGTCCGCCATGCTGCCCAGCGGGTTGACCGACACGACGGGGACATCGGCGCTGAGTGCGCCCGCGGCGTCGAGCAAACCAAAGCCGTACAAGGCGTTAGGGACCCCGTCCCCCTTCGGCTTGGCGGTGCTGATGATCCTGTTGATCACCTGTGCGGCTGACATGTGCGGATATTTGGACCGGATCAGCGCAGCAACTCCGGAGACGATCGGGGCGGCACCGGAGGTTCCGCTCCAGTCCGCATAACCACCGCCCGGCAGACCCCCCACGAGTTTCTCGGCTGGAGCCGCCACCCCGATACTGATGCCCTGAGAGGACGAATCCCGACTGGCCGAGCCGTCGTGGTCCAGACCGGCTACGGCAAGGACGCCGGGGATGGTAGCGGGCGCGCCTACCTGGGCGCTCCCGGTCTTCCGGTTTCCGGCGGCGGCGACTATCACCACGTCCTTTTGTTCGGCGTACAGGAATGCGTCATCCCAGCTTTGTGGCCAGGCTGTTGAGGTACTGCCCAGTGACATGTTGATGACCTTGGCGCCGTTATCGACCGCCCAGCGTACCGCCGCCGGAATTTGTTCGTCAATGCTTTTTCCGGAAGGGTTGGCACTTCCGAGCCAGGCGGAAACACTGAGCAACTGGGCCTCTGGCGCCACACCGATCACGCCGTCGGGCCCGGCGCCAACGGTAGCCGGTGCGGACGGATCCGCGCTGGCAGATGCGGATGCGTGTCCACGCCCGGCCAGCAGCGTCCCCACCAGGGTGCCGTGCTCGGGCTCGGCTCCAATCCCCTTCTGGCCATCGGCTTGGCCAGAACCGGAGACGTCCGTCCCGCCGGCTATCGCGCCGGCAAGGTCCGGATGGGTTCCGTCCATGCCGCTGTCAATAACGGCAACCTTCACCCCGGCGCCCTTGGAGACCTGCCAGGCCTCGGCGATGCCGTAGTTGTCCAGCCAGTATTCCCGATTGCGGATATCATCCGCATGGGCAGGAGCGGCGGTGAGGAGTCCCGAGACGCACAGGGCCGCGAAAACGGCGAGCGTCAGCACGGCCGCGACCGCAGGCCGCAGCGTGGTCCGTAGCTGCATCCAATTCCCGTCGTCTGCTTCGGTGGCAATGATTCCCGGGCGTCAGTGCCGGATACCCTTTTAGTCCTGCTGGGAGATCCCCAACGCGATGCCATCCAGAATATCGTGTTCGCTCACGGTTACCGAGTTGACCCTGCCGTCGGTCAGAACGCCCAGCCGGGCGATCACCGTCCGCCAAATGAGCGCCCCCGCGCCAATCACGTCCACCCGGCCGGGGTGCATAAACGGCAGGGCTTTGCGCTGCCCGCGTGTCATCTCAAGCAATTCCGTGCACGCCTGCATCACAGTGTCGGCGGGCAGAACGGCCCCGTGGATCCGTCCGGGGTCATAGGCCGGCAGGCGTAGGGCCTGCGCCGTAATGGTGGTCACCGAGCCGGCAACGCCAAGCAGGCTATCCACCCCCGCCAGCGGTACGGCGTCCAGCACGTTGCTGAGCTGGTCTTCAACGGCCGCCTGCGCCTGAGCAATTTCCGCCGCGCCGGGCGGGTCGCTGCGCAGGAACCGCTCGGTGAAACGCACGCATCCCATATTGGTACTGATGGCGGCCTGCACTCCGTCACGATTACCGGCAACAAATTCGGTGCTGCCGCCACCAAGGTCCACAACCAGGACAAGCGGCGCGCCCGGACCGGGCAGCACGCTGGCAGCTCCGGCGAAGGACAGCGCCGCCTCCTCATCCCCGCTGACCACCTCCGGCTCCACGCCAAGGCGGTCCCGGACGCCGTCAATGAACGTCTGTCGGTTCTGCGCATCACGGGTCGCCGAGGTGGCGACGAACCGCACCCGCGCTGCAGCATGGGAACGGATGAGCGCGGCATAATCCTCGGTCGCGCTGAAGGTGCGCGCCAGCGCCTGGGCAGACAACCTGCCGGTCGCGTCCACTCCCTGCCCCAGCCGCACCACCCGCATTTCGCGGTGCACATCGGTCAAAACGCCGCCGGCAACGTCGGCAATCAGCAAACGGATTGAATTGGTTCCACAATCGATGGCAGCTACGCGCATGGGAGGGCCTTTCGCGGCGGGTTCATGGGTCAGGATCGAGGCAGAGGCTTGCTGGGCTGTTGCCTAACGTGCCTGCTGAGGTCCCGGGAAGGAACCGGGCTCTCTGGATCCCAGGCTCCGACGCAGTAGCAGCGCTCCGGGGTCCACCACTGCGCAATATCTTCGATTGCCTCGTCCCCCAGCGGGTTCACACCGGGCCCCGCGGCGAGCGCATGTCCGACCAGCACATGCAGGCATTTCACCCGGGTTGGCATGCCACCGGCGGAAATCCCGTCGATCTCCGGGACGGGTCCGGTGCCGGCCCGCTCGCCGATCCCTGCCCGTGCGCTCAGGTAGGCCCGATGTGCGGCCAAGTATGCGGCGGCCAAATCGGGATCCGCCGACAACCGTTCTGTCATTGTGTTCATCAGCCCGGCAGCCTCCAGCCGTGACACGGCTGCGGTGATCACCGGATGAGTCAGGTAGAACGTTGTCGGAAAGGGAATTCCGTTACTTAGCCGGGGCGCCGTGGCGGCCACCAGTGGATTCCCGCACACGCACCGGGCCGGAATTTCGACGACGTCACGGACGGGGCGGTTGAGCTGGCGGCTGAGGGTGTCCAGGTCCGCAGCTGTAGCTGCCCGACCGGATGCTTTGGCTGCGGAGGCTGGCGTGGTCACCGACGTCCTTCCTGTGGCTAGAAGACAGATAAAAAAGCGAAAAAATTCCGCCCGGGGCGCTGCGGCGCATTATTCAGCCGCGGACCGCTTGATCGATTTGATGAGTCCATCGACCCACGGCAGAGTTTCCCCGGCCCCGGACGGTGCAGGTGAGCTGCCCGTCTCCGCAGAGGTGGGGCCGGAACCATCCGCGCCATAGACCCAATAGCCCGTTTCCCCGGGCATCAGCATGTTGACCCGGTCCCGGGCCTGCTGCTTAATATAAGCCGGATCACTCCACCTGGCTGCCTCATTCTTCAGGTCAGTCTGCTGCTGCTGCTTCCCCGAAATGTCCTGCTCCAGCGCGGAAATCTGCGCCCGCTGCTGCAGGTAGGTGTGAATGGAAGGTGCCAGTAAAACCGTGATAGTCAGCAGGACGACGGCCAGGGCCAGCAGGCGGCCGGAAAATGCCCGGGCCGGTACGGGTTTAGGGCCCTTTGTGGGCGCTTCCGGGGAATGCCGGTAAACCACTTTCGCTGCCGCTGCTGGTCGCTGGCCGGTTCGAACCTTCGGTTTCCCGGCTGGGCCGCCCACTGCCGAATTGCTGCTGGCAGGACTCCCGGCAGGACTCCCGGCGGGTCGATAATGCGGACCCGGAGCGCCCGTATCGGGCTCCGCTGCCCTATCGGCACCGGCGTTTGCTGCGCGCGGCACTTTGGGACGACGGGTACTCATGGCTCTCCTGAATCTGTTTTGCGGTCGGGCCGCGGCCCGACCGGCTAAGGCCTGACGTTAACCTTAGCCAGTCACCGACGTTTACTTGGCCGTGAAACGCGGGAAGGCGGCAGATCCGGCGTAGCGGGCGGCGTCGTCGAGCTCTTCTTCGATCCGCAGCAGCTGGTTGTACTTCGCGACGCGCTCGGAGCGGGCCGGAGCCCCTGTCTTTATCTGTCCGGCATTGGTAGCCACACAGATATCGGCAATCGTCGTGTCCTCGGTTTCACCGGAACGGTGCGAGGTAATCGTCGTATAACCGGCGCGTTGGGCCAGCGAGACGGCGTCAAGTGTTTCCGTCAACGTGCCGATCTGGTTGACCTTCACGAGCAGAGAATTGGCCGTCTTCGCATCGATCCCGCGCTGCAGACGCTCCGGGTTCGTGACGAAAAGGTCGTCGCCGACGATCTGGACCTTGTCGCCAATGGCATCGGTGAGCGTCTTCCAGCCTTCCCAGTCGTCCTCGTCCAGTGGATCCTCAATGGAGACCAGCGGGTAGTCCCGGACCAGCTCTTCGTAGTAGGCACTCATTTGCGCCGCCGTCTGCGAGGTACCCTCGAATTGGTAGGTTCCGTCCTTGAAGAACTCTGACGAAGCGACGTCCAGCGCCAGAGCCACGTCCTTGCCGGGTGTGTAACCGGCCCTCTTGATGGCGTCCAGGATCAGATCCAGCGCGGCCCGGTTGGACGGCAGGTTCGGAGCGAAGCCGCCCTCGTCGCCAAGTCCGGTGGCGAGTCCCTTTTCCTGCAGCACGGATTTGAGATTGTGGTAGACCTCCACACCCCAGCGCAGACCCTCGGAAAAGGTCGAGGCACCGAGCGGGACCACCATGAATTCCTGGATATCAACGTCGGAGTCGGCATGCGATCCGCCGTTGAGGATATTCATCATCGGCACGGGCAAAACGTGCGCATTCGGTCCGCCCAGGTAGCGATACAGCGGTAGATCTGAGGAATCCGCGGCGGCATGGGCGACGGCCAGCGAAACGCCCAGAATCGCGTTGGCGCCCAGATTGGATTTGTTCGGCGTGCCGTCGAGTTCGAGCATGGTCTGGTCGACCAGCCGCTGATCCGTCGCGTCGAAGCCGATCAGTGCCGGGGCAATGGTGTCGATGACCGCGTCAACGGCCTGCCGGACGCCCTTGCCTTGGTATCGGCCTTTTTCGTTGTCCCTGCGTTCGACGGCCTCGAAGGCGCCGGTGGAAGCGCCGGACGGGACCGCCGCGCGGCCTACCGAGCCGTCGTCGAGCCCTACCTCGACCTCGACCGTCGGGTTGCCCCGGGAATCCAATATTTCGCGTGCATGAATGGCGTCAATGATGGCCATGTACGGCTCCTAGGATGTGCTGCCTTGCGTCGGGGCGGCTGGCGGATGAATGTCGACCTCGCTGTCCCACCTAGCCTAGCGCCTAAACACCGCAGCCGGCCGGGAGCCGGGATCTATGCGCCCTGGTCCTGTAAATGACGTGCGCTGCCGCTGAATTGGCCGCGGCGCGCACGTCATTTTGCGGCTGCCGCGCCAGTTTCGACGCTGACGTCCTGTTGAAAGCGCCGGACGGCGGTTCGCAGGGCACGTTCGGCGTCCCACCCGTTGCTGCGGGCAGTGCGCACGACGGCGAACAGCAGCTCACCGAGCTCCTCTTCCGTCCGCGGCGGCGCGGCTTCAGGCCCGCCGCGGTGGACTGCCATATCCGGGAGGACAGCTGTAGGAGGGAGGACACGGTCCAGTGATTTTTGGGCCAGGGCAAGCGCCGGGAGAGCGGCAGGAATGCCGTGAAAGGGAGAACTGGCTCCGGCATGTGACCGCTCCGTGTTCTTGACGCTCCGCCAAGTGGCCTCAATCTCCGCCAGGTTGTTGGGAGCTGCCGGATTATCGGAAGCTGCCGGCTTGTGGGGAGCCGCAGGGTCAGCTGGAAGGCCGTCCCGCAAGCTTCCGTCCGGATCGAACACATGTGGGCTGCGTCGAATCATTTTCGCCGTCAGCGCCCGTGCCACGTCGGCGATGTCGAAGGCTCCGGTTTCCTGCGCCAAGCGGGCGTGCAAAACCACCTGCAGGAGAAGGTCGCCGAGTTCTCCCCTGATCTCATCGCGGGATCCCGTCTCAATGGCTTCGACAAGTTCGTACGACTCCTCGATCAAATATTGCACCAGCGACTCATGCGTCAGCGCCCCCATCCACGGGCAGCACTGACGCAACTGGGCAATGACCTCAATCAGCCGCAGCAGCTGCACAGCAGAATCAGGCACAGTGGGATCAGGCACAGTGGGATCAGGCACAGCGGGATCAGGCACAGCGGGCATTCCGGTGCCCGGCGGGCCAGTATGCATCAGCGCGCGCCGCTGTAGGCCTCAATCAAGTGATCCGCCAGCGCCTCGCGGTCCTCCAGCGGCAGGAAGGCAGCTTCGGCGGCGTTCAAAGAAAGGGCCAGCAGATCATCCAGATCGTAGTCAAATACCTCCACCAGCAATTCGAACTCATCGGTGAGGGTAACGCCGCTCATCAAACGATTATCCGTATTGATCGTCACACGGAATCCGGTCTGGTACAGCAGGTCCAGCGGATGGTCGGTGATACCGCCGCCGAATCCGGCGATCGCCCCGGTCTGCAGGTTTGACGATGGGCAGATTTCCAGCGCTATGCCGCGGTCCCGCACCCAGGAAGCCAATTCCCCCATCGTAACGACGCCCACGGTGTCTTCTGCACTCAGGCCATCTTCGTCGAGACCCGAGGAGCCGACCGCTGCCTCGTCGGCATCCTCCGCCGCGATGTACTCCACCGAAATGTCCTCCGCGATCCGCACGCCGTGGCCGAGCCGCTGAGCGCGTCCATGAACCAGCGCGTCCTGAATGCTCTCCAGCCCGGCTGCTTCACCGGCATGCACAGTCGCAGGAAAATTGTGTTCGGCCAGGTACGTGAAAGCATCCTTGAACCGGGATGGCAGGAAGCCTTCTTCTGCTCCGGCGATGTCAAAGCCGACGGCGCCGGAGTTTCGGTGCCGCACGGCGAGCTCGGCGATTTCCTGGCCGCGGTCCGCATGGCGCATGGCCGTGATCAGCTGCCCCACCTGAATATGCCGGCCTGATTCCTCCACGGAGGCAACCCCTGCTTCCAGGCCTTCCTGCACGGCTTCAACCGTTTCATCCAGAGTCAGGCCGGCCGTCAGGTGCTGCTCGGGTGCCCAGCGCACTTCCCCGTATACGACGCCGTCGTCCGCCAGATCTTCGACGAACTCCCGGGCCACCCGAATCAGGCCGTCCCGCGTCTGCATTACCGCGATGGTGTGGTCGAAGGTTTCCAGGTATCGGACCAGCGAGCCGGAATCAGCCGATTCACGGAACCATTCGGCCAGGGCCACCGGGTCCGTCGAGGGCAGCTTGTGCCCGGCCGCGGCTGCCAGTTCGATGATCGTGGCGGGGCGGAGACCCCCGTCCAGATGATCGTGCAGGGAAACCTTTGGCAGGCTCTGCAGGTCCAAAGTCTTTACGGATGCGGTCATGGCGTCTTGCGCGGATTCAGTCACCGTTCAACTCTAACGCCCTCAACTCTGGCGCTGTCAGCCCGCCCGTCGCCGGCAGGCATACGCTCAGCCGACGGCGGCAGGCCACCGGCCGTGGTCGACCGATCCGCCGTTGGCTGGTCTACCGACGCCTGACCGGCCGCGCCCTGGCCAGCCGCGTCCGGACCTGCCGCACCCTGGCCTGCCGTGTCCTGCCCTGCCGTGTCCTGCCCTGCCGTGTCCTGACCTGCCGTGTCCGGACCTGCCGCAACGTGTTCTGCCACTGGGGTCTTTGATGCCGCCCGCCTGCCGACCCACCGGAGAAAGAACTTCATCGCGTGGTCGACGATGAAGCCCATGATGATGGCAAACACGATTGCGACGCCCACGCCAAGCAGCGGGTTGTGGTGGACCCATCGTCCCGCAAAAGTACCGATACCCACCGAATACCCGGACCAGGTCAGAGCCGCGGCGAAATCCAGCCAGAAGAAATTCTTCCATGGGAAACGCGTTGCGCCGGCGGTGAAGTTGACGGCTATCCGACCCACCGGAATATACCGGGCGGTAAATATCAGGACGGCACCGCGCTTGTCCAGCTCCTTGCGCGCCCATTCAAAGGCCCTCGCCGTCCGCGGCCGGCGCATCCAACGGAAACGGCTAACACCGAGCTTGCGCCCCAGGAAATAAGCGATATTGTCGCCCAGAATGGCACCGATGGCACCGCCGACCAGCAGCAGCCAGATGTTTGGCTCCCCCAGCTTGGAGGAGATCGCAGCGAGGGCCACAATGGCTGTTTCGCTGGGGAGGAACAGAAAGAATCCATCGATCAGGCAGAAGAGCATGACCAACGGCACAATCCACCACTGGTTTGCCGAGTGCTCAATCAAACGGTTTAGCTCGCCCAACAGGTGGGGTAAGGCATTCAGCAGGTCCACTGGGGACGATTCCTCTCCGGGGGTGGGGCCACTTATAGTTTCCCACGCCAGGCTCACGCAAACCATCAGTCTTTAGGGCTACATTACGCTGTTCTCCTCCGTCTGGAGTATGAGTCTTTTGCTCCTGCTCTAGTCGATGCGCGCCAGCACGAGCTGCTGGTCGGGGCGGGAGCCTTCGGGAGCTATCAGCACCGCGTCAGCCAACGCCTCGCGGGCCCGTTCGAACTTCTCCGGGGTATCAGTGAGCAGCGTCATCAGCGGCTCACCGGCGCGCACCAAGGCTCCGGGCTTGGCGTGCAACCGCACCCCGGCTCCGGCTTGGACCGCGTCTTCCTTACGCGCCCGGCCGGCTCCGAGCCGCCACGCGGCGACGCCGACCGCCAGCGCATCCAATTGCACCAGGACCCCGTCGGCCGGCGCGTAGATCACTTCGGATTCCTTGGCCTGCGGCAACGGGGCATCGGGATTTCCGCCCTGTGCGGAGATCATCTTTTTCCAGACGTCCATGGCCCGGCCGTCCCGCAGGGCTGCGGCCGGATCGGCATCGTGGACGCCTGCGCCGGCCAGCATTTCCTCCGCGAGCCGGACGGTCAGTTCGACGACGTCTTCCGGGCCGCCGCCGGCGAGTACCTCCACCGACTCCTGCACCTCGATTGCGTTACCCGCCGTCAAGCCCAGCGGGGTCGCCATATTGGTCAATAACGCAACAGTATGGACACCGGCATCCTGGCCGAGGGCAACCATCGTTTCGGCCAGCTCCCGGGCCATGGCCTCGGTCTTCATGAAAGCACCCGAGCCAACCTTTACATCCAGCACCAGGGATCCAGTGCCCTCAGCGATTTTTTTACTCATGATCGAAGAGGCAATCAGCGGGATGGCCTCCACCGTGCCGGTAACGTCGCGCAGGGCGTACAGCTTCTTATCCGCCGGAGCCAAACCAGCGCCCGCGGCGCAGATGACGGCGCCCACCTCGCTGAGTTGGCGCATCATGGCAGCGTTGCTGAGCTCGGCCCGCCAGCCGGGGATCGACTCAAGCTTGTCCAATGTTCCGCCGGTGTGGCCGAGCCCGCGGCCGGAGAGCTGCGGCACGGCAACGCCGAACACGGCAACCAGTGGCGCCAGCGGCAAGGTGATCTTGTCCCCGACACCGCCGGTGGAATGCTTATCGCTGGTGGCCTTGACAGCGCCGGCCGGGCTGCGCAGACCGGAAAAATCCATTCGTTCCCCGGACGCAATCATGGCAGCGGTCCAGGCCGAGATTTCCTCCCGGTTCATTCCGTTGAGCAGGATCGCCATATTCAGGGCCGACATTTGCTCCTCCGCGATGGCCCCACGCGTATACGCATCGATGGTCCAGTCGATCTGCGCCCGGCTGAGCGTCCCTCGGTCCCGTTTAGTGCGGATGATGTCGACGGCGTCAAAAGTCTCGGTCACGAAATTTCCTCCAAGTGTTGTGGCCCGAATGCATCGGGCAGTACATCGTCCATGGCCCTGATACCCGTGGTGGTCATCAGAACCATGCCGGGTGCTGCGAATTCGTACAGCAACTGCCGGCAGCGCCCGCACGGCATCAGGACTGCACCGGCGGAATTAACGCAGTAAAACGCGGACAGCCGGCCGCCCCCGGTCATCTGCAGATTACCCACCATGGTGCATTCGGCGCAGAGGCTCAGTCCGTAGCTGGCATTCTCCACGTTGGTGCCGCTGACGATTCTGCCGTCCTCCGTCAGTGCGGCAGCGCCGACCGGGAATCTGGAGTACGGCGCATACGCATGCAGCATGGCCTCGTGCGCTGCGGCTGCCAGCGGCTCCCAGTCAATTTCGCCGACGTCGGCCGCACCGCCGTTGCTATCTGCCATGCCTTAACCTTTCACATACGGAATGCCACTGGCTGCTGGTGCCCGTGACTTGCCTACCAGTCCCGCCACCGCCAGGATGGTCAGCGCGTACGGCAGCATCGCCAGGAACTGGCCATCCACCGGTGTCACCGCCAGCTGCAGGATGCTCTTCAGATTCCCCGCCACGCCGAACAGCAGCGCGGCAAGGAAGGCGCCGATCGGGTTCCAGCGGCCGAAGATCAAGGCCGCCAGGGCGATAAAGCCAAGGCCGCCGGTCATATCCTTGCTGAAACTGCTCACGGCCACCAAGGTAAAGTACGCCCCGCCAACACCGGCAACGGCGCCGCCGGCCAGGACGTTCAGAAACCGGGTCCGATTGACGTTAATCCCCATGGTGTCCGCCGCCTGCGGGTGTTCGCCCACGGCACGGATGCGCAGTCCCCACCGGGTGCGGAACAGGGCAAACCAGATGCCGGCCACGAGCACCAGCATCAGGTAGCCCAGCACAGACTGCCGGAAGAACGTCGGGCCAATGATCGGGATCTCGCTCAACACTGGAATCGGAAGGTCCGGCAGGTGCGGGGGCTGGTTGTAGATGGTTGCCCCTGCCACCTTGATTTTCATGATCTTTTCAAAGAGGAAGCCCGTCAGGCCTGCCACCAGAACGTTCAGCACCACCCCGACGATGATCTGGTTGACCAAATACTTGATACTGAAGGCCGCCAGCAAAAAACCAACCAGGAGACCGGCCACGGCTGCGGCAAAGAGTCCGGCAAAGGCATTACCGGTGATGGATCCGACCAACGCTGCGGTAAACGCGCCGGCCAGCAGTTGTCCCTCAATGGCGATGTTAACAACGCCGGAGCGCTCACACAGCACACCGGAGAGGGAGCCGAACACCAGCGGGGTGACAATCAGCATAGCGCCCGTGAACAGCCCCACCAGTGTGATGTTCTGCGTTTTGGTGCCGCCGATGATCCAGATCAGGAAGCCGGCAACGAACACCACCGTGAAGCTCGAGCTCACCCATCGGGCGGTGCGGCCGACTGCTTTGGTCTGCAGGTAGGACATGAGAGCCAACACAACGCAGGCCAGAGCCGCAACGATGCCGGAGGCCTTCGCCGGCAGCACCAGATCCGGCAGCTGCCAGGCATCCTGTTCCTGGGAAAGCCGGAAGGTCGCATGGCCTTCGGGTCCAAAGACGGCGAAAACGACGACGGCGAATACCGCCAGGGCAGCGAAGACGATCGGGACCTTCCAGCTGCGGACGGCCAGCTGATCCCGCAGCGCGGTGTTGTCGGCGCTGGATTTGGTGCTGATCACGGTGCTCAAACTGCAGCTCCCCCGGTGGACTTGGTGACGATCGATGTGTTTTTGGCCGGCTTGGTTTTGCCTGGCCCGGACTTGATCCTGAAGATGGCGCGAACCAATGGCGGCGCGGCGATAAAGAGCACAATGAGGGATTGGACCACCAGCACGATGTCGATGGAAACGTCAGCGTTGACCGCCATCGACGTCCCGCCGGCTTTAAACGCGCCGAAGAGCAGTGCCGCGAAGAAGGTTCCCCACGGCGTTGAGCGTCCCAGCAACGCCACGGTAATGGCGTCAAAGCCGATGTTGCCGGCCACCTCCGCGTCCAGGGACCTCTCTGTCCCGGAGATTTGTGCCACCCCGGCCAGCCCGGAGAGGGCGCCGGAGATCAGCATCACCAGAATGTAGCCGCGGGTCACAACCATGCCGGCTGTCCTGGCCGCGTTGGGATTGGCCCCGATGGCCCTGAACTCAAAGCCGAGCGTGGACCTATTCAACAGCCACGCCACCGCGATCACCGCCAGCACCGACAGGATGAAGCCGGCGTGCAGCCGGAAGTTCGGTCCCAGCAGCAACGGGAACAGTGCGGATTGGTGCATCGGCGGACTGACGGGGTTGGAGCTGCCGGGATCCTTGAGCTGATTCTTGAGCAGGTACAGCACCAGGTTGACGGCGATGTAGTTGAGCATGATGGTCACAATCACCTCATGCGCTCCCGTGCGGGCCTTGAGAAATCCGGCAATGCCGCCCCAGATGGCACCGCCGACCGCTCCGCCGACGATCACTGCCAGCAGGTGAATGCCCGGCGGAAGTTCAATGCCGAAGCCAATGGCGCCGGCAAAAATGGCGCCCAGAATGATCTGCCCCTGCGCACCGATATTGAACAGTCCGGCACGGAAGGCGATCGTCACGGCGAGCCCGGCCAGGATCAGCGGTGTGGCGAAGGTGAGCGTTTCAAAGATTCCCAGCTGACCGAGCCAGGTCCGTGCGTTCGGGTCATAAGTGGCGCCTCGAAGCAGCGCTCCATAGGCCTCCGAGACGGCAGCCCACATGGCCGCGAAGGTGTC
The DNA here is from genome assembly GCF_015708085.1 of Arthrobacter terrae. GTDB lineage: Bacteria > Actinomycetota > Actinomycetes > Actinomycetales > Micrococcaceae > Arthrobacter_M > Arthrobacter_M terrae. The sequence continues at coordinate 124,351 of NZ_JADNYM010000011.1, read as the reverse complement.
CCCGGGCTGGGCGAAAAAATACCCGGCTGCCGCCGCAACGCGTGAATCGGTGACCGCAATGAGGATGGCACCGATCAGCAGGGCGACGACGACGGCCAGCAGCGAGACAAGGCCGCTGCCGGTCATAATCTCACGGATGAGCCCGTCGCCGGTCTCGGCGCCGTTTTTGCCGTTTTTCCCGCCGCCGTCTTTTTCTGCGCCTGATTCCGGCAGTTTGATCGGGGCGGCCGCACCTGTTAGATCGGCTTCCCCGGCGCTGCCTGCTGGTGCTGTTTCTTCGGTTGGAGCCGCATTGCCGTGCGGCGCCGGTTCCGTCTGCGCGTCCGTCATGACGGCTCTCCTTCTGACGTCGGGATGGTGCTGAGCTGGACGGTGGCTTCCTCCGCGGTGAGACCGGCCATCATCAGGCCGAGCAGGTCGCGGGAGGACTTCCCAGGCACAATACCCATCAGCCGGCCGGCGTAAAGCACTGCGATGCGGTCCGCCAACTCCAGCACCTCGTCAAGCTCGGTGGAGACAATGATGACCGGGGTGCCCTTGTCCCTTTCGGCAACAATTCGTTTGTGCAGGAACTCGATGGATCCAACATCCACTCCACGGGTGGGCTGGGAGGCGATGAAAAGCTTCAATGGCCGGGACAATTCGCGCGCCAGCACCACTTTCTGCTGGTTTCCGCCGGATAGCGTATCCGCCGCCGCGCGGGCAGAGGGCGTGCGGACATCAAATTCCTCCACCTTGCGCGCGGCGTGTTCGGCGATGGCGCTCCGGTTCATCATGGATCCCCGGGAGAATTCTTTTTTTCCGTAGAGGTCCAGCACCAGGTTCTCGGCAATACTGAAACTGCCTACCAGCCCGTCGGCCGTGCGGTCCTCCGGCACGAAGCCGACCCCGGCGTCCAGTACCTGCCGGACGGATCGACCCACGAGCTCGTGGCCATCGAGTGTGACCGAACCGCGGACATGTTTATGCAGGCCCAGCACGGCCTCGGTCAGTTCCGTTTGGCCGTTTCCCTGTACGCCGGCGACGGCCAGGATTTCCCCGGTAGCCACGGAAAAGGAAACGTCGTCGAGCAGCCTGGTGCCGACGTCGGACATGACGGTAAGGTTGCGGACCCGGAAGATTTCTGCTCCGGGCTGCGCCGGCGCCTTGTCCAGGCTCAAGCTGACCGAGCGCCCCACCATCATCGATGCCAGGTCGGTGGTCGAGGCGCTGGGTTCGGCGCTGCCAACAACCTTCCCGCGCCGGATCACGGTAATGCGGTCCGAAATAGCCTTGACCTCCCGGAGCTTATGCGAGATGAATACGATCGACGTGCCGCCGGCTTTGAGCTGACGCATAATGTTCATTAGCTCGTCGGTTTCCTGCGGCGTCAGCACTGCCGTGGGCTCATCGAGAATCAGGACGTGCGCATCGCGGACCAGCGCTTTAATAATCTCTACACGCTGCTGCACGCCTACGGGCAGGTCCTCGACCACAGCGTCCGGGTCAACGTTGAAGCCATATTCCGCCGAGATTTCCCGGATCTTCGTCCTGGTCTGTTCCAGGTCCAAGATGCCGGCAAAACCTGTGCTTTCCCGCCCCAAGGCAACATTTTCGGCCACGGTGAAGACGGGAACCAGCATGAAGTGCTGGTGGACCATCCCGATTCCGGCGGCCATCGCGTCCCCGGGGCCGGCAAACCTGACCGGCTTACCATCCACGAGGATCTCCCCTGATGTGGGCTCGTAAAGTCCATAGAGCACGTTCATCAAGGTCGATTTGCCGGCGCCGTTTTCGCCGAGCAGACTGTGGATCTCGCCCGGTTCGACTACAAGATCTATGTGGTCGTTGGCCACCAGCGAGCCGAAGCTCTTGGTAATGCCCTTGAGCTCGAGTTTCAAGGTTTCAACCAATCTAAAGTTTATGCCGGATACCGGCAGCGGGCACAGGCAGGACGCGCCGCAGCGCCGCCGTTCGCGCCACTCCAAACGTGGCGTCGACGGCGGCGCAGGGGCTCATACTGCTTGCATCAGGTGCTGCTGTACTGCTTGTTGTGCCGAAGCTGCTTGTTCTGCCGGGGTTACTTCTTTGGGCTTGCTGCGGAGGCAACCGTCAGCTTGCCCGAGATGATGTCTTTTTTGATCGTATCGATTTCGGACTTGGTGTCGGCGCTGACGCTGGAGTCCAGGTCGTGGAACGGCGCCAGCCCGACGCCGTCGTTCTCGAGGGTGCCGATGTATGGCGTCGGATCGAACTTCCCCTCCTTGTCATCTTTGACGATGGTCTCCACGGCCTCGCCCATCTGCTTCATCACCGAAGTCAGCAGCACCGACTTAAAGGCCGGGGCGCTGAGGTAGCCGTCGGAATCAACCCAGACCAGCTTCGCGTCCTTGCCGGTCTTGTTCGCGGCCAGGATCGCATCTCCAGCGCCCTTGCCCAGCGGGCCGGCCACGGGCATGATGACATCTGCCCCGTCATTGAGCAGATTGTTGGTGGCCTTGGTGCCTTCCTGGACAACGTCGAAGGTGTTAGTGAAGACACCCTGTTGGGTGTCCTTGTCCCAGCCCAGCAAAGCTACGGACTTACCCTTTTTTTCGTTGTAGTACTTGACGCCGTCGGCAAAGCCATCCATGAAGATCGTCACGGTCGGGATGTTGATGCCGCCGAAGGTGCCGACCTTGCCGGTCTTCGTCTGTGCGGCTGCGACGTATCCGGCGAGGAATGCGGCCTGGGCCGTGTCGTAGACAACCGGCTTCACATTCGGCAGGTCAATTGAATTGTCATCAATGATCGCGAAGTGAGCTGACGGGTCCGACGTGGCGACCTTCTTGGTGGCGTCTGCGAGCAGGTAACCGACAGTAAAGGTCAGGTTACAGCCGGCGTTGGCCATCTGGTTCAGGTTCGGCTCGAAGTCCGCCTTGGTGGTGGACTCCGCCTGCTTGATCTTAATGCCCAGATCTTTCTCAGTCTTCTTCAATCCCTCATAGGAGGACTGGTTGAAGGACTGGTCATCGAATCCACCCGAGTCCGAGACGATGCACCCCAGGTAGTCGCTGGCTCCGGCCGATCCCCCGGCACTGCCGGAGGGTGCCGGGGCGGCACCGCACCCGGAGAGCAGCAGGGCCGTTGCCCCCAGCGTGATCGTTCCAAACGTGGCACTGCGCTTGAAAACATTACGCTTGGCGGCAGGGGCATTAGTGAGCGTGGGTTGAGGTGTGGCGCCGTGCACTGAGTCGTTCAAATTTCCTCCAACGTAGGATGAGCGGGCTGCAGCAGCTTCAATGAGTGTCCATTGGTCACGGTGCGTAACACTGTGACGGAAATTCTGTTTTCATTGATAGTCCCGCGGCGCTGCGCTAGGGATGCGCTGATGACAATACCCTATTCCGTGACGGTCCCCACAATGACCGTTTTTGTATCGCGGGCACGGATTTTCCCGAAATTGTTGGAAACTTGTTATCTGGCTGTGCCAGCGGCACTCCCTAGTCCAGCACGACAACCATTTTCCCCGTATTGGCACCGCGCAGCAGGTCGATGAAAGCCTGCGGTGCGTTTTCCAGCCCGTGAACGAAAGTCTCGTCGAAACGAATCGTTCCATCCGAGAGCCAGCCTGCCATTTTTGTCGCGAATTCGCCGGCGAGGTGCTGGTAGCTGCCGACAATGAAACCCTTCAAGGTCAGCTGTTTTCCAATGGCCAAGGCCAAATTCGCAGGCCCTGGGACCGGTGCTGTGCTGTTGTACTGCGAGATGGCGCCGCACATGGCTACCCGGCCGAAGCGGTTTAGAACCGAAATGGCCGCCTCCAGATGATCGCCGCCCACGTTATCAAAATAGACGTCTATGCCGGAGGCTTCACCGAGCGCTGCCTTGAGCTGGTCCTTGACCGGACCGTCATGGTAATTGAAGGCCGCGTCGAAGCCCAGTTCCAGCAGCCGGGCCACCTTTTCCGCGGAGCCGGCGCTGCCGATGACTCGTGCAGCTCCAAGGTTTTTGGCGATCTGCCCCACTAACGATCCAACTGCGCCGGCGGCTCCCGAGACAAATACGGTATCGCCGGGTTTGAAGGCGGCAACTTCCGTCAGCCCGGCATAGGCAGTGAGGCCCGTCATGCCAAGTGCCCCCAGGAAGGCCGTGGGATGCGCCAGCGCCGGATCCACGGTGCGTGCGTCGGCATCGGCGAGGACCGCGTAGTCCCGCCAGCCCAGCGAATGCAGAACAACGTCCCCCACCTGGTGGGCGCTGCTGCGCGAGGAAATCACCTCGCCGACTGCGCCGCCGTCGAGCGCCACATTCAGCGCGAACGGCGGACTATAGGATTTCACGTCATTCATTCGCCCGCGCATGTACGGATCGACGCTCATGGCCGTATTGCGGACCAGGATCTGCCCCGCCAGCAAAGCCGGAAGCTCAGATTCATGCAGCCGGAAGTTCTCCGCTACCGGTTCCCCCTGCGGACGCGACGCGAGCTGCACCTCGCGGGTGCTGTGCGGAAGTGCTGATTGCCCGACGGCGGGAGTGTTGTTGCTGTGCTGGTCATGGGTCATCAGGATGCCTCCATTGTGGGTTGGGTTTCATTGCTGCCGACACTGGAGTCTGTGTCCGTTCCTTCGGATTCAAGGATGCTCAGTTCAACGCTGATATTGCCGCGGGTGGCATTGGAGTAGGGACAGATTAGATGGGCTGCCTCCGCCAGCTCCTGCGCTGCGGCGCGCTCCAGTTGCGGCAGACCGATCTCCAGCCGCACGCCGATGCCGTAGGCGCCTCCGCCGATCGTGCCGAAGTCCACACTGGCATTCACCGTAGATCCGGAGACATCCGCCTTCTGGCGCCGCGCTGCCAGCCGCAGCGCGGAGTGGAAGCAAGCGGCATAGCCGGCAGCAAACAACTGCTCCGGATTGGTTCCGTTGCCATCCCCGCCCAGTTCCACCGGCGACGCCAGTGTCACCTCAAGCTGAGCGTCGGAGCTTCGGGCCTGGCCATTGCGCCCGTCGCCGGTGGCGCGGGCCTGCGCAGTGTAAAGAACTTTCATAGCCATCCTCATCGTGGGGTCTTTAGAGTGCTGCGACATGCAAGGCGGCGGTCAGCCGGGATAGCGTGCCGCGGAGCTGATCCAGCTCGCCGGATTCCAGCCCCGCTGCTTCTGCCAGCTGCTGCGGCACCGCTGCTGCGCGCTCCCGCAAGGCATCGCCGTCGTCGGTCAGGTGAACCTGCATCCGCCGCTCATCGTCGACGCTCCGCTGCCGACGCACCAATCCGGCAGCCTCCAGCCGCTTCAGCAGCGGGGACAAGGTACCCGAATCCAGCGCCAGCTCCTCGCCCAGTTCCCGCACTGACGCGCCGTCCCGCTCCCAGAGCAGCAGCAGGACAAGGTACTGCGGATACGTCAGCCCCAGTTCCTGGAGCATCGGCCGGTAGACCGCGGTGGCAGCACGGGAAGCCGAGTACAGGGCGAAACAAACCTGCCGCTGGAGAATCTGCCGGTCGGAGACCCGCGGTGCGTCCTGGGCTGTCTCATCCTGAGCGGCCTTGGGATTTGCAGCCACCGCATTTTGGGCCTTCGAATTCCGCGTCACCTCTCTAACATAGTGCACAATGCAATTGTGCACAACCTAATTGACAGGATTTGCGGATGTATTCGGGACTGCGACCGGCTACGTGAGGTCGCGGATGGCACGCAGCGCCGCCGCTCCCAGCACCCTGATCCCCAGCCCCAGCGCCCGCTCGTCGACAATGTAGTCACCGCGGTGCAGATCGTACTGCTCCCCGCCCGGCACGTGTGTCCCCAGCCGCATCAATGCCCCCGGTGTGTCCTGCAGGAACCACGCAAAATCTTCCCCGCCCATGGACTGCGGCGCCAGGACGACGGCGTTCTCACCAAGTTCCGCCCGGGCAGCTGCCTCGATCAACGCCGTCTCGTGCTCCGAATTCACCACCGGCGGGACCCCGCGGGTGTGCTCCAGCCGGACCTCAACGCCATAGGGTGCGGCGACCTGCTGCACCACTTCGTCCAGCAGCTCCCCGGCCGAGTGCCACGCCTGGCGGTCCAGGCAGCGCATGGTGCCCGCCATGAAGCCGCTGCCGGGGATGGCGTTCGGCGCAGAACCCGCCCCGATCTGCCCCCAAACCACGGAGACTCCGCTGCGCACGTCGACGCGGCGGGAGAGAACGGCGGGAACATTGACGGCGATTTCGGCCAGCGCAAAAACCAGATCCTCGGTCAGATGCGGACGGGAGGTATGGCCGCCCCGGCCGGAGAGCTCAATCTTAATGGTGTCCGAGGCACTCGTAATGGAGCCAATGCGCGTTCCAATGTGGCCCACCTCGATCCGCGGGTCGCAATGCAGCGCCAAGATCCGGGGCACACCTTCGAGCGCACCCTCCGCGATGCAATCCAGCGAGCCCCCGGGCATGATTTCCTCGGCAGGCTGGAAGATAATCCGAATGGTGGCGCCAAGCGGGCGCTGCAGGTGCATGTCCGCCAGCAGCAGGGCGATTCCGAGCATCGCCGTGGTGTGGATATCGTGGCCGCAGGCATGAGTAACGCCATGATTGCGGGACGCGAAAGGCAGTCCGGTTTCTTCCAGGACCGGCAGCGCGTCGATGTCGCCCCGAAGCGCGGTGGCTATTGGGCCGTCACCAATATCGACGAAGAGCCCACTACCCCTGAACCGGTACGGTTTTAGCCCGGCATCCTCGAGCCGCTGCACTACTTTGTCCGTGGTACGGAATTCCTGCCGCGAGAGTTCCGGATGCGCGTGCAGATCGCGCCGGAAAGCCAGCAGTTCTGCAATTTTCGGCTCCAGCCAAGGGGCGATCAGTGGGGTCGGTTCGATCTCTGCAGAATAGTTGCGCACAATGAAACTCTAACGACCCTGGATCGCATCAGGGGCATTGACGGCGAACCGTTACAGGCCGGCTGACCGCGTCCGGCCGCGCCGGATCTGACCGGGGACCGCACCGGACCTGTCAACCGGGCTAGAGAACGTCCGTGTCGCCGCTGGCCTTCAGATGGTCCACCGCGCTCTTCACCTGCTGGGCGTGCGCCGTCGTCGTCACCAAAAGCGCGTCCGGTGTGTCCACGATGACGACGTCCTTGATTCCGATCAGCGCGATGACCCGCTTGGTGTCGGTGACGACCACGCCGGAGGCACCTTCGGTGAATACCCGGGCGCCCTCCCCGACTACGGTCACATCGTCCACTTCTTTGGCGCTGTTGAGCCGGCCAATCGCAGCGAAGTCACCCACATCGTCCCAGCTGAACGTCCCCGGGATCACTGCGACGTCGCCGGCATCGGCCGCGGGTTCGGCCACGGCGTAGTCAATGGCCGTCTTCGGCAGCGTCGGCCAGATCCGCGCTGCAACTTCTTCCTGCTGATCTGTTTCCCACGCCTCGGCGATTTGCGTCAGCCCGGCAAAGAGCTCCGGCTGGTTCTTTTCCAGGTGCTTGAGCATCAACGCCACGGGGGCAACAAACATCCCCGCATTCCAGTTGTAATCTCCACTGGCCAGATATTCCGCGGCCACCGACTCGCTCGGCTTTTCCACAAATTCGACGACGGCGTGTGCGCTGGGAGCGCCGGGAACATCCAGTGCTGCACCTGTCCGGATGTAGCCGAAGCCAGTGGAAGGATGCGTGGGTTTGATCCCGATCGTCACGATCTTTCCCGTGGCGGCAGTGCAGATCGCCTCGCGGACGGCATCCTGGAACGCTGCATCGGGGCTGATCACCTGATCCGCGGCAAAGGAACCCATGATGATGTCCGGATCCCGCCGGTACAAGATCGCGGCCGCCAGCCCGATCGCGGCCGCAGAATCCTTGGGCTCGCTTTCCAGCACCAAGTCGGCAACCTTGATCTCCGGCAGCTGACGGCAAACGGCCTCCCGATGGGCGGTGCCAGTGACAACGACGACACGCTCCCCGGCCAGCGGAACAAGCCTGTCATAGGTTGCGCGGAGCAGCGTACTGCCCGAATTCGTCAAATCATGGAGGAACTTCGGCGCAGCGGCGCGGGAGAGCGGCCACAACCTCGTGCCCACTCCTCCGGCGGGAATGACTGCATAAAACCTGTCCATAGGTTGCGCGGAAGGGGCCTCGGCGGATCCGGCGTCCGGGGTATTGTGCATTTGCGTATTCATCACCGGTTAGTCTAATGGACTCCAGCCCCCGCTCCCGGGCGCCCGGCTGTGATCAGGACCATAGAGCAAGGAGCGCCTAATTTGAATAAGCTGTATACCAAGCCTACATTTAGGCCTGAGCTAGGAGTGCTCTCGCAACGAGCGTAACCCCGCGTGGAACCACGCTAGCGCCGCTGTGAAGCAGAGAGGATTATTGCGTGCCGACAAAACCAGCTGGCACTTTGTACCGCGGCCGAGAAGGCATGTGGTCCTGGGTGGGACACCGTATTACCGGTGTCGTTATTTTCTTTTTCCTGTTGGTTCACGTTCTGGACACTTCGTTGGTGCGCGTATCCCCGGAGGCGTACACCGCCGTCATCGGCACGTATAAGAATCCGATCATGGGCCTGGGCGAGGCTGGCCTGGTCGCCGCCATCGTTTTCCACGCGTTCAACGGGCTGCGGATCGTTGCCATCGACTTCTGGAAGAAGGGCAATAAGTACCAGGCCCGGCTGCTCTGGGCAGTTTTGATCCTGTGGGTCGTTGTCATGGTGCCGTTCCTGATCCGCCACCTTTCCATCGTTTTCGGGGGGCACTAATCATGGCCACACCTACAATCGACGCCCCGCGCAGCGGCAAGGTTGATGTCAAGTACACCCGCAGGAAGGGCGGCAAAGGCAACTTTGAGATGGCTGCCTGGCTGTTCATGCGTCTGTCGGGCGTCGTTCTGGTCGTTTTGATCTTCGGTCACCTGTTTGTGAACCTCATGGTCGGTGACGGCATTCACGCTATCGACTTCGGTTTCGTTGCCGGCAAGTGGGCCAGCCCCTTCTGGCAGATCTGGGACCTGCTGATGCTCTGGCTCGCCATGCTTCATGGCACCAATGGCGTGCGGACCATCATCAACGACTACGCCGAACGCAACGCTACGCGGATGACGCTCAAGACGGTGCTCTACGTGGCGACGGTCGTCATCATTGTCCTCGGCACGCTCGTCATTTTCACCTTTGACCCGTGCCCGGCCGGCGCTGTGACGGACCTCCCGTCCTTCTGCACCGCCAAATAACCGGAAACTGACCAACTAATCAGCGCAGGTTCAGCCACCGCCGGTAGACGGACGTGGCCATCAGTAAGCACTGAACGCTTTAAATCCCACACGTCTTAAACCCCACACTTCTTAAACCTCACACTTCTTAAACCCCACACTTCTTAAACCCCACACTTCTTAAACGCAGTAAAGAGAGAAAGAGCATCCAGTATGCAGGTCCATAAGTACGACGTCGTCATCGTCGGGGCCGGTGGCGCCGGCATGCGTGCCGCCATCGAATCCGGCCAGCGCGCACGCACCGCTGTACTGACCAAGCTCTACCCCACCCGATCCCACACCGGTGCGGCCCAGGGCGGAATGTGCGCTGCACTGGCCAATGTCGAGGAAGACAATTGGGAGTGGCACACCTTTGACACCGTCAAGGGCGGGGACTACCTGGTTGACCAGGACGCGGCGGAGATTATGGCCAAAGAAGCCATTAACGCAGTCCTCGACCTGGAAAAGATGGGGCTGCCGTTCAACCGCACCCCCGAGGGCCGGATCGATCAACGCCGCTTCGGCGGGCATACCCGCGACCACGGCAAGGCCCCGGTCCGCCGTGCCTGCTATGCTGCCGACCGTACCGGACACATGATCCTGCAGACGCTCTACCAAAACTGCGTCAAACACAACGTTGAGTTCTATAACGAGTACTACGTCCTGGACATGCTGATGGTGGATGAAGAAGTCACCGTCGACGGCGTCACCCGTATCCAAAAGCGCGTAGCCGGCGTCGTCTCCTATGACCTTGCCTCCGGTGAACTCCACGTCTTCCAGGCCAAGAGCATTATTTTTGCCACCGGCGGCGCCGGCAAGGTCTTTAAGACGACGTCAAATGCGCACACGCTCACCGGCGATGGTATGGGCATTGCGTTCCGCCGCGGCATCCCCCTGGAGGACATGGAGTTCTTCCAGTTCCATCCAACCGGACTGGCTGGTCTGGGCATCCTGCTCTCCGAAGCCGCCCGCGGCGAAGGCGCAATTCTGCGCAACTCCGAGGGTGAGCGCTTCATGGAGCGTTATGCCCCGACCATCAAGGACCTTGCCCCCCGGGACATTGTGGCCCGGTCAATGGCCAACGAGGTCCGCGAGGGACGCGGCTGCGGCCCGAACAAGGACTATGTGCTCCTTGATCTGACCCACCTTGAACCGGCGCACATCGACGCGAAGCTGCCGGACATCACCGAGTTCGCCCGCACCTACCTCGGTGTCGAGCCCTACACGGAGCCGGTCCCGGTTTTCCCGACCGCGCACTATGCCATGGGCGGCATCCCCACGAACGTCAAGGCCGAGGTTCTGCAGGACAGCGACAATGTCATTCCCGGCCTGTACGCCGCCGGTGAGGTGGCCTGCGTGTCGGTGCACGGTTCCAACCGGCTGGGCACAAACTCGCTGCTGGACATCAACGTCTTCGGCAAGCGGGCCGGAATTGCCGCCGCCGAGTATTCCCTGACCGCGGACTTCGTGGACCTGCCGGCAGATCCGGAGGCCTACACCGTGGAGCTGCTTAACCACGTCAGGACGTCCGACGGCGGCGAAAAAGTTGCGCTGATCCGCAAGGAGCTGCAGGACACGATGGACGCCAATATGCAGGTGTTCCGGACCGCCGAGTCGCTGAACAAGGTTTTGAGCGACATCGCCTCCTTCGAGGAGCGGTACCAGCGCATTACCGTTCAGGACAAGGGCAAGCGGTTCAACCTGGATCTGCTCGAGGCCGTGGAACTGGGCTTCCTGCTTGAGCTGGCCAAGGTCATGACCGTTGCGGCGCTGCATCGCGAGGAGTCCCGCGGCGGTCATTTCCGCGAGGACTTCCCGGAGCGTGATGACGAAAACTTCATGAAGCACTCGATGGCCTACAAGGTTGCTGAGGGGGCCAACGCCGAACACACTGCGGGCATCCGGCTGGGGACCAAACCGGTTGTATTCACGCGCTACGAGCCGATGGTGAGGAAGTACTAATGAGCCCGATTGAAACTGCTGAAACGGCACCGGAACCGGCGTCAAAGATCGAACTGCCCGCGCACATTGGCGGCGGTGGCGAAATCCCCACGTTCGACATCACCTTGCGCGTACGCCGATACAACCCGGAGGTGTCCGAGGACTTTGTCTGGGAAGACTACGAACTGACCATGTACGGTACGGACCGTGTCCTGGACGCCTTGCATAAGATCAAATGGGAGCACGACGGCTCGCTGTCCTTCCGCCGCTCCTGTGCGCACGGTGTCTGCGGCTCCGATGCGATGCGCATTAACGGGCGCAACCGGCTGGCCTGTAAGACTCTGCTGAAGGACCTGGACACGAAAAAGCCCATCACGGTTGAGGCGATCAAGGGTCTGCCGGTGGAAAAAGACCTGATTGTGGACATGGAACCGTTTTTCCAGTCGTACCGCGAAATCATGCCTTTCCTGATTAACAAGGGCCACGAACCCACTAAGGAGCGCCTGCAATCCGCGGAGGAGCGGGCCCGCTTCGACGACACTACTAAGTGCATCCTCTGCGCCGCGTGCACCTCATCGTGCCCGGTCTTCTGGACGGACGGCCAGTACTTCGGCCCGGCAGCAATCGTCAATGCGCACCGCTTCATCTTCGACTCCCGCGATGATGCCGGCGACATGCGCCTGGAGATCCTCAACGACAAGGAAGGTGTGTGGCGTTGCCGCACCACCTTCAACTGCACCGAAGCATGCCCCCGCGGCATCCAGGTCACGCAGGCGATCTCGGAGGTCAAGCAGGCCATCCTCAGCCGACAGGTCTGACCCTCATCCAGGACCAAACCACATCGGCTGAGCCGTAGCTGTCCGTTAGAGCCTTCTACAGGACAGCTACGGCTCAGTCGTTTCGATGGGGCGGTTGATTTGGTCAGGCCGGCCGCAGGGTGCGGGCGCGTCCCCGCTTGTCCGCCGCGAGAACGGCGGCATCGGCATCCGCCTGCCGCACGGCAGCATAGGCGGCGGCGAACAGGAAAACCTGGCTGACGAAGTTAAACCAGATGAGCAGGCCGATGATCACGACAAATGACGCGAGCAGTGGGTTTGCGGTTGCCTTGCCCAGAAGCAGGCCACTGAGCAGCTGAAGGATGGTCATTCCCACGCCGGCCAGGGCTGTGGCGCGCACGAAGATGCTCCGGTCCAATTCCAGCCCCGCTGCCAGCTTGAACAGAATCGTCGCCGTCAGCCAGTTAAGCAGCAGGGCCACCGCCACTCCGAGTACAAAACCTGCGGGGATCGCCACAGCCGTGTCGAGATGCAAAACTCCTGTGACCGCATCCAGGGCACCGCCGAAGACCACGGTTACCCCGGCCGTGATCAACAGGGCCACCCCGAGCAATACCAGTGTCCCCGCGTCCTTAAGCTTCTTCACTACGGGATTAACTGTCAGCGCTTGGAGCCCCGCTACGCCCCGCATGCCGATGCGCAGCGACGCGATCCAGCTCAGCGCGGTGAAGATGGTTACCAGCGCCGCGATGATCGCCGTCCAGCCGAGCCCGGTCGGGTTCAGCAGTGCCTGCGGATCCACTAGTCCATTGCCGCCGTCGACCTTTAAAAGTCCCGGCGTGCTCTTCGCGACGCTGGAAACCAAGGCGTCCAGCAGCGCCTTGTTGGATTTCAGGACCAGCGCGGCGATCGAAAACCCGGTGGTGAGCAGACCGGTGATGGAGAAAAACATCGTGAAACCGATACCCGCCGCCATTACGGGGCCGCGCTGTACGTTGTACTGGGCCAGCATACGCAGCGGCTGCAGGGTGTTGAGCCGGGCGAGCTGAAGATTCAGCCAGGTCATAAAGACTCCGACGCGCCCGGCACCTGCGCGCTTGGCGCGGCCATACGCGGCCTGATTGCCAATTACCTCAAGCCGGAGCTTTGCCAAGTCGGTTGGGCGCGGCTTCGTACCTCGAGGTACCTTGATTTTCGGATGTCCCGCCAAATTTCAGCTCTTCCTTTAGTAGCCACGCGCCAGAATCATTATGGACATAGAGTCCCATTCCCGTCACCGGAAATGTTGCCTCAAAGTCTGCCAGAGTCCGCGCGGCCTCATCGAGCCCTGCAGCGCTGATGTCGTGGGCGATGGTGATATGCGGATGAAAATCGAAGACGAGGTCCCTGGCCAGCGGGCCGCTTTGCAGCAATTCGTGCAATTGTACGCACTCATCGAATCCGGACCCCAACTGCAGGTAAACCACCTCGGACACCGGCCGGAAGGAGCCGGTTCCCCTGACACTGACGCGGAAAGGGCGCTGGCTGGCCGCGACCTGGCGTACGTGCTGGACGGTTTCGGCCCAGTCTCCTATTGGTGTAGTGGTAATCAGGGTGATGTGCGCTGGAATCTGGGCCGCCAGAGCGTCCCCGAAGGAACGTCTGTAGGCGGTGATTTCGGCCGCCAGCGGCTCCGGCAACGCCACGATAATCCCCGCCCACCGGCATCCGGCCTCCGGCGCGGGGACGACCTCCGATGCAATGCGGGTCCGGGTTGACTGGTTCATGGTCTTAGCGGCCGCCCTGCAGCGGGAGAAAGCCCATCTTGTCGTAGACACTGCTCAGCGTCACCGACGCGATTTCGCGTGCCCTGCGCGCCCCGTCCGCCAGCAGCCGGTCCAGCTCCGCGGGGTCGGCCAACAATTCATTTGTCCGGTCCCGCAGCGGCGTGAGGAAATCCACCATGACATCCGCCAGATCGACCTTAAGATGCCCATACATTTTGCCCGCATAGGCGTTTTCCAGCTCCGTCACTGTCTTGCCCGTCAGCGTTGCATAAATGGTTAAGAGGTTGGATACACCCGGCTTAGCCTCAAGATCAAAGCGGACCACGGTGCCATCATCCGTTACCGCCGATTTGATCCGTTTCGCAGCAATCTTCGGATCCTCCAGCAGCTGAATGGATCCGCTGGCGGATTCTCCTGTCTTGGACATTTTGGCGGTTGGATTCTGCAGATCGTAGATCTTCGCGGACTCCTTGAGGATCTTCGCATCCGGAACAGTAAATGCTTCGCCAAAACGGGTATTGAAGCGCTGGGCCAGGTTCCGGGTCAATTCCAAATGTTGGCGCTGGTCTTCACCGACGGGCACCAGATCGGTCTGGTAAAGCAAAATATCCGCGGCCATCAGCGTGGGGTAGGCGAAGAGCCCCAGCGTGGCCGCGTCGGTGCCGCCCTTCTGGGTCTTGTCCTTGAACTGCGTCATCCGGGCGGCTTCGCCGTAGCCGGTGATGCAGTTCAGCGCCCACGCCAGCTCGGCATGCTCGGGCACATGCGACTGGACAAAGAAAATGCACTTTTCCGGATCGATTCCCGCGGCAATGTACTGGGCGGCAACGGTCCGGGTCCGACGCGCCAGGTCGCCGGGGTCGAAATCGACCGTCACGGCGTGCAGATCGGGAATGAAGAAGACCGCGTCGTATTCGGTTTGCATCGACACCCAGTTGCGCACGGCACCGATGTAATTACCCAGATGCAGTGAATCGGCAGTGGGCTTCGCGCCGGACAGAATGCGCTGACGTGATGCGGTCATAAAATCAGTACTCTCAACTGTCTGTAGTGGTCTCTGGTGCTGTTGTAATCTCTGGCTAGGAGCGCACGTTGAGCTGGTAGTCGACCACCAGCGGGGCATGGTCGGAAAAGCGCGTATCCCACGAGGGCGCCCGGTCGACGACGGCAGCGGAGGCTGCCGCTGCAAGGCCGGGGGTTGCCATCTGGTAATCGATCCGCCAGCCCGTGTCATTGTCGAACGCCTGCCCGCGCCAGGACCACCAGGTATAGGGACCTTCGACATCACCGGAAAGACGACGGTGGACGTCTTTCCAGCCGATTTCCGCACCAAAGAACCTGTCAAAGTAGGCGCGTTCCTCAGGAAGGAAGCCCGCCCGTTTGACGTTGCCTTTCCAGTTCTTGATATCCAAGGTGGTGTGGCCGACGTTAAGGTCGCCCACGACCAGCGCGTGGTCGCTTTCCCCGCTCAGCTGCGGGAGCCGCGTTGCCATCACGTCCAGGAAACGGTACTTATCCACCTGTTTGGGCGTGTCGACTGCGCCGGAATGCACGTAGGCGCTGACCACCGTGAGCTCCACCGGCTGCCCGGCGGCGTCCTGGAGCTGATAGTCCGCTTCCACCCAGCGCCCGGCGGTAGCGAAGTAGTCATCCCCAATGCCGATCCGGGTCTGCAGTGGCTGTATGCGGTCTTTGCGGGAGGCAATTGCGACCCCCGCGCGGCCTTTAGCCTCGGCTTCGGCATGCAGAATATGCCAGTCATCGCCGAGCAGTTCGTGCACAATCGCGTCGGGCGCCCGCACTTCCTGCAGGCACAGGATGTCTACATCCCGCGCGGCCAGCCACTGGGCCATTCCGCGCTTATAGGCGGCCCGGATTCCATTAACGTTCACTGACGCGATCCGCAGACCGGTCTTCGCGCTGACCGCCGGCAGGTGGGACGCTTGAGACTGCGGATCAGGTTCCGCCGTTGGTTCGATAAAGGACTGCGCTGCCGCGGTTGTACTCGTTGCCATGCTCACGTATTCCACTTTACCGTTTCCCGCCGGCACGCGGACCGCGCGCGCTAGTCGACGACGACGCCGCTGACCGTTCCGCCGTCGTCGGACCCGTCCTGCTTACGGCCCTGCGCTGACCCATCGACGCCGCCATCGGCCCGTAGCATGCCCTGGCCGTTGTGCGCCGTGATCGCGATGGTTTCCAGCGCGCGGGACATGGCGGCGGTGTCGGCATCGGAGCCGTGCCGCAGCTGTTCCTCAAGAAGGCCGGACTGAACCGCAATGATCTTGAAGCTGTGCTCCAGCTTCCGGTCACGGATGCCGGCGGACCCGTCGTCGATCAGTGTGGTTCCCCGCCCGGTGTTGCCTGCCGCAGCGGCTGCGCCGGGGCCGGTGCCGGCTAAAGTGCTTTGGGCCCGGCGGACCTGCTCGGCGCCGAAGCTCGCGGCCTTGTGCACCCCGATGTAGACGAACGTGGACAGGACCAGCCAGCCGAGGGCGACGGCGGCAATGAACCAGCCCAGTACATCGTTTTGGTTGGCTGCAAAAACCAGCGCCACCAAAAAAACAAGCGCGAGCACCACGGTGCCCAAGCCGGTCCATTTCCCGGGCCGCGGCCGGACTGCGTGATTATCCTTGCCAAGAGAGTACATCTGACTAGTATCTCAAACGCCTCGCCGGCACGCGAAAACGGGACCGGCCCACGAAACGGGTGCTGCGCTCCCCCTGTTTTCGTGGGCCGGCCCCGCTGTCACCGCGGTTCGGCCGGCGGCTCAGTCCGCGATGATGCCCGCCTGGCGTTCGGCGGCTTCGACGACGTTGGCCAGCAGCATGGCGCGCGTCATCGGTCCCACGCCGCCCGGATTAGGCGAAAGCCAGCTCGCCACGTCGGCAACGTCAGGATCGACGTCGCCGACGATTCTGGACTTGCCCGTCTGCTCGTCCACTGCGCGGCTCACGCCCACATCCAGTACGATCGCGCCTTCTTTAAGCTCGGCGGCCTTAATCATGGCCGGCATTCCGGCCGCGGCCACCACCACATCGGCCATAGCAAGCAGCTCCGGCAGGTCCAGTGTGCCGGTGTGCGCCAGCAGCACCGTGGCATTGATGGATCGACGGGTCAGCAGCAGGCCCAACGGACGCCCCACGGTGACGCCGCGGCCGATTACCAGCACCTTCTTGCCGTTGAGCGCGATCTTGTGCCGCAGCAGCAGTTCCACAATCCCGTGCGGCGTGCACGGCAGGGGTGCGTTGACCGGCGAACTGACGTTCAGGACCAGCCGGCCAAGGTTGGTCGGGTGCAGTCCGTCGGCATCCTTCGCCGGGTCCATGCGCTCCAGAATGGCATTGGTATCGATGTGATCCGGCAGCGGAAGCTGGACTATATAACCCGTGGTTCCCGGATCAGCATTGAGCTCATCGAGCACGGCCTCCAGCTCCTGCTGGCTAACATCCGCCGGCAGCTCCCGCCGCACCGAGTTGACCCCGATCTCCGCGCAGTCCCGGTGCTTTCCCCGGACGTACCACTGGCTGCCGGGATCCTCCCCTACCAGGACCGTGCCGAGCCCCGGGGTGATTCCGCGGCCTTTGAGCACCTCAACGCGGACGGCCAACTCGCTTTTAATGGTTGCCGCTGTCACTTTTCCGTCCAGGACCTGGGCGGCCACGGGCGTGCCAAAGGGCGTTTTTGCCCGCTCTGGATTAATGCTGTTAGACATCAGTTCACCATTCTTCCTGGCCTGGGTACAGCGGAAAGTCTGCTGTCAGCTTCGACACCCGGGCGCGCAGGGCCTGGGCATCGGAGGCCGTGCCGTTCTTCAGCGCAGTGGCAATGATGTCCGCCACCTCGGTGAACTCCGCCGCACCGAAGCCGCGGGTGGCCAGTGCAGGGGTACCGATGCGCAGCCCGGACGTCACCATCGGCGGGCGCGGATCGAACGGCACTGCATTGCGGTTCACCGTGATCCCCACACTGTGCAGGAGATCTTCTGCCTGCTGGCCATCCAGTTCCGAATTGCGCAGATCAACCAGCACCAGGTGCACGTCCGTGCCGCCGGTCAGGACCGACACGCCTGCCTGCGCAACGTCGTCGGCGTTCAACCGTTCGGCAAGGATCTTGGCACCCTCCAGCACCCGTCCCTGGCGTTCCTTAAACTCGGCACCGCCGGCAACCTTGAAGGCCACGGCCTTAGCGGCGATAACGTGCATCAACGGGCCGCCCTGCTGACCGGGGAAAACGGCGGAATTGATCTTTTTGGCCCACTCCTGCTTTGCCAAAATGACGCCGGAGCGCGGGCCCGCCAGAGTTTTGTGCACCGTGGAGGTGACGACGTCGGAATACGGGACCGGGGAAGGGTGCAGTCCGGCGGCAACCAGACCGGCAAAGTGCGCCATATCCGTCCACAGCAGCGCGCCGACCTCATCGGCAATGGAGCGGAAGGCGGCAAAATCAAGGTGCCGCGGGTAGGCCGACCAGCCGGCGATAATCACCTGCGGCTTCTCAACAATTGCCTGCTCGCGCAGCTTATCCATGTCCACCCGGAACGTCTCCGGATCAACCTGGTAGGCCGCCACCTGGTAGAGCTTGCCGGAAAAATTCAGCTTCATGCCGTGCGTCAGGTGGCCGCCGTGAGCCAGGGACAGGCCCAGGATCTTCTCTCCGGGAGTAATCATGGCTGCGAGCGCTGCGGCGTTCGCCTGCGCACCCGAGTGCGGCTGGACGTTGGCGTACTCGGCTCCGAACAGCGCCTTAACGCGTTCAATCGCCAGGTTTTCGGCCACGTCGACGTATTCACAACCGCCGTAATAACGCCTGCCCGGGTACCCTTCGGCGTATTTGTTCGTCAGCACCGAGCCTTGGGCTTCAAGGACCGCCCGTGGCGCGAAGTTTTCCGAGGCGATCATTTCGAGGGTGTCGCGCTGGCGTCCGAGTTCATCTTTGAGGACTGCCGCGATTTCGGGATCCAGCTGGGCAAGCGGAAGGTTGGTCACTGACTGGGCGGGCTGAATAGGCACTATGACTCCTGGTGGGCGTAGAGAAACTGCTACAGGTCAGGTTACCGGTTGAGGCGCCGTTGCCTGCGGCAGAGCGCAGTCATGGAACCGCGCTTCGGGCGCGTTTCAATAGGAAAACGTGACCCTCGGCCCAGGCGTACGATCCGTGGTCGTTTATCTCGCTGCTCCCCGGTGGTGCCCCACCTAACGCCAGTTACAACACGGTTAATTCTAGTACAAGGGCGGTAGCCGGCTGGCTGCATTACGGGCCGGGAGCGGCGTTACAGGTCCAGGCACGGCAAAGGTAACGTTGACTTGGTGAGCGAAACAGGAACTTCCGCAGCGCAAACCGGCTTCATCCTCACCCTGTCCTGCGCCGATAAGCCCGGGATAGTGCATGCCGTTTCCGGCTCGCTGCTGGACAGCGGCTGCAATATCACCGATTCCCAGCAGTATGGAAACCCGGTGACCGGCACCTTCTTTATGCGCGTCGCCGTCCAGACGGACACTGCGTTCTTGTTGCTGCGCAACCGGTTGGAAGCTGTGGCGGAACGATTCTCGCTGACCTGGGAACTGCACCGCACCGGCACTCCCGTCCGGACGCTGATCCTGGCTTCCAAGTCCGCGCACTGCCTAAACGACCTGCTGTTCCTGCAGCGCTCCGGAACCCTGCCCATCGAGATCCCGGCCATCGTGTCCAACCACCATGAACTGGCCGATCTGGCCGCGTTCTATGGCATTCCGTTCCACCACATCCCGGTGACCGCCGGGACAAAAGCCGACGCCGAGGACGCCCTTCGCGAGCTCATTGCCGCCGAAAACGTGGAGCTGGTGGTGCTGGCCCGCTATATGCAGGTCCTTTCCGACGGGTTGTGCGCGGAGCTGGCGGGTAAAGCCATCAACATCCACCATTCCTTCCTCCCTTCCTTCAAGGGCGCGCGGCCGTACCACCAGGCGCACGCCCGGGGCGTGAAAATCATCGGCGCCACGGCCCACTACGTCACCGGTGCGTTGGACGAAGGTCCCATCATCGAGCAGGAAGTCATCCGGGTGGATCATGCGCATTCCACCGGCGAATTCGTGGCGATGGGACGAGACGTGGAGGCACGGACACTGGCCAAGGCGGTTCAATGGCACGCCGAGCACCGCGTGCTGCTGGACGGTACGCGGACCGTCGTCTTCAACTGATCAGCTTCTACGATCAGCTTGCACTGACGGCTCTCACTGATCGGCTTGCACTGATAGCTCTTCAACTGGACTGTTTCAACTAGGCTCATGCCATGAAACAACTCATTGCGTTCAACGGTGTCTCGCCGATGGTCCATTCCTCCGCCTTTGTCGCGCCATCGGCGACGCTGATCGGCGACATGGAACTGGGCGCGGACTCCAGCGCCTTCTACGGTGTGGTGGTCCGGGCCGACACGTCCGCCATCCGGATCGGCTCCGGGACCAACCTGCAGGACAACGTCGTCCTGCACTCCGACCCGGGATTTCCGACGACGGTGGGCAACGGCGTGAGCATCGGCCACGGCGCGGTAGTGCACGGGTGCACGGTGGAGGACGACTGCCTGATCGGCATGGGGGCAATGGTCCTCAATGGTGCAGTAATCGGAGCCGGATCGCTGGTGGCCGGCGGCGCCGTCGTCCTCGAAGGTGCCGTGATCCCGCCCCGGTCCCTGGTGGCGGGAGTGCCCGCGAAGGTACGCCGGGAGCTTAGCGATGAGGAGCTCGACGGCGTCAAGGAGAACGCGCTTCACTACGTTGAGTTAGGGCGGGCGCACAAAGAGATTCACCCCTCCCCAACTGAGTAGCACTTACGGCACGCATATCGCGGTTTGCGTGCCGTAACTGCTACTCAGTTGGGAAGGTGTTGCGTTCAATTCTTGACTACAACGTTCGATTGCTGCACTCTACTATTTATGGCCGACGACGACCGCACCATCGAGATGAAGAGACGCTCCCGTAACCCAGGGTCCCAGACTGCCCTGCGCCAGCTGAACCGGCAGCGCATCATCGACACCCTGCTTGGATCCGGGCCCTCAACTCAGGCGGAAATCTCACGCTCCACCGGGCTCTCCACGGCCACCGTCTCCAATATTGTCAAAAACATGGCCGCCAAGGGTCTGGTGTTTACCTCACCCACCACCAGTTCCGGGCGCCGTGCCGTGTCGGTGACCTTCAATGGGAACGGCGCCATCGCCGTTGGCATTGATTTCGGCCGGAGCCATGTCCGGGTGGTGCTGGCAAACCTCAGTTATCAGGTTGTCGCCGAGCGCGCGGTGCCGCTGCCGTTGGGGCACCATGCCAGCGAAAGCATTAAAGCCGCGGCGGATCTGCTGGCCCGGCTGCTGGCCGAAGCGGACCTTCCTCGAAGCGCGATTGTCGGCGCAGGGGCAGGCATCCCCGGTCCAATCGACCGCCGGACGGGCACGGTGGTTCAGGGAGCTATTTTGCCCGAATGGGTGGGAATTCATCTGCTGGACCGGCTCGAAAAGGTCCTGGAAGTTCCTGTGTATGCAGATAATGATGCGAATTTGGGCGCTCTGGCCGAGGTAACGTGGGGCCAGTACGGTTCCGTGAGTAATTTGATGTTCCTGAAAATCGGCAGCGGGATCGGTGCGGGTCTTATTCTCAATGGGGCCCCCTACTATGGGCACGTCGGGGTGACGGGCGAGATCGGTCACGCCACGATTAATGAACACGGACCGATCTGCCGGTGCGGTAACCGCGGTTGTCTGGAGACGGTGGCTTCTACTGCCACAATGATTGAACTCCTGGGCCGGGGCTCTGCGGAACCGTTGACCGTCGGTGACATTGTGAGCCGTGCGCTGGCAAAGGACTCAGCAACGCTGCGGGTGATCGACGATGCCGGCCTTGCGGTGGGCCGGGCGATCGGCAACGTTGCCAATCTGATAAACCCGGAAATCATTGTTGTCGGGGGGCCCTTGGCCGGGCTGGGAGCCATCCTGCTGGACCCGATCCGGCGTGGTCTCCTGCGCCACGCCGTGCCCGTCGTGGGCGAGAGCACTACGTTGGCCATGTCCTCCCTGGGTGACCGGGCGGAAGCCCTTGGAGCCGCCTCACTGGTGTTCGCGCAGCAGGGGATCAGTCGTCGTTAGAATCCACCGTTACCGAGTCGTTGCGTTAAAGACTTGACGACAACTACTGCGACCGAGTTTACTTTTCTTCAGGCCGCATCATCCAGCGCCACCAGATGTCCGCAGAATGTGTGAAACCAGTGCAAGACAATGAAGTCGCTTTGGAGGCGTAGATCATCATGGTGTCCAGCAGCCCGGTAATCCTGGAGATGCGCTCCATTACCAAAGAATTTCCCGGCGTCAAAGCCCTCTCGGACGTCTCCATCAGCGTGCGGGCGAACGAGATCCACGCCATCTGCGGTGAGAACGGCGCGGGTAAATCGACGCTGATGAAGGTCCTCTCCGGCGTCTATCCCTACGGCAGCTACAGCGGGGACATTGTTTTCCAGGGCCAGGCCTGTGAATTCAAGGATATCCGTGCAAGTGAGGCCGCCGGAATCGTGATCATCCACCAGGAACTGGCGCTCATCCCCGAACTGTCCATTCTGGAAAACATCTTCCTTGGCAATGAGCCAACGAAATTCGGGGCCATTGACTGGAACCAGGCCCGACGTCGCTCCCTCGATCTGCTGGCCCGGGTGGGGCTGCGCGATGACCCGGACACACCGATCAAGGAGATCGGTGTGGGCAAGCAGCAGCTCGTGGAGATCGCCAAGGCGCTGAACAAATCCGTCAAGCTGCTGATCCTCGACGAACCCACCGCGGCCCTGAACGAAACGGACTCCCAGCACTTGCTGGATCTGATCCGCGGGCTCAAGAGCAAGGGGATCAGCTCCATCATGATCTCCCACAAGCTCAATGAGATTGAGCAGGTGGCGGATTCCATCACCATCATCCGCGACGGCAGGACCATCGAAACTCTCGATGTGAAGGACGACGGCGTCGACGAGGACCGGATTATCAAGGGCATGGTGGGACGGACCTTGGAATCACGTTTTCCCGACCACACACCGAACATCGGCGAGGTCTTCTTCGAGGTCAGGAACTGGACTGTTCGGCACCCGCAGGTTGCTGACAGACTGGTCTGCAAAAATGCCAGCTTCAACGTCAGGCGCGGAGAAATTGTTGGATTTGCCGGTCTGATGGGTGCCGGGCGCACCGAACTCGCGCGGTCCGTCTTTGGCCGCTCCTACGGGAACTTCGTCTCGGGACAGATCATTAAGGACGGGAAGGAGATCGTCCTGCGAACCGTTCCACAGGCCATCCGGCACGGCATCGGCTACCTCACCGAGGACCGTAAATCGTTGGGCCTGAATCTGCTGGACGACATCAAAGAAACCACCGTCTCGGCGGCACTGCAGAAGGTTTCCAAGTATTCCGTAGTAGACGTGAACAAGGAATATACCGTTGCCGAGTCTTACCGCAAACAGCTGCGCACCAAGGCACCCAGCGTGGACGAAGGCGTGGACAAGCTTTCGGGTGGAAACCAGCAAAAAGTGGTGCTGGCCAAATGGATGTTCGCTGACCCCGACCTGCTGATCCTGGACGAGCCCACCCGCGGCATCGATGTTGGGGCCAAGTACGAGATCTACGGCATCATTCAGCAACTCGCTAACCAGGGCAAAGGAGTCATCGTCATTTCCTCCGAACTCCCGGAACTCCTGGGTATCTCCGACCGGATTTACACCATCTTCGAGGGCGCCATCACCGGCGTTGTGAGCAAAGAAGCCGCCAACCAGGAATCGCTGATGAAACTTATGACCGCGGCTAAGAAATCCGCCTGAACCACGGAAGAAACAGGACCCACATCATGAATGGCATCAAGCAGCTTTTCGGCGGCAATACCCGCCAGTTCGGGATGATCTTTGCGCTGATTTTCCTGATCATCTTTTTCCAGGTTTTCACCGGCGGTCTCACCTTGACCCCGGATAATGTGATCAATCTTTTCAACGGAAATGCATATATCCTCATCCTGGCCATCGGCATGGTGCTGGTTATCATCGCCGGCCACATTGACCTCTCCGTTGGATCGATAGCCGCGTTCGTGGGCATCGTCGTTGCGATGACCATGCGGGATTGGCATCTGCCCTGGTTCATGGGGATTCTCATTGGCCTGGTGCTCGGGGCGCTTATCGGAGCCTGGCAGGGATTCTTCGTTGCTTACGTCGGCATTCCTGCGTTTATCGTTACGCTCGCCGGCATGCTCCTGTTCCGTGGGGCCAACCAGCTTGTCGGCAAGTCCAACACCATCCCCGTTCCCAAGGACTTCCAGTACATTGGTGCCGGTTACCTGCCCGAGGTCGGGCCCAACACCGGCTATAACAACCTCACGGTTTTGCTTGGCCTGATCGCCGTGGCTGCGATTATCTGGGGCGAGGTACACACCCGCAGGAACGCTGAGTCCATCGGCGCCGTGGTTTCCCCGCTATGGGTCTCCGTCACGAAGATAGTCGTTCTCTCCGCCGCGGTCCTCTATACAACCTATCTGTTTGCCACCGGCCGCCCCGGCACTTCTTTTCCCATTCCGGGAGTGATTCTCGGTCTCCTGGTGCTGATCTATGGCTTCGTCTCCTCACGCACCATTATTGGCCGGCACATCTACGCCGTCGGTGGCAACCGCCATGCGGCTGCGCTTTCCGGCGTCAAGAGCAAGAAAGTCGACTTCCTGGTCATGCTGAACATGGCGGTGCTTGCCGGTCTGGCCGGAATGATCTTTATCGGTCGTTCCAACGCTTCCGGACCGTTCGACGGCGTCGGCTGGGAACTTGATGCGATCGCAGCGGTCTTCATCGGCGGCGCGGCTGTGACGGGCGGTGTCGGCACCGTTGTCGGCTCCGTCATCGGCGGGCTCGTAATGGCAGTACTGAACAATGGCCTCCAGCTTCTGGGCGCGGGCGCCGACATCACTCAGATCATCAAAGGACTCGTGCTCCTGGCCGCCGTCGTCTTTGATGTTTATAACAAGAGCCAGGGCAAGAAATCCATCACCGGGCTCCTCATGCGGAACTTCGGCAATAGGCCGCAAGCCGAGACGACTGAGACGAAAGACATCATTTCGACGCCGGCCGGCGTTTAGCCCGGAGTGGTGGGGTCGGCTCACATACTTTATCCAGCAGAATATGTATTCCCCTCAAAGAAAGCGATAACCATGTTGAACCTCAAATCGGTGAAGACCATCGCGGTCATTGCCACCGTGTCGGCCCTAGCGCTGACCGGTTGCGGCCGGGCTGACACCGGGTCCACCGCCGGTGGCACTTCCGGCGCGGCCGGCTTCGCCAAAGATGCGCAGATCGGCGTAGCACTGCCGCAGAAAACCTCCGAAAACTGGGTCCAGGCCGAAGGCCTGTTCAACGACGGCCTGAAGTCTGCGGGTTTCAAAGGCGATGTCCAGTTCGCCAATGGCGGCGTTTCTGAACAGCAGAACCAGATCAGCTCCATGATCACCAAAGGCGCCAAGGTCATAATTGTCGGTGCCATCGACGGAGCGCAGTTGGGTACCCAGCTAAAGCAGGCTAAAGACTCCGGCGCTACGATCATCGCGTACGACCGAATCCTTTTGAACACGGACAACGTGGATTATTACGTCGCTTACGACAATTACAAGGTGGGCCAGCTGCAGGGCCAGGCCCTGCTGGACGGGATGAAGGCCAAGAAGCCCTCCGGGCCCTATAACATTGAGCTCTTTGCCGGTTCTCCCGACGATGCCAATGCGAAGGTCTTCTTCGACGGTGCCATGAACATCCTGCAGCCTAAGATCGACGACGGTACGCTGAAGGTTGTCTCGGGACAGACGTCCTTCCCGCAGGCAGTGACGCAGGGCTGGAAAGCGGAAAATGCGCAGAAGCGGATGGACACCCTCTTGGCAGGAAGCTATACCTCCACGACGCTCGATGGCGTACTCTCACCCAATGACACCTTGGCCCGCGCCATCATCACATCGGTGAAAGCAGCGGGCAAGCCGCTTCCTGTCGTCACCGGTCAGGACTCGGAGGTGGAGTCTGTGAAGTCCATCATGGCCGGCGAGCAGTATTCCACCATCTACAAGGACACCACCGCGCTGGTGAACCACGCCATCGACATGGTGAAGGATCTTCAGGCCGGAAAGACCCCTGAGACCAGCACCGAAACCGACAATGGCACCAAGAAGGTCCCCACCTTCTACCTCAAGCCGGTCATCGTCACCAAGGCCAACGCAGCCGAGGTTTATGCCAATGACAAGCTGCTGGCACCGCTGACCAAGTAGCTCCAGCCGGCCCAGTAATCCTGCGGATCACTCAAAGGTCCCCGTCCCGTTTATCCGGGACGGGGACCTTTTGCATTTCCCACCAGCCCCGCACGGCGCTCTGGCATGATGGCAGGATGAGCACCTCCCCCCGCTACATCGCCAGACCGGACTGGTACGCCTCCGGTTCCCCGCACACCCTCAACGCCACCGGAGAGCCGTTGCGCTGGGGCGTCGTGGCCACCGGAAACATTGCCCACACCGTGACCTCGGAGCTGGCGCTGCTGGAGGACGCTGTCCTGCAGGCTGTCAGCTCACGAAGCCGCGGAAAAGCCGCTGACTTCGCTGCGCACTTCGGCTTCAAGCGCCACTATTACGACGGCGGCACTATGGACAGCGACGCGAGCGGCCGCCGGGTGGGCGTGAACGGCGACGACGGCAGGGCGTCTCCGGGTTACCTGCAGCTGGTGCAGGACCCCGAGGTGGACGTGGTCTACGTCGCCACCCCGCACGCCCAGCATTACGCGGTGGCGAGGGCTGCCCTGGAGGCGGGGAAACACGTTCTCTGCGAAAAAGCCCTGACCATCAACGTCCGCGAAGCGGCGGAACTGATTGACCTGGCCCGGGAGCGCGGCCTCTTTCTCATGGAGGCGGTGTGGGCACGGTTCGTCCCGGGCATGCAGCGTGCTTTCGAGATCGCTGCCTCGGGGGAAATGGGCGACGTGCAATGGGTCCAGGCGGACCTGGGATTCCCCGCGGGGACGGACCGCACTGCGCGCATCTGGGCTCCCGAAGCCGGCGGCGGGGCCCTGCTGGATCTGACCGTTTACCCCCTGCTCTGGGCCTGGGGGACGCTTGGCGCCCCCGCGTCGGTCACCGCGTCGGGAACCCTGACTCCCTGGGGAGTCGACAGCCAAAACGCCATCACACTGGCCTATCCGTCCGGGGCCCTGGCCCAACTCACCTCGTCGCTGACCGCATACGGGCCACGCACCGCCGTCGTCGCTGGTTCCAAGGGTTTCCTGCGGAGCACCGGTTCCATTAACAACCCCACAGCACTGGAGATTCAGATCGGCTCCGAGCCGGCGCGGGTGGAGAGTTTCGACTTTCCCGGCAGGGGTTACACGTACCAGCTGCGCGAAGTGACACGGTGCATCCAACAGGGCCTCACCGAGAGCCCGACGATGCCGCTGGCTGATTCGCTGGCCATTATGGCGCTGTTCGACGGAGTCCGGGGCCAGCTCGGCATCACCTACCCCGCGGATGCCACAAGCGCCGGGTGACCGGCCACAACGAGGTGCTGTAAGAATCACCGGATGGCCTCAATTAGCCGCCCGCGCGCGTAGACATTTGCCCAGTTTCCGCCCCCAAAGACGTCCGGCCGACGGCGTGTCACTACAATACGCCATCGTCCGGACCTGGAAACTGGGCAAAGCCTGGCCCCGTGCCCTGGCCCGGTGCCAACGGCCCCGTGCCAACGGGCCGGTACGAGGGCTAGCCGACGCCCAGGTACGCCTCCTTGATCGCCGGGTTGGCGAGCAGTTCCTTGCCCGTCCCGCTGTGCGTGATTTCACCGGTCTCCAGGACGAAGGCCCGGTGCGCGCGGGCCAGTGCCTGGTTGGCGTTCTGCTCCACCAGCAATACCGTGGTGCCCTGGCTGTTGATCTCCGTGATGATCTTGAAAATCTGCCGGATGAACTGCGGCGCCAGCCCCATGGAAGGTTCGTCCAGGAGCAGCAGCTTCGGGTTGGACATCAGCGCACGCCCGATCGCCAGCATCTGCTGCTCGCCGCCGGACATGGTTCCGCCGAGTTGCTTCTGACGCTCCTCCAGCCGGGGAAAAAGAGCAAAAACGCGGGCAATATCTGTGGCCATGCCGCTGCGGTCCTTGCGCCCGAAGGCCCCCATGTCCAGGTTCTCCAACACGGTCATGCCGGGGAACACGCCGCGGCCTTCCGGTGCCTGCGAGATCCCCTGCACCACCCGGATGTGCGCCTTCATCTTGGTAATGTCTTTCCCGGCAAACCTGATGGACCCGGCTGACGGGTTCAGCAGCCCGGAAATGGTTTTCATCGTCGTCGTTTTACCGGCCCCATTGGCACCGATCAGCGAGACGATCTCCCCCTCCTCGACGGTGAAGGACATGTCCTTGATCGCCTGGATCCGCCCATAGTGGACGCTTACATTGTCCAGCTCAAGCAACGTCATCTTCGGGCTCTCCTAGGTATGCGGAAATCACACGGGGGTCTTCGCGGATCGCACGCGGCGCGCCGTCGGCAATCTTCTTGCCGAACTCCAGCACCACGATCCGGTCCGTCACCCCCATCACCAGTTTCATATCGTGCTCGATCAGCAGCACGGTGTAGCCGTCATCCCGGATGGTGCGGATGAGCGTCATCAGCTCTTCCTTTTCCGCGGGGTTGAAGCCGGCTGCGGGCTCATCAAGGCACAGGACCTTTGGGTCTGTTGCGAGCGCGCGCGCTATTTCGAGCCGGCGCTGGTGCCCGTACGGCAGATGCCGGGACAGTACATCCCAGTGATCGGCAATCCCGACAAAGTCCAGCAGGGCCATGCCACGATCGATGGCCGACTTCTCCTCACGGATGTGCGTCGGCAGGCGCAGCAGTGCCCGACCCACGCTGGTCTTATGCCGGGCGTCAAGTCCGACGACGACATTCTCCAGTGCCGTCATCTCCGCGAAGAGCCTGATGTTCTGGAAGGTCCGGGCCAGCCCCATCCGGGTGATCTTGTGCTGTTTTACCCCGCCAATGGACTGGCCTTCCAGCAGCACCTTGCCGCTGCTGGGTTTGTACACCCCGGTCATGGCATTGAAGCAGGTGGTCTTGCCGGCACCGTTAGGACCGATCAGACCCAGGATCTCGCCGCGTTTGATATCAAACGAAACGTTGTCCAAGGCCAGCAGACCGCCGAACTTCACCGTCAGGTTCTGCACTTGGACCAGGCTGTCGCCGACCTTGACACCGATTTCCCGCTCCGGCGCCACCGTCTCGGCCACGTCCCGATCGATCCCCTGTGCGGCAAGCGCATCCCGGTGGATGGCTGCAGGTTCCGCGGCGCCGCCGGGGCGCCGGCCGCTGTCTGCGCTCACATGCTGTCCCGGCTCACCGGGGTGCCCGCCGTATTCGACGTGATCACCGGCGTGTTCGGCAGTGGGATGGCCGTCCTTCTGGTGTCCGTCGCCGTCGGGATCGACCGGCTTACCCACCGGCCAGTCCGCCGTGTGCCTCGGCAGGTCCTCGTTGTGATCTCCGCTCATGCCTGCGCTCCTTTTTCCTGCGCCGTGCCGGTGGTCCGCTTCGCGCCCGTGCCGTGTTCGCCGTCGTCCCTCTTGAACATCCACTTGACCGCGTCACGGCCATAAGCCAGCAGCTTCTGCCGCGCCGGGAAGAGTCCCTGCGAGCGGAATATCATGATGACCACCAGGAGAATACCGAAAATCAAATATTTGTATTCGGCAATGGCAGTGAAACGCAGCGGTATGTAGCTGACCAGCGCACCGCCGACAATGGCACCCACCTTATTGCCGGCCCCACCGAGAACAACGGCAGCGACGAACAGAATGGAGGTGTAGACGTCAAAACGCTGGTTACTGATGAAACCGACCTGACCGGAAAAAAGTGCACCGGAGAGCCCGCCGATGGAAGCGCCGATCGCGAAGGCCCAGACCTTGTACTTGAAGGTTGGAACGCCCATGATCTCCGCGGCGTCCTCGTCCTCGCGGATGGCCACCCAGGCCCGGCCAACTCGGCTGCGCTCCAGATTACCAACCAGCAGCAGCACGATGATGATCACGGTGAGGATCAGCCAATACCAGGGAACGCCGTTGGAGTTAGTGAAGATGGGATTCCCATCGGCGGCGGTGCCCGGCGGGTGGCCGACCGACTGGAAGCCGACCTGTCCCTTCATGGCCGGGATGATGGTCGCCAGAATCCGGACAATTTCGCCAAAACCCAGCGTCACAATGGCCAGGTAGTCACCGCGAAGCCGCAGGGTGGGAATGCCGAGTATGACACCAAAGAACATCGTGACGGCCATGGCTACCGGGATGGTCCACAGATACGGGATCTTCAGGAACGCGGAATCCGGACTGGTCAGCATGGCCGACACATACGCACCGACGGCGAAGAAGGCAACGTAACCAAGGTCCAGCAGGCCGGCGTAGCCGATGACCACGTTCAGACCAATGGCGATCAGCGCGAAGCGCGCCATATCGAAGCAGGCCAGACCGAAGTTATTACCCGGCTCGGTGGTGATAATAGGGGGGTTGATGACCGGGAGCAGGTACGCAAGCACCACCACGATAATCAGGAAACACCATTGCTGCTGCCGGCTCAGCGCATTCCAGCGCTGTCCCAGCGAGCCTGGCTTTTTGCCTCTCCGGCCCGCAATACTGGCGCCCGGTGCTGTGGTTAGTCCCTCCCGATCCGCGGCAGACTGCGCCGCTTTGGCCGAGGACAAGGGCGTGGGGCCATCTGTCATACTCATGCTTTGCTCCTTCCAAGGGAAGTACCCAGGATGCCCTCGGGCCGGACCAGCAGCACCAGTACCAGCACCATGAAGGCGACGACGTCGGTCCACTGCGAATTACCGAGCAGGATCTGGCCGTAGTTACCAATCAGGCCCAGCAGCAGGCCGCCGAGCAGGGCGCCACGGACGTTGCCGATGCCGCCCAGTACTGCTGCGGCGAAGGCCTTGATCCCCAGGACGAAGCCGCCGGTGTACTGCACGCCGGAAGGAATTTTCATCACGTAGAACAGCGCCGCAGCGCCGGCAAGAATACCGCCGATCACGAACGTGATGATGATGATGCGCTCCTTGTTCACACCCATCAGGGTGGCAGTGTCAGGATCCTGTGCAACGGCACGGATGCCGCGCCCCGTCCGTGACTTACTGATGAACCGCTCCGTTGCGACCATCATGATGACGGCCGCAATAACAATGACCAGTTGCTGGGAATCAACGATGGTACCGAAAACGTCAAAGATGGGCGTCGGCTTAAACATGGTGACGGCCGGTTCGGCGTTTGGTCCGCGGATGAGACGAATAATGTACTGAATGGTGAAGGAAACGCCGATGGCGGTGATCAGGAAAACCAGCCGCGGTGCGTTGCGCTTCCGCAGCGGCTTATACGCGATCCGCTCCACCAGGAACGCTGTCAGCGCGGACGCGATCATGGCGATGATCAGGGCCAAAAGCAGATTCAGCACAATCGCAGCCAGCGACAAATGTGGGGCATTGGGTCCAAACCCAAGGCCGCTGAGGGTAAAGAAGACCGCGTAGCAGCCGATGATAAAAACTTCTGAGTGAGCGAAGTTAATCAGGTTCAGCACGCCGTAAACGAGCGTGTAGCCCAGGGCCACGAGCGCATAGATGGACCCGAAAGTCAGGCCGTCAAAAGTGGCGCTCCAGAAATTTTGGCCCAAGGCGACGACATCGAAGCTGATCCAATCGTTGTCCATGGGCATGGACGTCAGTAGTGAAGAGAGCATTGGCACATCCTGGTTGAGTCCGGCAAGGGGATCAGCACTGATCCGCACGGACAATCGGTAACTGTCGGCTATTGATGCGGCCAAGACAATGCTGCGGGACCGTGTCTACCGGGCCCGCAGCATCATCTGTGTATTGCCGGTTACTCGCCGATCGCGCCCACGGGCACAATCTTGCCGTTTTCCACTTTGTAGCCATAGACGGTCGGGGCCTGCAGCTCGCCCTTGTCGTTCCACTTGTAATGCTTGCTCAGGCCATCCTTGTCATAGGACTTGACCCAGGAGAGCAGATCCGCCCGGGACTGCTTGCCTGCGTCAATGCCGGCCAGCAGCACCGTTGCGGCGTCGTAGCCTTCAATGGAGTAGGTTCCCGGCTCCGCATTGGCCAGGGTCTTGTACGCGCTCTCGAAGGAGGGAATCAGCTCACCCGGGATACAGGGGCAAGTGAAGTAGGCGTTATTGGAGGAATCTCCGGCCTGCTTGATGAACTGGTCATCCTTCAGACCGTCCGGGCCAACGAAAGTTCCGGTGAAGCCCTTGCTGACCAACTGCTGGTCGAAGGGTGCACCCTCGGCGTAGTAACCCGAGTAGAACACGGCATCAGCTTTAGAGTTCATGATTTTGGAAATGACCGCGGAGAAGTCCTTCTGCCCGGTGGTGACCTTGTCGGTCCCCACCAGCGCGCTGCCCAGGCCATCTGACGTGGTCTTACCCAAACCAATTCCATAGTCGGAATCATCCTGGACAATGTAGACCTTCTTGGCCCCGAGCTTGCCGGTCATGAACTTCGCTGCCGCCGGACCCTGTACGGCGTCATTGCCCAGGCCCCGGAAGAAGGTGGTCCAGCCGTTATCCGTCAGGGTCGGATTCGTGGCCGCAGGGGTGATGTGGACCAGCTTTGCCTGCTCGAAAATGTTCCCCGTTGCCTTGGACTCCCCGGAGAACGGCAGGCCGACGACGCCAATAATGCCGGGTTCGGTGGTCACCTGCGTGACTGGTCCCGTTGCCTTGCTGGGATCGCCCTCGGTATCGAATTTCTTGAACTGCACCTGGCAGCCGGCATTCGCGGCGTTGTGTTCGTTGATCGCGAGCTGAATCCCGTTGAAAATGTTAATGCCGAGCTGGGCATTGGGGCCGGTCTCCGCACCAGCATAGGCCAGTGTCGTGGTGGCGGGGCAGGTAGCGTTGCCGTCACCCTTGGGCAAAACCGCGTTGGCGGGAGTATCGATCTTGGTCAGTGCCGGAATGTCCACCTTGCCGCCGGCAGCAGCAGTATCCGATGACGTGCCGGTGCCTGCCTGGTTGGCACACGATGACATCAGCATGCCAAGCGTGGCGGCGATCGCCAGGGTTGTAACGACTTTCTTGCGGTACATAGATTTGCCTTTCGAGCCGCATCCGAAGCACAGGCGTCCCTAATATCTCGGGCGTCGCACTCGGTTCGAGGTTGTGTTCCCTGACACTACAACGAAATGTGGCGTTCGCCACATTCGAAACAGTAGAAATAAGGTAACGGGTCCACAACGAAACTGCCCGCCTTCCCATGCGGGAAAGCGGGCAGCAGGCATACCGGGCCCTGAAAGCTACCGAACGGTAGCTAAGCGCTCAATCCGGCCAGCACCTCATTGAGCTTCGCGGAAGGCCGCATCACGGCTGCAGCCAGGGCCGCATCCGGGCGATAGTAGCCGGCGAGGTCCACCGGCGAACCCTGCACGGCAAGCAGCTGGGCAACAATGGTTTCCTCGTTGGCGGTCAGCGCCTCGGCAACCGCGGCGAAGGCGGCAGCCAGCTCCGCGTCGTCGTCCTGCTGCGCCAGTTCCTGCGCCCAGTACTGCGCCAAATAGAAGTGGCTTCCACGGTTGTCCAGTTCCCCGACCTTCCGGCTCGGAGACTTATTCTCCAGCAAAAAGGTTCCGGTGGCGCGGTCCAGCGTGTCCGCCAAAATCCGGGCGCGGGCGTTGCCGGTGGACGTGGCGAGGTGCTCGAAGCTGACGGCGAGTGCAAGGAATTCGCCCAGGCTGTCCCAGCGCAAATGATTTTCTTTCAGCAGCTGCTGAACGTGCTTGGGCGCCGATCCCCCGGCACCGGTTTCGAAAAGGCCGCCGCCATTGATCAGCGGAACAATGGAAAGCATCTTGGCGCTGGTGCCCAGTTCAAGGATCGGGAACAGATCGGTCAGGTAGTCGCGCAGCACATTGCCGGAGACCGAAATCGTGTCCTCGCCCTTGCGCAGCCGCCCCAGCGTGAAGGTAGTGGCATCCTCCGGCGTCATGATCCGGATCTGCAGGCCCTCGGTGTCATGGTCGCGCAGATACTCCGTGACCTTCTCGATCAGCTTTGCATCATGGGCCCGGCCCTTGTCCAGCCAGAAAACCGCCGGAGTCTGCGAGGCACGGGCACGGGTGACCGCCAGCTTGACCCAGTCGCGGATCGGCAGGTCCTTGGTCTGGCAGGCGCGCCAGATGTCACCGGGGGAAACCTGATGCTCGATCAGTACAGCGCCGGAGGCATCGACGATCTGCACGCTACCTGCGGCCTGGATCTCAAAGGTCTTGTCATGGCTGCCGTATTCCTCGGCCGCCTGGGCCATCAGGCCGACGTTGGGGACGGTGCCCATGGTGGTCGGGTCGTAGGCGCCGTGGGCACGGCAATCGTCAATAACCGCCTGGTATACGCCCGCGTAGCTGCTGTCCGGGATCACGGCAAGGGTGTCCGCGGCCTTACCGTCCGGGCCCCACATCTTTCCGGAGGTGCGGATCATGGCAGGCATGGACGCGTCAACAATGACATCGCTGGGGGCGTGCAGGTTTGTGACGCCCTTATCCGAATCAACCATCGCCAGCGCCGGGCCCTCTGCCAGACCCGCCGTTATGGCTGCCGTAACACCCTCACGGACGTCCGCCGGGAGGGCATCGAGGCCGTTGAGGATGGAGGCCAGGCCATTGTTGGGGCTCAGCCCGGCCGCTGCCAGCTTATCGCCAAAGCGGGCGAACAGTTCGGGCAGGAAGGCCTTCACGACGTGCCCGAAGATGATCGGATCGGAGACCTTCATCATGGTCGCCTTCAGATGGACCGAGAACAGCACGTTTTCTTCCTTGGCACGGGATATCTGAGCAGCCAGAAACTCCTCGAGGGCAGCCGCGCGCAATACCGTACCGTCAACTACCTCGCCGGCCAGGACGGGAAAGGAGTCTTTCAGCACGGTGGCAGTGCCATCTTCGGCGACAAACTGGATTTTGATGCTGCCCGCTTCCGGGATCAGCACGGACTTCTCATTCGAGCGGAAGTCCTCTGCACTCATGTGGGCCACGTTGGTTTTCGAATCCGCAGACCAGGCTCCCATGCTGTGCGGGTGCTTGCGGGCGTAATTCTTCACCGACAGTGGCGCCCGCCGGTCGGAGTTACCCTCACGCAGCACCGGATTAACCGCCGAACCCTTGATCTTGTCGTAGCGGGCGCGAACGTCCTTTTCCACATCCGTGGCAGGATCATCCGGGTAGTCCGGCAGGTCATATCCCTGCCCCTGAAGCTCGGCAACCGCGGCTTTCAGCTGCGGGGCGGAGGCACTGATATTGGGCAGCTTAATAATGTTCGCTTCCGGACTGTTCGCCAGCTGTCCCAATTCCGCCAGTGCGTCGGGTGTCCGCTGATCCTCGCTGAGGTAATCACCGAAGACCGAGATGATGCGGCCGGAGAGCGAGATATCGCGCGTCTGAATTTCCACACCCGCCGTCGATGCGAATGCCTCGACAATCGGCAGGAACGAATAGGTGGCCAACATCGGCGCTTCGTCGGTGTGGGTATAAACAATCTTGGCCATTTGTGCGCCATCTCCTACGGGTAAGGCCGGCAGAAACCTGTAACTGCCGACGAAACTTTCGTTATATTCTTACCTCCAACTTACCTGAGGGCTAGTGGAAGAAGTGCCGGGAGCCGGTCAGGTACATCGTGACACCGGCGGCCTCGGCGGCAGCGATAACTTCCTCGTCGCGCACCGAACCACCGGGCTGGACGACGGCCCGCACACCGGCATCGAGCAAAATCTGCAGCCCATCGGCGAAGGGGAAGAAAGCATCCGAAGCGGCGACGGCCCCGCGCGCCCGTTCAATGGCCATTCCGTCGTCGTCAGCGGCCAGCGAGTTGGCCCGCTGCACGGCAAGCCTGCATGAATCCACCCGGTTGACCTGGCCCATCCCCACACCCACCGATGCGCCATTGTTGGCCAGCAGAATCCCGTTGGACTTCACTCCGCGCAGGGCCTTCCACGCGAACGCCAGGTCAGCTAGTGTTCCGGGGTCCGCTGCAGCACCGGCTACCAGCGTCCAGCTCTGCGGGTTATCCCCCGGAGCGTCCATCCGGTCCGTGGCCTGGATCAGCATGCCGCCGGAAACCTGGCGAAATTCCACCGCGGCCCGGGCGTACCCCTCCGGCAGGGTGAGCAGGCGGATATCCGCGCGCTTCTGCAGCCGTTCCAGCGCCTCCGGCTCGAAGGACGGCGCAATAATAACCTCGGTGAAAACACCCTTCAGGCCGGCAGCCATCGCGTGCGTAATGGGCCGGTTGGACGCAATAACGCCGCCGTAGGCCGAGCTTGGATCGCAGGCCTGCGCTTTGGCATGCGCCTGTGCCACCGGGTCCACCGCATCCGCACCGGCCACTGCAACGCCGCAGGGGTTGGCGTGCTTGACCACGGCCACCGCGGGTTCGTCGAATTCAAAGGCCGTCCGCAGCGCAGCATCCGCGTCTACATAGTTGTTGTAGCTCATCGGCTTGCCGTGCAGCTGGTCCGCCTGCGCGATCCCCGGCGTTGCGGCCTTATCCACGTACAACGCCGCGGCCTGATGCGGGTTCTCCCCGTAGCGCAGCACCTCGGAGCGCTCCAGGGCGACGCCGGCGTATGCGGGCCAGTGCTCGCCGTCGTCGTTAAGTTCTTTGGCCGTCCAGGCCGCAACCGCATTGTCATAGGCCGCGGTATGGGCGAAGGCCAGCGACGCGAGCCGACGGCGGCCGGCGAGATTGAACCCACCCTGCTGCGCGGCAGCGATGACGTCGGGGTAGCTCTTCGGATCCACTACAACGGCCACCGAGGCGTGGTTCTTCGCCGCGGCACGAACCATGGACGGGCCACCGATGTCGATCTGCTCGACGACCTCATCAGTGGCCGCACCGGACGCGACGGTGTCGGCAAACGGATAAAGATTGACGACGACGAGATCAAACGTGTCGATGTCCATGTCCGCGAGCTGCTGCACGTGATCCGGCAGCCGTCGATCGGCAAGGATGCCGGCGTGGATCCGCGGGTGCAGCGTCTTGACGCGGCCGTCGAGCATCTCCGGCGAACCGGTCACCTCTTCCACGCCCTGCACCGGAATGTCCGCCGCGGCGATCCGGGCCGCCGTCGAACCGGTGGAAACTATACGCACTCCCGCCGCATGCAGGCCGGCCGCGAGTTCCTCCAGCCCCGTCTTGTCATACACCGAAATCAGCGCCCGGCGAATGGGTACCCGGTCAAGCTGTACAGGTTCAAGGGGGTTGCTCACGGATTCTTCTCCAGTACGTAGGTCTTTGACGCTGCGGCGCGTCCGGGAAGGGGATGCCTCAAGTTTAGGCCCCCTGCATCTGTAGCCTTGCAGTATGACCGAGACCACTTTCGTTCCCGCAGCTGTGCAATCCTCGGATTCTCTCTGTCTTCGACGCCTGGTCAACGGGGTTATCTGGCCCGGGTTCATCGGCACTACGGTCCCTGCCTGGCTACGGCAAGCGCTGGCGGAAGGGCTGGCAGGAGTGGTCTATTTCAGCCACAATTTCCTTCCCGGCACGCCCGGACAGCCGGCCGGGCTTTCGGCCGCGATCCGGGCGCTCAATCCGCTGGCCGTGATCGGCTCCGACGAGGAGGGCGGTAACGTCACGCGGCTGCAGTTCCGCGCCGGCTCGGACCTTCCGGGGGCAGCGGTGCTCGGGCAGCTCGACGACGTTGCCCTCACCGAGGCGGCCGGCGCCGCGATCGGGACAATGTGCAAGGAGGCGGGCGTCAACCTGGTGATCGGGCCGGTGGCGGACGTGAACACGAACCCGCTCAATCCGGTCATTGGGGTGCGTTCCTTTGGCGCTGACACGGATCTGGTCAGCAGGCACACCGCGGCCATGGTGCGGGGCATCCAATCCACCGGAGTCGGTGCCTGCGCCAAGCATTTCCCGGGCCACGGGGACACCGTTGGCGATTCGCACACGTCACTGCCGCGGCTGGAGATGACCCTCGAGGACGTCACCGGCATCCACCTGCCGCCATTCCTTGCCGCCGTACAGGCCGGTGCCGCGGCGATGATGAGCGCGCATATCGTGATTCCCGAGCTTGGCGAAGCCCCAGCCACGCTGAATCCGGCGGCCGGGGAGTTATTGCGCCGGAATGGTTTTGCCGGTCTATTGATCACCGATGCCTTGGATATGGCTGCAATCAAGGACACCGTAGGGATGGGACGTGGTGCCGTGTTGTCCCTGCTGGCGGGAGCGGACCTGCTCTGCGTCGGCAACCCTGCCAATCCGTACAGCAGCAGCTCCTCCAACGATGCAGCCCACGGTGCAGGAGCTGAGGGCGCAGGATTCAGCACCGGCTGGGAAGACTACGCAGAAGTCTTCGATGCCCTGCTGGCCGCCGCGGTGGACGGTACGCTCCCCCGCCCGGTGCTGGAACGGGCCGCGGGTCGGGTTGCGGCATTTGCGGCCCGCTCGGTGCAGGCCCTAACGGAACAGGTTCAAACGGCGCCGGTTCAAACGGTGCCACTGGCCGGGGACTGGGTTGACGCTGCCATGCGTGCCTGCACCTGGGCCGGTCCCGGCCCCGTGCCACGGTTGCCGGCGGGCAGCACAGACATCGACGTCGTCGACCTGCGCCTCGGTCATAATATGGCTGCCGGCGCCAGCGGGAACTTCTTTGCCGTAGCCCTGGCCGAGGTTCTTTCTGTGCGGACAGTTACCGTGCAAGAACTTCGCGACGGGATTAAACGGATTAAGGCCGGTACCTGGTCCGGCAACCCATGCGTCGTGCTGATTGATGCACTTCGGGATCCCTGCCAGAGGAGCCCGCTGGCCGACTTGGCCGGGCTGGTACCGGAGGCCATCTGCATTAACGCAGGACTTGCTGACAGCTATCAGCCAGCTGGCGCCGGAACTCCTCCCCCGCTGCCCACCATCAACTGCTATGGGTCCTCCCGGGTGAGTGCACGCGCGGTGGTGCGGCTGCTGATGGGATAACTTCCGTTACCAGGCCGCCACCTCCGGCTGTTCCGGCCCGCCGCTAAGGAACCGCGGCGGTCGTTTCGGTCACCCACTGGACTGCAGTTAGAATCACGTAGATCATCTACCCGCAAACGAATTTCCAGGTGCAACAGCCATGACCGAGCCGGACAAATTTGCCGCCCTCCGTACCGAGCTGGCGGAGCTGGTGACGGAAGCTTCCAATGATGCGCACGAAGACCTGGCAGGCATGAGCACCGCGGAGCTGGTGATGGCCATGAACGGCGAGGATGCAAAGGTTGCCCCGGCCATTGCGGATTCGGCTGCAGCGATTGCCCGCTGCATCGATGCTATTGCCGCAAGAATGGCCAGCGGTGGCCGGCTCATCTACATTGGCGCCGGGACCCCTGGCCGCATCGGCATTTTGGACGCAAGTGAATGCCCTCCGACCTTCGGCACCGACCCCGCGCTGGTGGTCGGCGTTATCGCCGGCGGAAGCCGCGCCATCCAAGGAGCCGTGGAGGATGCAGAGGACGACACTGCTGCCGGGGAAGCGGACATCGCCGCGCTGGAAATCTGCGGCCTCGACTCCGTCATTGGCATCTCTGCCTCCGGACGCACGCCCTACGTGATCGCCGCGGTGCAGGCCGCTGCAGCCGCCGGAGCCTTCACCGTCGGGCTGGCCTGCAATGCGGGGTCCCCCTTGGGACGTGCAGCCGAAATTGCGCTGGAAATTGAGGTAGGGCCGGAATTTCTGGCCGGCTCCACCCGGCTCAAAGCAGGCACAGTTCAGAAACTGGTGCTCAATATGATCAGCACCATCACCATGGTCCGGCTGGGGAAGACTTACCGGAACCTCATGGTTGACCTGCGCGCCAGCAATGGGAAACTGCACGCCCGCAGCGAACGGACCGTCGTCCGTGCCACCGGCACGGACCCGGCCACCGCGGCCGCCGTGCTGGAATCCGTGGCCGGATCGGTCAAGGCCGCCATTTTGGTGATTATGACCGGGCTGCCGCCCGAACAGGCCAGCGGATTGCTGGCCAAGCACGCCGGGCATCTGCAGCAGGCCATCGATGCTCCCTGATCGGGGAGCTTTTCCGTTGCCGTGCCGCCGTCCGCGCTTACCGGGGCTCTTCGCGCCCACCGGCTTACTGGTGGTTGCCGCCGTCGTCCTGATGCTTGTTGCCCCGCCCCGGACCAGGGCCTGACGCGAGCTCAGCGAGCACCTGGATCAGCAGCGTGCGTTCGGCCAGCTTGATCCGCTCGTGCAGTGATTCTTCGGTGTCCTCCGGCAGCACGGCCACGGCAGTTTGCGCGATGATCGGGCCGGTATCCACTCCGGCGTCGGCAAAATGCACCGTACAGCCGGTGACTTTGACACCATATTCCAGCGCGTCGCGGACGCCGTGTGCGCCCGGAAACGCCGGCAGCAGGGCCGGATGCGTGTTCACGTAACGGCCGGGAAACGCATCGATGAAGTCCGCGGCAACAATCCGCATAAAACCGGACGAAATGACGTAATCCGGTGCGTAGCGGGCGACGGCGGCAAGCAGCGCCGCGTCCCACTCACCGCGGGTGGCGAAAGCTTTAAAGTCCACAACAAAGGTTTCAAGGCCCGCCGCCGCAGAGCGTGCCACACCCAACGTACCGGGCCGGTCCGCACCCACCGCGGCGATTTCCACCGGCAGGTGGCCCGCGCCGATGTCGTCAATGACGGCCTGCAGGTTGGAGCCGGTGCCGGAAACGAGGACTACGATGCGCATGCTACAACCTTAGGTGGACGGATTCGTCAGCGCTCCGGGACAGTCCCGGGCCCGTGCCCTGGCTCGCGCTCCAGCCAGGGCCCGGCCGCGTAGCCAATGACGACACCGACTGCCACTTCAACCGCCACCCAGAGCGCGGTAGTGAGGAAGTCGGGACCGATGTCCGTCAGCCGGCCGATCCCGGCCGAGCCGTGCGACAGCAGCGCTGCAGCACCGGTCAGAATGCCTGCCACTGCACCGATCACGGCGGCTAACGCGAGGGTGGAGGCCGTGGCCGTAAACCAGCGCGCCTTGAGCTTAATGGAGAGCCATTCGTCAAAGTGGTTCTCCCCTTCGCGCAGGAACCACCAGCCCGCCAGCGCCCCCGCCAGAACCGGAATCACCATGGCTACGACGCCCCAGGACAGCGCTCCGGTCGGAAGCGCACCAAGAATTGGAATGGCGGGCACCGGCGCGACCGAGGTGCCCAGCGCAGAAACGGAGGAACCGACGCCGATGGCAAAGCCTGAACCGGACGCCCAGGCGAGGGCCCACACGGCCAGATTGGGCAGGAAACCGAGCTGGATGATGGTCAGTACTATGCCTCCCACCACACCGGTCTTGAGTCCCTCGTAGACCGTCACGATGTCCGACCAGTGCCAGAGAATATTGACCACCAAGAGCACAGTGGAGAGGACAAGTGCGCCCAGCAGCGCCACAAAACCTGCGCGGACTGCGGCCCAGACATAGGATCCGGCCCAGCGCGAGTGCTGGCTGGTGGCGGCAATCCAGTCGGCCGCGTCTACCCCGATCAACCGTCCCCAGGTCCCGGCCTCCCGCCGCGCCCCGATGATCAGCCCCAGGCCCACCGGAATCAGCGGAATCAGCGTTCCCGGGACGAGACCGGCAGCCACCTCGGGCGTTCGGCAGATAAAAGTCGTTCCCAGGCCCGCGGCACCATAGACGCCCAGGGCGCCCAGGACCCCCTGCCAGAGCTGGTCGGTGTAGGACGCCCGGGCCAGCCGCCTGCCCGCCCGCCAGGAGAGTAAAAAGGGGATCGCCGTCAGGCCCAGCGGAATCAGCGTCAGAGTACCGGTCTGCAGGGAAGCGGAGCTGGGCCCGTCGTTGAAGGCCAGGTTCAGCGGGACTGCGTGCACTACCAGCCAGATCTGCCCACCGAGCCGGGCCAGCGCGTCGGCTGACTTATCCGCAAAACCGCCAGCGAACCAAACTCCGCCCAGCGGCAGCAGGACCAGCAACGCAGAAAATACGAGTACCTGTGCAGATTCAAACACACCCTGCAGCCACAACGGCATCGGAATTCCCCGTTGGCCACCCCGGCCCGTCGTCAGTCTCATTGTCTTCTATCGTCCCATGCGGCTGTACCTCCCAGCTACGGGCAACGCCGGGAGCAGCGACTTACCTGCCCGCGGGTGACTAAGCTGTCCTCATTAGTCATTCCGGGTGAATATCGCTGGCGAAGGAGCCATCACATGAAATCGGTGAAAAATATCAGGGTGGGAGCGGCAGCCGTGGCCGGACTGCTCGTTCTGGGGTTAGTGGCATGCAGCCCCGAGGCTCCTGGGACGCCGGCTGCCAGCAGTTCGGGTGCCGGTTACGACGACGTTATTAGCGCAGGTGCTACGGCCAGCGATGCAACGGTGGCAGCCAACCAGTGGGCGAGCCAAATCAAGAGCAATGGCGTCCTGCATGTCGGCGGCACCGAGACGTCCCAGTTGTTTAGCCTGCTCAATCCCACTACCGGGAAGGCTGTGGGTTTTGACGCCGGGCTCTCTCAGCTGCTGGCCAAATACATCATCGGTGAACCCAAGACCAAGCTTGACCAGGTCACGGTTGATACGCGTGAGGACCTCTTGGTGAACAAGTCGGTGGACGCGATCATCGCCACCTATTCGATCACCGACAAACGCGCCGCGCGGGTCGACTTTGCCGGGCCCTATTACTCGTCCCAGGCCGGCATTTTGGTTAAGTCGACAACTACCGACATCAAGTCGGTGGCCGATCTGGCCGGTAAAACGGTGGCCACCCAGGCTGCCTCAACGGGTGTGACACTGCTGGCCAATGAGGCCCCGGACGCGAAGGTGCTGGCACTGCCGGACAATGCGCAGTGCCTGGCTGCCGTGCAGCAGGGCCGGGCGGACGCGTACGTTATCGACCAATCCCTGCTCCTGAACGCCCTGGTCGGCAACAAGGATGTGAAAATCGTCGGGGACCCCTTCGGGCCAAAGGATAACTACGGTATTGGGGTGCCAAAGGGAACCGATGCCAAGGCGTTTGTTAATGATTGGCTCAAGAAGATCATTGCCGACGGAACGTGGCTTAAGCTCTGGCAGGCAACCATCGGGGCGCAAACCGGGACCTCCACGACCCCCACCCCGCCGACCGTCGGATAGCGTTCGGCATGAACATTCTGCTCACCAAATATCTGGGGACATTCGGCGAGGGGCTGTGGGTGACGGCCCAGTTCACCGTGGTAGGT
The DNA here is from genome assembly GCF_015708085.1 of Arthrobacter terrae. Taxonomy (GTDB): domain Bacteria; phylum Actinomycetota; class Actinomycetes; order Actinomycetales; family Micrococcaceae; genus Arthrobacter_M; species Arthrobacter_M terrae. The sequence goes on along the minus strand of NZ_JADNYM010000011.1, from coordinate 81,454 downwards.
TTCCTCGGCTCTATGATTCTGGGCGTCATCCTCGCCACCTTCCGGATCAGCCCGGTGGCGTATCTTCGTGCGGTCGGGCTGATCTTCGTGGAAATATTCCGTAACGTTCCGCTTGTATCCCTGCTGATCCTGGTCGTTTACGGACTGCCGGAAATCGGCATCACTATTGACTACCTGCCGTCGGTCATGATTGCCATGATTCTGGTGGGGGCTGCTTTTGCCTGCGAGGTCTTCCGCACCGGCATCAATGCCATTCCGACCGGCCAGGTGGAGGCCGGACGCGCTATTGGTCTGGGTTTCTTCGGAGTCCTCCGGGAGATTGTTTTCCCACAGGCCACTCGCGCCATGGTCCAGCCCATCGTGACTTTGTTCATCGGGATACTGCTCTCGTCCTCACTGGCCGGGGTCGTCGGCGTGATGGATCTGACGGCGGAGGTCAGCTACATCAATAACCGGGAGGCACTTGGCCTGGTGACTTTCCTTGTCGCTGCCGTGATTTACGCGAGCATTGCGCTGGGGGCCGGCGCCATCGGTGCCAGGCTGGAGATAAAGCTGCGGGTCCTGCGGTGAACACGGATCAGGTCCTTTTCGACGCGGTGGGGCCCAAGGCACGGCGCCGGGTTGCCATCCTGACCATCGCCAGCATTCTCCTGACGCTGGGTCTGTTGGCTTTGGCCTATGAGCAGTTTTACCAAAGTGGCCAGCTCGCGCCGTCCAAATGGGCAGAATTTCGGCAGTCGAGCACTTGGTCGTATCTGTTAAAGGCCTTTGGGAACACGGCACTGGCCGCGTTGGGGGCCGGGGCCATTGCCTTGCCCATGGGACTGGTTCTGGCAGTGGGGAGGCTGTCCGCGACCAAGCTGGTGCGCTGGCCGTGCACCGCGGTGATCGAGCTGCTCCGCTCGGTTCCTTTGCTGCTGATCATTTACATCTTTGTCTCCGCCCTGCCGCCCTACGGTATCAACCCGGACGTTTTCTGGAAACTGGTGATCCCCATCGGCCTCTGCTCGGGCGCAACCATCGCCGAGGTTTTCCGTGCCGGGATACTTGCGCTCCCCAAGGGCCAAACCGAGGCTGCGCTCAGCCTCGGACTTACCCCGACCCAGGCCTTCCGTATGGTGGTTTTCCCACAGGCCGTGCGGATTGTCCTCCCGGCTCTGATTGCGCAGGTCGTGATTCTGCTCAAGGACACCACCTTGGGCTACGTGGTCTCCTATGGAGAGCTCCAGCAGTCCGGCAAGGTTCTGGTGGCCTCCACGGGTCACCTGGTTCAGACCTATCTGATCATCACCGTCATCTATATCGGAATGAACATCGTCATTTCGAACGCTGCCTCCGCCATCGACAATAGGATGGCCCGCCGCAGGGCCGGTGTAGCCGGCCCTGTCCCGCAGGACGCCACCGAGCGTCAGCTCAGCACCATCGCCTAGCGCTTCGTTGAGCGCCATAGGCGGGCGGCGGCAGCCAGGGTTGGAGCTGGCCCAGACGGCGAACTGGATTAAACGACAGCAGGGCGGGGGTTACCCCGCCCTGCCTGATCGTGCTTTTGGAAGACTAGACAGACTGGATGTTAGTCGCCTGCGGGCCCTTGGGGCCCTGCTCTACTTCAAAGGAAACCTTCTGGTTCTCTTCGAGGGAGCGGTATCCACCGGAGTTGATGGCGGAGTAGTGTGCGAAAACATCCTGACTGCCATCATCCGGAGAGATGAAGCCAAAGCCTTTTTCAGAGTTGAACCACTTGACGGTACCTGTTGCCATTTTATTTTTTCCTTTAGAAGATGGAGTATCCGCCCGACTTTCGGGCCCCCCGGTTACTTGTTCTTTGCCACTTCTTCGAAAAAAGCAGCGATCCAAAGACCGTTGCTTGAACTACAAAAATGCGCAACACAACAACAACTAACATAAGTATACACAGTTTACGTGCTGGATCCAGTGAAATTGATCCGAAAAGGTTCGCCCGGCGCCGCATTTCGGCACCCGTTAAACCTTGACGAGCCGTGCCCGATCTGAGAGATGCATCACTGCCGCTGCAGAATTGCCGAAAGGTCCGACCCCGCAGGGAGGGTGCCGTATTCGAAGCAGCGTTGCTGACCAAGCCGGCTCTCGACAAAGGCCTCCGACACGGAGGCCGGGCTGTAGCGGATCAGCAAAGATGCCTGCAGGCCCAAGGCCAACTGTTCCACCAGAGCCCGCGCGGAGCCTTCGTGTTCCGGCAGGGACCGTTGGAACGCCGTGACCCTATCCAGCAGAGTCAGCATGAAGTTGTCGAAAATCCGGTTGCTGCCATGGGCGAGTCCGAGTTCCGCAAGAAAATTCGTCACCGCCTTGGGTTCTTTGCCCATGGTACGCAGCACGTCCAGGGCAACGACATTTCCGGCGCCTTCCCAGATCGCCAGCACCGGCTGCTCCCGGTAGCGCATGGCCAAGGGAAATGCCTCGGTGTAGCCGTTTCCGCCAAGGCACTCCATGGCTTCGTAGGCATGTCCCGGCCCACGCTTACAGACCCAGTATTTGGCGACGGCAGTGGCAAGACGGCGGAAAGACACCTCGACGTCGTCGGCCTTATCAACGTCGTCATCGTACGCGCAGGCCAACCGCAGCGCCGTCGCCGTCGCCGCCTCTGATTCCAGCGCCAAGTCCGCGAGCACGTTCGTCATTATCGGTTGGTCAACCAGCTTGCGGCCAAAGGCCGAACGGTGCCGCGTGTGCCACAGCGCCTCGGCAATCCCCTGCCGCATGCCCGCCGCGGTACCGAGCACGCAATCCAGACGTGTCCGGGCGACCATTCCCATGATGGCTGCCACTCCCCGTTCCGGCTCGCCCACCCGGAACGCCGTACTGTTGGCAAATTCCACCTCGCAGGAGGCGTTGGACCTATTCCCCAACTTATCCTTCAGCCGCTGGATCCTAAATACATTCCGAGTACCGTCGGGCAGTACCCGGGGGAGCAGGAAACACGATGGAGGGCTTTCCTGCCGATCAGCTTCCTTCGCAAGGACCAAAAAAGCATCAGACATGGGCGCCGAGCAAAACCATTTATGCCCGGTGAGCAGCTGATGGTCTCCAGCCGAGACAGCCACCGTGGTATTTGCCCGGACATCGGAGCCACCCTGCTTTTCGGTCATGGCCATCCCGATCAGCGCACTGGGCTTACCGGCATGCAGCGACGGGTCATAGCTTCGCGCCAGCAGTCGCGGGAGCCAGGACTGCGCCAGCACCGGAGAGTTCTGCAATGGCTCGACGGCGGCATGGGACATTGAGATAGGGCAGGCGTGACCAGGTTCCAGCTGGGCAAAAAGCATCATTTTCGCTGCCCGGTGCGCGCTGGCGCCGCGGCCGGGATTGCCCCATGCCGCTGTGTGGGCACCGGCGCGCACGGCCTGGGCTAAGATCCGGTGATACGACGGGTGATACTCCACCTCGTCGATCCGATGGCCGTAGGGATCGTGGGTGAGAAGGACCGGCGGATTGGCATTGGCCAGCCGTGCGTCCCTGGCGAACTCTGCAGACCCGACCACCGCACCAATGGTTTCCAGTTCGCTAACGTCACGGGTCCGGCCGATGCTTTGGACGAACTCACACAGGACAGGATTGTCGACAAACTCATTGACCCCCGTCCGCGCGGGCGGCTGATTGAAGACACTGTGGGTTTGGCCAATACTGTGGGTTTCGTCAATACGGTGGGTTTGGCCAATACTGTGGGTTTCGTCAGTGCCGGGCGTTGCAGCACTGTCTGCTGCGGCCCTACCTGGCGTTGCGCCGGCACTGGCGCGGGGATGCCCGTTCACGCCCCCATCGTACGCCACGCAGAATTCCCCGGCACCGGTGTTGTGACAGAATCGAGGGGATCACTTATGGCAAAAAACGACGCAACAGCGAACCCTGAACCCGGGCAGCCCCGGGGCGCACAGCCGAACCAGCAGGCTGGGATCGGCCGTCGTTCGGTGTTGTTGAGCCTGACGGGCGCTGCGGCCGTCACCGCTTTCCGTGCCAATATCGCTGCCAACTATCTCATAACCGACAACCTGTCCTTCCAGGTCGTCACGCTGGAAAATGCCGCCAATAACGACGCGGCGAGCCAATTCCCCGGCGCGACCTGGTATCTGCTGGGTGGCTTTGAAGTCTCCAACGGTACGGCGCGGCGCAAATTGGAGGCACTACAGCCTGCCATGAACGAGCGTGCCCAGGCATCTTACATTGGCTATTCGAACCGCGGCATTGATGTCGCCCAGCTCTTCATTGCCATCATCAGGGACGCATACGTGCGCAAAATCAACACTGTGTACCTGTACGGGGACAGCTTTGGCGGGATGGTCGCCGTCGCGCTTGCACCGTTACTGGAACAGAACGGGCTGCACGTTAAGCTCATTGTTTTCGGTTCCAGTCCGAGCAGCGTCGCAGATGTCAAGGACCCCGGGAAGCAGTACATCTCGCTGGCCGGAGCGGTGGTACCATATCTGGGCATCGTGGGCCGACTGACCTGGGGCGTCTGGAGCGGGCTGCGGAATCCCAATGGCCAAGACATGTATGCGGCTGCCAAGTCGGGGGTCCAAACGTCCTTTGACGGGGAGCAGAACAGTCTGATTCTCAACACGTCCCAAGCGACATTTCTTAAGGCGTTTCCGGCCCAATACGACGGCGGCATCGCCGCGTCCACGGGAATCGGCCTACTGTATGACCCACAGGATTTCATCGTGGATGCGGCTTCCGCCATCCGCGGTTGGCACCGACTACTGCCGGCTAATAACTTTTTCCGCTATGACATCGCCAATACCGGACATGCGAGTCCGGAAATTCACCCGGAGACTTATCAGACGGCGTTACGCGTCCTGCAGGACGTGCTGGCCCCGCTGCCATCGGTGCCGCGGGGCAGAACCAGATATTTCTAAAAAATCAACCGGCCGGGATGAAAATGCCCCGCCGTCTAGCGTGGGGAAATCTGCGCCAGCAGCTGCTCAAACGGCAGTGACTGCGTCATTTCCGCCTCATGCCGTGCCCGCTGTACGTTGCGGGCCGTCGGCAAGTCATCTGATCCGAGGCCGTGCGCAGTGATTTCCGTCGGCAGGCTCATGAGACCCTCGCCCATGGCGGCGGCGAGTTCCTTAGCTGCCTGGTTCACTCGGACATCCAGTCCCGCTACGGCCTTTCCCCCAGCCACGAGCGGATCCCCGGCTCCCCAGTCTTCCGGAGCGGCGTAGACGGCGGTGGGCATGGTCCGGGCACGGAAGTAGCTCAACAGCGGACGCACCGCGAAATCCAGCACCAAGGAATGCCGAGTGCTGCCACCGGTGGCCCCGCTGATTACCGGCATCCCCACTAAGGCCTTTGGATCGAGCAGGTCAAAGAACGATCTGAACAAGCCGCTGTAGGATGCGCTGAACACCGGTGTTACGGCAATCAACCCGTCCGCGTCCGTGACCTGCGCGATAGCGGCGGCAAGCGCCGGCGGCGCAAATCCGGTAACAAAATTTTGCGCAATATCGACGGCGAGATCACGCAGTTCGACCACGGTAATCTCCGCATCGATGCCCAGGACCGCCAGCTGGCGGGAGGTGGCATGGGAGAGCTGATCGGCGAGCATCCGGGTGGAGGACGGTACGGATAACCCGGCCGAGATGACGACGATCTTGCGTTGCATTGCGCTGTTCCTCTGAGGTTCGGCAAACCATATACGTTCGCATCCACCAGGCTTAACCGGTGCGGTCAAGGTCTTATTCCCGCCCGCGGGGCCATGCCCGGCGGGAGAGCCGCTGACGGAGCGGCCGGCGCGCGGACACCAGCCGGATCGGCGCAACGCCTGCCGTGCCGGCTCGGATGCACCGCAGTTCGTGCCGGCTCGGATGCACCGCAGTTCGTGCCGGCTCTCATGCAGTTGCGGTACGGTCAAACCGTTGAATAAACCAGTGCCTGCGTCCCGAAGGGCAGGTGAGGATAGGCATGGCGGAGCGCATCACTAAAGCCCAGCGCAGTGCCAACATGTCCCGGATCAGGGGACAGGACACCAAACCCGAACTGCTGGTGCGCCGGCTGCTGCACCACGCAGGCTACCGTTACCGGCTGCATGGCCGCTACCGGTCCGAACGCCTGCCCGGACGTCCGGATCTGGTCTTCGCCGCGCGCCGGAAGGTCATATTCGTCAATGGCTGTTTCTGGCATACGCACAGCTGCGCAGCGGGCCAGCATGCGCCACAGAGCAACGTGGAATTCTGGGCGGACAAGCGCCGCCGCACGGTGGAACGCGATGCCCGCCAGCTCGGGACCCTTCGCGCCACGGGCTGGCGGGTGCTGGTGCTTTGGGAATGCGAGCTGAAGGACACTTCCGTGCTGGAGTCCCGGCTGGTTGCCTTCCTCGAGACCGATCCCTAGATCCCCAGGTGCGTGGGACCGAACATTTTCAGCAGAGTGTCAACGACGACGACGTTTGGGCCATCACCGGCAAACGCCGCCTTCAGCGCGTCCCCGACATCCGCCGGCGCGACCCGCCGAGCCGGCACACCAAATGATTCCGCCAACTTTACAAAGTCCGGCCGGGCCAATTCGGTGTGCGTGGCCTTGCCAAACGCGTCAACCATGTATTCGCGCAGAATTCCATAACCGCCGTCGTCGACAATCAACCACGTCACGGGCGCATTGTGCTGCCGCGCCGTGGCCAGCTCCGCAATCGAATACATCGACGAGCCGTCACCGGAAACCGCCAGCACCCTATCCGCCTTGCCCTGGAACTGCAGGCCCAACGCGCCGCCAATCGCCGCCGGGTAGCCATAGCCCAGGCCGCCGGCGCCTTGAGCGGAGTGGAATTCACCCTCCCGTGCATCCCAGCAGCTCCAGCCCCAGTATGCCGCGATGGTCATATCCCAGAATGTCTGCATGTCATCGGGGACGGCCGAACGGATGTCCGCCATGAACGTCCGCTCCAGCCCCAGATCCTGCTCGTCCAGGCGCGCTTGGACCTTGGCGAGCGTCTCCTTCACCAGCTCCTGCGGCGTCTTTGCGTGCCAGTGCGCACCGTTGCCGCCGGCGCCGGAAAGGGCATCATTGAGGGCGCTGTCCAGAGCCCGCAGGGCCTGCCCGGCGTCGGCCCTGATGCCCAGCGCCGGACGGTTGGATTCGAGCACGCGCGGCTCGGCATCGATCTGGATGATCCGGCCGCGCGGGGTGAGTGTGAAGTAGTTGGAGGTGACTTCACCGAGCGAGGAGCCCACCACGATCAGCACGTCTGCGTCCTCAAGGACTTCGGTGACGTGGCGGTCCTCCACCCAAGCCTGAAGCGAGAGCTCGTGGTCCCAGGGGAAAGCCCCGTTACCGCCGGGTGAGCAGACCACCGGGGCGTTCAGTTTTTCCGCAATGGAGAGCAACCACGGCTCCGCCTTCCCGCGGCGTGTGCCGCCGCCGGCCACGATCACCGGACGTTGCGCGGCCGAAAGCCAGCTGACGGCTTCCCTGATGAGTTCCACGCGCGGCGGATTATCGAATGGTTCGGCGAGCGCATCTTCTACTCGCGGCACCATGATCTTGTCCAGCAGCACGTTTTGCGGGATTTCCAGCCAGACCGGTCCCTGCGGTGAGGACACCGCCTCCGTCCAGGCATCCTGGATCGCGGAGGGGATCCCGGAGGCATGCTGAATCAGCCGCTGGCTCTTGGTGACGTTCGCGGCTGAGGCCTTCTGATCGTCGAGCTGGTGCAGCATCCCCTTGCGTCGGGCGCCCAGTCCCTCCAGCGGGATCTGGCTCGCGACGACGATCATCGGCACGCCGGTGGCGTTGGCTTCCTGCAGCCCGGCCAGGGCCGTCAGCGCGCCCGGACCGGTGGAAAGGAACAGTACGCCCACCTCGCCGGTGGCACGCGAATATCCGTCCGCGGCAAAGGCCGCATTGTTTTCCACCCGGGAGGAGACAAAATGCAGCGGGGAACGGCTCAACGCGTCAAACAGACCCAGCGCGTGCTGGCCCGGGATGCCAAAAACGGTTCTGGCGCCCAGCGCGGCCAACGTCTCAACGACCAAATCCCCGCCATTGCGCAGCGCCACTGCCGTCGAGTGCTCTGCCGTCTGATGCGTCATTTGGCTGCCTTTTTTACAGGTGCAGACGTACCGCCATCGGTTTCGCGCTCTGCCGTCAGCTTGTCACCGGCCAGCTTGTCACTCATCAGATTGTCACTCATCAGATTGTCACTCATCAGGGAAACCAGGTCGTACGCGACGTGGCTGGCAGCCACCGCGGTTATTTCTGCATGATCATAAGCCGGCGCCACTTCCACAACGTCGGCGCCGATCAGATCAAGTCCGCGCAGTCCGCGCAGTATTTCCAGCAGTTCCCGGCTGGTCAGACCACCCGCCTCCGGCGTCCCTGTCCCCGGCGCATGGGCCGGATCCAGAACGTCGATATCGACGGATACGTACAGCGGTCTGGTGCCGATCCGGTCACGGAGTTTATGGATAACCTCGTCCAGGCCTTGGCGCAGCACGTCCGCTGAGGTAAGAATTCCGAAGCCAAAGCGCCTGTCATCCGCCAAATCCTTCTTGCCGTACAACGGCCCGCGGGTCCCGACATGGCTGATGGCGTCGGTGTCCAACAGGCCCTCCTCCACCGCACGGCGGAACGGCGTCCCATGGGTGTACTCCGCGCCGAAATACGTATCCCAGGTGTCCAAATGCGCGTCGAAGTGCAGCATCGCCACCGGCTGCCCGGCACGCTCAGCGGCCGCGCGCAACAACGGCAAGGCCACCGTGTGGTCACCGCCGAGCGTAACCAGCCTGGCGCCGTCGGACGTCAGATCCAGTGCGTTCTGCTGGATGGTTTCAATAGCCTCGTTGATATTGAAGGGGTTCACCGCCATGTCCCCGGCATCGGCAACCTGGATATTCTCGAACGGTGAAATGTCCATGGCGGGGTTGTACGGGCGCAGCAGCCGGGAAGCCTCCCGGACCGCCGTTGCACCGAAGCGCGCACCCGGGCGGTATGACACGCCCGAATCGAACGGGATGCCGACGACGGCTACGCCCGCATTGCCGACCTGATCCAGCCTGGGCAAGCGGGCGAAGGTTGCGGCCCCGGCGTAGCGGGGAATTCGGGACGAATCAATGGGCCCGATGTTGCCGTTGGCCGCAATGCGCAGTTCTTCCATGGACGCCTCATCTTCGAAACTCAGGGACACTCTCATGTGCCGGAAATAGTCGGCAGCGATATCCGCCTGCCGTGCACCATGCTACATCCACTGTTGCCTTATAAGCACCAAACGTTACTTCTGAGGCAATACGGTCCCGCCCCCTCCCAACTAGGTAGCACTTACGGCACGCATTCCGCGTTTTGCGTGCAGGTGCTGCTACTCAGTTGGGAGAGACGACGGCGGCGGGCAGAGTGCGCACGCAGCCTGCGTGGCGTTGTTAGTTGCCGGAGGCGGCGGGGGCGAGAACGAAGAGCGCGGTGACCGGCAGATCAGTGTGATTGACCCAGCTGTGCGGTTCGCGGCCGGAAAAAGACAAGGTATCCCCCTCCTCGAGGTCATAGCTGGTGCTGGTCATGATCAGTGTCAGACTGCCACGGATAATGTGCAGCACGTCAACGTCGCAGTCGACCGCATACAGCTCGGACTCACCGCTGCCGTGCGGCTCAATTTCCGCATGCAGGATCTGCACCCTTCGTTCGGAGCGGGCAGTCAGCAGCCGCTCCACGATCCCTTCGCCGCCGAGCGAAATCCGCGGACCCTCCTCACGCCGGACCAGATGCGTCTGAGGAACGGCAAAAAGGTCCCCGATCGAGACGGACAAGACCTGGCACAGGGTCAGCAGTGACGAGACGCTGGGCGACGTCAAATCACGCTCCACTCTGCTGAGGAAACCCTTGGTCAGCCCCGTCGCCTGGGCCACGTGGTCGATCGTCAGCCGCTGGCCCTGCCGCGCAGCCCGGAGCCTGGACCCAATGGCTAAAGGGGCGGCGCTGGGTTCTACCGGGAGAGCTTTCATATCCAACCTTCAGCAACTACAGGGTTGACTGTAACGAATACCAGAGTTTAGCGTGCACAGCAACAGATGTTGCGCACTGGAAACCTTTTTCAAGCACGTGTTCATTAAGGTCCCGTCGTTGGAGAGATCAGGTGAGCCTAAGGGACTGATGAGGCGCTGCCGAGACTCCGACAGTTCGGTGTTGCGGTCCACCTAAACTTTCGGGGCAGGGTAACCGGCCGGAAATCCGCCGCGGGTTTCGCTAAAGTTGGGTGACCCAAGGAGAGATTCACCGTGCCGGAACGCACCCCTACACCCCAGGACGTCAAACGCTGGCGCCAGTATTTGGCGGACGAACGCGCCGAAGCCACCGTGTACCGCGATCTGGCCCGCCGCCGGACGGGCGAGGAGCGCGAGATCCTGCTGGCCTTGGCGCAGGCAGAAGGCCGTCACGAAAAGCACTGGCTTGGGCTTCTCGGCGAGCACTCAGGCACCCTGCGCCGACCGTCCAGGCGGAACCGGCTTGTTGGGCTGCTGGCCCGCCGCTTCGGCTCAGTTTTTGTGTTGGCCTTGGCCCAGCGCGCGGAATCACGCTCCCCCTACGCCTCGGATGCTGACGCCACCGCTAATATGGCCGCCGACGAGCAGATCCATGAAGAAGTAGTTCGAGGTTTGGCGACCCGCGGCCGCAATCGACTTTCCGGCTCGTTCCGAGCCGCCGTCTTCGGCGCCAACGACGGTCTGGTCAGCAACCTCTCCCTGGTGATGGGGATGGCGGCATCAGGGGTCGGAAGTCATGTGGTTCTGTTCAGCGGGTTGGCCGGGCTGCTCGCGGGGGCGCTGTCCATGGGCGCTGGGGAATTCATCTCCGTGCAGTCCCAGCGTGAACTGCTCAGCGCATCCCGTCCCACCCAAATTACGCTTTCCGCGGCAGCATCCTTGGACCTCGAGCACAACGAGCTGCTCCTGGTCTACCTGGCACGCGGCATGTCGCGGGAGGCGGCGGAACACCGCGTAGCGGAACGAATGGGACTGGCCGGCTGCGATTGCGATCCCAGCCTGTCCCTGCAGCCCGAGTCTGTCGCAGAAACAGACGAGCACGAAACTCTCGGCACGGCCTGGAGCGCGGCCATCTCGAGCTTTTGTTTCTTCGCCTCGGGAGCCATCGTGCCGATCCTGCCGTTCCTGTTCGGCATGACAGGCATTCCTGCGCTTGCGTTGGCGTGCGTACTGGTGGGGTTGGTGCTGATGGGCACCGGCGGCGTCGTTGGTCTGCTCTCCGGGACATCCCCGCTCAGCCGAGGTCTGCGGCAGCTGGCCATCGGCTTGGGCGCCGCAGCGGCGACCTACCTGCTCGGTCTGCTCTTCGGCAGCGTATTGGGCTAGGCACCTCAATCGGTTACCCGGCAGGATCGCTTCGATGGCGCGGTTTACCGCAGCACCACAGTCCGGTTGCCCTGCAGGATGACGCGTCCCTCGCAATGCCACTTGACGGCATTACTCAGCGCCTTGCATTCGGTGTCACGGCCGGCGGCGACCAGATCGGCGGGCCCGTAGGTATGATCCACCTCGACGACCTGCTGGGCGATGATCGGTCCCTCATCCAGCTCGCTGTTCACATAGTGTGCCGTCGCGCCCACGGTCTTCACACCGCGGGCATACGCCTGGTGATACGGCTTGGCCCCCTTGAAGCTGGGCAGGAAGGAATGATGGATGTTGATAGCGCGGCCATCGAGCTGTCGGGTCAATGAATCGCTGAGCACCTGCATGTAGCGGGCCAGCACCACCAGTTCCGCCTCATGCGCATCGATCAGCTCCAGCAGCCGGGCTTCCGCCGCCGGCTTGGTCGCAGCCGTCACGGGGACATGGTGGAACGGGATGCCGTGCCACTCCACCAGTCCCTGATGGTCGGTATGGTTGGAAACCACCGCGACAATGTCCACCGGCAGTTCTCCGCTGCGCGCCCGGAACAGCAGATCATTGAGGCAGTGCCCGAATTTGGACACCATGATCAGCACTTTGCGTTTAGCCCCGTGCTCGCGCAGTTGCCAGTCCATAGCCCACTGACGGGCCACTGGCGCAAAGGCCTCGCGCAACAACGCTACGGTGCCGGCATCCCCGACGGAGCTGAAGTGCACACGCATAAAGAAGTGCCCTTGGGTGCGCTCGCCGAACTGATGGTTATCGAGGATGTCGCAGCCTTGCTCGAGCAGGAAACCTGAAACGGCGTGGACAATACCGGGCGCCTCTGCGCAATCCAGAGTGAGGACGTGTTCCACCCTGCCGGCTTCCATACTGTTCGGGGAAGCCTTGTGGTGGTCAGTTTCCTTCATATCCATCGCCTAACACTCGATCACGTTCACGGCGAGGCCGCCACGGGAGGTTTCCTTGTACTTGGTCATCATGTCAGCCCCGGTGTCCCGCATGGTCTTAATCGCTTTGTCCAGCGAAACCTTCTGGCTGCCGTCACCGTGCAGCGCCAGTCTGGCAGCGTTGATGGCCTTGACGCTGGCAATGGCATTGCGCTCGATGCACGGGATCTGCACCAGACCGCCGACCGGATCACAGGTCAAGCCAAGATTATGTTCGATGCCGATTTCGGCGGCATTCTCCGCCTGAACGGGAGTCCCGCCAAGCAGTTCGCATAAAGCGCCGGCCGCCATCGAGCAGGCCGAACCCACCTCGCCTTGGCAGCCCACCTCGGCACCGGAAATGGAAGCGTTGATCTTGAACAGGATGCCGACGGCGGCTGCCGTCAGCAGGAACCGCACCACGCCGTCCTCACCGGCCCCGGGGACAAACTTCATGTAATAGTGCAGGACTGCCGGGATGATGCCCGCAGCACCGTTCGTAGGTGCAGTGACAATCCGGCCCCCCGCAGCGTTTTCCTCGTTGACCGCCAGCGCAAAAAGGTTAACCCATTCCATCGCCCGCAGCGGATCCTCGGCATTCTCCGGCGCCTGCAGCGTGCGGAACAGCCCCGGGGCCCGGCGGGTCACCTTTAACCCGCCGGGGAGAATTCCTTCACTGGCGCAGCCGTTGTCCACACATTCACGCATGACCGCCCAGATGTTCAGCAGCTCCGTGCGTAGTTCGGCCTCGGTACGCCAAGTAAGTTCGTTCGCCAGCATCACGTCGCTGATGGACATATTGTTCCCGGCGCACAGTGCCAGCAGTTGGGCTCCTGTGGTGAAGGGATAAGGCAACACTGTGCTGTCAGTAACGATGCGGTCTGCGCCTGCCGCTTCCTCATCCACCACGAACCCGCCGCCCACAGAGTAATACGTCCGCTCGCGCAGCACCTCGCCGGCATGATCCATGGCCCGGAAGGTCATCCCGTTGGGATGGGCCGGCAGCGATTTGCGCCGGTGCAGCAGCACATCGGTGTCAAAATCGAAGTCCACCGCATGGGTGCCGGCCACCAGGAGCCGTGCGTCCAATGCCGCAGCGGCTACCTGGTCATCGGCCGTCGCGGTGTCAACGGTTTCGGGGTCCTGCCCCAGCAGCCCCAGCACCACAGCCTTGTCCGAACCGTGGCCGCGTCCGGTGGCGCCCAGGGAACCGAATAGCTCCGCCTGGACACGCACCGTCCGCCCCAGCTCAGTACCAGCAGCCAGCCCGTCCGCAAACCGCTTGGCCGCCCGCATCGGGCCGACCGTGTGGGATGAGGAAGGCCCGATGCCAATAGAAAACAGATCCAGCACGCTCAGCGCCATCAGTGCACCTCGACGGCGGCAAACTCGCGCATGCCGTCCAGCAGCCAACGTCCCAGGAAATCGGCAAAGGAAGCCCTCGGGAAGATCCGGAAAGCGTCATCGTCCACCCTCCATAGGACGGCCGGGATCAGGCCAATCTGCGTATTGACGGCGGTCCCCACCGTGAACTCACGCGGGTGCAGGTCCAGCGCACAACTCTTTTCGAGCACCGCGCGGGCGCTGGGACCGGCGAGTTCAAAGGTCGTTCTGTTGGAGGAGAGATCAACCACCTGACCGGGGTCTCCGGCCAGCGCAGCCAGCAGCCCGCTCAGCAGCGAAACACCGCCCGCACCGCCATCGGCCGCGCCGCCATCGGCCGCGCCGCCATCGAACGTTCCGCCGTCGAGTGCGTCCGGCGCATCGGGGGCAATGACCAGGAACTCCTCCGGGCCCAACCACAACACGCTCACCCCTTGCGCTGTCCCGGGCGCACCCCCGGCACTGTCCCCGGCCCCGCCTGCGGCAGTGTATCCGGTGACCTGGCCATAACGCTCGGGCAGGCCCCCGACGACCGCGCCAAGCCGGTCCCACACCGCAGAGCCGTGCGCGGCCCGGACACCGATCATGGTCAGAAACGGCACTTCACGCAAGGTCACACCCTGCACACCGCTGACCGATCCTCGGGTAAAGTCCTCGGCCAAATGCACCGCGGGACTGCGGCGCAGCCCCCGAATCACGGCGTTCTCCCGCTCAGCTGTCTGTGCCATCTTTACGCTTCCCTTCTGGATCAAAAAGTACTGTTTCCGCAACCACAACGTCCACCAAAGTGTCTCCCACCGAGGCCACCATTTCCTCGCCGATCCGATTGCGCCCGTTCTTGATCAGCGCCAGACCAAACGACCTGCCCAGCGCCGCACTGTGGTAACTGGAGGTAACGAAGCCCTGCATCGGAACCGGCCCATAAGCCGGTGTCATCGGCACCCCCTTCTCCACCAGTTGTGTCCCTTCCGGAAGCCGGATCGACCCATCCACGGGCAGTACACTGACCAGGTGTTTGCGGTCCGCCCGATTCGATTCCGCGCGGGAGTACGAGCGCTTGCCAATGAAGTCCTTGACCTTGGACACCACCCAGTCCATGCCGGCATCCTGCGGGCTGACCGTGCCGTCGGTGTCCTGCCCAACAATCGGGAAACCCTTTTCCGCACGCAGAACGTGCATCGTCTCCGTCCCATAAGGAGTGATGTTGAATTCCGCGCCGGCCGCCGTCACAGCCTCCCAAGTATTCAGTCCGTACCAGGCCGGAACATTAATCTCATACGCCAGTTCCCCGGAGAACGAAATCCGGCAGACCCGTGCCGCTACGCCGGTGGAGAGCGTGGTTTCACGGAACGCCATGAATGGGAACGCCTCGGAGTTTTCGGCGGTGCCCAGCTCCAGCTCCGGAGCCAGCTTGGCCAGCACGGCCCGGGATTTAGGCCCGACGACGGCGATGGTCGTCCACTGCTCCGTCACCGAGGTGCAGTACACGTCAAGCTCGGGCCATTCGGTTTGCAGCCACTCCTCCAGCCAGTCCAGGATCCGTGCCGCACCGCCGGTAGTGGTGGTCATGAAGTAGCGGTCCTCGTCGAGGCGAAGGGTCACGCCATCGTCCAGGATCATGCCATCCGCCATGCACATCACTCCGTAGCGGGCCAGGCCCGGCTTGAGCTTTTTAAAGGCGTTGGTGTAAATGCGGTTCAGGAACTCCCCGGCGTCCTTGCCGCGGATCTCAATCTTGCCCAGCGTGGTGGCGTCCATATAGCCCACGGAATTGCGCGTGGCCGCGCATTCGCGCAGTACCGCGGCGTCCATGTCCTCCCCGGCCTGCGGGTAGTACCAGGGACGTTTCCACTGGCCGACGTCCTCAAATTCAGCCCCGTGTGCCACGTGCCAGGGCTGAACCGATGTGACGCGTGCGGGGTCAAACAGTTCCCCGCGCTGCCGTCCGGCGAGCGCGGCAAACGCGACCGGCGTAAACGGCGCCCGGTACGTGGTAGTCCCGATCTCCCCAATACCAGCACCGGCGCAGCTGCCCAACCCGAGGGCTGCGGCGATGACGCCGATGGCGTTGACGCCGGAAGTTTTACCCTGATCGTTTGCGGTGCTGATGGAGGTGTAGCGCTTTATATGTTCGACCGAGCGCATGCCCGCTCCGGTTGAGCGCAGCACGTCGGCCACGGTCTGGTCCCGCTGCAGGTCGACAAAATGCTGGTGCCAGTCCGACGGCGTCCCCTGCAGTCCGCCGACCAGCCAGAGCGCGCGGGTGGTGCCCTGCGCAACGGCCGGTTGCGGTGGCCGGGCGGATGCCGCCGTTGCGGCATCGACGGCGGCACGGGTGGCAAACCCGACGGCGACGGCGGCAACCGCGCCTGCGGACAGTCCTTCCGCGACACAATCCGCCAGAAGGTAGCTGCCTCGTCCGGCGCCGATTACCTGTTGGTTCGCCACCACGGAGGAGGGTACGAAACCAACCAGCTCATCGTCCCAGCGCAGCTTGCCCTGCCGCTGGCTGTGCAGATGCACCACCGGCGACCAGCCGCCGGACACCGCCAGCACATCGGCGTCAAAGTGCTCGGTGTCCCCGAACGGCGTGCCGTCCTCCTCGATCGCACTGACAGTGACACCGCTGAGCCGTCCGCCGCCGTCGCCCTCCGTATTAACCACAGCAGCGGCATTGATGATGCGCACCTGCGCGCTGGCAGCGGCGTCAAGGGCGCGTGCGGAAGGTTCCGGCCGGGCATCCACGACCGCTGCCACGGCAATCCCGGCTGCGTGCAGGTCAGCCACCAGATCATAGGCGGAATCGTTGGTAGTGGAAACCACCACCCGTGAACCTGCGGCAACGGCATAGCGGTTCAGATAGCTGCGGACGGCGGAGGCGAGCATGATGCCCGGGCGGTCATTGTTTTCGAACACGAGCGGACGCTCATGCGCGCCTGTCGCCAGGATCACCTGACGGGCACGGATGTGCCAGATGCGCTGCCGGGACACGCCGTCGGCTGCCGGTGTGCTCAGATGGTCGGTGCGGTTCTGCACCGCCAGAACGTAATTACTGTCATAGGATCCAAAGGCTGTCGTGCGGTTGAGCACGGTGCACTCCGGGGCGGAAATCAGCTCGGTTTCCACATCCTGGACCCAGCTCATAGCCGGCGCACCCTGCACCGTCTCGTCGCGCCCGGACAGCAGGCTGCCGCCCGGCTCCCCCTGATCATCGAGCAGGATCACCCGCGCCCCCGTGCGGACGGCCTCCCGTGCCGCAGCCAGGCCCGCGGGGCCGGCACCGACAACGAGCACGTCGGTGTGCACGTATTTCTTGTCGTAGACAGCCTCGTCCCCGGCTGGATCCAGCTGGCCGCGGCCCTGCAGGTATTGAGCCTGCAGGCCGTCCACCAGGGACACCACCGTGGCCGGAAGCATGGATTCATCCGCGTGGCCCTTGAAGCGGCCGGCGATCTTGACCAGTGCATTGGCCTCCTCCACGCCAGCGGACATGATGCCGCGGGGCCGGTCCGCATAGAGGGAGTTGCCGGCCGAAAGCTGCCCGTTGGCCAGTAGCGCCGATGCCAGCGTGTCCCCTGGATGACCGGTGAATTCGGTACCGTCAACGCTGAAGCGCCAGGTGATGCTGCGGTCAATACGGCCGCCGTGGCCGATCCGGAAAGGCTGGCTGGGGGTCTGGGTAGTCATGACTGCTGTCCTTTCTGCTGGGTCTGCGCGGCGTCGGCCGGCGGCTGATCGGGGCGGCTGTCACCCATCGGGTAGACGGCCTTTATGTCGTAGCTGACGGTATCCCGCAGCATGTTGAACCATTGCCGGCAGCCGGTGCTGTGGACCCAGCGCTCGGCAAAGTCGCCGCGGGTGTTGTCACGGTAGAACAAGAACTCAGACCATTCCTTATCGGTCAGCGCATCCGCATCTTTCGGATAGGGCACGTGCGCCTGGCCGCCATAATGGAACTCGGTCTCGTCACGCGGCCCGCAGTTGGGGCATGAAAACAGCAACATTCTTCTGGCTCCTTACTTCCTCTAGTGGGCCACGGCGGCGGCGCCGTGTTCGTCGATCAGGGCGCCGGTCTCGAAACGTTCCAGTGAGAACGGCTTATTCAAAGCATGCGGAGCGCCGGTGGCGATGGTGTGCGCAAAGGTCAGTCCGGCCGCCGGGGTTCCCTTGAATCCGCCGGTCCCCCACCCGCAGTTCACGTACATGTTCTCCACCGGGGAAAGCCCGACTATGGGCGAGGCGTCCAGAGTGGTGTCGACGATGCCGCCCCAGGTGCGCAGTACGTGGGCACGCGCAAAAATCGGGAAAAGTTCGACGGCGGCAGCCATCTGTTCCTCAATCACGTGGAAGGATCCGCGCTGGCCGTACCCGTTGTAGGAATCCACCCCGGCTCCCATCACCAGTTCCCCTTTATGCGCCTGGGAAACGTAGACGTGGACATGGTTGGACATGACCACCGTGGGGTGTACCTGCTCGTGCAGTTCCGAGACCAGCGCCTGCAGAGGGTGCGATTGGATCGGCAGCCGGAAGCCGGCCATTTCAGCCAGTACCGAGCTGTGCCCTGCCGCGCACAACCCCACCTTTTCGGTGTTGATCGTGCCCCGGTTGGTCTTAACACCGACAACCTTATTGCCATCCTTGAGGAAGCCGGTGACTTCGCAGTTCTGGATGATGTCTACACCCATTTCGTCGCATTTGCGCGCAAAGGCCCAGGCCACGTGGTCGTGCTTGGCGATGCCCGCCCGCGGCTGGTAGGTGGCCCCCATGACCGGGTAGCGGATGTTGTCGCTGACGTTCAGGATCGGGCACAGCTCCTTGACCTGCTTTGGGTCCAGCCATTCCGCATCGACGCCGTTGAGTTTATTGGCACCGACCCGGCGCATGCTTTCGCGGACATCACCGAGGGTATGGGCCAGGTTCATCACACCGCGCTGGCTAAAGAGAAAGTCGTACTCCAGCTCCTCCGGCAGAATTTCCCACAACTTCAGCGAGTGCTCATAGATGGCGGCACTTTCATCCCAAAGATAATTCGACCGGATGATCGTGGTGTTACGGGCCATGTTCCCGCCGGCCAGCCAGCCCTTTTCCAACACGGCGATATTTGTCATGCCGTGGTTTTTGGCCAGAAAGTACGCGGTGGCCAGGCCATGGCCGCCGCCGCCGACGATGACGGCGTCATAGGACTTTTTGGGGTCCGGGTTGCGCCAGAGGAAGTCCGGGTGTTCGGGGAGATGTTCGGTTGTCATGCTCCGGCTCCGATCAGATCTGCTGTGGATTCGGCGGCGGACGAGCCGCCGCCACTCTGAAGGTGGGGGTAAAGCGGGTACTTCTCAGCCAGTGCACCCACGCGGGCGCTCAGTGCGGCTTCGTCGTCGGCCCCGAAGTCGGGGAGCAGCGCTGCGGCGATTATGTCCGCCACCTCGGTGAAGTCGGCAGCGCCGAACCCGCGGGTTGCCAGTGCAGGGGTGCCGATCCGCAGCCCGGAGGAAATCATCGGCGGTCGCGGGTCGAAGGGGACGGCGTTTCGGTTAACCGTGATGCCGATCCGATGCAGACGGTCTTCCCCCTGCTGCCCGTCCAGCTCGGAGTGCCGCAGATCCACCAGGACCAAATGGACATCCGTGCCACCGGTGACCACGGAGATTCCGGCGGCCGCGACGTCGTCGGCCAGTAAACGCTCGGCCAGAATCGCAGCGCCCGCCAGCGTACGCCGCTGGCGGTCCGCAAATTCCGCGCCCGCGGCGAGCTTGAAGGCCACCGCCTTGGCTGCAATTACGTGCTCCAGCGGTCCGCCCTGCTGACCGGGGAAAACGGCGCTGTTGATCTTCTTGGCCAGGGTCTGCTTGCTAAGGATCACACCTCCCCGGGGCCCACCCAGGGTTTTGTGCGTCGTCGTCGTGACTACGTCAGCGTAAGGTACCGGATTCGGGTGCAGGCCCGCGGCCACCAGCCCGGCAAAATGGGCCATGTCGACCATCAGGTAGGCACCTACCAGATCGGCAATCCGGCGGAATTCGGCAAAATCCAGCTGGCGGGAGTACGCGGACCAGCCGGCCACTATCAGCTGCGGACGGTGCTCGAGCGCCAGCGCCTCCACCTCTGCCATGTCCACCAACAGGTCCGTCTTGCGCACATGATAGGGAACCACGTTATAGAGCTTTCCGGAGAAATTGAGCCGCATCCCGTGCGTAAGGTGGCCGCCATGGGCCAGATCCAGACCCATGATGGTGTCGCCCGGCGTCAGCAGCGCGGCCATTGCGGCCGCATTGGCCTGCGCGCCGGAATGCGGCTGGACATTGGCGGCTTCGGCACCAAAGAGGGCCTTGACCCGGTCAATGGCCAGCTGTTCGATGACGTCCACGTGCTCACAGCCGCCGTAGTAGCGCTTTCCGGGATACCCCTCGGCGTACTTATTCGTCAGTACCGATCCTTGCGCGGCCATGACTGCCGCCGGAGCAAAGTTCTCGGAAGCGATCATCTCCAGAGTGGACTGCTGTCGGAGCAGCTCGTGGGAAATGGCCTCGTCGACCTCTGCGTCGACTTCGGACAATGGGTCGGTGAGCAGGTCTGCCATCGGTGTCTCCTTTGAAGTAAAGCCATTCGGTGAAATGTTCAGTGAAATGTTAGATTCGGGTTTACTGATATATCAGTGTTGTTTGAATGCTATGATCAATCTCACAAATAGTCAATAGCACCACCCGGAACCTCCCCGGATGTCACCGCGAACCTAGAGCACAGTCAGGAACCGATGTGAACGCCCTGCCGCAATTGCCGCCCGCCGAAGCCGAAACGGAAACCGAAGAACTGTCCCTGGCGGAGTCCGCTTACCGGAGGATCCGCGACAAGCTGATCATGCTGGAGATCAGGCCGGGTGAGCCGCTCAATGACGGGCAACTGGCCGCCGAACTGCAGGTGGGCCGCACGCCGGTCCGTGAGGCGCTGAAGAAACTTGAAATTGACCACCTGGTGGTCTCCTACCCCCGCCGCGGCACATTTGCGACCATCGTCGATATCACGGAACTGGCTGACGTCTCCGAAATCCGGCAGCTGCTCGAGCCGCTCGCTGCCCGCCGCGCCGCACTGCGCGCCACCCCTGCACTGCGCGCCGAACTGCTCGCCGTGGCAGCCACCATCGGCACCTTGGATGCTCAATCGCGGGACCAGCGCGAGCTGATGCGGTATGACCTCACCGTGCATCGGCTGATCTACAAGGCGGCCGCCAACCCGCATCTGGAGGATGCCCTGATCCGATACGACAATCTGGCCACCCGGATCTGGTGCCTGGTGCTGGACAAGGTCCCCTCGGTCAGCGGCCACATCACCGAACACATCCGGCTGCTGGAATCAATCGCCGACGGCGACGCCACCTTGGCAGCCGAATTGGCGCTGGAGCACGTGACAAGTTTTGAAAAGACCATCCGCAGCGTTCTCTAAGCCTCCGCGGTGAAAGCTACGCAAAGTTAGGCCGCAACTGTGCGCAGGAAGTACGGGTGCGAAAACCAAGGTCTGAACATTACGCAGAATGAACCGGCGTTCCGCAGCTCGCCCCGGTGCCGGGCGCGGCCATCATGGCCGCGCAGGCGGGGCTTCGCCGAGGCCGGGCGCGTCTCATCCCCGCCGGCAAGTCTGGGAGCATGAAGGTATGGTTGCC
This sequence comes from Arthrobacter terrae, assembly GCF_015708085.1. Taxonomy (GTDB): domain Bacteria; phylum Actinomycetota; class Actinomycetes; order Actinomycetales; family Micrococcaceae; genus Arthrobacter_M; species Arthrobacter_M terrae. The sequence continues at coordinate 60,128 of NZ_JADNYM010000011.1, read as the reverse complement.
GACAGATCCCCCGATGCCTTACCCGCAGGTTTGACCGATCCGGAAAGTTCCTCCTCCCGGGGCGGGGTGCAGTCTGTGGACCGCGCCATCACCGTACTGGAGATCCTGGCTCGCACCGGCGGTGCCGGGGTCAGTGAAATTGCGGACGAAATGGGGGTCCACAAATCGACGGCTTCCCGTCTCCTGAGCGCCCTGGATGCCCGGGACATGGCCCAGCAGGACCACGAACGCGGCAAATATCAGCTCGGCTTCGGCATCCTGCGCCTGGCCAGTTCCATCCCCGGACGTCTGAACGTGGCTGCCGAGGCCCGCCCCTTCCTGCACGCGCTGGCTGATAAATTCCAGGAAACAGTGAATCTGGCGGTACTGCGCTCGAATTTTGCCGTCAATGTCGATCAGGCAATGGGCCCGTCCGCACTGGCCACCTCCGACTGGATGGGCAGCCTGACACCGGTCCATGCGACCTCCAGCGGCAAGATCCTGCTGGCGTCCCTGGACACCGCGGAACGTGGGCAAATCCTGAAGGAATCCGGCCAGCCGGCCCTCACCGAGAGTACGGTAACGTCCCGTCCAGCACTGGAAAAGCAGCTCATCGCCGCCGCGGCAAACGGGTTTGCCACCTCCTATTCGGAGCTGGAGATAGGGCTCAATGCCGTCGCTGTACCGGTACGCGACCATCGCGGCGTTACGATCGCGGCCATCAGCATCTCCGGGCCGGCCTTTCGGTTCGACCCCAAAGCAATACCCGGTCTGCTTGAGGAGCTCAAGCAGACCGGGGAGCAGGTCAGTGAGAAGCTGGGCTACCGGCGGCGCTGATCCTGCTCGTCACCCAGTCATGGAAGACCGCAATGTGATGCTCGCTGGGCACCAGAACGCCGCCCTTGGCGTAGATGCGTGATCCCATGGACGGTTGGCAGCGCTCGCAGGCGTCAAAGTCCTGCCGGTTGACCCGGTCGAAGAGCTCGACGGAAGCGGTGAGATCTTTGCCGGAGTCCACCACACTGGGCAGGTAAAGCCAATCACATTCGACAATGGTGTGGTCCGCAGCCATCGGGAACATCCGGTGGATGATGACGTGATCCGGCACCAGATTGACGAAAACCGTGGGCTTGATCGTGATGGCGTAGTAGCGGCGGTCCTGCTCGTCGTCGATCCCGGTAATCCGCTCCAGGCCTTCGGAACCGTCCACGGTAAAGCCCTTGATGTCTTCGCCGAATTCGGCGCCATGTCCGACGAAGAACTGGGCCGCAAGGCCGTCGGCGAACTCCGGCAGGACCTCGGTGAGCTCCGGGTGGATTGTGGCGCAGTGGTAGCACTCCATGAAGTTCTCGATGATGAGCTTCCAGTTGGCTTTCACATCGTACCTAATGCGCCGGCCAAGGCTAAGATGCGCGATGTCGTACCCCTCAATGGCGCGCAGGTCACCCAGCCGCTCCTCGATGGCGCCGATCACGTCTGCTTCGAACGATGGTGGTTCGTCCGCCAGGCAAACCCAGACATAGCCCATGTATTCGCGCACCGCGATCTTCACCAGGCCGTATTCCTGCCGGTCGATGTCCGGCATCTTTGTCAGGTTCGGCGCGGCAATGAGCTTGCCCTCGAAGTCATACGTCCAGGCATGGTACGGGCATTGGAAGGCCCGGCCGACAACACCGGCTTCCTCCATGCACAACTTCACGCCGCGGTGCCGGCAGATGTTGAAGAACGCCCGCACCTCACCCTTGCGAGTGCGGTTGATCAGCACGCTTTCGCGGCCTACCTGCACCGTTTTGTACGATCCCGGCTTCGTCAGGTCAGCGGACAGCACCGCGCAAAACCACATCTTCTCGAAGATCTCTTCCTGTTCAGCACGGAAAATATCCTCATCGACATATGTGTGCCCCGGCAGGGTCGGGATCAGGGACGGAGAAATTACTTCGGAGGTCATTCTTATACTCCTCAACAGCGGGGCGGACAACAGCAGGGGCAGGCAGCATCAGGGGCGGACGTTCAGCAGGCCGGGCTCAGCGACGTCGCTCCGGTTTCCCTCGGGACGGGCGCGCATTCCTTCGAGGTACTACCGTTGAGCGACCTACGCCACCTGGTGAACAGCCGGGGCTGATTCACGCCCAAAACGGCGACCGCTTCCCCGGCGCGGTAGTAGACGGCCAGGAAGGTGTGATCGGCAGGGTCACCTGCTTCAATTTCCACGCTGTCGGCGCCGTCCGCGGTGCCGGCGAACTGGAGCCTCGCGCCGTATTGGTCGGACCAGAAGTACGGCAGCTCCAGCGCGCCAGTACCAGCGCCGGTCGGTGCACCAGCAGGCGCGGCGGCGTCCGCCAGCAGAGCAGCCACGGCGCGGCCAGGCCGCTCCAACGCGCCGGTCCAATGTTCGGCACGCTGATAGCTGCCCGATCTGCTGTCAAACCAGGCGGCGCAGTCACCCACCGCCGACACGCCGAGGGCACCGGTCCGGCCCGCGGAGTCGCACCGGACGCCGTCGGCCAGATCCAGCCCGGAGCCGGCGAGCCATTCAACATTCGGAATTCCGCCCAAGCCCAGCACGACGACGTCGGCCGGCACCGTGCTCCCGTCGGACAGCCGTACTGCGCTGGCCGTTCCGGCGTGCCCACCATTTCCGCCGTCCGCAACAAGGGATTCGATCCGGGTGCCGCTGATGAGCCTGACGCCGTTGACCTCGTGCAGGCCGCCGATCAGGGCACCCATTCGCGCTCCAAGGGGGCCGCTAAGCGGGGCCGGCCCCGAGCCAATCAGGGTGACGTCCGCGCCGATGCTTCTGGCTGTGGCCGCGACCTCGGCTCCGACAAAACCGGCACCGATCACCACGAGGCGGCACCCCGGAACAAGCTGCTCCTTCAGGCGCTGCGCATCCTCAAGGGTCCGCAGGGTGTGGACGTTCCCGAATCCCGCCGCAGCCGGCAGTATTCGTGCCCGTGAGCCGGTGGCAATAATGGCTGAGTCGTAGGCGACTGTACGGCCGTCACTGCAGGTGATTACGTGTCGCCGCGTGTCCAGCCCGGTTGCCGCGACGCCAAGCAGCCATTCGGCCTCCAGCTCTTCATCGTCCGATTCCAGCGCCAGGTCGGCGGCGGTGATCCTCCCGGCGAGAAAGTCCTTGGACAGCGGCGGCCGATCATAGGGCCGCCTGCCTTCGTCGCCGATGATCACCAGGCGGCCGCGGTATCCCTGCGCACGGAGGGCCCGCGCAGAGGAGATGCCCGCCAGCGAGGCTCCCACAACTGCGATGGTGGTCATGTGCCGTCCCTCCTTAAAGGATGAAAATGCCGGAAAAGGCCGATATTGCGTCCTGCGCAACCAACGTCGCCATGTGAAACAGAATGCGCGTTGGACTATGCATTGTCAAGGGGTCCCTTTCCGATGGCCCGACCCCTTGACAAGCCGTGTGAGATGAATCACGATGTTCCGTAATGCGAGTTAAGTTGCAGAGTGCGAAACGGCCCACCCTGGCAGAGATGACCTGTAGGGATGGTTTGCACGGATGGCTCAAAGAATTCCTTAGGAACAGAGGTTCGCCCATGCACACCGCATGTCCACTCAGCGCTCTTGCCCCCGGCGATGCCCTGCGGCTGGAGACGACCCCGCCGATTGCCGTCTTCCACACGGAGGATGGAGAGCTTTTTGCCATCGATGACACGTGCACGCATCAGGATGCTTCGCTGGCGGACGGCTGGGTGGAAGGCTGCGAGGTCGAGTGTCCGCTGCACGCCTCCCGCTTCAATCTGCGCACCGGCGCCGCAGACGCTCCTCCGGCCAAGCTGCCTGTCCGTGTTCATGCCGTGTCGGTGATCGACGGGAACATCATGGTCGCCGAGTCCGGTGAGGTACCAAACCTGCCGCCGGGATTGACCCTCCAGGGCCACGGCTGATGCCCTCGCCCGCCCTCCAGCAGCCCTTTGCCCGTCCGGAACGTATATCGCGAACGTATTTTGGGAGTTAATCATGGCTAGAGCGCAGGTCCTGATGCAGGAAGCACCGGTAGAGTCCGGGGCGGCCGTTGACTCCCCGATCGGCTCCCCGATCCACGTTCTGACCCTGAGCTGTCCGGAGCGGCCGGGCATCGTCCATGCCGTGACGAGTTTCCTGGCCGAGGGTGGTTTCGACATCGTCGAACACCAGCAGCTGGATGACCATGTTTCCGGCACTCTGTTCCTGCGCACAGCCTTCCGTTATGAGGCGCTGCAGGGGAACAATGCCAACCCGGAGATGCCCGGCTTCGGGATGTCGGCGTCGGCCCTGACCGCGTCGGACCTCACCCAACGGTTCGCACCGACCGCGGAAAAGTTCTCCATGACGTACCAGATCAGCGATGGGCGCAGAGAGCGGCTGCTGATCATGGTCTCAAAATTCGGGCACTGCCTCAACGACCTGATCTACCGCTGGCGCTCCGGCTGCCTGAGCGCGGACATCGTGGCGGTCGTTTCCAACCACGAGGACTTGCGCCCGATGGCCGAGGCGGCAGGCCTGCCCTTCATCCATATTCCCGTGGCGGCGCAGACGAAGTCCGCCGCAGAGCACCGGCTGCTGGAAGTCATTGCGGATTACCGGATCGATCTGGTGATCCTGGCGCGATACATGCAGGTCCTCTCGGACCGGCTCTGCGGGGAGCTGGCGGGCCGGGCAATCAATATCCACCACTCATTCCTACCGGGATTCAAGGGAGCCAAACCGTACCATCAGGCCTATGAACGCGGGGTGAAGCTGGTAGGCGCAACGGCACACTATGTAACCGCGGACCTTGACGAGGGCCCGATCATCGAACAGGAAGTCATCCGGGTGGACCACTGCCTGGATCCGGAATCAATGGTCGCCGTCGGCCGCGACGCCGAAGCCCTGGCACTGTCCCGCGCGGTGGAATGGCATACCTCGCACCGCGTGCTGCTCAACAAAACCCGCACCGTTGTCTTCCGCTAGCCGGTCAGAGCACTTCCGCGCCGGCGCGCGTGCCCCAGTTCCTGCCCTTCCGCTGCCTAAGCCACTTGGAGACTATTCAATGACCACATCACCCCGCGTTGTGATTATCGGCGCCGGTATTGTCGGAGCAAACCTGGCCGATGAGCTGGCCAGCCGCGGCTGGACCAATACGACCGTCGTCGAACAGGGTCCCCTGCACCTGGCAGGCGGCTCCTCATCGCACGCGCCGGGACTGGTGTTCCAGACGAACGCGTCCAAGACTATGAGCGAATTTGCCGGCTACACCGTGGAGAAGCTGCTTTCGCTGCGCGCGGACGGCGTTTCCTGCTTCAACCAGGTGGGCGGTCTTGAGCTGGCAACCACCGGGGCCCGGCTGGCCGAGCTGCACCGCAAACTTGGCTATGCGACCTCCTGGGGCATCGAGGCGCGCGTCATCGATGCGGACGAATGCGAAAAACACTATCCGCTTCTTGGCCGGGACCAGGTCCTGGGCGGGCTCTATGTGCCCTCCGACGGGCTGGCCTCCTCGGCGCGGGCCGTCCGTCTGCTGATCGAGCGGTCCGCCGCTGCCGGGGTCACCTTCGTTGGTTCAACACCGGTCCTTGCCATTGAGCAGCGCGGTGGCAAGGTCACCGGAGTCCGCACCCCGGACGCGGTGATTCCCGCCGACATCGTGGTGTCCTGCGCCGGCTTTTGGGGGCCGAAGATCGGGGCCATGGTCGGCATGGCCGTGCCGCTGCTGCCGCTGGCCCACCAATACGTCACGACGACGGCGCTGCCGGCGCTGGCCGGCAGGAACGAGCTGCCCGACGGCGCACAGCTGCCGATTCTGCGGTACCAGGACAAGGACCTCTATTACCGCGAACACGGCGACCGGATCGGCATCGGTTCCTACGCCCACCGTCCCATGCCGGCGGATCTGGACCAGCTCCCCCGCGTCGGCCCGGCCGAGATGAATGAACACCGCATGCCCTCCCGGCTGGAGTTCACGGAAGCGGATTTCCTGCCCTCCTGGCGGGACAGCCAGGCGCTGCTGCCGGCCCTGCGCGACGCCGCCATCGAGGACGGCTTCAACGGCATCTTCTCCTTCACTCCAGACGGCGGTCCGCTGGTGGGTGAATCTCCGGAGCTGGAGGGCTTCTACCTGGCCGAGGCCGTGTGGGTCACCCACTCGGCAGGTGTGGCTCGGGCCGTGGCGGAACTGCTTGTCGAAGGCCAGTCCCGTACCCCGCTGCACGAATGCGAGGTCTCGCGTTTCGAGGAAGTGCAGACGGCCGAGAGCTATGTCAGTGAAACCTCGCAGCAGAACTTCGTGGAGATCTACGACATCCTGCACCCGTTGCAGCCCCGGGTCTCCCCACGGGAACTGAGGGTGAGCCCGTTCAACGTCCGGCAAAAGGCGCTCGGGGCCTTCTTCCTCGAATCCGCAGGCTGGGAGCGTCCGCACTGGTTCGAGGCCAACGCCCGTCTGCTCAACGAACTGCCGCCCGAATGGCAGCCGCCCGAGCGCGAACCGTGGGCCGCCCAATTCTCCTCCCCCATCTCCGCCGCCGAAGCGTGGAAGACGCGCACCGCCGTCGCCCTTTACGACATGACCCCGCTCAAACGCCTGGTCATTTCGGGCCCCGGGGCGCTGGCTCTGCTGCAGCGGCTGAGCACCGGCCAGATCGCCAAGAAACCGGGAGCTGTGACCTACTGTCTGCTGCTGGCCGGCGACGGCGGCATCCGCAGCGACATCACGATCGCCAGGCTGGACGAGGAGACCTTCCAGATCGGCGTGAACGGCAACATCGACCTGGACTACTTCACCGTCGAGGCGCGGAAACAGACCGCCGCGGACGTGGCCCAGTGGGTCCAGGTCCGGGACAGCACCGGCTCCACGTGCTGCATCGGGCTGTGGGGACCGCTGGCCCGGGCGGTGATGGCGAAGGTCAGCACGGACGACTTCAGCAACGACGCGCTGCGTTATTTCCGCACCAAACACGTTCGCATCGGCGGCGTCCCGGTCACCGCGATGCGGCTCTCCTACGTCGGCGAGCTGGGCTGGGAGCTCTACACGACGGCGGAAAACGGGCTCCGGCTCTGGGACCTGCTCTTCGCTGCCGGGCAGGAACACGGCATCATCGCCGCCGGCCGTGGAGCCTTCAACAGTCTGCGGCTGGAAAAGGGCTACCGGCTCTGGGGCACCGACGTCACGCCCGAGCACGATCCGTACCAAGCGGGTCTTGGCTTCTCCGTCAGCAAGGCCAAAACCGGTGAGGACGACGGCGGCAAGGCCGTCGATTTTGCCGGCTCGGCGGCGCTGGCGCGGCGCCGGGAAAACCCCGCAGCCCGGGAATTGCGCTGCCTGACCGTCGACGACGGCACGTCGATCGTGCTGGGCAAGGAGCCGGTGTATGTCCACGGCGAGGCCGCCGGGTATGTCACCAGTGCCGCCTACGGCTACTCCATCGGGAAACCGATTGCCTATGCGTGGCTGCCCGCTGCGACCGCCGTCGGGGACGGGGTCGATATCGAATACTTCGGCCGCCGGATCCGGGCCACGGTCACCGCCGAACCTTTGGTGGACCCGGGGATGGAACGCCTCCGCGGCTGACACGGCCGGTCCGGCGGCCGCTTCCACACACCACATCCGGCCGGATTTTTTCCATCCCCGTACGAGGAGACCCGCAACATGACGGACAAGAGCTACGACAGTGTTATGGACGACAGTGCGAAGAACGACAGGGCTGGAGACGACAGGGCTGGAGACGACAGGGCTGGAGACGACAGCGCCAAAGACAATGCTGTGAAGTATGACGGTGTGAGCTATGACTATGTGATTGTCGGCGGCGGCAGTGCCGGTTCGGTGCTTGCGGACCGGCTGAGCGCCGATGGTACCCATACAGTTCTGGTCCTGGAGGCCGGGCGCAGTGACTACCCCTGGGATCTGTTCATCCAAATGCCGGCGGCGCTTACCTTCCCCAGCGGAAACCGGTTCTATGACTGGCGCTACCAATCGGACCCGGAACCGCAGATGGCCGGCCGGAGGGTCGCCCATGCGCGGGGTAAGGTGCTGGGCGGGTCGAGCTCCATCAACGGCATGATCTTCCAGCGCGGCAATCCTCTGGACTACGAGCGCTGGGGGGCGGATCCAGGCATGGAGAGCTGGAATTACGCGCATTGTCTGCCCTATTTCAAGAAGATGGAGAATGCGCTGGCGTCGGCCGGGGATGACGAACTGCGCGGGCACCACGGGCCGCTGGTGCTCGAACGCGGGCCGGCCCGGAACCCGTTGTTCCAGGCCTTCTTCCGAGCGGCCGGGCAGGCCGGCTACCCCCGGACCGATGATGTCAACGGGTACCGGCAGGAAGGCTTCGGTCCCTTTGACCGCAATGTGCACAAAGGCCAGCGGCTCTCCGCATCGCGGGCCTATCTTCGCCCCCACCGCCGCCGCACCAACCTCAGCGTGCTCACCCGGGCCTTCGTCACGAAAATCAACTTCACCGGCACTGTGGCCACGTCGGTAAGCTACCGCAGGAACGGGCGGCGGCACACCGTGCACGGAGCGGAGATCATCCTGTGCGGCGGTGCCATCAACACCCCCGCGCTGCTGCAGCTTTCCGGCGTGGGCGACGCGGTGCAGCTGCGGCAGCTGGGCATCGCGTCAGTGGCGGACCTCCCCGGCGTGGGCGAAAACCTGCAGGACCATTTGGAGGTCTACATCCAGCATGCCTGCACCCAGCCCGTGTCCCAACAGCCGAGCCTGAGTCTGTGGCGCTACCCGTTCATTGGCCTGCAGTGGCTGCTGCGCCGCAGCGGACCGGCCGCGACCAACCACTTTGAGGGCGGCGGCTTTGTCCGTTCCAATGAGGACGCCGTTTACCCGAATCTGATGTTCCACTTTCTGCCCGTCGCGGTGCGCTACGACGGGCAGAAAGCCGCTGCCAAACACGGCTACCAGGTCCATATCGGTCCGATGTACTCAGATTCCCGCGGCAGCGTAAAAATCCAATCCACGGATCCCCGCCGCCATCCGTCACTGAAGTTCAACTACCTCTCAACCGCCCAGGACAGGCGCGAGTGGGTCGAAGCCGTACGCATTTCCCGGGACATTCTGGGCCAGGCAGCAATGGCAGCGTTCGACGGCGGAGAACTCTCCCCCGGACCAAAGGTGCAGTCCGACGACGAGATTCTTCAGTGGGTGGCGCGTGACGCCGAGACCGCCCTGCATCCGTCCTGCACCGCCAAGATGGGACCGGCATCCGATCCGATGGCGGTCGTGGATCCGCTGACCATGCGGGTGCATGGTACCGGCGGCCTGCGGGTAGTGGATGCATCCGCGATGCCGTATGTGACCAACGGCAATATTTATGCACCCGTCATGATGCTCGCAGAGAAGGCGGCTGACCTGATCCTCGACAAGCCCCCGCTGCCGGCCCAGGCGGCAGCGTTCTACCGCCACGACGGATCCCGGCCCGCAACGGCACCCGTGGAATCAGCAACGGTTGAATCAGCAACGGTTGACCCAGCAATGATCGAAACTGCTGCCACCCGCGGCGGGACGACATCATGAGTGCGGCCCCGGCAATGGACCTCGGGACCCAGCTGGCCCGCGGCGTCTATGCCGGCGGAGCGTGGCTGCCATCCGTTGGCGGCGACACCCGGCTCATCAGCTGCCCCGCGGATGGCACCGCCGTCGCCACCGTGGCTGAGGGCAGCACGGCCGACGCCGAAGCAGCCATCGCCAGCGCACGGCACAGCTTTGATGACGGCGGCTGGCCGGCGACCTCCGAAAAGGAACGCGGACGGATTCTGATGCGTACCGCAGATCTGCTCGAGCGCGACAAGTCTGTCTATGCCAGGGCGGAGGCTCTGGATACCGGAAAGCGGTATGCCGAGGCCGAATACGACATCGACGATGTGATTTCCTGCTTCCGGCACTACGGCGGTATCGCCGGCACGGACGCCGGCCGCGTGATCGACACGGGCCGTCCCGGGGCCATCAGCCGGATTGTTCATGCCCCCATTGGTGTCTGCGGCCTGATTACACCCTGGAACTATCCACTACTGCAGACATCTTGGAAGGTGGCCCCGGCCCTACTGGCGGGAAACACGTTCGTGCTCAAACCCAGTGAGCTGACGCCGTCGACCGCAATCCTGCTGATGGAGACACTTGCTGAGGCAGGAGTTCCTGCCGGTGTGGCCAATCTGGTGACCGGCTCCGGACCTGTCGTTGGCGCCGTGCTGGGCACCGATCCGCGGGTGGATATGATCTCGTTCACCGGCGGGCTGGCAACGGGCAAACTCCTGATGGCAGCCGCGGCTGCCACGGTCAAGCGCGTGGCGCTCGAGCTCGGCGGCAAAAACCCGAATATTGTGTTCGGCGACGCCGATCTGGAGGCCGCCGTCGACTACGCTCTGACGGCCGTTTTCCTGCACTCGGGCCAGGTCTGCTCCGCCGGTGCGCGGCTCATCATCGAAGAATCGATCCACGCCGACTTTGTTGCCGAGCTCACCCGGCGGGCACGGCTGATCCGCCTCGGCGGTCCGTTTGATGACAACGCCCAGACCGGCCCGCTGATCTCCACCGCGCATCGGGCCAAGGTGCATGCCTATGTTCAGGACGGCTTGGCCGAAGGCGCCCGGCTGCTCTGCGGCGGATTCATTCCGGACGAACCGGACCTGGCCGGCGGAAGCTACTACCCGCCGACCATTCTCGATGGCTGCCACAGCACCATGCGGGTGGTGCAGGAGGAGTCCTTTGGCCCGGTACTGACGGTGGAGACCTTCAGCACCGAGCAGCAGGCTGTTTGCCTGGCCAATGACACCATCTACGGGCTCGCCGGCGCGGTCTGGACGCAGGATGGCGCCCGCGCCCAGCGGGTGGCGATCGCGCTGCGGCACGGAACGGTATGGATCAACGATTATCACCCCTACGTTCCACAGGCGGAATGGGGCGGCTTCGGCCAATCGGGGAACGGACGGGAACTGGGCGTGGCCGGCCTCGCGGAGTACCGCGAAACAAAACACATCTGGCAAAACATCGATCCGGTCCCCGGTTATTGGTTCGACCCATCGACGGCAGGAGCATAGCGATGAACAGCCCCGTTATTTCGGTCCGCAATCTCTGGAAAGTCTTCGGTTCCGGGGGTGAAAAGGTTCCCGGTAATGCCGGGCTGTCCGGACAAAGCTCCGCCGAGCTGCTCGAAAGCACCGGCTGCGTGACGGCCGTGCGGAACATGAATTTCGACGTCGCCAAGGGCGAGGTGTTCGTGGTGATGGGGCTTTCCGGGTCGGGGAAGTCAACTCTGATCCGATGCCTCACCCGGCTGATCGAACCAACATCGGGGCAGGTACTCGTGGACGGCCGGGATGTACTTCAGGCCGGCACCTCGGAGCTGCGCGAGCTGCGCCGGCGCAAGATCTCCATGGTGTTCCAGCATTTCGGCCTGCTCCCGCACCGTACGGTCCTGGACAACGTCTCCTACGGCCTGCAGATCCGGGGTACGGCCAAAAACGAGCGGTACACGAAGTCCCAGGAGATCATTGACCTTGTGGGGCTCACGGGCTACGAGCAGCACTATCCCGACCAGCTTTCCGGTGGCATGCAGCAGCGCGTCGGACTGGGACGGGCGCTGGCCGGAGACCCGGATACCATCCTCTTCGACGAACCCTTTTCGGCCCTGGATCCGCTGATCCGCCGCGATATGCAGGCCGAGGTGATCCGGTTGCACAAGGAGATGGGCAAGACCATGGTCTTCGTCACCCACGACCTGTCCGAGGCCCTCAAGCTCGGAGACCGCATCCTGATAATGCGCGACGGCGAGATGGTCCAGATGGGCTCCGGTGACCAACTGGTGGGTTCCCCGGCAGACAGCTACATCGCTGACTTCGTCTCCGAGGTACCACGGGCCGACGTCCTGACGCTCAAATGGATCACCAAAACGGTAGCGTCCAGCACGGCCCTTGATGGTCCCGTGCTGGCTGCAGGGACGTTGATCAGAGATGCCATTCCCGTGGTGATGAGCACCATCTCTCCGGTGCTGGTGTCCAACGGCGACGGAACAATCCTCGGCCAGATAGACCGCGACTCCATCCTGTCGGTTATCCACGGCTCCGGTAGCCATACGTCCGACGGCCGGAATTCCGGCCACCATATTTCCGGCGGCCCTACTTCCGGCAACAACGGCGCTGCCTTCCCCGCCGCGGGCGGCCGCGACAATGAGACTGTCCCCAATAAGGAAGTACCCGGTAAGGAAGCAGCCGGCAAAGAAGCAGCCAGCAAAGAAGCAGTCGTCTGATGGCTACGCTACTGCAGGACCGCCCGGCAGCAGCCAGGCCCGCCCGTAGCCCGGTGGCCGGCCGCCGGGTCAGCCGCCGGACCTGGCTGCTGCTGGCGGCCGCTGTCCTGTGGCTGCTCGGCTTCTTGTTGCTGCGGGGAACCGGCACGCTGGCCCTGCCGGCCTCGGAACTGACTGACCTGCACCGGAGCCTTAACCGCTTCAACGGCTGGATCGCGGAGAACCGCGACGGGAATCCCGTTTTCATGTACATCCTCACGCCCCTGCGCAGCGCCGTAGGACTGGTCGCCGGCTTCTTCATGGCCGTCTTTGCGGCCAGCCCCACCGGCGAAGTCATCCCGGTCCTGGGCTGGCTGGGGACCGTTGCCGTGCTGACCTGGATCGCGTTCGCCGTCGGCAACATCAGGGTCGCGCTGCTGACCGCCGTCGTCTTCACGTTCTTCGGGATACAGGGACTGTTTGTCGATGCGGCCTATACCTTTGCCCTGGTGCTCACGGCCGTGCTGTTGACACTGATCGTAGGCATTCCATTGGGGGTGCTGGCCGGGACCAGCAACCGGGTGCAGAAGGTCGTCACGCCGGTGCTGGACTTTATGCAGACGATGCCCACGTTTGTGTACCTGGCTCCGCTGGCGCTGATCTTTCTGATCGGACCCGCGTCCGCCGTAATCGCCACCGTAATCTATGCCGCCCCGCCGGTCATCCGGCTGACGTCCCACGGCATCCGCAGCATTCCCGACAACACCAGGGAGGCATCCGATTCGCTGGGCACCACCGGTTGGCAGCGGCTGCACACCGTACAGCTGCCGATGGCACGCAGGACCATTGTGATGGGCATCAACCAAAGCACGATGGCTGCACTGTCCATGGTCACCATCGCGGCTCTGATCGCCGCCCCGGGACTGGGTCAGGTCGTCGTCGTCGCCCTACAGTCCCTGGACGTGGGCACGGCCGTCAACGCCGGCCTGGCCATCGTTTTGATGGCCATCGTCCTGGATCGCGTCACCACGGCGGCCAGCCAACGGGCAGAGCCCGGTGCCCGACGGGCCAGAAGGCTTTCCGGGCGCGCCAGGTACGTCGTCCTCGCGGGCACGCTGCTGCTGACCTTCGGAATCGTGCAGGTCTCCCGCACCATCCTGTGGGCCGCTGTCTTCCCTGCACGGCTGAACTTTGGCGCGGCCATCAGTGACGGCGTCACCGCGGCCAGCGGCTGGCTGCAGGCGAATCTGTACTTCCTGACCCACTCCTTCCGCGAATCGGTGACGGTTGGCATCCTGAACCCGTTCCAATCGCTGCTGACCGAGACACCGTTTTATCTTCTGGTGGTCGTGATTGCCATTGCCGCCTACGCCATTGGCGGCTGGAAGCTGGCAGCGGTGACCACCTTTTGCCTGGCCGTGATCGTCTCTCTGGGGCTATGGAACGACGCCATGGTGACGCTGGCCAGCACCCTGCTGGCGACCGTGATTGTGATGCTGCTGGGCGTGGTCTTCGGCGTGGCGATGGGACGCTCAAGCCGGATAGATGCGGCCATGCGGCCGATGCTCGACGCCGGCCAGACCATGCCGGCGTTTGTTTATCTGGTTCCCTTCCTCGGACTGTTCGGGGCCACCCGCTTCACCGCCATTGTGGCCGCCATCATTTACGCCGCTCCGGTGGCCATCAAGATCACCGCGGACGGCATCGCCGCCATTTCGCCCACGGTGGTGGAGGCGGCCGTTTCCAGCGGCTCCACCCCGTGGCAGGTCATCAGCAAGGTCCAGCTTCCGATGGCCCGGAAAACGCTCGCCCTGGCCGCCAACCAAGGGTTGATGTATGTCCTGGCGATGGTGGTCATTGGCGCCCTGGTCGGCGCCGGCGGTCTGGGCTATGACGTGGTCGCTGGCTTCGTCCAGAGCTCGGTCTTCGGGAAGGGCCTGGCAGCGGGACTGGCCATTGTCTTCCTCGGTATTCTGCTGGACCGCATCACCCAGGCAGCCGCCGCAACGCCCGGCAGGAAGCCGGGTGCCCGAAAGACCTGACCCCAGCATGCCGACCTCAGCATGACGACTTCGGCATTGCGACCTCAGTTTCACCGATGGCATTCCGACCAGTACCGCCCCCACCCTAAAGAGAGAGAATTATGTCCAGAACCGCAGGGCTCCTAAAACGCAGTCTCCCCGCCGCCGCCGCGACCGTCGGGGCACTCATGCTGCTCACCGGCTGCGGCGGCGCAGCCGTAAACCAGTCGGCACCCGGCGCCGCGGCCAAAACCGACTGCGGGACGGTCAACGTCGCGTTGAACGCCTGGGTTGGATACACCGCCGATGCCGCGGTGTACAACTACGTGGCCACCAACAAGCTTGGCTGTACCGTGGTGGAAAAGAACCTGAACGAGCAGATCTCCTGGCAGGGATTCGCCTCCGGCCAGGTGGACGTCATAATTGAAAACTGGGGCCATGACGATCTGACGAAACAGTACATCACGGATCAGAAAGTCGCCGTCGACGCCGGTCCCACCGGCAACGTGGGCCACATCGGCTGGTACGTACCACCGTGGATGGCAGCAAAGTATCCCGATATCACGGACGGCAAAAACCTGAACAAGTACGCGGACCTGTTCAAAACGTCCGAGTCTGCGGGCAAGGGGCAGGTGCTCGACGGCGACCCGGCCTTCGTGACCAACGACGAAGCGCTGGTGAAGAACCTCAATCTGGACTACAAAGTGGTCTTCTCCGGCTCCGAAGCCGCGCTCATCCAGTCGTTCCGGACAGCCGAAGCGAACAAGACGCCGCTGCTGGGTTATTTCTACGACCCTCAGTGGTTCCTCTCAGAAGTTCCATTGGTCAAAGTAGAACTCCCGGCATGGACTCCCGGTTGCGACGCCGACCCGGAGAAGGTCGCGTGCGACTACCCGGAGTACAAGCTGAACAAGGTCATCTCCAAGAAGCTCGCCGACAGCGGCTCGCCGGCGGCGAAACTGGCCACCGCCTTCAACTGGACCAACGAGGACCAGAACTCGGTGGCCAAGGATATTCAAGGCGGCATGAAACCCGACGCCGCCGCCAAGAAGTGGGTTGATGCGAACGGCAGCGTCGTGGACGGCTGGTTGAAATAGATCGCTGCATCCAAGGGACGTGCGGGTCCACCCGGCGACTGGGCGGACCCGCACGCCGCCGCCGTCGTCGTCGTCCGGGGTAAAACGCCACCATCGGCTCGGCTTTAGTCAGCGATGTCCTCGGCCCAAAGTTCCGCATGGTCGCGTTGGAAGCTTCGCATCATGTCGATGCAGCGCTCATCGTCCAGAACCACTACCTCCACCCCGCGGGAGCGCAGCAGCTCGAACTCCCCCGGAAATGTCCGGGCCTCACCCACAACCACGCGTGGAATCTTGAACTGCAGGATGGTGCCGGTACACATGGCGCACGGTGCAAGCGTGGAATACAGCACCGTATCACGGTAGCTTTTTTGCCGGCCGGCGGCCCGCAGCGCTGACATTTCACCATGCGCGATCGGGTCCCCGCGCTGAACCCGCTCATTGTGACCCGACGCCACCACTTGCCCATTGCGCGCCAACGCCGCTCCAATCGGAATGCCGCCCTCACGCAGGCTTTTCCGGGCTGCCGCTACGGCTGCCTCAAATGCGGGATCGATCATCAGCTTCTCCTTGTTCGTGATGCGCAGAATTTTTCGTCCAGCGGTCCCGCCATGCCGTTAGCGCAGTCGTGAAGCGTGCACGTGATGCGGGAGGGTTGCGGCTAGCCGGACGGCCAGATGCAATCCAGCCATCTTGCCCGTGCCGCGCGGATCGCCGCCAAGTAACTCGAATATCCTGGTTAACCGATTGTGCATTGACTGGCGCTCCAAAAACAGTATTCGGGCAGCTTCCGCCGTATTACAACCGGTTACGAGCCACTGATCGAGTGTCTCCAGGAGCTTGGTACCGCGGCGTTTATCGTACTCCAGTAGTTCGCCGACCAATTCCTGGGTCAGGCGGGCCACGGCCAACGCCGGCAGTGCACCGGCGGCCAGCCGCTCCACCACAAAGTTTTCGCTGTCCCACAGGTTATTGCCGACCTTGGACGCCGGACCCAGGGAATGCGCAAGCTTGGCCTCGCTCAAGGACCAATGCGCCAAGGTGGCATCGACGACCGTTGGGCCCATGACCCCGGTGACGGCAATTTCGGCGAGCTCCTTCTCCAATGTCTCCAGTATGCTAAACCGTCGCTGCCGGGTCCCGACGTTTCCCAACGGGATCAGTGCATAGACGTTCCCGCCCTCCTGATAGGTCCGCACACCGGGGCAGCACCGACGCACCGCCCGTTCCGCGGACCCCTGGATATTGGCCAGACCTATCCTCCGGAACTCCATCATCAGTACGGGCTGGTCGGTGGGGAATTTGGCTATCGCGCAAAACTCCTTCACCTGCGCCGCCCCGGAGCCATCCAACACCGCCCGCATCAAAGTGGTGTCCGCTACCTGGGACAGCGTCGGCTGGTATCGCTGCGACAGAGCCAGAGCCAGCGTTCCGCTGAGCCTCTCACCGATGGTCCGGAGCACGGCCGCGTCGCTGCTGGCCCGGCGGTGGATGCTCAGTTTCGCCGTCGCGATGCCCCCGATGAAAATTTCCACCTCAATGAGTTCGGCCTGCTCCATCGCCTCGCCAGCCGTTTCCAGCACGGCTCCGCGCAGATCCATCAGCACCACCTGCGTCTTCAGCGATTTCGCCAGGAGGTCCATCAGCGTCGACAAGGTGGCGCCGGAGGCCAGCGCTTCCATCAAGTGCTGGGCTATGGAGTCGGCAGTCTGCAGGGCGGCAATCTGCTTGGAGACGATGCGCCGGTTAATGTCTTCGGCCACGTCCACGAACGGGACGACTGATTGAAACTCGATGAGAGGCAGGGATGAGTCTTCGGCGGCCTGAACCAGTTCCGCCGAAAGCTTACGGCTTAATCCGGCCGTTTCGATGACAAGGGCACTGACGTGCCGCTCGGCCAGTCGGCGGATGTAGTCCTGCTGTGCCGCTGGCTTAAGTCCTAAGAGAGCTGCCCCTCCCGTCAGCAGAAGTTCCTCCCCGCGCAGGAGCGGAGCGATTTGCAGCACCTCACTTGAATGGACCCAGCGGACCGAGTTCACCGCGATCATCGCCCGGCCCGCGCGGATACGCGGACGGCCCGCGCGCACGAGTTCATTGTCCAGCACCTCGGCCAGAGGAAGCATAAATCGTTTCCCTTCGTTAGCCGCTAACTGCTCGAAAACAGCCCGGCAATGGACACAGTGTCAAGTTTTCCCCGCGGGGATATGGACACTTGCAACATATCATGTGGTGCCCATCACACGTAAACTTCTGCAGGGACCTTCAATCAGCGGCGGAAAGAGTAACCAGTGAAACAAAGATCGGCGACTAAATCTGAAGACGCCACCCAGGAAGTAGAAGATATTCTCCAGCCAGTGCCGGAATCGGCGCGGACCACTAAGCTCTCGGGTCAGTTCTGGATCTGGGCAGGTGCCAATGTGGCCCCCATCAACTGGATCCTCGGCGCACTGGGAATCCAATTGGGGCTCGGCCTTTCCGATACGCTCTTCGTGCTCATTGTCGGAAACCTCATCGGTATGCTGGGTTTCGGCTTCTTCGTCATCTTGGGCCAGAAAACCGGTGCCACCGGGATGTTGCTCTCCAGAGGCGCCTTTGGGCGCCGGGGCGCCTACCTGCCAGCGGCAATCCAAGCCACGATTGCCATCGGATGGGCGGCCGTGAACACCTGGATCATTCTGGACTTGGTCATGGCCCTCTTCGCGCTGATCGGCTGGGTGGACCCGGCGGCTTCCAATTTCGGCTGGCGCATCGCCACAGCCGGCGTCATTATGAGCATCCAGGTCATTATCTGCTACCGCGGCTACCACGCCATCGCCAAGTTTGAGCGCTGGACCATGCCGCCCACGATCGTGGTCCTCATCGCCATGTCCATCCTCGCCTGGACACACCTGAACATCGATTGGTCCTACGCCGGCCCGGCAGGAGAAGTCCTCACCGGGATGCCCCGCATTGCCGCGATGTCCGGCGTGATGACCGCTATCGGGATCGGCTGGGGAATCGGCTGGTTCACCTACGCACCGGACTATTCGCGGTTTGTGAGCAGGAAAATACGACCGGCGAAACTGTTTACCGTCAGTGTGCTGGGCCAGTTCCTGCCGGTCGTTTGGCTCGGCATTCTCGGCGCCAGCCTTGCCACCAAGAACGGAAGCGCGGACCCGGGAGCTCTCATCGTGGAGAATTTCGGCACGTTTGCCATTCCTGTCATCCTGCTCGTCATCCACGGTCCGATCGCCACCAACATCATCAACATGTACACCTTCGGTGTCGCGGTACAAGCGCTCGATGTCAAGGTGTCCCGCAAGAAACTGTCCATCCTGGTCGGCGCCCTTTCTATGCTTGCCGTAATCGGCTTCATGTTTGCCCGCAACTTCGGTGAATTGCTGGACACCTGGCTGATCGCGATAGTGGCCTGGGTTGCCACGTGGGGCGGCATTATGGCCGTGCACTATTTCGTCTTTGAACGCCGGCACAAGAACTTCAGCTATCTGTTCCTCCCCCCGGAGAAAACCCATCTCAAAGCATTCAATCCGGTCGCGTTCATTGCATTCTTCGCCGGGATTGTCATGACCTGGATGTGCATGTACGGCGCCATCCCCGCCCTGCAGGGACCCATCGCCACGGCCTTGGGCGGAATCGATTTTTCCTGGCTGGCTGGCACCATCACCTCCGCGGGCCTGTATTTTGCGCTCGGCTACCCTCGCTTCCGCAGGCGCCTCCGGGCCGGTGTGCCCTTGGGCATCCGCCTTGACCTGCAGGACGATGCCGTGCTGGCAGAGCATGGCGATGCCTGCGCAGAGAAAATCCCGGAACCCGTGGTCTGAGCCCGCACCCCCGCTGCGGCGGCCATTTCGGCCGCCGCAGCGTTCACTTCCCTGCATGCCACACCCACCGAGGAGCACCACCATGGGCACATCAGTATTTCTGGAAGACCTGGACGCCTTCGCCTATCGCGAGGCTCTGGCGTCCGGGGAGGCAATTGTCCTCATCCCTGTCGGTTCCTTGGAGCAGCACGGGCCGCACCTGCCGCTGGGAACGGACACCATCTTGTCAACGCATTTCGCGCAGGCAGTGGCCACCCGGCTGGGGGCGCTTGTTGCCCAGCCCATCGCCTACGGCTACAAGTCACAGCAGAAGTCCGGCGGCGGCAACCACCTTTGCGGCACCACCAGCCTGGACGGCGCCTCGCTCATTGGCGTGGCGCGCAATCTGGTCAAGTCCTTCCTGAACCAGGGCGTCCGGCACGTGGTCTTTGTCAACGGGCACTTCGAGAACTACCAGTTCCTCTATGAAGGGATCGACCTGGCCCTGGAGGAACTCGGGATCGGGCCGGGCGCGAAGCCAAGCGTGTTGCTGCTGTCCTACTGGGACTTTGTCACCCCGGACACGCTGGCCCAGGTCTACCCCGGCGGCTTCCCCGGGTGGGAGATCGAGCATGGCGGGGTACTGGAGACCTCGCTCATGCTCTACCTTGAGCCGGGCAGAGTAGCCATGGACCGCGTTGTCGACGGTCCGGCCGCCGTGCTGCCGCGCTTCGACCGGCTCCCCGTGGTGCCGGACCGCACGCCGGACACCGGCTGCCTGTCCTCGGCAGCCGGGTCCAGCGCAGCTAAGGGTGAACTGCTCCATGGCCAGGTGGTTGACGACTTGGTGATGGATCTGGCCAACGAACTGGTTCGCGAGCCCGCGGGTGTGCCGGCCTAGCGGCGGCATTCGCTTTCCTCGACGCAAATTACTGCTCTGCAACGACGGTGCCGCAACGGGCTAGGCTACGGCGCCGTTGTCGCGGCTGGGGGAAACTCAAACACGCAACCCCTTGACCGTGATGCGAATCACGTCGTACGCTTATGCAACGACGTTGCAACGCTTGCAACCCCAAACCCTTTGGTGGATTCTTATGACGAATGAAACACCCCCAGTAGCTTTGCCCGCCGGTTTGCCGGGCACCGAGCCCTATGCCGGGCCCGCTTCGCCGTCCCCCCGAACGACGACCCTCAGCGGCCAGCAAAACCCCAATGACGGAACCGGCGTTTCCAAGAAAACTCTGCGCCGGGTCATTGGCGCCAGTTTCATCGGCAACTTCGTCGAATGGTTCGACTACGCCGTCTACGGATACCTGGCCGTCACCATAGCGCATGCGTTCTTTCCGGAGACGGACAAGCAGACCGCACTGCTGCTGACGTTCGGCTTGTTTGCCATCTCCTTCTTTGTCCGCCCCATCGGGGGGTTCATCTGGGGGCACATCGGTGACCGGGTGGGGCGCAAGAACGCCTTGTCCTTATCGATTTTGATCATGTCCGCGGCGACCTTCGCGATTGCGCTGATCCCTGATTACAACATCATTGGTATCTGGGCACCGATCCTGCTGCTGCTCGTGCGCGTTGTCCAGGGGTTCTCGGCCGCCGGTGAATACGCCGGCGCCTCGGCATTCCTGGTGGAGTACGCCCCGGCGAACCGGCGCGGACTATACGCAGCCGTGGTGCCCGCCAGCACGGCCACCGGCCTGCTGCTTGGCTCCCTGATCGCATTGCTGCTTTCCGTTTCCCTGTCCCCGGACCAAATGAACTCCTGGGGCTGGCGCCTTCCGTTCCTGCTTGCCGCCCCGATGGGTCTGATCGGCCGCTACATCCGTGTCAAGCTCGAGGACACCCCGGCATTCCTGGCCCTGGAAAAGGAAGACGAGGCGATCAAGGCCCCCGTCACGGACCTGTTCCGCAAGCACTGGCGTCCGCTTCTGATCGCCGTCGGTGCAGTGGTTCTGAACGCGGTCGGATTCTATGTGGTTCTCAGCTACATGCCCACTTACCTCAGTGAGGTAGTCGGCCTGGATTCCTCCGAGTCGTTCCTGGCCACCACGGTCGCCCTGGTCACCTACATTGGCTTCATCTTCCTGACCGGCCTGGCCTCGGACCGGTTTGGCCGGAAACGGGTCCTGATCACCGCATCGATCCTCTTCGTGGTGCTGACCGTTCCGATGTTCCTGCTCTTGAGCACCGGAAACTTCCTGATCATCATCCTGGTCCAGATCCTGCTGGGCGCGATGCTGACCCTCAATGACGGAACGCTGCCCAGCTTCCTGGCCGAACTGTTCCCGACAAAGATCCGCTACAGCGGATTCGCTGTAAGTTTCAACCTCACTAACGCACTCTTTGGCGGCACCGCACTGTTCGCCTCCACACTGCTCATCAAGCTCAGCGGCTCCAACCTGGCACCGGGCTGGTACCTGATGGCGGCCGCCGTCGTATCCCTGATCGCCGTGTCGCTTGCCAAGGAGACCTCGAAGGCGCCGTTGATGCACTAACGGCCCAGGCCCATCCCAGACTTTCCCCTCAATTTACCAATGCAACATCAACAAGGAGACACCATGAGCATCACCATTCCCGAAAACGCCAGCTCCGTATCCGAGCTGGAACGCCTCAAAGTCCTGCACAACGGCGAAAAGGTTCAGCTCACTTTCTCCGATGCAGAGTTTGAACGCCGTCTCGGTGGATTGCGGGAAATCATGGCGGCCAAGGAGCTCGACGCCGTCGTACTGACCAGTTACCACAGCATCAAGTACTACTCGGACTTCCTCTTCACCTACTTTGGCCGCTCCTACGCCATGGTGGTCACCGCGGACGACACCGTCACCGTTACGGCGAACATCGACGCCGGCATGCCGTGGCGACGCGGTTACGGCGACAACGTGGTGTACACGGACTGGCGCCGGGACAATTACATTTTTGCGATCCAAGAGGCCCTGCGCACCCGTGGCATCAACGTCCGCCGGCTCGGCGTCGAGGACGACTCCCTGCCACTGGATAACCGCAATAAGATCCAGGCCGCGTTCAGCGGCGCCACCCTGGTGGACGTGGCACAGGCCGCCATGCGCCAGCGCATGATCAAGTCCGCGGAAGAAATTGCCGTCATTAAGCACGGCGCCCGCATCGGTGACCTGGGCGGAGAAGCGATCCGCAACGCCATCAAGGTCGGCATCACCGAGTACGAGGTCGCCCTGATCGGCACCGAAGCCATGGTGCACGAAATTGCCCGCACGTTCCCTAACTCCGAGATCCGCGACACCTGGGTCTGGTTCCAGTCCGGCATCAACACCGACGGTGCCCACAACTGGGCCACAACGCGCAAGCTCCAGGAGCACGACATCCTGTCCCTGAACTGCTTCCCGATGACCAGCGGCTACTACACCGCACTGGAACGGACCCTGTTCCTGGGCGAGCCCGATGCACGGTCTTTGGAACTGTGGAACGTCAACGTCGAGGTCCACAAGCGCGGACTGGAACTGATCAAGCCCGGCGCCGTCTGCAAGGACATTGCCGCTGAACTCAACGAGATTTACGTGGACCGCGGCCTGCTCGCTAACCGGACCTTCGGCTACGGGCACTCCTTCGGCGTTCTGAGCCACTACTACGGACGCGAAGCGGGGCTGGAACTGCGTGAAGACATCGATACCGTGCTGGAACCGGGCATGGTGGTTTCGATGGAACCGATGATCACCGTGCTGGACGGCCAGGCAGGCGCCGGTGGTTACCGTGAGCACGACATTCTGGTGGTTGGCACCGATGGCGCGGAGAATATCACCAAATTCCCGTTCGGCCCCGAGCACAACATTGTGGGAGCCTAAGACATAACACAGGGCTCAGGCCTGTCCGGACGGCAGGCCGGTCCGGACGGCAGGCCGGTCCGGACGGCAGCGCAGCAAGTACCGTCTCGTGAATGCGGCGCCACGTTTTCGTGACGCCGCATTCGGACGACAAACTCAAAGGGGAAGTAATGACCACTACCGCAGTCCGGGATTCGGCCGACGGCGAAGGCCGTGGAAGCTCCGTCATTGTCAACGCAATTGCGGTACTGCGATGCTTTTCGACCGAAGAACCGCTGCTGGGCGTCACGGAAATCGCCTCCCGGGTCGGCATGCACAAAAGCACGGTCTCACGCATCATGGCCACTTTTGAAGCTGAAAACCTGGTCCGGCAGGATCCGGAAACGCGACGCTACACCCTGGGACTGGGCCTGATCGCGGTCGCGGGCCCCTTGTTGGCAGACCTGGAGGAGCGACGTGTCGCCTATCCAGTGCTGCAGGAATTGACCGAACGAACCGGTGAAACCAGTGCGCTGATGGTTTGGGATAACAATGAATCCATGTGTGTGGAGCAAATTGCCAGCCACCATCAAGTCAAACACACCACCCCACTTGGCACCCGTTACCATGATTCTTTCAGCTCATCGATTCAGGTCTTTTTGGCGCACGAACCCGTTGAACGAGCGCGCAGTCTGCTCACCAGCGGCACTATCGCCTTCCCGGGAATGGATGACGAGGCCCTGGAGGCCTACCTGATCCGGCTAAAGGAGACGTCCGCGCGGGGCTACGCCACAAATTACGGGGAAACGTCACTGGACGAAGCCAGTGTGGCCGCCCCGGTTTTTGATCATCGCGGGAATGTCGTCGCAGCGGTGCTGATACCCGCACCGAGGTTCCGCGTCTCGATCGACACACTGCAGATCCTCGCCGACGCCTGCACCGATGCCGCGGCTAAAATCACCACCCGGCTCGGCGGCGTCGTTCGCCGCGGTTGAGTATCCCCAACCGTCAGGAGGACAAGATGCCGGCACAATCGAAAGGCCAGGAACACCAAATGATTGAACATTCCGGCGAACATGCGTTTAACTACCGGCTGCACGGCGGCTCTCCCGTCCGGATGCAGTGGCATTTCTTCGACCAGTCGGAACTGCGGGTTGCTGTCCAAACCTGGGAACTCCCGCCCGGCGGCTGCGAAGGAATGCACGCCCACACGGACAACGACATGGCGCTCGAAGAAATCTACATTGTCACCGAAGGAACCGGACAGATGGAGGTCAGCGGTGAGACATTTGACATCTCGGTCGGGGACTCAATACTGGCCAAAGTGGGGGCCCACCATGACCTGCGCAACACCGGAACCGGGCCGCTGAAACTCGTGGTCATTTGGGGAGCACCGGGAGCATCGGATTTCTCGGGCTTCGGATCAGCAAAGCTGGCCCGGCAAGTGAGGCAAACCACGCGATTCCCCGCTGCCGGGTAGCTCCTCAGCCGCAGTGCGGTGCAGTCCCCGGCCCGGAATCTACAACCCGGGGCCAACGGGCCGCCTGAGGACCGCCAACGCGTCATCGGGCGTTTCGACCAGGTGCAGGTGGCCTTCCATGCCCCGACCCTTGGCCAACCGCTGGAGCAGGGGCCAAACTGGAAGAGTCTTTTCCCAGTACTCCTGGCCGACCAGGATCATCGGTGCCACCGCTTCGGGTGCAGCGTAGTAGTTTTCGCACGCGTCCTGAAAAATCTCCTGCACGGTTCCGGCGGCCCCCGGAAGGAAGACAATGCCACCCGTGCAACGGCTGAGCAGCACCGCTTCCCTAATGGAATTGGCAAAAAACTTCGCTATCCCAGTGGCAAAAACATTTGGCGGCTCGTGACCATAAAACCATGTCGGAATACCCAGGTTCGCGGTTCCCCGGGGATAACGGTCGACGACGGCGAGGGCAGCGGCTGCCCACCTCGAGACCGATGGGCGGAACCTTGGAACTGCCGCCAGGGATGCCAACGCACCGTCGAGAGCGCCGACGTCGTGCGCGCTGAGGTAAGCGCCCAGATTCCCCGCCTCCATGGCGCCCGGGCCGCCGCCGGTGGTGACCACAAATCCCGACCGCGCCAGCAGCCTGCCGAGGCGGGCGGCGTCGTCGTACTCCTTGCTGCCCCGGACTGCGGCGTGCCCGCCCATCACTCCCACCAGTTTCCGCCCCGCGAGCCCGCCACGGGCCGCGGTTGAGGTGCCCGGCAGAGTGTTGCCGAGGAGCTCATCGAGCGCACTGCCGATCGCATGGTCGTGCATGGCCGTGGCGAGTGTGGCATCCAGCCCGGGATGGGCACCGGCCCGCAAGGTCCACTGATAGACGCGGGCGTCGAGCGTCTGCTCATAGGTGCTGGTCTTGACACCGGCATACAGTTCCGCTCCGGTGTAAAGACGGCCCCGGTACGAGTCAAAGGGAACTCCGGGAAGGAAAGGAAAGATCAAGGCGCCGCGGGAACGAAGATCTGACTCCGCACCGGCGGCGAAGCTGCAGCCAAGAAATACCGCGCCGGCCGCCTCCATCCGGGCCAGGGCCGCTGTCCGGCCGCGCAGCTCCAAGGACTGCAGGTGCCACCCGTGCATGCTCGTGGCACCGGCTTCCACCAGAGCGTCGAACCTAACCAGGTCAGCGACTTCAATGCTTCGGGGCTTGGTCGGGATCGGAGCATTCACCGGTACAGCCTACTGGCAGTCCGCGGGGATTGTCGCCGTCCCGACCATGTCCCGACCATGTCCCGACACTGTATACGCGAAACCCCCGCAGTCCAGCCGGAATACGGCGGACAGCGGGGGTTTTAGCGTGCGGTGTCCACGCTTGCCCTGGCTAAATTACAGGGCGGCGTAAACCTCGCGCAGCAGGGTGGCCGTCTCGGACGGCGTCTTGCCGACCTTGACTCCGGCAGCTTCGAGAGCTTCTTTCTTGGCCTGCGCCGTTCCGGCCGAACCGGAGACGATGGCGCCGGCATGGCCCATGGTCTTGCCCTCGGGGGCGGTGAAGCCGGCGACGTAGCCAACAACGGGCTTCGTGACGTGGGCCTTGATGTACTCGGCCGCGCGCTCTTCGGCGTCACCGCCGATTTCACCGATCATCACGATGGCCTTGGTCTCCGGGTCTGCCTCGAAGGCCGCCAGCGCATCGATGTGCGTGGTCCCGATGACGGGGTCCCCGCCGATGCCGATGGCGGTAGAGAAGCCCAGGTCACGCAGTTCGAACATCATCTGGTAGGTCAGCGTGCCGGACTTGGAGACCAGACCGATGGGCCCCTTGCCCGTGATGTTGTTCGGCGTGATACCAACCAGGGCCTCACCGGGGGTGATGACGCCGGGGCAGTTCGGCCCGATGATGCGGGTTACCTGCTGGCCGGAAGCGTCAACCTTGGACTGGGCCAGTGCCCAGAACTCGGCGGAGTCCTGGACGGGCACGCCTTCGGTAATGACAACAACGAGGCCTATGCCAGCTTCGATGGCTTCGACGACGGCGTCCTTGGTGAAGGCCGGCGGTACGAAGACTATGGAAACGTCAGCGGAGGTCTTTTCAATGGCTTCGGCAACCGTAGCGAAAACCGGCAGTTCAACATCGCCGTGCTTGACGGTGGTACCGGCCTTGCGTGCGTTCACGCCGCCAACAACCTGGGTTCCGGCCTTGAGCATCAGGGCGGTGTGCTTGGTGCCTTCGCCGCCGGTGATGCCCTGGACGATGACCTTGGAATCTTTGTTCAAGAAGATAGACATATCTGCAAACCTCTACTTCGAAGCGTTGGCGAGCTCGGCAGCCTTGTCGGCGCCCTCGTCCATCGTGGCGGCCAGGGTGACCAACGGGTGGTTGGCCTCGTTGAGGATGCGGCGGCCTTCCTCAACATTATTGCCGTCAAGGCGGACAACCAGCGGCTTGTTCGCGGCGGAGCCCAGCTCGGCCAGTGCACCAACGATGCCCTTGGCGACGGCGTCACAGGCGGTGATGCCGCCGAAGACGTTCACGAACACGCTCTTGACCTGCGGGTCGTTGAGGATGACGTCAAGGCCGGCAGCCATAACCTCTGCGGACGCTCCCCCGCCGATGTCCAGGAAGTTGGCGGGCTTGACGCCGCCGTGGCCCTCGCCGGCGTAGGCGACGACGTCGAGCGTGGACATGACCAGGCCGGCGCCGTTTCCGATCACGCCTACCTCGCCGTCGAGCTTGACGTAGTTCAGGTTTGCGGCCTTGGCCTTGGCCTCGAGCGGGTCGGCCGCGGCGGCGTCCTCCAGGGCAAGGTGGCCCGGGTGGCGGAAGTCGGCGTTTTCGTCGAGGGAGACCTTGCCGTCCAGTGCCAGGATGTCGCCGGCGCCGGTGCGCACCAGCGGGTTGACCTCCACGAGCGTGGCGTCTTCTTTCTTGAAGACGTCCCACAGCTTGATGATCACGGCAGCGACCTTGGGTGCCAGCTCAGCGGAGAACCCGGCGGTCTCAACGATCTCGTTGGCCTTGGCCTGATCAATACCGACCTCGGGGTCAACGGCAACCTTTGCCAGCGCGTCGGGGCGCTCGACGGCCAGGACCTCAATCTCCACGCCGCCTTCCACCGAGCACATGGCCAGGTAGTTGCGGTTGGCGCGGTCCAGCAGGACGGAGAAGTAAAACTCCTCGGCGATGTCTGCACCCTGGGCGATCATGACGGTGTTGACCGTGTGGCCCTTGATATCCATGCCGAGAATCGCGGTTGCGTGCTCGAATGCTTCATCAGCGGTCTTGGCGACCTTGACGCCGCCGGCTTTTCCGCGGCCGCCAACCTTTACCTGAGCCTTGACAACCGTAACGCCGCCAATTTTCTCGGCAGCCGCTTTGGCCTCTTCCGGGGTGTGCGCCACGATGCCGGCAAGCACGGGGACACCGTGCGCCTCAAACATATCGCGCGCCTGATATTCAAACAGGTCCACAGGTTGCGTCCTTCTACGTCGAAGTAGTGTTCATTTCAATCTTGCGACTGCGGAGCGCCCGGTCTGCTCTTCCGGCGACGGAAAACAGACCCGCTACCCCACTGGAACTTTAGTCCAGGGCTGCGGTCCACCGGTTACAGACTACCCGTTTAGTGGGAAAGCACACACGGGCTGCTATGCGCAGCCGCCGCCTGCATGCGTCACACGGCTTTTGTCAACGGCGCATAACGCAGCAGCAGGCGCTTCTCGCCGACGTCGAACTTCACCTTTGCCACCGTCTTATCTCCGGCACCCTCCACCGAGAGCACCGTGCCGTTGCCGAAGCTGGTGTGATTGACCTTGTCCCCCACAGAGACGGCGACCACCTCCTTCTGCGGCTGCACCCTGCCGGCTGCGCTGCGGGCCGAAATGCTCGGCGGGAGCTGCCCGGAGTCCCGGCCGCCCATGGAGCTGCCCGCTCCCCAGAAGGAACCGCCGTAGCGGTTTGCACCGAATCCCTCGGAAAAACCGCCCGGGGAAATGGTCCGGACGGTGCCTTCGCGCTTCCATTGGATCAACTCGGCCGGAACTTCCTCAATAAACTGGCTCGCCGGGTTGTACTGGCTTTGCCCCCAGAGGCTGCGGACCTCCGCCCGCGTCAGGTACAGGCGCTTGCGGGCACGCGTCAGGCCCACATAGGCAAGGCGGCGTTCCTCCGCCAGCTCGGCGGGATCCGAGGCCGAGCGCGAGTGCGGAAAAATACCGTGTTCCATTCCGGTCAGGAACACCACGGGAAACTCCAGGCCCTTCGCGGTGTGCAGCGTCATCAGCGTGACAACGCCCAGCCGCTTGGCCTCGGCCACCGCCGCTGCCGCTTCTGCCGCCGTTCCTCCCGGGGCAACCGGGATCT
The DNA here is from genome assembly GCF_015708085.1 of Arthrobacter terrae. Taxonomy (GTDB): domain Bacteria; phylum Actinomycetota; class Actinomycetes; order Actinomycetales; family Micrococcaceae; genus Arthrobacter_M; species Arthrobacter_M terrae. The sequence continues at coordinate 31,436 of NZ_JADNYM010000011.1, read as the reverse complement.
GATCGGCGTCCGCGACCAGGGAGACCTGCTCCAGGAATTCGCCGAGGGTTCCCTCCGGATGGTCCCGCTCGTATTCGCGCACCACGGCAATCAGTTCCGCGAGGTTCTCCACCCGGGACTCGTCCTGAGGATCTGTGCTGGCCCGCAGCCCGGCCAGGTACCCGGTCTGTTCCAGCACAGCTTCCAACGCGGCGGCCGCGCCGGATCCGGCCGCAACAACGGCCAGATCATCCATTAGTTTCACAAATCCGGCCACCGCGTTCACGCTCCTGGTGGCCATCGCCGGCGCCTCATCGGCCCTCCGCAGGGCGGCCATGAAGGAGATCCGGTCCCGTTGCGCCAAAGCGGCTACCGCTGCTTCAGCCCGATCCCCGATGCCGCGCTTTGGTTCGTTCACAATCCGCCGCAGGTTTATGTCGTCATCGGCATTTACCAGCACCCGCAGATAGGCCAGTGCGTCCTTGATTTCCCTGCGTTCATAGAACCGTGTGCCGCCGACCACCTTGTACGGAAGTCCCACCCGCAGCAGAATTTCCTCGATAGAGCGCGATTGCGCGTTGGTGCGGTAGAAGATTGCAACATCGCCGGGACGCAGCTCAGACTCATCCTGCAGCCTGTCGATTTCCTCCGCGATGAAGCGTGCTTCCTCGTGCTCGTTCTCAGCAACGTAGCCGACGATCTTCTCGCCGTCGCCCTCGGCAGTCCACAGCCGCTTCTCGGGCCGGTTCGGGTTCCGCGAAATCACCGCATTGGCGGCGCTGAGGATGTTTTGCGTGGACCGGTAATTCTGCTCCAACTTAATGGTCTGCGCCGCCGGGTAATCCTTGGCGAACTCCACAATATTGCGGATATCGGCTCCGCGGAACGCATAGATGGACTGATCCGAATCCCCCACCACCGTCAGTTCCGCCGGGGAAGGCGCCAGGATGCCGTCCTCCACCGGCAGGGTCAACTCGCGCACCAACGCATATTGGGCATGGTTGGTGTCCTGGTACTCGTCGACCAGAACGTGCCGGAAACGCCTGCGGTAATAATCCGCGACGCCCGGGAAGGCCCGGAAAATGTAGACGGTCTGGGCAATCAGATCGTCGAAGTCCATGGCGTTGGCCTGGCGCAGGCGCTGGGTGTACCCCTGATAGACCTCGGAAACCGCTTGCTCAAAGGGATCACTATGATTAGCCTCGGTCGAATACTCATCATCATCAATGAGCTCGTTTTTCAGTGCCGAAATTTTGTGCTGGATCGCTTTCGGGGCGAACCGTTTCGGATCCAAGTTTAGTCCCTTGGCCACCAGCGTAATCAGCCGCAGTGAATCGGCTGAATCATAGATAGAGAAGTTGGAGTTCAGCCCCACGTTACCGGCCTCGCGACGTAGAATCCGCACGCAGGACGAGTGGAACGTTGAGATCCACATGCTCTTGGCCCGTTCACCGACCAGCGAACCGATCCGTTCGCGCATTTCCGCGGCGGCCTTATTGGTGAAGGTAATGGCCAGAATCTGTCCCGGATGCGCCTTGCCCGTGGCCAGCAGATAAGCAATCCGATGGCTGAGCACCCGCGTCTTCCCCGATCCGGCGCCAGCGACAATCAGCAGCGGCGAACCGGTGTGCCGTACGGCCAGTTCCTGCTCGGGGTTAAGCCCGACGAGCAGGTCCACGGCACTAGGCAGGGCCGGGGCAGAGGTGGACGGCTGGGGCGTGGGGCGAGGGTCAAACAACATATCCATGGTGATATCAAGTCTAATCGCTGCCCCTGACACGGACCTTCGCTACGGTCCAGCGGCACCGCAGCCGGCCTGCAGACGGCGCGGCACTTCGGCACCGCAGCCGGCCTGCAGACTCAGTCCAGCGCCCCGGACCGCAGCGCCGCAGCTACTTCCCGGACCGCCGTCGGGCCTCCGCCGATACACCAATCCAGGCCATTGACCCGCACGACGGCGGTGGTGCCGCCAGCTGCCTGGACAATTGCCTTCCCCGGCAGCCAGTCCCATTCGGGGCAGCTGTGCTGGAACCAGCAGCCCAGCTGCCCGTCCGCCACGCGGCCCAAATCGCAGGATCCGGAACCGAGCATGCGGATCGTGGCGGGCAGGATCGCGGCGGCGTGCCAAGGCATCGCCGCATGAGGCTGCACCAGCCAGGACGGGTGAATGTAGGTGCCGGCGCTTAGCTGGCCAATGCCGGCGTTCGACGGCGGCGGTAACAGCCGTCCGTTCAGCGTTGCCGGGTGATCCACCCCGCCCAGCCAGAGTTTGTCCTCCTCCGGCTGGTAGATTGCGCCCACGAGTACATCCGGATCCGGGGCCGTCCCTGGGCCGGCAGGTCCGTCAGCAGGTCCGCCGGCAGGTCCGCCGGAAGGGACACCGTCCAGCTTCAGGGCAAGGGCCGAGCACCAATAGGTGGATCCGCTGAGGAAGTTGTAGGTCCCGTCCACCGGGTCGATCACCCAGGTACGGCCGCTTGATCCCGGATGCGCTGCGCCTTCCTCCCCCAGAATGCCGTCCGCGGGACGGCAGCGGCGCAGCTGCTCCACGATAAAACTCTCCGCCGCGCGATCGGCGGCTGTTACAACATCGGAAACGGATGATTTCTGCTCGGCAAGCAGCCCGTCGGCGCGCATCCGCCGCGCCAGTGCACCCGCGCGGCGGACCAACTCCGCAGCCAGCTCCAAATCTGTGCGCGCGGGGTCCAGGGTGGCGGGGTCCAGGGTGGCGGAGTCGAGTGCGGCGGAGTCCAGTGCGGCGGAATTATCAGACGGAGCGGATTTGGAGGCCATGGGCCCAGCCTACCGATAAGGTCTTTCCCATCCGAGTGGATAATGGAGCCATGGCCAAAACTCCCGCGCAGCGCGCTGCCAAACACGGTGGTCCGGCAACCAGCCTCACCCAGCCCGGAGTCCTCGCCCGACCAGGCTCCCCTGCTGCTGTGGCTGAAGGGGGCGGAAACGGCAATCTCATTTTGATAGCCGCCAGCGTGGCCACCGCCTTCCTCTTCTGGTACTTCCACCTGCTCACGCTCGAGCAGATGACCCAGCTCTCCAACGGCCATCCCATGCCCGATTCTCTGATCGGCGGGTTCGACCTGTCCTACATTGAACAGCTACGCGGCTCGATGGATGCCGACGCACGGGGGCAGCTGCAGTTCGTGCACAAGACGGCCGGTACGCTGTTCCCGCTGGTTTTCGGATTCACCTGGATTATCCTGATCGCATTCAACGTCCGGCGGGCAGCCCTCAGACGTGCGCTGTGGGCCGTCCCCGTACTCTTCGCCGTCGTGCAGTTGTGCGCAAACGTTGCTGTCGACAGCATGCTCGCGGATGGAACGCCCGACGGCGGTCAGGTTGCCTTGACCAGCTTCCTGGTCGTCTCGTCGTGGGTACTGCTGGCGCTGGCCCTCTTGGCAGGTGGCTGCGCCCTCGTTTTGGGCCGGGGCAGGAAGCGGCACAGCCGCGCAAACGGCGCTAAGGCTGCTCCCGACGGCGGTCCGAGTGCTTCTCCCGACGGCGGCTCTCCGGGCGGCAACTCTCCTCGCGGCCGCCGGTGAGACAGGGGTGAGCCCGTGACAACGAAGCGGCCGGCACCTTCCGCCCGGGGCCTCTCCCAGCGCTGCCGGAGCCACGCTCAGGCGAGGGCGTGCTCCCGGACGGATGCCCGCGCCTGCTGGCATCCGCGGGCCATCACCATGCCCACCACCGACAGCCCGATCGTGATCGGGTAGGCCATCAGGCGCTCCACCGTTCCGACTTCGATGCCGGGAACCAGCGCGAACACCACGGTGGAAATCAACGACACTACGCCACAGAGCAGTAAGAATGCGCTGATCAGCCGCCGTCGGCGCCAATTCCAGCCAAGCACCACCAGCGACAAGCCCCCCGCAATGAAGAACAGCACAGCCCCGGCATAGTGCAGGGAGGAAATCGTGTCCTCCGGGACCAGCCCCACCACAATGGTGCCGAGCCCCGACACACCGATCAGCGCGCGGACGGCAACGGGCCAGCCCCTGACCGGCGGCAGACCCGGCAGGCCCGGTTTACCGGCAACCCGGAAGAGCACCGAGCTCAGCAGCACCGCGCCGATGATCATTGCCAGACCCTGAACTATGAAGGAGGCGTCCATCAGCCGGTGCAATGGCGAGCACACCGCCCGGCCGCTGTATACCCCGCAATATTCGGCACCCAGGTCACTGATGACATTGAAACGGCGACTGTAGGCGGTTGGCCCGGCCCAGGCGGCAATGACCACCGCTTCGGCAATGAAATACTGCAGAATGCTGATTTTGGCCCACGCCCCCACCAGGGTTCGTGTCCTGGTCAGCTGTGCCGTGGACAGGGCAGCCAGCGGCACGGCTGCCGCCATGCCTTCCCGGTGAGGCTCTGCTGCGGGCTGCGAAACTGATTCGGTCACGGTTTCACTTTAGCCGTGGCCACAGACATCGTGCCGAAACCGGTAAGGTAGTTTCCGCACAGGTTTGCGAATACGTTCCTAACCGGTGCGGGCGTGAGTAGCTCAGCAGGATAGAGCATCCCTCTCCTAAAGGGAAGGTCGCGGGTTCGAATCCCGCCTCGCGCACGTGGAGCCTGTACCCGTCGCCGATCTATGCGCCTATCTGGCCGGGAGCTGGCGGGTTGAGCGCACATTGGTGGACCGTTCCAGCGGGTCCCGCGGGCGCTTCGACGGGACAGTACTGTTTGTACCCGGCGACTTCGAGCCCGACGGCGGCGGGCTGCGGCAGCGTGAACACGGCACGATCAGCTGGCCGACGTACACCGGGAAAGCGACCCGCGAATATCTGCTGCAAGCCACCACAGAGCCTGCCGCCCTGGACATTTATTTTCCCGCCGGGCGCTTCTTCCATACGCTGAATCTGTCCGCCGGCACGTGGACCACCGTGCACGGGTGTGCACCGGACACGTACACGGTCACCTACCACGTGGTCTCAGCCCGCCGGCTCGACTACGAATGGGATGTCAGCGGACCGGACAAGAATCTGCTGCTGACCACGTCCTTGTTCCGCCCAGTGGGGTAGAACAAGAAGGTCGCCGGAGCCCGCGCCCGTCCGGGCGCAGACTCCAGCTGTCCGGGTCAGGCGTCGGACACGCCAGCCTCGGCGACGGCGGCCACGGCCTGGGCAAACTGCGTGTCGTGCAGCTCCGCATAGCGGCCGCGGGCGCGAAGCAGATCCTCATGTGTGCCCTGCTCCACGATGCGCCCCGCCTCAATGACTAAAATTGCGTCCGCAGCCCGGATGGTGGAAAGCCGGTGCGCAATGACTATAGCTGTGCGGTCCTGCAGCGCTTCCCCGAGTGCGGCCTGAACCGCGGCCTCGTTCGTCGAGTCAAGTGCCGCCGTCGCCTCATCCAAAATGACAACCGCGGGCTGGACCAGGAGCAGTCTGGCAATCGTCAGGCGCTGACGCTCGCCGCCGGAGAGCCGGTAGCCGCGTTCGCCCACCACAGTGTCCAGCCCGTCGGGCAGGGAGGCGATCATGTCTTTCAGCCGCGCCCGGCGAAGCGCATCCCAGATCTGTTCATCGCTGGCGTCAGGTTTTGCCAGCCGCAGGTTGGAGCGGATGGATTCATGGAACAGGTGCCCGTCCTGGGTGACCATGCCGATAGTCTGGCGCAGCGAGTCAAAGGTCACCTCACGCACGTCCGTTCCGGCCAGCCTGACCGCACCGGAATCGACGTCGTAGAGCCGGGACAGGAGCTGCGCGATAGTGGATTTTCCCGCCCCGGAGGACCCGACGAGGGCAATCGTCTGCCCCGGTTCGGCGCGGAAACTGATTCCGTGCAGCACTTCCTCACCGCCCCGGGTGTCCAGCGTGGCCACATCCTCCAGCGACGCCAAGGAGACCTTGTCCGCGGACGGGTAGGCGAAGCGGACATCGTCAAACTCCACGGCCACCGGTCCGCGGGGAATCCCGTGCGCGTTGGGTTTTTCGGTGATCAGCGGTTTGAGGTCCAAAATTTCAAAAACCCGGTCGAAGCTGACCAGAGCGCTCATAATGTCCACCCTGGCGTTGGCCAGCGCGGTGAGCGGCGCGTAGAGACGGGTCAACAGTAAAGCCAGGACGACGACGTCGCCGGCAGCCAACTGACCGCGGATGGCGTAGTAGCCGCCCAGACCATAAACCAGCGCAAGGGCCAGCGAGGAGACGAGCATTAGGGCGGTAAAGAAGACAAACTGCATGACGGCGGTCCGGACACCGATGTCCCGCACCCGGGCGGCCCGTCCGGTGAACTCGCGGGATTCCTCCGCCGGCCGGCCGAAGAGCTTGACCAGGGTCGCCCCGGGTGCGGAGAAGCGCTCCGTCATCTGGGTGCTCATGTCAGCATTCAGATCAGCCGCCTCTTTGCGCATGCCCGCCAGTCGGGAGCCAAACCGCCGGGCCGGGATCAGGAAGATGGGCAGCAGGACCAAGGCAAGCACGGTCACCTGCCAGGACTTGCCGAGCATTACCACCAGGGTCAGGATCAGGGCCACGGAGTTACTGACGATGCCGGAGAGCGTGCCGCTGAAGGCCTGCTGCGCACCAATCACGTCATTGTTCAGCCGGCTGACCAGCGCGCCGGTACGGGTCCTGGTAAAGAAGGCAATCGGCATCTTCTGCACGTGATTGAACACCGCGGTGCGCAGGTCCAGGATTACGCCCTCACCCAGGTTTGCGGAAATCCAGCGGATCACCAGCGAGAAGCCTGCGTCCAGCACCGCCACAAGAGCGATCAGCAGGGCCAGGTTGATGACAACCTGCACATCGGCGCGGGCAATGATGGCGTCCACTACCTGCCCGGCGAACAGCGGTGTGGCAACGGCGAGGATCGCCGATGCTACGGACAGCACCACGAAGACCACCAGCCGGCCGCTGTACGGCCTGGCAAAAGCGAGTGTTCGCTTCGGCGTGTCCTTGGAGATCCCGCTGCCGCTCTTATCCGAACGCATTGAGCTCCAGAGCGAGCTCCAGGCTGCGCCTTCCATACTCATGGTGTTTCCTTTGGTTTTGCTGTGCCCCGCGCCGTATCCGAGGATCAAGCCTAGGGCCTGTAGGGCGCGGTAGGTTAACACGGCAGGTTAACGCGGTCTGGGTCAAGAAGGCTTCATGGGAGGAAATAAGACCACGCCGTAAAGACGTTGACGCTGCTATGGTCGCAACCTGTGCCCGCGGACAGACACCTGTCCGCGGAATTCTTAGAAGAAGGGCATCCTTATGAACCGCCGCCGTTTTGTCCTAGTCGGTTTGGCCGCAGTGTCATTGGCCCTGGGAGGTTGCTCAACGGGCTCAGGCTCCAGTTCCGCGTCCAGCGGTTCCACCGGTGCCGATACCTCGCTAAGCGACGTGAAGTCCAAGGGTGAACTGGTGATCGCCACCGAGGGCACCTACAAACCCTTCACCTTCCATGCCGACGGTTCCGGCCAGCTGACCGGTTACGACGTAGAAATTGCACAGGCTGTAGCGGACAAAATGGGCGTCAAGGCAACCTTCCGGGAAACCCAGTTCGACGGAATTTTCGCCGGACTCGAAGCCAATCGGTTCGACATGATCGCGAACCAGGTCTCCATCAACCCGCAGCGGAGCGCCAAGTACGATTTTTCCACGCCGTACACCGTCTCATCGGGGGTAATTGTGACCAAAGCGGACAATAACTCCATCACCAGCTTCGACTCCCTCAAGGGCAAGACCACCGCGCAGTCGCTGACCAGCAACTATTACACGCTGGCGCAAAAGAGCGGTGCCAATGTCGAGGCCGTCGAAGGCTGGGCGCAGGCCATTGCCCTGCTGCGCCAAGGCCGCGTGGATGCTGTGGTAAATGACAAACTCACCTACCTTGATTACATTAAGACCAATCCGGACGCGGGTTTGAAGATAGCTGCCGAAAGTCCCGACAAGTCCGAGAACGCCTTCGTCTTCCGGAAGGGCTCCACCGCCTTGGTGGACGCGGTGGATAAGGCGCTGGCAGAACTTCAGGCCGACGGCACGCTGACGAAAATTTCTCAGAAGTATTTTGGCGTGGACGTTTCCAAATGACGGCTCCGTGTTTCCACACGACCGCCCCGTTAGGCTAAAGCATGAGTGTCAACTGGGACTTAGTCTGGAGTTCGCTGGGCCCGCTGATCGGCGGCGCGATCAAAGGCACCATCCCACTCACCCTCGCCTCTTTTGTGCTGGGGCTGATTCTTGCCCTGATCGTGGCGCTGATGCGGCTGAGCCGGAACGTGATCCTTGCCGCCGTCGGACGCTTTTATGTCTCGGTGATCCGCGGCACGCCATTGCTGGTGCAGCTCTTCGTGATCTTCTACGGGCTGCCAACCATCGGCATCAAACTGGATCCCTGGCCCAGTGCGATTATCGCCTTCTCACTGAATGTGGGTGGCTACGCGGCGGAAGTGATCCGTGCCGCGATCCTGTCGGTACCAAAGGGTCAGTGGGAGGCCGCGCACACCATCGGCATGTCCCGCGGACAGGCCCTGCTGCGGATCATTTTGCCCCAGGCCGCCCGGGTCTCAGTTCCGCCGCTGTCCAACACCTTCATTTCGCTGGTGAAAGACACCTCGCTGGCGTCCCTGATCCTGGTTACTGAACTGTTCCGGCAGGCCCAGCAGGTTGCGGCCTTCAGCCAGGAATTCATGGCGCTGTATTTGGAGGCGGCAGCGGTGTACTGGGTTATCTGCCTGGTCTTGTCCTCTGCACAATCACAGCTCGAAAAGAGATTGGACCGCTATGTCGCCCACTGATGAGGCACCGGTGCTCAAGGTCAGAGGACTGACCAAGTCCTTTGGCAGCAATGCAGTTCTCCGGGGCATCGATCTGGACGTGCCCAAGGGCAAAGTCGTGGCGCTGATCGGCCCCTCGGGGTCAGGGAAGACCACCGTGCTCCGTTGCCTTAACGGACTGGAAATGCCCGACGGCGGCACGGTAGCCCTCGGCGGGAACGGAACCGGGGAACTGCGGCTGGATTTCGGAGGGAAAGTTTCGCGCAAGGAGATCTTCGCGCTGCGCGACCGCAGTGCCATGGTGTTCCAGCATTACAACCTCTTTCCGCACATGACGGTTCTGCAGAACGTCACGGAAGGGCCGATCAAGGTGCAAAAGCGGCCCCGGACGCAGGCTGTCGAGGAAGCCGAGCGGCTGCTGGCCCGTGTCGGGCTGCTGGAAAAGAAGGATGCCTACCCGTTTGAACTCTCCGGCGGTCAGCAGCAGCGGGTTGGAATCGTGCGCGCGCTGGCTCTGCGGCCCCAGTTGCTGCTCTTCGACGAGCCCACCTCGGCCTTGGACCCGGAGCTGGTCGGCGACGTTCTGGGCGTCATTAAGGAACTCGCCGAGGAAGGCTGGACCATGGTAATCGTCACCCACGAGCTCGGTTTCGCCCGTCAAATGGCTGACGAAGTCATCTTCATGGACGACGGCGTCGTGGTGGAACGCGGCCCCGCATCCGAAGTTCTGCGCCAGCCCCAACAGGAACGCACCCAGCAATTCCTCCAGCGGCTGCTGCACGACTTCTAGCTGGCCTGCGGATACCTCCCAAACGGTCAGCGGCAAAAGCGCAAGGTGAGCAGCTGGAAGGGCCGCAGCGTCAGCTCGGCGAAGTCCCGGCCGAACACGATACCCGGCGGAGTTGCAATGGGATCCTCCAGCAGGTCTGTCAGCGCAACATCGCGGACCGCAAAGTTGGCGGTCACCAGTCCACTGGAACGCTCGCCCAGGGATTCGTACAACCGGACAATGACGTCGCCCGAGCCGTCCTCGGCCAGCTTCACCGCTTCGATCACGAGGGCCGCGTTGAAAACGGTGAACAGCGGGTCCGCAGCATGCGCACCGTGGACAAGACGCGGCTCCAGATTGGTCCGGTAGCCCTCTTCCACGGCATCGGCGATCCCGGCACCGGGGCGGATAGTCACCGTCAGTTCGTGCCGGCCCTGGTCGGTGAACGGGTCCGGGCAGCGCGGCGCGCGCAGCAACGAGAGCCGGACCGTCGTCGTCGTGCCCTCCGATCCCGACACGCCGCCGGCACGGACCGCCCGGGTCACGTCGTGCCCGTACGTCGAACCGTTGGAGATCGCCACGCCATACCCCGGCTCGCCCACATGGATCCAGCGGTGCGCGCAGATCTCGAATTTGGCTGCGTCCCAGGAGGTGTTGCTGTGCGTGGGCCGGTAGACGTGGCCGAACTGCGTTTCCGCGGCGGAGCGGTCCGCCCGCACGTCCAACGCAAAGCCGAGCTTGAGCAGTTTCTCGCTTTCCTGCCAGTCCACCACAGTGCTGATGACCAGCGACGGCGCACCGGCCGCCAGCCGGATCCGCTGCGTTACCGGTGAGGACCCGACGAGGCGTTCTACGACGACAACGGCGTCCCACCCGGCGCGTTCGAGTGTCACCGACCGCGCCTGTGCATAACTGGTGACATTGCGGCGGTAGAACTCCTCGACGTCCCAGGCGTCCCAGGCATTGGGAGTGTCGCGGTGCAGCTGAAGATGGTTGCCGAAGCTCCCCGGGGCAATGGCCTCACGTCCGGTGGCATGGTCCATCAGGGACGTCAGCAGTCCGTTACCGTCCAGCACTGCCCGAATGATTCCGTTGTCCAGGATGTAACCCCCGTCCCGAGCGGTGACTTCGACCGGCAGCTCCGGCACGGATACCGTGGCTGCCGCGAGCGCGGGAACTCCGGAACGCTCATGCGGGGCAGCGTTAAGCAGGAATTCCGTCTCCCCCTCCCCGAGCAGTGTCCGTGCCGAGGCGGTGATGAGGGCTTCCAGATCATGGGCGACGGCGGCATAGTTGCGTTCGGCGTCCTGGTGGACCCAGGCGATGGCGCTGCCGGGCAGGATGTCATGGAACTGCTGGAGCAGGACCACCTGCCAGAGGCGTTTAAGCTCCGCGGCGGGGTAGTCCGCGCCGGTGCGCACGGCGGCCGTCGTGGCCCACAGCTCAGCTTCCCGGAGCAGGTGTTCGCTGCGCCGGTTACCTCTTTTGGTGTTGGCCTGGCTGGTGTAGGTGCCGCGGTGCAGTTCCAGATACATCTCTCCCAGCCATACTGGGGGATCCAGGTACTCGGCCTGAGCCTGCTCAAAGAACTGTGCCGCGGTTCCCATCACTACGGTGGGCGAGCCCTCCAGATCCGAGGACCGGTGCGCAGCCGCAATCATTTCGCGCGTGGGGCCGCCGCCGCCGTCGCCGTAGCCAAAGGGAACAAGCGACAAAGTGCCGCGCCCCTGCTCACGGTAGTTCCGTTGCGCGTGCGCCAGGTCCGCCGCGCTCAGGTCCGAGCTGTAGGAGTCCACGGGGGGAAAATGCGTGAAGATCCGACTGCCGTCAATCCCCTCCCAGAGAAAGGTATGGTGCGGCATCTTGTTCACTTCGTTCCAGGAGATCTTCTGGGTCAGGAACCATCTCATTCCCGCCGCACGGGCAATCTGCGGGAGCGCTCCGGAATAGCCAAAGGAATCCGGCAGCCACGTCTCCAGGCAGTCAATCCCGAACTCTCTCCGGAAAAAATTCTTCCCCTCGACAAACTGCCGCGCCATCGCCTCCCCACCGGGCATATTTGTATCTGACTCGACCCACATACCGCCCACCGGAACAAACTGCCCAGCGGTCACTTTGGCCCTGATCCGGTCAAACAATTCCGGGTAGAACTCCTTCATCCACGCCAGCTGCTGCGCGGAGGAACACGAGAAGAAGAAGTCGGGGTTCTCATCCATCAGGGCCAGCACGTTAGCGAACGTCCGGGCACATTTGCGGATGGTCTCGCGCACGGGCCACAACCACGCCGAGTCAATATGGGCATGACCGGTTGCCACCACACCGTGCGCGGACGCGTATGCCGGCCGGCTGAGCACTCCGGCCAGCACACTCCTGCCGGCGATGGCGGTACCCGCGACGTCATCCGGGTCCATCACGTCCATCATGGTTTCGAGCGCCCGCAGAATCTCGGAGCGGCGAGGCAGATCCGTTGGCAGTACGAGCATCAGGCCGCTGAGGGCAGCCACATCCTGGCACAGTTCCCAGACCTGCAGATCCCGCTCGGCCAGCACAATCGGCCCCAGCCGATACTGCGGCAGCGTGCCCGCCGTCGCCCTGTCCCCCAGGGGATTAGGGGCGAAGCTAAAACCCGCCGCCACATCGGGATTGGCCGCCGCCTCGACGTAGAAGTCCACCGCTCTGCTGGTTTCGTCATTCTCCGGCCCGGTCTTCGCTGCGTCGGTCTTCGCCGTTCCGGTCCCGGCGAGCAACTCCAGTGCTACGTGCTGGTTGCGTGGCGAAATGGCTTTCGCGATGGTCCCGTCCCGTCGCCAGGCGATGCCTTCACACTGGAATCCGGGGAGTTCAATGGTGAAACCCAGATCAACCACGACCTCCAGTGCGGTGCCGGCGCTCCCCCACCCCGCCGGCACTGGACCGGTGAGGTGCAGCCAGGTCGTGGACCAGGGCGCCCCCCATGCTGCGCCCGGTGCGACGGATACGTATTCCTGCACTGTCGCCGGCGCCGTCGCCTCGGTAAACGGAACCGGCTCGCCCGGGACGGTCCAGCCGGTGACGGTCAGCGCGACGCTGCGGATGTAGATGGCCGGGAGCAGCCGGTCCCGGACAAAGCGGCTCAACCGGGCCTCGGTCAACAGTCTGTCATCATGCACTAGGTGCTCCTCACTCGGTGGGTTGGTTGAGGACCCGTTCCGGATGACTGTAGACGTTCAGGCTGCTGCCCCGGCTGAACCCGACGAGAGTCAAGCCGGAGCTCTCGGCCAGTTCCACGGCCAATGACGACGGCGCGCTCACAGCCGCGAGGATCGGCACGCCGGCCAGGGATGCCTTCTGCACCAGTTCAAACGAGGCCCGCCCGGACACCTGAAGCACGGTTGAGTTCAGCGGCAGTCTGCCTTCCCGCAGCGCCCACCCCACCACCTTGTCCACCGCGTTATGTCTGCCAACGTCCTCACGCAGACACAGCAGCTCCCCCGCCGCACTGAATAAACCGGCGGCATGCACGCCGCCGGTGCGGTCGAAGAGTTTCTGCCGCTGCCGCAGTTTGTCCGGCAGCGAGGCCAGCAGCTCCACCCCCACCAATGGCGCCCCGCGCACCGCCGCGGCCGGGGCGAAGTGGGAGGATTTCCGGACGGCATCAATAGATGCCGTCCCGCAAATTCCGCAGGAGCTGGTGGTGTACACATGCCGGGCCAGTCCAGTATCCGGTGGTGCAACATCCGGTCGCAGCTGGGCCTGGACCACGTTGAAGGTCTGCCGGCCGTTTTCGTCCTCGCCCGCGCAGAACCGCAGCGATACCAACTGACCAGGTTCCCAGATAACCCCTTCGGAGACGAGGAAACCTGCCACCAGGTCGAAGTCGTCACCCGGGGTCCGCATGGTCACGCTGAAGGGCACGTCTCCCAAGCGGATTTCCAGCGGCTCTTCCACCGCAAGCGTGTCCTCCCCGTGGTGTTCGCCCGCCCGGATGACGGACACAGCCGGTACCGTTGCCTGCGGTACCGTTCCCTGCGGCGCCGTTCCTTCCCGCGCCGCCGTCGTCGTCGTCGTCGACAATCGGACCTTGGTCATCCGGACGCGTTGTGTCAGCCGTCCCATACACTCTCCTTTGTGATCACGGCAGTTGCCATGGCAGCGGAATCGCAGTTACGGTCCCGCCCATTTTCGCACCGTGCGGCGGTACCAGCATGACGCCGTCGGCCGCTGCCAGCCCACGCAGCATGCCCGAATCCGCAAACTTAGTCGGCGATGCCAATCCATAAACCAACCGGTACGGCAACAGCCGGGTCCGCCCCGGGCTTTCCGGAATGGGTGAACCACAAAATACCTCCCCCAGTGCCGGCAGCTCACGGCTGCCCAGCCGGGCCAACAGCGGCGCCGCAACGGTCAATAGGCCCATCATCGCCGCGAGTGGATTCCCCGGTAGGCCGACCAGCAGCCTGCCGTCCGGGAACTCGGCCAGCAGTGTCGGATGGCCCGGTCGCATGGCGATCCCATCGATGATCATCGTGCCGCCGAGCCCTGCCACGGCTGCCCGCAGAAAGTCCACGCTGGAACGTCCCGTGGCGCCGGTGGTGATAATCACGTCGGCAGGATCCTCCACTCGGTCTTCGAGTGCTGCAGTCATTGCCGCCAGGTTATCGGCGACGCGCTGCTGTTCAAGCACCGAGCCGCCGAGCATGCGGACCACCGCGGCCAGCTGTGGGGAAAAGGTATCGCGGACCTGTCCAGGCCCGGGCAATCCGGCGGAAACCACCTCGTCTCCGGTGAAGACCAGCTTCACCGCGGGCTGCCCCAACACCCGTACCTCATCCAGTCCGGCCAGTGCTGCTACGGCAATATGCACCGGATTGAGCCGCTGGCCGCTGCGCACCATAACCTCCCCGGCGCTGGCTTCCTCCGCCGGTCGGCGGATGTGCTGGCCGCCCTTGGGCTCACCTGGGCGAGCACTCTCGCTGAGCACCAGTACCGGCAGCCCGTCCTCATCCCTACTCAACCGCCCCGACTCACTGCGCAGCACGGCCTTGGCTCCGGCGGGGATCAGCCCCCCGGTCACGACCGGAGCCGCCTGACCCGCGGTAAGCCGGAGTCCGGTCTGCGCCATAATCCACGGCGGGCTGCCGGCAACCGACCAGCCGTCCATGGCCGAGGAAGCATAGTGCGGAATGTCCTGCAGCGCCGTAATGTCCTGCGCCAGGATCCGGCCTATTCCCTGATCGAGGGAGACCGAATGTGCCGGCAGCGGGACAACACAGTTATAGGCCCTGGCTCGTGCCTCGTCCCAACTGTGCGGCAAACGCACCTGCGGCCCGGGAAGGTCAGACGGCACCGGAAGGTCGGACGGCACCGGCGCCGGTTCGGCGCTGGGCATTAAATCGTCCCGTCGGCTTCGGCAGCTGCCATTTTCCCCGCCAGCTCCAGTGCCGCACGCATTGCGGCCGCCTCGGGCGCTTGGCCGGAACCGGCAGCCAATCCGGCTGCCAGTCCGGCGATAAACGTGGTCAATGGAGCGGCCGGGCGTACTACGGCATGGGCTGCCTCGCCGGCAACCTTGAGAATGGCATTGGTATCAATGGAAAGCTCGGTAATCTCAAAGCCCTGCAGCAGTGTATGCACCCAATCTTCCAGCAACTCTTCCTGGCTCTTCACGATGGCTCCTGACGTGCAATAAGTTCAAACCACGACCCGCAAAGGTTGTTATGGTTCGGCTGGGTTAAATCATTACTTCCCGACTCACTGGCGGTTTTCCGTCAGTCGTCGTCGGCTGCATCCGGTGGGCTGATGCCGGGAATCCCGTCAACGCCCAACCTGGCGGCATCTGCCCAACTGTCCACATCCGCGGTGCTGCCGACGGGGACCGTGGTACGAGCCACCTCCAGACTAGCAATCAGAGAGAAGAGCGAAGCATTCGTCACAATTCCTTCCCGCCGGGCCCTGTCAATGGCACCGCGCAGTGCGGCAATGCGGTACACCGCGGCCAATGGCTGGTCCCGTCCCTGGTCAGTGGCAAGAACACCATCGGCGGCTAAGCCGTGGTCCAGTAGCGACCGGAGTACAACCGGTACCCTGGGCATGTCACATGCGAGCACCAGGACATATCCGGCTGATCCCGTCATTGTGGTAAGCCGGGCCAGTCCGGTGGCAAGTGCGGCAGCCGGGCCGGAAAATACCGGCTCCTCTCGAACAAAAAACAGCTGTTGTTTGTCAATGCCCGTTGTCGCGGTTGTCGCTAGCAGGGGCCTGAGCTGTTCTTCAGGTCCCACCACAACAACGGGAGCATCCAGCACAGGACGCTCCTTGGACCGCAGCGAGCCTCTGGCCGCCGCCACCGTTCCGGCCAGCAGGCTGACGCCGCCGATCGTCAAAGCCGCCTTCGCTGTTCCGCCCAGACGGGACGATCGGCCGCCGGCCAGGACAATGACACCGGTGATGCGGGATTCCCCCGTCCGGGGTCCGCCTGCAGCGCCGGGTTCGCCTTCGGTACCCGGTTGCTTAGGCAAGCCCGAGACGTTCCTCGCCGGCGTCGTCGACCTTTTCATTCTTCATTTGCGCCAGCCCGAACAGCACCCCTGCCGGATCCACGATGTAACTGGCTCCACCTGCCGCGCCCTTGTCAAAGCGCGGATAAACTATCTCACCGCCATTAGCGACCACGGCGGCCATCGCCGCGTCCAGATCCGGGACGGCGATCACCGGGGTGGCATGCGGGTCACCGTCCTGGGACGCCATCAGTCCGGTATCGATACCCGGGGCACCGCTGTGTTCAGCGATCAGGTACTCCGGCGTACCGAACGGCTGCGGATCCCATCCGAAGGTTGCTTGCATGAAGGTCCGGGTGGCAGCCATATCAGGACTGTGTATCTCCACGAACGTTACTGGCTGGATCATGACGACGCCCTTTCTCGCAGCTTCCCTCAGCTTACGCCGCCGACTCCTGCCGAAGGAATGGCATCCACTCCGGTACCGGCTTGTCCAGTTCCTTGATCTGCCGGAAGCCGGACCGCGGCGGCGCCGGGGCGACCCGCAGTTTCCAGCCCATTTTGGCAAGGGTGTGGTTCCCCTTCAATCCATTGCACCGCAGGCAACAGGCCACCAGATTCTCCCAGCTGTCCGTTCCGCCGCGGGAACGCGGCTCCACATGATCTACGGTGGTGGCGCTCTTTCCGCAGTACGCACACCGGTGCTCGTCACGGCGCAACACGCCCCGCCGGGTGACCGGAGCGGATTGGTTGTACGGCAAACGTACGTAACGCGTCAGCAGTATGACGGAAGGTCGCCCAAGGATTTCGCTGGGGCCCACCACCGGATCGTCACTTTCGGCCAGGACGCTGGCCTTCCCCGTGAGAACAAGGACCAGCGCCCGGCGGAAGGTCACTACCGCCAGTGGCTCATATCCGGCGTTCAGAATGAGAGTGCGCATGCACGCTTCTTTTCGGCAAAGTCCGTCACCGTTGCGGCCGGGCCGGCTGCCCTCCGCTGGTTTCCGAACCGTGGATTCTACCGATAAGACTAAACACGGAGCAGCCGTATTGCGCAATCCGACGCGGATTAAATAGCTTCGGCCCCCGTTTGACGACGGGAGCCGAAAGCTATTTGCCGCCGCAGCGGCTGTGACCTAGTGGCCGATCGCGATGAATACCGGGCCGGAGCCCAGGTAGGCACTGAACAGCTGCGTGTTACCACCGTTGAATCCACCGTGGACTGCCTGGCCGTTACCAACGTACACCGCGATGTGCGGAACACCGGCGCCAGCGTCGTCATAGTAGATGAGATCGCCCGGCTGGGCCTCTCCGGCCGAGACGGTCCGGCCGAGAGACATGTAACCGGCAGGCCAGCCATGGTAGAAGATACCTGCTGCAGCCAACGCATTGCTGGCCAGTGCGGTGCAGTCCTGGTGCACGCCGAGCTGGGCGTAGGCCGCAGCGGCGATGGTGGCGCCGACGCCGCTGGCTATCGCGGGAGCCGGAGCCGGAGCGGGTGCAGCGACCGGGGCCGGAGCAGGTGCAGGTGCCGGAGCAGGGGCTGGAGCAGGTGCAGCGACCGGGGCCGGAGCAGGTGCAGCGACCGGGGCCGGTGCGGGTGCAGCGACCGGGGCCGGAGCGGGTGCAACGGCGTTGGTTGCCGCCGCGTTGCGTGTGTTAGCGACGGCGACGTTACTGATTGGAGCTTCCGTGCTTGCCTGCGCCACGACTGCTGCTTCGACGACGGGGGCCGGCGCCGGAGTGGAGGCGTTGGCCGTCCGGGCGAACGCCAACTTGACCGCGGAGTCAGCCGTAACGGTCTGCGCCGCTTCGGCCTTGACGTTCAGGGTGGACGACGCGTCAGATACCCGCATCATTGTCGGCTCGGCAGCATTCGCCGCGATGCCGGTGGTCAGAACCAGCCCGGAAGCGGCAACGATGACTGCCGCCTGGCGGCCCATGCCCCCGGCATTGGAGCTGACGGCTTTAGCAATTACCGAAATCGAGTTGGTCTTTGACACCTCGGCGCGGTGCCGTGCAATGGGTGCACGAGTGGTCATGTGATGCTCACTTTCAAGGTCCTCAAGCTGATTGGTTCTCAAGCTGATCGGGATCACCTTGAGGGTACTGGGGGCTCAGCGGATTGTTTTTCGCGAGCCGCCGGCCCGCGTGGAAGGCAATACCTCAGGTATGAACCTGAGGTATTGCTTAGGTATTAAGGGAGCGTGTAGAAGACGGAGGTTCCCGTCGCGGTCGCCGGCAGGAGCACAGTTCCATCGCTGGGGTTGAGCGCGCTGATGACCATGCCGTTGCCGACATAGATTCCGACGTGGACTCCGCCGTTCTGGACAACCAAGTCGCCCGGCTGCGGGTTGGAGGTCTGGACCATGCCATTCCACTGGTTGGTCCGCGGGAGGGAGATGCCGGCCTGGGCGTATGCCCACTGCACGAATCCGGAGCAGTCCCAGCCGGAAGGCGTGTTGCCGCCCCAGACGTAGGGGTGGCCGATTCCGCCGTAAGCGGCTGCCGCAACACCGGAATGTCCACTGCCGACGGCGGGAGCCGCCGGTGCCGGGGCCTGAACCTTGGCTGCGGCAGCGGGCTGGGCGGCTACGGTGGCCGTCGGTGCTACCACTACGGCTGCCACTGGGGCGGCCGGGGCGGTCGGTGCTACTGCGGCGACATTGTCAGCAGCGGCAGCGACAGTGGCAACAGGTGCTACCGGCACAACGGCGGGTGTGGAGCTAACGGCCGGACGTGCAAATGAAACGGAGGCAGTTGCCGGTGCTGTGATGGACAGCGGAGCAACTTGGACAGATGCAGAGGCGTCCGACGTAACGCGGCCGGTTTCAGATGCCTGCGCCGGAAGACCGATGCTCAGGATCAGGCCCGAAGCGGCGGCAATAACTGCTGCCTGACGGCCAACAGTCCCCGCATTCGAGGAAACGGCTTTGGAAACGGCCGAAAGCGGGTTTGTAGTGGCCGTGGCCGCACGGTGGCGGCCAAGGGTATTGATTGATGACACGACTGATGCCTCTCCCAATGCCTGCGAGGTAAGCTGTCGGATTCGGATGGGAGTCACCCGGCCGCCGTACATCCGAAGCAGAATCTCTTCCACTGGAATGCTTGGCGACTTAACCCCAAGGACTTCTTGCGAAGCCCGATATTGGTTCCCCCGCCCCTGCCAGACGATTGTTGCGAACGGACCATGAGCGGTGGCAGAGCTAGGCAATCCACTCAAGGACGCCAACTTCTGTACAAGTTGGCGCGAGTAAGACGCTACAACAGATCCGGCCTAATGTCACGTTCAGGTCACGGTGGCCTGTTGACAACTTAGCGGCCTGTTGACAACTCAGGAACGACGCTCGGTGCTCAAAGCCAGCCCAGCGGGTCCACCGGGGCGTTATCCACAGTGACTTCGAAATGCAAGTGGCAGCCCGTGGACGCCCCCGTGCTGCCGCTCAGGGCGATCTGTGCACCGCGCTCCAGCTTCTGGCCAACGGTGACATTAATCTCGGAAAGGTGATTGTACGTCGTTGCTAAACCGTTTCCGTGCTCAACCAGGATGCGGTTGCCGCCCCCATACGGGTGCCAGCCGGCACCGGTCACTGTTCCCCCGGCGGCAACGTGAACGGCACTGCCGCAGGCTACGCCGTAATCCTGGCCGGTATGAAGTTCTCCCATTTCGCCGGTGAGCGGGTTGACGCGCCCACCGAATCCGGAGGTCTGCTGCGGAGAGTCCAGCGGCGCACTGAGCACGCCCTTGGCCGCCGCAGCCGTAACGTGATCAGCCGAGACAGCCAACGTTTGATGCAGTTTTCCATCGGCGTCCAGGCTGCTGCTGACCTGCGGCCTGGCAAAGTCCAAAGGGGCGCCGGCCGCGGCCGTAACCGCCGGTTCTACGACAGGAGAGGCATCGGATACGCTGCCGGCGAGGGGCGGCGTCGTCGTCGGCACCGTCACGGCGAGCGCCAACCCGGCAGCTGCCAGCACCATGCCGGCCTTTTGGCTCAGCCCTGCGGAAACCATCCTTCGGATGTGCCCGCCTGCCGCCGTATTTCTGCGGCTTTTCCCCCGCTCCGCACGGATGACGTCCCGCCTGCACTGCGCGTCCACGGACGGCACGACTGCGGCCGGGAGTCCGCCGGAGTCCGGGCGGGAACGCCTGCGGCCATGCTGGTAATTGGTGGACAATTTTGTTGACAAGAGGCCCTCTCGATGAACGCCTGCGGAGTTAGCTGTCGGATTCGAGTCTGCGCAATGCTCTACAACTCGGCCCAGGCAGCGCAGTCCCGCTGCGATGGAGAGCGAAGTATGGCCGCTTCATCGTGGACGGTACCGCACGGGGCTTCACCCCAAGGCAGCCTCTGTCAGCTGCCGAAAGTGGGTCCTCCGTCCTTGCCAACGGGTTTTCACCTGCTCCGTTGGCAAGGTTCGGCGCCGGAACAGGTAACGCTTTGATCTCAGCGTCAGCTAGCTACTCTACGGTAGAATTCTCCACCGTGATGTATTCGTTATAACTCAGCCCAGCGAAACGAAAACATGCGCGGCAACTTCCGGCGGAAGTTCCAACGCGCCGTCAATTTCCGGCACGCGCACTGAAATGTAGCCGCCCACCAAGGCCAGCGAGATCCGCGCACCTGGCCGCAGGCCGCCCTCATCGAACTGGGTCAGCAGCTCCGGATCCACCTGGATCCGCTCGGACAGCCGGCAGATCTCGACCCGGGACTGATCCGTATACAGCGGCATCGCTTCCAGCAGATTCATCACCCCATCGGTAAAGGATCCTGCCGCCGGGCCACCGAGTTCTTCGAGCCCGGGAATGGGATTGCCGTAGGGTGACTCGTCCGGGTGCCCGAGCATCTCGTAAATACGCTGCTCCACCCGCTCACTCATGACGTGTTCCCAACGGCAGGCCTCATCGTGGACATAGGCCCATTCCAGCCCGATCACGTCGGAGAGCAGCCTCTCGGCCAGTCGATGCTTGCGCATCACCAAAGTTGCCTTGTGTTTACCCAGTTGCGTCAGCTCCAGATGGCGGTCCCCGGAAACGACCACCAGCCCGTCGCGTTCCATCCTGCCGATGGTCTGCGAAACCGTCGGACCGGAATGATGGAGCCGCTCCGCTATGCGCGCACGCAGGGCCACGATGTTTTCCTCTTGCAGTTCCAGGATGGTCCGTAAATACATTTCTGTTGTGTCGATCAGGTCGGACAAGTCAACAGCCTCCTGGCGCTATCTGCCTGCGTTGGTTTCTCTCTACGTTAGCGTGCTTGCCGGAGGGCGAAAAATTACGCGCCCGGTTTCGTTCTGACGACCGCCCTGCGGCACAATTGTCACCAGCGGACGACGTCTGTCCACATCACACAATCCTTGGAGCTACTGGTGAGCGAATCCACTGCCCTGACCATCCCGGCGCATCTGCTCCCCCGTGACGGACGCTTTGGCGCCGGCCCTTCGAAGGTCCGCGCCGAACAATTGGCAGCGTTGGCTGCCGCCGGAGCAAAGCTCTTGGGCACATCCCACCGGCAGGCCCCGGTCAAGAACCTGGTCGGTGAAATCCGGGCCGGCCTGAGCTCATTCTTCAGGGCCCCGGACGGTTATGAGGTAGTGCTCGGCGTCGGCGGTTCTACGGCCTTCTGGGATATTGCAGCTTTCGGTCTGGTGGAGCACAAGGCCCAGCACCTGAGTTTCGGCGAGTTCGGGGCCAAGTTCGCGGCGGCCACCAACAAGGCTCCGTTCCTGGCTGAGTCCGCCATCATCACCGCCGAGCCGGGCACGCGCCCTACACCGCATCCCCAGCCCGGGGTGGACGTCTACGCGTGGCCGCAGAATGAGACCTCCACAGGCGTTGCAGCGCCGGTGCACCGCGTTTCCGGCGCAGATGAGGGGGCCCTGGTGATTATTGATGCCACGTCAGCGGCCGGCGGACTCGACGTAGATGTCAGCCAGACGGATGTGTACTACTTTGCGCCGCAGAAAAACTTCGCGTCCGACGGCGGCCTGTGGCTTGGACTGTTTTCTCCCGCAGCGCTGGAGCGGGCCGCAAAGATCCAGTCCGGCGATCGCTGGATCCCGGACTTTTTGAACCTGCAGACAGCGATCGATAATTCCCGGCTGAACCAGACCTACAACACTCCGGCGCTGGCCACCTTGGTGACGCTAAACGAGCAGATCAAATGGCTGAACACCAGCGGTGGCCTGGATTTCGCGGCCGCCCGGACCGCTGATTCCGCCGGCCGGCTCTATTCCTGGGCCGAACAGTCGGCCGTCGCCTCGCCCTTCGTGACGGACCCTGCGGACCGTTCCAACGTCATCGTGACCATAGACTTTGACGGCTCTGTGGACGCCGCGGCGGTGGCCAAGACCCTGCGCGCAAACGGGATTGTCGACGTCGAGCCTTACCGGAAGCTCGGCCGGAACCAGTTGCGGGTAGCAACGTTCGTCGCCATCGAGCCTGACGACGTCAGCGCCCTGATCGCCTGCATCGACTTTGTGATTTCCAACGGCTGAGGTGGCCCGGCCGCGGGTCAGTGACTTCGCCTCAGTTGTGCGTGTCGGCCTCGGCGTCCGCCGCGTCCTGTTCCAACACGTGTTCGCGTTCGGCGTCGCCCCCGGTTGCCGCGGCCTCAGATGATTCCGCGGGCGCCAGACCCGCGAGCTGGACGGCCTCGTCGTCGTCCCCCGGCCGCACACGATCCGCCCACGGCACCCATTCCGGGGCGAGTACGGATTGTGCCGACGGCAGCAGACCCAACTCATTTACGGTGACAGTCTTGGACCGGGACACACGGGTCAGGACCGCGAACCACTGCCAGCCCAGGTAGCCTGGCATTTTGCTCTCGAAAAGGTGCGTCGCAACGCGCTCGCCCTCGCTGCGGACCCCCAAGTGCACGCCGACCTGCCCCTCCGCTGCTATTGAGAGGACGGCGTTGCGCGCCAGATCGACGGCGGCAGCCAGTACGGAATCGGGCTTACCGGTGCGCCAGAGGGGTACGCCGACGCGGACTTTGGGCTGCTTGGCCGGCGCTGCAACCGCCGGCGCTGCCTTATCCGTGTCAGCAGCGGACTGGGGAGTTGAGGAGTCGTCCATTACGCGTCGAAGTTTTCGGCAACCTTGCGCAGCGCGGCGGCAATCCTGGCCGCGTCGCCATCCGGGTATTTGCCGTTGGTGAGTCCGCCCACAGATTTCTCCAGCATGCTCACCAGATCCTGGACAATCGGTGCCAGATCCTTCGGCGGCATCCGTTTCGCCTTCGCAACAGAAGGTACCTTGTCCAGGATCCGGGCGGCCAAAGCCTGGGCACCCTTGCGTCCGTCAGCGACGCCGAACTCCATCCGCATACCCACCTTGACGTCGGAAACGCCGTCCGGCAGGGCGTTGGCGTGCAGGAAGACTTCCTTGCCGTCGTCGGTAGTCAGGAAGCCGAAGCCCTTTTCGTTGTCATACCACTTGACTTTCCCGGTTGGCACTTAGGTTACCTCGTTCATCGTCGTACTCGAATCCCGCCCGTTGCAGCCTGCGATCAATAGCGGAAACCCCGGAAGGGAATCATAAAAAGGGCGCGACGGCGTTGGGCGTGTTGGTCTGCTCTCTCTAGATTAGCTTGTTGCTTCCCGGCTGCCGTGCGTTTGGGCGCTTGCGGTGCTTTGCCACACCGATATCCGCTGTTAGCGTTATGGGCATGACTGAGAATGACCGCAACCTGCCCGTCAGTACACAGCAGGAATCCGGTCGCAGCCGCCAAGTATTCAATGCGCTGGCCGCAGCGCTCGCCATTGTCTGCGTCGCCTCCCTGGCCGCGGTCCTGCTGATCAAGGTCGCCGGCGGCCATCCCTGGGTCGGGCTGGACTGGATTGCGATGATCGGGCTGCCGCTGGCCTTTATTCTGCTGGGAATCGCACTGCTGCGGGCGGTTGCCCGCCGGCGCCGGCTCTAGCGCGGCGCTGGCTCTCCATTAGGCAAGGCGCGATACCGTTAGTGGGATGTCCTCGATAAGGATCCTGACCACGGAACTGGCGGCGCGAAGCGACAACTCCTTGCGCTCGCTCCTTGCTGCGCGGCCGGATCTGATCTCGCCACCGGTACCGGATTTCGCTGCTCTCGCCGCGCGTGCCTGCGCCAGAGTCAGCGTTGCCCGCGCGCTGGACCACCTTAGTCAACCCCAGATGCAGGTGTTGGAAGTGCTGCATCTGAGCACCAACGAGGACCTGGGGCAAAGTGCCAGCGCCGGATCACTCAAGCCATTGATCGCAGGCAGCACCACGGCTGTGATCGAGGCTATTCTCGAGGACCTGCACGCGCGTGCCCTCGTGTACCGGGCTCCAGACGGATCCGGATTCCTGGCCGTCAGCAGCCTCAAGGATGTGATCGGACTGCACCCTGCGGGGCTGGGCCGCAGTTACCCCGAGCTGGTGCGCACCCAACCCTTGGTCGGGGCTCGGCTGCTGCAAACGGTGCAAGCCCTGCATCGGTTCGGGGCCGGTGTCGAATCCGCGTCCACTGCCCTGGAAGCCGCGCTGGCGATGCAGTCCTGGGTGAGCGCTCCGGGCCTGCTCGAGCAGCTCTTGGCCGCAGCGCCGGAGACCACGGCGGGCATGCTCTCCCGCTTCAGTGCGGGGGCGATGGGTGCCGTTGAGAATGCCCAGCGAACCGTGCGGCCGGAGGCAGCGGACCCAACGCCGGTGGATTGGCTGCTGGCTCGAGGCCTGTTGATCCCGCTGGATAACGAGCATGTAGAGCTGCCTTCGGACGTTGCCATCGTGCTCCGCGGGCGCGTCATCATCCAGGAGTTTACCGCCAACCCGCCGGCCCCGAAGCTTCAACGGACCAGTGCCTCGCTTCGCACCAACGCGGCACTCGGAGCCATTGCGGAGCTGCTGCGGCTCGAGACGGAATTGCTCAGCCAGATCCGGAACACCCCGCTGTCCACCCTTCGAGCTGGTGGGGTCGGTGTGCGTGAAGTGCGCAGATTGGCCGATGCCTTACGGGTGGACACGGAACTGACCACGCAGCTATTGGAACTTGCAGCGCTGTCCTCGTTGCTGGTCCTGGACGTTGACACGTCCCGATGGCAGCTGTCGCAGACCGGCTGGCAGCAATTACCACGGGAGCAGCAGTGGCTCTGGCTGGCTACTTCCTGGCTCGCAGCCGACCGCGCACCGTCATTGGCCGCCCAGTGGGCGTCGCGGAATTCCAGCCCTTCCGCCCCTTCCAGCCCAGCTGGCCTTTCCCGCTCCTCCGCCACTTCCAGCCCTTCCGGCACCGCGGGCGGAACCGGGCCGGTCAATGCGTTGGCCGCGGAGGCTCACCGTCCCGATGCTCCTGTTCTGCGCCAGCAGACGCTCTCCATCATGGCCGAGCTCAGCGCCGAAGACACCAGCAATCCTGATACCGTCCCCGTGCTGGACGAGGCCGCTATCCTGAGCCGCTTCCAATGGCGGCGGCCCCGGCTGGCCCGGCGGCTCCGCCGTCTCCTGGCGGGCTTCCTGCGCGAGGCAGAGCTGCTTGGCATGACAGGATCGGGTTCGCTTACCGTGGTGGGACGCGCCGTCGCCGCCGGCACCCCGGAAGAGGCTTTGGACGTGCTGCGCAAGGCCCTGCCGCAACCGCTGACGCACGTCTTGCTGCAGGCCGATCTGACCGCCGTCGCCCCCGGATATCTGTCTCCGGAACTGACGGCAGAGCTAAGCCTGCTGGCCGAGGCGGAGGGGCAGGGACCGGCCACCATTTACCGGTTCAGCCCGGCCTCGATCCGTCGCGCCCTGGACGCCGGGCAGGACGCCGTGCGGATCCTCGATTTCCTGGGCCGGCATTCGGCAACTGACATTCCACAGCCATTGCGCTACCTCGTCGAAGATACTGCCGCCCGGCACGGCAAGCTCCGCGTGGGACGGGCCGTCAGCTATGTGCAGAGCGAAGATGACGGCATGCTTCGGGAATTGACGCAGCTTCCCGCGCTCAAGCATCTGGGACTGGTCCCGCTGGCCCCCACCGTCCTCATTTCCAGGGTCGGGTCACGGGAGTTAGCCGCAGCGCTGCGCTCAGTGGGCATGTCCCCCGCCCATACCGAGGCCGACGGCGGCGTGGTGAAAGTGCCAAAGCCCAGTCCGTCAGTGGTCCGCTCCGCCGGCCCTGCCCGGCGCACCGGCGGGGAGGCCCCTGCCGAGGCGGAAATTGCAGCCCAGCTCGCGGCGCTGCGGAGCAAACCATCGTGGGCTCCTTCCGGTACCGAAGCCGCCCCGCAGCTGGGGCTGGAAATATTGCGCCAGGCCATCCGGTTGAAGAAGTCCGTGAATATTTCGATTGTGGACAGCAATGGCAACCATGACCAGCAGGTCCTGGTGCCTCTCTCGGTCACCGGCGGCCGGGTGCGGGTCTATGACCCGGAGCGGGAAATTGAGCGCGTGGTCTCGATTCATCGGGTGATGGACGTCGAGCTGGCGGATCTGCCGGACGGGAAAAGGGTAACGCAATGACCGACGGACCGCTGATTGTGCAGAGCGACAAGACGATCCTGCTGGAAGTGGATCATCCGCTGGCCACCGAGGCCAGGCATGCCATCGCGGCGTTTGCCGAATTGGAGCGCGCCCCGGAGCACATGCACAGCTACCGGTTGACGCCGCTGGGCCTGTGGAATGCGCGCGCCGCCGGACTCGACGCAGAGCAGGTTTTGGATACCCTGCTGAAGTACTCGCGCTTCCCCGTCCCGCACGCGCTGCTGATTGACGTCGCGGAGACGATGTCGCGGTACGGCCGGCTTCGGCTGGAAAAGGACCCTGTGCACGGTTTGGTGCTGCGAACCGATGATTATCCGGTTCTCGAAGAGGTCATTCGGGCCAGGAAGATTGAGCCGCTCCTCGGTCCGCGCATTGACCCGATGACCGTCGTCGTCCATGCGTCCGCACGCGGTGCACTCAAGCAGCTCCTGCTCAAAATCGGTTGGCCGGCGGAGGACCTGGCCGGATATGTGGACGGCACCCCGCACCCGGTGGCGCTGCTGGAGGAGGATTGGAAGCTGCGGCCGTACCAGCAGCTAGCGGTGGAGAATTTCTGGGCCGGCGGTTCCGGCGTCGTCGTTCTTCCCTGTGGTGCCGGCAAGACCCTGGTGGGCGCCGCGGCGATGGCGTTCAGCGGTACCACCACGCTGATCCTGGTCACCAACACCGTGTCGGCGCGGCAGTGGAAGGAGGAGCTGCTCAAGCGCACCAGTCTCACGGAGGCGGAAATCGGGGAATATTCCGGCGCTGTCAAGGAGGTCCGCCCGGTCACCATTGCCACCTATCAGGTCCTGACCATGCGCCGCGGCGGGTTGTACCCGCATCTGGAACTGCTGGATGCGAACAATTGGGGCCTGATCATCTATGACGAGGTACACCTGCTGCCGGCGCCGATCTTCCGGATGACGGCGGATCTGCAGGCACGACGGCGGCTCGGACTAACGGCCACGCTGGTCCGGGAGGATGGCCGGGAAGGCGAAGTTTTCTCGCTGATAGGACCCAAACGCTACGACGCCCCGTGGAAGGACATCGAGGCGCAGGGCTATATAGCGCCGGCGGATTGCGTGGAGGTCCGGGTGGATCTGCCTCGTGACGAACGAATGGCCTATGCCATGGCCGACGATGCGGATAAATACCGGTTGTGTGCCACCAGCGAGACCAAAACAGCTGTGGTGGAGCGACTGGTCAAGGCCCATCAGGGTGAGCAGCTGCTGGTGATCGGCCAATACATCGATCAACTCGATGAAATTGCCGAACGCCTTGACGCGCCCGTCATTAAGGGCGAAACAAGCGTTAAGGAACGGCAGCGGCTGTTCGGCGAGTTTCGAAATGGGACCATTCACACTTTGGTGGTCTCGAAGGTGGCAAACTTTTCTATCGACCTGCCCGAGGCATCGGTGGCCATTCAGGTCTCCGGTTCCTTCGGCTCCCGGCAGGAGGAAGCGCAGCGCCTCGGCAGATTGCTCCGGCCCAAGGCGGACGGCCGGTCAGCACGGTTCTACACCCTGGTGGCACGGGACACGCTGGATCAGGACTTTGCGGCCAAGCGCCAGCGCTTCCTGGCGGAGCAGGGATACGCCTACCGGATTCTGGATGCGAAGGACATCGCCACAACCGGATAGAAGCGGAGTAGGATCGGCGCTGTGGAGGCGAACGCTGTGGAGAATAACGCTGTGGAGAACAACACTGTGGAGAACAACACCGTGAAAAACAACACCGTTGAAAAGAACACCATCAGCCACTATTCCCTTGGGGAACTGGAAGCGAAGTTCCTCGCGGCCCTGCGTGCCGCGGGCCGCGACCCGGAGCACCTGCATCAAGAGGACCTTGCGGGTGCCGATGAATTCCACATCGGCGGCATCAAGTCCACTGAGGATCTTGCCCGCGGCGCCGGCATCCACAGCGGTTCGCACGTGTTGGACGTCGGCAGCGGCATCGGCGGCCCCGCGCGGCTGTTTGCGCAGCGTTTTGGGGCAAAAGTCAACGGCGTCGACCTGACTCCGGAATTTGTCCAGGTTGCCCGGTTATTGACCGAGCGGACCGGGCTAAGCGGGCAGGTTACCTTCAACCAGGGCAGCGCGCTGGCGCTGCCCTTTGGCGACGACGAGTTTGACGTCGCCACCATGCTGCATGTGGGTATGAACATCGACGATAAGGCTGCGCTGTTCGCCGAGGTATTCCGTGTCCTCAAGCCCGGTGGCGTCTTTGCTGTCTACGACGTGATGCAAATGGTCGACGACGAACCCACCTATCCGTTGCCCTGGTCCACAGTGCCGGCAGATTCCTTTGTCTGCTCGCCCATGGAGTACTCCGAAGGGCTGGAGGCGGCTGGCTTTGCGGTCGACTCAGAGCGGAACCGCCGCGATTTTGGCATCGCTTTCATGGAACGGGGACAGGCGCGGGCGGCCGAAAAGGGTCCATCGCCGCTTGGCCCGCTGCTGGTTCTTGGCCCTGACGGGCCGCCGCGGATGGCCAATTTGCTCGCCGCCTTTCGGACCGGCATCCTTGCACCGGTGGAGATCTTCGCGCGCAAGCCATAATCGGTGGAGCACACCCGCCTACTGAGCACCCCCGCGGCTTGAGTCCCGTCGCCGGTTGAGCAGCTGCACCGACCAAGCACCCCGTCCGTCGAGTCTTGTCGCTCTGTTTCAGCGCCCTAGTCTGCGCAGAGAATCCGCTGCAGAGCTGTGAGCGCCTCCGGTAGGCCAGGAAGCTCCGGATGCCAGGCCTTCTCCCATTCCAGCGAGAACCACGGATCTTCATTGCCCTGCGCCGCACTCAAGGAAGTGGCCAACCGTGCCATTTCCCGCAGTGGAACGTCGCCCTCCCCCGGCAGCCGCAGGGTGACATCCTTCGGCGCGGAGCCCACTTGTCCGTCCTTAAACTGGCAGTAAGCGAAGTATGGGGCTATCTGCCGGGCTGTCTCCTGCGGGGTCTCGCCATATCGCCATGGGTGCAGCACGTCCCAAATGATTCCAACGGCGGGCTGGCCGGCTTGGGCCCCGGCAGCACCGGACTGGCCCGTTTCGGCCTCGGCAGCACCGGCGGCTGAATCCGCGCCCGGGTCCTCAACCAGTGACAATAAACGTGCCACGTCCGCACCCCTTGGGTGTGAATCGTGCGTCTCCAGCAGCAACCGGACGCCCAGGTCCCGGGCGTCGCCCAGCACCGCCGACAGCCGCCGGGCACCTGCCGCATCGAACACTGACATATCAGTCGTCGCAAGAGGATCTACTCCCGCGCCGGGGAAAACCCGTATCCCTGCCGCGCCCAGGTCCGCTGCCAGCTGCACGTTCGCACGCAAGCCGGCCAACACCTCCTGATCCGGTTCCGACGCGCAGATATTGACGTAGCTCGCCAGCGCCAGCACTCCAACCCCGGCATCTTCAAGTGCCTGCCGAAGCACCACGCGCCCGGCCGCAGACAGCCCCAAAGGTGCGATGCCGCCGTCGTCCACCCGTATTTCCAGCCCTTCGGCACCAAACCGCCGTGCCCACCGGACCAGTTGCGTCACAGAAGCGTCAGGCGCCCCCAAAGTTGAAAATGCCAGCCGCATGCGGCTCCCTCCGCTCTTCTCCCGAGCACACGTCGTGCGCTTGACCAAGGGTCCAGTCTTCCTCAGAGTGGAATTATCCACTACCTATTAATCCCTGCCTCTGCGGCGTGCTGCGCCTGATTAGCCGGATCGGACACACTCCGGGAGCAGCCAGCACCACCTGCACAGTATGCCGGGCGTGCGCGATCCTGACCTTTGGGGCCGCACCGGTCACCACCGCCGCGAAATCCTGCAGTTGAAGCAGGAAGCCATTCTGAATTTCCTCAGGGGCTGGCTCGTGCAGAATGCTGGTTCGCCCGTCACGCTGAAGTTGGGTGCCCCCTTCGCGGATCGGAAATAATCAGCCCGCGTTCACAGACCACCCGGACGTCATCAACATGCTGCGGCAGGTCGGAGACAATTCCGATGGACACAGTGACCGCGGACCCCGGCCCGCGACAAGTCCCACGGCACGCATCCTGGTCTGGCGAGGAGGTGCGCGGGCAAATCGTCGGAGGCCGCATTAGCACTACCCGGCACGATAGCTATTCCGGCGTGGGATCCGGCTCACAGTTCCTGATCAGAGCGGGATAGGAGGCAAAATTCGTTCCCCTCAGGATCCCCCAGCACTACCCAACTCACGTCTGGACCCTGGCCGACGTCGGACCGGCTGGCTCCCAGTGCCAGCAGCCGCTCCAGCTCTTCGGACGTCGTCGTGCCATGCGCTCGAAGGTCAAAGTGCAGGCGGTTTTTGACGCTCTTACCCTCCGGAACGTGCAGGACATCAATGGTCGGCCCGGCCCCATCGGGGGACGCGATGCTAATGCCGCCGACATCTTCGTCGATGATCTTCCAGCTCAGTACCTCGCACCAGAAGTCGGCGATCCGGCGGAGGTCATGGGCATCAATTGCTATGGTGGCAAGTCGGCTGGTCATGAAAGTATTCTCGGCAGATTCCTGCCAGGCCGCAAGAGTGCAACGGTGCCAAGGCTCTCTGCACTGTGCGAGCCACGGCGGAGTGCAGGCCGCGGCGGTGTGGAGACCTGCGCGGTCTGGCCCCGTAATCGGCCCCAATAACCGTGAGAATTCGTTGTCCACAGACCCCATATACTATTGTCTGTTCTAACCAACAGGACTAAACTGAAGATATGTTCGATAGTAGTAGAACAAGCACCGGAACCAGCGAAACACCACACACTTCGCCGGCACCCTCCACCGCGTTGGTCCGCTGCCCCGTCCCGGCACCCTTGGCTGTCCCTGCACCGCCGGCTGTCCCGGCACCCTCCACCGCGGTGGTCCACTGCCCCGCAGGATCCGTTCCCGCACCCGTCCCGGCACGCGCTGCTGTAAACGCTGCTGTAAACGCTTCGCCGAGTGCGGCCGGTGTGGTCGTTGCACCGGTCCTGTCCTTCGGTCTTCCTGCCGGGCGGGTGAACGAGGCCGTGATCAGGGGCTGGATCGCTGAACTGG
>NZ_JADNYM010000010.1 GCF_015708085.1 Arthrobacter terrae | reverse complement strand
GTTCTGCGGTACCACCGCCACCTGGTCGCGCGGCGGAGCGGGTTTGCGGTTCGCGGTCGTGCGCGAAACACCCGTCAGGGCGGCAGCTTCCCGTGCGGGGATCTTCAGTTCCAGCATCCCTCGGTAGGTAGCCATCAGCGTTTCCCGGACCGGGGCTCGTCCGGTATATCATGTGAGGCGTTCTCTAAGAACGCCTGCAGTTTTCCCATCAGCTCCAGGGCTGCCTCGGTCTTCTCCAACCGGCCCTGTGTCACCTCTAACTGGCGGCGCAAACGCGCGGTCTCAGCCTGGTCCTTGGACAGTTTCCCGATCGATTCCCCGACCTTCTTCCCCTGAAGAACACCGGCATCACGCTGCCGACGCCACTCGGTCATCTGCGAGGAATACAGGCCCTCCCGGCGCAGGAAAGCACCGCCCTCATTGCTCTGGCAAGCGGTCTCATACGAGGTCAAAAACTCAAGCTTCTGCGACGAGGTGAACGACCTCCGAGGGGTCGGTCCACCGGCACGCGGTCCGGAACTACTCATAAGACCATCTTCGCGTAATGCACTCAAAACTGGACTGGACATGATTATTGGATTCCTGGTTCTCGCCCCACGCGATCAAATGGACTTGCTATGAGCCCTTGGTACCGTTCCAGCCTGACACGTAGGGCGGCGACGAGTTCGTTCTGTCGGACGGGAAGTGCGAGCGACTCCCGGTCGTATTCTTCGGATTCGACCTTCGCTTTGGTGCCGACCACGACCACGACGACGGCGACGTCTGCCTGGCGGGGGAGACCCGCGCTAGCCGCCGGTTCTGGGGGCGAGGAGGATCTGCACGGCCTCGATCCGTTTGCCCATACCCGACGTGCCCGCCGTTCCACCGTCGGCGACCCATGACTGCCAGCCCAAATCTTGCACGTGGGCGCGGTAGTGGATCCTGTAATGGTTCGCCATCTCACCGGTCAGCCTGATTTCAAACGCTTCCAAACGTAGCCCTTGCCCGGTCGTGCCGATGGGATTGGCCGAGGATGTCCACGGCTGCCAGCCGATCGACTGCACATGCCCCCGCCACTCGATGTCCCCGGTATAAGCCGCGCTGGACACGGTGAGGCGCAACGCCTCGACCCGAAGGGCCCGACCCGTGGTCCCGGCGACGGTCCCATCCGAAACGTTCGCCATCCAGCCGAGGTTTTGAACGTGGGCGGCATACACGGCGGTGAATGCCGGTGCGACCTTCGGAACCAACTCGATCGTAACGGCCTCCACCCGCCGACCTTGCCCGACGGTGCCGGCCGTGGCTCCGTCGATCCCGTACGGCTGCCAGCCGACGTTCTGCACGTGGGCTCGATACCTGATGCTGTACTGCGAGGCCAGATCCCCCGTCAACCGCAGCTGGAACGCCTCCAGGCGCAGACCGCGCCCGGTCGTTCCGATCGGGGAAGCCGACGTCGTCCATGGCTGCCAGCCGATGTTCTGCACATGCCCCCTCCACAGAATGTCGCCCGACAGGCGGTCTCCTGCCACCGACAGGCGCAACGCCTCCATCGGCAGTGACCGGCCGGTCGTTCCTGCGGTGGCGCCGTCCGAGACGCTCGATTGCCAGCCGATGGTCGCGACGTGGGCCTGGTAGACCCCGATGCACGTCATGTCGTAGTCGTAGGTGCCGTCGGTCCATTGCGCGATGTGGACGGTACCGCCGGAGAAGCTGCGATTCACACAGAGGTCGGATGCTTCACTGGCGAAGTCGAGACGCCCTGCCGGTGACCAGACGGGCACGTCGGGAAGCTGCCACGATCCGGTGATGGCCTCCCAACCGCTCGAATAGGAGTAGATCCCGTGCGGGTACCCGGCGTCCGCCAGTGCGGCCAGGAGACCGGAGATGACGTACCGGTTCTCCTGCCGCTGGGCTGCTGTCGAGCTGGGCCAGGGCTGTTGCGGGCGGGGCTCGACGTCGACCCAGATTCTCTCCGGTCGCCATCCCACCTCATCGAGAGACGCGAGTGCCGCGCGACCCTCGGCGTACCCGACGTTGCGCAGCCTGTCCAGCCTGGTGCTCGCGGGCCAGGGACCGTCGTCGCCGTAGGTGTCGTATTGCACGGTGGTGGGGAACGTAGCCATGGCGTAGGCCTGAGCCCGGACGCCTCGGTCGAGCACCCA
Source organism: Arthrobacter terrae (assembly GCF_015708085.1). Taxonomy (GTDB): domain Bacteria; phylum Actinomycetota; class Actinomycetes; order Actinomycetales; family Micrococcaceae; genus Arthrobacter_M; species Arthrobacter_M terrae. The sequence goes on along the minus strand of NZ_JADNYM010000010.1, from coordinate 157,462 downwards.
CTGGAACTGCCCGTCCAGGCAGGGGTTCTCGGTGAACGCGAGTCCGTTCGTCAGCCCCACGACCACGAACTCCGTGTCTTCCGGAGGCATCGGAAGACCGCCCGGACACTGTGGCCACGAAACGTCATGTCCGTAGTCGACTGCTCGGGCGGGTGCAGCGAACAGCACGCCGAGTGCGATCACAAGTAAAACCGCCAGGAGCCGGGGCGTGGATGCCCGGGAGCGGCGGCCAGGTCCAAGAGCACCAAGGCCGGCCATGATGGCCCCCTATTCGAAGGAAGACCAAATTATACCACTCAGCCGCCTTTGCACCTAGGGACCCCCCCTGTGCACGCCCCTGCCGGCGTAATCAAACGGCTGTCAAATGGCTGGCAGGGAGTGGCCAGCACCTGCGCGACCGGCGGGTCAGCGTTCCGAGTCCATGGCATCCGTTTCTGGAGTGTCGCTCGAGGCGAGTGCACAGTCTTGGACGTCGCACCGCTGCTTCGAAACGGTGCGACGCTCGAACTTGATAGTCGCCGACCGGTTTCAGAACTGGCGGATGAGGTTGAACGCCTCATGACTTCCAACCTGAAGTAACGCCCGCAAGCGCATCCCCTGCGGACGACGATTGGCCATTCCCACTACAAGCTGTAATCCAGTTGGTGCGTTTCTTGGCTAGGCCTTTTTGCGTACGATTTTTTCCGTTTTCTGCGGCGACCCCCAAAGCAGCCCTACAGTGGGTGCCCGATCACCGAACGCTTTTCGCAGCCTGGCTGCGTGCTTTGAGCCGGGGATCATGGCTGGCAGTGCAGGTGCCCGGTAACTACCGCTCGCCGTCGCACGCGTTGATGCTCGACGTCGCCGCCTCCGAACGCTGGCAGCATGCGTTCGCGGGGGTGCTGCGGCACGAGGACGCCGTTGGAGAGCCTGACGATTACCTGCGGCTGTTGCTTGACTCGGGGGGCAGCCGTTGTCTGGGAAACCACCTATCATCAGGTAATAACGGGAGAGCGCCCGGTGCTCGACTGCGTGCGCGGTACCGCGCTCGGCCCAATACTGGGGGCGTTGGGGGAAGGGGACGCTGCGGAGTTTGAGGAAAAGTACACCGCGCCGCTTGCCGCCGCGTATCCGCGAACGGTGCACGGGACTGTTTTCCCGTTTCGACGGATCTTCGCTGTGGCTCAGAAACTGCCCGCCGGGTAGCAACCGGCGGGCCACCGGGTGGAAAAAGACAGCCGCGCAGCAGAAGCCGGCACAAATGAGAGGAAAGCGATGAGCGGGCTTGAGCCGTTTCCGCACGATTGGCAACGCGCCCTGGTGGTGATGGCGCATCCGGATGATCCGGAATACGGCGTAGCTGCGGCAGTTGCCCAATGGACTGCGGTGGGCAAAGAAGTGGGGTACGTGCTGGCAACCCGCGGTGAGGCGGGGATCGCCGGAATGAATCCGGCCGAGGCCGGGCCGCTGCGCGTGCAGGAGCAGCGCAGGGCCTGCTCTCACGTCGGCGTCCGCCATCTGCAGTTCCTGGATCTTCCCGATGGCAGGCTCGAAGAGGGCCTGCAGCTGCGCAGGCTCATTGCCCGCGAGATCCGCCGGCAAAAACCCGCACTGGTCATCACATCGAACCATCGACAGACGTGGCGCCCAGGAGTGTGGAACAGCTCCGATCACCGGATATTGGGGAGGTCCGTTTTAGATGCTGCCGCGGATGCGGGCAACGAATGGATCTTCCCCGAATTGCTGGCTGAGGGGCTGCCGCCCCACCAGGTGCGATGGGTTGGCGTTGCTTCCACCGAGCCATCACATAGTCAGCGGGTGGATCCGGCGAGCGTCACCGCCGCCGTCGACTCGTTATCCGAGCACCGTCGGTATCTGGCTGCTCTCAGCGACGTGCCAGTCCGGGAACAGGCAGCCGCCCAAGTGAGCATGGCCACTGCAGACGGACAGGTCGGCTTCGAGCTTTTTAGTTAGGAAGTTCGACGCCGGCCGGCCACCGCTGTTCCTCTCAGATTGTGGCTACCGAACCGGCGTCAACGCGGTAGTTCGAGCCGTTGACGAAGCTCGCCCGCTCCGAGCACAGGAAACCGATAACGCCTGCGACTTCATCGGGTTCTCCTCGGCGGCGCAATTCCATGTTCGGGCGTTTCTCAGTCAGAAAGCTCTCGATCGCTTCCTTGACGCTGACACCGAGTTCATCGGCTCTTTTTTGCATCATCGCATCCGTCATCGGTGTGTGGATGAACGCAGGAGACACCGTGTTGACCAGCAGCCCCTCCAAGGCATAGGTCTGGGAAAGACCTTTGGCGAAGGCCAGCACACCAGCCTTCGCCGCACAATATGGCAACTCGTCATCATAGGGTTGCACGGCGTCTTCGGACGTCATCAGAACCAAACGCCCCCAGCCGCCGGTGCGCAGATCGGGAAGGAATTCCCGAACCAGACGAACGGGACCGATCAGATCGACGAGGATCGTGTTCGTCCACCCTTCATCGCTGATCTCGTGGAAAAGACCTTGCGCGCCGGTAATGCCCGCTGATTGCACAAGGATGTCAATATCACCGACCGCTTTGGCTACGTTCGCATGCAGAGCGGCAAGCGATTCAACACTGGTGATGTCGGCTGCGAAAGCATGCAAACGGCCAGGTTTCGCCTCCAGCTTCTGAGCCGCAGTGTCCAACTTCTGCTGGTCCAGGTCGGTGATGACGACCGTGGCACCTTCACTGAGCAGCAGCCTGGCCGTGTGCCAGCCGATGCCGGAATCCGCGCCCGAGATCAATGCTTTTCTACCCTCAATTTCCAAATCCATACCATCCACATTATGGCGAAGGTCTCCAGTTTAGAAGACCCTGTTACGTGCGGGCCATACCTGCTTGAATTGCAGAGTGTCAGCACTTCCATTGTCAGTTCACGTATTTCGGCGAAGCCACGCGATTCTCGGTGAAAGTCTCGTCGCTCAGACGATTCAGAGTCAGCCGGCAATGTGGTGGTGTGACATTACGGCCGGTCTTATCCACCGAAGCATGGTGCGCGGACAGCGCGATGGGTCAAGTGACGCCACGATCGCTCTGCCGGCTCCGGTTTGCTCCTTTCATCCTGCGGTAGTGGAACGACTGGAAGGTTTTGTCGTCTCGCTCGCCGATAGTGTCGTGCTAACCGATTCAGACGGCCGAATCATCAGGCAACTGGCCCACATCGACCACGGCCATCCAGGTCTGCGGTTGAACGAGGGCAAAGTGGATCCTTATGGGCGTTGGGTCACCGGTTCGATGAACCTCACCACAGGGGATCCGGATGGTGCGTTCTATTCAGTCTCCGAGCAAGGGGACGTGCGAGTTCTCCGTGGCGGCATTACGGTCGCGAATGGTCTGGAGTGGTCATTGGACGGTAGCCGCATCTTCTTCACCGATACGGGCGTTAAATCCATCTACACCGGCGCCTACAGTCCGGACGGTGAGGTGACCGATATCGAAGTCTTCATCCACGGTGAAGCGCATGACGGATTGACGATCGATCGGAACGGCAATTTTTGGAGTGCGATCTACGGTGCCGGTTGTGTAGTCCATTACGATTCAGCCGGAGTTGAGAAGTTCAGAATCGACCTGCCCGCGCCGAACGTGACCTCTGTTGCGTTCGGTGGTGCCGGCCGGTCGACGTTGTATGTCACCAGCGCGCGCGAGAACCTCACGGAGGAACAGCTTGAAGCGCATCCGCTCTCCGGTTCTGTTTTTGCGATCGAAACAGACACTGCCGGGCGGCCGCCGAACGTTTTCGGTTCGTGATCAATTCCGTCTCCCCGGCCGGACCGTTACGGATGCTGGATCAGGTCGGCCGCTGGAGGGTCCGGCCCGCACTCTTGGGCTCGGCGCCGAGCCGCTACCCGTACCCATAACCCGGGAAAGATGCCACTATGGGTCCAGCCGCGTCGGCTTCTGGCTCAGAGCAAGTATTTTGGCGCGGACAATATGCCCGTCGGCAGAATGACCTTTAAGATGTATTTGCTGGGGGGATGATTCACAGATGAACATGATTGACCCGACGTCCGGTGACAAAGCGAGCGAATCCCGCCCGGCGCCGGTCCGAACCCGGAAGGCCCGCAGCCTTGGGCAAATTCCGGCCCTGCGCCCCGGACGAATCAGCGCCGGAGTGCTCAGTGCGGCCATCGTTCTGGCATTGGTGTGTCTGGGCTTGACGGTCCTGACCCGCGATGGTGGCGCCGGGCGGGATTCTGTGACGGACTCCGGGTGGAATTATGCAGGAACGCCGCCCATCAGCAACAAGAAGCTCAAATTTGGGATTACAACGCACAACGGCGCCGGCGATGCCGACGCGGTGGCCCAAAGTGTGGGCGAGTATCCCGCCATGATCCAGACTTACGTTGACTTCAGCCGGAGTTTCGATGTGGCCAATATCCGGGCAACAATCGACCACGGCGCAGTACCCATCGTTACCTGGGAGCCATGGTTGGCGGGCAAGGGAGTCAACCAACCCGGCTTCCGGCTCGCCACCATCATCGATGGGAGCCATGACGCGTACATCTCCTCGGTGGCCGATCAGCTGGTGGCCGCAGGCGATCCGAAGTTGTCCATCCGGCTGGCCCATGAGATGAATGGCTATTGGTACCCATGGTCCGAGCAGGAAAACAGCAACCAACCCGGAGAATACGTCCGGGCGTGGCGGCACATCGTCGAACTATTCCGGGCCACGGGATTGCGCAATGTGAACTGGATTTGGTCACCGAATGCGCCTTCGGGCAGGACCCAGGATTTGGCCGGACTCTATCCGGGAAGCCGATACGTTGGGCAGGTGGGGCTGGATGCTTACAACTTCGGCAGCCGGGGCAGTATCAAGACGTGGACGCCCGTTGATCAGCTCTTTGGCGACGGTTTGGACGAGCTCGCCAGGGTTGCGCCGGGCAAACCAATTATCATCGCTGAGACTGCATCCGTGGAGAGTGCCGGCTCCGACAGCAAAGCAGAGTGGATCCGGGACATGGTTGCCTACCTTGATTCCTGGCGGAGCAGCAAGGACGGAAGGATTTATGGGTTCCTCTGGTTTAACTACCGCAAATTTGAAGGGCCCGTGAACCGAACCGTCGATTGGCGGTTCAATTCCACCCCGGCAGATCTGCAGGCAATGAGGGACGCGCTCCGAAAACGCCAATAAACGGCATCACTCGTCGCGCTGCGCCTGCCTGCGCCGCGCGTTCGCGGCTGCCGTTCGGGCATCGACAACTACCAGCCGCGGGCCCGCCATTGCTGAAGGTGCCCTCGCTCGTCCCCGAGCGTCGTTCCTGTGCCATGACCCGGGTGAACCAGAGTATCGTCCGGGAGAACGTCGAAGATCCGCGCTTCCACGTCATCGAGCAACTGATTAAAGCGCGCGGAATCCTGCTGCGTGTTGCCCACGCCGCCGGGGAAGAGCGAGTCGCCGGTGAAAAGGTGCGCGGGGCCGGCTGGATCGCGGTACAGCAGCGCCACGGACCCGGGGGTATGGCCGCGCAGCGCGATGACGTCAAGGGCAAAGCCGGCAAAGCTAAGCACGTCACCGTTGGCCAACAAGGTGTTCGTTGGCACCTCGATGCTTTCCGCGTCATCCCGGCCGGCAGCGGTCTTTGCGCCGGTGCGGGCCACGACCTCGGCCAGCGCACGAACATGGTCCCAGTGTGAATGGGTCGTCACCACCAACGCCAGCCGGGCGGTAGCCTCGGGGTTGACGTCGGCGGCAGCCTCGGCCAGTAGCGCAAGGACAGCCCCGCCGTCGTCGGCGGCGTCGATGAGGACCTGATCGCCGCTTTGCCGCCCCGTCAGGAGATAAACATTATTGTCCATGCCGCCCACGGCGATGCTGCGGACGGTCACGGCGGGCAGGTTCCAAGTGTTGGCGCTCATGCCGAAAGCCTACGCAGATTCCGCCGTGAAAATAAGCGCGCGGACAAGGCAAAGTATCGGAGGAACTTTGACAGCAGTAGTTTTACACTGTCAGTGGAGTAAAAACTTCTATGTGCCGCTGGTATTGTGCTCTCGTCATAAGGTCCGATGGAGGACTCGTGCTCATCCGATTAATCATGCGGAACCTGGCTCCGCACAAAGTCCCGCTCACGCTGATCATTGTGCTGCAGTTCCTGTCCACCCTGGGCACGCTGTATCTGCCGACCATCAACGCAGACATCATTGATGACGGCGTGGTTAAGGGCAATACGGCGCTGATTTTCCAGCTCGGTGGTTGGATGCTGGCCATTACTGCCGGCCAGATCGTCTGCGCCGTGGGGGCAACATATCTGAGCGCACATCTGGCGATGAAGGTCGGGCGGCAGATGCGCCGGGATTTGTTTACCCGGGTGGAATCGTTTTCCGCCCAGGAGGTAGGGGTCTTCGGAGCTCCGTCGTTGATCAACCGCACCACCAATGATGTGCAGCAGGTTCAGATGCTGACGCTGATGGGCTTCACCATGATGGTGACGGCTCCCATTATGTGCGTGGGCGGGATTGTGCTGGCATTGAAGCAGGACGTCCCGTTGTCCGGGCTCCTGGTGGTGATTCTGCCGGTGCTGATTCTGGCCATCTGGCTTATAGTGCGCAAGTTGGTTCCGCTGTTCCGGCTGGTGCAGAAACAGCTGGACCGGATCAACGCCGTGCTGCGTGAGCAGATCATGGGAATTTCGGTTATTCGCGCGTTTGTCCGGCGTGATTTCGAAATGGAGCGGTTTGGCCAGGCTAACGGTGACTTGACGTGGACCCAGCTGCGTACGGGACGGCTGCTGGCGCTGATGTTCCCGACCATTTTCGTGGTGGTCAACGTAACCTCTGTTGGAGTCCTCTGGTTTGGCGGCCAGCGTATCGACAGCGGCGCCATGCAAATCGGAGCGCTGACAGCCTACTTGAGCTACATCATGCAGATTTTGATGTCGGTGATGATGGCAATGTTCATGTTCATGATGATCCCGCGCGCCGCTGTCTGTGCGGAGCGGATTCAGACGGTGCTGGACACCGATTCCTCGGTGGCAGATTCTCCGGGGGCGCTGGCGCTGCGGGAGCTGGACGGCGCTCTGGAATTCAGTGATGTCGGGTTCACCTACCCGGGCGCGGAGGCGCCGGTGGTATCGGGATTGAGCTTCACCGCAAAGCCGGGAACGACGACGGCGGTCATAGGTTCCACGGGCAGCGGCAAGTCAACGCTGTTGAATTTGATCCCGCGGTTGTTGGACCGGTCGGCCGGATCCATTTCGGTGGGCGGCCATGACAGCCACACGGTGACGTTGGAGACGCTGCGCTCGGCGATTGGGCTGGTGCCGCAGAGGGCGTATCTGTTCTCTGGAACGATTGCCGGCAATCTGCGCTTCGGCCGTCCGGACGCGACGGACGAGCAGCTGTGGCGGGCCCTTGAAATTGCCCAGGCTGCGGACTTTGTCAGGCTTATGCCGGCGGGGTTGGATGCCCCCGTAGGCCAGGGCGGGACGAATCTCTCCGGCGGCCAGCGTCAGCGGCTTTGCATAGCCCGTGCCGTGGTCAGCGAGCCGTCGATTTACCTTTTTGATGACAGCTTTTCGGCCTTGGATTTCACCACAGACGCGAAACTGCGGGCGGCACTGAAACCTGTGACCCGGCACGCCACGGTGCTCGTGGTGGCCCAGCGCGTCAATACGATCATGCATGCGGACCATATTTTGGTCCTGGATGAAGGGCGGCTGGTGGGACAGGGAACGCATGACGAGCTGATGGCAGGCTGCGGGACCTATCAGGAGATAGTAACTTCGCAGCTCACGGACGATGACGGGGTGCGGGCGGTATGAGTATGCGCGGACACGGCGGACCGCCGCAGAAGGCAAAATCGTTTGGACCGAGTGTTAAGCGGATCTTTAGGTTGATGGCGGCCGACAGGCCACGGATGATCTGGGTGGTTTTCCTGGCGGCTGTCGCGGTCGGCATGAGTGTGCTGGCTCCGAAGATTCTCGGTCACGCCACGGACCTGATTTTTCAAGGCGTAGTGGGTAAGATGTTCCCCGCATCTGTGACGAAGGCACAGGCAGTAGACGGCCTGCGGGCCAAAGGCCAGGGTCAGGTTGCGGACATGCTCAGCGGGATGAATGTGGTGCCCGGCCAAGGACTTGATCAGCAGGCCCTTGGCTGGGTGCTGCTGAGCGTGCTGGTCCTTTATGCTGTGGCGTTCTTCTTCAATTATGGCCAGGGCTACATCACCGCGGGAATCGTCCAGCGCGCCATGTACAAACTGCGGCAGGAGATCGAAACGAAACTGGACCGGCTGCCGATGTCCCATTTCCAAGAGGAATCCCGCGGCGATGTGCTCAGCCGGGTCACCAACGACATCGACAATTTCTCGCAGACGTTGAATCAGACGCTGACGCAGCTGCTGGTCTCCGTCCTGACAGTGGTCGGTGTGCTGTCGATGATGTTTTCCATTTCGCCGATGCTGGCGCTGATAGCGCTGGCAACGGTTCCCGCGACTGTGCTCATAACCATCCTGATCGCCAAGCGGTCCAAGGTACAGTTCACCGCACAGTGGAAGACGACCGGCGAGCTCAACGGTTACATTGAGGAGATGTTCACCGGCCACGAGGTGGTCAAGGCATTCGGGCAGCAGCAGGTGGCGATCGACAAATTCGCCGTCTCAAATGAGAGCCTGTTCCGCTCCAGCGCCAACGCACAATTCATCTCGGGGATCATCATGCCGTCGATGAACTTTATTTCCAATCTGAATTATGTGGCGGTAGCAGTGGTCGGCGGTGTGCAGATTGCCTCCGGAAACCTGACCATCGGCAGCGTGCAGGCGTTTATTCAGTATTCACGCCAGTTCAGCCAGCCGATGGCGCAGATCGGCGGGATGATCAATTTGCTGCAGTCCGGTGTCGCCTCAGCAGAGCGGGTCTTTGACCTGCTCGATGCCAAGGAGCAGGCACCCGATCCAGTCCCTGCGGTAACGATCGGTGCCACGGTCGGCAGGGTGGTCTTCGAGAACGTGAACTTCAGCTACATCCCGGGCGAGCCGCTGATCCAGGATCTGTCCTTAGTGGCGGAGCCCGGACAAACGGTGGCGATTGTCGGGCCGACGGGTGCCGGGAAGACGACGCTGGTGAACCTGCTGATGCGGTTCTACGAAATTGACTCCGGCCGGATCACCATTGACGGCGTGGACACAGCCCAAATGACGCGCGATGATCTGCGCCGGCGGTTTGGCATGGTGCTTCAGGATGCGTGGCTCTTCGGCGGGACCATTCGGGATAATTTGGCCTATGGGCGCCTGGATGCGACGCAGGAGCAGATAGAGCAGGCCGCGGAGGCAACGTATGTCGATCACTTTGTCAGGTCCCTCCCGGAGGGTTATGAGACCGAATTGTCCGCCGATGGCGACAGCCTCAGCCAGGGACAGCGCCAGCTCATGACCATCGCCAGAGCCTGGCTGGCAGATCCCGGCATCCTGATTCTGGACGAGGCCACCAGCTCCGTAGACACCCGTACCGAGGTGCTGATCCGCCAGGCAATGAACCGGCTGCGCGAGTCGCGGACCAGCTTTGTCATTGCCCACCGGCTCTCCACAATCCGCGACGCGGACCTGATCCTCGTGATGGACCACGGCAGAATTCTGGAGCAGGGCACTCACGAGCAGCTGCTGGCCGCGGACGGTTTTTATCACGACCTGTACATGTCCCAGTTCGGTGATCCGCTGGTCGAAGAGACAGCTGTGCTGTGAAAGATACCGGGACAGTGAAAAGCGGCGGTGCGGTGCTGGGCCGGTGGCGGTTGGATGAAGCGTCGTCGGTACCGCCGTTCGAGCAGATTCGGGTGCGCATTTTGGACCTCGCCGCCTCCGGGAAGCTTGCTGTGGGGACACGGCTTCCGCCGGTCCGGGCGCTGGCCGGGCAGCTCGGTGTCGCAGTCAACACGGTGGCCCGTGCATACCGTGAACTGGAACAGGCGGGGATCGTACGCACCGCTGGCCGTGCGGGGACGGTGGTGGCCGCAGCAGGGGACGAGTCGCTGGCGCAGGTAGCGGCCGCCGCGTCAGATTATGCCGCCGTAGTCAGCCGGCACGGCGTGGCGTTGGCAGTGGCGCTGGAATTGGTCCGCGCCGCCGTCGAACGCCCCAATGCCAAGTAGACTTTCTAAGCCTCTGGCGAAAGTTCCGAAGGGACGGCATGTTCGAACGAAGATTCGATTATTATGGAGTACGTGCCTAAAGCAGTTGAAACACCGCAAAAAGTATCGCCGCAGCCGGTTTCGAGTCGGCCGCTGACCCAACAGGACCGGTCCCGTCTGGTCGTCAAGGGTGCGCGGGAGAATAACCTGCGCAATGTGGATCTGGATCTGCCCCGTGATGCCATGATCGTCTTTACCGGGCTCTCCGGCTCGGGGAAATCCTCGCTGGCCTTTGACACGATCTTCGCCGAAGGGCAGCGCCGCTATGTGGAGTCGCTCTCCGCTTATGCCCGCCAGTTCCTCGGTCAGGTGGACAAGCCGGACGTGGATTTCATTGAGGGTCTCTCACCCGCGGTATCGATCGACCAGAAGTCAACGAATAAAAACCCGCGATCCACGGTCGGCACAATCACAGAGATCTATGACTACATGCGTCTGCTGTGGGCGCGGGTAGGGATCCCGCACTGTCCCGTCTGCGGCGAGCCGGTGACCCGGCAGACGCCGCAGCAGATCGTCGACCAGCTGCTGGAAATGCCGGAAGGGACCCGCTTTCAGGTGCTTGCCCCAGTGGTCCGGTCCCGCAAGGGCGAGTTCGTGGATCTTTTCAAGGAGCTGACAGCGAAGGGCTACTCCCGCGCCAAGGTGGACGGCGAACTGATCCAGCTGGCCGAGGCGCCGAAATTGAAGAAGCAGTTCAAGCACACGATTGAGGTGGTCGTGGATCGCCTGGTGGTCAAGGATGGAATTTCCCAACGGCTGACTGATTCGGTGGAGACAGCACTCGGTCTGGCTGAAGGCCGGGTGCTGGTGGAGCTGGTCGAGCTCGACGACGACGACCCGCAGCGGATCCGGTCCTTTTCCGAGAATCTGGCCTGCCCTAATGAGCATCCACTGGCCATTGACGAGGTGGAACCGCGCTCGTTCTCCTTTAACAATCCCTTCGGTGCCTGTCCTGCCTGCAGCGGCATCGGAACGAAGCTGGAGGTTGACGAGGAATTGGTTGTGCCGAACCCCCAGCTCTCGCTGGCGGAAGGTGCGATCGCGCCGTGGTCCCTGGGGACCGCGACAACGGAGTATTGGAACCGGCTGCTGGATGGTCTGGCGAAGGATTTGGGCTTCTCCATGACGGCTCCGTGGCGGAAACTCCCCGAGGACGCCCGGCAGTCAGTGCTGTACGGCAAGGACCACAAGGTAGTGGTGCAGTACAAAAACCGGTTCGGTCGGGAACGTAAGTACAGCACCGGTTTTGAAGGTGCGGTCCAGTACATTCAGCGCAAGCATGTGGAAACCGAGTCGGATACCGCACGGGACCGTTATGAAGAGTACATGCGCCAGATCCCGTGTCCGGTATGCGGCGGAGCGAGGTTGAATCCTGCATCGCTCTCGGTGCTGATCAACGGTAAGTCGATCTCGGCTGTTTCGGCGCTGCCGATGCGCGACTGCTTTGAATTCCTCTCTCATTTGGTGCTGACCGGGCGGGAGGCGCAGATTGCCAGCCAGGTACTTAAGGAGATTCAGGCCCGACTGACTTTTTTGCTCGACGTCGGTCTGGAGTACCTGAACCTGGAGCGGGCCTCTGCAACGCTCTCCGGCGGGGAGGCCCAGCGGATCCGGCTGGCCACTCAGATCGGCTCCGGTCTCGTGGGCGTGCTTTACGTGCTGGATGAGCCGTCCATTGGACTGCACCAGCGGGATAACCGCCGGCTGATCGAGACCCTGACCAGGCTGCGCGATTTGGGGAACACCCTGATAGTCGTCGAACATGATGAAGATACGATTCAGGAAGCTGACTGGATTGTGGACATCGGCCCGGGCGCGGGAGAACACGGCGGCGAGGTAGTGCATTCGGGCTCCTACGCGGACCTGCTCACGAACACCAAATCGCTGACCGCGGACTACCTCTCCGGCCGCAAGAGCATCGTGGTCCCGGCCAAGCGGCGTAAATATGACAAGAAGCGTGAGCTCAAGGTCGTCGGAGCGCGGGAGAACAACCTGCAAAACGTGGATGTGGCCTTCCCCCTCGGGCTGTTCACCGCGGTAACGGGGGTCAGCGGCTCCGGTAAGTCAACGTTGGTCAACGAGATTCTCTATAAGGTGCTGGCCAATAAACTTAACGGTGCCAAGCAGGTGGCGGGTCGGCACCTGCGGGTGGACGGTCTGGAGCATCTGGACAAGGTCGTCCATGTAGACCAAAGCCCGATCGGCCGCACGCCACGGTCCAATCCGGCCACCTATACCGGAGTTTTTGACAATATCCGCAGGCTCTTCGCCGAAACCACCGAGGCCAAGGTCCGTGGTTATCAGCCGGGCCGGTTCTCCTTTAACGTCAAGGGCGGCCGTTGCGAAGCGTGTTCCGGGGACGGGACGCTGAAGATCGAAATGAACTTCCTGCCGGACGTTTACGTGCCGTGCGAGGTGTGTCACGGAGCCCGTTACAACCGCGAAACGCTGGAAGTCCATTACAAGGGCAAATCGATTGCGGACGTGTTAAATATGCCAATTGAGGAGGGAGCGGACTTCTTCGCTGCCTTCACCCCGATCGCGCGTCACCTGAACACCCTGGTCGACGTCGGGCTGGGCTACGTGCGGCTGGGTCAGGCTTCAACAACGCTGTCCGGCGGGGAAGCTCAACGGGTCAAGCTGGCCGCTGAACTGCAGAAGCGCTCGAACGGACGCAGCGTCTATGTCCTCGATGAACCTACCACCGGCCTGCATTTTGAAGACATCCGCAAGCTGCTGCTGGTACTGCAGGGACTGGTGGACAAGGGGAACACCGTGATCACCATCGAGCACAACCTTGACGTCATTAAGAGTGCGGACTGGGTAGTGGATCTGGGCCCGGACGGTGGTTCCGGTGGTGGTCTGCTGATGGCCGCCGGGACTCCTGAAAAAGTCGCCCGGTCCACGACGAGCTACACGGCTTCCTTCCTCAGTGAGGTCTTGTCGTGACTGCCCCGGGGATCATCGTGACCGATCAGGCACGTGCGCAGGACGGTGTGCAGGAGTGTAGACAGGACCGTGCGCAGGACCCCGCGCAGGACCGTGCACAGGCGTGTGCCGGCGTGCTCTTCGACTTGGACGGCACGCTGGTGGATCCGGCCGGCGGTATCAGCGGTGGTATTGCCCACGCGCTGCATGAGATGGGACTTCCGGTCCCTGGCGAATCCGTGCTCGCGGCCATGGTGGGTCCCAAACTCTCCGATGCCTTGTTGGACCTGACGGATGCTGCTGCCGTTCAGCTCCCGGAATTGATCCGAAGATACCGGCGCTGGTATGCGCTAAAGGGTATTGCGATGGGGCGGGTCTACCCCGGTGTCAGGGAAGTGCTGAAGGACCTGCAGGATCGGGGCATTGCACTGGGAGTTGCTACGCAGAAACCGCAGGCCTTGGCTGGAACCGTGCTGCGGGCTCACGGTTTGGCGGGCTATTTCAGCGAGGTATTCGGCTCCGCGGATGACGAAACACTGCGTCCGTCAGATCCGGGGTACCGCAGCGGAAAGAGCGAAATCATTGCTTCTGCCGCCCGTGCCATGAGTGGTCCGGGACAGCCCGTTATGGTGGGGGACCGGGCACAGGATGTCCTTGGAGCACGCGCTAACGGATTGGACTGCATCGGCGTGAAATGGGGCTTTAGCTTGCGCGGGGAACTGGAAACCGCGGGAGCGGCGGTAATAGTAGTGGACGCTCCCGCTTTGCTGACGGAGCTGAACCGACGGTTGGCACGCATTTAGCTTAAGCGTTCCAGCTGCTCGCCTCAGCAGCTCGAACCCCGCGGCACAGGCCGCGCCTTTAGGATGGAATTGTGGCAGACCCAGCGAGTTACCGGCCTCAAACCGGCGAGATACCTACGGATCCGGGCGTGTACCGCTTCCGGGACGAGCACGGACGCGTCATTTATGTGGGCAAGGCCAAGAGCCTGCGCTCCAGGCTGAATTCATACTTCGCCAACCCGCTGACGCTGCTGCCGAAAACCTATGCAATGGTGCATTCGGCGGCCAGCGTGCAGTGGACAACCGTGGGCAGCGAACTCGAAGCCCTGCAGCTGGAGTGGACCTGGATCAATGAATTCAATCCCCGCTACAACCTGGTATTTAGAGACGATAAGTCCTATCCCTATCTGGCTGTTACCTTGGGCGAGAAGTTCCCGCGGGTGCAGGTCATGCGCGGGGAGCGGCGGAAGGGTGTCCGGTACTTCGGCCCTTACACGGCCGGGGCCATCCGCGAGACGGTCGATACACTGCTGCGGGTCTTTCCTGTGCGGACCTGCAGCCCGGGGGTGCTCAAACGCGCCCAACGTAGCGGGCGGCCCTGCCTGCTGGGCTATATCGATAAGTGTTCGGCTCCCTGCGTGGGCAAAGTAACCCCGGAAGAGCATCGTGCGCTGGCAGATGAATTCTGCTCGTTTATGGGCGGAGAGGCAAAACCGCTCATCGCGAAATTGGAGCGCCAGATGACGGCGGCGGTCAAGGAGCTTGATTATGAGCAGGCAGCCAGACTGCGCGATGACGTGATCGCGCTGCGGAAGGTTTTTGAACGCAACGCCGTGGTGCTCGCAGAAGATACCGACGCCGATATTTTCGCCGTTTCCCAGGATGAACTGGAAGCTGCCGTGCAGGTATTCCACGTCCGGGCCGGCCGGATCCGCGGCCAGCGCGGCTGGGTGGTCGAAAAGGTGGAGGATTCCACGCCTGCGGAACTGATTGAGCACCTGCTGCAGCAGGTCTACGGGGATGACGGGACCGAGCGGCAAGGCATTCCGCGGCAGATTCTGGTTCCCGAGCAGCCGTCCAACAGCGACCAGCTCGCCGTCTGGTTGGGCGGGCTGCGCGGAGGAAAGGTTGACATCCGGGTACCCCAACGCGGCGACAAAGCGGCGCTGCTGGACACGGTGCGGCAGAACGCCGAGCAGTCAATGAAACTGCACAAGTCGCGCCGTGCCGGCGACCTGACCACCCGATCGCTGGCTTTACAGGAACTGCAGGAAGCGCTCGACCTGCCGGTGCCGCTGCTGCGCATTGAGTGCTATGACATCTCACACGTCCAGGGCACGAACGTTGTGGCCTCCATGGTGGTGGTCGAAGACGGCATCGCCAAGAAGTCCGAGTACCGAAAATTCGCCATCACCGGGGATGCGGCGGTTGATGACACCGCTTCCATGTACGACGTAATCAGCCGCCGGTTCAGACGTTACCTGCAGGACGGCGCCAGTTCCGGTTCCGCGGCCGGTTCTGGTACCGGCACGGGGGAGGGTACCGACCTGGCCGGCGTTCCGATCCCGGCCAATAGGCTTGTGTCCGGCGAAGTCACGGACCAGCCAGCGGTGAAGCCGAAGTTTGCCTACCCGCCGAACCTGGTGGTGGTCGACGGCGGCCAACCACAGGTCGCTGCAGCCGCACGTGCCTTGTCGGATCTGGGGATAACCGACGTTTTCGTCGTTGGATTAGCCAAACGTCTCGAGGAAGTCTGGCTTCCGGACAGCGACTTTCCGGTGATTTTGCCGCGCACCTCACAAGGGCTATACCTTTTACAGCGGATCCGCGACGAGGCGCATCGCTTTGCCATTACGTTCCATCGGCAAAAGCGAGGGAAATCGATGACCGTTTCCGTACTGGATTCGGTGCCGGGGCTGGGAGCCGCCAAGCGGGGTCTTCTGCTGGAAGCCTACGGTTCGGTCCGTAAAATTAAGGCGGCGTCCACCTCTGAGCTGGCCCAGGTCAAGGGGATCGGACCGGTGTTGGCCGCGGCCATCCACTCGGCGCTGCACCCGGCCGTAGACTCCGTTGACGATGCACCGGCCGCCGTAAATATGGCCACCGGCGAAGTTCTGCAATCCTAGGTAGGCTAAGGGGACGGCGAGTTTTTGCGGTCAAAAATACTGCCAGGGTTAATATTGCATGGGAAATACGGCACTTGACAGGACCTTTTGATGACGGAGCACAATACGACACCGCTATCGGCAGATATGGATCTGACTCCGATCAAACCGGTGGAATCAGAACTGCTGGTGGTTACCGGCATGTCCGGAGCCGGCCGGAGCACGGCGGCGAACGCGCTGGAGGACCATGGCTGGTATGTGGTGGAGAATCTGCCCCCGCAGATGCTCGGTACGCTGGCCGAGCTGATGTCCCGGATGCCGCAGGCACTGCCCAAGCTGGCCGTCGTTATCGATGTGCGCAGTAAGGGCCTCTTTTCGGATATCCGGGAATCCCTGAACGCCCTTGCGGCCGGCGGAATTTCCTTCCGTGTCCTGTTCCTGGACGCCAGCGATGAGACGCTGGTCCGCCGATTTGAGCAGGGCAGGCGCCCTCACCCGCTGCAGGGTGACGGCAGGATGCTGGACGGAATAGCCGCCGAACGCGACCTCTTGACCGAGATGAAGTCCAGCTCCGAAATGGTGCTTGACACCTCGATAATGAACGTACACGAGCTGGGCAGCGCGGTTACTGAACTCTTTTCCGAGACCGGGCCGGTGGTCCTGCGCCTGACCGTGATGAGTTTCGGTTTCAAATATGGCCTGCCCGTGGACGCCAACTACGTTGCAGACGTCAGGTTCATCCCCAATCCGCATTGGGTTCCTCAGCTGCGTCCGCACACCGGACTTGACCAGGACGTGAGTAACTTCGTCCTGGTGGAGAATAACGCCTGTGAATTTGTGGACCGCTACGTGCATGCGCTGGAACCGGTGCTTGCCGGTTACCGGCGGGAAAACAAGCACTACGCCACTATCGCCGTGGGCTGTACCGGTGGCAAGCACCGTTCCGTAGCGGTGGCGGTGGAGCTGGCGAAGCGCCTCGCCCAATTCCCTCGGGTAACGGTCAGCACGCGTCACCGTGATCTGGGCCGGGAATAATGGCGCTGCTGACGGGCCCGCTGCCACTGATTCCACCATCCGGTTCATTATCCGCCGGCATTGCGGAGCCCCGGATTGTTGCCTTAGGCGGCGGCCACGGCCTGTCCGCGTCGCTGTCCGCGCTGCGCCTGCTCACCACCGAGCTCACCGCCGTCGTCACCGTTGCCGACGACGGCGGCTCGTCCGGCCGGCTGCGGGACGAACTAGGCGTGCTGCCGCCGGGGGATTTGCGGATGGCGCTGGCGGCATTGTGCGATGACACGGACTGGGGCCGTACCTGGCGGGATGTGATGCAGCACCGCTTCACGTCCCGTCCGGGGATCACCGGGTCGCTGGACAGCCACGCGATGGGGAATCTGCTCATTGTCACTCTCTGGGAGCTGCTCGGGGACCCGGTGGCCGGGCTGCAGTGGGCCGGCGCCCTGCTTGGCGCACGGGGGCAGGTGTTGCCGATGGCCAGCGTCCCGCTCACCATCGAAGGCGACGCTGTGGAGACCTCGGCGGATGGGTCGCAGCAGCGAACGACGATTACCGGCCAGGCCTCGCTGGCGTTGGCCGGTGAGGTGGAGAATGTGCGTCTGCTGCCCGTTGACGCGCCCGCCTGCGTGGAGGCGCTGACAGCCATCGAGCTTGCCGACTGGGTGGTGCTGGGGCCGGGTTCCTGGTATACCTCGGTGCTGCCGCATCTGCTGTTGCCGGAATTGCGCGAGGCGCTGTGTGCTACGCCCGCGAGGCGGTGCATAACCATGAATCTGGACATCAATGACAAAGAGGCAACCGGGATGAATGCCGCGGACCATTTGCGGGTGATATCCCGTTATGCGCCTGAGTTCAGCGTTGACGTGGTGCTCGCGGATCCGTCGGCGGTCTCGGACCTGCCGGATTTCGAGCGCGCTGCCTCGATGCTGGGTGCGGAGGTTGTCTTCGGTAAAGTGGGTGCGTCCGGGGGGCGGGCGGTGCACGATCCGTTGCGCCTTGCCGGGGCGTATCAGGATCTCTTCTCAGCGTAGGTTTTCTCTTCGGTAGTTAGGACAAGCACGATGGCGCTGACAGCGGCAGTGAAGGATGAACTCTCCCGGCTGGACATCCAGAAGTCTTCCGTCCGCAAGGCGGAAGTGTCGACATTGCTGCGTTTCGCCGGTGGCCTGCATATCATTTCAGGCCGGATTGTCATCGAAGCGGAAGTTGATCTGGCGGCCACCGCGCGGCGGCTGCGTGCGGCAATAGCAGAGATTTATGGACAGCAAAGCGAGATCACTGTGGTTTCCGGCGGCGGACTGCGCCGCGGCAACCGTTATGTTGTCAGGGTAGAGCGCGACGGCGAGGCGCTGGCACGCCAGACCGGACTGCTGGATGCGCGCGGCCGGCCGGTGCGCGGACTGCCCTCCGTCGTCGTCAATGGTTCCGCCGCGGATGCCGAAGCCGTCTGGCGCGGCGCCTTCCTGGCTCATGGATCGCTGACCGAGCCGGGGCGGTCATCTTCGATGGAAGTCACCTGTCCGGGCCCGGAGGCGGCGCTGGCACTCGTCGGTGCAGCGCGTCGGCTGAATATTGCCGCCAAAGCCAGGGAGGTGCGCGGTGTGGACCGGGTGGTTATCCGCGATGGAGACACGATTGCTGCACTGCTCGTCCGCATGGGCGCGCATGAGGCCCTGCTGGTGTGGGAGGAGCGGCGGATGCGCAAGGAGGTCCGCGCCACGGCCAATCGGCTGGCAAATTTTGACGATGCAAACCTGCGCCGTTCCGCCCAGGCTGCGGTTGCGGCGGGTGCCCGCGTGGATCGGGCCCTTGAGATTCTGGGCGATGACGTCCCGGAGCACCTCAAATACGCCGGGGAGCTCAGGGTGGCCCACAAGCAGGCGAGCCTGGACGAGCTGGGCCGGCTCGCTGACCCGGCGATGACAAAGGACGCCATTGCCGGGCGAATCCGCAGACTGTTGGCGATGGCCGATAAGAAGGCCATCGAAACCGGAATTCCCGGCACCGACGCCAACGTGACGCTGGACATGCTTGACGAGTGATGCCGCCTGCCGCGTAATAATCGCCCCAAATTATGGCGGTTTAAATTAGCGGCCTTGAACTAAAGACATAGTATGAAAGAGTTGAAGGAGATCCGGGGGAACCCGGATTAAACAAAAAACGCTACGGAGGAATCGTGACCGAGTACACACTTCCCGATCTGCCCTACGACTATGCAGCACTGGAGCCTCACATCTCCGGCCGCATCATGGAGCTGCATCACGACAAGCACCATGCCGGATATGTTGCGGGCGCCAATAAGGCCATGAAGCAGCTGGCTGAGGCCCGCCAGAACGGCGAATTCGGCAATATTAATCAGCTCTCCAAGGATCTGGCGTTCCACACCGGTGGCCACGTGAACCACTCGGTCTTCTGGAACAATCTCTCCCCGGACGGCGGGGATAAGCCCGAGGGCGAATTGGCCGCTGCCATCGAGGATGCCTTCGGTTCCTTCGACGCGTTCCGTGCGCAGTTCAGCGCCGCTGCGCTTGGCCTGCAGGGTTCCGGCTGGGCTTTCCTTTCTTACGAGCCCATCGGCGGAAACCTGCTTATTGAACAGCTTTACGATCAGCAAGGCAACGTCTCGGTCGGCAGTACGCCGCTGCTGATGCTGGACATGTGGGAGCATGCCTTCTACCTGGACTACGTCAACGTCAAGGCCGACTATGTCAAGGCGTTCTGGAACATCGTGAACTGGGCCGACGTTACCCGGCGTTTTGAGGGTGCGCGCACTAATGCATCGGCACTGATCGTTCTCTAAGGGCGCTGACCACCATTCGGATGCCCGCCGCTGCGATTGCCGCGGCGGGCCGCCGTATACGTAAGATAGATCACGAAAGGCCCGTATCCTTTCGACATGCGGCCGCCCACGGCCGCATGGTATTGACATCTCTGCCCAATGGCGTGCGGGAACTGCTGAGCTGACGGCCGTGTCACCAAGGTCCGGCCGGACTAGTTGTGCTGGAGACAGCACTAAGGAGATATAAGTGACTACTCGTATTGGTATCAACGGCTTTGGCCGCATTGGACGCAACTATTTCCGCGCCGCTCTCGAGCAGGGTGCTGACCTTCAGATCGTGGCAGTCAATGATCTGACCAGCCCCGAGACACTTGCCCATCTGCTCAAGTACGACTCCGTCACGGGCCGCCTGAAGGCGAGCGTCGAGGTTGTTGACGGAGATCTGGTGGTGGACGGCAAAACCATCCAGGTGCTTGCCGAACGCGATCCCGCTAACCTGCCGTGGGCCAAGCTTGGTGTAGACATCGTGATCGAATCAACGGGGTTCTTCACCAAGGCAGCGGATGCCCGGAAGCACATCAACGCCGGCGCCAAGAAGGTACTCATCTCCGCGCCCGGCTCCGATGAGGACATCACCATCGTGATGGGCGTCAATGACGGACTCTATGATCCCGCCGCGCACAACATCATCTCCAATGCCTCCTGCACCACCAATTGCCTGGGCCCGCTGGCCAAGGTCCTGCTGGACAATTTCGGCATCGAACACGGCCTGATGACCACCATTCATGCCTATACGGCGGATCAGAACCTGCAGGACGGCCCGCACAAGGATCTGCGCCGCGCCCGCGCTGCAGCGATTAACATGGTGCCCACATCCACCGGCGCGGCAAAGGCCATTGGCCTGGTGCTGCCGGAACTGAAGGGGAAACTGGACGGCTTTGCGATCCGCGTTCCGGTACCTACCGGCTCCGCCACGGACCTGACCGTGACGCTGGGCCGTGAAGCCAGCGCTGCCGAGATTAACGCCGCCTACAAGGCAGCGGCTACGGATGGTCCGCTGTCTCCGTACCTTAGCTACACGGCAGATCCGATCGTCTCCTCGGACATCGTGACCGACCCGGCATCATGCATCTTCGATTCAGGGCTCACCAAGGTCATTGGTAATCAGGTCAAAGTGGTCGGTTGGTACGACAACGAGTGGGGCTACTCCAACCGCCTCGTTGACCTGACCAAGCTCGTCGCCGGCAAGCTGGGATAGGCGGGAAGTATGACTTTGCACTCCCTCGACGAGCTGATCGCTGATGGTGTCCGGGGGCGGTATGTTTTGGTCCGAAGCGACCTGAATGTACCGCTCGACGGCCCGGATGAACACCGTTCCGTGACCGATGATGGCCGCATCAAGGCTTCTTTGCCGGTAATTTCCCGCCTTGCCCAGGCCGGGGCCCGCGTGTTGGTCTGCGCTCACCTGGGCCGGCCCAAAGGCAAACCGGAAGCGAAATACTCCCTGAAACCGGCGGCTGAACGGTTGGCGGAGATAGCTTCGGCCCAGTCGGTGAAGGTCTCTCTTGCCTCGGACACGACGGGGGAGTCCGCCCGTGGGCTCAGCGCCGCGATGGCCGACGGCGACGTGCTGGTGCTTGAAAACGTCCGATTCGACGGGCGTGAAACGAGCAAGGATGGTTCGGCCAGATCTGCGCTTGCCGGTGAGCTCGCCGGACTAACCGGGGACGACGGCGCCTACGTCGACGACGCCTTCGGTGCGGTCCACCGCAGGCACGCCAGCGTTTATGACGTTGCCCGCCTCCTGCCGTCCTATCAGGGCGATCTGGTACAGACGGAACTTACCGTGCTCAAGAAGCTGACAGCGGACACGCCCCGGCCCTATGTGGTGGTCCTGGGAGGTTCAAAGGTCTCCGATAAACTCGCGGTGATCGAAAACCTGATCGGCAAGGCGGACAGCATCCTCGTTGGGGGTGGCATGGTCTTCACGTTCCTCGCCGCACAGGGCTTCAAGGTCGGAACGAGTCTGCTGGAGCAGGATCAGGTACCGTCCGTACAGGACTATCTGCAGCGTGCCGCGGACGCCGGCACCACCTTCGTTCTGCCGACGGATATTGTGGTCGCCGCCAAATTTGCCGCCGACGCGGACCACGGTGTGGTCGCGGCGGAAGACATGGAGGGCGGACGGCTGGGAGCTGACTGCGCAGGCCTGGATATTGGCCCCGACAGTGCGGTGCTCTTTGCGGAGCGGATCCGCGGCGCCCGGACGGTGTTCTGGAATGGTCCGATGGGAGTCTTCGAATTCCCGGCCTTTGCCGAAGGCACGCGGGCAGTAGCCCAGGCATTGGCGGACGCAACAGCAGCCGGCGGCTTCACCGTCGTCGGTGGTGGTGACTCCGCGGCAGCCGTGCGCACGCTGGGTTTCACGGATGACAAGTTCGGCCATATTTCCACCGGTGGCGGCGCTTCCCTGGAGTTCCTCGAGGGCAAAGAGCTGCCGGGGCTGACTGCCCTGGATGACACTGACGATAGCGAAAGAGAGCGATGACCACCTCCACGAACGGGAAATTCGACCGCAAACCTTTGATCGCCGGCAACTGGAAGATGAACATGGACCATGTCCAGGGCATCACGTTGCTGCAGAAGCTGGCCTGGACCCTTTCCGACGCGCGGCATGACTACAGCCGTGTGGAGACCGCTGTCTTCCCGCCTTTCACGGACCTGAGGGGTGTCCAGACGCTGGTGCAGGGCGACAAGCTCAAGCTGGTCTACGGCGGGCAGGACCTTTCGCCGGAGGATGAGGGTGCTTACACGGGGGACATTTCCGGGGCATTTCTGGCGAAGCTTGGCTGCGCTTACGTTCTGGTCGGCCACAGTGAACGTCGAAGCATCCACGGTGAGACGGACGAGCTGTTGAACCGCAAGGTCAAGGCGGCGTACCGGAACAACCTGACACCGGTACTGTGTGCCGGTGAAGGACTTGAGATTCGCCAGGCCGGGACGCACGTGGATCATACGCTCAACCAGGTCCGTGCCGGCACCGTTGGCCTGACCTCTGAGCAGGTCTGCGAACTGGTGGTTGCCTACGAACCAGTGTGGGCCATCGGCACCGGAGAAGTAGCCGGCCCGCAGGATGCACAGGAAATGTGTGCAGCAATCCGCGCCGAGTTGGGGGAACTGTTCGATGCCGATTCCGCGGCAAAGGTGCGCTTGCTCTACGGGGGCTCCGTTAAGGCAGCAAACGTCGCTGCTATTCTGCGCGAACGCGACGTCGATGGAGTACTCGTTGGCGGCGCCAGCCTGGATGCGGCAGAGTTTGCTAATATTGTCAGGTTCGAGAAACACCTGCTGACTGCCTGAGCTGACCAGCCGTTGTTTTTTTCCCGTACATCCTGAAAGGCCGTCGTGGCTACTCTCCAAATCGTTCTGCAGATCCTGCTGGGCATCACCAGCCTCCTGCTGACCTTCCTGATTCTGCTGCACAAGGGACGCGGAGGGGGCCTCTCCGACATGTTCGGCGGGGGGATGAGCTCCAATCTGGGCTCCTCCGGCGTGGCAGAGCGTAACCTCAACCGCTTCACCGTCATTCTGGGGCTGACCTGGGGGCTGGTCATTGTGGGTCTGGGCCTGATCATGCGCTTCAGCTCCTGAACGAAGCCGGGGCACGCTGTATAGTCGGTACCAGTAGCTGTTCCCAATGTAGGGAGTCTGTGCGGTGCTTCACATCAGCGGTGGTTTCAACGGGACAAGGGTAGGCGCCACGGCAGGCGGCCGGTCACCTATGCAAAACGAGAATCCGGATGTGGAGCCAGTGCCCCGCATCCGGATTTCCTATTGGTGCGGCAGCGGCCACGAGACCATCACGGTGTTCGCGCAGCTTCCGCAGATGCAGATCCCGGCGTTTTGGGACTGCCGGCGCTGTGGAAAACGTGCGTCCCGCACGCAGGCTTTGGCGGGAGCCGGTGGAGCCGAAAGCCCCTATAAAAGCCACCTCGACTATGTCAAGGAACGGCGGACTGCGGCAGAAGGTGAAGAGCTGCTCAGCGGGGCGTTGGCGAAACTGCGGGCCGCTAATCCTGCCGGAGAGTGAGCTGCTGCGGAACTTTCGCGGCAGCATCCTGATCGATCAGCCACAGGGTCTTTGACCGGCCGCGCGGTCCCGCCGCCGGAACCTGGACCGGATTCGCGCCGGCCAGCGCAAGGCCTACAGCTCCGGCCTTGTCGCTGCCGGCGGCGACCAGCCAGATTTCGTCGGCTGAACTGATCGCCGGCAACGTCAACGAGATGCGCAGCGGCGGCGGTTTCGGTGCGCCGGCCACCCCCACCACGTTGGCGTCTTTGGTCCGGATTCCGGCCAGCTCAGGAAAAAGCGAAGCAATGTGTGCGTCCGGGCCGATTCCCAAGAGGAGGACGTCGAAGCGCGGAAGCGTTGGTGCGGGGGCTTCATCCGGACGATCGTGGTACCGATGATGTTCAGCAAGGGCAGCGGCAGTGAGTTCGCGGATGTAGCCCTGGGCCGCCGCTGCCGGGTCGGCATACTCATCGGAGGCCCCCATCCGGTGGACGCGGGCGGGGTCAACAGCGATGTGGTCCAGCAGCGATTCCTGGGCCTGCACGCAGTTTCGTTCCGCGGAGTCGGAAGGGACAAAACGCTCGTCTCCCCACCAGAAATTCACTTGCCTCCAGTCCACTGCCGGGCACGCCGGCGAAGCGGCGACCGCCTTGAGGGTAGCAATACCGACGCTGCCTCCGGTGAGCACAACCGTGGCCTCGCCCCGGTCGCTTTGCACGTCAAGGACCCTGGTAATCAACCGGGCAGCGGTGGTTGCGGCGAGGACTTCGAAGGTCGGATGAATATTGATGCGCAGGCTGGAGGTCATACCCCCGCCGCCCCTTCGTGTTCCAGCAGTCGGGCAAGCCCGTCAGTGATGACCTCGCCAAAGACCTCATCCGGGTCCAGCCTGCGAAGCTCCTCGGCCAGGCAGTCCTGCAGGGTTCGGCGCGGAAGCGAAATGCGTTGCTCGGGCTGACCTGGTTGGGTCAAAAACGCTTCCACCGTTCCAGGGCGTACCAGCTCGACGTTACCGCCGTCACGTTCAAGGACCACGCGGCGGATTCCTGTTCCTGCGGGGTCATCCACCACCCGGATAGGTGCACCAAGGGCACAATACAGCCAAGCGGCCAGCAGGAAGGTGCTGGGGGAGTCCGCGGCGCCTTCAACAGTCACTGCAGTAACCGGTTCGGGATCGACTTGGTCCAGGACAGCGGCCAACTGGATCCGCCAGTGCGTCAGCCGGGTCCAGGCGAGGTCGGTGTCGCCGCCGGCGTAGGTTGCGCTGATGTGCTCCAGCGCGGCCCGCGGGTCCGGTTCATTGGCTGAATCGGTTATTCGGCGGTGTGCTATGCGTCCGATCGACGTGGTCGATGCCTTATCGGGGACACCGTGTGGCCACCAGGCGACGATAGGGGCATCCGGCAGCAACAGGGCGGAAACCAGGGATTCACTTTGCGTTGCGAGCTCACCGTAACCGCGCAGGATGATGACCTCGGAGGCCCCGGCATCACCGCCGACCCGGATCTGCGCATCAAGGCGCGTAGCTTCCGCGGATGAGCCCTCTGATAAGACGATAATGCGGCAGGGGTGTTCGCGGCTGGCCAAGTTCGCCGCCTCGATGTTCTCCTCCTCGAAGCCGACCCTGGTGAGTACCACCAAGGTCAGCACACGCCCGAGGGTAACCACTCCTCCCTCTTCCCGCATCGCCATAATTTTCTTGGAAACCTTGGACGTCGTGGTTCCGGGCAGATTAACGATCATGGTCTTCTCCAGGTCCTTCCATCGCGGGCCAGGAGATCATCGGCCGACGCCGGTCCCCAGGAGCCGGGTGCATATGCCTGCGGCCGGGTGCCCTCGGCGGCCCAGAAGTCCTCGAACGGATCCAGTATTTTCCAGGATAGCTCGACCTCCTGATGCCTGGGGAACAGCGGCGGTTCACCGAGCAGTACGTCGAGGATCAGGCGTTCATACGCCTCTGGGCTGGATTCGGTGAAGGCATGGCCGTAGCCGAAGTCCATTGTGACGTCGCGGACTTCCATCTGCGTCCCAGGGACCTTGGAGCCGAACCTGATGGTGACTCCTTCGTCGGGCTGCACACGGATCACGACGGCGTTCTGGCCAAAGTCATCCTTCTTGTTGTCGGTGAACAGCAGGTTCGGTGCACGCTTGAAGACGACGGCGATCTCCGTCACCCGCCGCCCCAGCCGTTTACCGGTCCGCAGGTAGAACGGCACGCCACTCCAGCGCCGGGTATTGATATCCAGCCGGATCGCAGCGAACGTTTCGGTAGTGGAATCGATCGGAATACCATCTTCCTCCAGATACCCCAAGACCTTCTCACCGCCCTGCCATCCGCCGGCGAACTGGCCGCGGGCGGAATGCTTTGAAAGATCATCCGGCAACTTAACGGCAGCGAGCACCTTTTCTTTTTCCGCACGGAGGTCTCCGGCATTGAAGGAGATAGGCTCCTCCATGGCCGTAAGCGCCAAGAGCTGCAGGAGATGATTTTGCATCACGTCGCGGGCTGCCCCAACGCCGTCGTAGTAACCGGCGCGCCCGCCGGTTCCGATGTCCTCGGCCATGGTGATCTGGACATGGTCCACATAATTGGAGTTCCAGAGCGGCTCGAAGAACTGATTGGCAAAGCGAAGGGCGAGGATATTCTGTACGGTTTCCTTGCCCAGATAGTGGTCGATCCGAAAAACCGAATCGGTGGGGAACACGGATTCCACGATCTCGTTCAGGTCGCGGGCGGACCCCAAGTCGTGCCCGAACGGCTTTTCGATCACGACCCGGCGCCATGCATCCCCGCTGGCCTGCGCTAAACCGTGCACGGAGAGCTGTCGGCAGACCAGTTCAAAGGCCTTCGGCGGAATCGATAGGTAGAACGCGTGGTTGCCGCGCGTGCCCCGCTGCACATCGAGCTCGTCCAGCGTTGCCTTTAGCTCCTCGAAGGACGCGCCGTTGTCGAACTCGCCCTGGACAAAACGAATTCCCTCGGCGAGCTGCTCCCAAACGCTGTCGACAAACGGTGTCCGGCAATGCGCCATAACCGCTTCTTTGACCACCACCGCGAAGTCTTCATCCTCCCATTGCCGGCGCGCAAATCCGACTAAGGCGAAACTTGGAGGCAATAGACCCCGATTGGCCAGATCGTAGACGGCCGGCATGAGTTTCTTGCGGGCCAAGTCGCCGGTGACCCCGAAAATCACGAGCGACGATGGGCCCGCCACCCGGGATAGCCGCCTGTCGCGGCTGTCCCGGAGCGGGTTCGGACTTTTAGTGGGATCGCTTTGGGGCATATTTTTAGTTGCCTTGGCTGTCGGTGAGCTGGCCGGAGAGCCCGGCCACCACGGAGGTGAATTGTTCCACGCCGGCCGCACGATCCGTGAAGTGCAGACGGAGCACGGGACGGCCATGTTCGGCCAGTACCTGCGCGTCTCCGGCGGCCTGGGCCGCTATGAGCTCGCCGAAAGTAAAGGGCCGATCGGGTATTGCCAGATCTTCCTTGGTCTCCGCCGTGAGCTGCAGAAAGACCCCGATGGCAGGGCCGCCTTTGTGGAACTGGCCGGTGGAATGCAGGAATCTGGGGCCCCAGCCGAAAGTCACGGGGCGTCCAACAGTTGCCGACAGCTCGTCCCTGACCTGAGGCAGCTGCGCGAACGTGACTCGGTCAAGATACGCTTGGACGCTGAGGTAGCCGTCCGATCCCAGCTGGCCAAAGAGGGCAGCCAACGCCTCCTCCACAGAGCGCGCCTCCCCGAGCCAAGGCGCTCCGCGGACTTCGATGGCGCCGTCGACAAAGTCCGCGGGTGCGGCGGCAGGGGTGCTGTCCAAGAGACCGCGCGCAGCCTTCTTCGCTGCTTCCACATCCGGCTGGTCGAACGGGTTGATGCCCAGAAGACGGCCGGCCACGGCAACGGCGAACTCCCACAGCATCATCAGCGTGCCCAGATCCCCGGACACGGCGATCTGATTATCCGCCAGGGAAACGTCCGCGTCGGGCGCAATCAGGCGGACCACCAGTACATCCGGTGCAGCCGAGGTGACCTCGGGGGATTCGCGGTCCGCGACAACCGGCAGGAGACCGGTTCCCAGCTTGCCGGTGGACTCAGCAATCAGCTGTTCGGCCCAGTCCGCGAAGCCATTGATTCCGGAGCCTTCGTCGACAATCACTATCTTGTTGCGCAGCGGATCCGTTCCGCCTAAGACAGCCCCGAGCGCGAGGCCGATATTGTCGTCGGCGTCATCGCGAAGAACTTCCCCAGCCTCCTCGGCATCATCGAGCAACGCCGCAATGTCCACACCTGCGAGACCGGAGGGCACCAGGCCAAAGGCCGTCAGTGCCGAGTACCGGCCGCCAACGTCCGGATCGGCGGTAAAGACCCGACGGTAGCCGGCCTTACGGGCATCGGCTTCAAGAGGAGACCCGGGATCGGTGACGATAATGATCCGGCTCTTGGCATCGACGCCTGCTTTGCCCAATTCCTGTTCGAAGATCCGGCGCTGCGAATCGGTTTCCAACGTGGATCCCGACTTGGAGGAAACCACAATGGCGGTCTCGCTCAAGCGTTCCGACAGCGCTGCACGGACCTGCTCGGGATCGGTACTGTCCAGCACCGTGAGTTCTACGCCGGCCGTCTTGGTGATGACCTCCGGTGCCAGCGATGAGCCGCCCATGCCTGCCAGCACGATGTGTGTGACACCCTCGGCGTGCAGTTCCGCTTTCAGTGCCAGGATCTGCTCTACCAGCGGCGCTGAAACCGCCGGCGCGTCCACCCAACCCAGCCGGACCGCGGATTCAGACTCCGCATCCGGACCCCACAGCGTGGGGTCCTTGGCAAAAACCCGCGACGCGACGCGCTCCGCGACCAACGTGCCAATGTGTTTCTCAACCGCCTGCTGGGCGGCTCCCGTTGCCTCGAAGCCTAAGGATGCCATGAAATTAAGCCTCCGACTGAGCAGAACCCGTGGCTTTAGCCAGGGCTTTCTGCACGGTTTCAAGCAGTTGATTCCAGCTCACGATGAATTTATCCACGCCTTCGGTCTCGAGCTGGGCTACGACGTCGTTGTACGGAACGCCGGCCTTTTCGAGCTGATCCAGCACGGCGTTGGCATCAGCGTAGCCGCCGGTGATCGTGTCGCCGGTGACTTCGCCGTGGTCCTGGGTGGCGGCGAGAGTTTTGCGCGGAATCGTATTGACGACGTTCCCGGCCACCAGTCCGGTGATGTACATGGTGTCCGGATACGACGGGTCCTTCACCCCGGTGGAAGCCCAGAGCGGACGCTGCACCCTGGCGCCGGCATCGGCGAGCAGTTGCCAGCGTTCAGAGCCGAACTGCTCCTGGTAGATCTGGTAGGCCAGGCGGGCGTTGGCAATCCCGGCTTTGCCCTTGAGCGCCGCGGCTGCTGCGCCGCCGATTTTGTTCAGGCGCTTGTCGATTTCGCTGTCCACGCGGGACACGAAGAAGGACGCGACGGAATGGAGGTGTGTCAGGTCATGACCGTTTTCCTTCGCCTGCTCCAGACCCAGCATGAACGCGTTGATTACTCCGCGGTACCGGTCCAGCGAGAAGATCAGCGTGACGTTGACGCTGATTCCTGCGGCCAGGGTCGCGGTGATGGCACCAAGACCTTCTTCGGTGGCCGGGATTTTGATGAATACGTTGGAACGTCCCACCTTGTCAAAAAGTTTCTTGGCATTCTCAACGGTGCCGGCTGTATCCCGGGCCAGCCGCGGGTCCACCTCAATGGAGACACGGCCGTCGACTCCCTCCGTCGCTTCGGCTGTCGCCGCAAACACATCGCAGGCGGCGGTGACGTCGTCGGTGGTGATCTTGAAAACGGCTGTATCCAAGTCAGCCTTGGCGGCGGCCAACCAAGCAACCTGGCTGGCGTAAGACTCTCCGTTGGCCAGGGCACCGGCGAAGATGGTCGGGTTGGTGGTGACCCCGACGACGTTGCTCTCCTTGATCAGATTGAGCAAGTCTCCGGTAACGATGCTCTCGCGGGAGAGGTCATCGAGCCAGATCGACACTCCGGCATCGGAGAGCGCAGCTGTGGTGGAAGTCCGGTTGGTCTGTTCGGAATGGGTGGTGGTCATTGCTGTTGGCTCCTTAGATCGCACTGTATTCAAGATCGCACTGTATTCAAGATCGCACTGCACTTCGTTCTGTCGCTACTTTTGATCTCCGGTGGACGATGACTCGGCCCCGGAAGGGGCTGGCGAGGTTTTGCTCAGGGAATCCTGAGCGGGGGAGCCGGTTCCACCGTTGACTGCAGCGAGCGAATCTTTGGCTGCGGCGGTGACTGCCTCAGCGGTAATACCGAATTCACGGAAGAGAGTTTTGTAGTCCGCCGATGCGCCGAAGTGCTCCAGCGAAATGGTCCGGCCGTTGTCTCCGACCAGCTGGTACCAACACTGCGCTATGCCCGCCTCCACGGAGACCCGTGCCTTGATAGTGGTGGGCAGAACCAGCTCGCGGTACTGTACGTCCTGTTTGTTGAACCATTCCAGACATGGCATCGAGACGACGCGGGTGGGGATGCCTTGGGTCTGCAGCGTTTCCCGTGCCTGCACGGCGAGCTGAACCTCGGAACCGGTTCCGATGATGATGACCTGGGGTGTCACGGTCCTGCCGCCGTCGGACGCTTCAGCCAGAATGTAACCGCCTCGTGCCACTCCTTCGGTTGAGCCGAACGTGTCACCGTCCGCTGCACCGTCGCCGCGGGCAAAGGTGGGGATGTTCTGACGGGTCAGGACAATTCCGGCGGGATTGTCGGTGTTTTCCAGAATCGTCCGCCACGCGACGGAGACCTCGTTGGCATCTCCGGGACGGACCACGTCCAGACCCGGAATTGCCCGCAATGCGGCGAGTTGCTCCACCGGCTGGTGGGTCGGACCGTCCTCGCCGAGCCCGATCGAATCATGCGTCCATACGTAGATGGATGGCACGCCCATCAGTGCGCCGAGCCGGACCGCCGGCCGCTGGTAGTCGCTGAAGATCAGGAAGGTCGCGGAGAAGGCACGGGAACTGCTGTGCATCACGATCCCGTTGACAATCGCTGCTGCCGCGTGTTCCCGGATACCGAAATGCAGGGTCCGCCCGTATGGATTCCCCTTCCACAGCTCGGTCTGCTTGCCTGCCGGGATGAACGACGCGCCGCCGTCGAAAGCGGTGTTGGTCGATTCGGCCAAGTCACAGGAACCGCCCCATAGCTCCGGCAGCTCTGCGGCAATCGCGTTGAGCACCTTTCCGGACGCCTTGCGGGTGGCAACGTCTTCGCCGGCAGTGAAGGTCGGGAGTTTTTGGTCCCACCCCTGCGGCAGCTTGCGTGCCGCTATGCGCTCCAAGGTCTTGTTTTGTTCCGGGTGCGCTTCCTTCCACGCGCCGAATGCCTTTTCCCAGTCGGCACGCAGCTCCCGGCCACGCGTCTTTACCTCACGGGCGTGGGCCAAAACCTCCGGCTCCACCACGAAGGACTTCTCCGGGTCGAAGCCGAGCAGCTTCTTGGTGGCCGCAACCTCATCGGCGCCCAGCGCGGAACCGTGGGCCTTGCCCGTGTTCTGCAAGGTAGGGGCCGGCCAGCCGATAATGCTGCGCAGGGCGATGATCGACGGCTTGGACGTCTCCGCCTTGGCCGCCAGCAGAGCCGAGTACAACTCCTGGACGTCTTCGACATATTCGCCGGTCTTGGTCCAATCCACCCGCTGGATATGCCAGCCGTACGCTTCGTACCGTTTCAGCACGTCCTCGGAGAAGGCGATGTCCGTGTCGTCTTCAATGGAAATATGGTTCTGGTCATAAAGGACCACCATATTGCCGAGTTCCTGGTGGCCGGCCAGCGAACTGGCCTCGCTCGTCACGCCCTCCTGCATGTCGCCGTCGGACGCAAACGCCCAAATTGTGTGATCGAACGGGCTGGTTCCGGCCGGCGCGTCCGGATCGTACATGCCGCGGTCCCGGCGCTGGGAAAACGCCATGCCGACGGCGGACGCCAGTCCCTGGCCCAGCGGGCCAGTGGTGATTTCCACCCCCTTGGTGTGCCGGTATTCCGGGTGACCCGGTGTCTTGGAGCCCCACGTGCGCAGTTCTTCCAGGTCCTTCAGCTCCAAGCCATAGCCGGAGAGGAACAATTCAATGTAAAGCGTCAGCGAGGTGTGCCCGGGGGACAAAACGAAGCGGTCGCGGCCGGTCCACTGCGGATCCGACGGATCGTGGCGGAGCAGCTTCTGGAACAGAAGATAGGCGGCCGGTGCCAGGCTCATGGCAGTGCCGGGATGTCCGTTGCCGACTTTCTGCACCGCGTCTGCCGCCAGCACGCGGACCGTATCAACGGCGCGCTGGTCCAATGTGGTCCATGACAGTGCTTCTTCTTCCAGATGTGCCACGTACGGGGCCCTCTCGTTCGGTGTGTACGGATCACGCGCAGGCACCTTACGGCACCCCTCCGCGACGGGTAAGTCCTGCACTTCCCCGTCAGCAGCTGCTGTTCACCGTCGAAACAGATCTATTCTCACTAATTTCCACCTTAGTCTTAAAGGCACCCGGGGGACACTGAGCCATGAGGGCCGGCAGCATACCTGCACGTAAGGTTACGCAACCGGGGGATAACAAAGGACAGGCCAACGGACGCGGGCCGGCAGCGCGATCCCGGCTATGATAATAGGGATACTTTGGGCTGCGGCTCCTCGGCTTGCCTTGATTGACTTCGACGGTGACGCCCGGGCCGGTGAATGGGCCACAGAACGACACAGCTAGAACGACGCAGATAGAACATGGTGACCTTCCGTGAGTGCAACTGATACCCCGATCGCCCCCACCGTCCAGAGGGGCACCCTCGGGTTCGGCGGCAAGGTCAAGGCCTACGTGGCTTTGACTAAACCCCGGGTGATCGAGCTGTTGCTGGTTACGACTTTGCCGACCATGTTTTTCGCCGCCCGGGCCGTCCCGGATGTCTGGCTGATGGTAGCGACAATGGTCGGAGGCGCGTTGGCGGCAGGCAGCTCGGGTGCCTTTAACTGCTATATCGACCGCGACATCGACAAACTGATGCACCGGACCGAAAACAGGCCGCTGGTGACTGGCGCCGTGTCGCCCCGGGAGGCACTTATTTTTTCCTGGGTTCTGGCTGTCTCTGCCATTGTCATTTTATGGTTTGGCGCCAATCCGCTCACCGGAATGCTCGGCATTGTGGCAATTTTCCTCTACGTCGTGGTGTATTCGCTCATCCTTAAACGCCGCACCTCGCAGAACATTGTCTGGGGTGGGGCCGCTGGCTGCATGCCCGTCTTCATTGCGTGGGCTGCCGTCACTAATTCCCTTGACTGGCCGGCCGTAATCCTGTTCATGGTGATCTTCCTCTGGACACCACCGCACTACTGGCCGCTGTCAATGCGCTACAGCGATGATTACAACGCCGCCAAGGTTCCGATGCTGGGTGCCATCGCCGGGTCAAGGATCGTCGCCGTTCAAGTAGTTCTCTACACTTGGGCCATGGTGGTCTGCTCGCTGTTGATGATCCCGCTGGGCCGGGCGGGCATTGTTTACAGTGTGGTGGCACTGGCAGCGGGCGTATGGTTCCTCTACGAGGCGCATAAGCTGCACAACAATGCGCGCCATGGCGAGGTCACCAACAAGGGTGCCATGAAAGTATTCCACGGCTCGATCAGCTACCTGACGCTGCTTTTTCTGGCCCTGGCAGTGGACCCCTTCGTTGGAATCCCGCTCTTCGGCTAGCGGCAGGCCTCAACTATCGGATTGGCTTGTAAGCCCCGATTATGGGACTGGTGAAGGTCCCGACTAAAGGGCTTGTAAACCCCGACTAACGGGCTTGTAAACCCCGACTATCGGGGTCGCTGACTATCCGGCTGGCCGCAGGTGGCTGCAACCGCCTCCACTTCGGTGCGACGGCGGCGTGTGACCTTCGGCGTCGTGCCGGCCCGCGGTGGGTTAAACCGCTCTCTGCCGCTTGTTTCGTTGGCTGACGCCCTGGCCCCACGTAGACCACCTGGACAGGCGCCATTTTTCGTTGTGGCAGGGCCTAGCGGCGCCGGCGGGAGACGGAAAGATCAGTAAAGTTCGTGGAAGCGGCCAGCAAAGTGGCGGCGCCCAGCATGTGCAGGCCCACCAATACCGGCGGTAGTCCGGTGAAGTGCTGAGCGTAGCCGATCGCTCCTTGAAGCAGCACCGCAGCCACCAGAAGTATCGCGCCGTGCCGGAGCAGATCCCCGGCTCCGCGCCGCCACAGCAGGACAAGCAGCACCACGGCACTGATTACCAAGACATACACGGGCAGCACATGAATTCGGGTAATGAGATCGGAATTGAGCCCATTCCGGGGGGCATTGGCATCCCCGGCGTGCGGACCGGAGCCGGTCACCATGACGCCGAGCAGCACAGCGAGTCCGGTGCATACCGAGGTGACGACAGCCAGCTGGCGGATGGTTTTAGTGGGACGGCGGCGTGCCTGTGGCGCACCCGCTCCGGTTCTGCCGTAGGTCCTGTTCACCAACAGCATGGAAAAAATAACCAAGGCGGCGGAGACCAGGAAGTGCAGCCCTACCACCCAGGGATTGAGCTGCATCAGCACGGAAATGCCGCCAATGACGGCCTGGACGGGAATACTTGCCAGGAGTCCGAAAGCGAGCCAGAACAAATCCTTGCGTTCCTTGCGCAGGTTCCACAATGCGACCAGCATCAGAGCCGCAACGACGGCCAGCACGAAGGTCAGCGTGCGGTTACCAAACTCGATAATGCCGTGGATTCCCATTTCCGGCGTGTTCACCAGCGAACCGGCTGTACAGCGGGGCCAGGTAGGACAACCAAGGCCGGAGGCCGTCAAACGGACCGCGCCGCCACTGACGATCAGGACGGACTGACCGATCAGTGAGGCCACCGAGAGCCGACGCAGCGCGGGGGTGATGCTGCGCGGCAGCCGGGCCCGAAGGCCGGGCCGCTGCGGATGGGTCTGTCCGGTTTTTTCCTGAGAAACGGTCACTATTTCAACTCCACTTGAACCAACGAATTGCCGCTGCGGAGGCCACAAACGACCACCCTAATAAGACTACAACGGACAAAAGATTGAACTGCCCGTGCACCAGCGCATCACGCATTGCCTCGCCCAACGCCCCGGATGGCAGGAAATGCACGACTGCAGATACGGCGTCCGGTAGGCGCGTGGGAGGCAGCACTATCCCGCCCAAGGCACCAAACAGTATCCACAGCAGATTCGTGATGGCCAGCGTGGCTTCCGGGCGTACGGTACCAGCAACCAGCAGGCCCAGCGCGGTAAAGGCTACGGCGCCCAAGGCCAACAGCGGGATTCCGAGCAGGATTCCGGTCAGCGGCGGCTGCCAGCCCATGAACAGGGCGATGACGGCGACGACGACTGCCTGCAGCACCAGCACCGCCAGCACGGCCAGCACCTTACCGGCTATCAGTCCGGCCTTGCCCAGCGGTGTGGTGGACAGGAAACGCAGCACACCATAACGGCGGTCGAATCCGGTGGCAATGCCCTGACCCGTGAAGGCCGTGGACATTGCGCACAGGGCCAGAACTCCTGGCGTGGCAATGTTGATCCGGCTGGCACCAAGACCATCGAGCAGGGGAGTGACGGCCAGCGCCACCAGGGCCAACAGTGGCAGGACTATGGCCAGGATCAGCTGCTCGCCATTGCGCAGCATCGTCAGTGTTTCGTAGCGGCCCTGCAACAGGATCCGACGGCTCAGCGCTGCCGGCTTAGAACGCGCCGGCAGCGGGCGAGTGGCGGGGAGGGTCATCGAAGCTCCGTTCCGGAGAGTGCGAGGAAGACGTCCTCCAGCGATCGTGAGGCCAGATGCAAAGAAGTTGGCATGACGCCGACAGCGGCCCACCATGTGGCGAGCTCAAGCAGATCACTTGGTTCTAACGGCCCGGTGACGGAGTAACTTCCTGGCCGCGTCTGGCTTACCGAGAGTTCGCGGCGAAGCGCCGCGGCGGGATCGAGTCCAGGAGGTGCTTCAAAGGTGACGGTTCGTTGCGCTTCGGCCGAAGTGGCCTGGCTGAGCAGCTGCGCGACGGTCCCCGCGGCAACGGTTGCGCCGGCATCGACGATGTAGACGTAATCAGCAAGCTTCTGCGCATCGTCGAGCAAATGCGTGGTCAAAACAATCGCCAGTCCCTCGTCCCGCAGCTCGCGGATCAGTTCAAAGACCATCCTTCTGGCCTGCGGGTCCAGCCCGGCACTGGGCTCGTCCAAAAATAGGACTTCGGGGTTACCGACCAGGCTTGCCGCCAGAGCCACTCGCTGTTTCTGCCCGCCGGAGAGCCTGCGGATTGCCGTGTCCGCGAAGGCTCTAATGCCCAGCCGGTCCGCCAGTTCATCGACGGAGCGCGGCGACTCATACATGTGCGCCACATGCCGCAGCAGCGGGAGCGGATGCGCGGACGGAGGCAGTCCGCCGTCCTGCAGCATGACTCCCACGCGGGCACGAAGAGCGGCGCTGGGCTTGTCCGGGTCCTCACCGAGCAGCGAGATCGTACCGCCATCGCGGCGCTGCAGCCCCTGCGCGCATTCAATAGTGGTGGTCTTACCGGCTCCGTTTGCCCCGAGCAATGCCGTCACCTGGCCGAACTGCGCCGTAAGGTACACGCCGCTGATAATCCGTTTCATCCGGCCGTCCAGAGCGGGGATCGGGCCGACATCCCGGATCAAGCCGTCGATGATCAGGGCAGGGGCGGTGGGTTCTGGCACAGTGCCATTCTACGGGATGTAGTAGACCCCCCGGACAGACCCGACCATGCCGGCCTCAAGGCGCTGGTGTCCCCTGCGCTGGTGACCGGTGCAGGCCACGAATCTCCCTTCGGCTGTTTCGTGGTACGGGTAGGTTTACCTTACTGGCCAGCGGGACTAAATTAGATCATGATTGTGTTATCTAATATGGAGTCAACCGAACTGTCCGCAAACCGGCGGGTTTTTTTGCTCCAGCCGTACTTAATCCAGTCGGGAGTGGAGGTGCTTCGTGAGCGTGAGTTTGCCAGCCAGCCAGACGCCCGTGTTGTCTTCTCGCGGACTCAAATCCGGCATGCTGCCCGAAAGTGACGACCGCACACGAGATCGGGTGCGGGCAGCGGTGTTGGAGCACGGCCCGGTAAGCGCCGCACAACTGGGCACGCTACTGGGATTGACGCCGGCGGCCATCCGCCGCCATTTGGACACGCTGTCCGAGGGGGGCGTTATCGAGGTTAAACTGACCAGCAACGCCAAATCCGGTGCGGGCCGGCCGGCCCGGCGTTACGTGCTGTCGCGGCGGGGCCAAAGCGAACTCGGTGACGACTATTTGGAGATAGCCCGTACGGCCTTGGAACAGCTCTCTGCCCTCGGCGGTGATGCCGCCGTCAAGGATTTTGCCGCCAGCCGCTTTGCCGGGATGGAACGGCGCTACCTGCCCATTGTGGAGGCAGCCGGATCCGATGTTGCACAACGGTCCCGCGCGTTGGCCGACGCCCTGAGCGGTGACGGGTTCGTGGCGTCGGCGGCAACCATTCACGGTGCGTCGGCGCTGTCGGCCCAGCAGCTGTGCCAAGGACACTGCCCCATACAAGAGCTCGCCACGGAATTTCCACAGTTCTGCGATGCGGAAACTGAAGTGTTTTCCCGTCTGCTTGGCGTGGACGTGCGCCGGCTTTCGACGTTGGCCCGCGGCGGCCATGTGTGTACCACCCATATACCAACGGGACGGGTCCGGGTGCCTGCCGTTGCGGCAGGCACCGGGGCCCGGCCGCTTAGTGAAGCATCCAACCATCAGCAAGAAAGGCCGTGATGACGGATCAAATAGCGCAGGACGTAGGCGCAAAGAGTGCTGTCGAAGACACCACGATTTCGCACATTCTGGAAAACAACCCGGAGTTGGAAGGCATTGGTAACTATGCCTTCGGCTGGTCGGACAAAAACGAGATAAGCGATAATGCCCGCCGCGGAATCAACGAGGACGTGGTACGTGATATCTCCGCCAAAAAGGGCGAGCCGGAGTGGATGCTGGATCTTCGTCTGAAGGGTCTGAAGTATTTCGACCGCAAGCCGATGCCTACCTGGGGTGCTGACCTCTCCGGGATTGACTTCGACAACATCAAATACTTTGTCCGCTCCACTGAGTCACAGGCCAAATCGTGGGAGGAGCTCCCCGAGGATATCCGGAACACCTACGAGAAGCTCGGTATCCCCGAAGCCGAGCGCAGCCGCCTGGTCTCGGGCGTTGCAGCCCAGTATGAGTCCGAGGTGGTCTATCACCAGCTCCGTGAGGACCTGGAACGGCAGGGCGTGATCTTCCTTGACACGGATACCGCGTTGAAGGAACACCCTGAGATCATGCGCGAGTACTTCGGCACCATCATCCCGGTGGGCGATAACAAGTTCGCGTCGCTGAATACGGCCGCCTGGTCCGGAGGCTCGTTCGTCTATGTCCCCAAGGGCGTTCACGTTGAGATCCCGCTGCAGGCATATTTCCGCATCAATACGGAAAACATGGGCCAGTTTGAGCGCACGCTGATCATCGCGGATGAGGACAGCTACGTTCATTACATCGAGGGCTGCACGGCACCGATCTACACCTCGGACTCGCTGCACTCCGCCGTTGTGGAGATCGTCGTCAAGAAGGGTGCACGCGTCCGGTATACGACCATTCAGAACTGGTCGAACAATGTCTACAACCTCGTGACGAAGCGTGCCATTGCGCATGAGGGAGCCACCATGGAGTGGGTCGACGGCAACATCGGCTCCAAGGTGACCATGAAGTACCCGGCCGTGTACCTTGTTGGCGAGCACGCCAAGGGGGAAACCCTCTCGGTCGCTTTTGCCGGTGAGGGCCAGCACCAGGACACCGGATCGAAGATGGTGCATATTGCACCGAACACGCAGTCGTCCATTATCTCCAAATCGGTGGCCCGCGGCGGTGGGCGTTCGGCCTACCGCGGTCTGGTCCAGATCCGGGAGGGCGCAACGCATTCGGCCAATACCGTCCGTTGCGACGCTTTGCTGGTGGATACGATTTCCCGCTCCGACACGTACCCCTACGTCGACGTCCGCGAAGACGACGTTTCGATGGGACATGAGGCAACGGTGTCCCGGGTGAGCGAGGAGCAGCTGTTCTACCTAATGTCCCGCGGAATGCCAGAGGATGAGGCCATGGCGATGATTGTGCGCGGATTCATCGAGCCGATTGCCCGCGAGCTACCGATGGAGTACGCCCTGGAGCTCAACCGCCTGATCGAACTTCAAATGGAAGGGGCTGTGGGTTAATGACCAACGCTGAACTGACAAAGGAAACATCCGCGGCCAGCAATGTGCGCCGGATCTCGGGCATGGACGAGGAGGGCGAGCAGCTCTCCGAAATCAACCCGGTGGCGTCCCCGCTCGGCGGTGCGGCAGCGAAGTCGCACAGCCACGGCGCCGGCGCCGGCATTCCGGACAGCTCACGGGCCGGACGGCTGACTTCCTACCAGGTGGCTGATTTTCCGGCCATCACGGGACGCGAAGAGGACTGGCGGTTCACGCCGCTGAAGCGACTGCGCGGATTGGACAAGGTGGCGCTCGACGGCGCTGCCCCCACCGTCGCTGTCCACAAACCCGACGCGGTGACCATCGAGACCGTGGGCCGTGACGACGCACGGATCGGAAGTGCGGGTATTCCCGATGACCGGGTTTCCGCCGCCGCGTGGGGGGCCGTCAACGAGGCAACCGTTATCACCGTGCCCGCCGAGTTTGACGGCCGCTCCGAGGAACACGTCACCACGGTGACCCTGACCGGGGCGGGGAATGCTCCCGCGGCCAGCCACATTTTCGTCCACGCCAAGGCCAACTCTGACGCCGTCGTCGTACTTGATCACCGCGGCTCGGCAGTCGTTTCCGAGAACGTCGAAATCCTGGTGGAGGACGGCGCACGGCTGACCGTGGTCAGCATTCAGGACTGGGCGGACGGCACCACGCACGCCAGCTCGCAGCAGATGAAAATCGGCCGCGATGCCAAGCTCAAGCACGTCGTAGTCAACCTCGGCGGCGATCTGGTCCGTATCAACCCCTCGGCCCGTTTCGCGGGCCCCGGCGGCGACATCGAAATGTACGGACTGTATTTTGCCGACGCCGGACAGCACTTTGAGCAGCGGATTTTCGTTGACCATTCGGTGCCCAACTGCAAATCACGCGTCACCTACAAGGGCGCGCTGCAGGGTAAGGATGCGCACTCGGTGTGGGTTGGCGACGTGCTGATCCGCAAGGAAGCCGAGGGCACCGACACCTATGAGATGAACAGGAACCTGATCCTCACCCAGGGTGCGCGGGCGGACTCCGTACCCAACCTGGAGATTGAGACAGGCCTGATCGAGGGCGCCGGGCACGCCAGTGCCACCGGCAGGTTCGACGACGAGCAGTTGTTCTACCTGCAGGCCCGCGGTATTCCCGAAGACGTGGCCAGGCGCTTGGTGGTCCGGGGCTTCCTCAACGAGATCATCCAGCAGATTAAGGTTCCGGCCCTCGAAGAGCGGCTCAGGGACGCCGTCGAACGCGAATTGAAGGCGGGCGCCCTCTGATGGGTGCACCCTCGGAAAACCGCCAACCGGCCGGCCGTCTCGTCTGTACCGTGGACGACGTCAGCCTCAAAAGCGCCAAGCGCCTGGAGGTGGATGGTTTTGCCGTTGCGGTGGTCAAAGACTCCGAGGGTAATCTTTTTGCTATCGGCGACGCCTGCTCGCATGGGGAAATTTCCCTCAGCGAAGGCGACGTCGAGGGCCAGACCATTGAGTGCTGGGCGCATGGGAGCTCGTTCGATCTGCGCACTGGCGAAGCACTGACGCTGCCGGCCTTCGAGCCGATACCCGTATTTGCGCTGGCCGTGGATGGCGCAGACGTGTATGTGGACGTGGAAAACATTCTTAACGGGGTTGCCGCCCCGGAATCCGAAGCTTAAACAAGGAGAAATTAGGGTATGTCTACTCTGGAAATCAAGGACCTGCACGTCAGTATCGATACTGAGCAGGGAAAAAAGCCAATCCTCAAGGGCGTTAGCCTGACTATCAATTCCGGTGAAACGCACGCCATCATGGGGCCTAACGGCTCCGGTAAATCCACCCTGGCATCGACCATTGCGGGCCACCCCCGATATGTGGTGGACAGCGGTTCCATCACCCTCGACGGGGAAGACGTGCTGGCGATGAGCGTCGACAAGCGCGCCCGCGCGGGACTTTTTCTGGCCATGCAGTACCCGGTGGAAATTCCGGGCGTAACGGTGACCAACTTCCTGCGCACCGCCAAGACCGCCATTGACGGGGAGGCCCCGAAACTGCGGACCTGGACCAAGGACGTCAAAGACGCGATGGCTCAACTGCGGATCGAACCCGAATTTGCCGCGCGCAACGTCAATGAGGGCTTCTCGGGAGGCGAAAAGAAGCGGCACGAGATTCTGCAGCTGGAGCTCTTCAAGCCCAAATTCGCCATCCTGGACGAGACCGATTCGGGGCTCGATGTGGATGCGCTGAAAGTTGTGTCCGAGGGTGTCATCCGCGCCAACGAAGATGGCACCATGGGTACGCTGCTGATCACTCACTACACCCGCATCCTGCGCTACATCAAGCCGGACTTTGTCCATGTCTTCGTTGACGGCAACATCGCCGAGCAGGGCGGACCGGAACTGGCTGATCGGCTCGAAGCAGAAGGCTACGACCGCTTCCTGCCCGCGACAGCACAGGCCTAATATCCATCCGTACGGATGGATAAATGTCAGAAGGAAAAATGACTGAGACCAGTACCACCCCAGCAAATCCGGCCCAGACAAATCTGGAGGATGTTGAAGAAGCCCTCAAGGACGTCATTGACCCCGAGCTGGGCGTCAACGTGGTCGATTTGGGCCTGTTGTACGGCCTGCGCTATGGCGACGACGGTGCTCTGCTCATTGACATGACCCTGACGACGGCGGCTTGCCCGCTGCAGGACGTCATTGAAGAGCAGGTCGAGAACTCGGTAAGCGATCTTGTCGATGAGTGGCGGATCAACTGGGTATGGATGCCGCCGTGGGGGCCGGAAAAAATCACCGACGACGGTCGGGACCAGATGCGGGCCCTGGGCTTCAATATCTAAGCGTCGCTGCGTCGCTACGTCGCGCTCCCTGCGACTGCGGAGGACGGTAAGGGGGAAACCCTAAGCCGCCGCCTGCCGGAACGTGCTGTTCCGGCAGGCGGTGACTTTTTTGCCCCCGTTTCTGAGCCCGCAGGGTACTCTGAGGCAATGACTGACGTTGCGTCGCGCACCCCCTCGTTGCTATCGCTGGCGTTTTTGGGCCGGACCTGGCATCTGGCGACGGCGTTAATCGGAGCCGCCGGTTTTATTTTTCAAATCTATGCATTGGTGAATGGCCCCCGGTATGCGGTGGACCCGGCTAACGCGTGGTGGAATTTTGGCAGCTACTTCACGATCGAAAGCAATTTTCTGGTGCTTTTCATCTCCCTGACCCTGGCAGCAAATTCCGCCCGGGCTGGGGGCCAGGTCTGGCGGGTGCTGCGCCTGATGTCACTGGTGAACATCACGGTCACCATGATCATCCAGTTCTTTCTGCTCCGGGACTTGCCGGAAATCCAGGCGCTGAGAGGCGCCGGCCTCTACGCGGACAGAATCCTGCATTACGTGGTACCTCTGATGGTCATTCTGGGTTGGGTAGTGTTCGGGCCGCGACCGCGGATTAGTATCAAAACCACGTTTCTGATTCTGGTCTTTCCGGTCATTTGGTGCATTTATACGGTTATCCGCGGCGCGTTGACCGGCTGGTATCCGTATCCATTCATCAATGTGACGGAGCAGGGTGCCCTCGTGATCGTCAACTGCATCCTGGTCGGCGTCGTCTTTCTGGCCGTAGGCTTCGTCTACTACTGGCTGGACCGAACGCTGCGCCCGGCGCCGGATGCAAAACCGCAGGCCTCGGCGCGGTAATTGTGACGCTCCCTCGCTGGTAGTAAAGTCCCTTGCGCGTCAGGTCTTCTTCGTGACGGTGGCGGCTCACACGTTCTTTCTCACCCGCGAAGGCCCGCTAATCCAGCGGATCCCCTAGACCACGCGCGGCCAGCGCTTCGCCGGTCGCACGGGCATAAGCGACCGTTCCGATCAGCACGGGCAAAGTCCGGGCGCGCACGTTCCGCTCCAACCCGCGGGCCCGCGCGGCGTCGCGGACGTCGTCGAACGCCCCGATGACAAAAGGGATACTGCGCAGCATGAGAGAGACAGTCAACGAAAAGCGTTCGGGGTCCGCGCCGAAGCGGCGCAGCGGCTCCACCGCCCGCTCCAGGGAGTCCAGCAGGGTCGCGATGGGCGTGGACGCGGTGACAATATTGGACGCCAGAACCGTGGCCATGATTGCGGCCACCACCTGCCATGCCGTCCCCGGCCCGGACTGCAAATATTGATAGCCGGCAATGAGTACCAGGAAGATCAGCATCACTCGCACCGGCTGCCAAAGCCGTCCCGCAGGCAGGCGCGCGGCGAAATGCAGGACGACGACGGCGGCCAGCACGGCGCTGGTCAGGTACACCTGAGGGAACGCAAAGCAGGCGACGGCGACAGCCAGCAGAAGCAGGCCCTTGAGCCACAGGGGAGCCCGGTGCACGACGGAGCGGCCCGGACAATAGGCGCCGACGAGGTAGGCATGACCGCGCATCAGCTGTACATGCCCCGATAGTGCGCCACGGCGTCCGCTGCCGCGCCGTCAAAGACCACTTGACCGGCGTCCATCACCAGTGCCCGGCTGCAGTCCAGGGCCAGCTCTAGGTCATGGGTGGAGAGAATCAGTTGCTGGTTCAGCCCTGCCAGCCTGCTGCGCAGCAGCCGCGTGTTGCGCAAATCCAGCAGGGTGGATGGCTCATCCAGTACCAGCAGCGTTGGTTCGACCGCCAGAACCGTTGCCAGTGCCAGCAGTTGGCGCTCCCCGCCGGAAAGCTCGTAAATGCTATTGCCGCCCAGCGGCTCGAGGCCGTATTCCTGCAGGAGCCGCGCAGCCTCCTGCCGACGCGCCGTTGTTGATTTGACGCGGCGCCGCAGGGACAACTCCAGATCTTCCAGCGGGGTCGGCATGACCAGCTGGGAGAGTGGATCGGTAAAAACAAAGCCGACCTGCCGGCGGACGGCGCCGCCGTCGGCCCGGGTGTCGAGACCGTCCACGCTGACGCTTCCGGTGCTCGGCAGCAGCAGCCCATTGAGCAGCCGCAGGAGCGTGGATTTGCCCGAGCCGTTGGCCCCAATGACGGCAATGCGCTGCTCGCTCAGTTCCAGCGTCGTTGGTTGGAGGATGATGCGGACGGAACCACCGGAGGTTTCCGCACTGAATGAAGCTTCCTGCAGCAGGACATGACTCACGTCCGGCGGCGCCGAAGGAGATCGGGAAACGCCCGGTGCAGGCTTAACGCCAGTCCTACGGCGAGAATGTTTTTAATGATGTCACCGGGATAATAGATGGCGTCGGCGAGCACAGCCGTGGAAAGTCCCATTCCCTTCAGCAGGAATCCCGCGACACCGCTTGCATGCAGGATGAGCATCCCCAGCACTGCTACGCCGAAAAGCCATCCGGCTTTGCGCCTGCGCCGCAGTGCCCATGGTGTGAGAAATCCCACTGCTGCTGCGGCCAGCAGGAATCCGATAATGTAGCCTGCCGAGGGTCCCGCCAGAACGGCAGGACCGGACCGGAAACCGGCAAAAATCGGAAGGCCAATCAGCCCGAGCAGAATATACAGCCCGACGGCGGCGGTTCCGCGCC
The DNA here is from genome assembly GCF_015708085.1 of Arthrobacter terrae. Lineage (GTDB taxonomy): Bacteria > Actinomycetota > Actinomycetes > Actinomycetales > Micrococcaceae > Arthrobacter_M > Arthrobacter_M terrae. The sequence goes on along the minus strand of NZ_JADNYM010000010.1, from coordinate 112,900 downwards.
CAAAGCCCAGGACAAGCCCGCAAAGGGAAACGGCCAGGGTCTGCAGTGTGATCGGAACGCCGAAAGGACCGGCAGGAACGCCCGGAACGGCAACCGAAGCGGCCAGTAAAGCTGCAAAGACAGCTATTAGCGCGAGGTCGACCGCGGTCCATCGTGATCGCCGGCGCAGGGTTGTGGGCGCAGACGCAGATCCGCGGGCACCCACAACTGAGGGCTGTGTCTGGTCGGTATTAGGCATGTTTTAAGCTTTCATGTCGCGCTGGTGGGCTTCAGTGCCTGTGATCAACATGATACTTTGCCTGCCGCAGATCGTCGGTACACCTGCGCTGCTCTGGACACTGCACTTTGTCAGCCGGGCACCTCGTTAGACTGGGAGGGCTGCCCATGCCGTCGTTGCGACGGACCGGAGACCTGCATCCATGTGAACCTGAAGTGAAAGGCTACTACCTTGATTATCGTCCAAGACCTTGAGTTGCGTGCGGGGGCGCGTTTACTCATGGACGAAGTGTCCTTCCGCGTCGACAAGGGGGACAAGATCGGGCTGGTGGGCCGCAACGGTGCGGGGAAAACAACCCTGACCAAGGTACTGGCCGGCGAGGCCCTTCCCGCGGCGGGCAAGGTGACCCGAAGCGGGGAAATCGGCTATCTGCCGCAGGATCCGCGTACGCCAGACATGGAACAGTTGGCCCGGGACCGGATTCTCTCGGCCCGGAGTCTGGATGTGGTGATCACCAAGCTGCGCGAGACCGAGGCCGACATGGCCAGCGAAGACACCGCCGTGCAGGCGAAGGCAATGGCCCGCTACGACCGGATTGAACACGAGTTCCTGAGCAATGGCGGGTATGCCGCTGAAGCGGAGGCCGCAGCAATATCGTCCAACCTCGCATTGCCGGACCGGCTGCTCAATCAGCCGTTGAAGACGCTCTCCGGCGGCCAGCGCCGGCGTGTTGAACTGGCCCGGATTCTGTTCTCGGGTGCACAAACCATGCTCCTCGATGAACCAACCAACCACCTTGACGCCGATTCGATTGCCTGGTTGCGCGACTTTTTGAAGAACCACGCCGGCGGTCTGATTGTGATCAGCCACGACACCAACCTGTTGGAAGCAACGGTTAATAAGGTCTATAACCTTGATGCCAACCGCGCCACCATTGATCAGTACAACCTCGGCTGGAAGAAGTACCTGGAACAACGCGAAACCGATGAACGCGCCCGCAAGCGTGAGCGGGCCAACGCGGAGAAGAAGGCGGGCGTCCTGATGGATCAGGCCAATAAGATGCGCGCTAAGGCGTCCAAGGCGGTCGCGGCGCAAAATATGGCTAAGCGCGCCCAGCGGCTGCTTAACGGTCTGCAGGAAGTTCGTGCGAACGACCGCGTAGCGGCCCTGCGCTTCCCCGATCCGTCGCCGTGCGGAAAGACTCCGCTGACCGCAGAAGGGCTGAGCAAGTCTTACGGTTCGCTGGAAATCTTCACCGACGTGGACCTGGCCATCGACAGGGGATCGAAGGTCGTCGTACTTGGTCTCAACGGTGCCGGTAAGACCACGCTGCTTCGGATGCTGGCCGGAGTGGATAAGCCGGATACCGGAGAAGTCATCGCCGGTCATGGTTTGAAGGTTGGCTACTACGCCCAGGAACATGACACCTTGGACACCTCACGCACGGTGCTGGCCAATATGCGCAGCGCCGCTCCGGACATGGATGATGCCGAGGTACGCAACATTCTTGGTTCTTTCCTTTTTTCCGGAGACGACGTGGAGAAACCCGCCGGTGTCCTTTCCGGTGGTGAGAAGACCAGGCTGGCCCTGGCCACTATCGTGGCGTCATCAGCCAACGTGCTGCTGCTGGATGAGCCGACTAACAACCTGGATCCTGCCAGCCGCGCGGAAATCCTCGGCGCGCTGCGCAACTACAGCGGTGCAGTCGTTCTGGTCAGCCACGATGAAGGCGCGGTCGAGGCGCTGAACCCGGAGCGAGTCGTCCTGCTGCCGGACGGCGTGGAGGATCACTGGAACGAGGATTACCTCGACCTGATAACGCTGGCTTAAGGGTCGCTGCGGGAGCTGCAGCCCGGCGCACGTATTTTGTCATCTGCGGGTTCGTGTGTAGCCTGACGGGAGAGTCAGGACCTGGTTTCAGGTATTGAGAAAGACCCGCCGCCACGGAAGTCAGGATCGCTTCCGCTATTCTCTGCGAGGCCCCGAGCCATGAGCGAGCCTGATATTGACGTTTGCCTTGATGTTCTGCTGCACGGCGGAGGATTTGTCCTTCCGTCGCGGGACCTCTCCTACGATGCAGCAGCATTTGTTGGCCGCTTAATATCCTCCGCTCAAGGTGTAAAGATGCGCATAGCGGTCCATGAGGATGGACAATTTCTCACCGTAACCAATCCGGACCATCAGGTCACCGAGATCGAGAAGCGGGCCGGTCGAATGTTTACTGAGTCTGTCCTCGGCGGCCACCCGGTCCTGACTTATGAGCAGGCACTGCAGGCTTCCCGGCGTTTGGCCATCCGCCCTGTGCGATAGCCCCGAAGCGACAGGCTGGACAAATGCCGGGGCGGTTTCCTTCCTGGATTGCGGGAGAACCAGTGCCGGCCGATGCGAAATTCGGCTCCCCAGCCGGGTGCCCACGCGGGTGTCCGCCGGTGCCGGGAATCTAGAAGCCTTGGGCGTCCAGGACGGCGTCTTCTTCCTCTTCAGCGGTGGCGCGGCGTCCGGGCCTGCTTGGCCGCGGCGGTTTGCGCTGGGTAAAAGCGGATCCGCGTCCGTACGCTTGTTCGGAGTCGGCCATGTCTTCCGATTCCTGTTCCGCGAGATAGCGGTCCAGCAGCGCCTGCTGGCGAGCCGCGTAACCATAGCCGACGAAAAAAAGAATGCCGAAGGCGAACCACTGCATCGAGTAGCTCAGATGCGGTCCCTCGTCGATGGAAGGCGTTGGAAAAGCTACCGGATTCGTGGCTGCCGCGGGTGTCTCCTGCGCCATCTGCGCGTAGGCGCCGGTCAGAATCGGGTAGCCGAGCTCGTTGGCATAGGCGCTCAAATCAATGGAGGCAAGCTGGCCTGCCGGTGCCCCGCGCTGAAGCGTCGGCTCCGCCGGTCGAAGGCGGGCGACGACGGTCACGGTTCCGGTGGACGGCTCAGGTATTGTATCCGGCCGCCCGCCCTCATTATTGCCGATCGGCAGCCAGCCGCGGTCGATGATGACCGTTTTCCCGGTGGTCAGCTTGAGCGGAACTACGACCTCGTAGCCGGGCTGACCGTTGAGCGGGCGGTTCCGTACAACTCTTTGCTGAGATATGTCATAACTGCCGGTGAGCGTTACCTGGCTCCATTCCTTATCCGGGGCCAGCTTTTGGAACAGCGGCTGGGCCTGCCCTGCCGTCAGGGGCGCGGCGGAATAGTTGTTGGTGATCTTGGCTATGTCCGCCCGCACCTCGGTCCGCCGATCCAGCTGCCAGAAGCCAAGGCCGACACAAACGGCCGCAAAGATGGCCGCGATCAGCAGATAGCCAAGCCACCGGCCGGTGAGAAGAAATTTGTACATTGCTATGACTAGTGGTCTTTCTCAGTGGGTTTCCGTGGATTCCGGATGCGCACCGGGAGGCGCCTGCCGTTCCGGCACCGGCACCGGCAAGGTTTCGCGCCAGAGTCCTCGGCTTCGCAGATAGTCTTCCAGCCATTGAATATGTTCCCCGCATGCCAGCCAGACTTTGCGGCGTTCCGGCGGATGGATTTTAGGATTATTCCACAGCAATCTGGACGTTGCCAAGGCACGGCAGCCGCGCCTGGAACAGATCAATTCCTCCGCCGGCCGCTGGCCATCCAGCATGTCCAAAAGGTTCATGGTGTCCGGCCGCCATCGGTCCGGCCGCCCTCGGTCCGGCCGCCCTCTATCCGGCTCCTGGCCGTGGGATCGTCCCCGGGGTCGGAAGGAATGACTTCACCCTGCAGCGTCGGCGATTCCCCGTCGCCGGCATCCGTTCCCTCAGCGGTTCGCGGGCCCGGAGCCTCCAACTCGCCCAGCGGCGCCTGATCCAACAGGGATACCGCGTGCTCATTGACAGTGTCGCTGCCTCCATTGGCGATGATTACCGCGAACCACGGCAAGGCGACGGCCCCGACAATGGCGATGATCTTGAACCAGCCGGGGAGCACGAAGATCAGAAAAAGGCATACCAGCCGAATACCCATGGCCAAGGAGTACTTCACCATGCGACGATGCATGTCATCACTGTGGGCAATGGGCGCATCGGTGATGTTGTGCACATCGGCTGAGCCGGTATGGGTTCGGTCTTTCGTCGGGCCGGGCGCACCATCGGTGTAACCGGCCGGATGTGCTGCTCTGTTTCTCATCACGCTCCAAGGGCCGTTTCCATTCTCGCACTGTGAGGCGGCTGCGGCCAAAGTTGATGCAAGGTTTTGTGTTCAACGGCTAGGATTCAATCCGGGAACGATCATGGAGGAACGAATGACTGCAGCAGATACGGGGCCTTCCCGCGATGGGCAGGCCGACGGACAGGCCGGGCGCAGCGTGCTGATCACCGGTGGAAACCGCGGCATTGGCCTGGCCATCGCCAAGTCGTTTTTGGCAAATGGGGATCGGGTAGCCGTGACATACCGGAGCGAATCCAACGTCCCCGACGGGATTCTTGCCGTGCAGGCGGACGTGACTGATGAGGCGTCTGTCGACGCAGCATTCACCGTGGTGGAGGCCGCCCACGGCCCGGTCGAGGTGCTGGTGGCTAACGCTGGAATTACCAAGGACACTCTGCTGTTGCGGATGAGCGAAAGCGACTTCACCTCCGTCATCGATACAAATCTGACGGGGGCGTTCCGTGTCATCAAGCGTGCCTCGCGGGGCATGATCCGCCTTCGCAGGGGACGAATCGTGCTTATTTCCTCCGTTACCGGCCTCTATGGCGCACCGGGACAGATTAACTATTCGTCGTCCAAGGCCGGTCTGATCGGCATGGCGCGGTCGCTGACCCGGGAACTCGGTTCCCGGGGCATTACTGCCAACGTCGTTGCACCGGGATTCATCAATACGCAGATGACCGCTCAGCTGCCGGCGGAAACACAAAAGAACTACCTGGCGACCATCCCGGCTGGCCGTTTCGCTGAGCCGGAGGAAGTCGCCAAGGTTGTCCGATGGATTGCCAGTGACGAAGCTGCCTACATTTCCGGCGCAGTGATTCCGGTTGACGGCGGTCTCGGTATGGGGCACTAAAACGGCAGCCAGCACGGATTTAACCAGCACGGATCGAATCAGTACGGAATTGATCCGAACATTCGCAACAAGTACCGAAGCATTTTCATGGAGGGTTATAGATGGACCAGTTTGAAGGTAAGACAGCAATTGTCACGGGATCCTCACGCGGTATTGGTGCCGAAGTAGCGAAGCTGTTGGCTGCGCAGGGGGCCGCCGTCGTGGTCAATTATCGGCAGAAGGCTCCCCGCGCGGACAAGGTGGTGGCGGGCATCAAGGCCGCCGGTGGACGGGCAGTGGCAGTCGGTGCGGATTTGACCACGCAGGAGGGTGTGCAGGCCCTTGTCAGCGCCGCGATGGAAAATTTTGGTTCCTTGGACCTGCTGGTGCTCAATGCCTCCGGCGGGATGGAATCCGGGGCTCAGGAGGACTATGCACTCAAGCTCAACCGGGACGCGCAGATCAATATGCTCAATGCGGCTGTAATGTTGATGCCGGAGGGTTCACGGGTTGTCTTTGTCACCAGCCACCAGGCACATTTCATCGACACGGTGCCCACCATGGCGGAGTACGAGCCGGTGGCTCGAAGCAAGCGCGCAGGCGAGGATGCGCTCCGCGAACTGATCCCGCTGCTGTCCAATCACGGTATTTCGCTTGTGGTGGTTTCCGGGGACATGATCGAAGGCACTGTCACCGCGACGTTGCTTGACCGCGCTAATCCGGGGGCGATCGAGGCACGTCGTACCGAGGCCGGCAGACTATACTCGGTGGAAGAATTCGCTGCCGAGGTCGCTGCCATGGCCGGGGCGGACGTCGAAACCGGTCATACCGAATACATCGGCGGAGCGGATTACATTCAGGCCGTACAGGAGCAGCACCAGCAATAGCACCCCAGCAGGAGCAGCCCAGCAGGAGCAGCACGGCGTTGGCTCCAGCACCGCCACGGTCCTGGCCGGGTCAGATACCGGCCAGGACCAACGCCACGTCCAAGTCGGGAAGGTTGATCTGGGCATCAGCGGCCGCCCGCACCGCGGGTTTGGCGTTGTAGGCAATGCTCAGCCCGGCCGCTTCCATCATGTCCAGGTCGTTGGCACCGTCGCCGATCGCCACGGTGCAGGAGAGCTCGATCCCCGCGTTCCGGGCCCACTGCCGCAGCGACACTGCTTTCGCGGCCCGGTCGACGACGGCGCCGAGAACCCTACCGGTGAGGACGCCGTCCACAATTTCCAGTTCATTGGCCACGGCATAGTCCAAGTGCAGGGCCTCGGACAGCGGGGATAGAAGCTGGGAGAAGCCGCCGGAGACGGCTCCGACGACGTGGCCTGCGGCGCGGGCAACTCTTACCAGGCGATCGGCACCCTTACTGAGCTTGATTGCACCGGAGACCTGGGCCAGGACCGTATCCGGGAGCCCGGCCAGCGTGGCCACTCGGGCATACAGACTTTGCGCGAAGTCCAGCTCGCCCCGCATCGCTGCTTCGGTAACCGCAGCCACCTCAGCCTCGGTCCCTGCGTGGGCAGCCAGTAATTCAATGACTTCCTGTTGGATCAGCGTCGAATCCACATCCAAGACGATCAGTTTGCGCGCCGCCCGCCGCAGCGCGGCAGGCACGACTGCCGTATCGATCCCGGCCGTGCCAATCCCCGCCGTGCCAATCTTCGCTGTGTTAGGTCCTTCGGTGCAGACCGCCGCAAGAGAGGAGCGGATCTGCCGCACGTCAACCGGGCCGTCCGCAGCAAGTTCCATGACGGAAATTTCATAGCCGGGCCGGCTGGCTGACTCCTCCTCCAGCACCCTGGCACCACAGCCGGCCAGAGTCCGGCGCACCTGTTCCAGCGCGGCAGGTGGCAATGACTGACCATAACTGACCGCGGTAAAGGTGGAGCGCATATCGGCCATCCTACCGGTGCGGCAGCCCAGTGCGGCAGCCCAGTGCAGCAGCAGGGCGGCCGGCCGCTGGCGTTCGCCACGGCCTGCGGTTAGCGTTGCTGCCCGCATTTGGCCTAGTGTCTTTCTTTATGAGCGATGTTCTTGAATTGGCCGGTGTCAGCGTGGTCCGTGGCAGCAAAAAGCTGCTGGACACAGTGGACTGGCAGGTCAGGGAGGGCGAGCGCTGGGTGGTGATGGGACCAAACGGCGCCGGCAAAACCACCCTGCTGCAGATCGCGGCAGCACGAATCCATCCCACCAGCGGAGTAGCTGGCATTCTCGACGAGGTTCTCGGCGCAGTCGATGTCTTCGAGCTCCGTCCGCGGATCGGTCTCGCCTCGGCCAACCTCGCCGCACAGATTCCCGGGCATGAAAAAGTGCTTGACGTCGTCGTGACGGCGTCCTATGGCGTCACGGGCCGGTGGCGTGAGTCTTATGAGCGTACGGACGAGCGCCGGGCTTTCGGTCTATTGGAGGAGTGGGGCATGTCCACCTTCATGAACCGGCCCTTTGCCTCGCTCAGTGAGGGCGAACGCAAGCGGGTCCAGATAGCGCGGGCCCTGATGACTGATCCGGAATTGCTGCTGCTGGACGAGCCCGCTGCCGGCCTTGACCTCGGTGGACGCGAGGACCTGATCCGCCGGCTGAGCTCTCTGGCCGCGGATGAGGATGCTCCGGCCCTGATCCTGGTTACCCACCATGTGGAGGAAGTTCCGCCGGGATTCACCCATGCGCTGTTATTGCGTGACGGCGCTGTAGTGGCGCAGGGCGCGTTGACTGAGGTGCTCACGGAGGAGCACCTCAGCGCCACGTTCGGCCTGCCGTTAAAGGTCAGCAGCCAGAACGGCCGTTTCACTGCGGTCGCACGCTGACTCCGCGCTGACCCCGCTCCGCCAACCGACCGTCCGCCAGCAGCCGTCCGTTAGGACCTCCCGCCGTGGAACTTTTGCACGCCGTCTTCATCCTCCTCGGCGGACTCTGGGCGGGCACGATCAATTCGGTTGTGGGCTCCGGGACACTGGTGACATTCCCGATCCTGATTGCCCTCGGGTACGCACCCGTCATGGCCACGGTCAGCAACGCGATGGGGCTGATTGCCGGCGGCGTCTCCGGTGTCTTCGGTTACCGCCGCGAACTTGCCGGCATGCGTGCCAACCTTCTGAGGCTGTTGCCGGCTTCGCTGCTCGGCGGCGTTACGGGCGCATTCCTGCTGTTGCACCTGCCGGAAAGCGTCTTCGGCGTCGTCGCACCATTTCTGATCGTCCTGGCGCTGGCCATGGTCATCCTGCAGCCGAAGCTGCAGCGTTGGGTGAAGAAACGTGCCGAAGCGAACAACGGCGTTCCGCACCGCTCGCATACGATCGTCATGACGGCGCTGGTCTACTTCGCAGGCGTCTACGGGGGATACTTCGTCGCGGCCCAGGGAATTCTGCTGGTCGGGATTTTGGGGATCTTCATGACCGGCACCCTGCAGAACGCCAATGCCGTGAAGAATGTGCTGTCCCTGGCGGTAAACCTCATTGCCGCGGTCTCCTACCTGCTCTTCGCGCCGGAGAAGATCATCTGGGCCGTCGTTGGTCTGATTGCCGTCAGTTCACTGATCGGCGGCTTCGTCGGTTCACGGATCGGCCGCCGGCTTTCGCCGCTGGTGCTCAGACTGGTCATTGTCACCCTCGGCAGCGTGGCACTGTACTTCATGGTCTCAAAACTGGTCACCGCCTAATGATCATTGACCTGCAGGACGCTGCGGATCCCCGGGTGGGCGATTACACTCAGCTGACGGATGTCCAGTTGCGCAGGCTCCGCGAACCGGCCGAGGGCCTGTACATTGCTGAGAGCCCGCGTGTTTTCCGCCGTGCACTGGCTGCCGGCCATAGACCGCGGTCCTTTTTGATGACCAGCAAATGGCTGCCCGATATGGCAGACGTGCTGGTAGCTTACCCGCACGTTCCGGTCTTCGTGGGCAGCCCGGAGCTGCTGGCGGAGGTCATCGGCTTCAACCTCCACCGAGGAGCGTTGGCCGCAATGCACCGGCCGGCTCCGGTTCCGCTGTCCCAAGCGCTCGACGCCGCACGCCGGGTCGCAGTGCTGGAGGACATTGTGGACCAGACGAATCTTGGCGCCATTTTCCGATCTGCGGCCGCGCTTGACGTTGATGCGGTGCTGATTAGTCCGCGCTGCGGGGATCCGCTGTACCGCAGGAGTATCCGGGTCAGCATGGGCACGGTGTTCCAGATCCCGTGGGTCCGTGTGGATGACTGGCCGGGCGCACTGGATCTTTTGCACCAGCAGGGCTTTACCACTGCAGCCTTGGCACTGGCTCAGAACGCCATCACCCTCGATGAGCTCGCTGATCGCCGGCACGACCGGCTGGCCCTGATTTTAGGGACCGAGGGGGAGGGGCTCGCAGCGGCTACGCTAGCCGCCGTGGACTGTACAGTCCGGATTCCGATGGCCGGGGGCGTAGACTCGCTCAATGTCGCCGCCGCAGGCGCCGTCGCCTTCTGGGCCTGCCGACCGTAAATGACCCGGCTCCCCAGGATAAACCCCGTGCAGGAGAAGGCCGGTAAACCCGTGGGCATCGTTGCTGACCAACGCGCCGGTTAGGAAATATTTTGGCAGGCACGGTAATGTTAACTGCTGGTCCTCAGTGACCGCTTCTTGCTCCACCCCCGCGCGCTGGCAAAATCCAGGCGACTATCTCGAAGGTAAATACCGTGAAGACTAACACTCACCCGAAGTACGAAGCCGTCGTGTTCAACGATCTGGCTTCCGGCACGAAATTCCTGACCCGTTCAACGGTTGGCTCCAGCAAGACCATCGAGTGGGAAGACGGCAACACGTACCCCATCATCGACGTTGAAATCTCCTCGGAGTCGCACCCGTTCTACACCGGCAAGCAGCGCATCATGGACAGCGCCGGCCGCGTGGAGCGCTTCAACGCCCGCTTTGCCGGCTTCGGCAAGAAGTAGTCCAAGAGCAGTCCATACGATTCCAAAGGGGTCCGTGCCAGGGGGTGCGGGCCCTTTTTGGTGCCATTCGCCTTTTGGCGGAATCTGTCCGTGCTTGGGATGATGGAACCATGGCACCCCAATTTCACGGCGAGTATAAGGTACACGGCGGCAAGCTCGTTGTGGCGGATTTCGATGTTGCCGGGTCGGTGCTGACCGGCGTTTCCATTAGTGGTGATTTTTTCCTTGAGCCCGACGAGGCGCTGACGGCCATCAATGACGCCCTGAACGGGTGCGATGCCGCCGCTCCCGCCGCGGCGCTGGCCGACGCCATCGACGCGGCGCTGCCCGTCGGCGTCGTCCTCTTCGGTTTTTCCTCCCAGTCGGTTGCCATTGCAGTCCGTCGTGGGCTGGCACTGGCTACGAGCTGGTCCGATCATCAGTGGGACATCATTGGCCCCGCGGTTCTGCCCACTGAGGTCAACGTGGCCTTGGATGAGGTGCTGGCGGAAGAAGTGGGAGCCGGACGCCGGAATCCCACGCTGCGGTTCTGGGACTGGCGGGAGCCCTCCGTGGTGATCGGCAGTTTCCAGTCGCTGCGCAATGAGATCGATCCGCTGGGCGTGGATGAATTCGGGATCAAGGTGGTGCGCCGGATCAGCGGCGGCGGGGCGATGTTTATGGAGGCAGGAAACTGCATCACTTACTCGCTGTATCTGCCACAATCCCTCGTGGACGGGCTCAGCTTCGCTGATTCCTACCCGTTCCTGGACAGTTGGGTGATGGCAGCACTGGAATCCCTGGGTATCAAGGCCTTTTACGTTCCGCTGAACGATATCGCCACTGAACAGGGCAAAATCGGCGGGGCCGCGCAAAAACGCCTCGCCAACGGCGGCATGGTCCACCACGTGACGATGTCCTATGACATCGACGCGGACAAAATGGTGAAGGTGCTGCGGATCGGCAAGGAAAAACTCTCCGACAAGGGCACGACGTCGGCGAAAAAGCGGGTAGATCCGCTTCGCCGGCAGACCGGCCTGGCACGATCGGACATTATTGAACGGATGATGGCCACGTTCACTGCCCGCTACGGCGCGCTCCCGGCCGAACTGACAGAGAACGAGCTGGCCCAGGCACAGGCGCTGGTCGGCAGCAAGTTCGGCACCGAACCATGGCTCGCACGGGTCCCGTGATGCGCTGGCCTCAGGTACTTGGCAGCGCTGTGCAGACGCTGCCTACCGGTTCGTTTTCCTTCGTGATGGCCTCGGGGATCGTTTCGACGGCGTTTGCCGCCGTCGGATGGCCCGTGCCGTCGCTGATTCTGCTGATCATCGCCGCCGCCGCGTTGGTGATTCTGGCCGCGATGACAGTGTGGCGCTTCGCGTCGTTCCGCTCGGAGGTCCTCCTTGACGCGCGAAACCCGGGCCGCGCGTTCGGTTTCTTCACCATAGTGGCCGCCATCAACGTCGTTGGTGTCCGCTTGTATTCACCTGCGTCCCCGACGGTAACCATCGTCCTCGCGGCGCTGAGCGTCCCCCTGTGGCTGCTGTTCACCTACGGTCTGCCGGGAAACTTAATGCTGCGTCCGCTCGCCGGGCCGGTGGCCGCGAAGGTGGACGGCAGCTGGTTCCTCTGGGTCGTGGGTACGCAGTCGCTGGCAACGGCAGCGGCAACGATTGGAGGCGGGAGCCGGAGCCCTGCCCTGGCCACGATGGCCGTGGCCCTGTGGGGGATCGGAGTCGTGCTTTACCTGATGTTGGCTACCTTGGTCACTCTGCGCCTGCTGACCGTGCCGAGCAAGCCCAGCAGCTTTACGCCGTCGTACTGGATTTACATGGGAGCTACGGCCATCACGGTACTGGCGGGCTCGCGGATTCTGCTGCTGCCGCAGGACCTGCCGGTCATGGCCGCCACCGTCGCGGTGGTCTCCGGCCTGACGTTCGTTCTGTGGGCCTTCGGCGCCTGGTGGGTGCCTCTACTGGTCATTTTTGGTCTCTGGCGGCACGTTATGCACCGTGAATCCGCCCGCTATGAAGCGGGTTTGTGGAGTATCGTCTTTCCGCTGGGAATGTACTCGGTAGCGAGCATGCACTTTGGCGCAGCGGCCCGGCTTCCCCTGCTGGTGAGCATCGGGGAAGCCGGAACATGGGTTGCCGGTGCCGCCTGGCTGATTGTGACAGCCGCTATGGTGTACGCCGGTTATGCCCGGCTGCTTGGGCGGCCAACGCCCGTAACAGGTGGTCCCGCTGCTCCACAATAATGCGGCGCAGTGCGGCCGGCGCGTGCTCATGCGCGGTGAGCCAGCGGTCCGTGCGCACAACGACCGGATGCTGCAGGGGATCGCCCGCCAGATCCTGCGCTGCCGGGTACAGTCCCCGGACGATCCGGCTGGACAACTCGATGCTCCTCTCCGCCCAGACGTCAGCAATCATCCCGAAGTACGGCTCGAGGTAAGGGGTCAGGAGCTGGGTGGGAGCCTGCATGAAACCTTCGACGGCGGCACTGAGCAGGGCATTGGACAGTTTCGTTTCCTGCACGGCGGCACGCCATACATTCGTTTTGACCGCAGAGAAGGGACGGGCCGCGACGGCCCGCAGGTGCCCGGCCCGGGCAGAACTTGAGTTCTCCTGCGCTAATTCGGCGTCAAGCTGCGCCTCGGTGGCATAACCCGTGGCGGCCAGCGCCAGCCACAGGCTCCAGCGCAGCTCGGAGTTTGCGGTGAGGCCCTTAACCGCGGCACTGCCCGTACGCGCTTCACCGTTGAGCAGGGCCGTGATCATCGGAACGGCTTCCTGCGTGTCGGCGCCAAGCGCGGCCAGGCTGCGGGCCCAGACCAGCTGCTGGTCCGAAGCCGGCTCAGCCGTGTGCAGCCCATCGACGACGGCGGTGAGCAACTCCTGACGGACGTCGTCGCGCTCCGCTGCCGGGCAGTACCGCTGCACGGCAAAACGTGCATTGTCGAGCAGCGAAGCCAGCACGCCAACGTCCGGTTCGTCGGCCGCAAACCGGCGCACGGCCCGGATATATTCCGCTGCGGGGAGCACCGCGTCCCGGGCAGCATTCCACAGCACGGACCAGCACAAGGTGCGGGCCATTGGATCAGTGACTTTATTCAAAGCCGCCAGGACGGTCGTCAGCGATGCCGGATCCAGCCGTACCTTGGCGTAACTGAGGTCTTCGTCATTGAGCAGCAGGAGCGCCGGCCGCGGCTGCCCGATCAAAGCCGTGACCTCGGTCGCGGGCCCGGTGACGTCCAAGGGAACACTCGAGGTCCGGACCAGCTGGCCGTCGGCATCAAAGTTGTACAGCCCCAGTTTCAGCAAATGCGGCCGGGGCCGCTCTTCGCCGGTGACCGGATCCACCGCATCCTGGACAATTGTGACGGCACTGAGTACGCCGTCGTCGGCCTGCACCCGGGCCGTCAGAGTGGAGATTCCTGAGGTCTCCAACCACTGCGCGGACCAGTCGCGCAGGTCCCGGCCGGAGGCGGTACTCAACGCGCCCAGCAGGTCGGTCAAGGATGTATTGCCGAATTCGTGGTCCCGAAAATACTGTCGCGACCCGGCAGTGAATGCCTCAAAACCGACATAGGCCACCAGCTGTTTAAGCACCGAAGCACCCTTGGCGTAGGTGATGCCGTCAAAGTTTTGCTTAGCGGCCTCCAGATCCCGGATATCCGCCACGATCGGGTGGGTGCTGGGTAACTGGTCCTGCACATAGGCCCAGGCCTTACGCCGGTTGGCGAAGAGCACCCACGACTTGTCCCGCCAACCGGTCACCTCGCTGACCGCAAGCGTACCCATGAAGTCCGCAAACGATTCCTTCAGCCAGAGATCATCCCACCAAAACATCGTCACCAGATCGCCGAACCACATATGCGCCATCTCATGCATGATGGTGTTGGCGCGCAGCTGATGCTGGGTATCTGTGGCGCGGGAAGTGAAGACGTAGTTGTCCGTGAACGTCACCAGCCCGGGGTTTTCCATCGCGCCCAGGTTATATTCGGGCACGAACGCCTGGTCATATTTGCCGAACGGGTAGGGGTAATCAAACAGCTCGTTAAAATACGTCAGCCCGGCCTTGGTGATGTCAAAAATCTCTGCGGCATCGAAGCTGCCGGCAATGGAGGCCCGGCAATAGGCCGCCAGCGGGACTTCAAGGTCGAACCGTTCGTGCCGCCAGCTCTGCTGTGCCTTGAAGTACGGTCCGGCCAGGATCGTGGTGATATAGGTGGAGATGGGCAACGTCGGGGCGAAGTCCCACTGGCTTGATTCAGGCTGCGCCGATGGTGCGTTGCCGGCCGCCGTGGCTTGGGCAACTGGCTGTTCGGCAACAGGGGTGCAGGACAGCTGGACACCGTTGGAGGCGACTTCCCAGCCCGAGGGCGCCGTGACGTGGAAGGTGAAGGGTGCCTTTAGGTCCGGCTGCTCAAAGTTGGCGAAAACCCGGCGGGCATCTGCGGGCTCATACTGGGTGTAAAGGTACGTTTTGCCGTCCGCCGGGTCAACGAAGCGGTGCATTCCTTCCCCGCTGCGCGAATAGAGAGCCGTGGCGGTGACGGTGACCTCATTGGCTGCGAGCAGGTTCGGGAGCCGGATCCGCGCGTCGTCTACGACGGCGGCCGGGTCAAGCTCCGTGCCGTTGAGGTTTACCGTGAGCACCTCCGCTCCGATGAAGTCCAGGAAAGTCTCTTCTCCTGGCCGTGCAGCGCTGAACCTGATGACACTTCGAGTGCCAAAACCGGCCACTGTTGGATCCTCGGCCTGGGTGAGATCGACCGAGACGTCATAATCGCCAATGGAGATCAGGGACGAGCGGACGGCGGCTTCATCGCGGCGCAGATTCTGGTTGGACATTCATCCATTCAATCACGGGTTTTTCCGCTCCCGCCCGGACACCGGGGGTAAGGGGGCAGGGAGCGCATCGGCCGTTTTTCTTCGACCGCTGTGTTAGTCAGACCGCTGTGCGACACATACTGCTGTGCTACATCAAGTGCACCGCAGCATAGCCGAGGCAGGCGATCAGCAGCCACGCGACCAAGGCCATTGCGGAGGCCCGCAAACCACTGTGCAGCAGTTCCCGGATGCGGACGGAGGAGCCCAAACCAAACAACGCCGCACCGAGGGCAACGTCCTGCAGCAGATTGCCCAGTTCCAAACCGCCCGGACTTACCCAGCCGAGCGTCCGCAGGGCTATGGTGATCAGGAATCCCAGGACAAACAGCGGCACCACCGGTGGAAAATGCGGCTTGACGGTGGACGGTGGCACGCTGTCAGCCACAGCAGCAGTGTGGGCCGGCAGCCCGACGGCGGAGGCAGCTTTCCCGGTAGGGGCGGTGCGGACCAGGTTGTTGTGGCTGCGTCGTTCCCAAAGCCCGGCCACCGCCACCATCGGGGCCAGCAGCAGCACGCGCGTGAGCTTGATGACTATGGCGGCGCTGAGCGCCACCGTCCCCGCCGTTTGGGCGGTAGCCACGACCTGCCCGACATCGTGGACCGAGATACCAACCCACCGCCCGAACCCCATAGCGTCCAGTCCCAGCGGGGTCATCAGCAGCGGTAGGACGCCAATGGCGAGGGTTCCGCAGAGGGTCACCAACGCCACCGGAAGAACCGTGTCCTGCTGCTTCGTACCCTTAACCGCTGCCATCGCACCGATTGCGGACGCTCCGCAGATGGAGAAGCCGGTCGCGATGAGCAATGGGGCGTCCCCGCGGAGCCGGAACAGCTTGCCGAGCCCGTAGGTTCCGGCGAAACTGAGCAGCACCACCGTGACGACCAATACCACGCTCAGCCAGCCCAGATTCATGACGTCAGTCAAACTGAGTTTGAGCCCAAGCAGGACTATGCCCGCGCGCATCAGGTGCTTCCCGGCAAAATGCAGCCCGGGCCGGAAGGTCCCTGCGACCAGTGGCGCGGCACCGGGTAAATTCGCGGCAAGAATTCCCAACACCACCGCAACAGTCATGGCAGGCAGCGCAGGTACCAACAGGTGGACCAGCAGAGCCAGCGCGACGGCAACCAGTGCGGTCAGCAGCCCCGGCGCCAGGCGTTTGGCGGTGGCAGAGACGGGAGTACGGAGCAGTGTCATGGGTTTTTTGCTCACCAGTTGCTGGGTTTGTAGTCTTTGAGGAAAACGCCGTATTGGTCCTCACCTGTCTCACCGCACACAATGGGATCATAAACCCGTGCCGCCCCGTCCACCAGGTCCAGGGGGGCGTGGAAGCCTTCTTCGGCCAACCGCACTTTGGTGTAGTGCGGCCGCTCGTCGGTAATCCACCCGGTGTCCACGGCTGTCATCAGGATGCCATCGGAGTCCAGCATTTCCTGTGCGCTGGTGCGGGTCATCATGTTCAGAGCGGCCTTGGCCATATTCGTGTGCGGGTGACCGGGACCTTTGTAGGCACGGGAAAACTGGCCCTCCATCGCGGTGACGTTCACAATATATTTGCGGTGGGCCGCAGATCGCCGCATCGCGGGCCGCAAACGGGAAACCAGCAGGAAGGGAGCCGTAACATTGCACAGCTGAACCTCGAGCATTTCCAACGGATCCACTTGGTCCACCACCTGCGTCCAGCTGTTGACGCTGGCCAGGTCCGGCACCAGCCCGCCGGCGTCGATGGCGGTACCTGCAGCTAAACGCTCCGGTGAAGCCGAGCCCATTGAAAGCGCCAGCGCTGTAACGTTGTCCCCGGCCAGCACGGGGTGCTCCAGCACCTGGCTCGCCAGGGCCAGCGGGTGCTTGTCGTGGGCATGGCCAAACGAGACGAGCTCGGGCATCGGCCGGTCGGCAGGAAGCGGTGCCAGCTCCGCATCGACCAACGGCTGGTAGGCGTTCCCGGACCGCCGCACGGTTTGGGCTGCATTGTTGATGATTATGTCCAGCGGCCCGGCCTCGCTAAGCGAGTCTGTCAGCGCAATCACCTGCGCCGGATCGCGCAGATCGATGCCGACGATCCTCAGCCGGTGCAACCAGTTGGCACTGTCCTCCATGCCCGCAAATCGGCGTGCAGCATCCTTCGGGAAGCGCGTCGTGATCGTGGTGTGCGCGCCGTCCCGGAGCAATCGCAGGGCAATGTACATGCCGATTTTTGCCCTTCCGCCCGTCAGCAGCGCCCGCCGCCCGCGCAAATCGGTGCTGGCGTCGCGTTTGCCGTGATTAAAGCCGGCGCATTCCGGGCAGAGCTGATGGTAGAAAGCGTCCACCTGGGTGTACTGCTGCTTGCAGATATAGCAGGCACGGGAGCGCAACAGCGTCCCGGCGACTTCGCCCGTCGTGGAAGTCCTGAGTTTATTTCCCCGGGTTTCGTCATCGATGCGGTCCGGTGCCGCCGTCGCCGTGCGGGCAAGAACAGCGCGGTCGGCGTCATTGACTGCGTCGCGTTTAACTACCCGGCGGTGGCGCTTGACAGCTTTAAACATCTTCCCGGTGGCGCGCCGCACTTGGACGTAGTCGGGATGTTCCTCGTCGTAGACGTGGATGGAGTTGAGGACCTTTAGGCAGGACGCAATATCCTCGGGAGTCAGATTCGGGGGAGTCACCCCACAATTTTACAGGCTACGGCCTGTGTCCCCGGCACGAACGGCGTGCAGGTAGTTCTTGGAGACCTTTTCCACGGAATCCCGCACCTCCGGCTGGCGTTCTCCGGCCATCAGGACTGCTTCGGGAATTGCCGCGGCCGCCGTCCGGGCCAACTCACGCTCGCGGTCGTCCGGTTCAGGAACCTGCTGGCCCTTACTGAGGACCGTCAAGCCGGAATCCGTCACCGTATAGCCGCGGCTGCGGTCAAGTCCGTGATCCAGCCCTATCGTTGCCCCGGCGGGGACCATAACGTTTTTGTCGAGAATAGCCCGTTTGACGACCGCCCCGGCCCCGATGACCACGTTGTCCATCAGCACCGAGCTGACTACTCTGGCCCCTGCACCCACGAACACACCGTGCGATAGGACGCTATGTTCTACGATGCCTCCGGAAATCAAGACGCCGCTGGAGACGATGGAGTCCATCGCGAGGCCAACCGTGTTCTGGTCGCCGCGGACGAACTTTGCCGGCGGGGCAATGCTCTGCCGGGTAAAAATGGGCCACTCGCTGTTGTACAGATTGAACACCGGCAGAGGTGAGATCAGATCCATCTGCGCGTCATAGTAGGAATCGATGGTACCCACATCGCGCCAGTAGGTGCGGTCCCGGTCGGTGGCGCCTGGAATGTCGTTGGTCGTGAAGTCATAGACGAAGGCCTCGCCGCGGTCCACAAAGTACGGTACAATGTCGCCGCCCATGTCATGCTTCGTGTCCAAGCGCTGGGCGTCGTGGTGCAGGGCCTCGACCAGTGCGTCCGTATCGAAGACGTAGTTGCCCATGGACGCCAGAAACTGCGTAGGATCGGCCGCCAGCCCCGGCGTCGTTGCGGGCTTCTCCACAAAGGCGGAGATCCGGTGCGCCGCAGATCCCGGGGCAGCGAGGCCGTCCACTTCAATGACACCGAACTGGTCTGCCAGCGTCAGCGGCTGGCGCACCGCCGCTACCGTTGCCTTGGCCCCGGACTCGACGTGGCTGCGCACCATCTGCCCGAAGTCCATCCGGTACACGTGATCGGCCCCGACCACGACGACGATATCAGGCACGGCATCCCGGATGAGGTTCAGCGACTGATAAATAGCGTTGGCGCTGCCCAGAAACCAGCTCTTGCCGACCCGCTGCTGCGCCGGAACCGAGGCGACATAGTTGCCCAGCAGGGTGGACATCCGCCACGTTTCGGAAACGTGCCGGTCAAGGCTATGGGACTTGTACTGTGTGAGGACGACAACCTTCAGATATCCGGAGTTGGCCAGATTTGAAAGAGCAAAGTCAATGAGGCGATAACTGCCCGCGAACGGCACCGCCGGTTTCGCGCGGTCAGCGGTGAGCGGCATCAGCCGCTTCCCCTCACCACCGGCAAGCACAATTGCCAGAACTCTTTTATTCCTATAGGCCACGGCCATACCCCCTAGACAATCATGACAGCGAATTTCCGCCCGGTTGGTCCCCTGTTCTTCACACTAGATCAAAAGCTCCGGGACCGGCTACCTTGAGAGAGTGCGAATCGATATTGTGACTAAAGAGTTCCCGCCCGAAATCTACGGTGGTGCCGGTGTGCACGTTGCTGAGTTGAGCCGGGTGCTGGCCCGCGAGGTGGATCTGCGGGTGCACGCCTTCGGCGCGGCACGGCCGGCCGACTATCACGGCGCTACGGTGAGTTCCTATCCGTCCCCTGCGGGCCTGGCCAATGCCAATGCCGCGCTGCAGACGCTCGGGGTCGACCTGCAGATAGTACCGGACATCGCCGGAGCCGATGTGGTGCATTCGCATACTTGGTACGCCAATATGGCCGGGCACCTGGCTGCGTTACTGCACGGAATCCCGCATGTGCTCAGTGCCCATTCGCTGGAGCCGCTGCGGCCGTGGAAGGCTGAGCAGCTCGGCGGCGGTTACGCCGTGTCATCCTGGGTGGAGAAAACCGCCTATGAGGCCGCGGCAGCCATCATCGCCGTCTCCGACGGGATGCGCCAGGACATCCTGCGCTGCTATCCTCAGGTGGATCCGGCACGCGTGAAGGTGGTGCATAACGGCATCGACGTGGATGCTTGGCAACGAGATGAAGCCGACGACGTCGTAACTTCGCTCGGCATCGACCCCGGACGTCCCAGTGTGGTCTGGGTCGGACGGGTGACCCGGCAGAAGGGCGTACCGTATCTGCTGAAGGCGGCGGCACTGCTGCCACCTGAGGTACAGATAGTGCTCTGCGCCGGGGCGGCCGACACGCCCCAGCTCGGTGCCGAGGTCAACTCACTGATCGAGGGGCTGCGGCGTGAACGCGATGGCGTCATCGTCATTGAACGTATGCTGCCGCGTAACGAGCTGATTCAGGTGCTCAGCCACGCCACTGTCTTCGCCTGCCCGTCTATTTACGAGCCACTCGGGATCGTCAATCTGGAGGCGATGGCCTGCGGTGCCGCCGTCGTCGCCAGCGCCACCGGAGGCATTCCCGAGGTAGTGGATGACGGCGTCACCGGCCTGCTGGTTCCGCTGGAACAAGTCAATGACGGCACAGGAACCCCGTTGGATCCGGACAGGTTTATCCGCGACTTCGCGGACGCGCTGATTTCCGTACTGAAGGATCCGGCCCTGGCCCGCACCATGGGCCAGTCGGGCCGGACCAGGGCCCGGGAGCTCTTTTCCTGGCACTCGATAGCGGAAACTACGTTGGATGTCTACCGTTCGGTTCTCTGACCCCGGCGGCGGCGATCGGACCTGCGCCACCTTGGGGTACGGAGCGGCAAGTACCCCAAGATGGCGCACCCCCGATGTCTACTTCGCAGCGGCCTTCTGCTTGAGCAGGAGGACCTTTTCATCCATCGGGGCTGTCCCGCTGGCGCGCTGGTGGCGGAAGTAGTCAGCCGCCTCGTCCTGGCGGGACTTCTCAATCCCGGTCGCAATAGGGGCCCGCAGATGCTCCGGGCCATAGCCGAAGGCGTCCACCAGATCCAGCGCGTGCGGCCGGAGCTTGGCCAGTAGCCGGTTGATGTAACCGCCGACTGTGCGGGCGCGCTGCATGGAAATCCGGCCGTTCATCAGGTACCACGAGAGGTGCTTTTCAATCAGGCTAAGCCCAAACAGGTCACGGAGCCACGTCAGGACTTCTTTTGTGCCCGCGTCCTCGACGCGGCTAAGGCCCTCGGTGAAGGCTTCCCACTGCAGTAATTCCGCGTGTGCTCGTGCCGCCTCGATCAGCTCATTCTGATGGCGGTTGAAAACGCCTGCGGCGCTGGGCTGCGGAAGTTTCGCAGCATCCTTGAGCGCACCCGCAACCTCGGCAACCATGGTCTGGACCCGTTCGGTCAGTAAGGCGCGTTGGCCGTCTTCGTCACGCAGCGCGAGCACCGATTTCTGCACCGAGCCGCTGTCCGCCACAAATTGCGCCACCTGGCGCAGCCCGGTTTTATTCAGCGTCAGGTCTGCTGCCTGGCTGAAGGCGTAGCGGGCCAGAACGCCGAAGTCTACGTTGCGGAATTCCCGCGCGTAGTCCGACAGCAGGCGCTTGGCCACCAGCTGGAGCAGCACCGTGTTGTCACCTTCAAAGGTGGTGTAAATATCCAGATCCGCCCGCAGCGAGGCGAACCGGTTCTCGATCATGAAGCCGGCGCCGCCGCATGCCTCCCGGCACTCCTGCAGGGTATCCAGCGCATGCCACGTCGACATGGATTTCAAGGCGGCCGCCAGCGTCTCCAAATCCTGCCGGTCCGCATCCGTGTCATTGGTGCCGGAAAAGACGCCGTCAAATTTTTCCAGCAACTGTTCATGGGCGAAGCTGGCAGCGTAGGTCGTGGCCAGGCGCGGCAGCAGGCGGCGCTGATGGCGCTGGTAGTCCAGCAGGACTTCCTCTTCGGTGTCCGAGGCAGCGTTGAACTGGCGGCGTTCGGTGGCGTACTGCACCGCAATTTTCAGCGCCACCTTACTGGCCGCAACCGCAGCTCCATCCAGCGAAACGCGGCCCTGGACAAGGGTCCCAAGCATAGTGAAGAAGCGCCGGCCGGGGCTGGCAATCGGTGAGCTGTAGCTGCCGTCGGCGGCCACATCGCCGTAGCGGTTCAGCAGGTTTGTCCGCGGTATGCGAAGCCCGCTGAAGTGCAGCTGGCCATTATCAATCCCGTTCAGGCCGCCCTTGATACCGTCGTCCTGACCGCCAACTCCCGCGAGAAACTCTTTGGTCTCGGGGTCCCTGAGCTCGACGTAAAATGCATGCACGCCGTGGTTGACGCTCTTGGTGATGAGTTGCGCAAAGACGACGGCGGCGAGACCGTCTACGGCCGCATTGCCGATGTACTCCTTCCAGGCGGCACGGAAGGGTGTGTTGATGACAAACTCATCTGTCGCCGGATCAAAGGTTGCCGTGGTGGCGATGGAGGCGACGTCGGAGCCGTGACCGATTTCGGTCATCGCAAAGCAGCCGGGAATGTCCAGGTTCATGATTCCGGGGAGCCATTTGTTCTGGTGTTCCTCGTTCCCCAGATGCAGCACCGCGGAACCAAAGAGGCCCCACTGTACGCCCGCCTTGATCTGCAGCGACGGGTCCGCGGTGACCAGTTCCTGGAACCCCGCAACGTTGCCTCCATGGTCGTCCGATCCACCCATCCGCGTTGGAAACGCCCGGTGCACCGCTTTGTTCTGGACCAGAAACTTCAGTTGCTCAAAGGCCCGCTGACGATGCTCGGTGTGGGTCAGTCCCTCGATCTTGTGGACTTCCGGCAGGGCAGCAAGCGCGCGGGCCTGGCGGCGCGTTTGGGCCCATTTGCCCAACAGCAGTTCGCCCAGGGCAGCAACGTCTACGGCAGAATCAGCGGCCTTAGCCTGTGAACTTCCGGTGATTAGGTCAGTCATGATGTTCCTTAACGCTTGTTGTGCGGGGTGAAGGTTCTTGAAGGGCGTGACGAGTACTTTGCTGTTCGATCTCGGGAGCAATTCCCAAAAAGAGCCACGACGTCAACTGTTCGGCCATGGCGCCGTGATCGGGCTTTTGAGATGACGCGGGAGTGGTGAGCCAGAGCTCGCCTGCGGTGCGGACCAGGCCGATGGCCGCCGCGGGCCAGTACAGCGGGGCTGCGGAGCCCGTCTGGGAAAAATGGGCACGCATGGGCTCGGCGATCATGGCAGTGATTTTGTCGAAGAAAGTGCCCAGTGCCCCGTCGGCCTGCACAGCTGAGCGGCCCTGACCGGATTCGCCGGCCGGGACCTGGGTAGCAAATGCGTAGACATTCGGGGATGTTTCCGCCATTTCCAAGTAGGCGGAGACCATATTCGACAGTCCCTGCCACGGGGAGGCCGCGGTTTTCGCAGCATCGAGGATCTTCTGCTGCATCTGCGCGATCACCACCTCGCCCACGGCCTCCTGCAGACCTGCCTTATCACCGAAATAGCGGTAAAACACGGATTTGCTGGTCCCCGCGGCTGCGGCAATGTCCTCCATAGAGGCGTCGGCTCCGAGCAGGTGGATAGCACGCCGGGATTCCTTGATCAGGGACCGGCGCCGCTCATCCCGATGGGCGTCCCACCGCGCACTGCGGCCATCCACGGCGGGGCCAGCCGATATGCCGTGGGCGGTCCCGTCTGATCCGTGGACCGGCTGCGATATGTTCACGATACCGAGCGTATCAGGTACGCTTGGTATCAGTAATTGCGGAACAGCCAGGGAGATTCAGCATGACCGATACCGACGCCACCAGTTCGCCAGCTACATCCGCGCAGGTGCGCCGGGCCGTCATCGTGGGTGGTAATCGCATACCGTTCGCGCGCTCCGGTGGTGCGTACGCCAAATCCTCCAACCAGGACATGCTCACAGCGGCCCTGGACGGACTCATTGCCCGCTTCGGACTGCAGGATGAGAGAATCGGAGAGGTCGCGGCGGGAGCCGTGCTGAAACATTCGCGCGATTTCAACCTCACTCGCGAAGCAGTCCTAGGGTCCGCGCTATCACCGGAAACGCCCGCCTACGACCTGCAGCAGGCCTGTGCAACCGGGCTGGAGACCGTTCTGGGGCTGGCCAATAAGATCAAGCTTGGCCAGATTGAATCAGGGATCGCCGGCGGAGTGGACTCCGCATCCGATGCCCCGATTGCCGTCAGCGAGGGGCTCCGTTCGATCCTCCTGGACCTGAGCAGGGCCAGAACGCTGGGCCAAAGGCTCAGCATACTGGCCCGTATCCGTCCGAAAGATCTTGCCCCGGACGCTCCCTCCACCGCAGAGCCGCGTACGGGCCTGTCCATGGGGGAGCACCAGGCACTGACCACGGCCGCGTGGAAGATCAGCCGGCAGAGCCAAGATGAACTCGCGCTGGCCAGCCACAAAAACCTTGCTGCCGCTTACGACCAGGGATTCTTCGACGATCTGCTGACCCCATACCGCGCACTGACGCGGGATTCGAACCTGCGGGCAGATTCGTCATTGGCCAGGCTCGCAAAGCTCAAGCCCGTATTCGGCCTAAACCTCGGCGGCGAGGCCACCATGACGGCCGGCAATTCAACTCCACTGACCGACGGCGCTTCAACCGTACTGCTCGCCTCCGAGGAATGGGCCACGGCGCACGATCTGCCGATGCTCGCGAACGTCGTGGACGGCGAGGCGGCAGCGGTCGATTTTGTGCACGGTGCGGATGGGCTGCTGATGGCTCCGGTCTTCGCGGTGCCCCGGCTGCTCGCGCGCAATTCCTTGTCGCTGGCCGACTTCGACTACATTGAAATCCACGAGGCATTTGCCGGCACCGTTTTGAGCACGCTCGCGGCGTGGGAGGACGTGGAGTTCGGACGCAGCCGCCTGGGGCTCGAGGGCGCTTTCGGTTCGGTGGACCGAAGCAGGCTCAATGTCAATGGTTCCTCGCTGGCGACCGGCCATCCGTTTGCTGCAACCGGAGGCCGGTTGGTTGCCTCGCTCGCTAAGTTGCTGCATCATAAGGGCACGGTAAATGGACGTCCGGCCCGTGGCCTAATCTCCGTTTGCGCGGCGGGTGGCCAAGGTGTTGCGGCCATCCTGGAATCGAGGTAGGGCAATGGTGAAGAACATGCGGTCCCCAGCCGGTACGCGTTCCGCCGAGCCCGGAAGGCCCAATCGGCAAAGCGACAAGTACACAAGGTTTGTCAGTGCCGGGCTCGGCAGGGAGCTGGCCTCCCGGCTTGGACTGCCGCAGCCGGCCGTTCTCCGTCGTTACGAGCCCGGTGCAGCGCTGATCACGGGACCAGTCCTGGTCGAGGGTAGTTCGGCCGGTGCCGACGCGCTGGCCGCCCGATTGCTGGACTGGGACCTGGATGTTCGGCGCCATGCGGCACCAAAGACCAAGCTCGGCGCCATCATTGTGGTGCTTGACGAGCTCGCTGACCCGAGCGGGCTTTCCGGGCCGGTCCGCTCGGTCGGAGCATCGTTGCGGGACCTGTCCGCGAACGGCCGCGTTGTGACCATTTCACGACCGGCGTCCGCGGACCTGGACCCCGCCGGCGCTGCCGGCCGGAATGCCGTGGGCGGCATCCTGCGTTCCATTGCCAAGGAACTGCGGCACGGGGCGACAGCGAACGGGATAATTCTCGGCGACGGCGCGGACACCACATCCGTCAGCGCCCTGGGAGCTTTGCGGTTCTTCCTTTCCGGCCGTTCGGCCTTCGTGGACGGTCAGTTCCTGACCGTTGCCACCGGTAGCGGTGAACTGCCGCAGGACTGGGACCTGCCGCTGGCAGGCAGGGTCGCCGTCGTCACCGGCGCTGCCCGCGGGATAGGTGAAGCCATCGCCCGGGTATTGCACCGCGACGGCGCGGACGTCGTGGTCGTGGACGTTCCGGCAGCCGGCGAGCCGCTGGCTGCCGTCGCCAATGACATTCGTGGCACGGCCTTACAGCTGGACATCACTGCCGAAGATGCCGGAGAGCGCATCCTGGCTCATGCAAAGCAGAGGTATGGGCGGCTGGATATTGTGGTGCACAACGCGGGCATCACACGGGACAAGCTCCTCGCCAATATGGATGCGGCGCGATGGGATTCCGTGCTCGCCGTAAACATAATTGCCCAGCTGAGCATGAACCGGAAATTCCTGGCTTCGGAGTTGTTCCATGATCATCCCCGGATCATCTCCGTCGCTTCCACCAGCGGCATTGCCGGCAACCGCGGGCAGACCAACTATGCCGCGTCCAAGGCGGGGGTCATTGGCATGGTGTCGGCAACGGCGCGTTTAATGGAACCCTTCGGTGGCTCCATTAATGCTGTTGCGCCCGGCTTCATTGAAACCGATATGACTGGCAAAATCCCATTTGCCACCCGGGAAGTGGCACGACGGCTTAACAGCCTGCAGCAGGGCGGCCGGCCCGAAGACGTGGCAGAAACCATAGCCTTCCTGGCCGCGGGCTCATCGGGCGGAATTAACGGCAGTGTGCTCAGAGTTTGCGGTCAGAGCCTGGTGGGGCAATGAGCGGCCCGGCAGCGGGTGACCCGGTGCATATCCTGACAGGGATGCCCTCGCTGGCAAAACTGTATATGAACGCGGCGGCTACCGCGGCAAAATCACGGGTTCTGGGCGGCACTTCCCACACCACGCTTCCCCCATGCTGCAATGAAGTACGCGGCGTGGTTGCAGATCTCGCGAAAATGACGGAGTACCAGCATTTGCTCGGCAAGCCTGCGCGCGACGTCATGCCGTCCGGCTTCATTCATGCGATGGCCTTTCCCGTGGCCATGAGCGTAATGGTCAGCGAGGATTTTCCGTTGCCGTTGCTGGGGATGATCCACTTGCAAAACCGCGTGCGGCATTTTGCACCCATCCTGTACACGCAGCCGGTGGCGATTAGGTCTTGGGCGCGCAAGCTCAGCGGTCACCGTACCGGCACGCAGGTTGAACTCGTCGTTGAGGTGCGTGCGGAAGGTTCGACGGAGCTGCTTTGGCGGGGCGTCTCAACGTATTTGGCGAAGGGTGTCTTCCTGCCCGGCGTGGACAAGCCTGCCGCTTCCGGGTCGGGGTCGGATGCTGCGCACAGGCCGTTCAACCCGCCGGATCCAACGGCTCTGTGGCGGCTCGGGGTGGACGCCGGCAGGGCTTATGCTGCTGTCTCCGGCGACTTCAATCCAATCCATCTCAGCGTCGTGTCCGCGAAGGTACTGGGCATGCGACGGTCCTTGGCGCACGGCATGTACCTTGCCGGGCGGGTTTTGTCCGATGTTGGCTCGCCTGAACCGGACGCTTTTTCTTGGGAGATCACCTTCGAGGCGCCGGTCTTCCTGCCCGCATCGGTGGCGGTACATATAGCGGACACACGCAACGACGACGGCGTCTGGCAGCGTTCGGAGTACGTGGGCTGGAATGCGCACTCGGGCCGCAGGCACTTCTGCGGGAGCGTGGCAGCGCTCTGAGCGGCCAGTATGCTGGAGCACATGACTGAGAGTACCAACGGCGCGGCCCCCGCGCCGACCTTCGAAGCCGCGCGGCCAACCTTCGACGCCGCCCAAGAATTTGATCTGCGCGATGATCTCCGTGGGTATCGCGCAGGTTTCCTCGGCAGCGATGACGCCGCCATCGTTTCGTATTTGGACGGGAATTCGCTTGGCCGGCCGCTGAAGGCCAGCGCCGCAAGAATCGGAAGTTTTTTGCAGAACCAATGGGCCGGCCGGCTGATTCGGGGCTGGGACGAGGGCTGGCTCGCGCTGCCAGGTAAAATCGGTGACGAACTGGGACGGGCGGCACTTGGTGCCGGACCGGGTCAGGTGACAATAGGGGACTCCACCACGGTTCTGCTCTACAAGCTGTGCCGGGCCGCTGTTGCCGCACGCCCAGGACGCAGGGAAGTGGTCCTGGATACGGACAACTTCCCCACGGACCGCTTCGTCCTGGAAGGTATTGCCAGCGAGTGTGGGATGACGTTGCGGTGGATCCGTCCGGCCCATGATGGCGGCGTGAGGGCGCAGGACCTCGGCGCGGTGCTCAGCGAGCAGACTGCTTTGGTGGTGCTCAGCCACGTGGCCTACCGGTCCGGCTATCTGGCGGACATGCACCTGCTCACCGCCCAGGCGCACGAAGCGGGAGCACTGATTCTTTGGGACCTCTGCCATTCGGTGGGTGTTGTTCCCACCGAACTCGATATGTGGGGCGTGGACCTGGCCGTTGGCTGCAGCTACAAATACCTCAATGGCGGTCCGGGTGCACCTGCGTTCGGCTATGTACGCCAGGACCATCAAGCCGTGCTGCGTCAACCCATACAGGGGTGGTTGGGCAGTGCGGATCCGTTCGGTATGGGGGAGCGTTATGAGGCGGCCGCCGGCATCCGCGCCTTCACCAGCGGCACCCCGCCGGTGGTGGGGATGCTGGCCATGCAGGACATGATCGCCCTGATCGACAAGGTCGGCATTGCATCCATTCGGGCAAAATCCATCTCCCTGACCACTTTTGCACTGCGTTTGTTCGACGACGTCCTGGCACCGCTGGGTGCCTCGCTGGCAAGCCCGCGCGACGCACAACGACGCGGAAGCCACATCACGGTCGAACACCCAACGTTTCAAACCATCATGCCTGCGCTGTGGGAAAAGGGCGTCATCCCCGATTTCCGGAACCCGAGCGGCATCCGGCTCGGTCTATCTCCTTTGTCCACCAGCTTTGCCGAACTCTGGCGTGGTGTGGATGCCATCCGCGAAGAACTGGCTGGATAGGTGGGGCAGGTGTTGGGGGCACAGCACCCCGGGGCAGGGTTACTGCTGGTCGGCGTAGATGGCTCCGCCGCCAGTGGCGCTGCGGCTCTTTGGGCGCTGCGCCGCGCCCAGGCCCTCGGGCATGAGGTTACTTTGGTCCATTGTGTTCCGGAAGACTGGGCGACCCGCGACCGCGCTCAGGCTGCGGAGATGATGGAGGCATCCCGTGGGCTGCTAAGGAGCGAAGCCGCGCGGGCCAAAAACCTGGCGCCCTCCGTAACGGTAAACACGGCGCTGCACCGGGGCGAGGCGGCTGACGTCCTCAGTGCCCTTTCACCGGGTGCGGATCTGGTTGTCATCGGCACCGACCGCGCCGGGTCCACTCACGGTGAGGACGCGGGCGTGGTCAGCCTGCAGATAGCTACGCTGAGCCGCTCTCCGGTCGCCGTGATTCCGGTCGTCTCCCTGCGCGGACGCTCCGGCGTTGTCGTCGGTGTTGATGGGTCAATCGAATCCGCCGCGGCCATCACCTTCGCCGCAGCCGAGGCGGCCCGGCTAGGGCAGGACCTGCTCGCCGTATACGCCGGCGCAACAACTGGCCGGCAAGGACAAGACCTGCTCACCGATACTGCAACTACGATCCGGCAGGACCACCCGGACCTGGTCGTGCGTCTGCAAAGTCCGGCCCCGAACGTGCAGGTGCCCCGCAGCACCTCCGCTGAGCTGGTCCACGCAGCCCGGAATTCACGGTTGCTGGTGGTCGGCAGCAGGGGTCGGGACGCCGTCAAAAGAGTGCAGATCGGCACGGTTGGGTATGAAGTGCTGCAGCAGATCCAATGCCCAACGGTTGTTGTCAGAATGACCGAGCAATCGGTGGAGTGACCACGGGAGACCGGCACGTAACTTCCATGAAGAACGCCCGGCACTACCGCCGACGGGCTAAGTGCGTCAGGATGGAGAGGAAAGCGGTGCAGAACCGCAGCCACCCCGGCCCCGGAACGGCACTGATGCGCTTGCGTCATTATCGCTATCGGAGTTGGATCCGGAAAGGACGGTGCAGGTATGTCTAAGACTTACACGGCCACGACGCAGGCCTCGAGTCGGCAGGCGCAGGATTGGGGCAGGGCAATGGCGCAGTCAATGAAGAGTCTTGCTGCCCAGGTTAGTGCTGAGGGGGCGGAAAATATTCATGAGCAGTTTTTCGGCCAAGACCTGCTGCTGCATATAGCCGAGGCGGGCGAAATGGTGGATATCACACTAACTTGGACGCCCCAGACACCCCAGACACCCCAGACACCCCAGCCAGTCCATGCATCACAGACGACCCAGACGCCCCAGACGGCCCAGGCGCCACAGCACCCACCAGTGCAGCAGGCGGAGCAGACGCCCCCGGCGGAGTACTGACCGCAGGAAAACGAGGGGCGGGGACGGCAGCCCGGGTAAACGGGTCTGCCGGGTAGCGGGTCTGCTGGGTCCATCAAAATCACCGGAGTCGCCGGGAATCACCGTTGCGACGAAAAACACGCTGTACTTAGTTGCCCTAACCAACTGGCTTGGTTATAGTTGTTGCAGGCAACTAATCATCGGAGGACAACATGGCTGTCGCTCAACACACCGCCGCCGAGTTGGTGTACTGTATTTTCGATTTACAGCGGACGTTGCGCTGCACCACCACGGCGTCTGTCCAGGCGGCAGATCTGGGCGTCGCACTTGAAGGAGTCTTACGCATTGTTGCCGGGGGAGAGCCGTTGCGGGCCTCGGATGTCGCAGCCCGGCTCGGTGTCGGCGCCTCGGCGTTGAGCCGGCAGGTCGCAGAGCTGGAAGAACACAACTTTATTTTCCGTAAGCCCGATCCCGCGGATGGAAGGGCACACTTACTCTCGGCCTCCGAGCCGGGGCGGAAATATCTGGCGCAGATTCAACGCCGTCGTGCCGGCACTGTGCAGCAAATGCTTGCGGGCTGGAGCGAAGAGGAAGCCGCCAACACCGCGCACACCGTGCAGCATCTCACGCAGACGCTTCGTGACGCCGTCATGCCCCAACCGCGGACGCAAAAATACGGACCCATTCAGGACAACCAGTCCCAAACGCTTGCAGGAGTAAATTAATGGCAAGTCATGCCACGACCGCACCGGCGGTACCGCTACCAAAGCCGAACGCGGAGCAGGAAAGCACGCCGATGAATCATCGGCAGATTCTCGAGGCGCTGACCGGGCTGCTGGCAGCACTGTTTACAGCCATCCTGAGCAGTACTATTGTTGCCAACGCGCTTCCGACCATCATGTCCGAACTCCACGGCTCGCAGACCGATTTTGCCTGGGTTATTACCGCATCGCTGTTGGCCAATGCCGCGACGACGCCTATTTGGGGCAAGCTGTCGGACCTCTTTGATAAGAAGCTGCTGGTCCAGCTTTCCATCGTCATCTTTGTTGCCGGCTCGGTGCTGGCGGGTCTTTCCGAAACCATTCCGGTCCTGCTGACCGCCCGCGTAATCCAAGGCGTTGCCATGGGTGGACTGACCGCCCTTGCGCAGTCCATCATCGGCACCATCATCCCGCCGCGTGAGCGTGGCCGGTACTCCGGATACATGGGCGCCGTCATGGCGGTTGCCACGGCAGGGGGCCCGCTGCTGGGTGGTTTCATCGTTGACAGCCCACTCGGCTGGCGCTGGACTTTCTACGTTTGCGTCCCGCTGGCCATCATTGCTTTGATCCTGCTGCAGAAGACTTTGAAGCTTGTCCACATCAAGCGCAAGGTCAAGATTGACTATGCCGGATCCATCCTGCTTACTGCGGGCGTCAGTCTGCTGCTGATCTGGGTGTCCTTTGCCGGACAGGCTGATTACTACGACTGGGTCTCCTGGCAGAGTGCGCTGATGGTTGGTGGCAGCGTCGTTATGCTTGCCCTGCTGGTCCTGGTGGAATCCAAGGCAACCCAACCGATTATCCCGCTGAAGATCATCGCGCAGCGCACACCGGCCCTGGCAATTATTGCCTCCGTCGCCGTCGGCGTCGCCATGTTCGCTTCGTCCAGTTATCTCGGACAGTATTACCAGGTATCCCGTGGGGCTACACCCACCGAGGCAGGTCTATTGACCATGCCGATGATCGCCGGGAACCTGATCGGTTCGGTTGGTGCAGGTCAGCTGGTCAGCAGGTTCGGTAAGTGGAAGGCGTATCTCGTCGGTGGCGCTACGTTGCTGATTGTGGGCCTGGGCTTTGCCGGAACCATTGACCATTCCACCGACCTGTTTCTGGTTGGCACCTACACCTTCATCTTCGGACTGGGGCTGGGCATGATGATGCAGAATCTGGTTCTGGCCGTGCAGAATACCGTAGCCGTGAAGGACATCGGGGCGGCAAGCGGTTCCGTTGCCTTCTTCCGCACCGTCGGAGGCGCCGCCGGCGTATCCGTACTCGGCGCAGTCCTGGGGGCACGGGTTACCGATCTGGTGAAGAACGGGCTAAAAAACATCGGCGTGCAGGGCGGCGCCGGGGGCACGGGTGTCTCATTGGATGTGAAAGACCTGCCGGCACCAATAGCGCAGATTGTGCGTGCAGCCTACGGCGATGGGACGGCTATGATCTTTGCCATCGCGGCTGCTATGTCGGTGATAGCCCTGATTGCGGTGCTTTTGATCAAAGAGGTTCCGCTGCGCCGCACGGTGGACATTGTCCCCGTCGGCGGCCCCACCGAGAAGTCCGGGGCCGCCGCTGCCGCGACTATTGCAGATACGCGCACTCTCAGCAACGGCACCGCACCGCTGCCCGAGCGGCAAACCGGCGCAGAAACGGACCTTGACCGTGAATTTGCCGACGTACTTAGCCAAAATGCAGGCCCGGCGATGCGGCATCCGTCGCTCCCCGCATACAACGACGCAGCTCAACTGCAAAAACATGCGGTGGCTTCGCCGTCGGCGGTTACTCAGCTGGCGGAAGCGCAGGCTCAGCTGGACTTGGCAGCACAGATCCAGCTGACTCAAAGGCTCCTCGCTGAGCAGCAGCTGCAGCTCAGCTCAGCCCTCACCACGGTTGGCGAACACGCTGCGCAGCAGCGCAGCACCGCCGCCATGCAGCACGCCACCGCGCAGAGGCTGGCCGAGCTTGCGGAGCGGCTGGCCCAGGAGCGGGAGCTGCAAAAAGCTGCAGCCCAGTACCTGGCAGAGCAGCAGGTTGCTCTTAGGGGCCCGGACAAGGTTCAGAGCGGCCGCTGACCGGGCAGCAAAGAACGGGTGCTGAAACGCAGGCGGGCAGGACAGCTGCCCGCCTGCCAACCCGAACGGCGCGGCCCCGCAGGAACAAACTCCTGGGGGGCCGTGCCGTTCGTTTCGCACTCCGGCCGGGTATCCGGTGTTGGATCATGAGCAGCGAACCCCTGCCGCCGTCCGCATGGCGGTCCCTGGCCGCTCATCGCAGCGGCGCCGTTGGCGCTTTTCGGTGCCTGCCGGCAGCTGCTGGCCATTTCACAGCCGTCGTGTATACGCTGGCAAGGAAAGCACAGTTCGTCAAACATTCCACTGTAGATGAGGAGCTTCCCTTGGGCTTTGACCAGTATCATGAACCACCTGAAGAACTGTCCGCCCAGACCCGGACCTTTGCCCGGATGTGTGCCAATCTCACCGAAGAAGCAGAGGCCATAGGCTGGTATGAGCAACGGATATCCGTGGAGCCGGACCCGGCATCCCGGGCCATAATGAACAATTCGCTTGGCGAAGAATTCAAGCATTTCAGTATGGAACTGGAGTACTTGTTCAGGGCCAAGCCCGAGTGGCGGGAGACTGCCCGGGGCATCCTGTTCCAAGGTGGCGACATCGTTGAAAACGGTGAGGCATCGGAAGCTGCTGTGGACTCCGGGACCTCGCCGACTGCCGGCTCTCCGGCCGCTGAGGCCGATTCCTCACTTGGCATCGGCAGTCTTAGGGGATCAACGCTTACGGGATCAACGCGGAAAGGGTCCGCATCATGACTATGAACCATCTGCTACGTGAACACGCACCAATTTCCGACGCCGGCTGGCAGGCCTTGGACGAAGAGGCCCGCGACAGGCTAAGCGTGGCCTTGGGCGCGCGAAAACTAATCGATTTCAGCGGCCCGCTGGGTTGGAAGTACTCGGCGACGAACCTGGGTCGGGTCAGTGCAATCGCTGACTCGCCGGCAACGGGCATTGTTGCCGCCCGGCGGGAGGTATTGCCGCTGACCGAGGTACGGGCGGCTTTCACCGTGTCCCGCAATGAGCTGTTGGACAATGACCGCGGTGCAGCCGATATGGACCTGCAGAGCCTTGACGAGGCGGCCTTACGAATTGCCAGTGCGGAGAACGTGGCCGTATTTCACGGCTGGGAGGACGCGGGCATCACGGGGATCACCGGTGCAACGCCACATCCCCCCGTTCCCCGCGTCGAGGACTTCGGCGACTATCCCAAACGCGTTGCAAAGGCAGTGTCGGTACTGCTGAAAAGCGGCATCAGCGGTCCCTTCGGGCTTGCCCTGGGCCCGGGGCACTACACGGCGGTGATTGAGGCCGCCGAACGCGGCGGCTATCTGCTGTCGGACCACCTGCGTAAGATTCTGGATGGGCCGATCGTTTGGGCCCCCGGCGTCAAGGGCGCGGTGGTGATGAGTCTGCGCGGTGGGGACTTCCTCTTCGAATCGGGTCAGGACCTGTCCATCGGCTACAGCCACCACGACGCAGAAGATGTCCACCTGTACCTGGAGCAGTCGTTTAGTTTTCGGGTCGCCACTGCCGAAGCCGCGATCCACCTGACCAGCAGTGAAGCTATTCCCCTCAACAGATAGTAAACAGGTTGGTTAAAGCCAAGTGCGGCGGGAGTTTCCTCCCGCCGCACTTCTATGGTCCGAGGACCTAGGTCAGAGAATTAGCCGACCTGGATGTTGACTGCCTGAGGTCCCTTGGGGCCCTGCTCGGTCTCAAAGGTGACAACCTGGTTCTCTTCGAGGGAGCGGTAGCCACCGGAGTTGATCGCCGAGTAGTGGGCGAAAACATCGGCGCTGCCGTCTTCGGGAGCGATGAAACCAAAGCCCTTTTCGGAGTTAAACCATTTGACGGTACCTGTAGCCATTTTTGTATATCTTTCTGTAAGACGGATCCTCCGACTGCCGGAAAATCCCAGCTGCGGTGTTCATTTTGCCGCTTTTACAGAAAAAGCAGCTTGCCCGTTTGGGTTTCGCTGCTTGAAATTCAAATGCGCAACACTACAACTACGAATAGTATACATCGGGATGCTCCGCCGTTTCAAATCACTTGCGCTGCATCAGGCCCGGCGCCTTAAAGACGAGTGGGGCGGGAGTTTCCTCCCACCCCACCTGCCCGGTCCTGAGGACCTAGATCAGAGAATTAGCCGACCTGGATGTTGACTGCCTGAGGTCCCTTGGGGCCCTGCTCGGTCTCAAAGGTGACAACCTGGTTCTCTTCGAGAGAGCGGTAGCCACCGGAGTTGATCGCCGAGTAGTGGGCGAAAACATCGGCGCTGCCGTCTTCGGGAGCGATGAAACCAAAGCCCTTTTCGGAGTTAAACCACTTGACGGTACCTGTAGCCATTTTTGTATATCTTTCTGTAAGACAGACTCTCCGACTGCCGGAGTGCCTTAGCCGCGGTGTCCATTTCCGCTTTTACAGAAAAGCGGCTAGCCCTTTTGGGTTTCGCCGCTTGAACTTCAAAATGCGCAACACTACAACTGCTCTAAGCATACATAATTTCGCCCCCCATAGCTACCTGCGGATGCTGCCCGGGGCCGTGGAATTCCCAGCCGGTGACTATTGAAGTCGCTGCAGGTGGTCAAGGCCAAGCGGCGGGCAACGGATTTCGCCTGTGTTGAAGCGACCGGCGGGACGGTCGAGCTGCACAACGGCGCGTTGCCCGACCCAATTGACGACCGTCCCGGTTGCGCCGCGCAGATAGAGCGGCCGGATCGAGTGGTTGACCCTGACCCGGTCACCGAGTTTGATCCGGGCGGCCGCCCGATTGGACTCGATGCGCACGAGCTGCTGATGGCGTTGCGCGATCGCTACGGAGAAGGTGGCGAGGTGATCATCGAGAACGCCGTCTACAACGGCGCCGATCAGATAGCGGATGTGGGTGGGATCCAGTGCCGCCGGCCTGCCGCCACGCTCGGTCGTGGCGACCGGCGATGTGGTGAATACCGGCGCCGGCGCTGAGCGTTCGGCAGCCGGAGTTGCTTTGGGGCGGGGCTTAGTCCTGTGGCGCTTGCTCATGGTGCATATCCTGAGTTCATGCTCCATCTTCCGTCCGCGTGGGCGTAGATAGGCACCACCGACGCCGGATGGGGACATGAGGCGGGCATAATCGTTCTGTGGAGGAGCCGCGGCCGGGAGTGTCGCCGCTGGAAGCTTCAAATCCCCATCCCGGAGCAGCAGTAACCCCGGCAGCCGGAAGCCCAATGGCTAAAGTCAGCGGCCGCCGTCGATCTTCCGGCTTCGCTGTTCCTGAGCCGGCCGGCCATAAGGGTATATTCCGACGCTCGGCTCGCTGATCTGCGTGAGCTTGTCCGTCTCCTCGGCTGTCAGTTGAAGTTTCGCCGCACTAAGGTTGTCGGCAAGTTGTTCGGTGGTGCGCGCTCCCAGGATTACCGAAGTGACAGCGGGCCGGGCGGCCAGCCACGACAAGGCAACCTGAGACGCGCTGGCGTCGTGGGCCCGGGCTACTTCCGTAACGGCTCCAATAACCCGCCAGGTGTGCTCATCCGCATTGCGCTGCTTCCAGGCTTCCATCCCGCGTTCAGGATTTTCCCCCAGCCGGGTGGCGCCGGTGGGCGCCTGATCCCGCCGGTACTTTCCGGACAGCCATCCTCCCGCCAGTGGCGACCACGGGAGCAGCCCAATAGCTGCATCAAGCGCGGCCGGAACTATTTCGGATTCAATCTCACGCACCAGCAGGCTATATTGCGGCTGGAGTGTGACAGGGGGAGCCCAATGGTGTCCGCCGGCAACATGGACGGCCTTGGTCAACTGCCATCCCAGGAAATTGGAGAACCCGTAGTAACCGATCTTCCCGCTGCTGACTGCATTGTCCAGAAACCGCAGGGTCTCCTCGATGGGAGTGTGCGGATCCCAGGCATGCATTTGATACAGATCGATCTGCTCGACCCCAAGCCGGCGCAGTGAATCGTCCAGCGCACGCCGAAGGTGCCGGCCTGATGTTCCCACATCATTGGGTCCGTGTCCCATCGGGAACCGGCCCTTACTGGCGAGAACCACCTGGTCCTTCGCCGCAGGACGCTTCGCAAGCCAGCGCCCGATGATTTCCTCCGATGCGCCCGCGGTGTAAACGTCGGCCGTGTCGATAAAATTACCGCCGGCGGCTACGTAGTCGTCCAGGATCTGCTGGGAAGTTTCTTCCGTGGCTTCCGCGCCGAAGGTCATGGTGCCCAATGCGTACTCCGAAACGGCTGTGCCGCTGTTGCCCAGATTGCGATACTGCATGGTTCTCCTTTAACCGCGAAACATCGAAGATGCTCCGCTGCTCTCAGTTGGTCGACGGGACACCGCTGCGGCAGCTGACTGGAAGCCCGCGCTGCGGCATACCGGGTGTAACGCGGCGCACAGGAGGTTTATTCTCTTCGCCACCAATCCGGGCCGGTACTGCATTCGCCGGCCACACAGCAGGACGAGGCTATGCTGAAGCAATATTGCGTGTCCGGGAATTGGGCGGTTTGCTGGCCGAGGTCCGCGCTTAAACCAGCGGCCGACGACGGCGACTGCTTAAACCAGCTGCCGACGGCGGCGACTGCTTAGATCAGCGGCCGACGACGGCGACAGGGCACCCGCATTTCGAGGAACCATTCGAACGAACAGCTAGGGAGCAAAGATGGCATGGGCCGGCATTGAGAAGAGCACTCTGGTGGCAACGCTTCGGGCAGCGGATCCGGGTGCGCCAACCCTCTGCGCCGGCTGGACGGTCCGGCATTTGCTGGCCCATCTTGTCCTGCGGGAACAGGCTCCCTTCCAGGCAGCGGGAGATTTGCTGCGGCATCCCGCACCGGGGCAGGAGCGGAATATGGGACAGCTGGTTAGCTCGGCCCAAAGCACCGACGGCTACGCTGCCCTGATCCAACGCTTCTGGGACGGACCGTCCCGCTTGTCTCCGTTTTCCTGGCTGGGGGACACGATTTCCTTGGTTGAGTACGTGGTCCATCACGAGGACATCCGACGCGTCGGCCCGGGTCCTGCCGCGCCGCGGGACCTGCCGGCCCCCGAACAGGACGCGATCTGGCAGCGCGTGAAGATCATGGCCGGCATGGGTTACCGGCGGAGCCCGGTGGGAGTGGAGCTGGCCTTGCCTGATGGACGTGGACGCCGGGTGCACAGTGGCCCGGGAGCCGTCCTCATCACGGGAGAACCCGCCGAATTGGCTCTGCATGCGCTCGGACGCCGTTCCGTGGCGAACGTGAAAGTCACCGGCACGCCGGAATCTTTGGAGCAGTTCGAGGCCTGGGCGGCCGGCTGAGCACCACTTGCTAACCCGCAGCGCCGAGGGAGACCGTAGTGAGCGGTAACGTGCCGGGCCAACCGCGAAGTGCATCCGGACAAAACGTGGATGCAGAAAGACCCGGAGAATCATTGGATTCTCCGGGTCTTGTTTCTGTGCGCGGAAAGGGACTTGAACCCTCACCCCGTTTCCAGGACTAGCACCTCAAGCTAGCGCGTCTGCCATTCCGCCACCCGCGCAGGTGAAGTCTGCGGTGCCCAGACCGTAATCGAACCGGTCTCGAAACTCACAAATGCAGCGAGAAAAACGATAGCACGACTTGGCCGGGAACCTTGAATCGGGCGAAATCGGAAAGCCTCCCGGAAACCTGGTGAATCGGACTGGCCGGGGCGCAGTTGTAGGCTGTTGGGACAAGTCCCCGTAATGCAAGGAGCCCGCCGTGAACGTCGCTCGGCCCGAAGATGAAGTAGTTGGAATCTGCCAGGAACTCATCCGTATCGACACCACGAATTATGGCGACAACCAGGGCCCGGGAGAACGCAAGGCCGCGGAATACACGGCGGCGCTGATTGCGGAAGCAGGCCTGGAAACCACGGTCTTTGAGTCTGCACCGGGGCGAACCAGCGTTGTGGCGCGCATGGCAGGGGAGGACCCCAGCGCCGGCGCGCTGGTAGTACATGGGCACCTGGATGTCGTACCGGCCCTGAAGGAAGACTGGACCGTAGATCCCTTTGGCGGCGAGGAAAAGGACGGGATGATCTGGGGCCGCGGTGCGGTCGATATGAAGGACATGGACGCCATGATCCTCTCCGTGCTTCGGGGTATGTCCAGGGAGGGCCGCAAGCCCAAACGGGATCTCATCTTTGCCTTCTTCGCCGATGAGGAGGCAGGCGGAAACTACGGTGCGTCCTGGGCGGTGGATAACATGCCCGAACTCTTCGAGGGAGCCACCGAGGCCATTTCCGAGGTTGGTGGATTTTCCACCGAGATTGGGGGACAGCGGGCGTACCTGCTGCAGACGGCGGAAAAGGGCCTTTCCTGGCTCCGGTTGACGGCGCATGGACGCGCCGGGCACGGGTCCCAGATCAATACCGACAATGCCGTCACACGCCTGGCACGCGCGGTGACCCGGATCGGCGACTACGAATGGCCGGTGGAACTTACCGATACCACCCGGCAGTTTTTGGAGGGCGTTTCCGAACTGACCGGCGTCGAGCTGGACGAGAAGAACCCGGAAAACCTGCTGCGTGAGTTGGGAACGGTGGCCCGCTTTGTCGGGGCGACGCTGCAGAATACAGCCAACCCCACCCTCCTCAAAGGTGGCTACAAGCACAATGTGATTCCCGGCAGCGCGGAGGCGCTCATTGACGTTCGGACCTTGCCGGGCCAAGCGGAACATGTCCTGGAAATCATTAAGGAACTTGCCGGAGAAGGCATCGAGATCAGCTACGACCACAAGGACGTCTCGCTGGAAGTTCCCTTTGCCGGCAATCTGGTGGACCATATGGTTGATGCTCTGCACGCGGAAGATCCCGGCGGGAAGGTGCTGCCGTACACGCTCTCCGGCGGCACGGACAATAAGTCACTGAGCCGGCTGGGGATCACCGGCTACGGTTTTGCACCGCTGCGGTTGCCGGCGGAACTGGATTTCACCGGCATGTTCCATGGCGTCGACGAACGCGTGCCCACTGATTCGCTGAAATTTGGAACCCGCGTGCTGGACCGCTTGTTGAGCAACTATTAGGACGGGACGAAAGATGAGACTTGAACAGCTGCTGCCGGATGAACTGCTCAGCAGATTCCGCAGCCGCGCCGCTGGCTACGATGAACGCAATGAGTTCTTCCACGAGGACCTGCAGGAGCTCAAAGGCGCCGGGTATCTGCGCCTTTTTGCTGCGGAGGACGACGGCGGCATGGGCTTTGGTCTGCGGCAGGTAGCCGCTGCGCAGCGGCGGCTGGCTACGGCTGCCCCTGCCACAGCCCTGGCGGTCAATATGCATTTGGTGTGGACCGGCGTCGCCCGTCTTTTGACCGAGCGTGGCGATGACTCGCTGCACTACGTGCTGCAGGAGGCCGTGGCAGGGGAAGTGTTTGCCTTCGGGAATTCGGAGGCGGGCAATGATTCCGTCCTTTTCGATTCGAGCACCGTGGCCGAACCGAGGGCAGATGGTTCCTACGGCTTTACCGGCACGAAGATTTTCACCAGTTTAAGCCCGGCGTGGACCAGGCTTGGCATCTTCGGTAAGGACAGTACGGGCGCCGAGCCGGCGCTGGTGCACGCGTTTATCACCCGCGACGCCCCCGGTTACAGCATCGGAAACGACTGGGACACCCTGGGGATGCGTGCCAGCCAGTCCAATACCACTGTCCTTTCCGGTGTGGTTGCCAGCGCAGACAGGGTCTTCCGGAAGCTGCCGGTCGGGCCCAGCTCCGACCCACTGATCTTTGCCATCTTCGCCTGCTTTGAGACCCTGCTGGCGGCCGTATATACCGGCATCGGGGAACGGGCCCTGCAGCTGGGGGTAGCGGCAGCGCACCGAAGGAAATCGCAGAAGAACGGCGGCAGAGCGTATTCCCAGGATCCGGATATCCGCTGGAAGATTGCGGCCGCCGCCATCGCTATGGACGGGCTCTACCCTCAGCTCGAAGCGACAGCGCGCAACGTCGATGACCAGGCCGAGCTCGGAAATCAATGGTTCCCGCAGCTGGTGGGACTGAAGGTCCGCGCAACGGAGACCGCCCGCGAGGTGGTGGACCTCGCCATTCGGGTGTCCGGCGGCGGAACGTACTTTGCCGGCAATGAGCTGGGCCGCTTATACCGTGATGTGCTGGCCGGGATGTTTCATCCCTCCGACGACGAATCCGCGCACAGCACCGTGGCCAACGCCTGGCTTGGCCCGCTGGAGGGCTAAACGGTCCGTTCCACGCGCATAATCTTCCGCCGAAGCCAGAACTGACGACCACCGCCAATGTAGATGCAGCTGCGTTCCAACTCCCACTTGCCGTACTCAGCGTGCTCGCTCAACCGCTGACGCGCGACGGGCAAGGGCTCCGAAGGAGCCACCGTCAGTACAAGGTACTCATACTGACGGAGGTAGTCGCGTTCCCTGCTGAGCGAGCCGGCCCTGAATTGTTCCCTCATAGCACTCCATTCTGCCCGCAATTCGGGTCGGTTCGGGGATCGGCGGCGGGATTTCTCCACCTTTTCTGCGGAAGGCTTCGGCTCCTGATCCGGGCTTACAACTTCCGCAGAGCACTGGTAGCGTTCACCCTATGAGTCTAGATCCGCATGCCGCACTGCAGTCGCTGACATCCGCTCTTGAGGAACATCTGGCTGCTG
Source organism: Arthrobacter terrae (assembly GCF_015708085.1). Taxonomy (GTDB): domain Bacteria; phylum Actinomycetota; class Actinomycetes; order Actinomycetales; family Micrococcaceae; genus Arthrobacter_M; species Arthrobacter_M terrae. The sequence continues at coordinate 71,821 of NZ_JADNYM010000010.1, read as the reverse complement.
CTTCCGCTCGTCGCGGCGATGATGATCCGGCCGTGGAGACGGCCTATCTGGCCATTGTTGATGCCTTCGAGATTTACGAGGAAGTACTCTTCGAGGCCTGCAACGAAGTGACGCCGTTGGTCATCTACGAAGATGATGAGGACGACGACGATCTGGACTCCAACGACGATGAGGACGACGGCGATCTGGAACCGATAGACGACTGACTACCTGGGGGTCAATGGCTGCCGGCTAGCCGGCTTGGCTGGAAACCTCGTCCAAAACAGTCTCGATTTGCTCGGGCAAGCGCTCCAGCGTGGCGTCGAGGACCTGCCTGAGCTGCCCGGTGGTGCGCGCGCCGACGACGGCCCCGGCAACGGCCGGTCGTGCGAGGAGCCAACTAAGTGCCACATCCAAAGGCCTCCTGTCGAGCCCCTTGGCGGCAGTGACAACTGCCTCTGTAATTCTGGCGGGGAGCCCGGAAAGGTATGGCTGGACATATCCGGCCAATACCTCGCTGGCGCCGCGGGAGTCGGAAGGAATCTGGCCGCGGTACTTACCGGTCAGCACGCCGCGGGCCAATGGAGCCCAACACAGCAACCCGGTGCCCAGATGTTCGGAGGCGGGCGTGATCTCGGCCTCGACGCTGCGGTGCAGCAAAGAATATTCCACCTGATTAGCCACCACGGGGGTGCCTGACATTGTCGCTGCACGGGCCAACTGCCAGCCGGTGTAGTTGGAGACACCGGCGTAGCGGACTCGTCCGGACGTGACGGCGTAGTCTAAGGCGCTTAGTGTCTCCTCCAGAGGAACGTTACCGTCCCACGTGTGGGCCAGCCATAAGTCTAAATGGTCTGTTCGGAGCCTGGCCAAGGATGAATCCAACGACGTGAGCATCGCCCTGCGGGAGGTGTCTACCATGCGTTTGCCGTTGCGGCGGCTGATTCCGGCCTTGGATATCAGCACCACCTCGCTGCGGGCCACGACGTCGCCGATCATGCTGCCCAGAAGTGCTTCGCTGCGGCCTTCGCCATAGCCGGCGGCGGTGTCCACCGTGGTGCCGCCGGCGCTGACGTAGGCACGGAGCTGATTCCGGGCTGCCTCCTCATCCGTGTCGGTTCCCCAGGACATGGTGCCCAGGCCAATGGCGGAGACGCGCAATCCACTGGACCCGACGTATCGTTGCTGCATAGGGCAAGCTTACGATGCGGGGTTTAAACCCGGGGCAATTACGGGCGTCCACCGATAATCATTGGACGCGAATCCGGCGCGTCTTTTGTGCATTAAGCCGTTAGTGGGTTGGTTTGTGCCTTAGGGTCAGATGGTGAACTGGATTGAAGCTGCCTTCCTCGGCCTGGTACAGGGCCTAACCGAATTCCTCCCGATTTCCTCAAGCGCACACTTGTTCGTTGTCGGAAAGTTCCTGCCGGTCGGGACCGATCCGGGTGCCGCGTTTACAGCTGTCAGCCAGTTGGGTACGGAAACAGCTGTTGTGGTCTTTTTCTGGCGGGATATATTGCGGATCATTAGAGCCTGGTTCGGCGCTTTACGGGGCACGGTCCCGCGCTCCGATCCGGATGCGCGGATGGGCTGGCTGGTGATAATCGGCAGCATTCCGATTGTGGTCCTGGGCATTGTGTTCCAGAACGCTATTGAGTCTTCGTTGCGTAACCTGTGGATTGTGGCCACCACGTTGATTGTTTTTGGTCTGATTCTGGCCGTTGCGGATGCGGTTGCTAAACAGAACCGCACTCTGAAGGACCTCAGCGTGAAACATGGCATCCTGTTCGGACTGGCACAGGCGCTGGCGCTTATTCCCGGCGTATCACGTTCGGGCGGAACCATAACTGCCGGGCTGTTGATGGGTTATACCCGCGAAGCAGCTGCCCGGTATTCTTTTTTGCTTGCGATTCCCGCGGTCTTTGGCAGCGGGTTCTATGAGCTGTATAAAATCTTCGCAAAACATGAGGGAGCACAGGGACCTTTTGGACTAGGTCAGACGGCCCTTGCAACGGCCATTGCGTTCGTAGTGGGATACCTGATCATCGGATGGTTCCTGAAGTACATTTCCAGTAATAGTTACCGGATATTTGTCTGGTATCGGATTGCACTCGGCCTGCTGCTGTTCCTGCTGCTCGGTTTCGGTGTCATCAGTGCCTGACACTAAACTGTAGCGGTGAAGTCTTGGAAATCCCGTCCCGTTCCCCAACTCCCGGGAACAATGCCCGCCATCAGGCTGTATGAGAGCCGTGCAGCTACCGTTCGTGAGCTGCCGGTTCAGGCGTCATCGAGCATGTATGTGTGCGGCATCACGCCCTACGACGCGACGCATATGGGCCACGCCGCCACGTATGTCGCGTTCGATCTGCTCAATCGTGCCTGGCACGACGCAGGCCAGAGCGTGCGTTACGTCCAGAATGTGACCGATGTTGACGATCCGCTTCTGGAACGGGCAAACCGGGACGGAATCGACTGGCGTGAGCTGGCCAAGGAACAGACCGATTTGTTCCGCGCGGATATGGAAGCGCTCAACGTCCTGGCACCCGAGCACTACATCGGTGCGGTCGAGTCCGTTGAATGGATTGTTCCACAGGTGGAACGGTTGGTCGCGGCCGGGCTGGCTTACCCGGTTTCGGGCAGCGATACCGACCCTTCCGGGGATATCTATTTCTCCGTCGACGCTGCTTCTGCGTCCATGCCCACGGCCGGCAACTTGCCGGCCGACAGAATCTTGCCCGACGACGGAGTCATGCCCGACGACGGTGCCTGGTGGTTAGGGCAGATCAGCTCACTGACACGGCAGGAAATGCTCCCGATCTTTGCCGAGCGTGGGGGAGACCCTGAGCGGGCCGGCAAACGGAACGCGCTTGATCCGCTGCTGTGGCGTGTTGCCCGTGCGGGGGAGCCCAGCTGGGCCGGAGCCAGCCTTGGTGCCGGACGCCCGGGCTGGCATATCGAATGCACCGTTATTGCCCAGCGTTTTCTGCCCGCGCCGTTTACCGTTCAAGGTGGTGGCTCGGATCTGGTCTTTCCGCACCATGAGATGGGAGCCGGCCATGCGTATGCGCTGAGCGGGGTGGAAATGGCCCGGCATTATGTACATACGGGAATGGTGGGCCTTGCCGGCGAAAAGATGAGCAAGTCCAAGGGCAATCTGGTGCTGGTCTCAAAACTCCGGGCCAACGGGGTTGAACCCGCAGCCATTCGGACAGCCATATTGTCACATCATTACCGCAGCGATTGGTTCTGGACGGACGAGGTCCTCGAGCAGGCGCAAACGCGGCTCAAGCGTTGGCGCGAGGCACTGGGGAGTGCGTTACCGGGATCCGCGCGCACACTCATCTTAGAGCTACGTGCCGCTCTCGCTGCCGACCTGGACGCGCCGCGTGCGCTGGCCGCTGTGGATCAGTGGGCGGCGGCGCAAGGCAAAAGGTTACCCGACAGCACGATGGCAGAGAGTGAAACCTCCTCCTCCGAGTTGGCTGCCGCTCTAGTGACGGATGCTCTGGAGGCCTTGCTCGGCATTGTTATCTAGTACAAGCCGTTGATTAAGGCATGTCGCGGCCACGACGCTTGAGGTAGCGTTCAAATTCACGGGCGATGGATTCTCCGCTTGCCTCCGGTAGCTCTGCTGTGTCCTTGGCCTCTTCCAATTGGTGGACGTAGGCGGCTATCTCCGGGTCCTCAGTGGCCAGTTCGTTTACGCCGCGTTCCCAGGCTTCGGAATCTTCGTTCATCTCGTGCGTGTCAAAGGTAACCTGCAGCAGGTCCTGAATCCTGTTCAGCAGGGCCAGCTGTGCCTTTGGCGACGGGGCTTGGGCGACGTAATGGGGCACGGCGGCCCAGAGCGACACAGTGGGAAGACCTGCCAGCAAGGAAAGTTCGTCCAGTACTCCCACGATGCCGATGGGTCCCTCGTACTGCGAGGATTCCAGGTTCATCCGGGTCCGCAGTTCATCGTCGTCACTGGTGGCGGTAACCGGGATGGGCCGTGTGTGCGGAACATCTGCAAGCAGTGCTCCGACCAGGACTACGTAATTCACGTTCAAAGCCGCCGCCTGGGCGAGCAGTTCGGCCGTATAGGCCCGCCATTTATACGATGGCTCAATGCCATGCACGAAGACCACATCCAGGTTCGATTCGGGCACGGACGCCTTGGTGATTTTGGTCGTTGGCCATTTAATCCTGCGGGCGCCCTCGGTGTTGCGCCGTACCGACGGCCTGGTGAACTGGAAGTCGTAGTACTCATCGGGGTTCAGCGTGGCGATTTTCCTGGCGCCCCAGAGCCGGTGCAGATATTTGAGACAATCGCTGGCAGCCTCGCCGGCATCGTTCCAACCCTCGAAGGCTGCGAGCATGACGGTAACCCGTTCCCCTTCCGGGACGGGCACTATCAGCCGGCTTACGGGGGCAGTGGCGTCTTCGTCGTAGCTCATCACCTCTCCAGCCTACGTCGAGCGCTCGGCGCACAGCCTAAAATCCGTTGATCAGCTTATGGGCGGGCGGCTTGGCCCTGACACTCCCCGTAGAATGGACCGCATGTATTCCTCGTCTGTTTCCAACGTCCAGGCCAGCAGCACGCAAGTGCCCGAGGTCGGGCCGCAGGCGTCCCGTGCGGTGGATCTCAAAGCGGCGCTATGGGATATGGACGGCACCCTCGTAGATACCGAACCATACTGGATCGCCTCGGAATTCGCGCTGGTCCAGGCCCACGGTGGCGAGTGGTCCCACGAACAGGCCATGGCCCTGGTGGGCCAGTCTCTGGTTCACTCGGCCGGGGTCCTGCAGCAGGCCGGTGTCCGTCTGACGGTCCGCGGGATCATCGATCATCTTACGGCCGAAGTTATCCGCCAGGTCCGCCATGAGATCCCCTGGCGTCCGGGCGCACGCAAACTGCTGCACGACCTTGTTGATGCAGGCGTTCGCTGTGCCTTGGTGACCATGAGCGAGGGCCCGCTGGCAGCGGAAATAGTCGCTGGTCTGCCCTCGGGTTACTTCGAATTCATGGTCACAGGCGACGCCGTCAAACACGGCAAGCCACATCCGGAGCCTTACCTGACGGCCGTCCGGCGCCTGCAGGCAGCCGATCCGCTGCTGACTATTGACGAGTGCGTGGCACTGGAAGACTCTATTCCCGGCGTCGCGTCGGCACAGGCCTCCGGCGTGGTGACGGTGGCGATCCCGCACACGGTGCCGCTGCCGGAGGACTCCGGCCGCACCACCTGGCCGTCGCTTTCCGGAAGGACTGTAGCGGATCTGCGCGCTCTTGTGGTTGACCGGGCGAACGCGCCTGGTGCCCGGTCCGCACCGGCCGCGGGAACGCCCCAGTGAGCACGCCGATGGCGGGCGCGAAGATGATCCGCGACGGCATACCGTTGGGAAAAATTGCCGGCGTTCCCATTGTGCTGGCATATTCATGGTTCCTGATCGCAGCCTTCACTGTAATTCTCTTTGGTCCGCAGCTGGCCAAGGGCTACCCAACACTGGGCGCCGGGGCCTATCTGGTGGCGTTCATCTACGCGCTGTTGTTGCTTTTTTCCGTTTTGGTGCACGAGTTGGCGCATGCGCTGATGGCGAAGGCATATCACTGGCCAACTCAGAAGATTGTGCTCAATCTCTGGGGCGGACACACGCAGTTTGAGAACTTCACGGCCACGCCGGCGCGCTCGTTGCTGGTGGCCTTTGCCGGCCCGGTAGCCAATATTGTGCTCGCCGGCCTGGGCTGGCTGCTGCTGAACGGATTGGGCGTGCCGCAGACGTTGACTGCGGCCGTGTTGAGCACATTGGTCAATATCTTCCTGTGGGCCAACCTCCTGATCGGTGGTTTTAACGTCCTGCCGGGCCTGCCGCTGGACGGCGGACGCCTGGTGGAGTCGATCGTGTGGAAGATCACCGGTAATCAGGACAAGGGTACGGTGGCGGCTGGATGGGCCGGACGTGCGATCGTGATCCTGCTTGTTGTCGCGGTCGTCGGCATTCCGCTGCTGACCGGCGCCCAGCCCGACACCACTAATGTCCTGGTGGTGATCTTTATCGGCGGGTTCCTGTGGCTTGGTGCCAGCGGTGCCATTACAGACTCCCGGATGCGGCTGCGGCTGCCGCTGATTAGTGCCGGCCGGCTCAGTGACAGAGCCGTCGGGGTGCCGGCCGATTCCTCGGTGGCGCAGCTACTATCCGTTGCCGGACCCGATCTGCAGCAGACAATCGTCTTATGCAGCGGCGAGGGCCGGCCGACGGCGATCGTTGACCGCGGCGTCCTGGCCACCGTTCCGGCTGCTGTTGCCGGCGAAACTCCGGCGTCCGCCGTTGCCCGCAACCTTGCGGAGGGGGCCTATGTTCCGCAGACGGCGTCGGGCCAGGAACTGGTGCAGTACCTGGCTCAGCTGGCCGGCAGCGAATACGCGGTCATTGATCAGCACGGCCGCGTCACGGGTATCTTGACGCAGGAAGTGGTCGTGGCGGCCATTACCGGACGGCCCGACCCACGGCTGAGCCGCTGAAGTACCGGCCACTGAACCGCTGCTTCTGTTGGACCAAGTGAATCAGCAGCGTTTGAACCGTTTTTCTTCTATCCGCCGCACAGCGCGCATCATCTTTTCGAGTTAGGGACTTTAAGCATGAGCCAGAGCAATGCCAAACTGACCGCCGGCAACGGGGCAGAACCGCACGGGGCGGCGGCACGCCGTGGTCCGTTTCGCGCCGGTGAGCGGGTCCAGCTGACGGACGAACGGACCCGCATGAATACGATTACGCTCACGCCCGGGCAGGCATATCACACGCACAAGGGCTTCCTCAATCATGATGCGGTCATCGGCCAGCCGGAAGGTTCGGTGGTGGCGAATAACGTCGGCCAGCTCTACCAGACGTTGCGGCCGCTGCTGTCGGATTTTGTGCTGTCCATGCCGCGCGGCGCAGCCGTTGTCTACCCCAAGGATGCCGGTCAGATCATCACGATGGGGGACATCTATCCGGGCGCCCGGGTGGTTGAGGCCGGTGTCGGTTCGGGAGCTCTTTCCATCTCGCTGCTGCGGGCCGTCGGGGACGGTGGCTATCTGCATTCCTTTGAACGCCGGGAGGAATTTGCCGATATCGCGCGCGGGAATGTGGAGACAATCTTTGGCGGGAAGCACCCGGCCTGGAAGATTTCGCTGGGGGACTTCCAGGACGAAGTAGTACGGCAGGAATCTCCCGCCAGCATTGACCGCGTGGTACTGGATATGCTGGCGCCCTGGGAATGCGTCGATGCGGTAGCTACGGTCCTCGCCCCAGGCGGCGTCTGGATCAACTACGTGGCTACTGTGACGCAGCTGTCCCGCACGGCCGAAGCCATCCGCGCGGACGGCCGGTTTACCGAACCTGACGCGTGGGAATCCATGGTCCGCGGCTGGCATCTGGAGGGTCTGGCGGTCCGTCCGGATCATCGGATGGTGGCGCACACGGGATTCCTGCTGACCGCACGCAGACTGGCCGACGGCGTCACCGGACTGACGCCCAAGCGGCGTCCGTCCAAAACCGAGTTCAGCGCCGAGGATCTCAATGCCTGGACTCCGGCGAACGTCGGCGAACGGGACGTTTCCGCAAAGAAATTGCGCCGGGCGGCGCGTGAGGCAACTGCAACGGCGCCGGCGCCCGTCGGCGCCGGGAGTGAGAGTACCGACACATCCGGCCCGCAGCACGTCGAAAACGCCAAAGACGGCTAGTGTCTTAAACAATGGATTGAAAGCAGAGCCAGGCAAGGCCATTGCCGCCTAACGGAAGGATGTGACGACCGTGAGCGAACCGACCAACACCGGTAATCAGCAGGGCCAACAGCAGAATTCTGCTGTGATATCCCAGCAGCAGGCCGCCATGGAGCGCCAGCTCAATGTGCTGCGGGACAAGCTTCGCTACGTTGACCGGCAATTGGCAGCCGCAACGGGGAACAACGCCAAGCTGGTCAGCACGCTGGAGAACGCCAAGGCGGAGATCGTCAAGCTGCGAAGCGCCCTGGAAAAGGATGGACAGGCCCCGTTTAGCTTTGGGACCCTGGTGCAGGTCAATCCGCGGCGGATGGCCGCTGCGGATGCCACCGGCGTCGCACAGACGGAGGAGAGCGTTGACATTGTCAATGCCGGCCGGAAGATGCGCGTTGGCGTGAGTCCACTGGTGAACATCAAGTCCCTGAGTGCCGGCCAGGAGGTGCTGCTCAACGAATCGCTGACGGTGGTTGCCGCGCTGGGCTTTGAGCGTGTCGGCGAATTGGCAACGGTCAAGGAGTTACTTGGCGAGGACCGGGCCCTGGTCATCGGCAGGTCCGACGACGAACGCGTCGTAAGGCTCTCCGGGGCGCTGCAGAGCGAGAAGCTGCGCGTTGGCGATGCCGTCTCGCTGGATACCCGCACCGGCTACGCGCTGGAGAAGGTACCCCGCTCCGAGGTGGAGAACCTCATTCTGGAGGAAGTCCCGGACATTTCCTATCAGGACATTGGCGGGCTGGGGCCGCAGATTGAGCAGATCCGGGACGCCGTGGAGCTGCCTTTCCTGCACCCGGATCTGTACCGGGAGCACGGGCTCAAACCACCCAAGGGTATTTTGCTGTACGGGCCTCCCGGCTGTGGAAAGACCCTGATTGCCAAGGCTGTGGCGAATTCGTTGGCGGCCCGGGCGGCGGAACGGTCCGGGTCCAAGGACCAGAAGAGTTACTTCCTCAACATCAAAGGACCCGAGCTGCTGGATAAGTACGTGGGAGAAACGGAACGGCAGATCCGGATGATCTTCAGCCGTGCCCGGGAGAAGGCCTCTGACGGAAGCGCCGTCGTCGTCTTCTTTGACGAAATGGACTCGCTCTTCCGCACCCGGGGCACCGGCATCTCCTCCGATGTGGAAACCACCATCGTGCCTCAGCTGCTCAGCGAGATTGACGGCGTCGAACGGCTGGACAACGTCATTGTCATCGGTGCTTCCAACCGGGAAGACATGATCGACCCAGCGATCCTGCGGCCGGGCCGGCTGGATGTAAAGGTTAAGATCCAACGCCCCGATGTCGAGGCCGCGGCAGATATTTTCGCCAAATACATCACTGCCGACCTTCCCTTTCACGCCCATGATGTGGCGGCCAACGGCGGGGACCGGACCGCGACGGTGGAAGCGATGATCCAGCGGACGGTGGAGGCAATGTATTCCACCGAAAAGTCCAACGAGTACCTCGAAGTGACGTATGCCAACGGCGACACCGAAATGCTCTACTTCAAGGACTTCAACTCCGGCGCTGTCATTCAAAACGTGGTGGACCGGGCCAAGAAATATGCCATTAAGGACCTGCTCACCAGCGGCGAGCGGGGGATTCGGATTGATCATCTGCTCCGGGCCGTCGTAGATGAATTCCGTGAGCATGAGGACATGCCCAATACCACCAACCCGGATGACTGGGCGCGGATCTCGGGCAAAAAGGGTGAACGTATCACCTATATCCGTACCATTGTCCAAGGCAAGGCCGGGCAGGAACCGGGTAAGACGCTGGAGACAATGTCCAACACCGGACAGTATTTGTGACGGATCTGCCATGAGGGGTTTGCTGTGACAGCCGTGCGGGTGATGGGGGCGGAGACGGAGTATGGGATCCATGCGCCGTCGGCTCCTGGAAGTAATGCCACGTGGCTCTCCAGCCAAGTGGTGCATGCCTACGCGCTGGTGACGGGCGAGCGGGCGGCCGGCGGAGCCGAGGCGCGCTGGGACTACACGGATGAGGATCCGCTGGCCGATGCGCGGGGCTGGTCGATGCCGCGGGAGTTGGCGTATCCGTCGCAGCTGACGGATCGTCCCGATGAATTGACGGCCGCCCAGATAGCACTGGAGGGCGGTGAACCGGATCCCGACCGCGATCCGGCCAATCTCGATCCGGAGGGGGACCGGACTGGCCCGCTGATGATGAATATGGTGCTCGGTAATGGCGCCCGGCTCTACGTGGACCACGCCCATCCGGAGTACTCCAGCCCGGAAGTAACCAATCCACGTGACGCCGTGGTGTGGGATGCAGCCGGGGACCAGGTGGTCCTGGCGGCGGTGCGGCAGATAGCGCGCACCCCCGGGCTGCCGGACATCAGCCTGTACAAAAACAACACGGATAATAAGTCCGTCTCCTACGGCAGCCACGAAAACTACCTGATGCCCCGTCAGGTGCCTTTTTCCGACATAGTTTCCGGACTGACGCCGTTCTTCGTCACCCGTGCGCTGATCTGCGGAGCCGGACGGGTAGGTCTGGGGCAGGACGGCGCTGAATCGGGTTTCCAGCTGAGCCAGCGGGCGGATTTCTTCGAGGCGGAGGTGGGGCTGGAAACCACCATCCGCAGACCGATTATCAACACCCGGGACGAACCACACGCGACGGCGGAAAAATACCGCAGGCTGCATGTAATCATTGGTGACGCGAACCTCAGCCAGGTCTCCAATTTTCTCAAATTCGGCACCACATCGCTGGTGCTGGACATGATCGAGCACGGCACGGTTCCCCAGCTGCAGATCCAACACCCCGTTCAATCTCTTCGCCAGGTCAGTCACGACACGGCGCTGGAGGGCCTGCTCAGGCTGACGGACGGACGGCAGATGTCGGCGCTGGATATCCAGTGGATGTTCCTCGATGCCGCCATTGGCCATGTCAGCCGGACCGGCGCCGGCGCAGTCAACGGCGGCGACGGATATACGCATGAAGTCCTGCGGCGCTGGGAGGAAGTGCTCACGCAGTTGGCAGCCGGACCGGCAGCGGCGGCGCGGTCAGTGGAGTGGGCGGCCAAGCTATCCCTGCTGCAGCAGTACCGGGATAGGGATTCGCTGGCGTGGAATGACCCCCGGCTGGCCCTGATAGATCTGCAGTGGTCCGATGTCCGCCCGGAAAAGGGTCTGTATTACCGCTTATTGTCCCGGGGCAGACTCGACCGGCTGGTTTCCGACGAAGAGATCGCACACGCCGTAAGCCAACCGCCGGAAGATACCAGGGCATATTTTCGCGGCCGGTGCATCCAGCGTTACGGCGCCCATGTCATCGGGGCCAGCTGGGACTCGGTCATTTTTGAACTTCCGGGCGAGCGCCGGCTGCAGCGGGTCCCTACGCGGGAACCATTACGCGGCACACGTGCGCTCACCGGCGCCCTGTTCGACCGGCACGCTGACGCCGCAGACTTCCTGTCTGAGCTGCTGGACGCTCCCCGCTAAGACAGGGTTCGTGACAGGATGGCATCAGGACGAACGCTTGAAAGGGGATCATGATGGCTGGTCAGGAACAGAAGAACACTGCCGGACGCACCGAAGAAGAAGAGGCTCACGGGGATTCCACTCCGCCGGCCCCTGCCACGGCGCAATCCACCGCCGCGACGGAGGGACTGGATGACCTTTTGGATGAAATCGACGGCGTGCTGGAATCCAATGCCGAAGAGTTTGTCCGGGGCTTTGTCCAAAAGGGCGGACAGTAAGGAACTCAATGGCCAACATCTCCCGGGAATCAACGGCCGGACGGGTATCCGCCGCAGCAACCTCATCCTTCAGCGAACACCTGGCCCAGTCCCGTCCCGACCTGTTGCCATATGGCATGGGTCCGACGGCCCGTGCCCTGCCGGAGGGGAACCTGCCGGCCGTCCCGCACGCGACCACCATAGTCGCGCTCTCATTCGCCGGCGGCGTGGTGATGGCGGGAGACCGCCGCGCCACGATGGGCTCGATGATTGCCAGCCGGCATATTGAAAAGGTATTTCCGGCGGACCAGTATTCGGTGCTGGGCATCGCCGGTACAGCCGGCATCGCCATTGACATCACGCGGTTGTTCCAGGTCGAGCTGGAACACTACGAGAAGATCGAGGGTACGCTGCTTAGCCTGGAGGGGAAGGCGAACCGCCTTGGGGCAATGATCCGGGCAAATCTGCCGATGGCGATGCAGGGGCTGGCCGTCATCCCGCTCTTTGCCGGCTTTGATGCCGGACGATCCGTTGGCCGGCTGTTCTCCTACGACGTCACCGGAGGGCGCTATGAGGAATTGGAACACCACAGCGTCGGATCCGGATCCGTCTTTGCCCGCGGCGCGTTAAAAAAGCTGTGGCGCCCGAACATGACGGAGGATGAAGCGGTGCGCATAGCGGTGGAATCCCTCTATGACGCCTCCGACGACGATTCCGCCACCGGGGGGCCGGACATGGTGCGCCGGCTCTGGCCCATTGTGTACACCGTGACCCGTACCGGCTCCAGCAAGGTGAGCGAACGCGAGCTCGCTTCTGTTGTCGAGACCGTCGTGGCTGCCCGCGCGCTGCTGGCCCGGGAGGCCTGAGATGACGCAGCAATTCTACGTTTCTCCGGAACAGATGATGAAGGACCGAGCGGATTTCGCGCGAAAGGGGATAGCGCGCGGGCGCTCTGTCGTCGTCATCAGCTGCGCGGAGGGTATCGCGCTGGTGGCCGAGAACCCGTCGCCGTCGCTGCATAAGATCGGTGAAATTTACGACAAGATCGCCTTTGCCGCAGTGGGTAAGTACAACGAGTTTGAAAGCCTGCGGCAGGCTGGAGTCCGGTACGCCGATGTCCGAGGCTATTCCTATGACCGCGAGGATGTCACGGCAAGGGGGCTGGCCAGCGTGTATGCGCAAAGTTTGGGAGCCGTCTTCACCGCCGAACAGAAGCCGTTTGAGGTGGAACTTGCTGTGGCGGAGGTGGGCCGGAACCAAGGGGAGGACCACTTGTATCGGTTGACTTTCGACGGATCGATCGCCGATGCCTACGGATTCGTGGTGATGGGGGGCCAGGCGGAGACAGTAGCGGAGGCAGTCGGCGGCAGCTGGGATGCGTCAGCGGGGTTTGCCGGCACCATTCGTCGGGCCGTTGCCGCACTCGGGCTCGGAACCCCGGCAGCCGCCGGTGAACAGGTGGGCGCCCCGACGAAAAGTCCTGCCGGCAGCCTGGAAGTGGCGGTGCTGGACCGGGACTCGGAGACCAACCGTGGTGTAAAGCGGGCCTTCCGACGGCTCAGCGAGCGCGACATCCTTGGCCTGTTGGCAGAAGAGGCGGCCGGATAACCATGGACAAGCGCATTTTCGGCATTGAAACTGAGTTTGGTATTTCCTATTCCAGCCCGGGATCGCGCCCGCTGTCTCCGGAAGAGGTGGCCCGCTACCTGTTCCGCAAGGTGGTCAGCTGGGGGAGGTCCTCCAACGTATTCCTGACCAACGGGTCCCGTTTGTACCTGGATGTCGGATCGCATCCGGAATATGCCACCGCCGAATGTGATGACATCGCGGCGCTGATAGCCCACGACCAGGCCGGCACGCTTATTCTTGACGACCTGGTGCAGGAAGCGCAGGGCCGATTGCAGCAGGAGGGCTTCGAGGGAAAAATCTTCCTGTTCAAGAACAACACCGATTCTGCCGGAAACTCCTATGGCAGCCATGAGAACTACCTGATTCCACGCCGCGGCGAATTTGCCCGACTTGCCGAGATCCTCATTCCGTTCCTGGTTACCCGCCAGCTGATCGCCGGGGCCGGCAAGGTCCTGAACACCGGGCGCGGCGCTGCTTTTGCGTTCTCCCAACGGGCAGATCACATTTGGGAAGGCGTCTCTTCGGCCACCACCAGGTCGCGTCCAATCATTAATACGCGCGATGAACCACACGCCGATGCCGAGTTCTACCGGCGGTTGCACGTCATAGTCGGCGATTCCAACATGTCCGAGACGACAACTTTGTTGAAGGTCGGCACCGTGGACCTCATACTGCGTATGGTGGAAAAGGGTGTCATAATGCGCGACATGCGGATGGAAAACCCCATTCGCAGCATCCGGGAGATTTCCCACGACCTCACCGGCCGGCAACCGGTCAAAATGGCAAATGGCCGCGAGCTGTCCGCACTGGAGATCCAGCGCGAATTCCTCACCGTTGTCACAGCCTTTGTCGCCCGGGAGGGTGCCCACAACGATTACGTCCCGCAGATTCTGGACCTCTGGGGCAGGGCGTTGGACGCGATTGAGACCCAGGACTACAGCGCTATTGACACCGAAATTGACTGGGCCATCAAGAAGAAACTGGTAGACGGTTACCGGATCCGGAACGGGCTTGGACTGGATTCACCGCGGGTCGCCCAGCTGGACCTGACTTATCATGACATTTCCGCCAATCGCGGCCTCTTTAATATTCTGCGCACCCGTGGATCGGTGGCCCGCATCGTCAGCGACGCCGAGATAAAAGCCGCAGTCGACGTTCCGCCGCAAAGCACCCGTGCCAAGCTGCGGGGGGACTTCGTTCGTAAGGCGCAGGAGGCAGGGCGGGATTACACCGTGGACTGGGTGCACCTGAAGCTCAATGACCGCTCGCACCAGACTGTGCTGTGTAAAGACCCCTTTGCCAGCACCGATGAGCGCGTCGACGCGCTGATCGCGTCCATCGACCGGGAGGCGCAGTGACGCGCTTCTAGCGCGTCGGAACGCTTTTTGAGCGAACACTCAGGTGGGTCCGCTAAACTGCTTTGGAGTTCGGTGTGCCCAGGCGCCGCCGTTCCGAGTACCAATCCCCACCTGTCATCGACGAAAGTGTTTCCGTGCGCCGACTTCTTGCACTATTCCTGCCCGCGCTGCTGCTGCTCAGCGCCTGCGGTGCCGCAGACTCCACAGACGGGGCGTCGTCGACGCCTGCTGTCAGCGTGCCGGCCGCCCATGCTGAGGACTTGGCATCCGTCAAGGTCACACCGGGTGCCAAGGGCGAGGCTCCCAAGGTGGAGTTCGACAAACCGCTGAAGGTCACGGCCGAGTCAATCAAGGTTGTTTCCGAGGGTGACGGCGCGAAAATCAACGCCGGACAGTCCCTCACCCTGCGGGAAATAGATTTCAACGCCGAAGACGGAACCTCTCCGGGCAACAGCTACGCTGACCCCACCGGCGCCCCGTACGTTTTTGACGCCGCGTTCGAACAGAATAATCCGCTTGTTTACAACACCTTCGTCGGTGCCAACGTCGGTTCCCAGATCGCTTATGCCCGGCCTGCGACGCCGGAAGTTCCGGGCAGCAGCGCAGCACCGAGCCAGCCGGCAGCTCCGGCCCAGCTGGTCGTCTTCCTGATCGAGTCGGCAAAAGATGTCGCCAAGCCGTTGTCCAAGCCGGAGGGGGATGCGGTCACTCCGCCAGCCGGCCTGCCTGCGGTCAAGGACGATGACAAGGGCGTTCCACAGATCACGATTCCCACCACTCCGGCCTCGACCTCGCTCGTGGCACAGGATTTGATTGTGGGCAAGGGCCAGGCAGTTAAGGCGACCGACACGATCGTTGCCAACTACGTCGGCGTGACGTACAAGGATGGCAAAACCTTCGATTCCAGCTTTGCCCGCGGTCAGACGGCCACGTTCCCTCTCAACCGGGTCATTCAGGGCTGGACGCAGGGCCTGACCGGCAAGACCGTCGGATCACGCGTTCTGCTGGTCATCCCCAAGGCTCTGGGTTACCCGAATCCCACCGCCGGCCAGCCGGATGGCGATCTCGTATTCGTAGTCGACATTCTCGGCGTTCAGTAACGGCTGCACTTTTTCCGGGCCGCCCCCGCACTCATCCCCCATTATTAGAAGGAGCACCATGTCTTTTGGACAGCGCGAATATGACCGCCAGAAGCCGGAAATCGATTTTCCGGACCACGAGGTCCCCACGGATCTGCTGATTGAGGATCTGATCGAGGGTTCCGGACCTGAGGTCCAGGCGGGAAATACGGTCTCCGCACACTACGTGGGAGTGGCGTTCTCCAGCGGCGAGGAATTCGATTCATCGTGGGGCCGTGGAGCGCCTCTGGACTTCAAGGCCGGCGTAGGCCAAGTCATCCAGGGCTGGGATCAGGGGCTGCTGGGCATGAAGGTAGGCGGTCGGCGCCGGCTGGAGATTCCCTCCGGGCTCGCCTATGGTGAACGCGGTGCAGGTGGGGCAATTGGCCCGAACGAAGCACTGATCTTTGTGGTGGATCTGGTGGGGCTACGGGCCTAAGGCCAAGCCGCAAGGCCCTTGCGGCGTGCAAGGCGGTGTCCCGGTCGTCCGGGGCGCCGCTTTTCTGCGCTGATCTAGTACTCTGGCGGGTGTGTCTGTATCTTCCACTGAACGCCTGATGAATCTGGTAATCGCGCTGCTCGGCACCAAGTACGGGCGCAGCCGCGATTTCCTGCGCAACCGGATCAACGGCTACGATCCAACGTCTTCTGACGATGCCTTTGGCCGGATGTTTGAACGGGATAAGACGCATCTGAAGAACCTCGGGATTCCAATTACCAGTCTGCGGGACCCGCATGGTGAGGGCGATGATGCCTGGAAGTATCTGATCCGGCCGCAGGACTACCGGTTGCCGCAGATCCGGCTGGACCCCGAAGGCCTGGCCGTCCTTTCGCTGGCTGCCAGAGTGTGGGAGCAGGCATCGTTGGGCTCGGCTGCGGCCCGGGCGCTTCGTAAGCTCGAGACGGTGGCCCAGGCCCAGCCGGCGGCCTCGGCGCCGGTGATTGCGACCCGGATGCGCACCACGGAAGCTGCCTTCGATCCGCTGTGGGATGCCCTGCTCAATCATCAACGCGTGACCTTTTCCTATCGGCGCTCTCAGGATGTCCGGACAGTTCAGCGGCAGGTGGAGCCCTGGGGGCTGGGCAACAAATACGGTCAGTGGTATCTGAGCGGACGGGACGTCAGGCGGAGCGAACAACGGCTCTATCGCCTGTCCCGAATCACCTCTAACGTCCGCATTGACCGTAAGGCGACGTTTAGTCGACCGGAAAATTTTGATATGGCAGCGGTCCTGGACTCGTTGGGATCCGGGCCGCTAAGCGAGGCCGTCCTGGAGCTGCCGGACGGACGCGGCCGGCTGCTTCGCGAACTGGCCGCCAGCCATCCAGCGGGTCAGCCAACCGACCCCAAGCCAACCGACCCCAAGCCAACCGACCCCAAGCCAACCGAAACCGGCGAGCCGGCGCAGCGGGAAGGCTGGGACCGTGTCACGGTTCCCTACCGTGAGCCGGAGCTGCTGGCCGACGACCTTGCCGCCATGGGTGCCGCCGTCGTCGTTCTTGCACCACCCGTTCTGCGCGCTGCGGTGCTGCGTCGGCTCAAAGGCGCAGCCAAGATCGCCGCCAACGGCGCTCCGGCGGCCGACTTCTCCCGGCCGCCGGTGCCGCGCCGGCCAAAGCCAACCAGCGAAGACCGGCTGCGAAGGCTCCTGGATCTGGTGCCCTTTCTCGTGCAGAACTCCGGTATCGAAGCAGCCACCGTCGCCGAGGAATTCGGCATCGGTTTGTCTGAGCTGGAGGCGGACCTGGCGCTGCTCTCGGTCTGCGGCCTGCCCGGTTACCAACACGGGGAGTTGATTGACGTCCGATGGGACGAGGGATCGGTCTTCATCCGGGACGCTGACGAACTGGCCAGACCCCTGCGCCTGACACAGCAGGAAGCCTGCGCGCTTTTGGTCGGGCTGGAAGCATTGCAGTCGCTCCCGGACGACGGCGCGCTTCCGGACGACGGCGGCAATCAGACACTGCGGTCGGTGCTGGAGAGCGTGCGGAATATTGCGGGCTCGGACGCCTGGCTTGCGGAGGTGGTGCAGGCCCGGATTACCCCGCGGGCGTCCCTGCCCACGCTGTCCGTCCTGCAGCGGGCGGTCACTGGCGGTGCGCGGGTGCGGATCAGCTACTTTGTTCCCGTCCGCGACGAACTGACGGACAGGGTGATTGAGCCGTTACGGATTTTTTCCCTGGATTCGCACTGGTACGTGGAAGCGTGGTGCACCTCTGCCCACGGGTTGCGCAATTTCCGGCTGGATAATATCCGGACCGCTTATCCCACCGGGGAGGCCGCCGCTGCGCACGAGCTGCCGGTGAACGCGCCGTTGCCGGAAAGCGCCTTTACACCGGGGACTAAGGATCTGGACGTAGTGATCGCTTTGGATGGTTCCGCGCAGTGGGTCGCGGGGGCCTACAGTGCACGGGAGCAGGCCTCCCTGCCCGATGGCAGGACCGCGGTGCGCATCAAAGTGGGGCGGGCTGCGGCGGTCCCCGCGCTGATGGCACGGCTCGCCGGAGGCGGTCAGGTGTTGGAGCCGGCAGATCTGCGGGCGGAAACTACGGCATTCCTCCAGGACGCCGTGGCCGGGTATGCCCGCGCGGCGTCTGCCGGCAGCAACACGGGCGGTGCCGGGGACGGCGACACGGACAGGGACCGATAGACTGCGGGTATGCCTTGGTGGTCGTGGATTGTCATTTGGATTGCGCTGGTCGCGCTGTCCCTTGTGTACCTGCTGCTGCTCGGCATCAGGACGTGGCGCGGGTTTTCAGCAACCCTCGACGCCTTCCACCATGCAGGTGAGGAGCTGACCCGATACCGCGCCGGTGCGGAACAAAAGCTCAGCGCCGCGCGCAGTGCTGGTGAAGGGGACAGTGCCGGTGAAGGGGACAGTGCCCGGGACGGTGACACGCAGGCTGTGGCCCGGGGGCAGGCAACGGGCAAGCTTCCGGGTTGGGCGGTTTTTGCTTCCCCGGATCAAATGAAGGATGATTACACCTCGGCGAAGGCCGAGCGGGTCAACAGGCGCCGCCGGATGCGGGTGGCCCGCCGGAGCGAACGCGGTCAACTCCAATCCTGGCGCGACATCGAAGTGCTGCTGGACTGACGCATTGCAGCAGAGTCCTCTGATAAGACGTAGGATGTACCAAAAGGAAGGGACGTATCGTGGGCAAATTGTTTGAGAACCCTTGGGTTGTTCTCATTATCATCATCGTGATTGTGCTGCTCTTTGCGGCCCCCAAGCTTCCGGGAATGGCCCGCAGTCTTGGCCAGTCCATGCGGATCATTAAGTCCGAGGTCAAGGAAATGAAGACGGACGGGAAAACGGATGCTCCCAACCCCGGTCCGAATGCAGCGCCTATGACACCGCAAGAGCCGCCGGTCGAAGGCAGGATTGTCAACAACCCGCCGCAGGCGGGGGGACACTACGGCCCCGAAGGCCACTACGGTGCCGAAGGTCAATACAAAGGTGACGGCCGGACGCCGGGCACCGGTAATCCCTCCTAGCTAGGGCCGGTGAGCTCAAAGACGGGGCGCAAATCCAATCCTGAGGGTCGGATGGCCCTCAAAGAGCACCTGATCGAGCTGCGCAATCGGCTCTTCAAGTGCGCCATTGCCCTTGTTGTCGGTGCGGTTATTGGCTGGATTTTGTATGACCGGCTTTTTACCGACGTTGCACAGCCGCTGATGGAAATCAGCAAGCAGCGCGGCGTTGTGGCTTCGTTGAACTTCGACGGTGTCTCCACGTCCTTCGACCTGAAAATCCAGAGCGCATTCTTCCTCGGGGCGATCTTTTCGTCGCCGGTGTGGATCTATCAGCTGTGGGCCTTCATCACTCCCGGGCTGACGAGCAAAGAGCGCCGGTACACGCTCAGTTATATGTTCTCGGCAATTCCTTTGTTTCTGGCCGGCATCTGGACCGGGTGGCTGATCCTGCCCAATATTGTTGTTGCGCTGACCTCCTTCACTCCGGTCGGCGGATCCAATATCATTCATGCCACCGACTATCTGACCTTCGTCATGCAACTGATGCTGTTTATGGGGATTGCTTTTTTGGTCCCGGTGGTGCTGGTTGCCGTGAATATGGCCGGAATCATCGCAGGCAGGACGATGCTGAAGGCCTGGCGGATCACCATTTTGGCAGTCACGGTTGTTTCGGCGATGGCAGCGCCCGGCTCCGACGCGTTCTCCATGTTCTTCCTTGGCGCCCCGTTGCTGGTGCTTTATTTTGGCGCCATTGGGCTGTGCATTCTTAACGACAAACGCCGGGCCAGGAAAACCTCCAAGCGGGTAGCGGAAACCGAAGCCACTGCGGATACCGCGACACCTTTCCAGGAACTGGGAACGGATCTGGAGCAGCTATAGCTACCGTAGGCTAGGGATATGTCCTCGCCAGCACAGAGATATCAGGCGGCCAAGGCCCGTTCTGCACGCGCCCGGACCCGGTTGGGTGAATTCCAGCGGACCAACGCGTTCGACCTTGATGAATTCCAGCTGCAGGGCTGTGCCGCTCTGGAGGCCGGCCGCGGAGTTCTGGTGGCTGCGCCCACCGGGTCCGGTAAGACCATTGTCGGCGAGTTCGCCGTTTATCTGGCGCTGGCCCGCGGCCTCAAAGCGTTTTACACCACGCCTATCAAGGCGCTGAGCAACCAGAAATACAGCGATCTTGCCGACAAGTACGGGTCCGAAAATGTCGGGCTGCTCACCGGCGACACGAACATTAATCCGGACGCACCGGTGATCGTGATGACCACCGAGGTACTGCGCAATATGTTGTACGCAGGCTCTGAGGCTCTTGACGACCTGGCCTATGTAGTGATGGACGAGGTGCATTATCTGGCGGACAGGTTCCGCGGGGCTGTTTGGGAAGAGGTCATTATCCATTTGCCCAGCGAGGTGCAACTGGCCTCGCTCAGCGCCACGGTCTCCAACGCTGAGGAATTTGGCGCTTGGCTGGACACCGTCCGCGGGGATACGGATGTGATCGTCACCGAGCACCGGCCGGTGCCCCTTTGGCAGCACGTCATGGTTGGCCGGGATATTGTGGATCTCTTCGCCTCCGACACCCCGTTCGATCAGCTTCCGGACGCCGCCCCGGGTCCGTCAGGCCCCGATCCCTTTGAGGTCAATCCCGAGCTGACCAAGCTGGCGAGATCCGAGGCCGGCGCGGGGCGTGGACGCTACGCCCACGGCGCGGGGCGCAATGGCCAACGCAGGGGCAGACTGCGTGATTCCCAGCTGAGGGACCAGGACAGAGGTGCGCAGGCCGGCAGCGCTGCTGCTGCGGCGCGCGGGCAGCAGCTTTCAGTGGTGCGCAAGGCCAGCCGGACCCAGGTCATTACCGCTCTGGACCGGCAGGGTCTACTGCCTGCGATCACGTTTATCTTTTCCCGGGCAGGTTGTGACGCAGCCGTAAAGCAGTGCGCCGAGTCCGGGCTGTGGCTGACCAATGAGGACGAACAGCGGGAAATCGCCCGCCGCGTCGACGAGGCCTGCCGGGAAGTCCCGGCGGATGATCTTGAGGTTCTGGGGTACTGGAGCTGGCGGGACGGACTAATTCGGGGTCTGGCTGCGCACCACGCCGGCATGTTGCCGACCTTCAAGGAAGTCGTCGAGCAGCTCTTTGTGGACGGTCTGGTCCGGGCGGTATTTGCCACCGAGACCTTGGCACTGGGGGTCAATATGCCCGCGCGCTCGGTGGTGCTGGAAAAGCTGGATAAATACAATGGCGAGGCCCACGTCGCCATCACCGCGGGGGAGTACACCCAGCTGACGGGGCGCGCAGGCCGCCGCGGCATTGATGTGGAAGGCCACGCCGTCGTCCTTTGGCAGCCAGGAACGGACCCGGCCGCCGTAGCGGGGCTCGCATCCAAGCGCACCTACCCGCTCAACTCCAGCTTCCAGCCCACCTACAACATGAGCATGAATTTGCTCGCGCAGTTTGGCCGCCCTCGGGCACGGGAAATCCTCGAATCCTCCTTTGCGCAATTCCAAGCCGACCGGTCCGTCGTCGGACTGGCCAGGCAGGTCCGGTCGCGGCAGGAATCGCTGGCAGGCTACGCGGAGTCGATGACTTGCCATTTGGGGGATTTCAGTGAATACGCGCGAATGCTCCGCGAGCTGACGGACCTGGAGAATGCCGCAGACCGGCAGAAGTCCCACCTGCGCCGTTCGGCAGCGGAAGAGTCGCTGGAGCGGCTCCGGCCCGGGGATGTGGTGGCCGTACCCGGCGGTGGCACACCAGGGATCGCCGTCGTCGTCAGCGCCGATGCGTCAGCGCATGTACCGAGACCGACCATTTTGACGTTGGAGAAGCAGATACGACGGCTGAGTATTCATGATCTGGCCGGTCCGATTGCTCCCGTGACAAAGCTCCGGATTCCGAAGGCGTTCAACGTCAAACTGGCGAAGGACCGACGGGACTTGTGTGCAGCGGTGCGCCATGCTTTGGCTGCATCGAACGAGCGCGCGCCGGAGCACGCCACAGGGGCCGGACGCAGGGCTCCTGAATTCCAGCTCTCCGACGCCGCGACCGGGCAGGAGCGGGCCATTACCGACTTGCGGCGCCGGCTGCGGGCCCACCCGTGCCATGGCTGCGGCGAGCGCGAGAGTCATGCGCGCTGGTCGGAGCGGTGGTGGACGCTGCGCCGTGAAACTGATGCCTTGGAGCGGCAGATTCAGGGTCGGACGAACACGATTGCAAAGACATTTGACCGGGTCTGTGACGTGCTCTGCGGATATGGGTATCTGGAGCCGACACCCGAGGGCGATCTGCGGCCAAGCACCGACGGGCAACGGCTGCGGCGCATCTATGGCGAAAAAGACCTGCTCGTCTCGCTGTGCCTTCGGGACGGCGCCTTGGATGACCTTGACGCTGCGGAGCTGGCCACACTGGTCTGCACGCTGGTGTACCAGGCCAAGCGCGATGATCGGGGGCTGCGTCCGCGGATGCCAAGTGTCAGCTTGGAGACGGCCGTGGACGCGGTGATGCGACAGTGGTCAGCCCTTGCGGATGTGGAGGAGGCCCACAAACTCCCGCTCACCGGCGAACCGGAGCTGGGCCTTGTCTGGCCGATGTACAAGTGGGCCAAGGGCCGCGGACTGAAGGATGTGCTGTCCGGGACGGATCTGGCCGCCGGGGATTTTGTCCGCTGGGCCAAACAGGTCATCGACTCGCTCGACCAACTGGCCAAGGTGCCTGCCCTGAACCCCGCGTTTGCACGGTTGTGCGTCGCCGCCATCAACTCCGTACGCCGCGGCGTGGTGGCCTATTCGGCCGTGGTTCAATAGCGCAGTCCAACGCTTCACCGGCACCTTGTACTTTGCTGATTTCCCTTGAAAGGACCAATTCCCAATGACCCTGACCCTTTACCGCAACGGCTCTGTCTACAGTGCAGCCGACCCGTTCGCCACCGCCATGCTGGTCGATGGCGACACCGTTGCCTGGGTGGGTACCGAACACGCCGCCGCGTCGCTGGCTGATCAGCGCATGCACCAGGTGGATCTGGACGGTGCACTGATTACCCCCGGATTCATCGACTCGCACGTTCATGTCACGGAGACCGGCATTGCGCTGGCCTCAGTCGACCTGACCGCTGCCCGTTCATTAGCCGAAGCGCTGGCCCTGCTCGCCGCTGCGTCCACGGACGCGGTGGCGACCGGAGCCGGTTCCGCGGCCGTGCGGGCCTCTCTACGGGCGGCAGGTTCCGGCGCGGTTCCGATCCGGGGACACGGCTGGGATGAAACGCGGTGGCCGGAAGGACGCCCCCCGACCGCCGACGAGCTGGACCGCGCCACCGGCGGCAGGGAAGTCTATTTGTCCCGCATCGACGTTCATTCCGGCGTCGTGTCATCGGCCCTCGCGGCACGGGCGCGCCTGCACGGCCTGGATGGCTGGCTTGGTGAGGGTCTGGTGGCCCGGAGCGCCCACGCTGCGGCGAGGGATGCCACCCGGACGTTTTCGACGGCGCAGCGGACCGCTTACCAGCTGCGGGCCCTGCATGCCGCTGCGGCGGCCGGTTACGTGGCAGTGGTGGAAATGAGCGCCCCCCACGTAGGCTCGGCGGAAGACCTGCAGCTACTCGCCGGTCTTACCTGCGGTCCAAGGAATCCATCAGGAACACAAGCGGGAGCGGGGCTGGCTCTGCCGCAGGTGTTGCCCTACTGGGGACAGGCCGTCAGCTCGGCCGATGAGGCGCGCAGTGTGCTGGCGGGTTTGGGCACCGAAGTTCTCGGCCTCGCCGGGGACCTGAATATCGATGGGTCGATCGGCTCTCACTCGGCGCTGCTGCGGGAACCGTATGCGGACTCGGCCGGCAGCAGGGGAACCCAATACCTCTCCGTTGACCAGGTCACCGACCATCTGGCTGTGACCTCGGAGCTCGGAATCCAAGGGGGTTTCCATCTGATTGGCGATGCCGCCATGGACATCGCGGTGGAAGGCCTGCGCAGGGCCGCCGCACGGGTGGGGATAGAAAAGGTCCGCGCGGCCGGCCATCGTTTTGAGCATGCAGAGATGGCCGACGACGACGCAATTGCTGCCCTCGCCGCACATTCTGTTACCGTCTCGGTACAGCCGTCCTTTGACGCGCTCTGGGGCGGCCCAGGAGCGCTCTACCAAACGCGGCTCGGTAAAGCACGTGCCGCGACGCTCAATCCCATCGCAGCGTTCTACGCGGCCGGTGTGCCTGTTTGTTTCGGCTCCGACGCACCCGTCACACCGATGAACCCCTGGGCCAGTGTGCGGGCGGCGCTATCGCACCACCAAAGTACCGCCCGTATTTCGGCCCGTGCTGCTTTCCTCGGGCACAGCCGGGCCGGCTGGCGGGCTGTGCGGGAGAGCGATCCGTTGTTGGGCCAGTTGGTACCCGGAGCGCCCGCAAGCTTCGCCGTCTGGGACGTTGCCGAGCTAATGGTGCAGGTTGCCGACGACCGGGTGCAGTCCTGGAGCACGGACCCCCGTGCGCGGACACCGCTGCTCCCGGCGCTGGATGCAGGGGAGGACCCGCAGTGCCTGCAGACGGTGCACCGCGGCGTGCAGCTGCATTCCGTTCCAGGGTTCGGGACCGCAGGGTTCGGGACCGCAGAGCCCGGGGACCGCGGAGTCCCGGGCTGAGACTTCCAGCGGGCAATGAGTACGCCCGGCCGGTTTAGGAGCAAAAATTACCGCAAAATTCCAACACTTTTTGTCACTATTTGTTATTAACCGCTCCCCCTCTGACCTGCGTAAACGTTAGAAACTGCAGGTCAGAGTGCGATTGACACCTCCTCCACAGGACGTAGGCTTTTATCTCAACGGGTTCTTCCGTCCAGAGCGAAAGACTTGGCCTGCATCGCCGCACAAGGCTGCACGGCCTCACACCGCAAAATGAGCACGTCCGTTGTGATGCAGTGTGCCGTGAAAAAACGGGCCCAAGGCGGCCCCAGTAGTGGGTAGGTTCACGCGTCAGTAGAAAACAGTTTTGCGCTCACCGCGACGGTGCGCGCCTGGCTGGCCCGAAGGCGCGTGAACCTACCTGTTTTCTTCCCACGTATAATGGAGCTTTGTGTACGGGGCGCTCAAAGCGCCGGTTCACGGATAGTCCCGAATGCTGGTTCGCCGGCAGATCCTGCAAGGAAAGGCACTCATTAGTGCGTGTCCTCACCATCATTCCTACCTACAATGAACTCGAGTCCCTGCCGAAGACGCTGCGCCGGCTGCGAACTGCGGTGCCCGCATCGGATGTCCTCATAGCAGATGACAACAGCCCGGACGGGACGGGACAGCTGGCCGACGGCTTCGCCGCGGAAGACCCGGCGGTCCACGTTCTGCACAGGGCAGGCAAAGAGGGCCTCGGCGCCGCCTACCTCGCCGGGTTCGCCTGGGGCCTGGCCGCCGGCTATGACGTATTCGTCGAGATGGATGCCGATGGTTCCCACCAGCCGGAGCAGCTTCCGACGCTCCTTGCAGCGGTAGAGGCCGGTGCTGATCTGGTGCTCGGCTCCCGTTGGGTACAAGGCGGCGAGGTGGTCAACTGGCCGTTGCGGCGCAAACTTATCTCCCTCGGCGGGAGCTTCTATTCCCGCGTTTTACTGGGCGTGCGGATCAAGGACATCACCGGAGGATACCGCGCCTTCCGCCGCAGCACCCTTGAGGCTCTTGACCTCAGCCAGGTTGATTCGGTGGGATATGGCTTTCAGGTGGATATGCTCTGGCGGGTGGCCCAGTTGGGACTGAAGATCGTCGAAGTCCCGATCACCTTCGTGGAGCGTGAGTTCGGAGCATCCAAGATGAGCGGCAACATTGTCCAGGAGGCCATGATTAACGTCACTAAGTGGGGTTTGAGCGCCCGGTGGAAGAAGCTGACCGGAAAGAGCTGACTACCAGGCTTAAACAACACTGGGAGGCGGTGACCGTGGTGGTCGCCGGCTCCCAGTGTTTAAGCCCTGATGCCACTGCCGGTCTTGTGCCTTCTCTAGGCGCTGCGGCGTTCTCCGCGGCGCTCCCGAAGGATGGTCAGGCGGTCGGCCAGAATGGTTTCCAGCTCCGGTAGGGAACGGCGTTCCAGCAGCATGTCCCAGTGCGTGCGGACCGGCTTTTCGTTTGAATCCACGGGCTTCTCGCCGTCGACCAGCAGTGCTTCCTTGCCGGTCTTGGAAACCCAGACGGCAGGAATCTCCGCCTCGGCGGAAAACGTCACGAAGACCTGTTCGCCGTCTGTGCATCGGTATTCCACGCGCTGGCGCGGTGCCGGTTCGACACCGGATTCAGTTTCCATGCTCTGGGCACCCAGACGCATTCCCCGCAGGCTGCGATCGCTCATCGTTTCTCCCTTTTCGTGTCCGTTCCCGGTTGATTCACGGGAACTAAGTTCTTTGGGTACAACGCCCGGGCATGCGGCATTGTTCCCAACTGATTAGTCTACCCGCTTGTGTTCCCCGCGTCAGCCCGGTCAAGTCCTACTGCGTTCAGGCGCGCGTAGATGCCGCCGGCGCCGAGAAGTTGCTCATGGCTGCCCTGCTCCGCCAGCGTGCCGTGATCCAGGACAAAGATCCGGTCCGCGGAGACCACGGTGGAGAGGCGGTGCGCAATGGCGATGGTGGTCCGCCCGGCCATGACTGCTTCCAATGCACTTTGCACCAGACGCTCGCCCGTGGTGTCCAAGGCACTCGTGGCCTCATCCAGGATAAGCAGCGGCGGGTTTTTCAACACCACACGTGCAATGGCCAGGCGTTGCTTCTCGCCACCGGAGAGGCGGTAGCCACGTTCTCCGACTACACTTTCGTAGCCGTCCTCGAAGCTCAAAATCCGTTCATGGATATTGGCAATTTTGGCAGCGCGGACCAGCTCGGAATCCGTCGCCGACGGCCGCGCGTACCGCAGGTTTTCCGCAATGGTGCTGTGAAAAAGGTATGTCTCCTGCGTCACCATCCCGATGTTCTGGCGCAGCGATTCCATCGTCAGGTCCTGAATATTGTTTCCGTCAAGCAAAATCCGACCGCACGTGGCCTCGTACAGACGGGGGATCAGGTAGGACAGGGTTGTCTTCCCTGCACCGGATGCGCCGACAAAAGCAACAAACTGGCCGGCCTCGATGTGCAGACTGACCTCGTCCAGGGCCCACGTCACCGGTGCTGAACCCGGAGAGTATGAGAAAGAGACGTTATCCAGCGTCAGTGCACCGCGGACGGTGCCCGGCGTAAGGCTGCGGGCGCCGGAGTGGTCAACGATGGCCGGTTGAAGATCCAAGTATTCAAAGATCCGTGCAAAGAGCGCCTTGGAGGTCTGCACATCCAGGGCTACGCGCATCAGTGAAAGGATCGGCATGCTGATCCTCGCCTGCAAGGTGGTGAATGCGACCAGTGTCCCGGCCGTGATCGGCCAATTTTGGGTCAGCAGCCAACCGGCGCTCAGGTACACAATCGCCGGGGTCACACTCATGACGATCTGGACGGAACCGAAGAACCACTGCCCGGTCATCTGCTGCTTGATCTGCAGTTTGAGCTGCTTGTCATTTTCGAGCCGGTAGCGCGCAGTTTCGCCGGTTTCCTGATTAAAGACCTTGCTCAGCACAATCCCGGAAACCGACAGTGCCTCCTGCGTGATGGACGTCATGTCAGAGAGCGATTCCTGGGTCCGCCGCGCAATGGCTTGACGGACCCGTCCAATCCGGATCTGCAGGAAAATCAGGAACGGCAGGAGGATCAGGGCGACGATCGTCAGCTGCCAGGACAGCAGCAGCATGGCCACCAAGGATGAAATAACGGTAACGGTGTTGGCCAGGATCGAGGGCACCGTGTTGGTCAGCACGCTGGCCACCCCGCCAACGTCATTGGCCAGCCGGGATTGAATCACGCCTGTTTTGGTCCGCGTAAAGAAGGCCAGTTCCATCTTCTGCAGATGGGAAAACAGCCGACTGCGGACATCGGCCATGACATTATTTCCCACGCTGGTCGTTAGATAAGTCCGCCACACGTTCAGAGCGGAAACCAGAATGCTCAATAGAACCATCAGCGCCACCAGCTGCGCCAGGAGCGGCAGTCTCACCCCGCCGTCGTGCGGGAAAAGCGCTTCGTCGAAGGCGCGCTGAGTAAGCAGCGGAACCGCCACACCCAAAGACGAACCCAGCACCACCAGAACCGATGTGCCGGCAAGTTTCCCACGGTAGTCCGTCAGGAGGCCCCAAATACGGCGGCCCAGCTGACCGATTTCCGGACTGTTAAGATCCCCTGGACCGCTCAGGAGGCGACCGCCCCGGCCGCCTCCTGCCATACCTGCGGTGATGCTACAGACCCGTAGCGGTTTCGGTGCCCGCCTTGGACAGATGTACCGGTGGTTCGGCAGAGGGTTTATCCGGGGTGCTCTTACCCAGGACATCGCCAATGCCCTTGAGCGCCTCGCCGATTTCGCTCGGGATAATCCACAGCTTGTTCGCCGAACCGTTGGCCAGTTTCGGCAGCGTCTGCAGGTATTGGTAGGCCAGCAGTTTCTGCGTGGGATTTCCCTTGTGGATGGCGTCGAAGACCTTCTGGATCGCCTGCGACTCGCCGTCCGCCCGGAGGATCGCCGCCTTGGCGTCACCCTCGGCTTTAAGGATGGCGGACTGCCGTTCACCCTCGGCCGTCAGAATGGCCGACTGCTTGGTGCCTTCCGCGGTCAGAATAGCCGCACGCCGGTCCCGCTCGGCGCGCATCTGCTTTTCCATTGAATCCTGGATAGACAGCGGCGGGTCAATGGCCTTGAGCTCGACCCGGCTGACCCGGATTCCCCACCGGCCGGTGGCCTCGTCCAGAACTCCGCGCAGCTGGCCGTTGATCTGGTCACGGCTCGTCAGCGCCTCTTCGAGGTTCAGACCGCCGACGACGTTACGCAGTGTCGTCGTCGTCAGCTGCTCTACTGCCTGAATATAGTTGGCAATTTCATACGTGGCCGCGCGCGGATCCGTGACCTGAAAATAAACCACGGTGTCAATGGAGACCACCAGGTTATCCTCGGTGATCACCGGCTGGGGCGGGAAAGACACCACCTGTTCGCGCAGATCCAGCAGCGGCAGCAGCCGGTCAACGAACGGAATCAGCAGCGTCAGCCCGGGATTGAGGGTCCGGGCGTACTTGCCAAGACGTTCGACGACGCCGGCGCGGGCCTGCGGAATAATGCGGACCGCCCGGACAAGAACGATGATCACAAAGATGATCAGGACGACCAGCACGATGGATAGTGCGACAGCCCCTGCGGACTCACCCATAGTTCCCCTCTTTTCGTTTCTTCAAGTCTCGAGTGTGATGGTTCAGAAAAGACAGTGGCTGCGGCGCAGCGGTCAGTGGCCGGCCGCCGCGCTGGGGGAGCCGGGTGAAAAAAAAGTTCCCGGAAGCGATACGACGGCGGTGGCCCCCTCGATGGCACCAACGACAACGGCCTGACCGGTCATTAGTTCCCCCGGACCCCGCGTGCGGGCGGTCCAAGTGTCTCCGCCGATTTTCACCAGCCCGGAGTGTTCGGTCACGGCTTCAACAACAACGGCGCTGTGACCGATCAACCTGTCGATATTTGTGCTGTGCTCATCGTGGTCCTTGTGCAGGTGGTTGAGCGCAACCGGCCTAATGAAGACGATCATGGCCAGGGCAACCACGCAGAACACAATGATCTGCAGCCAGAGCTGTGCACCCATGAAGGAACTGGCCAGCGCCGCGAGCGCGCCTGCGGACATCATGATGAAGAATAAGTCCAGGGTCAGCATCTCAATGCCGGCGAGGATAAGGAAGACGACGAGCCAGATTGCCCAGCCGTTTTGCACTAACCAGTCAAACATTGCAGCCCCCTTGGAAGTGAACGTAGTTTCAGCCTACTACCCTTCGTCGTTTTCGGGTCCGATCACGGCCGGCGGGGAGGCCGCAGCGCAACTTTCACCCGCGCGGCAGTCTTCTGGTCAATAATCAATAACGGAAGGCAGACGTGAGGTGCTTTTCCATTTTTACCTCCCTTCGATGAATGGTTACCGATGAAAGCCTTCCTGACCACGGATAACGTTTTCGCACGCGTGGTGCGTTTGTCCGCAGGCCTGTTCGCCTACGGCGTGGCGATCGCCCTGATGATCCGCGGGAATATCGGCGCCTCACCGTGGGACGTTTTCGGGCAGGGGGTCTCCCGGAGTACCTCGCTGAGCTTCGGTCTGTGCACCATCATCATCAGTGCGGCGGTGCTGCTGCTGTGGATTCCGCTGCGTCAGCGACCCGGCATCGGCACGGTCGCCAACGCCGTCTTAATCGGCGCGTTTGCCGATCTTGGGCTGGCGTTCATCTCACGCCCGTCGCACGTTGCCCTGCAGGCCCTGATGTTCTCCGCCGGGCTGTTCCTCTTGGCGCTGGCGACCGCCCTGTACATCGGCGCCGGCATGGGGCCGGGCCCGCGGGACGGTCTGATGACGGGGCTCGTACGGGTCACCGGCAGGCCCGTCTGGCAGATCCGCACCGGCCTTGAGCTTGTCGTCGTCGTCGTTGGTTTCTTCCTGGGCGGGGTTGTCGGCATCGGCACCCTGGCCTTCGCCGTCGCCGTCGGCCCGTTGACCCAGGTGACCTTGAAATGGCTTCATGTCGATCTGCATCAACCCACTATCCGGCGGGCACAGGCAGGGCGGGCACAGATACGGCCACGGCCACAGCGCCGGCGCACTAAGGCGATTCGGCGGACAAAGGCGACTTAGCGGACAAAGACGAGGCCTGTCAGGTCGCCGGAGTGTGGTGCGGGCAAAAAGTGCTGATCCGGAACCTCGCGGTGACCTCAGTGTGCTGCGGCAGTGCGGCCACCCGATCCCGCAGCTGCACCGGATCAAGGTGATGGCCGGAGGGCCCCATCAGGGCAATCCGGAAAACATCCTCGGGACTTAGCGACAACCGATGCGCAACATCGGTAATCCCGCCTGGCGCAAAATGGGCTGCCAGCGATGCCTGGAGGGCGCTCTGTTTGTCTTCCTGCATGCCCAGCAAGCCCGCGGCGCCGACGATCTCGGCCAAGTGTCCCGGCAGCGGGGTGGCAACGACCAGCGCACCGCGCGGCTTCAGGATGCGCGCAAACTCTGCGGGGTTGCGGGGGGCAAAGACCACGATGACGACGTCCGCGGTGCCGGCGGCAATCGGCAATGGCTGCCACACATCCCAGACAACATTCACCGTGTCCGGATTCAGCCGGGCCGCCCGGCGAAGGGCGAATTTGGAAATATCCAGCCCGATCGATGCCGGTGCCGAGCCGGCCGGTTCGTTGGCTAGGCCTAAGGAACGGGTTTGCTCGGCGGCGGCACGGTGCAGCTGGTTCAGGTAATAGCCCGTGCCGGTTCCTGCATCCACCACCAGCGGGTCGCCGCCACCAGGGGAGATAGCCAGGATGGTTGTGGCCAAGGCCTGCGCCAACGGCAGGTAGTGCCCTGCCGCCAGGAACTCATCGCGGGCAGCAGCCATTGCCGCGCTGTCCGGAATGAAGCGTGTTCCGGGTCCGGTGAGGAAGTTCACGTAGCCCTGTTTGGCAATGTCAAAGCTGTGGCCGGAATCGCAAACGAGCGCGGTTGGCTTCGCCGGTGCCGTCAAATCCACGGCAAAAGAGCCGGCGCACAGCGGGCACAAAAGTGCGGCAACTCCGGAGCGGTTCATGGTGCAAGTCTAAGCGGGTGCCGACTGCTGCCCCGAAGGAGGTGTGTTAAAGGGGACAAGTTAATGCCTGGGCTCCGGAGCCGCTGACCCGGCTACGTTAAAACCGCGGGCCGACACGATGCAGCTGAACTGAGAAGGTCACTGACCAGCCAACTGCGCAGCCATCTGCTGACGCTTGGCCACCGTCAGGACGACGACGGAGTCCTGTTCCGCTTTCAGGGCATGACGCGCATCGGGCATGGGGAGCAAATCGCCGGCGGCGCCGCTCCATTGCGCGGCCTCGGACGTCAGCAGGACGCGACCGGACACCACATAGACCGTCGCTTCGCCGGGATTAAGATGCTCATTGAGGACGGATCCGGCGCGTAATGCGATCATTGTCTGGCGCAGGATCCGCTCGTGCCCGCCATAGACCGTTTCCGCGCTGCGGCCGCTGGGTGCCCGACGGGCAATGTCCAATTGATGCCGCGCCAACGCGGTCAAAGAAGTCTTTTGCACGATATGTCTCCCTCATGGCCGGCCTTATTCGTTCAACAGTAGAGGATGCTGCGTGCCCACGGCACCCTCCCCGTGTCACGGTAGGCGGCTGGGCTGATGACATTGGCGGCAAGGAGGGGGATCCGGAGGGATTCCGGCCCACGTCCCGTGGCAGCTGCTCACCAGCTGACTCAGATGGACTGCCGGTAGCCGAAGAATTCGTGGTCATTGTTGTAGCCGCCCTGGCCCCCACCGACCTCGGAGAAGTGTTCCACAAACTCGATGCCCTTGATCCACTTGACCAGTTTGAAGCCCAGCTGCACCTCGTTGCGCAGCCGCAGCGGCGCACCGTGGCCGAAGGACAATGGCTCATCATTCATGTCATACGCGAGCATCGTCAGCCGGTAAGCCATTTGCCCGATCGGCTGCGCGTCATAGTAGATCCCCGTGTCCGGCCCTTCGGCGAAGGAGTAGAAAATAACCCACTTTGCCTCCGGCTTCGGCTTGGCGAGGTCCATTATGGTCTGCATCGAGATGCCGCCCCATTTGGCCACACCTGACCAACCTTGAATGCAGAAATGCTGCGTGATTTGTTCGTGCTGCGGGAGCGCGCGGAGTTGTTCCAGATCCAACTCCACTGGATTTTCCACCAAGCCGTTGATCCGGAGCCGGTAATCGCGGAAATTCCCGGCGCGCAATTGCTGATATTCCTGTGTTTCCGGGTACTTTCCGTTGTGCCAGAAATAGGGGGAAATGTCTTTTTCGCTGTACTGCCCGGGTTTGGAGTCAATGTGTTCAAAAAGCCGCTCCGCCGGACCGATCAGGGCATAGCCAACTTTCTGGACCTTGCGTGGGTAGCGATAGGTCAGGGGAGTGGCGGCGACCCAGGCCACGATCACAATCACCATGGAGACGGCGAAGATTGAGAATCCGAGCCAGGACTCATTGTCGGCCGCGGCATACATATGGTTGAGGTTCCGCAGCGCGCCGGTAGTCAGAACGAGAGTCACATGCACCACGATGAACAGGACAAACCAGCACAGTACGAGAAAATGCAGCGAACGGGCGGCCTGGATACTGAACAAGGAACTGATGCGACGGAACCGGGTGGAGAGCGCCGGTGACATGCCCAATCCGGTCAGCAGGGCGGCCGGCGCGGCGATGAAAACGGTCAGGAAATACGCGATCAGCTGCAGACTATTGTAATTGACCCACCCCGTCTCCACAGGCCAATCAAGTGAAAGATACTGGATGGCCACGGAAATCGCGTTGGGAATGACATCCCAGCTCATCGGTACCAACCGCATCCATTGCCCGGTGCTGAAGATAAGGACGAAAAAGACGATCCCGTTCACCAGCCACAGGGTGTCGATGCCAAGGTGCCACCAGCGTGCCAGCCCGATTGAATGCCGCCGGCCGGGCAGGCCCACACCGTCCGGAAGGGTGATGGAATCCTGCTTCGCCGTATACAGCGGATCCGGTGGAACGGGTTTCTGCATCCGGAACCAGTCCCGGCCGGGGGTCGAATGCCGGGTCCAGTAGAACCTCGGGTGGTCGGCCATGATGGTGACGCCGGAGCGGATGAGAAAAGTCATTAGGAACAAGTTCAGGAAATGCTGCCAGCCGAGCCAGGCCGGAAATCCCACCGGTGAATTCTCCGGCAGGTGTGACATACCCGGATACCGCTGCATAAAGGACTGAACACCAGGTAAGTCCCGGATACCCTTCGCAACGGCAATGCCGATAATCAACAGCAAAAGACCAATGGGAATCAACCAGAGCAGGTTAAACCACTTGGTACGTCCCACCCGGACACGCGGTGCCACGCCATACTGGGCCGGGATGCCGCCGGCCCAGCCGGCATCGACCGTATCGCCTTCCTTCTTGACCAACTCGGTCCGGAAGCTTCTGAGCACTTCCTGTCCGCTGTCGGCAGCGGTGTCATCGGGTCTGTGCTGTTCCGTACCTGTGGGGTCCATGTTGCGGAGCCTAGCAGCGGTTCCGGCCGGGCCCGGCAGATGCGGCCCGAAGGTGGCGGAGCCCTAAAACCCCAGCCCCTGCCGGGCTAGGGAGATACCGGGCTCGGCCCAGCGCTGGCTGTACTGTGCATCGTCGGCTAGGGAACGCGTCAGAGCCTTATCGATGTACAGGGTTCCGCGCAGATGGTCGGTTTCGTGCGCCACGATGCGTGCGGCCCACCCGCTGAACTCCCGATGGCACGCAAGTCCGGTGACGTCGTCGTACGTCAAATGCACCCGCGACGGACGCTCGACGACGGCCTGCCAGCCGCGCATCGACAGGCACCCTTCGTAAAAAGAGGCGGTCCCGGTGCCAATCGCCTGATAGCGGGGATTTAGCAGGGCAAGAAACTCCAACGGTGACCGCTCTCGTTCGGCACCGATTTCCGCCGGCAGGTCGTAAAGATCCTCCACCACTGCCAGTTGCAGCGGCAGTCCAATCTGCGGAGCGGCCAACCCGACCCCCGGGGCTTCATGCATGGTGCGGCGCATCAGCTCAATGAGCGCTTCGAGTTCGCTGGCGCTCAGCTGGCCGGCCACGGGCCTCGCCGGACTTCGGAGCACCGGATGCCCGGCCTGGACAATTGGCGCAAGCACCCCGGAGTCAAGCATCGTCAGCACCATGTCCCGGATCCCGGCGTCGGACAGGCCTGCGTCGGACAGGCCTGTACTGCTAAAGCCCGCCGGCGGCGGGAAAACATCGGGGGAGGCGGAATCGCTAATGCTCATGAAACCAGTTTAGGTGCCCGACAAGGCCGCCAATCGGCTAACCCTTGATCGGCCGGGGCGCACCGGGATAGCGTTGCAGCATGGCTAATGAACTAGCAGGTAAGAAGATTGCATTTTTGGTTGCCCCCAGTGGAGTGGAGCAGGTTGAACTAACCCGTCCGTGGCAGGCCGTTGTCGAAGCCGGCGGAAGCCCCGAGCTGGTATCCACCGAATCCGGCAAGGCACAGGCGTTTAATAACGACGTCGAAGCGGCAGACACGTTTCCCGTGGACAAGGTCGTCGGGTCCGCCGGAGCAGCCGAGGCAACCGCGGGGGACTATGCAGGGTTGGTGCTGCCGGGCGGCACCACTAATCCGGACAAACTTCGAACCGTCCCCGAGGCGATGATCTTCGTCAAGAGCTTCGTTGCGGCCGGAAAACCCGTCGCCGCCATTTGCCATGGGCCGTGGTCGCTGGTGGAAACCGGAGTATTGCCGGGCAAAACCCTGACCAGCTGGCCGAGCCTGCAGACTGATATCCGCAACGCGGGCGGCAGTTGGGTTGATGAAGAATCATTCACCTGCACCGAAAAGGGCTGGACCCTGGTGACCAGCCGGAAGCCCGACGATCTGGACGCTTTCAGCGCCGCCATGGTCACGGCGTTTAGCTGATCCTGCTGCGCGCCGACTGTAGTTTGCCGCCGTCGTTCTGCACAATCTGGTACAGGTTAAAGTCCTGCCAGGCACCGGCAATTTTCAGGTAATTCGGCGCCATCCCGATGCGAACGAAGCCATTATGCTCCAGTATGCGTTGCGACCGGACATTATGCAGCAGGGTTTCAGCCTGGATACGATGCAGCCCCAATGCCCCGAAGACCAATCGAAGAATGCTTCCAACGGCTGCGGTAGCTACGCCGGGGCCGTTGTCCGCAGCACCTACCCAGTAGCCCAGGCTGCACGATTGGAAGGTGCCGCGGACAATGCCGTTCAGCGTGATTCGGCCAAGCAACGTGCCAGTGCCGTCAACAATGAAAGCTGCCACATCGCCGTGGGATATGAGCTTGGTGGATATCACCGGTCAATGATTGCACGGCGCAGGCGCCGCGACGTTCAACAATGTACGTCCGGCCCGTGGCTGCCAAACAGAAATGAGACACCATGAGGCCGGATACGAAGACGGAACGGCAGCCGGCTGTGCGGCATGTTGGTGACAGCCACGATTTGATCCGGGTGCAGGGCGCGCGCGTCAATAACCTCAAGGACGTCAGCGTCGAGATCCCGAAGCGCCGCCTCACGGTCTTCACCGGCGTCTCCGGTTCGGGGAAGAGTTCCCTCGTTTTCGGCACGATTGCCGCCGAATCGCAACGAATGATCAACGAGACCTACAGTGCCTTCGTGCAGGGCTTCATGCCTACATTGGGACGTCCGGACGTTGACGTGCTGGAAGGGTTGACCACGGCGATTCTGGTTGACCAGGAGCGGATGGGCGCCAATCCGCGTTCCACCGTCGGCACTGTCACCGACGCCAACGCGATGCTGCGGATCGTCTTTAGCCGGCTCGGAAAGCCCTACGTCGGCTCGCCCCAGGCGTTCTCCTTCAACGTCGCCTCGATCTCCGGCGCCGGAGCAGTAAGCGTCGAGCGCGGCGGCAGAATGACGAAGGAAAAACGAAGCTTCAGCGTCCTGGGTGGCATGTGTGCACGCTGCGAGGGCCGGGGTACGGTGAACGACATCGACCTCACCGAGCTGTACGACGACGGCAAATCACTCAATGAGGGTGCGCTCACGATCCCCGGCTACAGCATGGACGGCTGGTACGGGCGGATCTTCGGCGGCTGTGGCTTCTATGATCCGGATAAGAAGATCAAGAAGTTCACCAGGAAGGAGCTCGACGACCTCCTCTACAAGGAGCCCACCAAGATCAAGGTCGACGGCATTAACCTCACTTACGAGGGATTGATCCCGAAGATCCAGAAGTCGATGCTGTCCAAAGACGTTGACTCGCTGCAGCCGCACATCCGCGCCTTCGTTGAGCGGGCGGTCACCTTCACCACATGCCCGGAATGCGAGGGAACCCGGCTCAGCGCCCAGGCCCGGTCGTCAAAGATCAAGGGGGTCAACATCGCCGACGCCTGCGCGATGCAGATCAGCGATTTAGCCCGGTGGGTGAGCGGACTCGACGAGCCCTCGGTGGCGCCATTGCTTGCTGCGCTTGGAGACGCCCTCGACTCCTTCGTGGACATCGGGTTGGGGTATCTCAGTCTTAGCCGACCATCCGGCACGCTCTCCGGCGGCGAATCGCAGCGGACCAAAATGATCCGGCACCTCGGTTCCTCACTCACCGACGTCACCTACGTCTTTGACGAGCCGACCATCGGGCTCCACCCGCACGACATCACCCGGATGAACAACCTGCTGCTGCAACTGCGCGACAAGGGAAACACGGTGCTGGTCGTGGAACATAAACCTGAGCTGATCACGATCGCCGATCACGTCGTCGACCTCGGTCCCCGTGCCGGCTCCGAAGGCGGCCAAGTGATGTTCGAGGGCACCGTCGACGGTCTGCGGGCCACCGACACGATCACCGGACGGCACCTGGACGACCGGGCCTCCCTAAAGGAAACGGTGCGGCAACCTTCAGGGACCTTGAAAGTGCGCGGAGCTAACGCCAACAACCTGAAGGACGTCGACGTCGACATCCCGCTCGGGGTCCTAACCGTCATCACCGGGGTGGCGGGGTCGGGCAAGAGCTCCCTGATCCGCGGCTCGGTAGCAGGACGGGACGGCGTGGTGTCCATTGATCAGGGGGCAATCCGCGGCTCGCGCCGGAGCAACCCGGCAACATACACAGGGCTCCTTGACCCGATCCGCAAGGCCTTCGCCAAGGAGAACGGCGTGAAGCCGGCGCTGTTCAGCGCCAACTCCGAGGGCGCCTGCCCCAACTGCAACGGAGCCGGGATCATTTACACGGACCTGGCGATGATGGCCGGCGTTTCCGCACCCTGTGAGGTCTGCGACGGGAAGCGGTTCCAGGCATCGGTGCTGGAATATCGGCTCAGCGGCAAAGACATCAGCGAGGTGCTCGCGATGCCGGTCGCCGAAGCCGGGGCATTCTTCGGCGACGGTGAGGCGAAGCTGCCTGCCGCCCACAGGATCCTCGCGCGGCTCGCCGACGTCGGACTTGGCTACCTGACCCTGGGCCAACCGCTCACCACACTGTCCGGAGGTGAGCGGCAGCGGATCAAGCTCGCCACGCATCTGGGGGAGAAGGGCGGGATCTACGTTCTTGACGAGCCAACCGCCGGCCTTCACCTCGCCGACGTTGATAACCTTCTTGGTCTGATCGACCGGCTCGTTGACTCCGGAAAGTCCGTCATCGTCATCGAGCACCATCAGGCGGTCATGGCGCACGCCGACTGGATCATAGATATTGGCCCCGGCGCTGGCCACGACGGCGGCCGAATAGTCTTCGAGGGCACACCGGCCGACCTCGTCGCTGCCCGTTCAACGCTTACCGGACAGTACCTCGCTGAATATGTCTGCACCTGATAGACGTCATTTGGATGGAGTAAAGCTAGTTTTATCGTTTTGTTTCAAACTTATGGTGGAACGCCGATAATCTACATTATGTCAAGTAGCTCGTTTCAAGCTGCGTTCGGTGTTCCGTATTTGTCCTTTGTCATGTATGTCATGTCATCTAAGTGTCCTGTCTCAAGGTGGGGCAATCTCACTTCACTTAAAGCATCGGTTCGGCGCGTCTCACCCAATCTAGGTCAGCGACAGGCTTTTCCGGCCTACAGTGGTCACATGGGACGTGCACTCACGGCGTCCGATGTTAGCACCGGACGAGGATCGATTCCAGGCACCCTGACGTTCAGGGAGCAGCATTCCTCTGCGCCAACCACTGGCCACCTCTCCGACTGCTAGGTGCCAGGCGGGGCCTGTGAAATCGCCTACTTCCTCGAGGCATCCGCGTGGTCATCGCCCACCCCGGCCAGCAGCAAAGGCTACGCTCGGTCCTCGACGGCCTTCTCTAGAACTGATTGCGCCCTTTCAGTGGAGTGTCGTTCCATTCCTTTGGCCCCTGGGAGCCGGCCGCGTAGTCGACAAGGGGGACCTCCTCTTTTCCCCAGGCCGCAAGAACTGGGGCGACGATGCGCCAACATTGTTCAGCAGTGTCACCGCGGACCGACAGTGACGGGTCGCCATCGAGGATGGCCGAGAGGATTTCGCCGTAGGCCAGCAGGTGCCCCGGACCGAAGCCAGCGTGCAGGTCCACCCGTTTAAGGACGCGTGGGTCACCGGGACCGTTGATGTTCAGTTCGAGAGACATCTCATCGGGAGCCAGGGCAATGCGCAGGACCGTTGGTGTGTCCAGTCCGGTGAGACCGGTGGGCAGATGTGGAACCTGTTTGAAAGTTACAATGATTTCGCGCTGCCGCTTCGCCAGCGCCTTGCCGGATCGCAGGGTGAAGGGCACACCGGCCCACCGCCAGTTTGCGATGTCAAGGGTCACCTCGGCCAGGGTTTCCGTCATCATGGCCGGGTCAACACCGGCCTCATCCACATACGACGGCAGCGCACGCTCCCCAACTTTTCCGGCCGTGTAACGCGCCCTCCTGCTGGAAGCCCGCGGATCGTCGTCGAACACGTGCGTGGCGCGAAGTACAAGCCCCTTCGCATCGCGCAGGTCGCCGGCGCCAAGCGTGGCTGGAGGTTCCATGGCCAGCACGGACATGACTTGCAAAAGATGGCTTTGAATCATGTCAATAAGTGCACCAGCCTTGTCGTAATACCGGGCCCGACCTTCCAACGCCAGCTGTTCGTCGTAGACAATCTCGACCTTCTCTATATATTTTGAATTCCACAGCGGCTCGAAAATTCCGTTGGCGAAACGCAGACCGAGCAGATTGAACACCGTGGACCGGCCCAGGAAATGGTCAACCCGGTAGATCTGTTCCTCCGGGACGAGTCTCAAAATCTGTTGGTTAAGCGCATGCGCACTTGCCTCATCGGTACCGAACGGTTTCTCCAGGGCGAACACCGTCCCTGCAGGCAACCTCACCCTTTCCAGCGCGGCGCACGCTTGGACGACGACGGCCGGGGGCAGGGCAAAGTAAATCGCTGGTGCGCCCTCGCAGGCATCGATCAGTTTCTGCAGGTCCTTCGGGGCGGTGACGTCACCGCTAAGGTAGGTCGTTGACTTCAGCACGGAGGCTGCCGCCTCACCTGTGACGGAGGCGCTGTCGAAGGACTCCTTGACCCGCTGTCGCCAAGTATCATCCGTCCATTCCCCGCTGCCGGAGCCGATCAGGTGCAGGGTGCGGCCCGGCTCCGTCATCAGTAGCTGGCCCACAGCGGGGAGCAGCAGACGTGAGGCCAGATCCCCGCGGGCTCCGAGAATAAGTATTGTTGAGACTTTCCCGGTCATAGTGCACCTTTCAAAGACATTTCATGGTCTCCGGCCCGGGCCTGACCCCACGCGCTGATCGGACTCTGAGGGCGCCGGCAGTTCGAGCATCTCCGGTCAGCCGGGTTTTAGTAGCCGGTGAACTCTTCCGTGCGGATGTCGTCGTCGTCGACGCCTGCACCGTTGAGGATGCTGCGCATGGCAGTGACCAAGCCGGCGGGGCCGCTGAGGTAGTAGATGGGCACGGTCAGGTCCTCGACGTATCTGGCTAGCATGTCCTTGTCGATGAACCCGGTTTCCCCGGTCCAGGTCCGTCGTGATTTTTCGGGTTCGGTCATGGTAGCCACGACGGTAACGTTGGGCTGCGCCCCGGCGACTCGGCCGAGTTCGTCCAGGAACGCCGCATCCTCCGGGCGCTTGTTGGAGTAGAACACAATGATCCTGTGCCCCGTCTTGTCGTGAACCGATTGGAGGGTGATGCTGCGGGCGGGTGTGATTCCGATGCCGCCGGTGAGAAAGACTGCGGGCCTGGCGACTTTGTTATGCAGGGTAAAGGACCCGTAGGGGGCGTCCAGCTCCACCTCGGTCCCGACAGGCATGTCCTTGAGCACGCGTTTGAATGCCGTGTCGCGCATGCGGGTGGTGCACATCAGGTTGGGCTCGAACGGGGCGCTGGAGAGGGTGAACCCGCGGGTGTTTCCTTCAGCATCGGTGTCCGCCGGTTCGATTAAAGTGTAGTCAGCGAATTGGCCGGCCTTGTACGTGAAGCCTTCGGGCTTTTCGAACTGGAACAACATGGTTCCTTCGGCTACTTCATCCTTCTTGACGAGTCTGGTTCTTGGCAGTGACATCGTGGAACCCCTTTTTCCTGTGATCGTGGTGCATGAACATGTTTATTGGCTGTACCCGCAGGCTCCGGCAATGAAGGGTTCCCTCACGGTGACCGGCCCGGTCCAAGTCCGGTCGGGGCGGGGCCGGGCTGTGGCTCAGGCTCACGCGTCTGGTTGATGTGGACCTCGTCCTTGGTGAGGCCGGTGACGGCATCGGCGGGCCCGAAGGACTTGCCCTCCCCCATCCCCAGAAACCTGCCGGATTCCACCACCAGGAAGCGGACACAGTTCCTGGCGGATCGATCAACAGGTCGTGGACCTTCCCGATGCCGTTGCCGGCCGTATCTTTCCCGGCGTACCTGCGGATCTTCTCATCACCGGACTTGATGGTTTCGCCCATGTCACTCAGTTTCAACAGCGCGGTCCCACGCTCATCCTCCGCAGGCGGGCTTCTATTGGCGGCCAGCGGCCAGTTTGTCGCCTTTGGTGGCGATGCTCGCCAGCAGGCTCTTCCATGAGGCGTCAAAGGACTCCGTCCCTTCGCTTTGGAGTTGCCCGGCCAGCTCCTGGTGGTCAATCCCGACCTCGGCAAAGGATGACAGGGTCTGCTTCGCGGCCCGGGACTTGGACGCCGGTAGATCCCCCACCTCTCCGTGGTCCCCAAAGGCGGCAAGCGTCGCCTCGGGCATGGTGTTGATGGTGAACGGCGCGGCGAGGGCCTGGACGTACAAAATATCGGGCGCAGCCGGGTTCTTCGTGGAGGTGCTGGCCCAGAGCAGGCGCTGGGGTCTGGCTCCCTCATTGGCGAGCCGGCCCCAGCGTGGGGACTCCAGAAGCGTACGGTAGGCCTGGTAGGCCAGCGTTGCCACGGCGATGCCCAACCGGTCCTCAAGGTGGCCCGGGACCCGGCCGGCAACGGCCTTGTCCCACCGGCTGACGAACACGGAGGCGACCGAGGGGACCACGGGATTCAACCCGGCGGCCACCCGCCGCTCGATGCCACGAAGGTACGCCTCGGCAGCGTCCTGATACTGTCCGGCCGAGAAAAGCAGGGTCACGTTGATGGGCACCCCCGCGAAGATGCACTCCTCAATGGCAGGAAGGCCCTCGGCCGTGCCAGGGATCTTGATGAAGATGTTCGGACGTTCCGATCTGGCATGCAACGCCTTGGCCTGCTCCACTGTTGCACCGGTGTCGTGGGCCAGCAGCGGCGAGACTTCCAAGGAGACCCAGCCGTCGACCCCGTCAGTGCGCTCATGGACCGGCCCGAAAAGGTCTGCTGCCCGCCGCAGGTCGGCCAATGCGAGGTCGAAGAAGACCTCCTCCTTGTCCGTCCCGGCACCCTCTCCGGCGGCAATGTCCTCGTCATAGTCCGCACCCGCCTCGATGGCCTTGTCAAAAATGGTCGGGTTGGACGTGAGCCCGGTGATCGAGTCGTCGCTGATATAGCGCTCAAGCGTGCCGGAATCGAGCAGGTTCCGCGTGATGTTGTCCAACCAGAGGCTCTGGCCGGCCGCGTGAAGTTGCTGTGTGGGTTTCATCGTATTTCCTTGTTTGTCAGGTCCGGATTTTGGGGGTCACTGCTCCGCCAGTCCCTGCGCGGCGGCCACAATATGCCGGGACGATATGCCGGCAGCGTCAAGGAGTTCGGCGGGTCTCCCCGAGGTGGGCAGTCCCTGGACGGCCAGGTGCGCGATCCGCAGTGGCGGCACGGAAGCGTTGGCCAGTGCTTCCAGCACGGCGCTGCCCAGTCCCCCTTCGGGATAGTGGTCCTCCACAACAACCAGGCGGCTGCCGGTGACCTTGCAGGCCTCAACCAGGGCTGCCCTGTCGATGGGTTTGACCGAGTAGGCGTCAATGACCCGGGCCTTGATGCCCAGTCCCGCGAGTTCCTCGGCCGCGGCCAGACACTCATGAAGTGTCACACCAGCCCCGATCAGAGCCACCTGGTCCTCGGGTCCGGCGTGGTGGAGCTTGGAGCCGCCGATCAGGAACGTTTCCTCAGCGGGGTAGATCACCGGGTAGGCGCCCCTTGTGGTGCGTAAATACACAATTCCGTCGGTGTCTGCCATCGTCAGCGTGAGCTTGGCAGCGCAGACCGCGTCGGCCGGGTACAGGACGATGGAGCCGTACACGGCGCGCAGGGCGGCAAGATCCTCCAAGGCCATCTGGGACGGCCCGTCCTCCCCGATCTCAACCCCGGCGTGGGAACCCACCAAACGGATGTTGGCCCGGGAGATCGCGGCCATGCGGATGAAGTCATAGGCACGGGAGAAGAACACGGCAAAGGTGGAGGCAAAGGGGATGTATCCGCGCACCGCGACGCCCACGGCCGATGCGACCAGCTGCTGCTCGGCGATGAACATTTCAAAGTACCGTTCCGGACACACCTTCGCGAACTCCTCGGCGTGCGTGGAGTTCCCAACTTCCCCGTCAAGGACCACGACCTCCGGGCGGACCGCCAAGGCGGCGATGGCGGCCCCGAAGGCCACCCGGGTGGCCACCTTCTCACCGAGTTCATAACCCGGAAGAACGACGGCGGCACCCGGGTCCGCAGTGATGGCCGGGACCGCCGGTCCCGCGGACGGGGAAGGTGTCGTGACCCGCAAACTCGTGGGCCCGCCCAACGCCGCGATGGCGCGTTCGGCCATCTCCGCCGGGAGGGCCTTGCCGTGCCAGCCATTCTTGTCCTCCAGCTCCGGCACGCCCTTGGCCTTGATAGTCCTGGCCAGGATCACCGTCGGCTGGTCGGTGCCGTCGCGGACCTGCCCCAGTGCCGCATCGATGGCGGCCAGGTCGTGGCCGTCAACAACAATGGCGCGGGCCCCAAACGCTTCCACCCGGGCGGCATACCGCTCCACATCCCATTGAAGTTCGGTAGGCCCGCGCTGGCCCAGCCGGTTGATGTCCACGATCGCGGTCAGGTTCCCCAACTTGTAGTAGCTGGCCTTGTCCAACGCCTCCCAGATCGAGCCTTCGGCCGTCTCGCTGTCCCCGCACAATACCCACACATGGTATGGCAGTTTGTCGAGGTATTTTCCGGCCAAGGCGATCCCGACTCCGTCCGGAAGGCCCTGCCCCAGGGACCCGGTGGCCACATCGACCCACGGCAGTGCCGGGGTCGGGTGACCGGCCAAGCGCGCCCCCAGCCTTCGGTAGGTGTTGACGAGCTCGTCCTCATCAACCACCCCAACGGCCCGGTACATGGAGTACAGCAGCGGAGAGGCGTGGCCCTTGGAGAAGATCAAATGGTCATTCGCCGGGGAATGGGGCTGGCCCCAGTCGTAGCACAGATGCCCGACCAGCAGGACCGCCATCAGATCCGCCGCAGACAAGGACGAGGTGGGATGCCCGGAGCCGGCACTAGTGCTGCAGCGGATGGAATCCACCCGCAACTGGCCAGCCAGCCTCCGGCACAGGTCAAGCTGATCTTCATTCATGGTTGTGCTCCTGCTAAACGGGAACTCGTGGAAATCTTCCATGAGTATTGAAGACAGGGAGCTGCAGGGTCCAGGCGGCACCTCTTTCCAAGCTACACCCGCGCACCCCGACCGGCCA
This sequence comes from Arthrobacter terrae, assembly GCF_015708085.1. Classification (GTDB taxonomy): domain Bacteria; phylum Actinomycetota; class Actinomycetes; order Actinomycetales; family Micrococcaceae; genus Arthrobacter_M; species Arthrobacter_M terrae. Next base: position 27,206 of record NZ_JADNYM010000010.1, on the reverse strand, counting down.
GAGCGCGGCCAGAGAACCTCTTTCCTATGGTGTCGCCACGGTGAGAGCGGCCCCCCTGTTGCGCTGTTCGGCACAGTGGTAGGTTTCCTCACAAGGTTGCCGCGACGCAGGGCAGCTGACGGCCACGGTGTCAGCATCGGCCCGGCTGCACTATTGACCACCCAAGGGGGCCAGGATCGCGGTGCACCGTGGGAACAAGTCCAGCAGATAAGACAGTTCCTCCCGAAGGCGGTGGCACTTTCCATCGCGGGAAAATCCTCATCATCACCCTCGCAGCCGCTTTGGGGGGTCTCTTGTTCGGTTTTGACACCTCTGTGATCAACGGGGCGGTCAATTCGATCCAGTCCGACTTCAGTCTTGGCTCTGCAGCAGTGGGAATCACCGTGGCCATCACCTTGATCGGATGCGCCATCGGAGCCTGGTTCGCTGGCCAACTTGCCGATGTCTGGGGCCGCAAGCCCGTCATGGTTCTGGCCGCGTCCTTGTTCGTGATCAGCTCCATCGGCTCGGCCTATGCCTTCGCCGTGTGGGACCTGATGTCATGGCGGATTATTGGCGGGCTGGCCATTGGCATCGCCTCAGTGATAGCCCCTGCCTACATCGGTGAAATGGCTCCTGCACGGATACGGGGCGGGCTCAGCTCGCTCCAACAATTGGCCATCACGCTGGGCATCTTCCTGGCGCTGCTTTCAGACGCGGGCCTGGCAAGGGCCGCCGGTGGAGCCGGGAACCAGTTGTGGTGGGGCATGCCTGCCTGGCGGTGGATGCTACTGGTCGGTGTCATTCCTGCCGTCGTCTATGGCGTCCTGTCACTGACGATTCCCGAGTCACCCCATTTCCTGATCCGCAAAGGCCGCAACCGGGATGCGCTGGCAGTCATCCGGCGCGTCACTGGTTCAGTAGATCCGGACCAGCGCCTGAAAGAAATCGAGGAGAGCCTGGAAAACGAACGGCACTCCACCTACCGTGATTTGCGCGGTCCTGCATTCGGGCTTCAACCCATCCTGTGGATCGGCATCGGAATGGCTGCTTTTCAACAGCTCGTCGGCATCAACGCGATTTTCTACTACTCCACCACGTTGTGGGAATCAGTGGGTTTCAGCCAGCGGGACTCGTTCACAACGTCCGTCATCACCGCCACCATTAATGTGCTGCTGACGTTTGTCGCTATTTTCTTCGTCGACAAGGTCGGACGCAAGCGCCTGCTGCTGGTCGGTTCAGCGGGCATGTTCGTGGGACTCATCGCGGCCGCAATATCCTTTTCCCAAGCCACCGGTTCGGGAGACTCAGTCTCCCTCCCGGCGCCGTGGGGGCCGATTGCGTTGGTTGGCGCGAACCTGTTCGTCATCTTCTTCGCCGCCACGTGGGGGCCGGTGATGTGGGTGGTCCTCGGGGAAGTCTTCCCGAACAAGATCCGCGGCCTGGCCCTGGGCATCGCGACAGCTTTCAACTGGATCTTCAACTTCATCGTGACGCTGCTCTTCCCGATCATGAGCGCTGCCGTCGGCCTTGGCTATGTCTATGCCGGCTTTGCCTTCTTTGCCGTCCTGTCCTTCTGGTTTGTCAAAGCCCTGCTTCCGGAGGTCAGCGGGCTCGAACTTGAAGACAAAAACAAACTGGTGCGCCACAAGAAGCCATTGACTACGTAGCGGCCACAAGCACTTCGGCACACCGCTCCCCATTGCTCAAATGAGAGGCTCATGCGGCGATGTTCGGAACCTCGGGAGCACAGTTGTGGCCCGGTTCCCGCTTTTCTGCCCTCGGACGATCGTCGAAGGCAAGATTCGTACCGCAAGCCCGACGTCAGCACAGCCGCCCTGCCCAGACACTGCAGCGACGCAACTTTACCGCTCGTCCGGAGGGTCGATAAGACCAATCGCCGGCCGGCGCCGTAGCCTAGCTGATGCGGGCGTGGGGGGCTACGCTCGATTTTATGGAACCGCCAACAGATCCACAGTCTTTCCCCTCGGACGGTGCACCCACCAAGCAGCCTCCCCCGCCCGCGGCTGATGAGGGACCGCACGCGTACAGAAGTTTCCGGTCAGAGCTGACCCGCAAGGACGACGACGTCATTGACGCCCAGTGGGCCGGCTCTATTCCGGCGCAGTACGGTGTGGCCCCCCGTGTGCGAATTGGTGAACGCAAGTGGTTCAACCTGCTCTGGCTGATCCCGATCGGCTTCGTGCTGCTGGTCATCGGGATCGCTGTGGCCAAGGGAATCCGAGGGCTCCCTGGTGTACAAACCTTCATGGCCGAGTATCCGGGGGCGTCCAGCCGTCCGGCCGGCGCGCCGGTGGGTTTCCCGGCCTGGCTGGGTTGGCAGCATTTCCTGAACCTGTTTTTCATGATTTTCATCATCCGCTCCGGCTGGCAGATCCTGGCCGACCATCCCCGGCTGTACTGGACCCGTCACAGCGGTCCCGGCCGGAATTGGTTCCGGATGCAGATACCTGTCCCCGAAGACCCCCTTTATACCGCGAAGCAGGATTCGATCACGCTGCCCTCCGGGGTCGGCTTACCGGGCCGGCGCCATACCATCGGGCTGGCACGATGGTGGCATCTCGGCGTTGACACGCTGTGGCTGCTCAATGGCCTGATCTTCTATATCCTGCTCTTTTCCACCGGGCAGTGGCTGCGTCTGATCCCGCTGCACTGGGACGTCATTCCCAACTCCATCTCGGTCGCCATCCAATACCTCTCCCTGGACTGGCCCGTAGAAACCGGATGGACCAACTACAACAGCCTGCAGCTCATCGCGTACTTCGTCACGGTCTTCATCGCCGCCCCGCTGGCCATGATCACCGGATTGGGCATGTCGCCGGCATTATCGACCAAGTTCAGCTGGGTCAGCTCTGTGTTCAGTATCCAGGTGGCCCGGTCGCTGCACTTTTTGGTCATGTGCTGGTTTGTGCTCTTCATCATCATCCACGTCACCCTGGTCCTGACAACGGGAGCGCTGAACAACCTCAACCACATGTACGCCTCACAGAACACTGAGTCCTGGACCGGGTTCTGGATCTTCGCGGCGTCCATGGTCGTCGTCATTGTTGGCTGGGTTGCCGCCACCCCCCTGACTTACCGCTACCCACGGATGGTGCAACGTATCGGGTATGCCTTAATCGGTCCGGCACAACGGTTATTTGAACATATTGATTCCAAACCGGGCCAGTACACGGAAAAGGACATCTCGCCGTATTTCTGGCACAACGGCAAATACCCCGAATCACGGGAGTACCAGGGCCTGCGGGACGGCAACTTCGCCAACTACCGCCTGCGGATCAACGGACTGGTGGAGAACCCTGTGGAACTGGATCTGGGCCAGCTGCGCGCGCTCCCCCACCACGAGCAGATCACCCAACACTTTTGCATCCAGGGCTGGTCAGGGGTGGCGAAATGGGGTGGTGTGTCAATGCAGACCATCATGGATTTGGTTAAACCGAAGCCGGAGGCGAAATGGGTGATCTTCTATTCCTTCGCCGACGGCTCCGACGGCGGCATTTACTACGATGCCCAAGCCATCGAACAAATGCATTACGACCTGACCATGCTCGCCTATGACATGAACGACGGTGCCCTCTCCTTCGGCCACGGCGCCCCGTTGCGGTTGCGTAACGAGGTGGAACTCGGCTTCAAAATGGTCAAGTGGATCAAGGGCATCGAGTTTGTTGAAAGCTTCTCCGAGGTCGGCGGTGGCGAGGGCGGTTACAACAACGACCACGAGTTCTTCGGCTACAGCCAATCCATCTGAACAACCCACACACTGGCTGCACAGCCGCCATTAGGAGGATCGCTAAATGGAAACCCTGGAGACCTTTGTCATAGTCGGTGCTGGGCTTGCCGGCGCGAAAGCGGCCGAAGCGTTGCGGACCGAGGGCTTTACAGGCCGCATCGTGCTGCTTGGGCAGGAACCAGAGCGCCCCTATGAGCGCCCCCCGCTGTCAAAGGATTATTTGCAGGGCAAATCAGAAAAGAAAAAGATCTACGTCCACCCCAAGGCCTGGTATGCCGAACACGACGTCGAACTGCGGACCAGCCAAACGGTCACGGCAATTGACCCCGCCAACCACTTGGTCAGCCTGGCCGTCGGGGACCCGGTGGTGTCCTACGACAAGCTGCTTATCACCACCGGTGCGTCACCACGCATTCTGTCCCTGCCCGGCGCAGACCCACACCGCGTCTACTACCTGCGGCGGATTGAGGACAGCGAGCAGCTCAAGTTCGCTTTCACGACCGCCTCGCGTGTGGTGATCGTCGGAGCCGGCTGGATCGGGCTGGAAGTCGCCGCAGCCGCGCGGGCCGCCGGACTTCAGGTGACGGTGCTCGAACGCGGCGAACTGCCGCTGCTGCGCGTGTTGGGTAGGGAAGCAGCACAACTATTTGCCGACCTGCACCGTGCCCATGGGGTGGACCTGCGCCTGGGCGCCCGGGTTGCACAGATCACCGGCGATGATCCCCACCGCGCAACAGGCGTGGAACTCGCCGACGGGTCGCGCATAGACGCGGACCTTGTGGTGGTCGGTGTCGGCGCCGTGCCCAACACCTCATTGGCCAAGGCGGCGGGCCTGGCCGTCGACAACGGGATCGTGGTAGATGAGCACCTGCGGTCCTCGTCTCCGGATATCTACGCCGCAGGAGATGTGGCCAATGCCTTCCACCCACTGCTGGGAGAGCACATCCGCATTGAGCACTGGTTCAACGCCCTGAGCCAGCCGGCCGTGGCCGCCCGGTCCATGCTGGGTGCGGACGCGGCCTATGATGAGGTCCCGTACTTTTACAGCGACCAGTACGAGTTGGGGATGGAGTACTCCGGCTACGTGGGAGCGGGAGGCTACGACGAGGTGGTCTTTCGCGGGGACAAGGAGAAGCTGGAGTGCATTGTCTTCTGGCTCAAGGACCGCCGGGTGCTGGCCGGGATGAATATCAATGTCTGGGACCAGACCGACACCATCAAGGCATTGGTGCGCGGCGGACAGCCTGTCGACCCTGCGCACCTGGCTGACACCGGCACCCCGTTGTCGGACGTCAGCGCCGCCGAACCCCCGAACACTCAGTAGTGCAAGGACGGTCGGAGCAGGCCAACAAGTTCCTCCCCGTCCAGATAGCGGCGGAGATTTGCCGTAAAAGCGGCGATGAGCCGTTCGTTCCCGCTCCGCGACACGGAGGCAGCGCGGGGGCTGATCAAGACGTTGGGCAGGGACCGGAGCACGCTCTGGGACGGCAACGTTTCGGCAGCAAAGGCGTCCAGAACGGCTGCCGCCGGCTGGCCGTGCTCTAGACCTGTGACCAGCGCCCGCTCGTCAATGACGGCGCCGTGTCCGATGTTGACCAGGACCGCGTCGGCGCGCATCCGGCTGATCGCGCTGTCCCCGATCAGGCCAGTGGTCTTTTCTGTCAGGGGCAAGGCCAGCACGACGGCGGGGGAGACAGGGAGCATGTCCCCCAGAAACCGTGCGGGCCGCAGCTGGTCCACGTTCGGCGCCCGCCCGTTCCCTGTCCGGGTGACGGCCAGTACATGCATGCCGAACGCCTTGCCCAGCCGGGCTACTTCCGCCCCGGCCGGGCCCAGTCCGAGAACAAGCAAGGTCTGCCCGGCGAGCTCGGCCATAGCGGACTGCTCCGAGTGGCCCAGGGAAGCAGAGCGCAGGGGCGCAAGCCCTTGGGCGAAGGCGAGCAGGGCAAAGATCGCGAACTCCGCCCGCGGTCCGGCCTGGATGCCGTCCACCCCGGTGATCTGTAACCTGTCCAGTTCTTGGGCGGTCAGCCCGGCGGCCTGCACCAATCCGCCCGGCCCGCTAACCGTTGCCTGCACCCACCGTAGCCCTGTGTTGGAACGCACCAGGTCCGCCAGGCCTTCCGCAGTGTTTTGGGGCCAACCGAGGATGATCTCCGCCTCGGCCAGCGTCGTTGGCCAGTGGAAATCATGGTCCCGGGTCCGTTGAATGGCGCCGGTGCCGCTGTCGTGTCCGGGGAACCGCGGTGCCGGCACCAGCTGCGGCTCATAGCGCACATCAAGCCGGTCATCGACCGCCTTGATGGCGGCCACCCATCCCGGTTCGATCGTGGTGGCAACCGCCACGACGATCCGTCTCCCGCCCACCATCTCCTGGTCCGTGGTCACCATTTCATCGTAGATGAAGCCGGCCATACGGTCGAGGCTCCTGCGGACAGCCGGGCAAGTCCTGGGAGACCGTTCCAGATGACGGCGTTCATACCGGTCAGGGCGGAGGGCATCCTCTGCAACTGGCATCGGCCGTCATGTCCCTGGCCCAACCCGACCGCTCCGAGGCCTTCTACCGGGAGTTTTGGGTGTGGGATGTCGCTGTCCACGATGAATCCGTGGCACCGCTGCGAGCAGGTCCGGCGGAAGCACTCCAACCAAGTGACGCGCCAAACAATCGACGGTTTCAGCCTGGTGGAGGGGCAGGGTCCGTGACAGGTTGTCCGTGGTGGACGATCTGCAACGGCTCGCCTCCCCCAGGGCGTACGCCGTCCTCGTGTGGCTGATCTCCATCCGGAGCGTGCGCCCGGCCGCGAGCAGGCCGAACGCGAGTCGGGCAAGCCCCGGCGTCGACCCCCCAGCCCGTCCGAACGAACCGCACGGAGACCGGGGTCGAAAGGCACGAAGGATGTGCCGGTGCCTTCTGCGGATGCGAGCAGGTAGGCGTCGAACATTTGCATCCATGCCGCGGCGTGGACCGGGGCGGCCGCCAGCCCGGCCACTGCTGACGTGCCGGAGCCCCAACCTGGGGTGATGGTCAAGACCGGATCCTGTCGGCAGCGGGCTCCGGGATGACAACCACTGGGCAGTCCGCGTGCGCCACCACATGCTGGCTCACCGAGCCCAACAACACCCCGACGAATCCGCCATGGCCCCGGGAACCCACGACCACCATGGCCGCGCCTTCCGCGCTGAGCACCAGTATCTGTGCCGGATGGCCCTCAAGTGCCTCGCAACTGATCTTCACGCCCTCTCCGACCACGGCCGCCTCCCCATGTCCGGTCACCTCTGCCAGCGCAGCATCGGCCAATTGTTGCGCCGATTCCCCCGACGGTCCCCTCCGTGGAGTCCAGCCATTCGGGGCCGGGTAGAACTCCGGGGGCTGCCAGGCCAGAACGGCGTGAACGCGGACGCCACGCAACTTTGCCTCAGCCACGGCCCATCCCAGTGCCGCCAGCGATCCTTCCGAGCCATCGACCCCCACCACGATCCTCCCAGCGCCGGAGGAGGCGTCGGGATCCGTGCCGGAGTCGGTTGCCTCCGGCTCCCTTGCAGACTGGTTTTCACTCATCGTTGCAGTTCCTTCTACAGGTTTTTCTCTGCGGCGCACATTCCGTCCTTCAGCAGCGGCAGCGGCCGCCGGCCTGCGGGCAGGCTTGGCTGGGGCCTCGCGGCACCGCCGCGGTCCTGGGTCTGTGGGTGCCGTGAGAAAACGCCACAGGTGCCACTCACCGCGTGTCTTCGGGCCGATGCCGCCGGGAATCCGGGATCACAACCACCGGGCAGCGGGCGTGTGCCACCACATGCTGGCTCACCGAGCCCAGCAGCGCTCCGATGAAACCACCGTGGCCCCGGGAACCCACCACCACCATGGCCGCGTCTTCGCTGGCACGAACGAGGACCTCTGCGGGGTGTCCCTCAACAGCTTCCCACGTGATCGCTGGGCGCTCGCCCGCTCCTGCCTCGGATCCGAGCCGGGCAAGTTCGGTCTCGGCAGCATCAGCCAGTATTGATCCCGTATCGCCGGAAGGATCCATGCCCAGCACCAGACCGTTGCCGGCACCGTAATATTGGGGCTGCTGCCAGGCCATCACGAGGTGGAGGCCAGCCCCGTGCAGCCGTGCTTCGGACACCGCCCAATGCAGCGCTGCCTGTGATCCTTCCGAACTGTCCACTCCGACCACCACCCTTTGCCCGTGCGCAGGAATCACCTCATCGTCTCTGTCTGTTTGGGCCGTCACAAATGTGTTTTCCTTCGCAGTCATGGTTCGCTTCCTTCCAAAAGTTCATTTCGGTGCTGGCAGTTCCGGACCGTTATCGGCGGAGCAGGCCGGCCAGGACGGTGGCCTCGCTGATGTCGGCGGCCTTGGTGGCGGTCAGGAGTGTCAATTTCCCGGAGGTGGCAAGTTCCTGCAGGTGTTCCAGCGCCTGCGCGCGGGCGGGGTCCTTGAGTTCGCTCTTGTAGCGTTTGGTGAATTCGTCGAACTTAGCGGGGTCGTGGTTGTACCACTTGCGAAGTTCCGTTGACGGGGAGACGTCCTTGCACCATTCATCAAGTGCAGCCTTGGTCTTGGTCATCCCACGGGGCCAGATGTGATCAACCAGGACCCGTGCTCCGTCGTCGTCATTAACCGCGTCATAAACCCGGCGTACTTGGACGTCCGTTGTCTTTGCCATTGTTCAGCCTCCTCGCTGACGCGGCCCCCGTGCCAAAACGTGCCGTGTCGCTGCGAAGTACGTAACAGTCGACACGACGCGCACGGTGTGCCCCTGGCTTCATTATGCGCCCCTTCACCGGCGAAGGCATTGATTCGTACACACGCCAACAACGTGCTCGGGACGACTATGGAACCGCATGGCTGTATTCCGTAACGCAGCGACCGGCACTCACAATCGTCCCTTCACAGGACCATCCTCAACGGTTCCTCGAGGGTGCGCTTGAGATCCCGCAGGAAGGCGGCGGAGGTTGCACCGTCCAGTACCCTGTGGTCGGAAGTCATGGTGATCTTCATGATGCTCCGGCTGCGCAGCTCCCCATCCTGTAAGAACGGTTCCTTGGTGGCCGCCCCGACGGCGAGGATGGCAGCCTCGGGTGGGTTAATCACCGCGGTGAAGTTATCAATGCCGAACATGCCCAGATTGCTAATGGTAAAAGTACCGCCGCTGAGTTCCTTCAGCTTCAGTGTTCCGGCACGGGCTTTTTCCGCCAGAGAGCGGGTTTCCGCGGCTGTCTGATCCAAGCTCCTGGCATCAGCGTCGGTCACCACGGGGACGATCAGACCGTCATCCAGGGCCACCGCCACGCCGATGTTAATCCGTCGGTGCGCAAAGATACTGTCTTCGCCCCAGGACGAGTTGACCTGCGGGTAGCTCCTCAGAGTGACGGCGCAGGCCCGCACCAGCAGGTCTGTGACGCTCACCTTGAGACCTTGGTCGGCGAATCGTTCATTGACCTCCCTTCGGAAGCGGAACAGAGCGTCGACGCCCACAACGACGGTCAGGTAGAAGTGCGGCACGGCCGCGCTTTCTGTGAGTCGGCGCGCTGTCACCTTGCGCATCCGCGTCAGCGGGACTTCGACGGATTCCGGGGCCGACGACGGCGGCTGCTCAGCTTGCGCTCCCGGTCCCGTCTGCTGTGCTTGCCGTTCAGGCCGCGAGGGGGCCGCTTCCGCCGCGGCTATTGCGGCTTCCACATCCGCACGCACAATCCGTCCTCCTGGGCCGGTGCCGATGATGGTTGCCGGATTCAGTCCATGCCGCGCAGCCTCGCGCCGTGCGAGCGGGGAGCTCAACAGCCGTTGCGAACCGGCATCCGGCTGCGCGTGGTCGGAAGCCGCGACAGTTTTCGAAGGCAGCGGGGCTGGGACCGCCGGATCTGGAGCGGGGGCGGTCATCATCTCCGGGGCTGTACCATCCGGTGCCGCCGCGGCCGCGGTAGCAGTCGCGGTGCCGTCACCGGTCGACGCAGGGCCCGGGCTGCCGGTGCCGTTACCGATCACGGCCAGCGGCTGGCCGATCGCGACCGTGGTGCCCTCCTGAACCAGCAGTTTTTCCAGGATTCCGTCGTCAAAGCTTTCCAACTCCATCGTGGCCTTGTCGGTGTCGATCTCGCCGATCACGTCGCCCTGCCGGACCGCGTCCCCTTCCTTTTTGAGCCAGCGGCTGAGTATGCCCTCCTCCATCGTGTCGGAAAGCCTGGGCATAACTACTTCGGGCATGGAATCCCCCTATCGGGTAACAATGTCTATCGATTCTGCTGCTGGCGGGTGAAGCGGGTGGCGTCGAGGAGCTCGCGGATGACCTTGATCAGGTCGTTCGCATCCGGCAATGCTGCTAGTTCCAAGGGTTTGGCATACGGCAGCGGAACTTCGGCGGCTGCCACACGGCGCACCGGCGCGTCCAGATAATCGAAGGCACCTTCCATGAGGGTGGCGGAAATCTCCGCGCCTACCCCGTAGCTGAGCCAGTCGTCTTCCAGGACCACTGCCCGGCTGGTCTTGCGGACGGAGGCGCAGACCGTTTCACGGTCAAGCGGACGGAGGCTGCGCAGGTCCACTACCTCGATGGAGATCCCCTCCTCCGCCAGCTGGCGTGCCACCTGGAGGGCCACCGTCGTCGCGCGCGAATAGGTGATCACCGTCAGGTCGGTCCCTTCCCGGGCAACGGCGGCCCTGCCGATTTCGGCGGGCAGGTCGCCCTCCGGCACCTCACCCTTGGTGTTGTACAGCGAAAGGTTCTCCAGAAAGATCACCGGATCGTTGTCCCGGATGGCGGCCAGGAGCAGTGCCTTGGCATCGGCAGGGGTTGCGGGCGCTACGACCTTGAGCCCGGGGATGTGTGCAAACCATACCTCCAGGTTCTGCGAGTGTGTCGCGGCCAACTGCTGGCCGCCGCCGCCGGGCATCCGGATCACCATGGGCACCGGGGTCTGGCCGCCGAACATGCCGTAGATTTTCGCTGCGTGGTTCACGATTTGATCGATGGCGATGAGGCTGAAGTTCAGCGTCATGATCTCCACCACCGGACGCATGCCCAGCATCGCGGCGCCGATCGCAGCGCCGACGAAGCCTTCCTCGGCGATTGGCGTATCGCGGACGCGCTCCGGTCCGAACTCGGTGAGCAGCCCCGCGGTGATCTTGTAGGAGCCCTCGAAGATTCCGATCTCCTCGCCCAGCAGGATGACGTTCTTATCGCGGGTCAGCTCAGCACGCAGGGCGTCGTTCAGTGCCTGACGGTAGGTGACCACGGGCGTGGCCGCTCCCTCAACGTGCATGGGATGGTTGGTCATGGGATCACTGGTCATGGGATCACCACCGCGGGATCGCCAGGCAGGGAGTGGGAGGTGTTCGCCACCGGTGTGGCGTATATATAGTCGAAAAGCCGGCCGGGTGCTGGATCGGGGCTGGCATCGGCGAAGGCGACGGCGGCTGCGACCTTCGCGTCGGCGTCGGCCTCGATGTGCCGTGCCTTCGCGTCATTGAGCAGCCCCGCCGCCAGCAGACGGCGCCGCATGGCCGGCACCGGATCAGCGGCCTGGGCCGTTTCGACGTCGGCAGCTGAGCTATACCGCGCCGGATCCACGACCGAGTGCCCCCGCAGCCGATAGCTCATCACCTCAAGCAGCGCCGGCTCGCGCTGCAGCCGCGCACGATCCAAGGCACGCCGGGCGCCCTCGCGCACTGCCACGACATCCGTGCCGTCAACGCGCTCGCCCGGAATTCTGTAGGAACAGCCGCGCTTATACAGGTCTGGTTCGCCGGCGGCCGCCTCAACGGTGGTCCCCATCCCTAAGCGGTTGTTGACGATCACGTAAACGATAGGCAGGTGCCAAACGGCGGCCAGATTCAGGGATTCGTGGAACGCACCAATGTTGGTGGTGCCATCGCCCATCTGACACATCACGACCTCAGCATCCGGTCCGGGCTTGCCCCGGTAGGTCAGGGCAAGGGCGGCGCCCGTCGCTGGAGGAATCTGGCCTCCGACAATGCCGTAACCACCCATCAGCCGCGCTCCGGCGTCAAACATATGCATTGAACCGCCGCGCCCCTTGGACACCCCTGCTGATTTGCCGAACAACTCGGCCATCACCCGTCCGGGTTCCAGACCGCGCATCAAGGCATACCCGTGGTCTCTGTAGTTGGTGAACAGATAATCGGTAGGCGCCAGCGCGTCCATCAGTCCGACGACGGTGGCCTCTTCGCCGAGGTTTAGGTGGCAATAACCACCGATCTTGGCGCGTTTGTACATCTGGTCCGCGCTGAGCTCAAACCTGCGGATCAGAACCATGTCAGCGTAGTAGTCCACGAGCCGTTCGGCAGGTTCGTCCGCGGGGAATGCCCCGGTGGTTTCTGCCTTTGTTGGCGCCGCAGGTTCTGACACCTGCACCGCTGCCGCTCTGCGTCGTTCAGCCATCTTGTTCCTCCTGCTCTCGTTGGCGCCGGCCGGTGTTTACGGGCCCGGAGGCTGCTCTTGAAAGGTAAATCCGGCACTGCTTCCACCACACTTGGGGCAGCTATCCGGCGCTCTCTCCCCGCGGACCGGCTCGCCGCAGTCGGCGCATACCCACTCGGTGATCAGCATCGCCACCAAGTCGCCGCGGCTGACAATGCCTGCCAGCCGACCACCAGCCAACACCGGCAGTCGGCCGAATCGCTGATCAATCAACAATCGGCGGATGTCCGAAATTTCCGTGTCGGCGCTGACGCTGATCACGGCCGTACTCATGACCAACGCCGCCGTGTCGCCCGTCCTGGCCAGCAGGTCATAGTCGCTGACGAGGCCCAGCACATGCCCGGCCGGATCGACGACCGGGACCGCGCTGATATGGTGTCGGCGCAGCAGCCCTGCAATGTCCGCGACCGGGGTATCCGGGGGGACGGTAATGACCGGTGTGCTCATGATTTGTTCGGCTGTACGGACGCTTTCAGTATCCACGCTGGCATTCCTCCCGGGGTTACGGATTTCAACGCTCGTGTACTTGAAATGGATAAATGCCTGGAACTGACGGCGCCCGGCCTGGACGAGACCGGTCGGGAGAGGGAACCAGGTCCTCTGACCCCCAGCCTACCCAGATGCTCGGGCCTGGCAAGGGGCACCACGGGTGTGCTCCTAAGCCCCGGTTGGTACGGTTGGTTTCCCGTACCCAAATTTGCCTTCGGTCCAGTGACTCGGAACCTGGAACGTTCCGTCCAACGCGGGACGCTGAGCCAGCGACCACCTCGTCTAAGGCTACGTCTGTTCAGCCCTTGCGCCGAAGCTACCGAGTAGCACAGAGACCTTCAGCCAGGGATACCAAGTCGTTTGCTACGATGTCTGGTTCCGCGAAATAGGACGGATACGCAGCGCCGGACCGATTGATCCAGGCTGTGCGCATGCCGGCGGCGTGCCCACCGTGTATATCCCACGGATGAACCGCCACCAGCAGCATCTCCTGAGCCGTCTTCCCGCATTTCCGGACAGCGTATTCATAAGCCTGAAGCGCCGGTTTCCATCGCGGTGCATCCTGAACGCTCAGTAACAGGGAGAACGTATCCCGCACTTCGCCGCGTGTCAGAAGCGCTTCCGCCACTGAGGCGGCGCCATTGCTGAGCGTGACCAGCTCTGCGATGCGGCCGAGCGCCACGATTCCGTCAGTTGCGTCGGGGTGGAGCGCCAGGTCATTGAGCGCCGTCATGATCCGCTTCGCCTGCTCCGTGGTGTTACCGGTGTTGTTCCGGGCGCTCGTGGCGCTCTTATTGTTTAACATACGCTGGAGACTATCGCTGGCTATATCGGCAAAGGCCACGTTGTCACCCGCTGCAGCCAGGGCAAATCCGTCCCGGAGAATTTCCGTGAACCACAATTGCGCCGAATCAGCAGGCATTCCGCAGCGCGTGAAAGCAGCCCCTAGTGGACCAATATCAGAGAGCGTGCCATTGACGTCAAAGACAATGACTGCCGGGACGTAAGCCATAAGTTCATCTCCTTGAAAACACGCGGAATTTAGATTGCTGCCGACCGGCGGGCTAGCCCCGGGCCTCGGCCTTACCGGAAGACCCGGAGGACCCGTCGGAAGATCCGGAAGTGGACTTACCAGCCTTGCGGCGCTCCCGCTTATACCTGTCCGACATCTTCTCCAGCGGAATGTTCTTGGTTTCGGGAACCTTGAAGAATACGAACACCAGCGACGCCAGGGCGAAGAACGCGTACATGCTGTACGTAAACGGCAACGACATCTGGCTCAGCGCCGGGAACGTGACGGTAACGGCGAAGTTAGCAAGCCAGTTCACCGCCGTTGCAATGCCAACCGCGAGCCCGCGGATCTGGTTCGGGAACATTTCGCCCAGCAGCGTCCACATCACTGGTCCCCAGGAAACAGCGAAAGAAACGACAAACGCGTTCGCAGCCACCAGTGCCACCGGCCCCCATGGCTCCGGCAACTCCGGTTGACCGTTGACAATGGATGCCTGAGTGAAGCTGATTGCCATGAGCACCAGACTGATGGTCATGCCTGAGGAACCGATCAACAGCAGTGGACGGCGGCCAAGTTTGTCGATCAGGAAGATCGCCACCACAGTTATCACCACGTTGGTGATCGCCGTAATCACCGACGCATTGGAAGCGAAGTCCGCACTGAATCCGACCGATCGCCACAACGAGTTTGAGTAGTAGAAAATCACATTGATGCCGACCAGCTGCTGGAAGGCCGCAATGATGACGCCGACCCACACAATGGGTACCAGGCCCAGCGTGCCGCCCCTAAGGTCCTTGAAGGAAGGCTTGGAATCACTTCGGATGGACTTGCGGATGGAGTCGACCAGGGTCTTTGTTTCGCTCTCACTGCGTCCGTGAACATGCTTCAACACTTCGATAGCCTTGTCCGAGTCGCCGTTGGAGACCAGCATGCGCGGGGATTCCGGCAACCTCAGCGCCAGCGCCCCATAGACGACGGCGGGAACAACTCCGGCAAGGAACATCCAGCGCCAAGTCTCCAGGCCCCACCAGAATTCGGCACCGGCGCCACCGGAGGCACCGGTAAGGACGTCATCCATCAACAGCGCCACGAAAATACCGAGCACAATGGCCATCTGCTGCAAAGACGTCAGGCGGCCCCTGAGCTTGGCCGGTGAAATTTCTGAAATATAGGACGGAACAATGGCAGAGGCCGCACCGATGCTTAACCCGCCGATAACACGCCAAGCCGCCAGGTCCCAGGCAGAAAAGGCGAACGCGGAGCCCACCGAACCGGCCAAGAACAGGATGCCCACGAGCAGCATCACCCTTGTTCGGCCCCACTTGTTCGCGACCGGGCCACCAAACCATGCACCTACCGCGGCGCCAAGGAGGGAAATGGCCACCACGAATCCAGTGACGGCTGCGGAGAGTGCAAACTGGTCAGTGACCGCGTTGATCGCGCCATTGATCACCGAACTGTCAAACCCGAAGATGAATCCACCCACAGCGGCGCCGATCGAGATCAGAACCACGCGTGTGGTGTGTCTGCGGTCAATTGAGGTGTACGGCTCGTCGCCGTCTCCGCCCTGCTCCGATTTTTGGTTCTCCACCACAAACCTCCCGGAATGATAAGCCTGCTGCTTTTCCCCTACCCTACGCACGCCCTACACCGGGCCGCAATGACATGATGTGATGAAGTTCGGCTGCGGTGGCAGCGGACGGCGGAGAGGGCGGAGAGTGCGCGGATGAAGAAGCAGCGGGTCCCGCTCCAGCGCGTAGTGAGGACCACGGCCAAGGTAGCAGGCCCCACCTCCACCTGGCGTCGGCTGAGGACGGGGCTTCCCGTCATCGCACAGTGCGGACTCGCGGCCGGGGTGGCGTGGTTGCTGGCAACGGCTCTATTGGGCCACCGGAATCCTGTATTTGCAGCGACGTCGGCGATCATTTGCCTCGGCGGCGGCAAGGGCGAAAGGGGACGACAGGCGGTGGACCTGCTGGCCGGCGTCATCGCGGGAGTCGCGGTCGGCGAACTGATTCGTTGGTGGAACCCAGGCAGCAGCCTGCTGCAGGCTGTGCTCGCCGTTGTCCTGGGGATGAGCGCAGCTGCGGCTCTGGATTCCCGTCGGCTTGCCTACATCCAGGGCGCCGCGTCCGCGCTTTTTGTGCTGGTCCTGCCTCCCCTGCAGAACCCGGGGAGCCGCATTGTGGACGCGGGGATCGGCGGGGTCCTGGGTCTCATCGGCAGCCAGATTCTTTTCACGCCCGATCCGGTGATGTTGGTTTCCGTCGCAGCGCAGCGCGTCCTGGACAGCCTTGAGGCAGCGCTTCGTGGAAGCGCTGCAGGCCTTGAGCGCAAGGACACCATCCTGGCAGAGAACGCCGTCGAACGGGCCCGCGACGCCCGAAGTGACCTGAGCGATCTGGCCGCTCAGCGCGTTATTGCTCGGCGGATCCGGACCAGGACGCTCCGGGGGCTGCGCCGCGCAGCCCGGCTGCGCCACCTTGAGGACCGGCTCGACCACCTGGACGTGCTGGTGGCTGCCGTCCTGCTGCTCACCTACGCCTCTACGGAAGGAACCCGCTCCGGCACAGGAGAGAAGCCTGACGGGCTGGCCGGCTTCCTTGTCGCGGCAGCGAACGACGTCGGCACGCTCAGCACGGTGCTAGCGGAACGTTCACGGGGAAATCACCCCATCGCGCAACTCTCCGCCAGCGTGCCGCAGACGATCTCCGACTCCGCAGCCGTTCTGGCGCAGACCGTTGCCGACGCCCTTGTAGCACTCGCCGCAGCCCAGTCTCATCCCGTCTAGCCACCTCGTTGGCAGCGCTCTAGCATGGAAAATATCGACTGACCGGGTACTCGCCCACCAACTACCAGGACGGCGGCAAGGACTCAACAGGATGTAAGGGGCGGATCGCGCAAGCCGCTCGCTACCTGCCTGCCGGTTTCACCGGAACGGAAAACAGCGACCCGGGTCCGGATGGGACTGTGCCGGCGAAACTGCAGCTTGCCATCGATGGCACCGATCTGCTCACCTACGGCGAAGTGCTCAGGGCGGTGCTGACGCACAGTGCCATGTTCTTTGTCCGCGGCGACACCGTCGTGGAGTGCTGGCGGATCATCGAACCGGGGGTTGAAGGGTGGGCCACCAATGACGTGCCGATCCAGGAGTATCCGGCGGGTTCCAACGGTCCGGAAGGCTGGAAAACCTCCCGCGAGGACACAGCGCTGTAGCCGCTGATCGAACCCGCGCAGCAACGTGGCGAAGGGCCCTTGGGGAAACGCCCGGGTAAAACCGGCACCCGCGGTCGCGTCCTGCAGGAGGTTCCCTTACAGGAGAGTCCGTTCGGTTTCCCGGTATCCGAGGATCCGTCAGCGAAACCGTCCATTAACGGAGGCACTCCCGGCCCGGCTCCGGGCCGGCCAAGCACGAGGCCCAGATCACCGCTGGAGAGCATGGCGAGGGCCGGAGCAGGGCGCATCACTTCGTGAAAACCGGGATGCCGGCCGAAGAACGCGATGACGTCGTCCAGGCCGTGGACGACGTACCGGACGCTGACTGTTGCCGCCTGAGCCTTTCCGTTCACCTTGGACCAAATTACAATCCTGAAACCCGCTGCCGTAGCTCGTCCGAGCTCCCCGGCCTATTTTTGCCTTACTGCTCCTACTCGCGCTTGAGTGAGAGTGCCAGACTGGGCACCAGAAAGGATAGAAGAAAGATCGGTAAAACGCTCTTTCCACTGCATCGGTAGCTGACGGTTTCCCCGTCGACAGCGTCGAAGGTCTTCGTTCGGCTCGTGTTTCGACCCTCAAGCACTTGCAGTGAGTGCCGCCCGGGGTTGACTGGGATGTCGATGGTCTGGTTCAGTTCGAGGCTCCCGACAGGCTTCCCGTCGACCATGACGTCGTAAGTGCCGCGGCGAACCTCCACCCCGATGGTTTTATGTGTCAGCTTCAGCGTTGCGGACATTTTTGTTCTCCTTTTGTTTCGCGCAACTGGGCAACGACGGCTCTTGGGCGACAGCCGCGAGGCGCAATATGGAATGATCGACCGCTAGAGTGTGAGCGGTTCAAGGTTTACTTGTTTCGCAAGTTCGTATGCGCTGTGAAGATCACCGCCACTGCCGACGAAGACTCGCCCAAGTACGAGTGCGCACGCGCATGGTGACGAAATCTGAATCATCCCGCTCGGTACGATTCCCGTCCAGCCGGGACCGCTGAGAACATAGTCGCCGGCTTTGGTTCCCGTGGTGCGTTTGCCGACGTAGGCAAAATTGAAATTCTTCGCCGGGTCGGTGAACTGCACGCTGTAGTACCGCCCGGCCATTTCGGGCACGTGCAGAACCCTGCGGACCCTTCCTCAAGTCGAGCCAGCCACCGATATAAAGCAGGTCATCGGCTCCGGTTGCCATGAGACTCCCACCGGGCACACCAGGGGAGGAAGTGCTGGGCACGGCGTATAACGTGTTGATGGGGATCGGGCCGTCACCAAGCCCACGCTTGAGAATCGCCCTCTTGTAGCCACTGACCCCGAGGCGCGGCCAGAGGTAAAGGATGGCGGGCACGCCGAGCGCGTAGGCGATGCCTGCCGCCATGGCCAGGACAACGACGTCACTCCATCCGTGCGAGATCCGCCGGTAGATGACCCAGACGAAAATCGCCAGTATCACTGCGGTCATGGGATACGCATATTTCATGATGAGGCGGTTCATATCACTGCGCCCTCACGACTGGCGGCAGGCGGTAGCTTCCATTGAGAATCGCTGCGCCGGGCAGATATGCGCGAAGTATCAGCTTGAAGGCGCCGGAGGGAGTCGGGAGCCAGTTCTGCTGGTGCTCTCCAGGTGACGTTGGCAGGAGGTAGACATCGATTGAACCGTCGACGTTTTTGGCCAGATTCGAACGGTCGCCAACGCTATTGCGATGAGTAGGATTGTTCACCATGTATCCGGCGACATCGGTGGGAGTGAGGGACCAGAAGGCGTCACTCGGCGGGAGTTCCCCGGCTGGAAAATGCAAGCTGTACTCATGCCTTCCGCTGAGCGCCTGCCGTGAGGCATCCTTGGCGGTTGTCCAGTAGGCGGCCTCTTCAAACACGTTGACGACCGGCAGAGCTTTGGCGCAGGCGGCCCGCACGAGGATCCCGTTGCCGGGCTGGCCGCATTGCCGGATGGCACTCCATCCATTGACCGTGGTTGTGATCCGTCTGCCCACCAAATTCATGATGATGATCGCTGTCAAGAATGCCAGCGCAGCGCCGATGATGACCCCCTGCACAACACCGGAACCAGAGACCCACACGAGAACATTTCTCATATCCGCACACTAGCACTGTTATAAATGTTATAGAATAATCATATTATGTTCCGTATTGACCCCTTGAGCGAGGCGCCACTGTTCGCGCAGTTGGCCGCTTCGGTTCGCACGGCTGCCGCCGCCGGCAGGTTACGGCCAGGTGATCGGCTCCCGGCGGCACGGGAGATGGCGGCATCCCTGGGAGTCAATCTGCACACCGTGCTTCACGCCTACCAGGACCTGCGTGCGGAAGGGCTGGTCGATATGCGCCGCGGCCGCGGCGCGGTGGTCACCGATGCCGCCGGGCCGTTAGCATCCCTGCACTCCGAGATCCTCGCGCTGTCCCGCTCCGCACGGGGCCTGGGGCTCTCCCCCGATGCGATCGCATCCCTGGTAAAGGAGGCCGCCCTTGAGCTATGAACATGCCGATCCCGGACGACGGTTCGGGCGCGCCGAGGGACATGGGGACCTGAGCGGCTGACCCGGCTCCTCACCATCGTGCCCGGGTTCGGGTTGCCCGCGGTCATCGGCGTGAGTTCGGCGTGGCATCGAGCGAGGATGCCGTTTGGATGCATACGACGTCCCTGCCCATCTGCGCCATGGCAGTGATCACCGCGGCAGCGGCGATCCCGGCACTCAAAGCAGGCCCCACCTGACTGCTCGGCGATCGACCAGGTGTCGCGGCGTTCCTCCCAGCGAGCGCATTGGTGCTGCCCGCACTGCTGCGGGGCACCGCAGTCTCCCATGTACGTGCCGGTGCGGGCGGCCTCACCATGTTGTCGCTAATGGGCGGGCCGGGCCCAGCACCTTCGGCGTGCGGTTGCCGCGCCCTGCTGGTCAGGCTCGCGTTGACCGCGGTCAGTCCGCGGCGCCGGGGCTGAAGGTTTGGAGGCGCTTCTGCATCTCCCAATACGAGGTGGCGACCGGAATCTGCTTGCCGTCGCGCAGGGCGTTGACACTATCCACCGCCGCATCCACGGCTGTCCGATAGGGCAGGGAGCCGGAACTCACCCGCCTGACCCCCAATTCGCCCAATTCGGCAACAGTCAGCGAGGGATGTGCCAGCACGTTCACAGGCAGTTTAATCCCTTCGGTGATGCTCAGAATCTCCTCCGGGGCCACCAATCCGGGAACAAAGATCCCGTCCGCCCCGGCTTCGGCGTAGATGCGGGCACGGAGCACGATAGCGTCCACTGTGGCTTCTTCGTCAAACCAGAGGTTGTCCACCCGTGCATTGACGAACACGCCAGGGCCGCTTGCCTTGATGGCAGCAATCTTAGACGCGCAGACCGCTGGATCCACCAGGTGTCCGTCTCGGCTGTCCTCAATGTTGACGCCGGCCACGCCCTGGATCGCCAGCCGGGCCACAAAATCCGCAACCTCGGCAGGGTCGTCGGAGTAGCCGTCCTCGACGTCCGCCGTGATGTGCACTGGCAGGCGGCACAGCTGTGCCGCAAGTGCGGCGGTTCCGGTCTTACTGGACCGGCCGCCGTCGGGCAGACCGGCACTCGCCGCAATGCCAAAGCTAGTGGTGGCGACGGCGGGGAAGCCTGCCGTCGCAAAAGCCAGAGCGGAGCCAACATCCCATGCATTGGGCAGCAGCAGTGGCACCCCCATGTGGTGAAGCTCTAGAAAAGTGGCCATCGTCGCGCCCGTCCCGTGCCAAACAAACTGGTCAATTTTCCTCTAGTCTACAAACACGGACACGTAACGAAAAGGGTTGGAACCCGATCATGCCCAGCCTGGACGGGGCACTCATCTGCGGATCTGGCTCACCGCATCGAATTAGCATCTTTGACCGTGGCCATGCGCTTGACCGTGGCCCTTGAGCAGTTGTGTTGGCTGTCCTCCCCCGGTGCTAGCTCCCACCCCACCCAGGGTTGATTGTTACAGCCCGATTAGCTAAACCGCAGCGCCGGGACAGCAGCAGGCTGAGGCCTATGGACGATTTATCGAGGAGCCGACGCGGCCTGAGTTGGAGCATTTTTTCTTCCTTGACGACGAGGACCGGAACCTGATCGCGAAGCGGCGCGGTGACCACAATCGCCTTGGTTTTGCCCTGCACAGGTGCACGGTCCGGTATACCCGGCTTTTCTTGAGAATCCGTTGGCTGTGCCGTGGGTGGTCTTTGAGCATCTGGCAGAGCAGCTGGAAATTGAGGATGTCTCCTGCGTGAAGGAGTACACCGAGCGGCCAAAGACGGCGTATGAGGACGCGTGGGAGATCCGCGATGTGTACGGCTCACCAGTATGAGGACGCTGCCCTCGGTCGGAAGTTTAGGTCGCCTAGACTGCCCTGCGGGCGGATCCGGCGCTACCTGGCAACTTGGTTGCCGCGCTGACGACGCCTGCGGGCACGCTGTACTCGGAACTGGAGCAGATGCGTCGTCCACTAACGCGGACCCCTGGAACCGCGATGAAGGGTGCGTTGCAGCGGGTTGAGGACATAGCCGTCTTCGGGCTGGGCGGGCTGAAGCTGGAGCAGATACCGCCGAACCGGCTCTCCGTGCTTGCCTTGTACGGGCTGGGCACCAAGGCCCCGAAGTTGGAGCAGACGGCAGAGCCCAAACGCGCCGCGATACTCACCGCGGTGATCCGCCAGCTGGAGGCCAAGGCGATCGGCGATGCCCTGGACCTTTTCGAGATCCTTATGGCCACCAGGCTGATCAGCACCGCGAAGCGTTCCACGGACAAACAGCGCTTGTTACTTTGTCGCGGCTGGAGAAGGCGTCACGAATAGTAGCCCGAGCATCGGGATCCATCACGACCAACGCGAAAAGCCCCGCCGCGCTTCATGGTGCGGGGGCGACAGGTGACCGCTTGTGGGGCAAAATGGCCGACCATACATACTGGCACCCTGACACTTTAGATGTACAGAGTTGTGTCTGTTGGGGCCTGCCGGAGATATCTCCCTGCCACACACACTCATTCATGCGTTCACAATCATCTCCAGTTCCGGCCCCGGACTCGGCGCTTCGGCCGCCCTTATATACCGTGTCTTTAGGGAGGCATTTCTCGGATACGCCGTCGGCCCGCGCCCAAGCATTGGACCTTTCGTCTCGAGTCCCCTCGGCAGTCGTCGGTGCTGTCGCCTCGACAGCACCCTCGATGGCTCTTTTCGTACCTCCGTGGGCGAGCCTATAGCGGGCATTGTGCCGGGGGCCGGGACTGCTTAGCGCCAACCGCTGTACCGCTGGTCCTTATGGCCGTTCCAGTCAGAGCACCTTAGCTAAAAATGCCTTGGTTCGGTCCCTCTGAGGATTTCCCAGAACCTCTGCCGGGGTCCCCGATTCGACGATGACACCGGCGTCGAAGAAATGCACGGTGTCGGCGACCTCGCGGGCAAAGCCCATCTCATGCGTGACCACCACCATTGTCATGCCCTGGCGGGCGAGCTCCTTCATGGCCTCCAGCACCTCGTCAACAAGCTCCGGATCCAAAGCAGACGTCGGCTCGTCAAAGAGCATAATCTCCGGGTCCAAGGCCAGGGCCCGGGCGATCGCGACGCGCTGCTGCTGGCCGCCGGAGAGCTGGTGGGGACGCTTGTGCGCATGCTGGGTCAGGCCTACGCGGGCCAGTTCCTCACCGGCACGGGCCCTGGCCGCAGCCTTTCCCCAGCCACGCACCTGAACCAGGGCACAGGCCACGTTCTCCTCCGCGCTCAGGTGCCCAAACAAGTTGAAGCGCTGGAACACCATTCCGATCCTGGATCGGAATCCGGCGAACTGCTTCGTGTTCCATTCGTAGTAGCGCCCGTCCCGGTATTCGTACCCCACGTGACGATCTTCCACCAGGAGCGTTCCGTCGTCGTAGGACTCCAGTGCGTTCAGGCAGCGCAGGAATGTGGACTTACCGGATCCGGACGGTCCCACAATGCAGCTCACCTCCCCGGTCCGGACAGTGAAGTCCACGCCGGCCAGTACCAGGTGGCTGCCGTAGGACTTGGTGACCCCGGTGGCTTGAACGTGTAATTTGTGGCTCATGAGCGTTCCTTCCCTACCTTGACAGAGTCGTCTTCCCCTAATACTGCGGCCGCAGCGCCGGTGCGCAGCTGCGGCGTACTGCGCTTGAGAAACATCCGCTGTATGAGACCGGGCCGTCGCACCAGACGGACGGCTTCGGCTCCGTAGCGGGCCTCCAACTTAGATTGGAAGAACGTGGCAATGGCTGTCATCACCATGTACCACAGGGACGCTACGATCAGCAGTTCCATAATCAGGTTGTTTTGCTTGTAGATCTGGCTGGCGTTGGTCATGAGGTCGTTACCCGCCACCACATAAACCAGTGAGGTGGTTTTGAGCATGGAGATGAACTCGTTGCCCGTGGGTGGGATGATAATACGCAGCGCCTGCGGCAGGACAATGACACGCATGCGTTTGACCGGTGTCATGCCCAAGGCGTAGGCGGCCTCGGTCTGGCCCGCGTCCACGGCCTGGATGCCGGCGCGGACGGTCTCGGCAAAATACGCGGCGAGGTTCCAGATGTAGAGCGTGGACAGCCAGTTCAGCAAGTGCGGAGTTGAAGCCCGACCCGTAAGCTCATGGCGCTGTGCGCAGAAGACGCTCCGGCAGACCTGGCCGAGAAGTTCGTGGCGGCGCTAAGAGACACGGATGAATTTCGGAACATGTAAAGCCCTGAGCACCGGGCAGAGCGGGCAGAGCGGGCAGAGGCAACCTCTCACCACCCGGCCGTGCCCGGACCACCCTTGAACGGACCGACGATCTGTGTGGTGATCCAACCGCCATAGAAGTCACCATCCTGGAAGGTCACCTGCTCCCCGTTGACCTCACAGGAGCCCAGGTGACCCGGGTAGAGGGCCACGCGGGTACTGAGCGCCTCGAAACCCCGGGTGGGTTCTGGGTAGGTCCACCCGCCCCGGGAAACGGCGACTCCGCCGGCGGCGACGTCGAAGTAGTGCGCTTCTCCCTTGAACTCGCAGAAGCTGGTGCCCTGGACCGGGACGAGTACACCGGCCGGGAATGAGTCCAATGGCAGGTAGTAGACGGGCGGATGACTCGTCTCCAGGACGCGCACTGCATCGGTGGTGTCGGCAATCACCTGGCCGCCAAGGCGGACGATGATGCGTTCCGATCGCGGCTCGACCCTGGGCGGCCGCGGGTAGTCCCACACCGATTCTTGGCCGGCCTTGGGTTTGATGGGCTGGGGACGCCGGGGGAGGCCGGAAAAACCGTGGGCAGGAGTCATGTCCCAATCCTGCCATCGTCCGCTGGGATGCGACAGAAAATCGTAAGGTGATCCCCCAGTAAGCGGTCAGCGCGTGGCGCCGATTTCGGCCCCCACCTGGCTGACCATTCTCAGCGTATTGGCCACGGTCGCGGCACGAGCATGACCCTCCTCGAAGTCGAGCGCCTACGTCGTCGTCCCCGGCCCTGGACTCTTGATTTCCTTCCGGCACGAGGACCACCGTTAATTTTGCCTTGATGTTCCCAGTCACACGATGCCCGGAAAATCGTGGTTCCAGTTGACGAGCGGTGGTGGTTAGGCGGCCTCTTCGGGCCGTTGGGCGATCTTGAAAACCGCACCCGTCGGATCTGTCAACGTAGCCATACGGCCGAAGGGGGAATCCTCAGCGGGATGGATCACCTGGGCGCCAAGAGTCTTCGCTGTTTCCACGACGGCATCGGCATTGGCTACCCCAAAATAGATCTGCCAGTTCGACGGAACCCCGTCAGGGAGGTAAAAAGCAGCGTCCATAATGCCGGCGCGTGAGTTATCTCCGGATCCGAGCGTCGTGTAGCGGAAGTTTTCGCTGTCGCTCATGACGGCGGTGTCCCAGCCGAAAGCGTCCTGGTAAAACTTCACGGAGGGTGCGTAGTCCCGGGTGTGAAGTTCATGCCAAAACGGGGCTCCGGGCTCGTTTTTCAATTGAAAACCGGTGTGGCCGCCGAACTGCCAGGCACCGACGGCTGCGCCTCCTGCGTCGCTGAACATCGCCATGTGTCCCTGGTCCGGAACTTCCATGGGCGGCATCAATACCTGACCACCGGCTGCCACGACCGACTCGGCGGTCGTGTTGATGTCTTTTACCCGCAGATACGTCGTCCACACGTCCGGATACCCGGACTCGCCGTCGTTCTTCATCATGCCCGCTACGGGAGCGCCCTCGACAAATGCAGTGACGTAGCCGCCATACATTTCTTCATCACCAATTTCGTAGGTCCAGCCGAAAAGACCGGCATAGAAATCGCGGGACTTCTCGGGATCCGAGGTCATCAGATCAATCCAGCAGGGATCACCTGGGGCGATATCGGGCTTTGGCATTGAGGGCTCCTGACAGTCGTGCCGATGGTTTAGATGAAAATACTTTAGCGTGTATCCAACCGGCGGCGAGGTCAAGACCACCGCCGGGAAAGGGGCACTGATTACCGGGGAAATTTCAACTCAGCGGCTAACGCAATGGTGAGTATCATGGCAGTTGTACAGGTCGCCGGCCTGCCATTATCCGCGAACAGTGCGGGAAGAAGGAGTCCCCTTGGACATGCGTTTGGAATTGGTTCCGCTACCGTCGACCGATGTTGACCGGAGCAAAGCCTTCTACCTGGACCAAGTCGGTTTCAACCTCGACCACGACATTGAGCCGGGCAACGGCATGCGAGTGGTCCAGCTAACACCACCGGGGTCAGCCTGCTCGATTGTCATTGGCGTGGGAATCAGTGACCCCGACGCCGCACCCGTCCACGGACTGCATCTAGTGGTGGAAGACCTCGATGCCGTCCGGCGAGCACTGCTTGGCAACGGCATTGACGTCTCCGAGGTGAGCGACATGGGCGGAGGCGTCCGGTACGCGTACTTCAACGACCCCGACGGCAACTCCTGGGCTCTGCAACAAATCTCCCGCTAACTCTTATAGAACGTTCTCCGCGTCCGAAGGGAATGGACGTCGGCCGCGCAAGCCCAGCGCAAAGTCCTCAAGATGTTCTGCGGGCTAGGTGGCCTCGAGAGACGCAGCGATCTGTGGACCCATTCTGGCGGCACAAGCGGTGGTCCACGGAAAGCATGGCCGGGTGGGAGACCTACGGTTAGCATCGAGTAATGAGCCAAAAGAGCCGCTTTGCCGTCGCATTCGCGATTGGCATCACCGCGCTCGGGCTCTCCATGGCCGGATGCGCCGCCCCGACACCCGTTGCCAGCCCTGCCCCGTCGCCTCAAAAAGCCGCAGCCCCGACCCTGCCGGTAGGCAGTCCAGCCCCGGTTGGAGGAACGCCTCCCGGGATCGACCACATCGTCATTATTGTCGAGGAGAACAAACCGGCCGCCAGCATTCTGGGCAACGCTGCCGCCCCCTACATCAACAAACTGGCCGCCGAAAACGCACTGGCGACCAATTATCAGGCCGTATCCCACCCGAGCCTACCCAACTACCTGGCGCTAACCAGCGGGACCACGGCCGGGATCACGGACGACTGCAGCCCGGGCGGCCGCTGCACTGCGCGGGTACCGACCATCGCGGATGTAATCGGGCAATCCGGGAGAACTTGGAAGATGTATGCCGAGAGTATGCCCGCTCCCTGCGCGGCGGAAAACTCCTATCCCTACGCGGTGAAGCACAACCCGTTTATGTACTACCCCAGCGTCACCGACAGCCACGACTCATGCGCGGCCCACGTCGTTCCCCTGACCCAGCTCAGCCAAGATCTGAAAGCCGCCTCAAGCCTGCCCAACTACGTATTTATCAGTCCCAATCTCTGCAATGACATGCATGACTGCCCGGTGTTGGCTGGCGACACCTGGCTGGCACACCAGGTGCCCGACATTCTGACCTCACCGGCCTTCACGACCCAGAAGTCCCTCCTGGTGATCACTTGGGACGAAGGCGAAGGCAAGGACAATACCGTCTCGACAATTTTTGCCGGACCAACGGCCCGACATTCCTACAAATCCCCCCTTCCCTACAACCACTACTCCCTGCTGCACACTGTTGAAAGCCTGTGGGGTCTGGCCTCCCTGACTGATAACGACAAAAACGCACCCGTCATGCGGGACCTGCTCAAATAGCGGACTGCCGGCCACGGCAGACAGACCGGCAGACTGGCAGAACAAGGTACAAAGACTCTAACGCCGCTCAGTCGCATAGTTAGACCATATGAATGGGGTAAAACCTGCTTATGGCACCAGGACTCTTGACATAGGTATTTAATTTGGTGGCGACGTTTCACGGTTTTTGGTTTCGAATCGCAGGATTTGGTTTGTGCCGGGATAGCGGGTTTCTGTGGCAGTGAGATGGTCGCAGAGTTCACTG
>NZ_JADNYM010000001.1 GCF_015708085.1 Arthrobacter terrae | reverse complement strand
CATCCTCCAGCAGCGACGCCGCCGCACCAACCGGCACGGCACCGGCCTCAACAGTTACCGGAAGGGGTGCCTGGGCAGTCATCACACCCATCATCCCACCCCTTCAACAACCGATTATTTCCTCTACCCAATTATATAACAAAAAGGGCAAAATTAACACTCGCCCAGGCAACGAAACCCCGAGAACGCAGGGCATAGCCACACAGCCGACCATCTCATGTCAGGAGTCCTGGTGCTTCCAGCATCGCACGGGCCGAAACCCCGACAATGTCCGAGACTACAGAGGAGAGTTTGATGCCGGTATCTTCGAGCAGCTTTTCCAGGCGCTGAATTTCCTTAGAGCGTTCAGCCGTGATGATGGTCTGTGTCCTTGTCAGCTGGCGCAGTTCACGGATTGATGGCGGCGCCACAAACGAGGCACGCACCAGCCCGTGCGCCCCCAAGTCGGCCAGCCAGGCGGCATCGCTATTACGGAGACCGTCTTTGACATGATCGAGGAAGGCGTCGGGCCTGTTCTCGGTTGGGCGAAGGCGACCGGGGAAGCCACCGGCCCGGCCCGGGAGCAACGTCTTTGGGCGGTTATGCTCAGCTTCGTGACACCGCATCTTGCTGCAGCTCGAATGTTCTTAGCAGCGATCTGGATTGGGCGGGGGCCCGGATCTGGTTGCTATGGAGACATCATGGCGGGCCGCAAGCCCGAGCGTGCCGGTGAGGACGATTTGTGAATGAAGCGGTGGCCGGATGGTTGGCGGCGACGTTCTTCAAGAACGGGTCCAGTCCAGCCCGAAAGTGCAAAATTCGTTTAGTCGCACTCCCGCAAGTGCACGGTGAGCCAGCCGGTCGCGGTCGCTGGCATTTCTAACGGCGGCAATTTTAGGATCACAGGCCGGGAAAACACTCGCTCTGCTGATCCAAGTCGCTTGTGAGACCTGGCAACGCCAACCTACTGCGGTGGAACTCTGCCCGGTCAATGTCCATGATCGCGGTTGAAGCTGTTGCTCCGTCAGACCTGAACTGGCCCGATGCTGTAGGTTCCGGAATCATTTTTCAGCTCAACTGAAGCGACGCCGTGGCCTAGTGAACTGTCTCGTGAGTGGTTCCAACTGACAGGCCGGATAAGGGTGTGGAGCCAACAGCAAGGACAACCACGGCGAAGACTGGTATTGGCGGGGGACGCGGTTGGCATCCGGATCATCCCATGGTCCTTTCGATGTATCAGTGAATCCCGGCGTCCTGTGCGCGATGGCCGTCCGCTCGAGAACGCGGGAGATGCTGGGAGCCCGGGCGCTTGAGCAGGGGATCAGCGGGACGGCATCCGAACAGCGATCCGGCGGGCGGCCGCAGTGAGCACCGGCACGTATTCGATGAGCTGCTCGATGCTGGTCCGGTAAGCCGGCGCGGCGGTCGATATCGCGGCGAGTGCCACGCCATCCGGCCCGGGAACAGGGACTGCCACGGCACGGATGCCGACCTCGTGTTCTTGGTCAGCCAGAGCCCAGCCGCGGGTCCGCACTTCGTCGATGGCCGCGCGAAAATGCTGGCGGTCGGTGATGCAGTTGGGGCCTTTGGCAGTCAGCTCGAGCCTGCTCAACAGGTCTTCGCGGACGGCCTGGGGAGCCATGGCGACCAAGACTTTGCCCTGGGCGGTGCAGTGCAGTGGACCGTGGGTACCCGGCCTGCCGATAACGCTGACGCCTTGGGGCCCCTGGACCGAGTGGACGTACAGTTGCTGATCCCCCTCCCGGACCGCCATCAGCGTTACTTCGCCCGTGAGCGCTGAGACTTCCTCCAGGATCGGGCGCGCCATCCCCGTCAGCCCGCGGGCCTGGGCCACGGACTGCCCGAGCACGAAAACCTGTAGGCCCAGGGTATAGCGACGCGATTTTGACTCGAACTCCAGAAAGCCGTCGCGGACAAGTGAGCCCAGCAGACGGTGTGCGGTACTCAGCGGAAGCTGGCACTCACGGGCCAGCTCGGCGGCTGCGGCGCCGTGGGGGTGTTCGCCGAGTCGATTTAGCAAACTGAGAGCCTTGGCTACCATGTCCCGCCCGCTGCTTCTCCGTGCGTCTGCCGGGTCATCGACCTCGGTAAAAGTTTCGCTCATCTCCGCCTCCGTATCCGTCACTACTCCCACCATACGGGAACAACGCCCGAAGGATGGAATATTTCCTTGACAAGCGCATGCAGAGGAAGCCATGCTATTTCTATCTTATGGGAGTTACTTCCATCATATGGGAGTTGTGATAATCCCCAACCACGGCAAGGGAGCCAATATGGACACGCAATCAGGGGCGCATCAGTCCCAGGGATCTAGCAGAGCTGGCCGCTCGCCCAACCCGGGTACCACCGTGGGAGACGTTCTGGGCCACCAGCGTTGGGCACGGCTGCTGCCGATAGCCTTCGTCACTTATAGCCTTGCGTACCTGGATCGATCGAACTATTCGATCGCCGTCGCCGGAGGGATGAAGCACGATCTAGGGATCACCGGCGGTGTTTCCGCGCTGATCGGCGCGTCATTCTTCATCGGCTACTTCCTCTTCCAGGTTCCAGGAGCGCAGTACGCGGAAAAGCGCAGCGTTCGCACACTGATCTTCTGGAGCCTGATTCTCTGGGGCGTCCTCGCGGCAGCCCAGGGTGTAATCCAAAATGTGACCCTTCTGATCGTCGACCGGTTCCTCATCGGCGCAGTCGAAGCCGCCGTGCTCCCGGCCATGGTCATCTTTCTGGCTCACTGGTTCACCAAAGCCGAGCGGGGCCGGGCAAACACCTTCCTGATCCTGGGTAATCCCGTGACGGTCCTCTGGTTGACGGTAGTGTCGGGATTCCTGATCGAGGCGACCTCGTGGCGCTGGATGTTCATCCTCGAGGGCATCCCGGCGATCATCTGGGCCTTCGTCTTTCGCAAGCTGGTGGCCGACCGTCCGGATGACGCGAAGTGGCTCAACCCCAAGGAGCGCGACCAGGTCGTCAATGCCCTGGAAGCCGAGCAAAAGTCGATCGCCCCTGTCGAGGGTGGCCTGGGCGCCGCACTTCGCTCCCGCAACGTCGTTCTTCTCTCCATCCAGTACCTGCTTTGGAGCCTGGGTGTCTACGGGTTCGTCTTCTGGCTCCCGACCATCGTCAAGGCAGGATCGGGCCAGGGCATCGGACTGACGGGCTTACTCTCCGGCGCCCCCTATGCGCTCGCCATCATCGTCATGGTGTTCAACAGCCGCGCCTCTGACCGCTCGGGAAACCGCAACCGGTACGTCTGGCCGTGGCTCGCGCTGGGGGCTGTTGCCTTCTACGGCTCATATCTTCTCGGACCGGACCGCTTTTGGCTCTCCTTCCCGCTGCTGATTATCGCCGGCGCCGCCATGTACGCCCCCTACGGGCCGTACTTTGCGAACATTTCCGAGTTCCTGCCGAAGGCGATCGCGGCGCCGGCCATTGCCGTGGTGAACTCCTTCGGTGCCATCGGCGGATTCATCGGCAGTTACCTGGTCGGTTGGCTCGATTCCCTCACCGGATCTTCCTCAGCGTCCTTCCTGCTGATGGCCGCGTCCCTTGCTGCGGCGGCCGCAATCATGCTGTGGGTGCGCCCCGCTGCAGCCTCACGAACGCTCCCCGGTGCGCAGTCGCCGCTGTCCGGCCAGAGCCGAAGAGGACGTGCATGAGGCTCGTTCGAGTAGAGCACGACGGCGGCCCCAGGTGGGCCGTCGTCGACGGTACCACGCTGGGGCTGATCGAGGACCCGTGGCCGGGCGGGGCGGTTGCCACCGGTGAGAGGGTGCCGCTGAAGGGCGCGCGGCTGCTGGCGCCGGCCACACCGATGAACGTGGTGGGCATGGCGCACAACACTGGGTCAGCAGATCGGGAATTGCCGGCTCAGGCCTTTCTCAAACCGGCACGGGCCCTGACCGGTCCGGGGAGCGCAATCCCGATTCCCCAAGGCATCGGACGGGTGGACGCCGAAGCCGAACTTGCCGTTGTGATCGGCAGGACGGCGCGGCACCTGACGCCGCAGGATGCACCCCGGCACGTGCTTGGTTTTACGCTCGCGAACGATGTCACTGCCCGCGACCTTCAGGGGAGCGATCCGCTCTGGACAAGAGCCAAAGGCTTCGACTGCTGGACCCCGCTGGGACCGTGGGTCGAAACCGCGCTTGATCTCTCGGATGTGCAGCTCACCCTAAGCATTAACGCGGTGCCACTGGAATCCGCAAGCACGGCGAACCTGGGGCGCAACGTCGTGGAGGTGCTGGTGTACATCACCTCCTTCATGACATTGGGCCCCGGGGACGTCGTGCTCACCGGGGCGCCCGGTGCCGTCGGCAGGATTCGCCCCGGCGACCGGGTCTCGGCCAGCTCGCCGTTGCTCGGCCGGTTGGAGAATACCGTGGCTGCGGAACCCGTCCTCGCGGCCGCTGGAGCAGCGTCGTGAGCGGCCCGGTTATGGACGTCGTCACCTTCGGGGAGGTGATGGCGATGTTCGTCGCTACCGAGTCGGGTCCACTGGAGAGCGTGGTGAATTTCAGCCGTGCCTTGGCTGGAGCGGAAACGAACGTCGCCATCGGTCTCGCCCGGCTGGGCCATCGCGTCGGCTGGGTGGGGCGCGTGGGGGAGGATCATTTTGGCCGCTTTGCGGTCGCGGAACTGGCCCACAATGGCGTCGACACGGCTGCGGTTTTTTTCGACCCAGAGGCCGCGACGGGATTCCAGCTCAAGAGCCACGCGGACGGCGGAGACCCCGAGGTTGCATACTTCCGGAGGAACTCGGCGGGCAGCCGCTTGGCGCCATCGCCGGCCACGGATGCCTATATCTCCTCGGGACGCCATCTCCATGTGACCGGAATCCCGCTCGCACTATCACCGAGCACGCGGGCCTTCACGCTCCGGGCCGTCACAATAGCCCGGGAACGCGGAATGACGGTCTCTTTTGACCCCAATCTCCGGCCAGGCCTCTGGGGATCGCCGGAAGAAATGATCCGTGTGACAAACGATGTTGCCGCCACTGCGGATTGGGTTCTGCCCGGTCTGACCGAGGGGCGGCTGTTGTCCGGTCTGCCCGATGCGGACGCGGACCAGGTGGCCAGGTTCTACTTGGACCGCGGGGCGCAGCGCGTCGTCGTGAAGGCCGCCGTACAGGGCGCGTCGCTGTACACTGCTACCGGCCGATGGGACCGCCCGATCTTCCCGGTGCAGGTGGTCGATACCGTCGGCGCCGGGGACGGGTTCGCCGCAGGTCTGATCAGCGCGCACCTGGACGGGCTGTCGGTCGAGGCCGCGCTCGAGAGGGCGGCGGCGATCGGCGCGCTTGCCACCACCAGCAGCGGCGACAAGGATGGTCTTCCTGACCGGCCAGAGCTCGCGGCTTTCCTGGCGGAACCGCCCGCGACGGCCGCCCGGATTTGAGGGGAGCCTGCCTCCAGCGGACTCGGCTGAGGACCAGCACCGTTAATCGAACCATGAAGGCTTTACCCAACAGAACGGAAGTAAGCAGTGCAGCTGCAGATCGCACTTGATCGGATGACACTACGGCGGGCAGTGGACATCACCCGAGCCGTCGCCCCCTACGCGGACTGGATAGAGGTGGGCACCTCACTCGTCAAGCACTACGGTATGGACGCGGTGGCCCAGCTTGTCCAGGCAGCCGATGGTAAGCCGGTCTTGGCCGACCTGAAGACCGTGGATGACGCTGCGTTTGAATTTGGCCTGGCCTACGACGCCGGTGCATCATCGGCAACGGTACTGGCCCTTGCGGAGGACGTCACCGTTGAGACGGCAGTCCGGGTG
Organism: Arthrobacter terrae; assembly: GCF_015708085.1. GTDB lineage: Bacteria > Actinomycetota > Actinomycetes > Actinomycetales > Micrococcaceae > Arthrobacter_M > Arthrobacter_M terrae. The sequence continues at coordinate 277,070 of NZ_JADNYM010000001.1, read as the reverse complement.
GCTGAGGAACGTCAATTGGAAGCCGTCGTCGACCTGATGGTTGTGCCGGAAACGCGGCGCTCTGCGTTGGCAGCCCGGTTGCCCTTTCATGTTGTACTGGCCGCGCATATCGGCAAGGACGCGCAGCAATCCAGTGCCAAGCCTGGCGACCTCTTAGGACCGTGGGCTTCCGGACGCCCGGTGGCCGTTGCCGGGGGCCTCGGACCGCACGAACTGGCTCCGCTTGGCGGAGTCCAGAACCTCCGCGCCATCGTTGGTTCGGCAATCACCGGCGCAGCGGATCCTGCAGCGGCCGCACGGGCGGTCCGCGCCGCCGCTGACACAGCCGAGCGTGAGGTGGCACCGCGATGAATGAAACCAATGTCGACCCCGGGGAGCAGCAACTGGACTTGTTGGACGTCGTCCTTTCCGAAATCACCACCGTGGTGCAGGGCGTAAAGCGGGAGGATATTGAGCGCCTGGCTGACGTGTTGGCAGGTGCCTCGCGAATTTTCGCCACCGGTGAGGGCCGCAGTGGCCTGATGGCAAAGGCATTTGCGATGCGCCTGATGCATCTGGGCCTGCCCGTGCATGTCGTCGGGGAAAGCACCACACCGTCGGTACAACGCGGCGACGTGCTCGTGGCGATTTCGGGATCAGGCACGACGGCGGGCACGGTCCGGGTGGCGCAGCAGGCGGCCGCGGTCGGTGCTATGGTGCACGTCGTCACAACTGATCCTGACTCGCCGCTCGCCTCCCCGGCAGCGACGGTGCTGGTGCTCCCCGCGGCCACAAAATACCGCTGCCCGGGTGAGGCCATGACCGTTCAGCCGCTCTCCAGCCTCTTTGACCAGGTCACGCACGTGGCTCTCGACGTCGTCTGCCTGCTCTTGGCAACGCGCCGGAAGATCGATAATGCGGCCGCGGCGGCCGCGCATGCGAACACCGAGTAAGACAGCTCATGACAGCCCGGTCATCGTCCGCACGATGGCTCAGGATGAACGTGGAAACGCTTCAGCCTGCTCGTCGCAGCAGTAATTGTGGCGGGCCCGGAACACCGCGGAATCACAGTGCTGGCCGAACATTGTGTTCCATGCGGACCTGAAGAGGGCATCACACTTTTCGGTGTAGCGCCGGTACTCTCCACGGGCAGCGGCCAGGGTCCGTGCGGCGCGTATCAGAATCGAAAATAGAAAATGAGAACCGTAGCAATTGCCCTGTGGTGCTTCCTTAGCGGGTCCGTCTGTTTTGTCCTCAAGCCGACATTGCGCCTCGTCCGTCAGCTTGAAAATTCCCGGCGCCCTACATGCGGGCCAGACGCTCGATGTCCTCCAGGAATTGGCGCGCGACGTCGTCGCTGACCGTGGCCCTGGTGTCGGCTATGGTTCCAAGGTAGTCCTCCGTGGACGGGCCACGCTTCAGGTCCAAACCGGCGCTATCACCAGTAGCACCTGGCCGCGCGATTCCGCCGTCGTGCTGGTAAATGGCCTTTTCCAGCGCCCGCTGCGACGCGCTTCGGGCAGCGAACTCGATGTCCGCCGGTGAAAATCCGCCGCTGCGCTCCACCAGCAGCTCCACTTCTACCTGTTCCAGCACGGAGGTGGGAATGAAACGCTCCCACATGGCCCGGCGCGCTTCCGCGTCCGGCAGACCAATGGGAATCACATAATCGAAGCGACCGTGCCGCAGGAAGGCCGAGTCCAGGGAACGGATGAAGTTGGTGGCGCAGACCAGAAGGCGGCCGGGCTGCTCGCGGAAGGCGGGAATGATTTTCAGCAGCTCGTTGGTGACTCCTTGGAGGGCAGACGGCGGCTCACCCGAGCGGTGCGAGGCGATCTCCTCCACCTCATCGATGAACACTACGGCGTGTTCAAGCTCGGCAATCTTCAGGAAAGTTTCTCTCAGCGCGCCGGCAAGCCCGCCCGGATCCGCCGCGAGCCGGGAGGGGAAGACCTCCACGAACGGCCATTCCAGCCGGGATGCGATGGCTTTGGCGAAGGTGGTCTTTCCGGTTCCGGGCGGTCCGAAGAGGACGACGGCGCGCGGCGGCACGACGCCAAATTCCTCGGCGAGCTCGGCATGGGCCAAGGGCAGGACCAGCCGGCGTTCCAGCAGATCCTTTTCCCGCCTCATGCCGGCGACGTTCTCCCAGAGGTTGCGCTTAAGCAGCCGGCCTCCGAGTTGCCCCAGCGGACCAAGTTCTTGGCGCTGAAGTGGGATCCGCCGCTCGAAATACCTCAGGTTCTTCTTGTCCTCGAAGCCGCGGCTCAGGAACGCCTCAACGCGCGTCTCTGTGTCCGGCATCAGTGCCGAGAGTTTGGTCAACCCCAGCGGGGCCATCCGGGTTTCGACCCCGGCCAGCAGCGCGGTGCCGATCCCGCGACCCCGCCACTGCGGCAAGGTCGCCAAAAAAACGATCCAGCCCTGGTCATGTGCGGCCCTGCCCACGGCCGCGCCCACCAGGTCCTCACCCAGAACGGCAACGACGCTGTGGTCCTTTTCGCAGGACGCCAGAACCTCGGACAGGTCATAGACGGGGTCCAGGCCGGCGGATTTCAGCGTCTCCCACAGGTGCAGGATCCCTTCCAGATCTGTCGGGTGGAAGTCGCGCACTTTCCAGGCGGTCATAGTCTGGCTCCTTCGCGTATGGTACTTGCATCATGGCACGGCCGAAGCCCCGACCACTAGCTGTGTGACGCCATCGCCATCCAGATGAAATTCCTCCTCGAAACGGGATCACTGCTGGGCGTACTGACTACGGCACCGTGACCTCGGGCTTGCCGAAGACGGCCTGGCCATTGACGGCTGTACTCCTATTGACCAGCACAATCGCGACCTCTCGGCCGTCGGCCGCCGTGGGCGTCGGATCGTTTCGTGCGGGTGCCGGACTGGGCCGGATTCGTGAGGATAAGGCGCCGTGATCGTGATGAGCCTAAAATGCTTACATGCCTACAACTGTTCACGAGTTCGCCTGGCCTGATCGGGTCGTCGTCGGCACCCTTGGCGTTTCGGGGGCGCGCACGTTCTATCTGCAGGTGCGGACAGGGACGCAGATCGTAAGTGTTGCCCTGGAGAAGCAGCAGTCGGCTCTGCTCGCCGAGAAGATCGACGAAATTCTCGACCAGCTCATCACCCTTGAGGGCAATCCCTTCAGCATTCCCACCAGTACTCCCATTGAACTCGTCGACAATGACCCGCTTGAGGCCGTTCAGGAGCAGTTCCGCACGGGCGCCATGAGCCTGGGTTGGGACCCGACGACAGCGCAGATCGTCATAGAGGCTCACCCGGTCGCTGATGTCGGTGCTGATGGCGACGATGAATCGCTTGATGAAGATGACGTTGACGCGTCCGAATTACTGCTGGTGCGAATGCCGGTCGGCACCGCCCGTGCATTCGCCCAGCGTACCCGTGAGGTCGTGGGTGCAGGGCGTCCTGTGTGCCCGCTCTGCGGGTACCCAGTGGACGCCGACGGGCACATCTGCACCCTTCCCGAGGTCTGACGCCAGTGCCCGGCCTGGTGAGCGCCAAGCGCACGCTCACCGGCCGCATCATGGCAGGTTCAACGCCACCCTGCTGGGCCGGATCGGCGGCGTGATGGTCGGCGATCTGCGTGATGGGTGAAATCCGCTCTGGCCACGGGGCAGGAGGATTATTCCTGGACGGCGAGCCTGCCGTTGCTGCTGACGATGTGCAGGATCAGCAGCCCGCGGAGGTCCGTCTCGGTGCCGGCTGCTGATCCCGGAGCCGTTTCAGGGGCCGCGGTCGTGCCGGAACAATCGGTTTCGCCGGACTCGTGATCTTGGCTCGGGCACTGCCTCCCGTCCGGTACGCAGCTCACCGTGCCATACTCCCGCGCCAGGAGGGTGTAGTCGTCGAGAACGTCGTACCGTGTCCGCACAATCGACCGGCTCTCGCCGTCGCCGATCGCGACCACCTGCCGCACGCCCGCAAGAGGTGCGGCCACGTTGCGGCCGAGGACACGCTCGAAGACCAGCGTGTTGCGCTCCCGATAGAAACGCCCGCCGCGCCCGCCGTGCAAATAAGAGTTCCCCTCTGCCTGCGCATCGTCGCCGCGGCGGTGCTGGTCGTCGTAGGCAATGCCCAGCACGCTCGCCTCAATGGCCACCGGCGAGCAACGCACCTTGAGGTAGAGGGTAGTGACGTTGCCGGCCCGGTCGTCGATGCAATAGGTGCGGATCTGAGCAACATCTGAACCAAAATCAGTCCATTCCGCGTCCACCCGAGCCCGGGGCGGCACCGGGCCGGCGGCCGTGCCGGACAGGGAATCGCGTCCCTCAACGATGATGTCCCCGGCCTGCGGGTCATAACTGATGACTACTTCCGGGGCGGTCTTGTCGATACTGACGTTCTGGTGCTTCTCGGCCTCGATGTTCTGTGAACGGTCGATTGAGTGGAAGGCGACGTCATGCACGCCTTCGGCGGTAATCAGCAGGGGAGCGGTATACGCGGCTGAGCCAAGCCCGTCGATCGTGATCTCGGTGCGGGCGACTCCCGAGATGTCATCCGTCGCGGTCAGGGCGACATAAACGTCGGCGCGGTTCCAGCCGCCCGCGTTCGGTGCGGCGGTGAGGGTGGCCGTGGTCATCGGCGGCGTGGTGTCTGCCGGCAGGATGACCGGCAGCATTTGGGGAGTCAGCTCCTGGACAATGGTGGACTGTACTGGCGGCTCATAGCCGGATCCTCCCACTGCACCGCCCTTCAGCTTCAGGTTCTGCCAGTCGTTAAAAGGGCTGAGAGTTCCTTGCGCCGCGTCGTTGTTCGCGTCAACGCTGACGCTCGTCTTCGTGGTGAGGCCGTCGCCGTCCCAGTCGATTGGCGCGGAGGCGTCGGCTACCTGCACGAACGCGCCCGGATTGGGTGCCACGCCTGGTACCCAATGGGAGATGGCGACCCCGGCGGACCCGGGCCCCAGCCCGATTGTCTCGTTGAGGGCGGATTCCGTGAGGGCAATCAGAGCGGCGTTCGAGTAGTCAATCAGCGAGGCCCCGCTCCGCGTCACACCGGTGAACTGCCAAAGATAGTTCATGATGCTGACGTAATTAGGCTTGTTGTTCACACTATCGCCGCCGCCATGCTGAAGGCCCAGGCTGTGTCCCAGTTCGTGCATGAACGTGCCCGAGACATTAGTGTCGGTGACTGACGCGAATGTGCCCAGGCTGACGATGAGGTCCGAACCCGGAATGCTGCGGGCGACGCCGCTGTTACCCACGGAGCCGATCTGATGGCAGAAGACGCAGTAGCGGAAGATCCCCGTCCGCCCGGATGAGAAGAAGCCCCCGACCCGGTTCTTGAGCTTGTCGAACTCGGTCCAGTTGTAGTTGATGTTGCCCGAGGAGTCCGGGTTCGTTGTGCCGAGCTGCACCACGTGGCCGACGGCCGCGGCCCGGCTCAGTGCGCCCCACTTGGTGCCAGTTGCGAAGTTCAGTGTGCTGGCGGGGCCGGCGTCTACGTGGAGGTTGATCCCGATTGAGCCGTTGCGGCTGATGTATGGCGCGTTCGCGAACGCGTCGACGACGGTCCTGATGGCCGCGTCGGTCGGGGCGTGGCTGTGAGTCTTGTCTGCCATCCAGTCCAGATGCACGAAGAGGTCCGGTTTGCCCACGGTCGCGCCCATGGCCGGAAGGTCGATGAACTGTGGCCCGGACCCATTCCCCGGGTCGACAGTGGTGCCATTGATCTTCCAGTCATCGGCAATGCCGTCGCCCGTACTCGAGGCGTCTGCGAACACCCAGTGAGCGGTGGAGTCGTTCCCGGAGCCGTCGCCCACTCGGTTCAGCGCATAAGCTGCCGGCGCTGACTGATCGTAGCTGTTGCTCCCAACGAACGGGTTGTCGAAGTAGACGTGTATTGTTCCGGTGGAGCCCGGTCCCAGTTCGAGGCTGAAGTCCGCGTACCCTTCGGTGCCGGTGGCCACTCCCGAAGATTCGCCCTCCCACGACGCGGACGCGCCGGCTTCGATTCGCGCTGGGGGCTTGGTCCCCCAGATGCCGTGATCGAGATGGGATGTGGGGAATATCAACGCCACATCGGTAGTGTTGTCAAAATTTATGGTGACACTACGCGCAGCCATCTTTAACTCCCTTGATGTCAGGGTGGTCTGGATCGCGAGGGCCGGACGCGAACCGCACGGCCTTTTCCACGGTCATAGTGTGATAAGTATCACAAACCTGTAAACGCGTCAAGGATTATTCCGATGGGGGCCGCAGGCTTCCTGCCAGCGGATTGCTCATGCGTTGCGGGGCTGGATGCTGCCGCTGTGACGCTACTGCAATTGCGCCTCAATGGCCCGCGCGCTAGTGCCCAGACGGGCGCCGATGGCGTCGGGCTCCGGGCCGCGCCCTAGAAAGATCACGCAGATGGCCGCCGGCATGCCGCCGGGTACGTGGATGGGTGCGGCGATCGCGGAGACCCCGGGAAGGACTTCGTCATGGCTCGTGGCGAACCCGGCGGCCCGCGCGGCACGCGCTTCGTGACGGTACGGCAGGCCGGGCGCCAGCTGCGCCCACGCGTCCTCGCTGATGGCGGACTGGATGGCAATGCCCGGCGCGCCGGAACTGAAGGAGTGCCGGGTTCCCGGACGCTGGGCCAGGGTGGCGCCGGAATGCCGTGGCTCGATAGTCAGGAGGGTGACGCAGTCGCGGTGGTCCCACACGGCAATGAAGGCCGTCATTGATAAATCATTGGCCAGCTCCGTAAGTTCCGGGAGCGCGGCCGTCTGCAGGTCCGCGGACACGCCGCGTGCCAGCACCGCCAGTCCCGGTCCGGTCTGGACCCGACCCGCGTCGTCCCTGATCAGGAGTGAATGGTCCTCCAGCGTGCGAAGGATTCGGTAGGCGACGGAGCGGTGCACTCCCAGCGCCTCCGACAGTTCGGCGATGGTCATGGGAGACTGGGCCTCGGCCAGGATTTCCAGCGCGCGGATGCCGCGGGACAGGGTTTGGGAATGGGCTGCTGCCTTCGCCGGGTGGTTCTGTACTGCTTCTGTACTCACGTCTGGATCCTATTCAGTCGCCGGCCGCGTCAGCCGTCGTTGTGGCAGTCCCCACCTTTTCCCTTCATTCTATAGTGGGACATCGAATTCAGATAACGGACATGGACGGGCAGGTGGCCGCCCGCCCGCTTGAGTAAACTGCTGCGCACGGACGAGGACTTCGTTCCCAAGCACGACGGCGGCACCGAAAGTTGGGTGCCGCCGTCGTGCTTGGTTTGCGTTCAGGCCGGCGCGGAGCCTACGCCTGCAACCGGCTGACGCTTATCAAAGATGGTGGCGCCAACCTCCTGCTCGGCCTGATTGGTGATCCTGAGGTCGATCCCGGAGCGGTCCTTGAGCATAATGACCGCGGCCAGGCCGATGAGAGTCGTGAGCAGCAGGTAGCCGGAGATGGCGAGGCTGGTGCCGGTGGCCTGAAGCAGCCACTGGGCGATCAAGGGAGAGAACGCGCCGCCAAGAATGGCGCCGATGGCGTAGGAGATGGAGACGCCGGAGAACCGCACCGAGGCCGGGAAGATTTCGCTGTACCAGGCGGCCTGCGGGCCGTAGGTCAGGCCGAGGCCAAAGGTGAGCAGCAGCAGTGCCAGGTACAGCGCCCAGAGTTCGCCGGTGTTGATCAACAGGAACAGTGGAAATACGGTCAGGGCCATGGCAATGTAGCCGATCACATAGGTGCGCTTGCGCCCGATTTTGTCGGACATGCCTCCGGCCAGTGCGGTGAAGATGAGCCACGTGGCTGCGGCAAAGGTCATGGCGATGAGCACGGGCGTCTTTGCCAGGCCCACGATGCCGTCGGGGTTGGTGGCGTAGCTGGGGATGAAGCCTCCCGTGGCCATATAGCCGGCGGCATTGTTGCCGACAAAAACCAGGGCCGCCAGAATGACGAGGAGCCAATGCTTGCGGAACAGCTCCACGACGGGAATTTTGGGCTGCTGCTTTTTTTCCGCGATCTCCAAGAACACGGGGCTTTCCTCCACCGCACGGCGCACGAAGTAGCCCACGCCGATCAGGACGAAGCTGAGCAGGAACGGGATGCGCCAGCCCCAGGCCATGAAAGCATCTCCCGGTGCGATGACGCCGGTCATCAGCGCCATGACGCCGGAGGCCAGGAGCAGGCCCAGCGGGACGCCGAGCTGGGGGAACGAACCGGCCCGGCCGCGCTTGTTGGCGGGCGCATGCTCAACAGCCATGAGGACGGCGCCACCCCATTCGCCGCCTGCCGAGACGCCTTGGAGGATGCGCAGGAGCAGCAGGAGGACCGGGGCCAAGACACCTGCCGTGGCATACGTGGGCAGTACGCCGATGAGCATGGTGCTGGTGCCCATCAGTAAGAGGGTCAGGACCAGCATGGCCCGGCGGCCGATCCTGTCCCCGTAGTGGCCGGCAAGGAACGCACCGAGCGGGCGGAACAGGAAGCTGATGCCCACAGAGGCAAAGGAGAGCAGCAGGCCGATCTGGGCGCCGGCCGGCTCAAAGAACAGGTGGGCAAAAACCAGGCCTGCGGCCGTGGCGTAGATGAAGTAGTCGTACCACTCGACGGTGGTGCCGATCAGGGTCGCAAACGCGACGCGCCGCTGCGTGCGCCGCGTGTCGGAGGCTTTCGTGATGCTCATGGGTTTGTTGTCCTTGACTTTAGTCCGGGATAGCGGCCGGCCCGGCACACGCACCAACGCGGCAGCAGGTCCCGGCTAACGGAATGTAACCAGTGTCACAGAGATATTTCCGTGAGTAAACTTATAAATACAGGCATAGTAATTCGGTTTTATGAAAGAGGACGGTTTGTCAAAGTTCACGTTCCGCCAGCTGGAGCTTTTCGTTGCGCTGGCGGAGTTTCCCACACTCAGTGATGCGGCCGCGTCACTGCACTTCTCCGAGTCGGCGCTTTCCCAGGCAATCACCCGGCTGGAACGCGCAGTGGGTGAACAGCTGTGTATCCGCCGCAAGGCAAGGGGCCTGCAGCTGACCCCTGCAGGGGAATACTTTGCGTCCAGGGCCCGCGTACTGCTGAAAGAGGCGGAGGATCTGCTGGCCGAGATGACAGGTGCTGCAGGGCAATTGAAGGGACCCGTAAAGCTGGGCTGCTTCGCCAGCTTCGCCGCCAGCGTGCTGCCTGCAATCCTGGACGGCTTCCCCCGCATCCACCCTGGCGTCGACGTGGAGGTCGTGGTGGGCACCCACGACGACCTGCTGCCCGCCCTGGAGAACGGCCGGCTGGATTTGGCGATCGTCTACGACATGGAACTGCCGCCGGGATTCCAACGCCGAACCATCTACGAGACCGAGCTGCAGGCGGTACTTCCCATTGACCATCCGTTGGCGCAACAGGAAACCGTGGACCTGGCACAGCTGGCCCCTGAACCGCTGATCATGTACGACGCCAGCCCCAGCCCGGCAAATACCTACCGGGCCTTTGCTGACCGCGGCCTTCAGCCGAGAATCGTGGCGAACATGCCGCAGATCATCCTCGTCCAGGCGCTGGTAGGCCGCGGCCTGGGCTACGGGCTTTTGATGTCGCGTCCGAACTGGGCGCCGATCACCCTGGAAGGACTTCCCGTTGCAGTACGCTCGCTGGCGCCGCCGGCCAGCCGCACCACCATGTCGGGCATTTGGCTCGAAGGCTCCCGGCTCAGTCCCCGCGCGCAGGCACTTCTCGATTTCACTGTCGAGACGTTCAGAGTTCCATTGCCATGAAATTCCGCGGCGCTAAAACATCACGGACGTGTCAGTGCGGCAAAGTTTTTCCTTTGTGAAGGAAAAACGGAGAGGGCCGGCCAGTAGACGGCCCTCTTCTACGTCAGCCCGGTCACGACTGCGCGGGCTCCGTCGTGCCTGGTCCCACCATTTTTGGTTGTTGTTCTTATGTTGTTGGTGGATGATTCCGTGACAGTTGTAGTTTCGCAGGACGCACCTATTCGCGAGGCGCTTGGAGGCGGTGATGCCGCAGATGTGGGGCGGAATTGATGCCGGCAATGCTCATCGCCACTGTCTGGTCATTGATGCCGAAGGACCCCACCTGTTGTCTTGGAAAGTGGCCAACGACGAGGTGGAACTGCTGGGGTTGACTGCCGATCCGGCCAAGACATGGCGCGGGCACTTTTTAGTGGGCCTCGTTCGGGACTTGCGTGAGATAGCCCACACAATTATGCTTAGTGTGCGTTATTAGAACGGAATGTTCAGATAACGAACTATTGGTGATGCTGGTGAGCTCGCCGCCCACAGTGCAGTGAGGAGATTCTTGTGCAGTTCCACCACCACGGATACGTATCCGGTGACCCCCGCATCCAGACGGCGGCCGGGACCGGCGTCGACCGTCCCGAGGAGCTTCCCGGCGAGGTGGATGTGCTCATTGTGGGTTCGGGCCCGGCCGGCATGCTCATCGCGGCCCAGCTCGCCCAGTTCCCGGACATCACCACCCGCCTCGTGGAACGCCGCGGTGGGCGGTTGGAGCTCGGCCAGGCCGACGGCATCCAAGCCCGCAGTGTCGAGACCTTCCAGGCGTTCGGTTTCGCCGAGCGGATCATTGCAGAGGCCTACTGGCTCACCGAAATGAACTTCTGGCGCCCGGGCGAAGAGAACCCCAAGAACATCGTCCGCGGCGGCCGCGCCGTCGACGACGCCACCGGCATCAGCGAATTCCCGCACCTCATCGTCAACCAGGCCCGTGTGCTCGACTACTTCGCCGAGGTCGCGGTGAACTCGCCCAGCCGCCTGACCCCCGACTTTGGCTGGGACTTCCAAACGCTCGAGGTCACCGACGAGGGCGAGTACCCCGTCAAGGTCACGCTGGTCCGCAGCGCCGGACCGGACGAGGGCACCGAGCGCATCATTCACGCCAAGTACGTTGTTGGCTGCGACGGCGCGCGCAGCAAGGTCCGCGCCTCGATTGGCTGCACCCTTGCCGGCGACGCTGCCAACCATGCCTGGGGCGTCATGGATGTGCTGGCGAAGACCGACTTCCCCGACATCCGTACCAAGTGCGCTATCCAGTCGCACGATGGCGGATCCATCCTGCTGATCCCGCGCGAGGGCGGCCACCTATTCCGGATGTACGTGGACTTGGGTGAGGTGCCCGAAGACGACCGTGGCGCCGTGCGCAAGACCAGCATCGAGCAGATCATCGCCAAGGCGAACGAGATCATGCACCCCTATACCGTGGATGTGCGCAGCGTTGCCTGGCACAGCGTCTACGAGGTCGGCCACCGCCTCACCGACCGGTTCGACGACGTCCTGGCGCAGGACCGCGGCACCCGCAGCCCGCGCGTCTTCATCACCGGCGACGCGTGCCACACGCACAGCGCCAAGGCCGGCCAGGGCATGAACGTCTCCATGCAGGACGGCTTCAACCTGGGCTGGAAACTCGGTCACGTGCTCGAGGGCCGGAGCCCAGAGTCGCTGCTGGACACTTACTCCACCGAGCGCCAGGTCGTAGCTAAGAATCTCATCGACTTCGACAAGCAATGGTCGACGATGATGGCTAAGAAGCCCGAGGAATTCGCCAACCCCACGGAGCTGGAGGACTTCTACGTGCGCACTGCCGAGTTCCCGGCCGGGTTCATGACGCAGTACACGCCCTCGCTGCTCACCTCCGATGACGCACACCAGGACCTGGCCACAGGGTTCCCGCTTGGCAAGCGCTTCAAGTCCGCGCGTGTCTCGCGCGTCTGTGACACCAACGCCCTGCACCTGGGCCACCAGGCCACCGCCGACGGCCGCTGGCGCATTTACGTCTTCGCCGATGCGGCCAAGCCCGGGGCCGCCTCGCCCACCACCGATTTGGCGCAGTGGCTCGCAGACGCTCCGGAATCTCCGCTGGCTGCCACCCCCCAAGGGCTCGACGCCGACGCCTGGTTCGACGTGAAGGTCATCTACCAGCAGAGGCACGAGGACATCGACATCAACGCCGTGCCCGAAGTGTTCAAGCCCGAGGTCGGGCCATTCGAGCTCACCGACCTCGAAAAGGTTTACGGCGTTGTCGACGGTGATGACATCTTCCAGACGCGAGGGCTGTCCCGCGACGGCGTGGTCGTCGTCGTACGCCCGGACCAGTACGTGGCGAACATCCTGCCGCTGACCGCGACCGACGAACTAGCCAGATTCTTCACCCCACTACTGAAGGGCCAGCACGTCTAGTATCCCGGTCACGTTTTTAGTTGCGCTACTCGCCCGGGGCGGCACATCACCAGTGATGTGCACCCGGGCGGTCAGGGGCAATAGAAGCGCGGAGCGGTCCGGTTCATCGGCCAGCCCCGGCCCGCCGTCTCAGTAGGTCAAACGCGGGCGTCTCGGACCCTGTAAAGGTGTTCCCGACGTCTTCCTCGGACACCCCGCCGATGTCAGATCGGAAACAGGCGGCCCCTAACGCGAGCATAGGGAGGGGTCGCCCCGGGGTTGGACAATTGGGAAAATCCGATCCCTTCCCACGCCCCGCCGCGCCGCGCACACACGGTCAGTGCCGAGCAAGCGTGAACGCGGCGCATCGCTGAGCCAGGTCCACATCCTCGAACCTGAGCAGGTCTATGCCGCTTGCCACCGGCGCTTGGGCGGAGCTTTCGTGCGCGGCTCGGTTGGACCGCCAGTTCTCAAAGTCATCCCGGGTGGCCCCCTGCGTGTAGACGAAGTAAAGGTCCCCCACCCCGTGACCGGGCGCAGGAGCTGGAACCCCTCGAAGCCCGGGGAGGCGTCCACCGTGTGCCTGCGGGCAACAAAGCGCGCTTCCAGTTCGGACCCGGTCTCGACGGGGACCTTGAATGCATTAATGACAACGATGGAACGTGTCTGCTTCTTCTTCCTGGCGATTTCCTCGAAGACCGGGCTCTCGTCTGCGCTGCACGATGTATCCGAGGACGATCAGGACGAAGCTCAGCAGGAACGGAACGCGCCAACCACGCTCAACAAAGGCCTGGCCGGGGGAGATGAGTCCGGACATGAGCGCAAGGACGTCTGAAGCGAACAGCATCCCCAGCGGAACACTCAGCTGTGGGAACGAACCGAACGGGCCGCGTTTGGTCCGGGGAGCGTGTTCGACGGCCATCAGGACCGCGCCGCACCACTAGCCGCCAGCGGAAATCCCCTGCAGGATGCGAAGCCTTAACAGGAGGATCGGAGGGACGATCCCGGCCGATCTACAGGTGGGGAGCAAGCCGGTTAATGTCGTGGCTGCTCCCATCATGATCAAGGTGATCACCAACAAGGCCCGCCGTCCGATCCTGTCGTCGAAATGTCCGGCGAGGAAGGCGCCCAGCGGACGGAACAGGAAGCTCAGGCCAACGGAAGCGAAGGAAATAAGGCTTTCTATGTCACTTCCAGCTGGCTCAAAGACGAGCTTGGCGAAGACCAATCCAGCGGTCTTGGACATTTACGGCTTCGTTCGACGCGCGCAGATACAGGTCGCCATCCAGGCCGCGAGTTTCCTCGAGCAGCTTGAAATCGAGGGTCCGCCCGATGTACCCGTCCGAGCCGGTCAGGCTGTACACGGTGCGAAACCCGCGGTCGGAGGATCCTGCATTCAGGGGATCAAAGTATGATGCTGAACAGGTACTGACGTGTAGTGGCGGTCCGTGGGAACTGAGGGGTTCCTGCGATCGAGGCTGGGATCTGCCGATATTGAGCTAACTGCTCCGAGTGGCAGGCACACCATGGGAACTGTCGCGGAGTGTCCCTACAGATCCGTGAGATGTGCAGCGATTTTCGAGAATCTGGTCCATTTCACGTCAGGAGTAAGGGACACTTAGTTCCGAAACGAGCCCCTCCTGTTCGGAAGGACCCGGGCGGGACGACGAGGTCGTGAATCAGCTGCTGCACATCACAAGTAGCGTCGCGAAGGACCATGGCCCCGCCGCGCCATTCACGCTTTCAATGCGGCGCGGCCTGCGAACCTGAACAGTCTCCGCAATACGTAAACTTTTCGGCCAACGACGAGTCGCATTCGAGTGCTACTTCACCGGGACAGCCTGGTAGACGTAGCACAGCAAGGCCGCCGCCGCCTTGTCCTTTGGTGAACCCTGATCCTTGATCGTCGTCAGCTCTTCGGCTAGGTCGCTGGTGGCCGCCCGGAATGCAACCAAGTCGGTGTAAGTCATTCCGATCCCGGCCTTCGCCACTGAATTCCGGAATTGGGCCGGAGTTGTGATGTTCCCCATCATCCAGTCACACGCAACGCCGACGCCAGCGGAGATGGCCTCGTTGTCTTTCGCCATCTTGGCAGCGTCAGCCATGTGGTCAACGGTTTTCTGCGGTAGCGACCAGCCCCGGTATGTGTCCGCTTGGCCGGTGACGGCGGTTACGTCCTCGGCAGCCGCGCCGTATCGGGAGGCCAGGCTGGACACGTCCGAAGAGGCAAGCTTGATCTCGCTGGCCTCCCGCCCCAGTGCGGCGGAAACTTTGGATGTGGCGCCTTTCGCCAGCTGGATGAAGGCCTAACGCTCTCCGGCGCAGCCTGCCAGCCCCAAAAGAGCGGTGGTCACGGCCGTGAGCACGGCGAGCATGGCTCCCGGTTGTCTACGCATCTGAGGTCCTTTCGTTCTGCAGGACCCCAGACCCCTTATAGAAGGGAAGCATAAGATCAGGACCTGAAGGTTTCAAGGGGCCAACGAGGGTCGTGGAAAGAGCTCGCAAAATGGGGTTCGTGCCTTATCTAAGAAATGCTCGCGAAATCTTTTATCACGGCGGGCACTCTCCGTGCGCTGGAGGGACGAGTGATGAGTTGACGCTGTCCGCGCCGGGAAGTCACGAACAAGGAAGCCGCGGAGTGCTCCGGGCTTCGAAGGAGGCCAAAGGCGTGGTCTTGGACCGGTCGGTGGCCGGGGTTGGCTGGTCCCGAGCCGATGCCCGCCGGCAACTGGTCAAAGCGCGCACGCGACGCGGGCCGCGGGCCACGAGCGCCCGAAAATGGGTACTCCAACCGGTCATGTGATGCTCTGACGCATGTGGTCAAATTATTACCATTCTGAAGGTGCCCTATGCCCGACCTGGTGGTTTCGACACTAGACTGGCCGAAATCGTTGGGCGCATCTTACGCGCCTTGCGTTCGGTGCACAGCGCGGGGAGAGACGGCCATGCTCAGACGCTATCTCACTCACGACACGTTGATCGTTCGCTTTTTGACACTGCTCGCAGTTGTATCCGTTGTGTTCGTTGGGATCTGGGCTATGAGCTATTGGCTGTTGCCGGAGGGGTTGCTGACCGGTCGCACCGGCACGCAGGCTCTCGCGGGGACTGGCCTGGCAGGAGGCAGCGTGTGGCTGGAGTGGATGCGCATTTTAGGCCTCAATCTGGCGGTTACTGCGCTCTTGCTGGTGCCAGCCAACCTCATCACCACCAAACGCGGCTATCCTTTCGGCTACATAAGCGTTTTGCTGCTCGTAGCTGTGCTTGCCGTGATCGTAGGGACCAACTCTTTCACTATCCCCATGCCCGTGAGGATGCCACCTTCAATCGGCGCGTTCGGCAGTTCTGGAGTCTACGAGATCATGGCCTACGTCCTTGCGGTCGCAGCCACCCCCTCGATTAGTAGATGGCGTATCAAGAAATGGTGGGCGATCCGCGGGACCACGCAACGGGTCAGGACTTCACATTCAAAGACGACCATCACCCAGCGCAACACGGGAGTCTTGTTGGCGTTCGCTCTGCTTGCTGCAGCGTCTGCCTTGGAAACCGTACAGATTGCCGCTGCCGTGGTCCCTGCGCGGCCTTAAATTGGTCCGATGAAGCGCCCATAACACCAAGCCGATCGCACCAGCCATGCAGAGCACGGTAGTAAGAACCCGGTGCAGATCCACGTAAGAACAGTACCCGAGGGCATGCCGAATACTGGCTCGACGGCAAGAAGCACAAACTCCCCAGGAGTGCGAAAGCGTGCAAGACCACGGGGAGATACATCTGCGGCTGCATCGGTGTCACCGTTCTCGTCATGTCATACGATCCACCTCGAGTTGAAGCGGTTATCAGCGCTGCTCTGCAACATCACCGCGACAGATTGGGCTTCTCACAGCTTCGAAAACAAGATCTGCGTCGACAGAAATACCGTCCGTGAGCGGTGATTCGGCATATCGGAGAATCATAGGACTTCGAGGGTGTGCCCAGGCCACAGCGCCTCTGTATCCGCATCGCGGGCCGGCACCGCTGTCTTGCCGCTGGTCCGGTCAGGAACTTGGTGGCTTGTTTGGCCGCGCGTAGAGGGCCCGGTTTGCGCATGCACCGACAGGGGTCAGGACCTCTGGTACCAAAGTTTTGCCAGTGATCCGACCACCAGGCCCAGACCCGCACCCAAGGCTATACCGATCGCTATGCCAGGTCCGCCGGCGATGACAACTCCGACGGCGATTCCGGCACCAGCTCCAAAGCTGAGACCAATGCCAGGCAGCGTCTCAATGAATTGCCGGTCAACCTGGTGGCCATTCCCGTGATTCGTCATGAGCCGACCCTATCCCGCGACTATTGCGCTGAGCAGGGCCATAGGTCCTACTGTGTATCTGGAACCACCTAGGATGACGGATGCCTCGATGCCTAGCTCATCCGTAGGGAGTCGAGACTAGGCGGCCCCTTCGACGACCCCGAACAGATGCCGTGCGAGGCGGCCACCTGGGTCGTCGTCGGCAATCACGTCATGGAAAGAGAGTCTGACGCGATGATGGCATACCAACAAGATCGTCGGATTCGAGCTGCGCACGGTTTAGCTGCGAATGCTATGCGCCAGGCGTCTGGACCCGTAGTGTGTGGACCACCGACAGCGTCGTGATGAAGACTTGCGAAGAACTTTGAGGAAGCAGGCTTGACGTGCCAGTGGATGTCCTGACAGGAATTGCATGGCGGCCCCTGATCGTCGTGGCCGGCTTCAACGCCCTTTCGGCGGTGGGTGTCCCCGTACTTGTGGGCTGCTGTGGCAGGGTTTGCGATGATCATATGGA
This sequence comes from Arthrobacter terrae, assembly GCF_015708085.1. Classification (GTDB taxonomy): domain Bacteria; phylum Actinomycetota; class Actinomycetes; order Actinomycetales; family Micrococcaceae; genus Arthrobacter_M; species Arthrobacter_M terrae. The sequence goes on along the minus strand of NZ_JADNYM010000001.1, from coordinate 260,174 downwards.
TCCTGGTTGAAACCGTCATGATTCAGGGGTTCAGCTGGCTGCAGGGGATTCTTTTCACGAAGGGGGTGTTGGAACTCGTGCTTATCTTAGTTCTCCTCGGTGTCGTGCCGTGGTTGCCCCGCAGGGAACTGGACAAGATGTAAAGGGCAGCTCCTTGAGGATCTCCGGGTGAACGCCAGCATTCCGGGACCCAGCGGTTGGGACCCTTCGTAATGGGAAAGGAGCCACCGTGAAGCACCCGTTCGCACGTAGCACGTCGTCGCCGCCATACCAAACCGGGCAAACACGTCAAACCACCACTGGTCTTCCTCCGCTGTGGTTCTGGCTATCAATCTGTGCGGCGTTGTTCGCTGCGGCGGGGAGCATCACGGGTCTCGTCATGCCCGAGCGCATCTATGGCAAGGAAAGCGCGACGCTTTTCGATGCTGTTATTGCGCAGGATCTTGTGAATCTCTTCGTGGTCGTACCGCTGACCGTGGTCTTGGGAGTCCTCGCCTTCAGAGGATCGCTGAGGTCCTGGTTGTGTTTGCTTGGGTTCTTGGTTTTTACGGCGTACAACTACGCGATTTACGCGTTCTCGATCCACTTCGGTCCACTGTTTCTGGTTTGGGTGGCCGTGCTGGGGCTGGCTGTCTTCGCTTTCGCTGGTGCGTTGTCTGCCGTGAACACAACGGATGTAAAAGCGCTGTTCACCGGTACTGCGGGGCGGTTGCCTGCATGGTTTCTGCTGTTCACAGCCGTGCTGTTCGCTGTTCTCTGGTTCAGCGAAATCGTCCCCGATTTGCTGACAGGTCGGCCATCGGCATCCGCTGTTAGCTGGAACATTCCCACGAACCCGGTACACGTCCTGGATTTGGCGATCTTCCTCCCTGGGGTCTTTGCCAGTGGGTTAGCCTTGCTGCGCGACCACTGGCTGGGCTATGCAACAGCAGCAGGTGCCCTGATTTTCCTCGGGCTGACCGCTTTACCGATTTTCCTGACGCCGTTTGTGGCACAGGCTCATGACCGCGCAACGGGTTGGACGATTCTGGCACCGATGGGAGTCATCATTGTGGCCGTCTCGGTGATCCTGTGGTTATGGCTTCGTCCCAAGCGAGTATGGGCACCTTCCACTGCGGCTGAATCATCATGAGCTTCAGTCGACGCAGGCCGCAAAGCATCGCCGAGTGGGAACAGCGACTGACGCAAAAGACTTCTCCCCTTGGATGTTTCAATAGCGGGGAACTTTCCGGGTTGCCCGAACCGGTCCGACGCCACTTCACCGCAGCAATTCGCCCCGGAACCCCTTTGGTCCGTGCCGTGCGGCTTCAGATGCAGGGAAGGATCAAGCTGGGCAGATGGCTGCCGTTTCGGGCCACGCAGCTGCTTGACCCCCACAAGGGTTTCATCTGGGCTGCACGAGTGGCCCGGATCATCACCGGCTCGGACCGCTATCTCGATGATGTGGGGGGCATGGACTGGAAATTGGCTGGGCTGTTCAACATCGCTCATGGGTCCGGTTCCGACGTATCAAGGAGCGCTGCGGGTAGGGGAGGCGCCGAAGCGATCTGGGTTCCAGCGGCTCTGTTACCCCGGTTCGGAGCGACGTGGTCCGCCACCAGCGACAGTCATGTTTGCGTGCATCATCTGCTCGGAAACACGCCCGTGGAGGTGGACTACACCATCGGACCGGATGGACGTATCCGGAGCCTGGTATTTGACCGCTGGGGTGATCCAGACTCAACCGGTATCTTCCAGTGGCATCCATTCGGCGGCGAAATCACCGGTTATCGCACTTTCGGTGGCCTGACGATCCCGAGCGCCGGCCGACTTGGCTGGGGGTTCGGCACCGATCGATGGCCGGACAGCGAATTCTTCCGGTACCAAATTACCGAACTGCAACCAATAGCGTGAAGAACGGCGCAGCTGGCGGACACCCCTCTAAGAGCCTCACCCGGGGGTACCGGAAAAAGGCCCTGACGATGGCGAACCGCACCACAATCTACCCGGTCCGTAACCCACGCGATGCAAAACGACTCCTCGTGCTGCAGGGTGCGCCACTGGACAATAAATTCGGGCGCGGCTAAGGCAGAACGCATTCTCAGGACTAGCACAGGAGGCAATATCAGAGCTTCCGAGAAACTTGATGGGAACCTCTGCAGCCTGGACTTCATCCAGTCCCCATCGCTGGTAGCCGGCTGATCCCGGTATTCTTACGGAGATATTCGCGGCCGACCCTCCGGAGGTCGGTGCTCATGATACGGCCGGATGACTGCGTCTTCGGGGAAAGGACCGCTACGCGGTTTTTTCGGCACCCGCCCAACCGGATTCAGGAGTGATCAGTCCAAGGATCGCGCGACTGTGATGGGGAACTTGCCTCGATCACCGGCCTTTCGGGAGCATCCGAGCGGCAATAGCTGCGCTCCTTGCTGGTGTGGAGGGTGTCACGTGGCCATTACGCCCGTGCGCTTGTTCTTCCCGCGGCTTTGTCGCCGTGATCAACCTGGTTCTGTTCGCTCTCGGCGACGAACTAAATTTCGGCTTGCTGCTGGGTGCTGCCCCCAGTCATCAGCGCACGTTCCTAATGGTAGCGACGGTGGGGGCGGCCTCGAGGAACCCGGATGGCGAGGCTTCGCTATCCCACGGCTGAATCAGCTGGTTCTTGCGGACCTTGATCCAATCTGAAGGGTGGATACTCATCCCGCAGAAGGAGAACATAAGTGGCCACACGGTAGATCCACCGGTTGACTCCCATGATCAAGTCAAACAGCGCTCGGGGGTATCGGCCCGTGAACAGGAGCATAATAGCGGCGATGAGCACCAGAACGCCGAGCAAGGAGAGCCCTGCAGCGCGGTAGTAGTCCGATGACCAGGTGTCGGTGAGACTCCATGCCGGCCACGCGGCACTACTGAACATGCCAACTATGAGCAGGTGAGGGAAGGCCAACAGCCACCATTTTACCAAGACCAGCCCGTGAGAGAGCTGCTGAGGATAGTCGACCTCAAAGTCTGCCGGATAGTCGGCCGACGCGAGAGTGAAGGGCGGATATTTATCCGTAGCCAACGCCGAGTAGGCGTAGAAAGTCACTCTCCAGTTCCATCGGAGGACACCGACGGCGAAGTTGAAGAGTGCAAGCGGGTAACGGCCTGTGAAGAGGATGGTGATTCCGGCAACGAGGGTGGTGACCAGGACAGCAAACCACAGGAAGAACAAAACGATGTAATGAGGTATTGCCAGGAGCCACTTGACCAGCCACAGCCCACGGGACAATTGCGGGTCCAGTTCTCCGGACAGGCTTGCGGGATAGAGTTTCTGGTGGGTAATCCCCGCGGAGGGCATGGGGCCGGACTTCGCCAATTCCAAGGGCCCCGCACCCGACATACGGTGGGAATCATCTAGTTCCCCGGTCAGACCGGCGGCCTGTGCGTTCTTGGAGGACGAGACTCGCCGGCCGAGGCCCACGGCACCTATTGCGATCAATCCCGCTCCGATGATCACAAGTGCGACCCCACCAATGAACAAAGCAGGTGTGAGAGTTCCGAATAACTCGGAGCGGAACCCGGCCTGCATGTTCACTGTGACACCAGCGCTGGCATCGGCGTTCATGACCACCACGACCCAATCACCGCTGCGCAAATCCGTGGTGATTTGTTGTGTACCGCTTCCGGAAGCCTGCTTGGCCCAAAAGCTTTGCTCCGCGGGTGGCGTTGGCACCGCGGACCCCGGGACATCGCTATAGCTCACTCGGAACGGCGAGGTTTTAATGCCGATGATTTGCGTTGAGTGCACGCCGCTGAGGTACTTCTCCACGTCTGCCTTTGCTCCAACGCCAATGAACACCTGGCCATCGGGTGCCGTAAATGCAGCGCTAATCCGGAGGCTGCCAAGATCAAAAGGTACGGAATCCGCCTCGATCTGGGCAGGGGGAGTGGAGAGTGCGTATGAATTGGTGGCGAAGGCACGCGTGGGGGAAACGAAGTAACCGTCAGGTCCTTGTCGGGAAGCTACCAAAGCTGAGGCCACGCCGCCGATGATTCCGCCGCTACCGAGCAGCGCAAGCAGGGTACCCAACACCAGTGCGACAACGGCGCCTGCGACTCCTCGACGGACATTGCCTGAGGGTGCATTCCTTCTGTCAACACTTAAATTGCTAGTCATGTCATGGCACCGCTTTCCTTGTCTACCACTATGCGGTGCCCAAGGTGGCGTCAGTAGAGCCAAAGGTCCCCACTGACTCGATCGCTTCACGGGTCTCGCCGCGGCTCTTAAGGCTCGGCTACCGGTGACTTTGCCGGTGCGGGGTTGGCCCGGCACATGGGCACGCCCGTAGGTTTCGTTCGGTTGGTCCAATGCCTCATTGGTCCGGCGGCTCCGCCGCCTTGAGCAACAGGCTTCGCTGGTGGAATGGTCGTCTGGCCTTGAGGGATGCCGTGGTGTAGTCGGCGGGCATTTTGATGGTCAACTCGAAGACTTGTGCCTCGATGAGTTCCCTGAAAGTTGCAGCGGAGTCGCGCCGGGCGTGTTAATGGTGTCAACATATACCCTGTCGCGTACGCCCGTCTTTTGGCTATGTTCCGCCCGTCGCGGGCCCTGGCGGTCCGGGCGGGGTGGAGGGGGCGGATGCGCCGGTGTTGAGGAGTTTCAGGGCGAGTACTGCGGCGAGGGTGGCGACGGGAAGTTCGATGAGAACCGCCTGGAGGATAGCCACGGTCAGTGGCATCCCCGGTGAAGCTGTGGTGATGGCAAAGAGTGCATCAATGCACAGGCTCGTCGAGAACGCTGTCGTGGTTACCACTGCGTATTTGCTGTGTTTGTGCAGGAGTACGGCGCTGAATAGTGCTGCAAGTCCTTCGAAGCTGTCCAAGGCAGCCCACGCTATGTTCCAATTATTGGCGACGGTTTCGGAGGGTAATGTACGGGCGAGGTAGAGGATCCAGACACTGTAGAACACGACGATGCCGGCTCCGGCGACAGCGGCTGTCCTTCGCCATTTCCGGCCCCACAGGCTCGAGAAGATGCTCGGGCCTACGGAGATCGCCACGATCGCTGTGGAGATAAGTACCAACGCAACTTTCACGTCGGTAAACGATGGGCCGCCGGACCAATTGCCCGCTAATGACACTTTTCCGCCCCCACTCGTCCAAGGTTGGCCGGTGACTGAGTGAGGACCTGTGCGATCACCGCGGCGGCTGCTGTGATCGACGCAGCGGGCACGACGACGGTTCTCGCCGGAAGCACCAACAGTGCGGACAGCTACGGCTGAGACCGGTAGTGGTGGGGGAGGCGGTCGGCATCCGGATCATCCCATGGTCCTTTCGATGTGTCAGTGCATCCCGGCGTCCTGTGCGGCCTACGTGGAGCGCAGCCCGCCATTGGAATTATCAATTCGACCTTAGGCTGAGCAGGCGGAAAGTGGAAACGCCCCGGTGGCCTCTCCCCGGAGGAAACAAGCGCACAGGCTACCGTCGGTCAACTGGGCGCACGATCTTTGGCATTCAGGTGCCGGCCAGCGCGTGCTGGCGTCGCACCCGGGTACCGGGTGTACAGGTTGGGCTGTGCCCCGTTGGCTGATGTCTGTGTGCGTTCGAGCTGCTGCGTCCGGACGTTCTCCTGGTGGACCTGGATATGGTTCACCAGAACACTTCCGGCGTACTGGCACGGATCCGCGAGCGGGACCACGGTGTAGCAATCGTGGTGCTGACGGACAATCCCACCGTGGAGCAGGTGCGCTCAGCGCGCCAGGCCGGTGTGCGCGGCTTCATCAACCGGCGGGCGAGCGGAGATACGATTGCCCGCGTCCTCGTCGCTGCCGGGCAGGGACAGGCGCTCGTGGAAGGTGACATCTTCGATCACCTGATAGGCTCCTCGTCCACGGAGTCCGAGTCAGGGGCAAATGCCTTCACTGCCCGTGAAGAGGAAGTCCACGACATGGTGATCCGCGGCATGGCGGACAAGCAGATTGCCCGCGAGCTCGGCATCTCCGTGAAGACCATCGAGAAACACGTCGGCTCGATCCTACGCAAGACCGGAGCGCGGAACCGCACCATGCTGGCCGGTATGACCGGTGGAGAAGCCGCACCGGTGCACCCCTGGGGGTAGGGAGCGCGCTTGAGCGCCGAGCCGCTCTAGCGAACTACCCCGGTCCCGTATTGACGGGTGCGTGGCGTCATCGAACGAGTGTGAAGAACACTGCCGCAAAAATTGCGGCACAACCCGATGGCGGCCCCTGTGACTGACCGTGAGTATGCCAGCGCTGATGATTCGGGGATTGGTGACGGCTCTAGGGCAGGATCTGCAAGGGATGGTGCACGGCGAGTGATGGCGCTCGCTCGGCCTGGTGCTCATTCGGGCGCGCTTCCTTCTTCCGCTGTGACGCTGCCACCTACCGGCGCGTGTGTGTGGTGGTTGGTGGATCGTTTATCCATGACGCAGTAAGTTTCAGTGAGAGCAACAACTGATACCGGCCGGAGGCGAGCCAGTCATGAATACTTACACCGTCGATACAGGTGCGGCAGAGATTGTCTATGACGTTGTGGGTGGCCGTCCTGGCGCGGATGGCCGACCGCCGCTTGTCATGATTGGCCAGCCCATGGACGCAAGTGGCTTTCGGGCGTTGGCCTCGTATTTTCCTGAGCGCGTCGTGGTTACCTACGATCCGCGTGGGCTTGGGCGAAGTGTTCGCAAGGACGGCGGTGTGATCAACGCGCCCGTCATTCAGGCGGAGGATGTTCACGCGGTGATCACAGCGCTGGGTGAGGGACCGGTGGACTTGTTCGCCAGCAGCGGCGGCGCCGTGACCGCGTTCGCGCTGGTTGCCGCTTATCCGGATGATGTGGTGACACTTGTTGCCCATGAGCCGCCGTTGCCTAGCGTCTTGCCTGACTGGGTAGCGGCAGAGCGTGCCCTCGCTGCGGTTCGTGAGGCCTATAACTCGCGCGGATTTGGTGCCGGCATGGCAGCGTTCATCGCGATGACGTCATGGCGGGGAGAGTACACGGACGAGTACTTCGCCAGGACCGCGCCCGATCCGGCCATGTTTGGGATGTCTTCCGATGATGACGGAGCGCGTGACGATCCACTTCTTTCGCAACGCTCGCGCGCAGTCACGGACTATCGAATTGACCGCGGTGCGCTGACAGACTCGGCGACCCGCATCCGCATCGGTGTCGGAGAAGAGTCGGAAGGGTTATTCACAGGACGGACCGCTGTGGCCATGGCGGAGTTGCTCGGGCAGGAAGCTTTGGTGTTTCCGAGCCACCACGGGGGCTTCGCTGCGGAAGACGCCGGATATCCTGGTCAGCCCGCAGCATTTGCGCGCAGGTTGCGGGAGATTCTCGATGGTGAGTCGTGACCAACAGTCCCTGCGATCGGGTGAAACCTTGGGCGACGTTTTCTTCGTCCACGGTTACTACGTATCACCGCCTGGCACGCGGGCATCATTGAGCGACTTCGTATACCACCTTCACAACGCCATTCGAGTATGCGGCGGAGTCACGCAACACTAACTTCTGCTGCTCCCTGTCGGCACGGCTGAACACGTTCTTGCCAGCGCCGAGCAGCACGGGAAAGACGAGCACGTTGTACCGGTCGATGAGTCCGGCGTCAGACAAGCTCCGGGCCAGCTCCGCGCTGCCGTGAATGAAGATGGCGCCCCCGTCCGTCTCCTTGAGGGCGGCGACATCGTCGACAGAGCGCAGGATCGTCAGGGTGCCCCAGCCATTGACGAGGGAATCCTGGCGCAGCGTGGTGGACACCACATACTTCGGCAGGTCCTTGTACGCTGCGTGATCTTCAGACGCGGGCCAAAATGGGGCGAACGCTTCGTAGCTCCGCCGCCCGGCGAATCCACCACGCCATCAAGGGACATGAAACCGGTCCAGACCAATTCACGCGACATCATGACCTCCGAATTTGAAACACCCCGCCGGGGGACTTCCCGCCGTTGTGGCGGCTCAACGACCAATCCAGCAACCGCGCCACAGCGGCGTCTTGGATAAAAACGTCACCCATCACATGCAGGGTATAAAAGCTCAGCCGTCCTGCATGCGGTTCTCCAGATTTTGCCGCCGACTTCGATCCTGATCCGGGGGAGTGCCGCGTAGCCTGCCGGTTTCGTATCCCTAGGATTATGAGACGCCCTAGGATTCAGCGCCGAGCCGGAGCAACCTTTCTGCCTCGCTGAGGTGACGTTCGAGGGCGAGTTGGTGATCGGGGGAGAGCTTGGGTGTGCTGGCGGCGATTGCCTTCAGAATCGGTTTGTTGGCACGATCAAGAATCATTGCTCGGGTGCGTGGAGTGAGATCAACACGTACTTTCCGGCGATCAGAAGCGTCCGCAGTGATGCTGATGGCTCCAGCGTCTGCCATGGCGCGGCTGATGCGGGATACCAGGCTCCGGGCGAGACCGGTACGGCGCGTAATCCCGGAAACCGTCGCACCAGGATTTCGGGCGACGTCCTCGAGTACTGACAATTCACCGGCGTTGACGCGGTCTGGTCCGGTGTTTTCTGTCGCACGCAGCGCGATCGTGCGGACATGGCGTGCGAGGCGGTGAAGTTCTGCTGCGTTCATACCCATACTGAAGCACTAGTGATAAATTCCAAGCACATCACAAGTGATGAGGTAGAGGATCCATTGAGCTGGAACTGGGCCGACATCAATCAAGCAGTAGACGACGTTGATTATCGCGGCCGGAATCGTCTACTTGCTCTTCGAGCTGTCGGGAGGCATTAGCTGGCGTACGGCGGATTGGCTGGTCGTAGCTGAACTTGGCCTTGTTGCCTTCACCGGTACGGCCATGGGCTACGCCACTAACTTCCGCAGCGCTGGCGGCCAACTCCAGTATCGGCTCACCGGAACAGGCATTTTCCTGTGGGGCCTCTTCATCGTCATCCGCATCGCAGATTTCGCGTTGGCGGGTGCTCTCGGCGCCAATCTGGCAGACGCCACAGGGCTGATCCTGCTGTCATTCGGAATCAACCGACTCGCGGCCATCCTCGTCGTCCGCAGGCGAGCCTCTGCTCCACCCGGCGAGGACTGGGCCGGGGCTAAGCTGGAGAGCAGCCCGCAAGGGCTGTGCGCCAGCGAAGGTAGTTAGCGCTTGCGTGCAACAAACCCTTGTAACGAGGCGAGCCCGAGTTCGAAGAGGTAGCAGCGGCCGGCCTGACCGCACAGCCGTTCCCCTTTCGGGTACGGAGCAATGAGGAGAGGGTGTTGTGCACTGCCCTTATCGTCATGGCTGGGAAATTCGCGGGCAACGAATTGGGGTACTGGCCCGATACAACGCGGAAGGAGGCGCGATCCACGCTATTGGAGTCCCCCGGTGTCCTGGCCGGGGCAAGGATCGACGCCGATCTTATCGAAGAAGAAGCCCGATGGACCGTTCAAGGGCTTTTCAGACCTTTTTCAGCCGCCTCGGAAGCAGTCACTTCTAAGAGCCCGTTGGGTTACTGGCGCCGGAGCTTTGATTTCGAGCAGCAAAACAGCGCTGTGCCCCTTGTGGCCACAGCAGAAAGGTAACGAGTGTGGAGTACCAGCAGAATCGAGACGACAGCCACCAGTCCCACCGGTCACATGCGCGATCTGACAATTATGACCAGCACCGCGTCCTTGATCTGGACGCCGAGGTGTTCAGCGCCAATCTTGCAGCTGTCCTGGACAGGACCGGGGTGAGAGCTGCGCGCGGCGTAGTTGACCTCGGCGCCGGCACCGGCGCGGGTAGTCGGCTTCTGCGCGGGCGTTACCCGGACGCCGCGGTTACGTGCGTGGATAACGACCCGCAAATGCTCGAGCTGCTGCGCGAGCAGGGCTTCGCCGTGGTCGAGGCCGACCTTGACGAGGGCTTCCCAGCGCTAGTCGGCTCCTTGAGCGCGGCGGATCCGACGCCCGGGAATTTGGTCGACCTGGTATGGGCGTCGTCCTCGTTACACCACGTCGCCGACCCCGCCCGCCTTCTGTCGGGGATCCACCGGACGCTGGCAGCTGGTGGGGTCCTCGCCGTCGTCGAGCTTGCCGCTCTACCCCGGTTCCTCAGCGATACTAAAGGCGCACTACTGGAGCAACGTTGCCACGCCGCTGCCGCAGCTGAAGGCTGGAACCATCACCCGAATTGGACCTCGGTCCTTGAAACCGCAGGGTTTGCTGTCACCCAGTCCGAGGTGACGACAACCGCATCCGTTACCCCGGCGGCACGTGAGTACGCGCAGCAGTGGTTCGCTCGTTTCTGCCATCTGGAAGCATTGACCGGGGACGACCGTGCCGCCGTCGCAGACCTGATTGAGCAGCTCTTGGACGACATGGCGCTGGAACCCCGCACCACCAGGAGCATCTGGGTGGCCACCCGCAAATAAAACCGAAACCAGCAGCGGGCCCGGGGGACATGCCTTGGATAAAGCCCGGGATTCGAAATTGCCGCAGCGATGACATTCCACAGAGGAAAAGTGACTGCACGCGGGCTCAGACAATTGTTGGGGAGGTCAGCTCGAGCTTGGCTTCAACGCGGCCGGTTTCGGTGCTCGGGCTAAGTTGGAATCCCAAATGGTCCAGTAACCGCTGTGCCGCGAGGTTTCCAGCGGCCGTATCAGCAATCACTTCACGGGCACCGCGTTCGGCAGCTTTTTCGATGATGCCGGCCATGGCAGCCCGCGCGACGCCGCGTCCCCGTGCGGTTTGCGTTAGCCAAATACCGGTCTCAAAAACTCCTTTTTCATCATTTGCTTTCAGCCGTGCGGAACCACACACGACGCCTGATGCAACAACAGCCCACGTCGATTCGCCGGTAGCCCCGTTAGGCCCGGCACTGTTAGAGCGGTGGTAGTGGCGGAGCCATTCGATTCTTTCCGAAGTCCACTCACCGCCAGGGGTAAGCGGCGGCGTGACCTCGTCCGCGGTGGCATCAGTCGTTGCTGCAACGACAAGCTGCTCCAGAGTCTGGTCAGAGACGGGGATCAATATGGTCGAAAATTCGTCGTCGAGCAGCACAGCCTCGATGATATCCCGCAATCGACCGCATCACCTCGGGCACGACTGGCGCTCGGTTCTCTCCTCGGTGGACACATACCGGAGCCTGGTGGCACGCTGGAAGGAGCACGCCGACGACTGGAGAAGGACATGCGCGTCATCCGGGTGACGATCGACCTCGCGGTACCCGACATCGAAGAAGCGAAGGCTTTCTATGAGGGCTATCTTGGGCTTGATGCCCAGGACATGGGCCTGAACTGGGTCACCCGCTTCGTCGTACCCGTTTCAGGGGAGCATATCCAGCTCGTGTCGCAGGACGCCACGGCCTCCGAAAACGCGGTGCTCACAGTCAAAGTGGACGACGTCGACGATGCTTATGCGCTGGCCCGCGAACGGGGCTACGAGATCGTTCACCCGCTGACCACAGAGCCTTGGGGCATCCGCCGGTTCTTCGTCCGCGCCCCTGACGGAACGGTGCTCAACATCGCCCAGCACGTTGACCCGTGAAACCGCCGGGAACTGCTACTGAACCAGCTCGAGGCTCCGTATGATGAGTGCATGACGTTCCTGTCCCGTCTGGAGCACGTGCTGCAGCCGTTGCTTTCAAAGCGGGCGGCGTGCATCTGTGTGACCTCCGACTCATGAAGTCCGAGGTCGTCGTCTACCTCGACAACCTGCCTGGGCCGTGGCCTCGCGAAACCGCCGAAGCCGTCATTGTTATGATCCGCGGATTCGGTGCGCTGGACGAATTCATCAAGTGGGGCCACCCATACTTCAGCCTGCACGGCCACGCGATTGTAAAAATTTATGCTGCCCGCGACTGGATCAACGTCTTCTTCTACCAGGGCGCGGAACTGCCCGATCCGGCTGGGCTGCTGGGCTCCGAAGGGCGAAGCAGCATGCGCAGACTGCAGATCTTTCGAGAACAAGCGGTGCCGGACGGTTTGCGGGACCTCATACGGCAAGCGATCATCCTGACTGAGTCCGGCGGACGACTTGGTCCCAGCTGATCAAAATCGACTTTCAGGTGGCAGCACCGCTCGAAGGTCCGCTGATAGCGCCCATGTTTGGGGTTGGTGACAGGAGGAGCAGGCCGCTCCATACAAGGATTCCTCGGACCAGGAATTGGCGCCTGCAACCATACACGTCGCCGTACCGATGGTCGCCCTCGAAACCCGGGAAGAGCTCCGTGACTGGCTCCGCCGGAAACGTGCTCGTTCATCCGGGATCTGGATTAAGTCTGCATGGTCTAAAGCAGCAAGGCGTGTCATCAGCTTCCAGTACCTGCTGGAGGAATGTCTCTACTTCGGTTGGAGCGAGTCATCGCGACGCGGTGACTGCGGCTCATCTCACTGGTCATCCCGGACTTCGGCAAGGCAAGCGATAACGGTTAGGCCGTTGAATAAGCCAAGTCGCATGCAGCCCGGATACAGTCTCGTTTGCTCACCGGCAGGTTCTACGCCGCTCCTGCTGTGGTGAGGCTGCGTTCACGGATGGGGACGTTCGTGGCGGCGAGCTCGGGTGGTGTTGGGGACCGGGCGGCAATGCTTGTCGGGGAAATTCCGAGTGCGGCCAGGACGGCCATGGTTTTGCCAAGTCCGGCGACGCTACGTCGAAGAGTTGTCGGGGTCCCGGTGCGTTGGCAGCGCCCACTGGGTCCGATGGCCCGCCTGCGTCTTGGCGGTCCGCGGACATATCGGAAAGACCGCGAAGCGGCGCTGAAACTCCGTGCCTAACGGTTCTTACTTCTTCAGTATCCCGGCGATCTCATCGTCTTGAATGTTCTTTAGGGCCCCGTTGCGTTTCTTCTGCAGATCTGAGTCCTTTCGCTCCGCTGCCGGAAGCTTTTTCAGCGCTGCGTCCAGTTCGGAGATCTGCTTGGCCATCGCCATATCGTTGAAGGCCTTGACGACCTCAAGGAGGTCCCCGGCCCCGCCGTCGCTTTCCATTCCGAAGAAGCGCTCGTAAAGGATTGTGCTGACCGCCGACGGCGCCCATTTCTTCAGCGCAGGCTGCTCGGCGCCGTTCACGATCGCGAGAATGTAGGGGTCTCCCTCGAGAACCTGCCGTTTTGGTTCAGCCTTGTACCGCAGCGTTCCGGTGTGTTGATCTACGATGAACTGATCTCCCCGGTAATCGAATTCACTCGCGAAGATGGAACCCCCCGGCCCCTGTACTGTCTGGGCTTCCCGGTCTCCGTAGAAGAGCACATAGGCCGCCTTGGCCGGAATTAGCCCCGCCTCATCAATCGGCAGCGTCCAGGTCGAAATCCAGTCACGTTCATTGTCGAACCATCCATCGAAGGCCCTGACCGCGAACTTCACAACGTTGCTGGCGGCGTACACCATACCTGCGGCGCCCCCGGCACCGATGGCGGCAAAGATGGGCAGGTCGGCTGCTTTTCCGACGGCGTCTGTCCAGACTTGCAGCTTTGCGGGGTCGAACCGGTCGAACGCCATGCGGACCTCGACGTCAACAGAGCTGTGGATCATTCCGGGTGAGTAGTAGACCACGCTGGAGCCTCCGCCTGTCGGGGAAGGGATGAGCGCTTCGCCCGCAGACGCGTCCTTGAAGTAGTAGTGGAGCGCCATCGGGGCCGCCCCGTTTAGTATTGGGTTCTTTACCGCGGAGGTGACAAGCGTCCCGCCGATCCGCTCCCTTTCGTGCCATCTCGAACTGCCCGGAAAGATGCTCCGGATCTTCAGACTCAGCGGCTGGCCGATGCCTATCTCCGTAAGCGGCACCGCATTCTCGCCCGTTTCCGAATTAACACCAGGAACCGCTACATCTTTCATAGGTTCTACACGTTCTACACGTTGGGTTGTTTTCGAGGACATGACTGCGCCTTTCCGTAACTGACTCCATCGGACGCCCGCTTCGTGGTGATCAGTGTAGTTGCCGGGTCGGGGCGGGACAAGGGTGCTGCAGGGTGCGGCCGAATGCTCCTGAAGCAGCACCGGTTAAACTGCGTTCGGCTTTGGCAGGTCGGAGGTTGAAGTGCGCGGGAAGGGTCTGAAAACCTGCGGCGTCACTGTGGACAAGGGCCGCATCATCGCGGACGACGACGACGAAACGTCCGTGGATCCGCCACCAACGTCGCCGGCCGCTCCGAGAAGGCGGAGTCCTTCGCCGCCGGACGGAAGGTGCCCCACCGCGAGGGGATAGGTGCGCTGGTGCCGAATCCTCCGCAGCGCCGGGCACCTCTGGCTCCAGGACCCCGGGTGCAGGACAGGATGGGGCCGACAAATCGCCCCGGATGGGAGCAACGCGATGAACGGCGCAGCGGGCCGGCGGCTTTGTTACGGCCGGCGGACGTCCACGTAGATGGTAGTGGTGCCACCGGAGTTTACTTGTCCAACCTTGAAGCCGGCTTGGGTGGCTTGCCCCAAAGCGATGGACAACACGCCTTCGAAGTCACCGTTCATGGCGTAGGACCGTAGCCCCGGCAGCCCCGTAGAGTCCGCTCGATATGGTGCTGCCAGGAGCGTCGGGTCACCTGCTTCATTATGAGCGGCGGCCCCAAACGCCAGTTGCACGTAAGCTCCGCCGTCGAGTTCAACCTTGTGACCGGAGGCATCGTGGAAAACCTCCGGGACATAATGGGCCCGCAGTTCCGGGCCATGACCGTCGAAGTCGAGGGCAATTCGGTCGAAGTTGCCTTCGGGATGGCCGGCAACTCTGATGTTCGTCAGGTATGAGCCTGTGTTAGCAGGACCGGTTGCCGGCAGGCTGGCATCGGCGGTCGACCAGGCCTCGGGGCCAGGTGTGGGAGTAGGCGCCGCGCCGGTGGTTGCCGGGGCGTTCGGCGTAGTGGCAGGCGCCGGGGTGGCTACGGGAGGAACGGACGGCGCAGCAGTGGAAGGCGCCGGGCCGGCCCCGGGCGGGGCGCTCGGCGTGGCGGACGGCGGCGGGGTGGTCGTGGGGGCCGGTGTGGCCGTGCAGCCGGTCAAGGCGACAGCCACTACAAAAGCAGCGACGGCAGTTCGGTTTCGCGGACGCGACATAATTTTCTCCCTGCAGGGGTCAAGCTTGATGGACAGTGCGACGGCGGCGACAAGTAAGCCGAAGAGGCGCGCCTTGAGTGCGGTCGGCTGACTGTTTTTGCCCGCAGGGTTCGGTGTTCCTCTGGGACTAAACAGAGCCGGCCCGCTCTGTGTTGGGCGGGGTTGGTTGCGTCAGTACGTGCATATTCCGAGGCCCGGGTATACATGCGCGAATTCTACTCTTGGCGTCCTCATCATGCTATGAAGGAGCGTCACCACTTAGCCCAAACCAGCGGTACCACCTCCTCGGATGACACCAACTCGGACCGGTCGTACCCTGAAGCCGTATTTGCCAGTCGTAGCTTCCCTCCGGAGACCCATAGGGTCATCATGGAACACTAGCAAGGTCACGCAGGATCGGCGCTATGGCTGTCGTATTACAGCACTGGATACCGCTGCATCAACTTTCGATAGACAAAGGGAACGATGAACGCGGGTAATGTTGGCTGATGTTTGAATCGCGCCAGCTTAGTGAAGATGTCAGCATGCGTTTACTGCGAAGCAGCGATGCGTCGGAGCTTACCGCTGCGTATGTGCGCAACCGTGCGTATCTTTCCCGTTGGGAACCGGTGCGTTCCGATGAGTACTACACCCAGGCGTGGCAGGCTGCGGACATTGCCAACCGCCTCGTTGCCACTGATGCCGGGGAGGGATATCCCTTTGGCTTGTTCGCCGGCGATACCCTCGTCGGCCGATTCAACGTGGCTGGAATCGTGCGCGGTCCATTCCAGAGCGCAGGCCTGGGTTACTGGGTGGACAGCAAGTACTCGGGCCGAGGACTGGCATCCGCTGCAGCCCAGGTGATCGTCGAAACGGTACGTGACGAGATCGGACTGCACCGCATAGAAGCGAGTACGCTCTTGCACAATGTCGGCTCGCAGCGGGTGCTAACGAAGGCGGGCTTCCGGCAGATCGGGATGGCACCGCGGTATTTGCAGATTGCCGGGAAATGGCAGGACCACAATCTCTACCAAGTTCTCCTGCATGACTAGCCCTTTGCACCAAATGAATGTCCTCCGTCCTAAACCTCAGTGCGATCTGTCCGTATCGCCCAATGCCGCACGGGACAGCACTTCCTGCAAAGGGGTTGCATTCCTAGCTGGCGGGTTTTGCGAAGAGTGTGATTGCAAGGAGGATGAGCGCGAGCAGGGCGAAGCTGCACCTGCGGAAGAACCCCGAGGAAGTCCGGAACGCGATCGTGGCCTCAACGGCGTAGTATGCCGCGAAGGCGCGGGAGGCGATCGTGACCAGGGTAAAGGTGGGAATCATGGCGGCGATAGCGATCGCGGCCGCACCGCTGATCAGGTAAGGCCTGGCGCCCGTAAACCAACTGCTTAAACCAGTTAGGTTGCCTCGTGCTGCTTCGGTGTCGGCTATTGCCGCGCTGAATTGGCTTAGAACTGCGGAGAGGACCAGAGGCAGTGCCAGCCATGGGGCGATGCGATCGGTGATGGTCAGCAGGGTGGTGTCGGGGCCCGCAGCGGTTCCCAGCCCCATGACGGGAGTGGCGACGGCGACGAAACCGATATAAATCGATGAGGACACCAGTTGCGCTGCGCGTGAGGCACGTACCCGGGTGACGGCATCATAATGGTTGCCGAGGTAACGCACAGTTTCGAACCCCTGAACGGTGATCACCAGGCCACCCAAAATCAATAGGGCTTCCAGCGGCCCCACCGGTGGTAGAGGTGGTAGCCGGAGACCAGAGGAGCCGAGCAGGACGCCGTCGTGTATGAGGAGGACAGCTCCCAGGACTGTGGTGAGCAGGAGAACCGCGGCCAAGGAGATCCGGTCGAGCCGGTCAAGTCCCTTAAATCCCCGGAAGATGCCGATTGCGATGATTAACGCAACTGATATGCAGGCGATGACCGGTTCCAGGATGGACGAATCAGCGGGGATGAAGAAGCCCACCATGTACTGCGCCATGATCCGCAGGTAGAGGGCGACGGAAATAACGTAAGCGACGATGATCAGCGCATCTCCAAGCCGACCCAGTCGCCGCGTCGTCGTGTTGAGAGTGCCGTCCGTCTTCTGCTGTCCTACTACGGTGACGTTGTGTCGTATAACGGTGCCCACGAGCCATGCAAACGCACAGATCCCAATCGCACCGAAGAGTGCTAAAACGCCAAGTGCCCGCTCGAGAATAGGCACAATAATCAGAAGCCCCGACCCGAGAATCGACGCCAGCGGAGTCACCGCGGCCGCGGTAACGCTGCGGACCGAGGCCCACTTGCTCCGAGGCGTCACCGGCTCAGACAATGCACGCCGGCCAGCCAGGAGATCTCATCGATGCCCCAGCACCCGTCACAACCGTCGGTGGTCGGCCCGATAGCCGTAGACCTGGTAAGTGTGGCCCGCGACGGCTGAATGTCGATTCCCCTGACCATGACCATGACCACGTCTGCGTCGCCGAGGCCGACCATCTGCTCCCAAGCCCGCTATCGGATCCAGTAGTCATAGTTCCCTTCTCTCCCTGGCACTTCAGGCAGGCGGCGCCGCTACTTGTGGGTGCGGCGGCTTCCGCCGTGCCAGTCCTCCTGCAGCCCGGCCTCGTCTTCCCGGACGCCGAAGCTGCGCAGTTGGGGCTGTTCCCGCAGGCTGCGCTTCATCTCAGCGAACCCCGGGAAGCGCGCCAGGCCCACTACGTGGTCCCACAAGGCCGCAGCATCCTCTTCGCGGGGAAGTCTGCTGATCACGGGTCCAAAAAACGCGATCCCCGCGGGCGGCTCGAAGTGGAGGATAGGTGTGCCGACGTCCCTGCCGGTGAGTGCCAGAGCTTCCTCTCCCTCCGCCCGGATTACGGCGTCCCACGATGAGTCCTCCAGCGCTGAGGCGTACGAGGGGTCCAGGTTTGCGTCGGTCAGAGCAGGCCCGACGAAGTCCGGGGTGCCGCGGTGGTCAAGCTCGGGTGTGTCAAGACCCGGGTCGGGGGCGGAATCGAAAACCCGTGCTCCCAGCTGTTCGTAGAAGGCGCCGACAGCGTCCGGGCCGTGGTCGGCACGGACGGCAGCCGCCACGCGAAGGAGCCGAAGGCCTGCGGTGTGTCCGGCATCGTACCCTTCCGGAAAGCGGGCGTCGTAGTCCACGTCGGCGTTGATCAGCCGGAGCGAAATGAACCGCCATTCCACCTGATAATCACGCTGCCGGGCGACCATGCGCACCCATTTGCTGGTCATCCAGGCAAATGGGCACACCGGATCGAAGTAGAACCGGATGTCGGGGTCTTTCATTGGTGGGCCTCCAAATGGTTGCGGATCGCTTCGGTTACCTGCTTGGGCGAGTCCTCGGTCGGGATGTGTTTGCCGGGAACTTCCGTCAGCTCGGCGTTGGGGATTTCCTTGACGTACCGGCGTGCGAAGGAGACCTTCTGGAAATCGTCGTCCCGGCCCCACACCAGGCGTGTGGGGATCGCGGCCCGTTGCAGGGCTGGGACCACGTCCATGGTGTAGCGCGGATCGGCGGCGGCGGCCATTGCCATCCATGACCGCTGCCGCGCCGGCTCACGCCACGGCGAGAGATAGTCGTCAACTTCTTCCTGGCGCAGCTGCCGGGCGACGGCGCCGCGGGTTGAGATTTCGCGCGCGCTGAGCAGGTCTGTGCCGCTGGTGGCCGCACGAACGTCCGGATCCCGGAATCTCAAGACGGCGGGCACGGGCCAGGAATCAAACATCACCGAATTCATCAGGACAAGGCTCTTCACCCGGCCGCTGGTCGCAGCGATGTGCTGGGCGATCCCGCCCCCTATATCGTGTGCAGCCAGGTCGAAATCCGTGATTCCTAACTCGTCGGCAGCGTCAAGGACTGTCGCGGCGAGTGCGGGGATGGTGGCCCGGCCGACGTCGAGCTCACCGCTGCTGCGGCCGAAGCCGGGCAGGTCAAGGGCGATACACCGCCGGACTTTGCCCAGCGCCGGCAGCACCGGCTGCCAGACCCGGCTCCAAAACGTTCCGTGCAGCAGCAGCAGCGGCGGAGCTCCCTCGTCCCCGGAGACCAGATAGGACAGGTCGGTTCCATTTACTGCCAGCTGTTCCCGGCGTACCGGCCCGTCCTGGTCAATCATGGCGTTCCTTTCCGGGTCATTGCGCAGCTGCGCCGAAGAAGGGCATTTACCGCCGTGCTTGGCCATCCTCGGGCCTGCCGCAACCTGTCCAAGGATATCTCCCGCCCAAACCTCCGGGCGGATAGCCCGGAGGTTTAGGGTCCTTTGTGAACAGAAATGGGATGACCGCGCCGGCCGCGGATAGCGTTTAAGCTTGGGCAATGCAGATTATGGACCCGGTGAGTATCGCCGAGGCGTTAGAGCTCGTCAAAGACCATTGGACTCCTCGTGTAGTCGGGCGGGTCAACGACCAATACGTGAAGGTCGCCAAGCTCCTCGGTGAGCTTGTCTGGCATGCGCACGACAACGAGGACGAAATGTTCCTCGTCGTCTACGGACACCTGAGGATCCAGCTGGAGGGAGATCGCGAGGTATTGCTGGATCCTGGGCAATTTTTTATCGTGCCGAAAGGGGTGCAGCACAATCCCGTGGCTGAGGAGGAGGTTGGTATCGTGCTGATCGAGACGGTCACCACGGCGCATACCGGCTCAGTAGAATCGCCGAGAAGTGTCCCCATTGAACGGCAGCTCCCTTCTGCGTGAAGTATGGCTATGAATCTTCGCGTACCGGCAATCCGCACCGTGTCTTGAACGTGGTGCGGTTGGAAGCTATGGCGAAATTTCATCCAGTGGCCGGTTGCGCGTGTGTGCTGTGAACTGGACCAGGATGGCCGCGACGATCAGGAACGAGGAAATCAGTAATAGCGCGCCCAGGATGGACATTTTCGGCAGAATCGGAGCGATGACCAGGACCCCGATGCCGCCGCCGAGGTGCCCGACGCCGTCCACCAGGGCGAACCCCGTGGTGCGCGCCCGCGTCGGGAAACTTTCGGCGGTCAGCGCGTAGGTGGGTGAGACCCACAAGTTGAAACCGGCGAAGATCAAGATGGCGCCGGTGAAGGCGAGTCCGATGTTGGTGCCGGCAAGCGCCACCAGGAACGCTCCGGCCAGTGTGACGACGGCGGCGATGGGCAGCCAGTAGCGGCGTTCCAGCTTTTCCACAATGAACGACATGATCACTGCTTCAGCAACGAAGCCGAACGTGCCCACGGCGGCGATCACCCCGGCCTCGGGCGGTGAGTAGTGCAAGGAGGTCAGCACGCTGGTGAATCCGGAGGCGTAGGAATAGACGGTGATGTAGCCGATGAACCACATGATGAACAGCAGCAGGATGCGCCGGCGGTACAGCGGACTGGAAAACAGGTCGCGGTACGGCACCTTCGACGGCGGGAGGATCTGCGGGGCGGCGGTCTCAAGGACGGGTTCGGCGAGCGGGCCGTGCCGTAGCGCGCGCGCCTCCATAGCTGACACCACGATGTCTGCTTCCCTGTCCCTGCCCTGTCCGATCAGCCAGCGTGGTGACTCGGGCAGTTCGAACCGCAGGACGATGGCAACGGCCGCCAGCAGCGCGCCTACCCCGTACATCCAGCGCCAGCCGGTCTCGAAACCTGGCGATGCCACGGCGAACGGCAGACCGTTGGGCCATGGGGTGGCTGGTGTGGTCAGGATCAGGCCCAGCCAGATGCCGGCCAGGGCGCCAAGTGCGGACATGATGAAGATGATTGTGGTGAATTTTGCCCTGGCCCGCCGCGGGGCAACCTCGCTGATGTACGTGTTGACGATGGCGAGGTCGGCGCCGATGCCGATTCCGGTGATGATCCGGGCCACGTTGAAGTTGACGTAGTCCGTGGAGAACGCGTTGTACAGCGAACCGAGCCCGGTGATCAGCATGGTGATCAGGAGCATGTTGCGGCGGCCGATTTTGTCCGCCACCGGGCTGAGCACCAGGGTGCCGACCACATAGCCCGCCAGATTCAGCAGCACCGGCAGCGGCAGCGCATCCAGTGCGTTGACGGGCGTGCAACCGGGCTTGAGCGCCACACAGGTCTGGATGAAGGAGACATTAATGTCGAAAATGTCGTAGAACGTGAACAGGAAGCCCAAGCCTATGATGCCTATGAAAACCCAGGACAGCGACCACACCTGGAGGCGCTCGAGCCGGGCAATGATCAGTTGCCCTGCCGACGATGAGACCTGCCCACTTGGAGTTGTCATTGTCCTCATGCTCCCGTGCCGAAACTGAACGGAACCGCAATAGCTTTTAAGCGAAAGAATACACCGCAGTCCCGGGGTGTCGACAAGGGTTGTTGACTGATGTTTACACCCGTTAAATGGCTACTTCTACAGGGTCCGTACGCTCGCCTTCGACGGTGACAACCCAGCGGGTGCGCCGGGTTGGTTCGGTGACCAGCGAAGAGGCCGGCGATATCGGTGAGCAGTGTGTCGAGCCTGCGGTAAAGCTGCTCTGCAGGCGAATTAGTGCAACGATATGGGATGAGTGAAAAAGATTCGGTGGTCGTTGGGGTCGACGTTGGCGGCACCAACATTGAGGTCGGTTCAGTCGACGAACGTCATCAAGTACTCCAGCGGGCTAAAGCCGCCACTCCTGAAGGTGGGCCCGAGGATGTCCTCCAGGTCATCACCGAACTCGTTGGATCCCTGGACGCGCAGCCCATCGCCGTAGGAGTCGGTATCCCCGGCGTCGTCCACGAAGGGCGGGCCCTCACCGTGCCCAACCTCGTCGGTTGGACCGAAGACGTCGACCTAATCGGACCACTATCGGATCAACTTGGCGTACCTGTCACGCTTGGAAACGACGCCAACGTCGGTCTGCTCGGTGAATGGACCGCGGGCGCGGCACGAGGCGGACGGAATATCCTCGGTCTCTGGATGGGAACCGGGATCGGCGGCGGCCTCATCCTCGACGGCCGGCCCTACGTCGGAAGCCGGGGAGCAGCCGGCGAGATCGGCCACGTCATTGTCCTGGCCGGCGGTGCGCTCTGCACCTGCGGTCGCCGCGGGTGCGCAGAGGCCTATGCCGGACGTCGATCGATGCGCGGCGTCGCCACGGTGATGGTCGATGCCGGCTGGAAGACATCCTTATTCACGACCCGCGACGACGAAGGGAAATCGAAGCTGACCTCTAAGGTCTGGGCCCAAGCGCTCGAGGACGGAGACCAGCTCGCCGCGAAACTGTTCGATTCAGCGATCGAGACCCTCGGCATCGCGGTTGGCTCCACGATCAACCTCCTCGATCTGGACCGGGTCGTTATCGGTGGCGGCCTGGCTGAGAAGCTCGGTCAAGACCTTGCCAAGCGGCTATTCAACGCGGCTAGACCATGGATGCTGCAGCCTAACCCCGACCTCAAATTCGTTGTCTCCGAGCTGGAAGACGATGCCGGGGTCGTAGGTGCCGCCGTGCTCGCCCGCGCAGCAATCACCACCAGGAGCTGACTCACACACGGGTGCAGTATCCGAATGCTCTGCTTGCATCCACCTTCGGTAGGCACATCCCGCGGGCGGGATACAGTGAATCATGCCCACGAACCCGCCGCCACCGGACGATGCGGCGAAAGCATCATGGCCGACCCAGATCCACAAACAGACCTGGGTGTATTTGCTTCGTCGGACGATCCATGAATTCGGTCAAGACGGCGGCATTGACGCCGCTGCGGGGCTGACATTCTTCGCCGTCCTGTCGGTGTTTCCTGCAGCCTTAGCGATCGTGTCGCTCATTGGTGTTATCGGCGACGGGCCGGCCACAGTTGACCGGCTTCTGTCGCTACTGAATCAAGTCGCGCCCGAAGCCGTCACCGAGGTCCTCCGGCAACCCTTGGACGATATGGCGACAGCCTCCACCGCAAGCCTCACCTTTGTGATCGGTGTGCTGGCAGCATTGTGGTCCGCCTCGGCGTTCGTCAGCGCATTCGGCCGGGCGATGAACCGCATCTACGAGGTCGACGAAGGCCGCCCCTATTGGAAACGGAAACCTGCCCAACTCGCAGTCACCGTCCTGCTCGTCGCCCTGGTTCTCCTCAGCGCCACGATTGTGGTGGTGTCGGGCCCAATCCTGCACGCCATCGGTGAAGCGCTCGGCATCGGGAACACTGCTGTCAGCGTGTGGGACGTCGCAAAATGGCCGGTCCTTACCGCCGCCGTTGTGGTGCTTGTAGCCGTTCTCTACGCCACAACCCCGAACATCCAACAACCACGATTCCGCTGGCTCAGCCTCGGCGCCATCGTGGCTATTGTGCTCCTCGCCGCAGCATCAGCCGGATTCGCGTACTACGTCGGAAACTTTTCCCCTTACAACCAAACCTTCGGCACTCTGGCCGGAGTCATCATCTTCCTGATCTGGGTATTCATCGTCAATATGTCGCTGCTCCTCGGCGCCGAACTCAACACCGAACTCGAACGCGGCCGCGAACTCCAAGCCGGTATCCCCGCTGAAACCCAGCTCCAACTTCCCCCACGGGACACCACATCAAGTGATCTCAGGCAGCGCACCGCCCATATCGATGAACAACACGGCACCCTGCTGCGACGCGGGCAACCACTACCTGCCCGCACAGACACCTTGATCGCCCGGGTCCGGGAAACCGTGCACTCCATTTGGGTCCGGATCCGAGACCATAGTTAGGCGGGCACATTCGACGTACAACCTGAGAACATTTGGCCCGGCTGTTTTACGCGGGGTTGCCCACTGAACGGCGTTCCCGCTCCTCAAAGGCGCTTTCACCGGGACCGGAAAATTGCTGTTTGCGTTGTTCGGCACTGGTGGAACCGCCGTAGATGCCGCCGTGCCGCGCATTCCCGACGGCGGATCCGCCGGGGCCGGCGTGGTCTCCATTGCCCGCCACGGCACGTTCGGCGGTAGGTGCGCCGCCGTCGTCGTCCGGGCTGGTCTGGACCGACTGCCAGCGGTGCCGGGGCAGCGCGCCGGGGTGCGTCGTCTGCAGGTAGGCCACCATGGATTCACGCACCAGGCAGCGCAGGTCCCAGAGGGAGCCGCTGTCCGCGGCGCTGACCAGAATGCGCAGGCGAACGAAGTCGCCGGTGGCGTCCGTCACCTGCAGAGCACCGGTCCGGCCATCCCACAGATCGGTGCCGTTGAGCAGTAAGGCCAGTTGCGCGCGCAATTCCTCGACGGGCACCCGCCAGTCAAGATCGAGCTCCACGGTGCCCATGATCTTGGAGTTGGTGCGGGTCCAGTTCTCAAACGGTGTCGTGGTGAAGTAGGTCGACGGCAGGATCAACATCCGCTCGTCCCAGACCCGGACCACCACGTAGGTCATAGTGATTTCCTCGATCTTTCCCCACAGCTTTTCGACCACGACGACGTCGTCGATCCGGATTGCGTCGGTGAACGCCAGCTGCACGCCGGCAAAGACGTTGGTCAGCGAGCTTTGCACCGCCAGGCCGGCCACGATGGAGATCAGCCCTGCAGAGGCCAGAATGCCGGTCCCCAATGCCCGTACCTCGGGAATCGTCAGCAGTAGGCCGGCCACCGCCAGGGTGACGATCAGGGCAACGGCGACGCGGCGGCCGAGCGTCACCTGGGTCTCGAGCCGGCGCGTGCGCCGCGTGTCCTGCGCTGGGGTCCGGAACCGGGTCAGGAGGAGTGCTTCACCGACCAGCAGCAGGACAATGGCCAGCCAGCACACCGCGGCGATCACCCCGATCATCACGACGAAGTCCACCGGCGCAAACCACTGCTCGCCCGCCGATGTGATGCCAAGGCCGATATGCACACCGACGAGGGCAACGGTTACCCGGAAGGGGTTCCGTGCGCGGGTGGTCTGCCCGCGGATACCCGCAACGCGCCGGAAAACCCGGTTCAGAATGAAACGGAGTACGGCGGCTGCAACCAGAGCGGCGATAGCCGCGAGCAGTACGGCCAGTACCGGCGCGAGGGCAGAGAACAGGTCAGTCATACCTCAATCGTGTCAGGCGGACCGGGGGGTGTGTCCAACTGACGGCGCGCAGCGTGCCCGGCGAGGCCTGCCGGCGCTGCCGGCGAACACAAGGATCCTGGGTGCTCCGGCCCGTTCCGGTCCGGTGATAGGCGTCAGCTGCTTGCCGCCTGGCGGCCCGCCGAGACCCGGGCGAGAAAGTCTCCAACCACTGCGGCGAACTCTTCGGGGCGTTCGATCTGGGGCATGTGTCCGGTGTCCGGAAAGACGTATGACTCGGCGCGTGGCAGTGCTGCCGTCGCTGCCGACAGATGGGCGTAGGGGAGGATGCGGTCGTGGTCGCCCCAGACCAACAGCATTGGAATGTCCGAGTGCACCAACGCCTCGATGAGGTCCGTCCGCCACTGTGCCCTGATGCCCGAAATCGTACCAAGATCCCGCGCGATGTCCAGCACTGTCTGGCGGTGGCTGGCGCGCTGGGACAAAGCGAAGGCGTGGTTGACGCGGGCTTCGGTGACCAGCTCTTTGTTATAGAAGATCGACTGGACGGTGCGCAGTGAAGCTGCCGCGTTGGGACGCATGAGCGCAGCCGCGAGGGGCCTCAAGGTGAGCAGGCGCAGCACCAGTGCCACATCCTGCCCGAATCCGGCGCTGTTGACAAGAATGAGGGCTGAGACGCGGCGGGGGTGGTCGGCAGCGAACTTCATGGCGACGGCACCTCCGAGCGAGTTGCCAATGATAGGTATCGGCTCGTGCACCCCGACGGCGTCGAGGAAACCGGGCAGGACGTCCGCCAGCTTCGCCAAAGTCGCGGGACCGGGGGCCCGTTCGGAGTACGCAAAGCCGGGTAAGTCAATGCTGTAAACGGTGCGATGTGCTGCGAGCCGCTGGTGTTGTTCGCTCCAGTCATCCAGGCTCTGGCCGATGCCGTGCAGGAGGAGCACAGGGTCTCCGGTGCCGGTCTTTCGGTAGCGCAGGCGCCTGTCGGCGACTTCGATGTGTCCTGTTCCCGGGAGGTCGAAGGGATCCGGGCGGGCCGCTGACGGTGTCCGCGCCGGTGTGCTCCCCTGCTTCCCGTCCCGGCCGAAACGAACGTGGTCCGTCATTCTGCCGACTCTGAGCAAGGCGAAGTCCCGCACGTAGTTTTGGTGCAGGCGCCAGGGCGAACCGGTGCTTTGCCTGGGCAGGTCACCGGCGTCGCGAAGTATGTAACCGGCCTTCAGGTCGATCAGGGAGGTCAGCTCAGCATTCGCGGCGCCGGCGTCTGCAATCGGTGTGACCGATTGCAGGTCCTTACGGTCGAGGTACTTCAGCAGCCTGCAGATGTAGCCTGCAACCAGGTCCGCCTTGAGGGTCCACGACGCGTTCGTGTAGCCGATGGTCAGCGAAAAGTTGGGAACGCCGTCGAGCATCATGCCTTTGTAGGTCAAGGTTTTGCCTACCTCCACCGGCTCGCCGTCGACGGCGAGGGTCATCCCGCCGATCACGAGCAGGTTCAGTCCTGTCGCCATGACGATCACGTCGGCCGGGATTGATCTGCCCGAGACCAGGTCAATCCCGCGCGGGGTGATCCGCGAGATCTGGTCGGTGACGATGTCGGCAGTGCCTGCACTGATGGCGCGGTAGAGGTCATCATTGGGGATTGCGCAGAGCCGCTGGTCCCATGGTGCATAGGACGGGGCCAGGTGTGTGTCGACGGGAAAGCCCGCCGGCAGCCCCGCGATGGCGCGCCTGCGCAGGATTGCCTTCATCGTTTCCGGCCGGCGTCGGCTGAGCTGGTACGTAAACATCGAAAAAAGAATGTTCTTCCCCCGTACGACGCCGTAAGCCAGTTGCGCCGGCATCTTGCCTCGGAGCCGCTCGGCCAGGGGGTCCCGTAACGGCACGGAGGCGATGTAGGTGGGGGAGCGCTGCAGCATGGTGACTTTGGCAGCCGAGCCGGCCATCGACGGCACGAGTGTCACCGCGGTGGCACCGCTGCCAATGATCACCACCTGCTTGCCATCGTAAGCAAGATCAGCAGGCCAGTGCTGCGGGTGGACGATCGATCCGGTGAAGGTCCCGGCACCTTCGATGGCCGGGGTGAAGCCTTCGTCATAGCGGTAATAGCCCGAGCAGACCGACAGGAACGAGCAGGTGAAATTCACGCGCTGCCCGGCGGACGACGCAGCATCGTCGCGGCGATATTCACCCTCTGACGTGATGACTGACGTAACCGTCCACAGCGCAGTTTCGCTGGACCACTGGGCCGACACGACCCGGTGGTGCAGCCTGATCCGCGATGCGAGGTCTTCGTCTACGACCGTCGCCTCGATGTATTCACGGATAGATCCGCCGTCGGCGATCGCCTTGGCACCGGCCCAGGGCCGGAAGGAGTAGCCGAGCGTGTACATGTCGCTATCAGAGCGGATGCCCGGGTATCTAAAAAGATCCCAGGTGCCTCCCACTGCTGCGCGGGACTCGAGGATTGTGAAGCTCTTCCCGGGTAGTTCGCGTTTGAGGCGGCTGGCAAAACCTATACCGCTTAGCCCGGCGCCGACAATCAGCACATCTACGTGTTCGTTCATGAGGCCAAGTTATCGACTTCGTGTCGGCGCAGTCAACACCGTGTTGAGTGTTCGGGCTAGGATAGGCGCATGGTTCAACGAGGAAGACGTACCGCACGGGTCTCGGGCGATGAGCGCCAGGACGCGATCCTTCTTACGGCCGAGGCGCTCCTTGGCGAGCGGGTCTTCGATGATATTTCGATCGAGGATCTAGCCGCGGGAGCCGGCATCTCACGGCCCACGTTCTACTTCTACTTTTCCTCCAAAGACGAGGTGCTGCTGGCTCTTCTGGACCGTGTCATCACCGAGGTGGAACACCGGATCGCCGCGTTGCCGCGGGAGTTCCACAGCGATCCCGCAGGCTCCTGGACTCGTTCAATCGGCATGTTCGTCGACGTGTTCGCATCCCACCGCGGCGTCTCCACCGCGGCCATCGCCGCGCGCGCGCGCAACGATGAGGTGCGTGCGCTCTGGTCGAAGTCGATGCAGTCCTGGGCCGACTTCTCAACCGAGGTGATCCGTTCCGAGCGGGCGCGGGGCGCCGCGCCCGACGGCATCGACGCCTACGACCTGGCAGTAAGCCTGAACCTGATGAACGAGCGGGTGATCACCGCAGTCATCAACCAGGAGAGCCCCGCCATCGCGGAGTCCCGTGCCTTGGAGGTGTTGGCAACCATCTGGATCCGCAGTATCTACGGGTCCGTCCACCCCGGACGCCTGTAACCACCCCATCGAAAGGAAAAACCCGAATGACCGAAATCAGGACGCTGACCGTGCTCGGTACCGGAGTGCTCGGATCGCAAATCGCCTACCAGGCCGCGTTTCACGGATTCGCTGTCACCGCCTACGACATTGACGACCAGGCCCTCGAAAAGGCCCGGTCCCGCTTCGCCCACCTCGCAGGCATCTACCAGGCACAGCAGGTAGCCGGTGCCGAGGGTGGCAAAGCAGAAGCGGCTCTGCAGAATCTGCACCTAACCGCCGACCTCGGTGACGCCGTCGCCGACGCAGACCTCGTGATTGAGGCCGTACCCGAACTGCTTGAGCTTAAGCGGGACCTTTTCCGCAGGCTCAGCGATCTGGCCCCCGCCAAGACCATCTTCGCCACAAACTCGTCAACTCTGCTGCCGAGTGACCTCAAAGACTCCACCGGCCGCCCCGATCGCTTCCTCGCCATTCATTACGCCAATAACATCTGGGTGCAGAACATCGCCGAGGTGATGGGCACGAGCGAAACCGATCCGACCGTGTTCGACGCCGTCGTCGAGTTCGCCGGAAACAGCGGGCTGGAGCCGATCGAAATCAAGAAGGAAAAAGCCGGTTACGTCCTGAACTCGCTGCTGGTCCCGCTGCTGAATGCCGCAGCCAGCCTGCTCCTGCAGGGTGTCGCCAGCCCGGAAACGATCGACAAAACATGGCGCATTGCCACCGGAGCGCCGAGCGGACCATTCCAGATCTACGACGTCGTTGGCCTGACAACGGCGTACAACATCGCCGCGTCCTCCACGGACGTGGGGTCGCTGGCCTTCGCTAAGTACCTCAAGGACAACTACATCGACAAGGGCAAGCTGGGGATCTCCACGGGCGAAGGCTTCTACACCTACTGAATCCGCCCAGCGCCTCCCTGCGGCTGCGCACCATCCGGGTTGGTTGTGCCGGCGGGGTGCAGCTGCTCTGGTGATCCTTACGGGGTGGTTCCCCGGGCTTGGGTTTGGGTCGTCGAAGTGGCGGGCCCGCTTTTGCTGATGGGCATGGCGAAGACGGCGATGACGGTCAGTACGGCACTTATCAATACGGCCACGAACACTGCGGTGGAAGCTGAGATGATGGTATCCGGGCTTATGCTGCCGTAGGGTTTTCCGGCGTAGATCGCGTTCGCTACCGCGCCAAAGACGGCGACCCCCAGGGCGCTGCCGACGGACCGGGCGAACAGGTTAGCACCGGTGACTACTCCGCGTTCATTCCATTCCACGCTCGCCTGGGCGGCGATGAGCGTAGGTGTGGCCACGAGGCCCAGGCCCAGTCCGACGATGAAGCAGCTGATGGCCACGAGGAGGACACTGGGCCGGGGCGCAGTGAGGACAAGTGCAGCGGCCCCAAGGACTGTCAGACTGATGCCAATCAGAGCCGTCCGGCGGAACCCGATCCGCAGGTAAAAGCGCCCCGCCTGTGAGGCGCTGATCGGCCAGCCGAGGGTCAGCGCAGCCAGAGCCAGGCCGGCGAGAATGGGCGAGGTCGACAGGGCACCTTCGAGGAAGGTGGGAACGTAGGACGTCAGGCCAAGCACAATGGCGCCGACTCCGAAGGCGATCAGCGCCGTCGTCGTCAGGAGCCGTCGCGATACGACCCATGGCGGAAGCACAGGTTCGGCGGCCCGGCGCTCAACCAGCAGGAACGCCGCAAAGGCGGCGGCTCCGATGGCGAACACCGCGATGCTGATCGATGAATTCCAGGCCCAGGCCTGGCCGCCCTGCAGGGCTCCCAGAATGATCAGGCTGAGCGCCACCGTGAGCAGGACTGCGCCAGGGTAATCCACGCGGTGCTTGGTGCGCTGGACATCCTCGTGGAAGGTACGGATGAGCATCCAGCCGGCGAGCAGGCACAGCGGGATATTGATCAGGAAGATTCCCCGCCAGAAGCCGAAGGAGGAGAACACTCCGCCGAGAGTTGGTCCGACGACAGCGGAGATGGCCCATACGCTGGCGAGGTAGCCCTGGACCTTTGCGCGCTCCGCTATGGTGTAGATGTCGCCCGCGATGGTGATCGCCATGGGCTGTACCGCACCAGCGCCAAGGCCCTGCAGCACACGGAAAGCTATCAGCGCCGGCATGCTCCAGGCGACCCCGCACAGGATCGAACCGAGCAGGAACAGACCGATGCCGCCGAGAACGATCGGTTTCCGGCCGATCATATCGGAGAGCTTGGCGTACACGGGAACGGAGACGGCCTGCGCGAGCAGGTAGGCGGAAAACAGCCAGGGAAACGCGGAGAATCCGCCGATGTCGTGCACTATTGACGGTACCGCGGTGGCCACGATCGTTGAGTCGATGGCGACCAGACCGGTGGCAAGCATTAAGGCGATCAGGATGGGCCCGCGCTGGGAGCGAAAGCCAATCCCCGCGCTAGTAGTCGTCGTCACATGATCTCACTTCCGTCGGCGCCCACAGCGCGTAAACCGCGAAACCGATACCGGCTCCATAACCCTAACGGCGGGCCGGCACGGATTAGTCCCGGCTGGCCCGGGAACTTTCGGCCCGGGCTTTGAAATGGCCCATGCACGTGTGGTTGATTTAAGTGAGCCGCGATTAGGATCAGAGGTGTATTTCATTTGTTGTGCTGACGAGGACTTACCCCTGAAGAGGTATACCCATGAGGGTTCAGAACTGTCTCGATGCGCTGAAGAAGGCTGACCGTCTCGTCGATGCCCTGCGGCTTGCCGACGATTTAGCGGTTGAAGCGAGCCGCAACGGCGGCGTTAGGAACATTCGCATCCTCCGCAGCGCCATCGGTTCGAAAGACCAGATCGTAGCGATCGCAGCTACTCATGCGCTGGCGCAAATGGTCGATGAGGAAGCCGACATAGTGTTGTCCGAGCTTCTGTCCAGTGAACATGGTTTCATTCGGGAGCACGCAGCTTGGGCCCACAGGTCCCGCGTTCCCCGCGCCGAATCCATTGGACGGCTCATTGGCCTGGTAGCCTCCGGCGGGTTCGCCGCGATGTTGTCCCAACGAACTCTTGAAGTGTGGGCAACTTCAGCCCTTGAACTCGTCACCATCGGTCTGGAAAGCGCGCTGCTTGGTGTTACTGAACCGGAGAGCCGCTATCGGCTGGTGGAAACACTTGGCTTAGTGCAGCACTCCATCGCCACGACTGCGTTGCTGCGCATAGCCCAGGACGAAAGTGAGGATTTATCTGTCCGCATTGCTGCCATCGCGGCATT
This sequence comes from Arthrobacter terrae, assembly GCF_015708085.1. Classification (GTDB taxonomy): domain Bacteria; phylum Actinomycetota; class Actinomycetes; order Actinomycetales; family Micrococcaceae; genus Arthrobacter_M; species Arthrobacter_M terrae. Next base: position 228,855 of record NZ_JADNYM010000001.1, on the reverse strand, counting down.
GGGACAACGCAAGGGGCAGCCGAAAATAGTCGAGTTCCTGGAAAAACTGGTTGAAACCGGGGGCCGTCTCGCCGAGGTGGCCCAGCTTTCCCTGGTCGATCTTGCGGTGCAGGACATTTCGGAGAACCTCGAGGCAATGCCGCAACAAGAAGCAGGTCTGACGGTCGCCCAGCTTTTTCTCCATGCCGATATTGACGCAGACCTGAGCCAATCAGGCAGTGGAGATAACGGTGGTATTGCCACCTTGTTGGTACGTCTGGGCGATGCGCTCGTTGCCGGCCAAGACCGCGACCCGGATGCCTTCCCTGTTGGAACGGACCGCTGCCTGCCCATTGATCGAGTGCTGACCCTATCAAGAGGCGGAGCGGACGAGGCGGCTCAGAGCGTGGCTGTACTGGGCGAAACCCAATACGGCCACGTGTACGGCCGTATCCCTTTGCTGCAGGACCCAAGGCAATCAGCGAACGCCTGGCGGTTTCTGGTCGCCGCCCGACGAGGCATCAGCCGGATACTCAGGGCAGCCGGAGGCGTTCAGGTAATTCACCTGCGGATGGCGGACGTCGGCAGCTTGGCGGCCTTCGACGTCGCCCGCGCCCTGGACATTCCGGTGGTTTTCACCGTGGCACCGGATCCACACTCAGTCATTAACTCGATGGATCATGCGGGCACCCTCAACCGGGAGAATTTCGGGGACATTGACGAGGTGGAACATTTTTGGTTCCGCGCCCGGCTCGTTCAGCGGCTGGCCAGTAATTCAGCCCATACCGTGTTTTTCCCACGACCCAATCTGCGGCACGATATCATCGAGCTGGTTGGCATTGATATTGCCAAGGAACCCAAGCGACACACAATTGTCCCCGAAGGCATTGACCTGGCAGTGATTGACCGGGCAGTTCTTGAAGCGCAGTCCTTTGCTTCCGGACAACCAGCCAGCGCGGGACTGCTGGAACTCCGGGACCTTCTTAGCGGGCTTCCGGTCGAACGCCGCGGGCTGCCCTTGCTGACCAGTGTTGGAAGATTCCACCGGGTCAAGGGCATGGCCACCATCGTCGAAGCGTGGGCCGGGTCCGATCTGCGTCATCGAACCAATCTTCTGCTGATTGGCGGAAACCTCCAAAACCCGTCGGCCGATGAACGCGAACAACTTGACCGCATAGCCGCAATCGTAGGCCCACACGAACAACTCAGGTCGGGTTTGGTGCTCTCGGGGCACCGGCCCAACGACACTGTGGCCCGTTGGGTCGCAGCGACGAGCACTGGATTGCCCGGTTACGCGGCTCCCCGTGGTGTTTACGTCTGCGGAAGCCTTAAGGAAGAATTTGGCATTGCGTTGCTGGAGGCCATGGCGTCAGGTCTTGTGGTGGTTGGTCCCGATACTGGCGGTCCGGCAACCTATGTCGAGCAGGGGCGCACTGGATTCCTTACAACAACGTGGGACACCGCGCTATTGCGTGACGCGGTCCATGCGGCACTGCTGTGTGCAGCTGGAGAAACCACAGACAATCGCACTGTTTACGCCCGCAACGTTGTCCAGGAACGCTTCACGATCGAAGCGATGGCTCACACGCTGACCCAGGTGTATGCCGATGTCCACCATGACGATGTTGAACTTCGAAGAGAATTGATTTTGTCCCCATGACCCTTCTGATAATCAGCCCTGATTATGCCTCCCATCTTTACCCCCTTGCTGCCATGGGAACCAGCTGGCTGGAGGCAGGCGAACAGGTGGTGGTAGCGACCGGACCTGCCACCGCTTCGATTGTCGAATCCTTTGGGTTCGAACATGTCCCCCTGCAGCTGAGCCGGGGCTCAAACCCAGGGGTGATCCGCGCCGAAGAACAGCCCAAAGGTGAAGACGATGCATTGCGCGGATTTTTCTCAGCCACACGCAGCGGCATGATTGAGACGCTTGCCTTCCAGGCAGAGGCCCGCATGAACGACCTGATGTGGGAGCCGGTCAAGACTGCCCGTGCAGTCCAGGCAATCATTGAGGAGCTGAACCCGCAGACAATCATTGTCGATCATCTGGCGTTCAGCGCTCGGCTGGCCATGGTTGCTGCCGGAATACATCACATCGACGTTGTCCTGGGCCATCCCACGGCATTGCCCTTGCCTCTGGCCGCTGAGGTGTACGGGTTTCCTCCAGCCTGGCCGGCCGCATTCTCCCCCGATGAGGCAGATCTGCAGGAACTGAAGAACTTGTGCCTGCAGGTCAGCGAATCATTCACCACGCAGTGGAACCTGGCGTTGACGCAATTGGCTCCCACGCTCCAACCCTCGCCAGACGCATTTGCCGAGCATGGTGACCTGCTCATTTTCAACTACCCGGCCGAACTGGTGCCAACGGAACGAACCGAGTTGCTGCCACAGCATCTGTTCCTGGGCTCCTCTGTGCGCTCCGAGCCCACCGAGCCGCATGTGGAGCGGTGGCTTGCATCCACCAGCGAACCGTTTGTCTATGTGAGCTTCGGCAGCTTTCTTTCGGTACGCGACGACGTCCTCAATAAGGTCGTTACCGCACTGCGGGAGTGCGGGATCCGTGCAGCAGTGGCGTACGGTTCAGGGGATTTGGCAGCCCTTGGGGAAATTCCAGACCATTGGCTCGTGGGTGAATTCCTTCCGCAGGTAACTTTGCTGGAATCAGCCGCCGCGGGCGTGACCCACGGGGGCAACAACAGCGTCACCGAATCCATGACGTTTGGCGTGCCGTTGGTGGTTCTGCCGTTCTCTACAGATCAGTTCGCCGGTGCCGCTGCACTCGAATCCACCGGCTTTGGTGCAGCCCTGGCACCAAATACTGCCACCGTCGCAGACATCAAACTTGCGCTGGGCTCCGTTCTGCAGCTTCCCGAAGACAAACGGGCGGCCCTGCAGGAACTTGGGCGTTCCCTGCGCCAAGGGGACGGGCACGCCCGGATTCGTTCGGCACTTCAGGGGTAGCTGCACGCAGCAGGGCACCTTGCCATTGTGCGGGTAGTGGCTAAATTGCTAGCCTTCGCCCATGACACAATTACGTGATGCTCATCTGCTCGTTGTCGGTGCGACCGGTGGGCTTGGGTCTGCGATCTGCCGTCGGTTGGTCGATGAAGGGTCGCGGCTGACGCTGGCGGGGCGAAGTGAGACGAAGCTGGCGGCCCTGGCGTCAGAGCTGGGCGAGGCAGTCGTCGCGACAATTTCTGCCGACCTGAGTAATCCCGCCGGCCCAGTCGCCGTGGCCGCGGCAGCGGCGGAAGACGGGGGCATTGATGGGGTGATTTATGCGGCAGGCGTCGTCGCGTTTGGGCCGTTGGGCGAACTCGACGACGACACTTTCGATGAACTGCTGTTGCTGAACTTTGTCGCTCCGGTGCGGCTCTTGCGGAGTTTGCTGCCGCAGCTCAAACCCGGGGCGGTCGTTGTGCACCTTAGCGCCGTCGTCGCAGAGAAGCCGATGAAAGGAATGGCCGCGTACTCAGCCAGCAAATCGGCCTTGACGGGCTTTAGCGCCGCCATGGGTGCAGAGTTGCGCCGGCAAAAGATCCGCGTTCTCGATGTGCGCCCTCCGCACACGCAGACGGGTCTGCACACGCGCCCAATCTCCGGTGTTCCCCCGCAGCTGGGACGCGGCCTGGATGCTGACATTGTGGCGGGGCGGATAGTGGAGGCAATCGCCGCCGATGAGGCCGACCTGCCTGCCTCTGCGTTTGCCTGAGGACCTTGGTCCATGCACCAGCTGCTCTTTAGGGATCTACCACCGTGTTTTGCGCGGCCTGACCGTGGTTTTCGAGATCAACTATTATCTCGTTGCGGCGCATAAACGATGGCTTGATCGGGGGATCGAAGCGCGCGAAGCGGGGTGTACCGAGGGCAGTGAGTCCGGCCGCTGCCACGGCTCGTTTCAGCGTGTCGAGATGGTGCTGGTAGCTCGCAGCCGTCCACCGGCCGCTGAAGCTGATGACCGCTGCGACGGACTCCGGAACTGCCCGCAAGTGGACGAGGGGGCTGGTGGGTCGAGGTGCGTTCTCCAGAGTGAATCCTTTCGGCAGAACAAAACCAACCCGGAACCGTGGGATGTCCTGGTCACCGGCCTGCACCTCGATTCCCTGCTGCACCACAGGGGCGGTCATCTCGATTTTTTCTGCCACAGAGTCCTGGACCACTGGAGCGGTCATGGCGACTTTCCGGTTCGAGCGGTTCTCCCCGGCAATATAGGCAAAGAGGTAGCGGAAGGCTTTGTTGCCGGCGTCTTCAAAGGAACCCTCGGTGATGACCTCCGCAAGCAGATGTCCGGGATATCGGCGCACTTCAAACTCATCGTGGCGTTGAATCATCTGGTACGGCTGTTGTTCGGTCATTTCACCACGCTACTCCTGCGGTGCTGAACGTTCCTTGCAACTCGTGTCATGGGTGTCCGTGCGGCATGTGTTTCCCGTGCCGATCCGGTCCGCGCCCTCGTTGCGGACTGCAATCGGTTCAGAGTCTTACTCACCGACGGTGACTTCCGTGCGGAAACGCTGAGGGATGTCAGTTTCTTCTTCCTGCCAGTGTGCACACGAGGGTGTCGTTCCAGAATGCCTGTTATGGGCACAAGGTGCCGGCGCAAACGCCGCGGATTGAACTGCCGGAAGACAAAATCCGCACGTGGCTACCGCCGGCGGTGCTGAATCTCCGACCGGGTGGTCAGGGCCAGCAGGAGGCCAACGGCAAACGCCAGCACCACGGTGGCGGGAGCCACGGCGCTCAACGGAATGAGCAGGACCGACACAATCACGGCTGGAACGGCCCAGGGCGCCACTGAACGCCGCCGTTGGCCATAGCGAAGCGATACGAGTGCGTTCGTGGCATAGAACAGAGCCATGCCGCCTCCGAGGGAGATCCCGGCGCCCAGGGGCAGCCTTTCGTCAGGAGCCGGGATGGCCGTGGCGATCCCCGCCGCAATGGATGTAACGCCCAGTACCAGCAGGAACGGCAGGAACAAAGTGGTTTGCAGGATGCCGGCAAAGTCCGCCCGGGATTGCAGGCGTTCAAGCCCCGCCGTCACTATGCCTGTGCCGTACTGGAAAAACGCCCAGCCCAGGAGCGCCACCATGAGGAATCCCAGTGTCCCGGCCAGTCCCGCGCGGGGGTCCCAGTTGCCTGAGACCTCACTGACGATCGTGAATACCGACTCGCCAAGGACGATGATGACAAAAAGTCCGAGCCGTTCCGAGGCATGTTCAACATTGACGTTGGCGGCTGCGCGGCCCGCCCACAGGTGCCCCCCAACGGTGACCATACTGACCTCGACGGCGATGGAAACGGCCCAGAAGATGACTGCAGTGTGAAGCGGCAGGAGTGAGGCGATTAGCCATAGGACGGCGGTGCTGCCGTTGTAGATCCAGATGCGCCAGGGTGTTTCGGGTGACTGTTGGCGGTGCTGGTAGAGCCACAGGACAAGCAGGATGGCGCGCATGGCGGCGTTGCCGAGTGAAAAGGCCCAGGCCCGGTCCCCAAAGACGCCCGGTGCGGCTGCGGCCATGATGCCCGCCGCGGCCATGGCCGCCAGCATGGCCAGGCCGAGAGCCCGTGCCGACAGTCCCGGCAGGAGGTTCACCACCGACACAATGTTCACCCAGGCCCACCACGCGGGAAAGAACAGCAGGATGAACGTGCCGAACTCAGGCCAGCCCGGGTCCCCATGGATGCCGTGGGCCAACTGGCCCACAAAAACGACAAAGACCAGATCGAAGAATAATTCCATCCAGTGGACCCGGCCTGGTTCGCGGGCAGCCTCGTGTCCGCGCCGCTGCGCCGCGGGGAGTTTATGGTTCATGGGCTTATGTTAGTGCTCCGTGTTAAGAGAGTGAGCGGCTCCATCAGCGGCCTGTACCGCAGCCACTGCGGCCTCAATGGTTGGGGGATTTCTGCAAGTTCATCGAAGCAGCTGTGGTGACGCTCGCATTCCAGATGCAGGCACTCCGCCGGGAAATAGAGCCCAGATCAACGACTTGCGATGGGAGAGCTTCCGGGCACAGATACAGCAGCGTTTCGCTGTGCTGACTCCGGGCGGCCGCCCACGTCGTTCGCCCCATCGAGCGTTGGAATCCGTTACTTCTCACCGACGGCCGAAGTGCCGTTTTGTGGCCATGCCACAATAGCGACCGCCGTCGCGCTAGCTGATCGTGGTGAAGCAAAGACATTTCTCTTCGAGACACCCATCGGTGAGGTGAAGATCGAGACTCAGCGAACTGCTGCCGGCACTATGGCTTCCTTCACCAGCGTCGAGCCGCGCGTCGGTCGATGGAGGAGTCAGTGCTTCAGCGCCTGATGGAACTCTTGGGTATCGTTGCCGCAGATTTGCTCCCGCACTACCCGCCGCGGCTCTCGTTCGTCGGCAACATTCACCCCGTGATCGTCTTCGCTGAGCGTTCTGCCTTCGACGGCTTTACCTTTGACCCGGATGCAATGCGTGCCCTGATGGATGAGCAGGGATGGGCGGGCACAGTGACCACGCTGTATACACTCAGCCCCGTGGAATTCGAGGCGCGCAATCTTTTCCCTGTTGGAACCATGAGCGAGGATCCTGCCACCGGATCCGCAGCGGCGTCCGTTGGTGGATACCTTCGTGCGCTCCGTCTGGTGGAGGCGCCGGTCCGAATTACCATTTACCAGGGCCGACATTTCGGGCGGCCAAGCATCCTTGCTGTCGATATCCCCCGGACAGGCGGAATCGTCGTGTCTGGGACCGCTTCCATCATTCAATAACGACGTCCGGGGCGGGACGTAAATCCGTAAGCGGTCGTCAACCGTGCGCCGGTCCGCCCGCAGGAGCGTGCGGAAGCCCCGAGGGCATTCGGCGCGCCGTCGCTGGGCGGACATGTCGCCGAGTGGGAAATCGAGGACTGTGCCGACCCGAATACGCAGCCGAATACGCCGCCTAATACGCAGCGCGGCGTCTGCGAAAGTGCCGACCGTGTGGTCTATGCCTTGAAAGTCACGGGGCAGAAGGCAAGTCGGTGGGATATTGACTTCCTCGGGAATCTGCGTCTGCTGGAGGACGCGGAGCAGTAGGGCTCCTTCCGCCCCAAACGCGTTGCATGTCCTCTCGGAGTCCCCCACGACTAACGTCGGGAGCTTGGTTTGGTCGTCGAGGTGGCCGCTGAACCGAAGCCGGCAGTTGGCGACGTCCGCCCGTTGGGGGAGCGGGTCATGAGGGCCACCCTTCCGCCGTCGTCCTGCCTGTCCGGCTCCTGCCTGTCCGCCGTCGTCCTGCCTGTCCGGCTGTCTCCATTCCGGCCAGGTTCCGGCCGTCGGTGCAGGGTCCGGCCGCGGCGGCGGATGCAGTACTCCACCACAGCCAGATTGATGGCCCAACCTGCCCCCAGCATGAGCGTGGTGGTCAGGCCACTGGTGCCAAAGACGGCATTTCCAAGGCCTTGCGTGAACACCTGGGTGCCGGCGCCAAGAGCCAGCGCGTAGGCCCGTGTCATCCACGCCCGGTGCCGGGCCACGTCGCCGTGCCGGATCACGGCGAAACCGCGCAGTATGCAGGCGGCCATGCCCGCCCCGAACGCGAGCCTGAACAGGTAGAGTAACATCCCTGTGCCGGGCTGACCGGGGTAGAACAGCGTCAGGCACAGTGCCGAGAATGCCACGGTCAGGCCCAAAATCACCACCACCCGCCCGGACTGCCGGTGCCATTTCAGGTGGCGCCGGCGAAAGCCGGGGGAGAACTGCAGGGCGCCAAGGACGGCGTAGCTGATGGCGCTGGTGATGTGTACGACGACGGGCACGGGCGAGGCGGTTAGGCGCTGATTTGCGGGCATGAGGTGCGGGCCTCCGGACAGCTCGATCAGTCGCAGGGAGCCTGCCACGGCGGGTACCAGGATGAGGGCGATGAGTGCGAACGGCACCCACCGGCGGGCCCTGTCCGTGTGCGAAAGCGCCCCCGTGCTCACTTGGCGCCGGCCGGGTAAAGCGCTGCATCTGCTGGAATGGGCACGGATGCAGTTGAGGGGCGCGTCCGGCGCCACAACGAGTAGCCGAGCCCGATCAGGGCCAGGCCGGTCGGGAGGGCGAAGAGCCGCTCGTTGACCATCGGCAGCAGTGGGATCGCAACGGTTGCGCCAGTCCCGGCGGCGAGGACGGCCGCGGCCCACCGGGCCAGAACGTTGGCACGGAAGAGCGCGGTCCCGAAGAGGACGCCGCCGATGATGTAGGTGAGACCTGCGGCCGAATTGAGGGGCAGCAGCAGACCGATGTTACCGGCCGCGTGTCCACCGGTGGCAACGGCAAAAACGCCATTGACGTAATCGGGCGCAGTGCCTGCAATGGCTGGAATGACCACTGCTCCAATAACTTCCACGCTCATCATGATCAGGTAGCCGGCACCGAACACGAGATAGCCGAGCAGGCCGAGCACTCCCATCCTCTTCACATGCGGCAAGTACATCCCGGTGATGCCGATGAGCGAGAGCACGGCCATCAGGATTTTTAAGCTTTGCCGGACCGTGTACTCTGCGGTGCCGGCGAAGGTGGCATCCAGGTGGGGGTGGTTGATTTGGATGCCGATGAACAGCAGCCCTGCTGCGACGGCGCTGAGGCCGGCCGTACGGGCGAGCGTGGTGGTGGTGATGGACATGTCGGCTCCTGGGTTCGCAGTGTCCGTGGCGGGGTGCCGTGGGATACCTCAAATGTAGGAACCGGGAGGGTGAGACGGCGTCACCCAATGATGTGAATGACAAGGTGAGATCCGCGGCTGGCTGTTACAACAGGCCGCGTTCGCGTGCGCGGCGGACAGCGGCCCGGCGGTCGGAAACCTCGAGTTTGGTGAAAATGTGCTTCGTGTGGGTGCGCAAGGTGTTGTACGAGATGAACAGTTCACCGGCGATCTGCGGCCCGCTCAGACCGCCGCCGAGAAGCCGGAGCACCTGCAGCTCCCTTTCGCTCAAAAAGTCAGCGGACGACGACGGCACTTGTCCCGGCGTCGAACAGGCAGCTTGCGCTTGAGCTGAGGTTCCCAGACGGAGCAAACGGTGTGCGTGCTCCCCGGCAGTGCGGTAGTGCCGGCCGTCGTGCGCGGCGCCGCGCAGCAGGCCCGTCATCGGCGCTCCTTCGTCCAGGAAGAGCCGCACATACCCGCCGGGTTCGGGTGCCTGGACAAATGCGCGCTCAAGCGCCTCGAGGGCCTGTGTCCGTAGTCCTTGCACATCAAGTGTCAGGGCCTGAAGCATCTGAATCTCCACTAGGCTCCCGGCGCGTCCGGAAGCCGTGGCGGCGTCGAGCAATCGTTCCAATAGGGCACCGGCCCGGCCGGCTGCTCCGGCGTCGGGACACGCCCGGTGCTGGGCAATCAGCAGCCGCACCAAGGTGAGGTGGTCAAATTCGCGCAGATAGCTGGCGTCATCCGTAACGGAAAGTCCGCGCTCGCGTGCCCAGTCCTCGGCGTCCAGGAGCCTGCCCTGTGCGATCCAAATCCGGGCCTTCATGGCCGGGATCGGGCGTACCTCCGGAAAGAATCCGCGCAGGTAGAGCGGCTCCGCCTGCTCAAAAAGGTCGATAGCCCCCTCCAGGTTTCCCTCCGCACGGGCGAGCAGTCCGCTTGTCACCAACCACCGGTATCGGCTCTCGGCCGGCGGGAGGCGCTCCTGCAGCGCCGCAGTGGCCTCAAGGTGTCGCCTGGCGTCTTCAAGGTCTCCGCCCTGGCAGTCGATCCCGCTCAGTCCCACGTGCAACCCGGCAGTCGCCCGTTCCGTGGAAGGACCCTGCACTTGGGCCATTTGCAATGCGCGCTGCATAATCCTGCGGGCTTTTCCGGTTCGGCCTGCCGCGAGCCACAGATCTGCAAGCACCACCGTGCTGTCCAGTTCGTCAATCAGGTTGCCGGCCGCATGCAGGCTTGCCACGGCCTGGGTGAACGTCTGCAGTGCCGTTGAAACGTCGCCCCGCGCCCATGCGGCGAGCCCCAGAAAACCGGAGGCTGCGCCACGGGCCAGGTGATCGTCGGGGCCGGCAAGCGCCAGGGCGTGTTGAGCATGACCCACCGTCCCCATTGCATCTCCCCGCGCCTGCGCCAGTGAGGCGCGGTAGATGGCGATCGTCGCCGGCAGCGTCTGGAACTCTTCGATGGCGGACCAAGGGCAGGCCGCTCCGGAGGGTGCGGCTGCCATCGCGCGCTCGGCATCCTGAAGCCGGGGTTCGACGCCGTCGAGCTTTCCGGCGGCCATCAGGCTGAAGGCTTGGAAGACACTGAGCACGGGACTACACCGAATGACGTCGTCGGGCAGTTCCTTCAGCCAGCCGAGGAACAAGGCATCCTGCCTGTTGCGCCGGATTTGTGGAACAGCCAGTTCCATGAGGTGTGCGGCGCGGTCAAAGTCCAGTGCCGCCAATGCATGCCCAACGGCTTCACCGGTCATACCTTGGCCCTCGTACCAGCGGCTGGCGCGCTGATGCAGCAGAGGAGCCTTCCCGGGCTCCTCGCCAAGCAGGCGGGCCCGAAGCACATGGGCAAACAGGCGATGGTAGCGGTACCACTCGCGTTGGTTGTCCAGGGGGACAACAAATAGGTTGGCACGTTCCAACCTCCGGAGCGTGTCGCTCCCGTCGGAGCGACACGTCACAGCGTCACAGAGCGGGCCGGTCAGCCGGTCGAGCAGGGCTGTGTAGAGAAGAAATTTACGGACCTGCTTCGGTTGATGCGCCAGCACCTCTTCGAGGAGGTAGTCGAGGATATACCTGTCATCCCCGTCAAACCGGGCGATGAAGCCCGCGATGTCCGCGCGTCCCTTGAGCGAAAGCCCAGCGAGCTGAAGCGCCGCAATCCACCCTTCCGTTCGTTGCGACAAGGCCGCTACCTCCCTTGCAGCCAAGTCCACCCCCGGTACACCCCTGAAGTATTCGGTGGCCTCCTCGAACGTGAAGCGGAGCTCCGCAGCACGGATCTCGAGCAGTTCCCCGCGTACCCGCCAACGGGAGAGCGGCAGTTCCGGGTCCGCACGGGTGCTGATGACCACGTGCATGCGTGGCGGAACGTGCTCCAGCAGGAAAGCCATCCCCTCACCGACCCCGCGGCCGTCGGCCAAGTGGTAGTCATCGAGCACCAGCCACACCTCTTTGGGTGTAGCGGCCAGTCCATTCAGCACAGCTGTGAGCACGCGCTCGGTGGGTAAGGGCGAGGACGTCAGCTGGTCCAGGGCCGCCGGGTCAAGGCCTGGCACCGCCGCCTGCAGAGCTGTCACGACGTAGGTCCAAAATACCGCAGGGTCACTGTCCGACTGCTCGAGCGAAAGCCACGCCACGCAACGTTTTTCGTCGGGCAGGGCCAGCCATTCGGCAAGGAGCGTGGTCTTACCGAAGCCCGGCGGGGCAGACAACAGTGTCAATCTCGATTCAGTTCCCTGACGCAACAGTCCACTAAGTCGTCGTCGGGCCACCAGGCCGCGCTGCGGCAACGGAACGAACAGTTTGCCTGCAATCAACGGCGGTGCCATGGGAACCCTATTCCTGCGTGCCCACCGGAGTCCACAGTAGGCAGCAACTCACACAAGTCTAGCGCCACCCCTGCTGCGAACGCGGTTTTGCCAGCAGCCACCAGAACGCGACGGACTCAACTCTCTAGCCTGTCGTCGTCGGACTGCTAATCCGCAGCAGGTGGTTTGGAAGCCTGTTTCCTGGCGCCCGGCCGCGGATTTCGAGCAGATCCCGGGCATGGGCGTGCAAATGCTTGTCCTCATCGGAAACGGGAGTCCAAGGGGGAACCGGCACCGAATTGCCGGTGCCGTCTCGTGCCACCATCACGGTCAGGCAGTAGGTGGTCAGCTCCATCTGGCGTCTCTTGGGATCCCCCGACCGGACGTGAACGGCGATGTGCATGCCCTTCGTTCCCGTATAGACCAGCCGGGCCTCCACTTCCACCAGGTGGCCGATCAGCAGCGGCCGGTAGAAGCGGACACCACCGGAAAACACCGCCACGGTATCATTACCGCAGTACCGTGATGCGCACACATAGGCGGCTTCATCGATCCATTTCATCACCATCCCGCCGTGAACCTTGCCACCCCAATTAACGTCTGTGGGAGCGGCCATGAATCTCAGCACCACGCGCTCGGCAGTCCCGGCATCGGTGTAGTTCTGCGCCTTCATGGCCGCCACGATCTCTTCCCGGACTTTGATCCGGGCCAGAGCGTCGTCGTGGTGTGCATTCTCCTCCGGCGTTGCGGGCTCAAACATTGTTACCGGGATGGGTTTGCCGTCCTCGCCGACGGCCACGAATATCACCATGGATTGACTGCGCATCGTGGGCGTTCCGCGTCTTGGGTCGCCCGAGGATACTACGGTGCGGATGTGCATCGATGACCGTCCGGTGTAGACGATGGTCGCCTCCACATCCACCATGTCGCCACTGTTGACGGGGTCGGCGAAGTGAATGTTCCCCACATAGGCGGTGACACAGTACGAATTAGACCAGCCGACGGCGGCGGCATAGGCCGCTTTATCCACCCACTCCAGCACCGTGCCGGCATCCACCGAACCGCTGTGCCCGACGTCGGTGGGGGCTGCAAGGAAACGAAGGGTTACGGAATTGGCGGCAGTCTCACTCATGGAACGAGTTTATTGAAGTGGCACACACTCCAAACGCCGGGAAGTCTCATACGCTGTTCCGCCCGTCATAATCGCCAGGCCACGGGATGGAATGTGGATCTCCGGTGCCAGGGTTGGAGCCCGCCGGAGAAGGACGCTTTCGTAGCGGCGCCGGGCATCCCATGCACCTGGACCGGCGAACTCGGTCCACCAGAGCGGGAGTGCCCGCGTGTCCCGGCGCTCCGGCTACCTGCTTGCGCATCGTCGAAATACAGGTACTGGGTACTCTGGGCCAGCATTCATCCGGGCGATACAGTCGGGCCTATCACTCCATTTTCCGCTGTTAGCGGTACGAGCAGGAAGAGTTGGTCATGGATGAGCGTGCTCCTTCCCAAAGCAAATTTCGTCATTTTCTTCTCCTAAGAGTTACCGGGCGGTTAAGCCGGTTTTTTGGTTCTCTTGGGCTTGTAGTCGCGCTTGTTGCTTCTTTCACCATATTGCCGGCGATGGTCCCGGCTGCTTCTGCAGCGCCAAGCGTTGACAAGGCCATAGTTTTCTCCGACGTGCCTGAGGGCATGATGTATCACCGTGAAATGTCCTGGCTTGCCAATGAAAACATTTCCACAGGGTGGCCGGATGGTACTTTCCGGCCATTGCAGGCCATCAATCGGGACGCAATGGCTGCGTTCCTCTATCGATTGGCGGGTGAGCCAACCTATGCTCCTCCTGCGAAGTCACCGTTCAAGGATCTGTCGACGACCCAGCAGTTCTATAAAGAAATGACCTGGCTGCATAAGGAGGGCATTTCCACAGGTTGGACAGAACCGGATGGTTCCCGTACCTACCGCGCTCTGCAGCCCATTAACCGCGACGCCATGGCTGCGTTCCTATACCGGTATGCCGGCTCGCCCAACGTTAATCTGCCCGGGGGTTCTCCGTTTACGGACATCACATCCTCGACCCAGTACTACCGCGAAATGGTGTGGCTCCAGCAGTCTGGAATTACAACCGGTTGGCCAGACGGCACCTACCGTCCGCTGCAGCCCATCAACCGCGATGCGATGGCGGCGTATCTCTACAGGTACTCATTGCCCGATGCGGTGTCCGGAGTGATCCTTGCACCCGAAGCCATCATCCTAAAGGACGGCGTGGGCGTACAGAAAGTTGATCCGGCGAAGGCGACGGTGACATTGAGCCCGGCAGCGGGCCCGGTCCCGGACGTCGATGCAGGGGATGTTTTGGTTGCAGGAATTTCGCCTGCAACTCCGGATGGGCTGCTGGTTCGGGTGGACATAGTGGCCACGGCGGCTGATGGCACACAGGTGCTCACCACAAAACCCGCAACATTGACTGACGCGATCTTCGCAACAGATGGCGCGGTGACCTCGTCCGGGACGGTGGTTGAGCAGGAATTCGTGCCGGCAGATGGCGTTGCAGTCATTGATCTTCCCGTAACAGGGGCGGGTACGGGACCGTTGGGGATACCGCAGGATAGGGATGGCATTGCTCCTGGTCTGGATAAACGCTCCGGCCTGCCGTCCGGGCCGGATGCCGGGACAACGCTGTACAAGAAGAAGTTCACCTATGCTGAGCAACTCAAAAAGTCGACTTCCGGTACCGCATGGAAGCATGTGGATGTGCAGGGCACGGGAACGTTGTCCTTGACGGCCGAGTTCGCGATCGATTCCGGGGTGAAAGCAACAGTCGACGTGGGCTGGACGTCTCTGAAGGAGGCAAAGTTCACGCTGGACACGTCATTGACCGCAGAGAGCACGGTGACGGCGGCCGGCGAACTCAAGGGCTCTGCTCAGCGGAGCCTGGGAATGGTCAATACCTGGGCCAACATTCAGGTCGGCCCCGTACCGGTTGCCGTCCAGTTCATCTCCTCAGTGGATATGAATGTGGCAAGTCAGTGGAACGCTGAGGCTTCAGCCACAGCGAAGGCATCAACGTCCACGTCGGTGGGTATGGCTTGGAAGGATGGTCAGTTCAAGAAGATATCGGAGGTCGACGGCGATGGCATGGCAACGCTGAAAGGACCGACCCTGACAAGTTCCTCATCGGTAGCCGTGGGCCCCACGCTGTCGGCGAAGCTCTACGGCATGGTGGGTATCAGCGCAGGCTTCGATGTCTACGCGAACTATGCCACTGCCACAGGCACCTGTGCTCTAGACGTCGGCCTGGATGGGCGAGTCGCACTGGTTGCGGGTATTGAGGTCTTCGGGTTCAAGCTAACGGACGACTGGGAGAAGGAGTTCAAGAAGTCGGTGAACCTATGGCACGGAGATGCATGCGACGGTGTTCAACCGCCCGTGGACGACGTTTCGAAGGACGTCTTCGGGCCGGGCATCGCTCTGCTGGGCGACGGCGGTCTGGGAGATGCGGCCCAGTGGGGTCAGGTTCCTGACTATGGCCCTGGTGGTCCAGCATGGATCCTGTCCACGGGTCGGATGCAGGACTCTGTGGGGTCCCCTGACAACCTGGCGTCCACGTCCCTCGGCGGTGCGGGCAGTGAGTCGCTGTCCCAGTTCATTGGTGGCAGCCCTACTTACGATGCCGCCGAGTATTGGGCCAAAGTAGTGCCGACCGGTCACACCCTGCACGTGCGTTTCTTCTTCGCCAGTGAGGAATATCCGGAGTATGTCGACTCACCGTTCAACGACGTCATGGGCGTCTTCGTCAATGGCACGAATTGCGCGCTGGTGCCGGGGACGTCCTTGCCAGTAGCGGTGAACAACGTCAATGATCACTTCAACTCCAAGTATTACATTGACAATTCCGCTGGTGCGAGTGGATACAGCACCGCGATGGATGGCCTGACGGTGCCGATCACCTGCTCGGTGCCCGTGACGCCAGGCACGCCGCTGACAGTGAGAATAGCCGTCGCTGACACATCCGACGGCGTTCTGGACAGTGCTGTTGCGCTTCTCAATGGCGGCATCTGGTCCGATTGACCCTGCAGCATGGTGGGGGATTCGTGTTCTTGGTTCCCTCACCATGCTGCGGATTGGGCCTTGACGGGCCCCTGGTGACTGCAAAACCGTTCGGACGCAGATGGACGCAATTCACTCGTTGCCGTCGCGAATGAGTTCAAATTCGAGGAAACATTGATCGTCAGTGCGCGGGAGATCCTCCATCGCCCGGGCCATCGCTGCCGGCCTGGGATATGCCGTTGTTCATTTCGGTTCCGGAACGGTTGCCATTATTGGGCTGTGGATCGGGCGGTCTTTGGAATCTTCTGCGCATAAATTTCCGTTTCCCGCCGGTACGGGACCGAGGCTGATCGGATGGGCGGGGGCCGCCGGTCCGTTGTTCTGCACCCGAGGTAGGTAATGCATTGGTGCTCGAAAGGATGCGCAGAACCGTTTCCTGATTCAGCCACCCGTGCAGTGAACCATCCGCATCCGTCACCGGGACGCCCGCGTTAGAAGCGGAGCCCAGCACGGCGTCGAGAACCATTAGCAGGGTGTCCTCGGGCAGTATTGTTACTGGCATTTCGGCGACGTCGAAGAGCCGCGTGCGGTCCCTGTTGTTGTCGTCGTCGTTCAGCACGCTCGCAAGGTGTTGAACGGTGACAATACCGGTCAGCTTTCCCTCTGCATCGATCACAGGTACGGCCGGGTGTTGCGCCGTCAGCAGCCGTCGGGCACCTTCCGCGACGCTCAGATGTCCAGGAAGGGCCCGAAGCGAGGTGTCCATCACGGTGTCAACGCGGGTCCGGCTCAAGAGTTCCGTGCCCGGGTGCCGCTCCAGATCGATTCCGCGGCGGCGCAGCTTGAGGGTGTAAATGGTGTCGGGGCTCATGAGCTTCGATACGCCGGTGGCGACGACTATCGCCAGCATCAGGGGCAGGATGATGGAATACTCGCCCGTGAGTTCGAACATGATGATAACTGCGGTGATCGGGGCCCGTGCAGCTCCAGCGAAGACCGCACCCATGCCCACCAAGGCGAAGGCTCCAACCTGTCCGTGCAGGGCCGGTACCAGAAAACCGGCGACCTCTCCAAAGGCGGCTCCGAGCATGGCGCCGATAAACAGTGACGGCGCGAAAACGCCGCCCGAGCCTCCGATGCCTATTGTGAGACTGGTGGCCACGATCTTGCCTACGAGCAAAAGGACCAGAAACCCGACGGCGTAGGAACCGGCGACTCCGGCCTGCACGACCGGGTAGCCGACCCCGTACATCTGCGGCAGGACCAGCAGCAGCAATCCCAAAAGTACGCCGCCGGCTGCGGGCCGCAGCGATGCCGGCCCGCGCCACGCCCAGTCGCAGAAATCCTCGATCAGGTACAGGATCCTGGTGAAGCCGACGCCGGCGGCCGCTGCGAGCAGTCCCAACAGGATAAACAGTGGGTACTCAGCGGCCGACGTGATCGTGAAGGGCGGTAACTTCAGGAAAGCTTCGTTGCCCAGGAAGCTGCGTCCAATGATGGAGGCCGTCACTGAGGCAAGGACGACGGCGCCGAAGGATCCGGCGGCGAAGTCGGCGAGGATGAGTTCTAAGGCAAAAAACACCCCGGCAATCGGAGCGTTGAAGGTAGCAGCGATTCCCCCGGCCGCCCCACAGGCAACCAGTGCCCGGACCCTGGATTCCGGCATTCGGAATATGCGGGCGAGCCAGGACCCGAGCGCCGAGCCGATCTGGACGATGGGGCCCTCCCTGCCGACGGATCCTCCGGAGCCGATGCAGATGGCTGAGGCCAGCGCTTTGACCAGGGCAACCCGGCCTTTGATCCTGCCGCCATGCTGGCTGACGGCGTACATCACTTCCGGGACGCCATGGCCACGTGCCTCGGGGGCGAAGCGCTGGACCAGGGGTCCGAATAACAGGCCGCCGACAACCGGCGTCAAGACAACGAAAAACCCACCCAGCCAAGGCGCCCATGGATGGCCCGGGTGGCCATGGCTGGCGGAGTAATCTGCCGTGCCGGTAAAAATGAGTGTGGCGCTAGTGATCAGCCAGCGAAACGCGACGGCGGCCAGACCCGCGCCTGCGCCGACGAGAACGGCCATCGCAACCCATTGATAGGAAGTTCCAGCGAGGCGCATCGGTAACGTCCGGACGCTCCTTCCGCTACGGAACCAGCGTCGGCCGGTCGAATGCAACGCAGTCACGGCAGACTCCTTGTATAAGAATATGTATGAAGTGGTGCAATATATGTACTATAGCAACCATGACATTATCATCACCCAGCGCTGCCGCAGCCGAACCCAATGCGGCTGTTGGCCCAGGCTCGGAAGTCGTCGACAAGACATTGACCGCATCACGGGCGCTGCTGGGTGTCATAGCCCGGTCCTTGGCGCCGGTCATGGACGCGGTCACGCTTCCGCAGTTCAGGGTGCTGGTGGTGCTGTGGAACTTCGGGCCGCTCCGGATGGGCGAGCTTGCACTGCGACTGGGCGCCAACCAATCAAGCTTCAGCCGCTTCGCGGACCGCATGGTGGCCGGGGGCCTGATCGCCAGATCCGCGAGCACAGAGAATCGCCGTGAGGTGATCATTTCCCTTACAAAAGAGGGCTCGCGCATCTATGCCGAGGTCACCGAGGCCCGCCGGCAGGAGATTTCCGAGGTGCTCAGCCGACTGTCCGGTTCCGAACAGGAGACCGTCCTTGCAGGCTTTGAAGCCTTTGCCCGCGCAGCCGGCGAACCGCGCGCGGACGAGACCCTGATCCTGGGCATGTAGGCATGCTTTTTTCTGCGGCAATACCGATGCCCGCCGGCGGTCTGACCTTGACCGGAATGACCGGGGCCATGTGGATGCCGGTCCGGCCACCGACATTGGAGCGGGTACTGGCGTGGCATCCACAACCCATCCCAGTGCTGCCGCTGCTCGTTGTGGCACTGCTGGCGCTCTATGGGTGCGGTGTGCTTATCCTATTCCGCCGCGGCATCCGGTGGCCCTTGGGGCGGAGCCTCTGGTGGCTCGCTGGTGCCGCTACCATCCTGCTGGTGACGGCCACTGGAATCGAGGGATACGGGATGGAGCTGTTCAGCATCCATATGGTTCAGCATATGGTCCTGAACATGCTCGCCCCGGTTTTCCTGGTCCTCGGAGCTCCGATCACGCTCCTGCTGCGGGCGTTGCCCGCAGGCTCCGGTCCAAAGGGCCTGCTGCGGCGCGGGGTCCTCTGGCTCCTGCACACCCGGGCAGCGGCGTTGCTGACCCATCCCGTCGTCACTTTTGCGTTGTTCATTACGAGTCTGTACGGACTCTATTTCACGCCGGCCTTCGACTACCTGATGGGTACCTGGTGGGGCCACAATCTGATGCTGGTGCACTTCCTGCTTATCGGCTACCTCTACTTTTGGGGGGTGCTCGGCGTTGATCCGTCACCACGGAAATCCGCCCGCGGGCTCCGCGCGTTGACGGGAGCCGTGCTGCCGGTGCTGGAATTGGCTGCCACCGCGCCGTTCCACGCCTTTTTCGGGATCGTGGTCATGATGTCCAGCAGACTGCTGGTTCGCTTCTATTCCGGCGGCATGCCAGCCTGGCACGTTTCGCCGCTGGCCGACCAGGCTACGGGCGGCGGCATTGCCTGGGTCTTTACAGAACTGCCAACACTTATTGTGCTGGGCGCTCTTGTCTTTAAGTGGCAAAAATCAGACAGCCGCGCTGCCCGGGCTTCGGAGCGTCGGCTCGAACGCGGGGAAGACTCGGAGCTGGAGAACTACAACGAGTACCTGCAGGCACTGAACCCCCGGACCGGCAGCAGGCGCTGAGATGAACCAGGTAGCCGCGGGCTCATCGCTGATCCTCTACGCCTTCACGCTCGGCCTGGTTGCCGCGGTGAACCCCTGTGGTTTTCCCATGCTTCCCGCATACCTGGCACTTTTTGTCGGTGCCCGCCCCGGACTCAAGGCGGCGCGACTGGCCGGCGCACTACGGTGCGGTGCCAGCATGAGCGCGGGGTTCGTCGTCACGTTCGGGTCCCTGGGACTGTTCCTGCAAAGCGGCGCCGTGCTTGCCACCGGAGCGCTGCCCTGGCTGCTGGTGGTGGTCGGACTTGCGATGGTCGCCGCCGGCATCTTCACGATCGCCGGCCGCGGGCCCCGATTAAGGCTTCCGTCTCCCCGGGTCCGCACGGGCCGGTCGGTCGCGGCCATGGCGCTCTACGGTGTCGCTTACGCGCTCGGCTCACTGAGCTGTTCCCTGCCGCTGTTTTTGGCCGCGGTGGGCGGGGCCTTTGCCGGCCATTCAGTGGCGGAGGGATTTGCCAGTTACCTTGCCTACGCCCTGGGCATGGGCCTGTTCGTCACCGCCGCCGCCATCGTCGCCGCCACCGCCGGATCCCGTGCGCTGCGACGCGTTCGCTCCGCAGCCGTCTGGCTACCCGCCGTGTCCGGAATCGTCCTGATTCTTGCGGGGGCCTACCTCGCCTACTACTGGGCAGCCGAGGTGCTCGCCCCAACGGTCACGTCACCGGTAACGGCCACTGTCAGCAGCGTCCAGGCGGGGCTCGCCGCGCTCTTGGACGATCAGCCGTTCCTGACAGCCCTGGCGCTGGCGGTCATCGTTCTGGGATCCATCGCCGTCGTCGTTCGCCGCACGTTGACTACGGCGGACGGCGGGTCCACCGACGAAGCAGATCCAGCGGACCAGCCGGCACAGGCCCACCAGCCAGCACAGAAAGGCATCAACAGCCAGTGAAATCAGCTTCAACGAATAAGGACACGGCCACCGACAGAGGCGCCGCGGCGCGCGGCCGCCGCGGACTGGTTCTGCTCTGGGGGGCCTCGGGGCTGGCGATTGTCCTCGCTCTGGGCGGTCTGCTGGTGCTGGCAATGACCCACCGCGTGACAGGCGTTTCACCGACGACCGGCGCCCCCGCGGAGCCCGGCATCAACTCAAACTCAGCGGCGCTCCTTCAACTCGATTCCTTACCCGGCCCGCACGAAGATGCCCCGGACTTTGCGCTGACGGATCAAAACGGAACGCCGGTGAGCCTATCCCAGTACCGAGGGAAAGCAGTCGTCCTGTCTTTTAATGACGACCGGTGCGAGGACCTGTGCACGCTGCTGGCCCAGGATGTCGCCGCAGCAGACCACGATCTGGGGGCAGCAGCCAGTCAGGTGGTCTTCCTGTCCATCAACGCCAACCCCTTCCACCCGACGCCTGCTGATGTGAAGGACTGGACGGACAGCCACGGGCTCGCGGACGACCCGAACTGGGTGTTCGCAACAGGCACCCCCGGCCAGCTTAAAGACACAGCCGCCAAATACGGCGTCCCCGTTTCCGCTGACCCCAAAACCCAAGAGGTAGTCCACGGCTCGGAACTGTTCTTCATCGATCCGGCCGGCAAAGAAGCGGCAATGGGGCAGTTCGGTACGGAATCCGCCAACACCGCCCCCTTCGCCCACGCCATGGCGCAGATGGCAGTCGATCTGCTGTCGCAGGCGGCCGGCATCGCCGTTGGCGGCCCGCAGCTGGACGCAGGACCGCCGTCGGGCTCCAGCTCCGCTGAACTGAACGCTCCGGCCCCCGACTTTTCGCTCGCACTGCTCAACGATGCGTCGGCGACCCTGTCTCTGGGCTCCACGAGGGGAAAGTACACGGTGGTCAACTTCTGGGCCGGTACCTGCTCTGCCTGCGTCCAGGAACTCCCCGCCATGGAATCCGCACACCGCCAACTCGGGTCAGGGGTCGCCTTCCTCGGCGTGGACGTGGCGGACCCGGACCAAGCCGGTGAGGCCTTGGCCAGCAAGAGCGGAATAACATATCCACTGCTCACCGACGCAAAGGGCGCCGCTGCAGGGGCATACCGGATCCCAGGGCTGCCGTTCACTGCCATCATCGGGCCCGGCGGGAAGCTGCTGGTGCGACATGCCGGGGCCGTCACCGACAAACAGCTGACGTATATCATCTCTACCCTCGAGCAAACTCCCAGTTAGGACCGCCCTCCCCGGTCAGCGATGGGGAAATCCGTCGTTGCCTCGCCGTCAGGATCTCCCGGACGGCACCGCGGTATGAGTTCTTCGGGGGATCATATCCTTGCCATCATGTCAGTCCTTTCGGTACAAGCGGTCACGTGCGCCGCTGTCATCTTTACGGCGCCCACCATGCTTCACGGGTCGGGGTTTCCCGGGGTTTTTTGCGGCGTAGGATTGGAGCCACGAAAACGGAATAGAGGAAACAACCGTTATGGCAAAACCGCCGGAGGACGACCTTTGGGCTTTAGTGCATGCTGAGCGCGCCGCGCTGGCGGAGGACTTAGCGGGTCTAAGCCCGGAGCAGTGGCACCATCAGACCCTGTGCGGGCAGTGGGATGTCGAGCACGTCGTCGCGCATCTCACTGCAGCTGCGAGCCTTAACCGGTGGCAGTGGCTGCGCAGCATGCTCGGGGCGCGTTTCCGGGCGGACCTACACAACCAGCGCCGGCTACAGGAGCACCGCGGTAACACCTCGGCGCAGACCCTGGACCGTTTTTGCGCTGTCATCAACAGCAGCATCGCACCGTCCCCGGATACTCCGGCCTACTTGGGAGAAGTCGTCGTGCATGCTCAGGATATCCGCCGCCCGCTGGGGCTTCACCGGAGTCCGGGCATTGATGCGTTGACGCCCGTCGCGGAGTTCTATGCCCGCCGCAACTTCACGGTAGCCAGCCGCTCAAACGCAGCAGGCCTTCGGCTGAGGGCAGATGACGGGCGCTTCGCAGCCGGTACTGGACCGCAGATTACTGGGCCAACACTCGCTTTGGTGATGACGATGGCCGGACGCGTTCCTTACCTTGAGGACCTTCGGGGTCCCGGGGTGCCGACACTTCGCTTGCGCCTGGAAAGTACTGCACCTGAACCGCCTCGCCGTCAGCAGGATGACAATGTGTAAGCGTCTCTCAAGAGCCGGTCACGGTAGCCGGGAATGGCGACTGACATGGACATGCCCGGGACATCCTGGCCTGATTGCACCGCGAAGCGGCTCCCGCACTGTCCACGATCGGTCTAATCGACGGATGCCACGAGGGCCATACTGTTGTTGAGGAATGGGTATCTGTGCGGGTTCTAATGGTTGAAGACGAGAAACTGCTGGCCGAGACGGTCCGGCGCGGTCTCTCAAACGAGGGCTTCATTGTGGACGTGACCCACGACGGGGTGAGCGGCCTGTGGGCGGCCACAGAGAATCCCTACGACGTGATTATTCTGGATCTGATGCTGCCGCTGAAAAACGGGTATGACGTCCTGAAGGAGCTGCGCGAACGCAGGATCTGGACACCGGTGATGATGCTCACGGCTAAGGACGGTGAATACGACCAGACCGATGCCTTCGACCTGGGTGCCGATGACTACCTGACCAAACCGTTCAGTTTCCTGGTGCTCACGGCGAGGCTGCGGGCTTTGATCAGGCGTGGTGCCCCGGAACGACCCGTGATAATGACGCTGGGAACATTGACGATGGACCCGCTGAACCGCAGCGTACACCGCGGCGATACTACGATTTCACTGACGGCGCGCGAATACGGGTTGCTGCAGTACCTGCTGCGCCGGCACGACCAAGTGGTGTCCAAAGCTGAAATTCTCGACAACGTCTGGGATCCCGCGTTCGAAGGGGGCGACAACGTGGTGGAAGTCTATATCGGCTACCTGCGCCGCAAAATCGATGCGCCCTTTAACGTCACCAGCCTCAACACCGTCCGCGGCATGGGCTACCGGCTCAGCGCGGACCGGGACGACGTTTCATAGCGTCAGGCCTTTCCCCGTAATCCGCACCGTCATCGTGACCTTCCTTATGGCGCCCATGCGTGGCGTCGGCGCGGCGTCCCCGGCCCGTATCTACAGACGCACGTCGTCCAGGAGTCCCGCGGATCCTGGTGGGCTTCCCGCCAGCAGCTTTGCCGATTGGTCCCTGGTTCTCAGGGACCTCTCAGCGCCTGTATGGAATGCTGGGCAAAAGAGGGCAATGGAAAGGCAGAACATGGGCGCAGTAATTGACGCCATACTGCACGTCACCCCCGTCCTGGCGTATTTGCTCATTACCGCCTTGGTCCTGGCCGAAGACGCATTGTTCATCGGCTTCATTCTTCCCGGAGAAACGGCAGCGATCCTCGGCGGTGTCCTGGCCAGCCAGCACCATCTGCAGCTATGGCTGGTCATGGTTCTGGTCATCCTGGCCGCCGTCATCGGCGACACCATCGGCTACGAGATCGGACGGCACTACGGGTCGCGGATACTGAACCGGCGACTAATGAAAAAACGGCAGCAAAAACTCGATAGTGCACGCGAGTTTCTCGCCCGGCGCGGTGGGGTAGCCGTTTTCCTCGGCCGCTTCACCGCCTTTTTCAGGGCCGTCATGCCGGCCCTCGCCGGTCTCTCCCACATGCCGTACCGACGTTTCGTGCTCTTCAATGCAACAGGTGGACTTCTCTGGGGAGCCGGCACCGTTCTCCTGGGCTACTTCGTCGGCAACGCCTATCTCACGATTGCAAAAAGCATCGGCCACGACGTCATACTGGCCGTTGTGGGCGCTGCTGTCATCGCATTCATTACCTGGCGCATCCGCAAGCGCCGCAAAGCCCGCAGGGAACAGGACCTTCGCTCCGCCACCGAGTAGGCACCGCGAGGATCGGTTCTGATGTCCCACGGCGCATCGAGGGCAAACCCAAGCCGAACGCGATCCTCCGGACCGAATCCACAAACCGCCGCTGCTAAGGAGCGCTGCTGCCGTATCGCGCTCCCGCGGTTGAGGGCTTCAGCGGGCGTGTGCGGTGCGCACCTCGTGGTCACAGATGCCAACGGCCAGTTCAACTGGGCAGTAATGCTGATGTCTTTGCCGGTTTTGTTCCCTTCTTTACCTCATCTGCTGGAAACTCTGGGCTCGAGCGAGGGCGCGATGCTTTGAGTGTGGATCCTTGAGGTTCAGTCGTCCGACTGAAGGCGACGACCCGCCGAAGCCGTAACGTCGGGTTCAGACGCCGCAGACGTCCCGATTTTCACCTACTTCAGCTGATTGGCCGGAAAATGTCTGTATCCAAAGTGCCTGTGGTGTTCATCCATGGTCTGTGGTTCGCCGCCTCCTTGTGGCAGCCGTGGATCGATCTTTGCGCCAAGCGCGGGTTTGAACCGATAGCCCCCGCGTTGCCCGCTGCGCCGGTGATCATCGGGCACTCCTTCGGCGCGATGATCACCGAGAAGCCGGCCGTGTCGCTGACCATCGATCAGTTCCGCTACAGCTTCGGCAATGCGCTGCCGCCGGAAGAGTCGGATGCGCTCCGGGAGCAGTACAGCATCCCTTCACCGGGCAAGCCGCTTTTTTAGACCGCCAGCGCAAACTTCTCACCGCGTTCGCCAGCCAAGGTCGACACCGGAAACCAGGAGCGTGGGCCTCTGCTGCTGATCATGGGTGGCAGGGACCATACCGTTCCCGAAGCGATCACCAAGGCGACGCTGAAGCAGTACCGTGGTTCGTCAGCCATCACGGAGCTGGTCGAATTCCGCGACCGTCGGCATTCCCTGACGATCGACGGCGGCTGGCGCGAGGTGGCCGAATCGGTCCTGAGCTGGCTGGAAGCGCGGGTCCTGGCACCCTCCCCGAGCGCCTGAGGCCAACGATCAGTCCCTGGATGGGGTTGGGCGGAGCATGGCTGACAATTGCGCCCGGTTCGTCACGCCGAGCCTGGGATAGAGGTGATACAGGTGCGATCCCACCGTGCGGTGCGACAAAAACAACCGCTCGCCGATCTCCCGATTCGACATACCGCGGGCCGCCAGCTGTGCGACCTCCAGTTCCTGAGGTGACAGCGGCTCCCACTCGCCCGGGACCCGTGGCGGTGAATCTGCACCGAGTGCCCGAAGCTCGGCGCGGGCGCGCTCGCACCACGGACGCATGGCCAGTGCATCCGCGAGATCACCGAGATTCTACCCGGACTGAACAAGGTGATGGACGGGTCTTGGGGCACGAACGTACGACGCAAGGCGGTGAATGCCTGGTCATAGCGGGCCTGCGGCAGGCGGGCTCGACGGCGGAACCTCCTGCACTGCGACGGTCGCCACCGCGGGGCGCCGCTTTGGCGACGGCTGTGATTGTCGCCCGTCGTCCGTCATTCCGGTCCACGGGGGGAGCAGTGCTTCCTGCGGATCCACACCCCGCCGCTGCTGGTTGGTTCAGTCGTTGAGGCCTCGACACGAAACCGCTTGAGTTCTTCAAGATGGTTCCGCATGTCCCGCAGCACCTCGGGGTGGCCCTGCCGCCCGGACACACGCGGCTTCAGTGTGCCAGCCAGGCCAGCAAGCGGCCCTGTGACCAGCAGCGGCCAATCGCCTCGGTGCGCAGAGCAGACCCTTCGAACACGGCCAGGCCAATGATGCTGTGGCCGGACGCGCGTCGATCACCAAGTGTCGGTATCGCCGGCGCGACTCCGACCCCCTCCGCAGACACCCACGCCACTGCCCGGCCTGCCGCCGCTTCGTCCAGGCGGTGCAGGAAGCGAAGACGGCTCTCGAGCGGGAATTTCGACAGTGCCCACGTAGTCATGATGACAGGCAGGGCGTCCACGGGCACATGGGCGACGGCGGCGGGCAACAGCTTGAGGGGGTCACCCTGCAGCAGCAGCGCAGGAGCCGTGGCCGTGGCCGTCAACATCATCTCCGCTTCAAGCCTGGCGACCCGCTCCGGCTGATCCGGCGACAGGCAGGCGCGTACCCATCGGGCGTCATCCGCATCTGTAATGTCCACCGGATCGAGATCCACGCCGATCCGGGCGACGACCTCGGGCATCGCCCGGATCGGAATGGGCCGGTCTCCCACGATTGCAGACGACAGCTGTACGGCAGACGCCGGTTCACCCAGCGTTTGTCCGTTGCTGTATCTGATGCCAACGCGATCGACATTGAGGTTCAGCCCGGCCGAACAGCACACGTCGATCAGTCCAACTGTATTCGCGCCTACCCGGTGCACCGCCTCGGCAATAGCCGGGTACAGCACGGCGCAGCGTCCGGCCTCAATGGTGGACATCTGCCGGCGCGAGGCAATGTCCACGACCGAGTCGGTCATCCGCAGCAGCGTGTCGATAGCGGCGCCAGCGGCAGCGTCGCCGTCCGAAGCGGCATAGGCGGCGGCAAGTGCCGGGGCGCGTCCGGCAAGGGCAAGGTCGTGCAGCGCGGCCAGGATCACCGTGGGGTGCCGCTTGCGCGGGGGCGCCGTTCCGATGGCGCGCAGCGCGTCTTCGCACTCACTCAGGGCGACGGCGACGCTCACGTACAGCGGCGACGTTTGGGCGGCGTCGACCTCACCGAAACGCCGGTAGACCTGAGCAAGTGTGCGGTCCCTGCCCCCGGGTACACAGCGTCCTGCAATCGGCCCTGGCATACGGGCGATTTTACCATCCGGGCTCCGGAACGCAGCAGTGCAAGCACCGGGATAAGCCCAGCGGTGGACAGGGGAACATGCAACCGTGCTCGGTGTTCCTAAGCGGGGTATAGCGAAGACTTCAAAGGCCCCAGACGGCCGATCACGCCATCGCACCACGTAATGGTGCGGCACCATGATCGGCCGGACCTCGTTTCCTTGGGTAAGCGAACCCGGCAGTCCCGGCTTCGCGGACCGCGCTAAACGCGGATCAGCCGAAGAGCGCTGCCACCTTGGTTAGCGTGATGAACAGGCCATAGAGCAGCGGAAATGCGACCAGTGCCCAGACTACGGTGAGTTTTGCAGATGTCATCTTAGGACTCCAATGCTGGTTCGCGGGTGTCAGGGAGGGCTCGGGCTGGTTCGTGGAACTTGTCCTGAACCGGCTTGACCAGCAGGTTGGCGATGAAGCCGATCACCAGCAGGCCCACCATGGTCAGCAGTGCCGGTTGGTATGCCTGTGCGGTCAGCTCGCCGGGTTTACCCTGGACGTCCAGAAAAGCATTGATGATCAAAGGACCGGCAATTCCTGCTGCGGACCATGCCGTCAGCAGCCTGCCGTGGATCGCGCCCACCTGATATGTGCCGAAGAGGTCCCGCAGGTAGGCCGGCGCAGTGGAGAAGCCGCCGCCATAGAACGAAATGATGACGAACGCCAGGACTACAAAGAGCGCCGTGGTGCTGGAACCGGCTAGCGCCAGCAGGACGTAAAGCCCGGCGCCGACGCCCAAGTAGATCATGTAAACCGGTTTGCGTCCAAGGAGATCCGACGTGGCCGACCAGGCAAAACGGCCGCCCATATTGGCGATGGAAAGCAGCCCGACAAAACCGCTGGCTACGCCGGCCGTCACCAGAGACATCCCGTTGGACTGGCGGAAGAAATCCTGGATCATGGGTGAGGCCTGCTCCAGGATGCCAATGCCGCCGGTCACGTTGCAGAAAAGGGCAATCCAAACCAGCCAGAACTGTTTGGTCTTGATGGCATTGGCAGCCGAGACGTGGTTTGAGGTGACCAGCGTCTTTGCTTTGACCTTGGCGGGATCAAAGCCGGCCGGCGTCCAGTCCGCAGCGGGTACCTTGATGGTGAATGCGCCAAAGAGCATGTAGACAAGGTAGATACCGGCGAGAGTGAGAAAGAGCATTCCCACGGCGTTGCCGCTGGCAACCCAGCCAGGTGCACCCGAGTTGGGGTCGTATGCCTTCAGCAGCGCTGAGGACAGGGGGCTGGCAATCAGAGCGCCTCCGCCGAAACCCATGATGGCCATGCCGGTTGCCAGGCCGGGCCGGTCCGGGAACCACTTGATCAGGGTGGAGACCGGCGAAATATACCCGATGCCCAGCCCAATGCCGCCAATGGCCCCGTAGCCGAGGTAGACCAGCCAGAGCTGGTGGCTAAAGATGCCCAATGATCCGACCAGGAAGCCGCCGGACCAAAAGATGGCCGAGACAAACATCGCCTTTCGGGGGCCGTTGGTATCCACCCAAGTTCCCATGACGGCGGCGGAGAGGCCGAGCATCACAATTGCGATGGAAAAGATTATGCCGATCTCCGTCAGGCTCGCATCAAAGTGCTTTACCAGCGCCGTTTTGTAAACGCTGGTGGCGTAAGCCTGACCGATGCACAGGTGAACAGCGAGAGCGGCCGGCGGAATAAACCAGCGATTAAAACCGGGTGGGGCGACGGTGCGCTCCCTGTCAAGCCAACCCATTTGTACTCCTTCTATTTGGTGCGGCAAGCCAGAAGGCAGCAGCCACTGTCCGTAATTGTGCAACAAATCACATTAAAAAGGAAAACTGGTTGGCCGCAGACCTTTATTGACTCAATTCCTTCAGCGCTTCCCGAACGTCCTGCGCATCACCACCAGGCCTGCCAGCGAAATGAGCGCAATCACGATGTAGTAGTAACTGGGCGCCATTAGCGAACCGGTCGAGGTGACTAGCCACGCCAGGATCAGTGGAGCAAATCCGCCAAAGAGGGTCACGCCCACATTGTAGGAGATCGACATGCCGGTGGTGCGGATGTTCGTGGGGAACATATCCGAGAGCAGCGCCGGCAACGGTGCGAAGTACAGGGCCATCAGCACACCCAGGACCACCTGCACCCCGGTCAGCATGGCAACGCTCGGTGAAGCCACGAGGATAGCGAAGAGGGGATAAGCCACGGCAACCGCGATGACCGCAGCGGTCATCATGACCCGCACCGGACCGATTCGGTCGGCGAGCTTGCCGGCCAGAGGCGCCCCGATGAGCGTGACGATGCCGGAGATGATGCCGCCGAGGTACCCGGCATAGGACGGGAGGTGGAGGTTCCGCACGGCGTAGGTTGGCATGAATAGGATCAGGTACACCGACACGCTGGCCAGGCCGACGACGGCGGCACAGGTCAGCCAGCGCGGGCTCGCCTGGATCAGCGTGGCGCGCAGCGGTGACTTCGCGAGGTTTCCACGGGCCTGATGGAAATCCGGGGTCTCCTCCATCTTCAGCCGGATGTAGAGGCCGATGGGGCCGATCAGCAGGCCGAAGAAGAAGGGCACCCGCCATCCCCAGCTGTACAGCGCGTCGTGGCTGAGGAATGTATTGAGTGTGAAGCCGAAGACCGAGGCCAGGAACATCGCAACACCTTGCGTGGCCACCTGCCAGCTGCCGTAATAGGCCTTCTTGTCCGGGGCGTTTTCGATCAGGAATGCCGTGGCGGTGCCGAACTCGCCACCGGCCGAGAAGCCCTGGATGAGCCGGGCCACCAGGATTACCAGTGCCGCCGCCGGTCCCATGACGGCCGTCGTGGGAGCACAGGCCATGATCAGGGTGCCAACCATCATGAGCATGATGGTCAGGGTCAGCGCGCCCTTGCGCCCGTGCCGGTCAGCGTAGGATCCCAGCACCATCGCGCCCAGCGGCCGGATCAGGTAGGACACCGCAAAGGTGCCGAAGGTCAGCAAGATACCCGTGGCCTGGCCGCCGCGGCTTCCCGCGGGCTCGAAGAACAAGGCCGAGATGACGACGGCGAATGATGAGTAGACGATTATGTCGAACCACTCGAGCGCGTTGCCGATTGACGAGGCCACCACCGCACGGCGGGCACGGGTACGGTCTTCTGCGGTGATCACCCGTGCCGGTGCTGCAACAACGGGTCCGCTGGCGGGACTGCTCATGCTGTTCCCCTTTCGAGCCGTTCAATGAGCGAATCCACGAACGACTCGCAGGCTTCGATCT
The DNA here is from genome assembly GCF_015708085.1 of Arthrobacter terrae. Taxonomy (GTDB): domain Bacteria; phylum Actinomycetota; class Actinomycetes; order Actinomycetales; family Micrococcaceae; genus Arthrobacter_M; species Arthrobacter_M terrae. The sequence goes on along the minus strand of NZ_JADNYM010000001.1, from coordinate 198,766 downwards.
GTTCGAGATCGACGTATTCGTTGGCGGCGTGCGCCACGGCGATCTCGCCGGGGCCGCACACCACCGTTTCGATGCCGGCCCGGTGGAACAATCCCGCCTCGGTGCCGTAGGTGACCTTTTCGTCCGAGGGGAGTCCGCCGCAGTCCTGGGCCAGCCGGACGATCCCGGCGTCGTCATCGACCTCCAAACCGGGGCCCTGGGCCTTGACGATTAATTCAACGCCCGCCGCGGCCTGTTCGGCCTTCATCTCGGGTTCGAGGACGTCGAAGAGGAACTCGCGGATCTGCGCGACGACGGGCGCGGTGTCCACGGTTCCCAAGGCTCGGAATTCGAATTCGACCTCGCACGCATCGGGGACGGTGTTGCCGGCAATGCCACCGGAGATCAGGTTCACGCCGCCGGTGGTGAACGGCACCGGGTACGCGTCGTCGAACGGTCCGTTCTCCCGCCAGTGGTGGGTCAGTTGACGGTAGAACTCGATGAAGCGGCCCGCGTAGTGGATGGCGTTTACCCCTTGCGGGGTGAGCGAAGAGTGCGCGGCCACGCCGCGGAAACGGGCCACGAACAGGTTGATGGATTTGTGCCCGCGGACCACCCGCATACCCGAGGGTTCCCCCACGATGCAGGACGCCGGCCTGATGCCGTGCCCGGCGAACTGGCCGATCATCCGCTCCGCGCCCAGCAGGCCGACCTCTTCGTCGTAGGAGAAGGCCAGATGCAGCGGTTCGGTGAGCGTGGCCTGACTGATGCGCTCCAGCCTGCTGAGGATGACGCCCAGGTAGCCCTTCATGTCCGCGGTCCCGCGACCGTAGAGCCGGCCGCCGCGCTGCTGGGCGGTGAAGGGGTCGCTGTCCCAGTCCTGGCCGTCCACCGGCACCACGTCGGTGTGTCCGGAGAGCACGATGCCGCCGTCGGTCCTCCCGTCACAGGCCGGGAACGTGGCGAAGAGATTGGCCTTGCGGACCTGCGCGGCGTCCTCATTGCCCAGAATCAGCGGCTCGACGCCGACGCGCCGCAACTCGTCGGCCACACAGTCGATCAGCTCCAGATTGGAGATGCGCGAGGTGGTATCGAAGGAAGCTAAGCGGGTGATCCACTCCACAGACGAATTCATTCCTAGACTGTACCCGTCGCGCCACCGCCCCGGCCAAGTTTCGCCGCGCCATGAGGGTCACACTTGCCAGGGGCCAGGTCTTCAAGGCCCACCCGCTGCGGCACCGCAGCAGGGGCTAAGCGGTGTGCCGATGCATCGGTCATCCGCTCCGCCTGGCGCCCGCAGAGAACCGCGAGTTCGGGCCGGAGCTGGTGCGGGGAGGGCCCGGCAAGGGGCCGGAAGCCGATCCCGGCCGCTGCCAGGCGCGTCAGATGCCCCGACTTCAGCCGCTGCATGAAGTCTGCGTAGTTGCGGCAATGGCTCCACGCCAGCTCGGCGAACGCGGCGAGCCGTGGGTAGGCATGGTAGTCGCGGATGTCGGGCGTATCCAGGTACTCGGTCCAGATCTGTGCCTGGATGCCGGTAATCTGAGCACCGGTCTTGGCGGCGGCAGCCAGGACTTCGGCGGTCAGGGGATCGAAGTCGTAGAGTTTTTCCGTGGAGAGCAGCGGGCCGCAGGCGCTCGGCTCTTCCGGGTGGTCGCATTCGCGGTAATCCAGGTATAGGTGGGAGCAGCAGGAGATGGTGGTGTCGTAGCCGGCGGCCAGGGCGTCGCGGACAGTGCCGGTATCCCCCCAGGCGTTGACGACCGCGGTCCGCGGCAGCGCTGGACTGACGGCTTCGTGCCAGACGCCGGCCCGGCGCCCACGGGCTTCGATGTGCTCCACCAACTGCCCCAGGAACCAGCCGTGCAGCAGCTCCACCGAGTCCAGTCCGAGCTCGGCGGCGCGTTGGCGGACGGTGCCGGAGGCATGCCAGCGCTCGTAGGGAACCTCGTCGCCGCCGATGTGGATGATGGGTGCATCGAAGATGTCCATGACGGCGTCAAGGACGCGTCGGTAGAAGTCCAGGGTGTAATCAGAGGGGTCGAGAATGCAGTCGTTCACGCCCCAGTCGGTCCAGACGTCAACTTCGGGTGCGTCGACGCCCAGCTCCGGGTAGGCAGCGATGGCGGCCACCGAGTGGCCAGGTACATCGATCTCCGGGATGACGGTGATGCCGCGGGCACGGGCAAAAGCCACCATTTCCCGTAAGTCGGCGGCCGTATAGTAGCCGCCGTGCGGCCGTCCGCTCAGATGCTGCTGTCCGTCGTGGCCGTAGGCCAAGGTGCTGTCCGCCCGCCACGCGCCCACGGAGGTCAGCTGCGGAAATTCCGGGATCTCGATTCGCCAGCCCTGGTCATCGGTGAGGTGGAGGTGCAGGGCATTGAGTTTGTGCGCAGCGGCGGCGTCGATGAAACGCAGCACCTCCGCCAGCGGGATGAAGTGCCGGGCCACGTCAAGATGGACGCCGCGGAAGCCGAAGCGTGGATGGTCCTCGATGCTGAGATTGTCCAGCACCACGGGCTGTGGACGGGATGGGGCCGGCTGCCGGACGTCGGGCAGCTCCGCTTCGGGCCCTGACCGAGGGGCGAAGGCTTCCGGGCCGGCCAGCTGGCGCAGCGTATGCAGCGCGTTGGTCAGTCCCGAAGCGTCGGAGACGGTGATGCGCACCCCGTTTTGGACCAGCAGCCGGTAGCCTTCAGCGGGAACGGCAGCGTCGCGCACCACGCGCAGCCACGCCGGGGCGCCGGCTTCCGCGGGTTGGACGTGAGCATCCAGCCAGTGCTGCAGCGAGTCCAGCGCCCATGGGTTCAGCGACAGCTCCGTGGAGTAGCCGACGACGGCGGGTACCCGCGTTTGGCCTGTCAGGGTCCGGACGGTGCCGGGCCGGGGGACCAGGGCTGGCATCAGCTGTCCTTTCCCGCGTGGGGGTATGGTTCGGCGGGCACGACCGTGTCGATGCCCCGGGCCGACAGGTAGGCGGCGTCGTCGAGCTTGCTGGTGCGCACCAGGGCGGGCGGTTCGCCGGCGGCGGCACGCTCGAGCCAGGCCGCGAAGACCGGACCCGAGGGGGAGGTGATGGGCCGGCCGGCACCGCTGGCCTGATCCCCGGGATCGAACGCGACGGCTGTGCTGCGGATCCGGGTTAGCGCGGGCGATGCTCGTTGTTGCGCGGCGAGTTCACCAAACCGCGTACCCAGCGGTTTGGCGGCCCGGTTGGAGTCGAGCAGCCCCAGGCTGTATTCCAGCTCCGGGAAGTCGGCCAGAGAACGGCTGACATCGTGGGAACACCACCAGGTGACTCCCCACAGGTTTGGCGTGTCCAGCAACGGCCGCAGGCTGGACTCCATGAACTCCGGGGCGTCGTCGGCGGCGATGAACGGTGCCGGTGCGCCGATTTCCTGAAGCCACACCGGGCGGGCGGGATCCTCTGCCCAGGCCTGCGCCAGCTGCACCAGATAATCCGCAAAGAACGTCCGCGCGGGGTGCCCGGGGCCAAAGTTCCTTGCGACGGAGGTAAAAACCCAGGAGTGCACAGTACTGCAGTCGCCCAGAGTTGCCGCATGCCGTGGGGTGACAGGCGCGCTGTCCGCGAACCAGACGTCGTCGTCGAAGGAATGCTGGTGCATACCAGCCGGCCAGGCGGAGCGCGCCGCGTCCAGCAGCGTCCCGATCCATTCGCCCATCCGCGCCGGGCTGACGTGCTGCTGTTCGGGGTGGCGCTCCACGGCGAACTGGTTGGTTTCATTGCCCAGCGTCAGGCCAATCACATTGGAACGGGCGCTGACCTCCGTGGCCAGGGCCGTGATCAGCCGGGCCTGAGCGTCAACCACCTCCGGGTCGGTAAACATGTTGCGCCGATGCCAGCTGGTCAGCCAGGAAGGAAGGAAGTCGAAGCTGGACAGGTGACCCTGCAAACCGTCCACGGCGACATCCAGGTTACGCTCGGCCGCAGCATCCACCACCTTGCCCACATCCGTAATTGCCTGTGGGCGCAGCAGCGTGCGGGAGGGCTGCAGGATTGGCCAGAGCGGAAAAATCCGAACGTGGTCAAGGCCCAACTCCGCAATGGAATCCAAATCGGCCCGGACCGCGTCAAGGTCAAAGTCGAGCCAGGAATGGAACCAGCTCTGGCTGGGCGTGTAGTTAACGCCCCAGCGCAACGGCTGCGCCCGGCCGCTCATACCTGCCCCTGCCCCTGCCCCTGCCCCTGCCGCAGGCGCAGGGTCAGGATCTGGAACGGACGCAGGGATAGCTGCACCCCGTCCGGGCCGGAGCCGGTGACCGCGCCGCGGTCCGGGACGTCCTGCTCCAGCAGGTTCACCTCCGTCACTGAGTCCAGTAGGAACGACGGCTTCAGCGTCACTCGAGCCCGGGCGCCAAGCGGTTCATAGATCCGGACAATGATGTCTGAGCTGCGGTCGTCCGCCAACTTGACTGCTTCAATCAGCGCTGCGCCGGAGTCCAGCAGCACCAGCGGCTCCGCCGGAATGCCGGTCGAAGCGCGCTCGGGCAAATTCAGGTCATAGCCGGCCTCGACGGCGGCGGCGATATCCGCACCCACCACCAGTGCGTAGCTGAGCTGGTGCCTGCCCTGGTCCGTGTGCGGGTCAGGGAACTTAGGCCCGCGCAGCAGAGAGAGCCGCACAGTGCTGTAGCTGCCGCCGTCGGCACTTAAAGGCCTGGACACGTCGTGGCCGTATGTAGAATCGTTCACCAGCGCGGCACCGTGGCCCGGCTCGCCAACATGGACCCAGCGGTGTGCGCAGACCTCGAAGCGGGCGCTGTCCCAGGAGGTGTTTTCATGGGTGGCCCGCACCACGTGCCCGTACTGCGTCTCAAACGCGGCGTGGTCAGTATGCACGTCGATGCTGAAGGCCGCTTTCAGTAGCTTCTCCTGTTCATGCCAGTCAATATCATTGTGCACCAGGATACGGCCCGAATCGGGGGCGATGGTGATGGTCTGGCAAACGCTGGACGCGCCGAAGGACCGGCGGATGGTGACGATGGCCGAGCCGCCGTCATCCGTGACGGCGTCGATCGAGTCCACATCACGCAGGTCAGTGACGGTGTTCTTGTAAAACTCGTCAATGTCCCAGGCATCCCACATATTGGGGAAGTCAACATGCAGCTGCAGCAGGTTGGCGCTGCGCCCGGTGGGGATGCCTTCGCGGTTGGCTTGCCGGTCCAGGATGGATGAGATGACTCCGTCGGCGCCAAAAAGTACCCGCAGCCGGGAGCTTTGTACTGACAGGGCGCCGCCGGTCTTATTGATTTCGACGGCGGATACGGCAGCCGTTGGGATGCCTGCAGAGAGTGCAGGGACGCCACGGCGCGGGAACGGTGAGCCGTTGAAGATCACGGGGGAGACGGCGTCGTCCTCCTGCCAGTAGCGGGATCCCGGGGCAGCGGCGCGAATGCCTTCAGCGGCGCGAATGCCTCCAGCGCCCCGAAGGTTTCCAGCCGCGAGGTAATCCGCGGAGCCCATGCCGGGCCCGGCGGCCGCAACACCGACCAACGCCCGGGCAGGCGCAGCCAGGGCGGCCTGCGCGGCAGCGATAATGCCGTTGAGTGCGTTGCTGATTTCCGCGTGCTGCCCGGGCGCTTCGCGGTGCACCCACGCGATCGATGTACCGGGAAGAATGTCATGGAACTGCAACAGCAGCACCATCTTCCACAACCTGTCCAGCTCATCGTAGGGGTAGTCGAACGCACCTCGTGCGGCGGCGGTCGCCGCCCACAGCTCGGCTTCGCGCAGCAGGTGCTCATTGCGGCGGTTGCCTTGTTTGGTCAGTGCCTGCGAGGTGAAGGTGCCGCGGTGCAGCTCAAGGTACAGCTCGCCCTTCCAGACCGGTGGATTCGTGTATTCGGCCTCGGCCGCGGTGAAGAATTCTTTGGGGGTGCGGATGCTCACCTGCGGTGAGCCCTCCAGGTTTTCCGTGCGCTGCGCCCAGGCGATCATTTCGCGCGTCGGGCCGCCGCCGCCGTCGCCCCACCCGAACGGCACCAGGGAGTTATTGGCCGCGCCCTTGTCGCGAAAATTCTCCACGGCGTGGGCTAGCTGGGCGCCGGAGAGATCCGAGTTGTAGGTGTCTACCGGGGGGAAGTGCGTGAAGACGCGGGTGCCGTCGATGCCCTCCCAATTGAACGTGTGATGCGGAAACTTATTGACCTGGTTCCAGGAGATTTTCTGGGTCAGGAACCACTTGGCTCCTGCCGGTTTGACGATCTGCGGCAGGGCGGCTGAATAGCCGAAAGAATCCGGCAGCCAGACCTCCTGGCACTGGATCCCGAAGTTCTCCCGGAAAAACCGCTGCCCGTAGAGGAACTGACGCGCCATGGCCTCCGATCCGACCATATTGGTGTCCGATTCAAGCCACATGCCGCCCACCGGGATGAACTGGTCACCGCATCTTTGACCCGGGCAAAAACCTCCGGCCGCTGCTCCTTTAGCCATTCATACTGCTGGACCCGCGGACCGAACTGGTGTCCCTGGCGCCCGACTGCGCGGGGGATATTTACGAGGGACGGGTGCGTCCGATCGGGGATGAAGCCCAGGTCTACACGCAGCGGTTCTGGCCGTACATTGACATCTACGGCAGCTGGCACGGCCAGCTCGTGGCATCGGTCCCCGCTGACGTGGTCCGGAATCCGGACGCCCCGGTTCGTACGTACGGCGTCGTCGATATTCCAAACCCGGGCTGGACGGAAGCCGCCCATAAAAACGGGGCACGCACCCTGGGCGGCTGTTTCTGGCTACGGCCGGACAGGTTCGAAAACTTCGTTCAGCGTGACCCGGACGGATCGTTCCCGGTGGGTAGAAAGCTGGTGGGGATCAAACAGTACTTCGGCTTTGACGGATACTTCATCAACCAGGAAGACGCCGTCAGCCCGGCACAGATCAAGGCACTCTTTGCGATGTTCCGCTACATGAAGTCCCTGGACGCGGACCTGTACCTGCAGTACTACGACGCGGATCTGCCCGGCAGCGGAGAGCTTGATTATCAGAACGAAATCAACGAACGCAACGTGGGATCACTGGGTACAGTGTCCGATCCCGTGGCTGACTCGATCTTCATCAATTACGGCTGGCCGTACGCGGACAAGGATCTATCCGGCAGCGCAGCCACCGTGGCCGGACGCGGCTTCGACCCACGGAAAGCAGCCGTCGCCTCCACCGAATGCCAGCAGGGCGGCTTCAACCCGGCGGAGGACTTCGGCTCGGTTGCCAGCCCGGGGCACGCCGCCCCGGTCAGCTGGGCGCTTTTCGTGGAGAACCAGATTTGGGCAGATGCCGCGAAGGAGGGAATCACGGCTACTGCCGGTGGCCGGGCGCAGTACCGGGACCTGGAGCGGAAATTCTGGTCGGGGCCGGCCGGGGACCCCTCCCAAAGCGGGCGCGCCCAGGCCCGGAAGCCGCCATACCGGACGGATGTGCTGAACTACAAGGTGTGGGACGGGGTGGCCCACTCGATCGTGGAAAAGTCTGCCATATCCGCCCTGCCGCTGGTGACTAACTTCAATATCGGTGTCGGCACGCACTTAGCAGTGGCAGGTGAAACTGTCGGCTCGAAAGCGTGGAACAACGCAGGCATTGCGGAAGTGGCGCCAACCTGGCAGTACTGGACCGAGCACGCTGGCGGGGCAACCTCTGCGTTTGTCCTTGACTAGAGCGTGGCATGGGAGGGCGGGCACAGTTTGCATGTCACGGGCCAGGCGGCGGAAGGCCAGTCGGTCACGGTGCACCTGTTCAAGACGGATCTGCCGGTTCCACCCGGGACCAGAGCGTCGCTGCGGTTGCTCGGATTTCCCGACACTGCCGCCGCAGAGCTTGGACTCACCTTCAAGGACGCGCCCAATGCGCCGGTCTGGCTCCCGCTGCACGGCAAAGGGCAGCCCCCATCCGCTGATGGCGGCTGGAGCACCGCCGAAAGCAATGTCAGTCGGTTCAATAAGAGGCAGCTGGCCAGGGTCAGCCTCCGCTTCAGCGCGGGGAAGGACGGTGGACTGGATTTCCGGCTGGGGCAGTTGCGCTCGCGTCGAACCGCCGACAGCAGCCCGGGAAGCCGCGCGGATTCACTGTGCAGCGCGTCGAGCGGGCAAGCGAGGTAGCCGGCGTGTATCTCGCCTGGCAGCTTTCTGCCGACGCATACACCCACGATGTTTTCACCGCAGGGCCCGGGGGCGAGCGGAACTGGCTGGGAAGGGTGCACCGCGATGTGTTCTACGCCGGCGGCGTGCCGGTGCCGGCCAACGGCCAGCTCTGGTTTGAGCTGGTTCCAATCTCCGTGGACGGCTCACGTGGCACGGCCGCGGTGGCTGCCGCTGCGCCCTTTCCTCGGCTGCGCCAGCATTCCTGAAATACATATGGTATTGAAGTCATCACCGTCAGGAGTACTCCTTTTTGCGACAAAGCCAGCATGGATCCGCAGCCCTCGTCCCTGCCGGGCGGTCATTGGCAGAAAGAAGTGCCGGCGAAATGCCCGCAATGAGGATGTTGATCCCCAGCGTGCAATCTCTTTCGGCGTGCGGAGTAAGTTGGGCACCGACGGAAGGCACCAAAGTAGTGGTGGATCCCGTCTGGGCCGCGGAATTGGGAAGCGAGGCAACGACGCTTGCCAATGAGCTTCCCTCAGAGGGATATATGGACACCATTCCAACGACGGTGCTGGGCGGTCCAGTTGGTGAGAACGATATTTATCTCAGCATTGGCGTGGTGTCCAGCAGCGCCAAAGCTGAAGCGTATCGAATGGGCGTTTCCGACGGTCTTAAAATTCTGGCCAGCGACGGTGCCGGAGCCTTTTACGCATCGAGGACGCTGCTGCAGGCCCTGAAGATACATGGGAAATTTACCGGTACGGTGCTGGACTGGCCAGCCTACAAACAGCGTGGCGTGATGCTGGACATTGCCAGGAAACATTACACGTCGGGGTGGATCGAACGGCTTATTTGTGACATGTCCTACCGTAAGCTCAATGTGCTCCAGCTCCACCTAAGCGACAGCCAAGGGTTTCGCGTTGAGTCCCGGAAACATCCCGAAATTGTCTCAAAGCAGCACCTTTCACTGGATGAAGTCAGAAAAATCCTGAAGGTTGCCAAGCGCTACCATGTGGAGGTAATCCCGGATATTGATACTCCTGCGCATTTGGATCACATTCTCAAGACCCACCCGGAATGGCGTTTAAAGCTTCGGAACGGCGGGGTTCTGGACAGTCATATGGATTATTCCATCCCGGCCGTCCGCGGGTTCGTTAAGGAGCTTGTCGAAGAGATGGCTGACGTTTTCCCGGGCAAGTACTTCCATCTGGGCGGTGACGAATTCTTCCCCGCACCGTGGCAGACCGGTTCGGCTGACGTTGTGAACGCTGACACGGCACCTCACCTGGTTGAATATGCGGCAAGCGTGGCCGGTCGGGGCGCCACCATCTTCGACGGGTACAAGCACTATTTGAATGAACTGATTGTTCTGCTGAAAAGCAGGAACAAAACCGCCAAGGTCTGGAACGATGATATCTACCCGGAGGAAGGCGTGCTTGAGTTGGACAAGTCCACAGAGGTGGAGGGCTGGGTTCGTTGGAACAGGTCCAAACCCAACGCCGGAGTCCTTGCGGACGCGGGATACCCTGTCGTCAATGCCAATGGCGACTACCTCTACTTCATCCTGACCGGAGAGGGCGTAGGCGCCGGCCTCAATAAGTGTCCCGAGGGCATCTATGAGCGCTGGCATCCGCGCCGTTTTATGGGTGTAGCCGGCGACGGGGGAAATTACGATCTGCCCGACGAAAAGCCGTTGCTTGGCGCACACCTGTCCATCTGGGCGGACGTGCCGAACGCGCTCACGCAGGCCCAGGTGGCGTCCGGGTTCCTCCCTTGGCAGAGCTCATTTGCGCAGCAGATGTGGGGTTCGCCAATGGTCGTCGGCAGCTATCGAGAGTTCACGGGAATTATCGCCGCTATAGGTACTTCCCCGGCGCTGGTGAATGCCGCGACGAATCTGCGGGAGCCCGCAGCGACCGTGGCGTCATGAGGCCTTTCCCCGCGGCAGTTCCACGGCGTTGGCCAGTTGTGTTGCGGCCGTGCGCAGTGCCTGGGAGGCCTGGTGAGCCCAGGCGTTGCTGCTGCAGCGGGTCTGCGGGCCTGCAACGGTCAGCGAGCAGATGATCTCCCCGCCGGAAAAGACCGGTCGCGAAATCGCGACGGCACCTGGATTAAGTTCTCCATGTGAGACTGCCTGGCCCGACTGGCGGATGTGCGTGAGCTGTTGAATCAGGTCCTGCCGGGTCAGCGTCTTATCCGTAAATCGTGCCAGTCTGTCGGCCAGGACCTTCGCGATGACCGAATCGGGAGCATGTGCCAGAAGAACCCGTTGGCCTGCACCGGCATGGAGAGGCAATAGTTGATTGATTTCAAAGGCATACCTCAGCGGGTTGGGGGAGACCACCTGGCGCAGGCAGATCGCGTTCAGCCCGGAGCGGACGGTCAAGACAGCTGTTTCGGCGGTGCCTTCCACTATGGATTCCAGCACGCTGACGCCGAGTTCGGCCAACCGGGTATGTGTGAGGTGCTGCCCTGACAGCTCGAGCAGCCGCCAGCCGGGGGTGTAAGAGCCGCGGTGTTCTTCGATCAGGGACAGTCCGCGCAGCGTTTTGACGTATCGGTAAACGGTGCTGGCCGGGACGCCGACCTCCTCGGCGATGTCGACGATGTTCACTTCGCCGCGGGCGGCGATGCACATCATGACCGCCAGCCCGCGTTCGAACGAGGACTGTCCCTCCGGCAAAATGCTCGTCATTCTCAAATACTAAGGGACGTCGTCAAGGATTCGACGCATCAGCCGGGGCAGCGGGCTGCCGCGGACAGCAACCGCGCCTGCAATGGCGGGGTTCGCCGTGTATTTGCAGCTGCCTGCAAGGCCGCGGATGGAGGGCAGCTGCGACCTTAACATTCTCAGTGGCTGAAAAACGCTCATTGTCGGCGCCGATATAGGTTCATATGCTCGTCAGGAGCAGCGACTGTGATATTCGGCACAAAACGTGTTGGGCGTCGGCCATTGCAGCACCGGCCACGTGGTGTCCGCCCGTGAACGCAGTTGACATTATGAATGGAGATCTCATGTCACGGTCCATCCGCAGTAAAAAAGCCGCCATCACGGCGGGACTCGTAGCGCTTCCCCTGGCCTTCTCGCTGGCCGGATGTGGCGGGGGCTCGTCTGCTGCCCAAAGCGGAAATGCCGGCACCGCCGCACCGCTGCACAGCCTGCTGCCCGCTGCGATCCAGTCAAGCGGCACGCTGAACATAGCGAGCAATGTGGAATATCCGCCGTTTGAAACCTTCGATGCCGACGGCAAGACCGTGATCGGCATCGACCGTGAAATTGCCGATGCCTTGGAGAAGAAGCTCGGAATTTCCATCAAGTTCAATAATATTTCGTTCGACGCGATCATCCCCGGTCTAGCATCCGCGCGCTACGACATGGCGATGTCGGCGATGTCCGACACCTTGGAGCGGCAGAAAGAAGTCGATTTCGTCGACTACTTCAAGGCCGGTGCCGGCATCCTGCGGACCGTTGAGAACCCCAAAAAGGTTGCCACGCTGGCTGATACCTGTGGATTGAAAGTCGGCATAGTTAAGGGAACCACCGAAACCGAGGATGCGGACGCCCAAACGAAGGCGTGCGAAGCGGAAGGCAAGCCGGCCGTCGATGTCACGATCTTCCCCGGTCAGAATCAGACGATCCTTGCCCTGACGACCGGACGGGTCGATGTGGTCCTGCTTGACTCAACGTCCGGCTCCTCCGTGGCCAAGGATTCGGGCGGAAAGCTTGAAATGCTGAGCCCGTATATGTCCGGCCCGTTCGGCATAGTGTTCCCGAAGGGCAGCACCGAGCTGCAGAAGGCCGTGCAAAAGGGCATGCAGGAAATAGCTGCGGATAACACCTACGGGGAGATTCTGAAAAAGTACGGCCAGGAACAGGGCGCCGTCACGGAGTTCCCCATTAACGGCGGGACAAAATGAGTGCCGTCCTGACAATGGAGGAGGCCGAACCCGCGCAGGTCGTCCCGTCGCGGCACACCGGACGGTGGATCACCGCGACAGTGGTGCTGGTGCTTGTAGCGCTCCTGCTGTACGCAATGGCAACCAATGAACGCTTCCAATGGGACGTCGTCGGCAAGTACCTTTTCGCTGATCCCATTCTGATGGGGGTGCTGAATACGTTGATTTTGACGGTACTCGCGATGATCATCGGCATCGTCTTGGGCATCGTGGTCGCCGTCGGCCGTTTGTCCGACAATTTCATCGTATCCAAGGCGGCATGGTTTTACGCCTGGTTCTTCCGCGGTACTCCGCTGTTGGTCCAGCTTCTCTTCTGGTTCTTTCTCTCGGCACTCGTTCCGCGGATCGCCTTGGGCGTGCCGCTGGGCCCGGAACTGTTTTCCTTCGACACCAACAGCCTGATCACACCGTTTATGGCCGCGATGCTGGGGCTGGGGCTCAACGAGGCCGCGTACATGTCCGAGATTGTGCGCTCGGGTATTTCATCGGTGACACCAGGACAGACAGAAGCCGCCAAATCCATTGGTATGACGAGGCTGCAGACCATGCGGCGGGTAGTTCTTCCGCAGGCAATGCGGATTATCATTCCGCCGACGGGGAACGAAACCATTGGCATGCTCAAGCAGACGTCGTTGGTTTTGGTCATCGGATATTCGGAACTGCTGACCTCTGCATCGTTGATTTACTCACGGACGTATCAGACCATTCCGCTGTTGATTGTCGCCGCCCTTTGGTATCTGTTCATCACCGCCGTGCTGTCCGTCGCGCAGTACTTTCTGGAACGGCGCTATGGCCGTGGCTTCAGCCCGCTAAGTGCCATTCGCGTGGACAAAAACAAGCAGGACAAGAACACGGTGGACACGGACAAGCTGGACAAGGACACGAGTGGTCCGGCCGTTCCAGCGAACGGACCGGCCAGCGGAATTACGACCAGCGCACCCTCGGCGAATACGGAGATCCCGTCATGAACAAGCCCATGCTCAAGGCGTCGGCCGTCTGTAAGTCCTTCGGCGCCGTCGAGGTCCTCCGGGCAATATCGCTCGAGGTGGCGGCCGGCGAAGTTGCGTGCCTGATTGGACCGTCCGGCTCCGGGAAGAGTACTTTCCTGCGCTGTATAAACCACCTGGAAAAAATCGACGGCGGCCAGATGTGGGTCGACGGCGACCGGGTCGGTTACCGCCTCGTCGGTAATAAGCTCCATGAGCTGAAGGAAAGGGAAATCGCCCTGCGCCGTGCGTCGATAGGCATGGTGTTTCAGCAGTTCAACCTGTTTCCGCACCGGACAGCCCTTGAAAACGTCACCGAGGGTCCCATCATTGTTAAAGGCGTCCGCCGCCAGCAGGCTGTCGAGGAGGGACGGGCCTTGCTGGAGCGCGTGGGTCTGGGAAATAAGATGCACAACTACCCGAGCCAGCTCAGCGGCGGCCAGCAGCAGCGTGTCGCGATTGCGCGCGCGCTGGCCATGAAACCGGAACTTATGCTCTTCGACGAACCGACGTCAGCGCTTGACCCGGAATTGGTGGGGGAGGTGCTGGACGTCATGAAGGATCTGGCCGAATCGGGGATGACCATGGTCGTGGTGACCCATGAAATGGGCTTCGCCCGGGAAGTGGCGGACACCGTGCACTTTCTCTCCGAAGGGGTCCTGGTGGAAAGTGGAGCGCCGTCCAAGGTGCTCTCTGATCCGGATCATGCACGGACACAGAGCTTCCTCGCCAAGGTCCTCTGATGGCATCGCCGGCAGGCGCGGATAGCGCGGCCGCCGTAAAGGAACTGCAGGCGGCTCTGGGCGCCAAGGAGTGCACGGATGAAAAAACCAGGCGGGCACGGGGCCACGACGTGTCTGCGCACGAGTGGTCCCTGCCCGACGCGGTTGTCCTGTGCTCGTCCACCGCGGACGTTGCGCTGACCCAAAAGGTGTGTTTGCGGCACGGTGTTCCGGCGGTTCCGAACGGCCGGGCCCGTAAGTCGTCCGCCGGGTACGACCCGACGGGCCCTTTTTGTCGGCTCCGAAGGAACGCTGGCATTATCACGGAGGCCACCGTCAGGCTTTACGGCATACCGGAGAGGACAGCGACGGCGGCAGTGTCGTTCCGCACGGTATGTTCCGCCGTCGTCGCGGTTTCGCCGTGAAGGATGCTCTGGAGCGCTTCAACGGCATCGCCTCCGAGGGCGAGGCCCTGCTGGTCTGTGTGTCGACCTCCCGGCTCAGCGACTGCATCGAAGAAACCCGTGCTGACATTGCAGCCTCGGGAGTATTCGCGCCCATTGCAGGACACGTCCGCGACGGGAACTTCCATCTTGCCTTTGTCCTCGACCCGGCTTCCGCCGTCGAACACGCCACGGCGGAAGCCGTCAACGACCGTCTGGTCCAACGGGCCGTTGCCATGGGCGGGATCTGCACCGGCGAACACGGGATCGGCATGTGGAAGAAGGGCTCCCTGCGCCTGGATCACCGAAACGGAGTGGTACTCATGGACAAGATCAGGGCGGCCCTGGACCCGGCGGGTATCCTCAATCCCGGAAAAGTACTGTGACGGGCCCCGCAGGTCCGGGCGGAATGCCCAACATTCTTGCCCTCGACGGATATGGAACGTCCAGACCGCCGGATGTTCCCCTGCGGTACCGCCTGTCCTCGAACGAAAACAGCTACCCGCCGCTGCGTTCGGTCGTCGAGGCGATTTCAGCGGCCGCCGCAACGCCGAATCTGTACCCGCCGCTGGTCCCTTACGCGCTGACGGGGCGCCTCGCTGCGGACAGCGGCGTGGATCCGGAGAACGTCTGGGTCGGCGCAGGGTCGGTGGCGGTCCTGGAACAGCTGATCAGAGGTTTTGCCGGCCCCGGGGACGAGGTGATCTTTGGCTGGCGTTCCTATGAGGCCTATCCGATCATCATTGGCGCCGCCGGTGCCGTGCCGGTGCCGGTTCCGCTCATCGGCCACGATCAGGACCTGGCGGCGATGGCCCGCCGCGTGGGTCCCAGGACGCGCGTCGTCATTCTCTGCAACCCGAACAATCCCACCGGAACGGCGCTGAGCCCCGGCCTGCTGCGCACATTTGTGGCCGGTCTGCCGGCGGATTGCCTGCTGATTCTGGACGAAGCCTACCGTGAGTTCGTCCCCGCCCGGAGTGCCTTCGACGGGACAGAACTACTACGGAGCCACGCCAACGTCGCGGTCCTGCGGACCTTTTCCAAGGCCCACGGCCTGGCCGGAATGCGGGTTGGTTATGCCATTTCGGCCCCGGCGATCATCGATGTGCTGGGGCGGGTGGCCCTGCCCTTCACAGTGGGCCGGATGGCCATCGCCGCCGCATCCGCCTCGCTGGATCAGCACACACAGATCCAGGCCCAGGTGCAGGAGACCGTTCGCGAACGTGATGCCCTCATCCAGCTGGCCCGCGGTCTTGGCCTACCGGTGTCGGCATCGGCTGCGAATTTCCTCTGGCTCTCCATAGGAACCGACAGCGGCGCCTTCACCGAACGCTGCGCCGCAGCGTCGATAGGGGTGCGCTGCTTTCCGCTGGAGGGAGTGCGCATCACCGTCGGATCCGCGCAGGCCAACGCCGCCGTCGCCGATGTGCTCAACGAGTATGCCGGCGTGCTCGACCTCTGGACCGGCGTTCCCGACGTCTAGACCGGCGTGCCCCGGCGACGGAAACTCGTCCCCGGTTCAGTCATCAGGGGGCCGCTTCCGCGTCGGTAAGATGTGCCAGGACATCGGCCAGCGCCACCGCGCCGGCGTCGGCGTCGGCGGTCTCGATCTCCTCCTGCGGCGCATGCGAAACACCCGTGGGATTGCGGACGAAGAGCATTGCCGTCGGCAGGCTGGCGGCCAGCACGCCAGCGTCGTGTCCCGCTCCGGATTCCAGCACCGGCACATCCCCCAATACCCCGAGCAGCTCCGACGCCAGCCCCGGGTGGAACTGGACGGTAGGGCTGAGCGACTCCTCGGACAGCGTGAGCGTGCAGCCTTCGGCCGCGGCAATGCGGCGCCCGGCGGCGTGTATTTCCGCAACGATGGCGGCCGTGACCTCGTCCGTCCGATGCCGCACGTCCATCCAAAGGTCCACCCGTGAGGCAATGACGTTCGTTCCACCGGGGATCGGTGAAATCCGGCCCACCGTTCCGCGCGCCCCTGGATGAGCCGCGGCGATCCGGCGGATATCGACCACAGCCTGGGCGGCGGCGACCATAGGATCGGAGCGGTCATTCATCAGGGTTGTCCCGGCGTGGTTGCCCTGACCACCGAAGGAAAGCTTCCACCGGCCGTGGCCAAGGATCGAGGAGGCCACGGCAACGGGTGCCTGCAGATCAATCTGGCCGCGTCCCTGTTCAATGTGCAACTCAACAAAGCGGCCGATTCCGGCCAGGCGTTCGCTGTCCATGCCAAGGTGTTCCGGGTCCGTTCCATTGGTGCGGAACACCTCCGCGAGGGTGTTGCCGTCGGCATCGGTGAGGTTGCGGGCCTTGTCCGGATCAATGGCACCTGACAGCAGCCTCGAACCGATGCAGGCGACGCCAAAGCGGGATCCCTCTTCCTCGGGGAACACCGCCACGGCCAGCGGGCGGCGCGGCTCCTGGCCGCGCTGGCGCATCAGGTCAATCGCCGAGAGCGCACTGGCAACCCCGAGGGGTCCGTCGTACTCGCCCCCGCCCGGAACCGAATCCAGATGGCTTCCGGTGACGACTGCGTCCGGACCTGGTTCCCCCCACCAGGCCCAGATGATGGAGTTCCGGTCGGTTTCGACCTGCAGCCCCCGCTGCTGAGCGGCGGCGACAAACCAGCCCCGCAGGTCCGTCTCGGCCGTGGAGAACACCGGCCGGCTGTATCCGCCGCGCCGGGAGTCCTTGCCAACCTCAGAGATCTGCCCGAGTAGCTGCATCGGCCGTTCCATGGACCCTCTTTCTTAGCTGTTGTCCGCGGCGCTGCTTAGAGCGCGCCGATGACCTTTGAGATTGCCTTATTGAGCTCAGCGCCGGTGTCAGGGACGCGGATGTTCGTGCCCTGGTCCACCACGATTTTGCCGCCGCGGATCACCGTGCGGACATCTGCAGCAGCGGCGGCAAAGATAATGTGCGGGAGCATCTCACCCGATGCAGCCCCAGCCGTGCGCGGCGAGAGCAGATCGATCACGGTGAAGTCGGCAAGCTTACCGGCCGCAATGCTGCCGGCATCCCAGCCCAGCGAGTGAGCCCCGCCGGCAGTTATTGCATCGGCGATCTGGGCGGCGTTGACGTGTCCGCGGCTGCCGCTGGTGAGCCGAAGGTCCAGTTCGATCGCCCGGCCCTCTTCGAGCAGGTCGATCATCATGTGGGCGTCACTGCCGACGCAGAGCCGCGCGCCGGCTTCTAAGAGCTGCCCGGCCGGTCCGACGCCGTCGGCCAGATCCCTCTCGGTGGTGGCGCACATGCAGATACTCGTGCCCGTCGCCCCGTAGGACGCGACGTCCTTCTCTGTCAGGTGGGTGGCATGAACGGACGTCATGTCCGCACCGAGCACCCCGGCTTCGGCCAGCAGCTGGGTGGGAGTCAGTCCGTAGACGTCGAGGCAGTCCTGGTTTTCGGCAGGTTGCTCCGAAACGTGGGCATGCACGGGCATGTTGTGTGCCCGGGCAAATGCGGCCACCGGACCCAACGCGTGCCGCGGCACGGCGCGCACGCTATGGATCGCCGCCCCGGCGCGGGCCGTTGCCGTTTCCTTCAGCTCGCCGACGCGCTTCGCCCAGTTTTCCCAGGAGCCGTCGGTGAATCGTTGCTGCACCCCCGTCAGCTGCCGGCCATCAACTCCGCCCTGCAGATAGCACGTATCCAGCAGGGTGATCCGCAGTCCAGCATCTTCGGCGGCCTGGATAACCGTCTCACCCATAATGTTCGGATTGCTGTACCGGCGCCCGGCCGGGTCGTGGTGGACGTAAAAAAACTCTCCGACACTGGTTACGCCCGCCAAGGACATTTCCGCATAGGTTGCCAGCGCCAGCTCGTACAGGGAGTCCGGAGTCAGGGTTCCGGCGACGGAGTACATCAGGTTCCGCCACGCCCAGAAGCTGTCCACTCCCTGCTGGCCGCGTCCCCGGATTGCCCGATGGAAGACGTGCGAATGGGCGTTGGCGAAGCCGGGCATGGTCAGTCCGGTAAGCCGTCGTGCGGCAGGCGGACATTGCGCGTCAGGGGTTACCGCGGTGATTCTGTCGTTCTCGACGGTAATGAGGACATTCGCGGTGACGTCGTCACCGCCGAGCCATGCATACTCGCAGAAAAATGAGTTATTCAACGCCCGCTCCTGTAACGATGGATCCATTGATGATGACGGTTTGCGTGGAATTGAGTCCCGGTCGGTACGCAATGTGCTCGTAGAACGGGACGTCCAGCACCTGAATGTCGGCCGCCATGCCGGGAACTAACGATCCTATCGTGGCGGACAGGCCCAGGGCGCATGCGCCACCGTAGGTCGCAGCCCGCAAGGCCTGCGCGACGGTCATGCCCCCGATCCGGCAGCCCATGGCCACGGCCAGGTGCATGCTGGTGGTCCAAGAACCCGGGCAGACGTCGGTGGCAAGAGCCACCTCCATGCCCGCGGCATACAGTCTCCGGGGATCCAGCGGTGCGGGGTGCTGCACCGCGAATTCCAGGCACGGCATGTAGACGCCGGTCACCCCGGCTTTGGCGAGGACACGCAGTTCGTCGTCGGTGGTGTAGTTCAAATGGTCGGCGCTGACCGCGCCCACCGCGGCTGCCAGCTCCGCGGCACCGGTGTGGCTGTAGGCGTCCAAATGGATCTTCGGCCGGAGACCGTGGCGGCGTCCCTGTTCAAGAATGCTCCGGGACTGTTCTAAGGAGAAATAGCCTGTATCGCAGTAGACATCGTTGAACGCGGCGCTGCCCTCACGCCCTACCTCCGTCAGCTGGGCCAGGATGTCCTCGGTCCACTCCGCGCCGTCACGTTGCGGGTCAATGGCGTGTGCGCCCAGGTATGTCGACATGATCCGGGCCGGCAACAGGGCCGCAAGGTGCGCATTCACCTCCAGCAGTCGCTCCTCGGTGGCCGTGTCAAGGCCGTAGCCGGTCTTGCTTTCCAGCGTCGTAGTGCCGGAGGAGATCATCTCCTTGATCCTGCCGGCCGCAGACGCGACCAGTTCGTCCACGGATCGCGCACGCGTGTCAGCCATCGTGCCCACAATCCCGACGGAGGCCCCGGCCGGCGGAACCTGGCCGGCCACCCTTGCGGCATATTCGAGGGCGCGGTCGCCGCCGAAGACCACGTGCGTGTGGCTGTCCACGAAGCCCGGCAGCACCACCTTCCCGGCGGCGTCGATTTCCCGGCGCCCGCTGAAACCGCTGACATCGCCGACGGCGGTGATGGTACCGCCGTCGACCGCTACCCCGCCGCCGCGGATCCGTCCGATCAGATCGGACGCATCCGCGGCGCAGGTGAGCAGCTCCGCGGCTCCGGTGATCACTAGATCAACGCGGCGCTGGTGGGTTGGCTGCGGCATATCAGGGCTGTTCCGGTCCGAAAGTGGCTGTCGGGGTCCACCACAGCGGAATGGTGACGCCCTCGGCCGGACCGACTGTGTTGGCGACTTCCTTGGCCCGGGCATAGCCGGACTGTGCGTGCCGGACGACTCCGATGCCGCTGTCCACCGTCAGGCAGGCCTTGAGCCGGTAGGCGGCAGTGTCGGTTCCGTCGGCGATCATGGTGACGCCGGTGTGCACCGAGTCTCCCATCGCGTAGTTCGCCTGGATGGCGATAAGGTCGCACATGCCCGAGGCATTGAGCAGGCCGTTGAGGTACGGCCAGTCGGAGATCAGATCGGATCCGTCGGGCATATTTTCCGATTCGAAGGTCGGATTGATGATCGAACCGGAGTCCAGATTGTCCCGGGAGAACGCCACCGTCCCCTTCACCTCACCGCGCTGGATCAGTTCATTGACCGCCAGACCGAACTTCTTCCGCTGGCCGAAACCGAGGTAGCAGACCCGCGCGGGCAGTCCCTCAATGGGAATATGCTTCCGCGCCAGGGTGATCCAGCGGGTGGCAATTTCATCATCGGGAAACAGTTCGAGAACAAGGTCATCCAGCCGCGCCAGGTCTTTGGGATCCCCGGACGTGCAGGTCCAGCGGAACGGTCCGCGGCCCTCCAGGAACAGCGGACGCAGGTAGGCGGAGACGAATCCGGGGATTTTCAGCGCGTCCTCGAAACCATGCAGCTGGCATTCGCGCCGGATCTGGTTCCCGTACTCAAAGGTGGGAACGCCGTTATCGAAGAACCGGTTCATCGCGGTGAGCTGGCGGACCATGGCAGTACGGGAGATCTCGAAGTAGGCGTCCCGGTCCTTTTTGCGGAATTCTTCCGCCTCCAGGACGGTGTAGCCGATCGGCACATAGGCCAGCGGGTCGTGGGCCGGGGTCATTTCCGTGACGACGTCGGGGCGGACGTCATGCTCCAGAGCGTACTCAAAGAGTTCGGTGGCATTTGCCACGACGGCGATACCCAGCGGCTTTTTGGCAGCCGCGGCCTCCTGCGCCAGCTCGATCGCGTGCGGGATGGAATCGGCGAGCACATCCGCATAGCCGACCTTGATCCGGTTGTTGATGATCCGTTCGTCGACGTCCGCGCAGATCGCAACGCCGCCGAGCATTGTCATGGCACGCGGCTGGTTGCCGCCCATGCCACCCATGCCCGCACAGAACAGGATCTTCCCGACCCAGCTGCCGTCCAGATGAATGTCAGCGACGGAGCGGAGCGTTTCAAACGTGCCCTGGATGACTCCCTGCGTGCCAATGTACTCCCATGGCGACGCCGTGTACTGGGCAAAAATTGTCAGGTTCTTGTCCTGCAGGTCGTAGAACGTCTTCCAGTCCGGCCGGACAAAGTTTGTGGTCGCCATGACTACCCGGGGCGCAAGCTCATGGGTGTCGAACACGGCCACCGGCATGCCGGACTGGACCACCAGGGTCTGGTCATCCGCCAGGTTCTTCAGCGAGTCGACGATCGCGTAATACGACTCCCAGTTCCGCGCCGCCTTGCCGATGCCGCCGTAAACCACCAGGTTTTCGACGTGCTCGGAGAGTTCCATATTGTTCTCCAGCATCCGCAGGATGGTTTCCTGCTTCCAGCCTTTGCAGCGCAATTCGTCACCGCGCTGTGCTTTGACCTCATAAAGGATCTCCGGCTTTTGTGCGGGAAGTTCACCGAACGCAATTCCGGTAGCGTTGCCGCCCGGATGCTTGGTGGTGATCGAGACTGTTTGGTCGGTGGTCAGTGACATGGTGGGGTGCTCCTTAGTTGAGGGTGGAACGGACGACGTCGGCCACGGCACCGCTGTGCACGAGCTCGACGGCCGCACGGACCCGGGGGTAGAGGACGGTGTCTTGGGTTATGTGGTCAATCAGCCGGCCGTCGGCCGAACGGTGGGACCGGAGCAGTTCCAGGACTGCCCTGCTGCTGGGTGAGAGGGCGGAGACGTCCTTGCCGGCGGCCGTGAGCCGCAGTTCCAGCGCCTGGGCCGACATCAGGAGCTCGATGCCGATGACGTTTTCGATGTTCGAGACAATTTGCCGGGCATGACGTCCGGCGTTGTTGGCCATCGAGACATGGTCCTCCTGATTCGCACACGTAGGGATGGAATCCACGCTGTCCGGATGCGCCAAGGTTTTGCAGTCCGAGACCAACGCGGCCGCCAGATACTGCGGGAGCATGTAGCCGCAGTCCAGTCCGACCTTTTCGCTGGCTATCAGCATGTCCGGCAACCCGCGGTTCAGCGTACCGTCGTCGAGCCTGAACAGCCGCCGTTCTGCGATGCTGCCGATTTCCGTGACGGCAATCGAAAGGAAGTCCGAGGCAAAGCCGACATACTCTGCGTGGAAGTTTCCGCCCGAGACGGCTTTTAGCGTCCGTGATGCCGGAAGATCGGGGAAGATCAGCGGGTTGTCGGTTGCCGCGTTGATCTCGGTCTCCACAATCCCGCGGACAAAGCGCAGCGTATCCTTCACTGCACCTAAAACCTGTGGCGTGCAGCGCAGCGAATAGGCGTCCTGCGGCGGCTGGCGGACGGGGTCCTGCTCTTCGCTG
Source organism: Arthrobacter terrae (assembly GCF_015708085.1). Taxonomy (GTDB): domain Bacteria; phylum Actinomycetota; class Actinomycetes; order Actinomycetales; family Micrococcaceae; genus Arthrobacter_M; species Arthrobacter_M terrae. The sequence goes on along the minus strand of NZ_JADNYM010000001.1, from coordinate 176,663 downwards.
CCGTCAATAAACTCACTGCCGGCCAGCAGCTCACGGATTCGGGCAGCGACCTCAATCTGCCCGGCGTGGCCGCGGGCCTGGTGGATCTGCGGGATAAAGGCATCCCCGAACCCGGTCAATGCCTCAATGGACATGGCCGCGGTAATCTGCGCCGTCTCCAGCAGGTTCTCGGCATCCGCCAGGGCAAGCGCGGCCTGGGCTGCCGAAAACGAGGTCCCGTTAGCCAGTGCCAGGCCTTCCTTCGGACCCAGCACGATGCGTTCGATGCCGGCGGCCTGCATGGCGGTGATGCCGTCCACCAGCCGGCCGTCCAGGTATGCCTCACCGCTGTCCACGGCCACGTCCTCACCTGCCGGCCGGGTCATGACAATGGCCAGGTGTGCCAGCGGGATGAGGTCCCCGCTCGCGCCGAGGGAACCGAACTCCGGGACGGCAGGAAAGACGCCCTTTTCCAGCATCGTCAGGAGCGTTTCGGGAACAACGCGGCGGACGGCGGAGTACCCTCGGGTGAGGCTGACGGCGCGGACGAGCATTGAGCCCCGGACCACTTCCTCATCCAGCGGACGCCCCACACCACTGGCGTTGGAGATGATGAGCCGGCGGGAGAGCTCCGAGGCATCCTCCACCGTGTCGAACGCCTGACGTCCGGCCAGGGACCCAAAGCCGGTGTTGATGCTGTAGATGGCCGCAACTTCTTTCCCGTCGCGCATATCATCCATGATGGCCGACACCCATTGCTCGCTGGCCTGCATCGCTTCAATGGCAGCAGGGGAGATGGACACCAACTCACGGCCGCGCACCACCGACATGAAATCCTCCAGTGTCAGGGGTGCATTTCCAATTTCGATCACCGTTTAGCCTCCTAGTAGATTTATGTAACGCTAATCACGTTATGGGAGATGGCAAGCAACGCTTCTCATGGAACGATAATCCACCCGTTGATGGCTTATCGTTTGGTGGAACCATCCATCTCCCGGTCCGCCAGGTAGACCGAAAAAACTCCGGGAATCTGCTTCGTAATGCGGACGCAGATGCTTATGGGGGAATTCCTGCTGCCTGATAATTTGGAATCGTTAAAAGCAGAAGCGGGGCATACACTCCAGCAAGGGGCGCTCGGGTGCAACCCGGTCTCCGTCTGCTGACCGTTGCCACGTTTGAAATCACGAGGGATGAGATGACCGCTATTGAAGATTCCGCCGAGCAACTGCGGGTGGAACTAGTTGACTTACGCCGCCAATTGCACCGCATTCCCGAGATTGGCCTGGACCTGCCCCAAACGCAGCGGCTGATTCTGGAAAAACTGGCCGGGCTGGACGGGCTCGAGGTCTTCCCCGGAACCCGGCAAAGCTCGGTGACGTGTGTGCTTCGGGGCGGAAAATTAACACCGGACGGGTGCCCCGGACCGGTGGTCCTGCTTCGCGGTGATATGGATGCCCTTCCGGTGACGGAGGCTACGGGCTTGGACTATGCCTCCGAAATCAGCGGGTCCATGCATGCGTGCGGGCACGATCTGCATATGGCGGCGCTCTACGGGGCACTGCGGATTCTCCATGACCGGCGGGCGGATCTTTGCGGGGACGTCGTCTTTATGTTCCAGCCGGGGGAAGAAGCGTACGACGGCGCGCGCTTTATGGTTGAGGACGGGGTGCTGGAGGCGGCCGGGCGCAGAGTCGAGGCGGCCTTCGGCCTGCACGTTTTTTCAGGAGTTTATGACAGCGGTGTGTTCTACTCCAGGCCAGGGACACTGATGGCCGGCTGCGACGAACTCTTTGTGACCGTCCGGGGTGAGGGCGGCCACGGCTCCGCACCGCACCAAGCCAAAGATCCCGTTCCCGTCGCATGTGAGATGGTCCTGGGTCTGCAGACGTTGGTCACCCGTGGATTTGACGTCTTCGACCCCGTCGTCGCAACCGTAGGGCGCATACAGGCCGGTACACTCGGTGTGATCATCCCGGAGACGGCGGCCTTCGATGTAACGCTTCGGATGTTTTCGCCGGCGCACCGGGAAAAACTGGTATCCGATGTCAAGCGGTTATGCCGGGGAATCGCGGCCGCGCACGGGCTGGACGCGGAAATATCCCAGGCACCCGATTACCCGGTAACGGTGAATTCTCCGGCAGAGTTTGAATACGCCAGACGTATTATCACCGGCACCTTTGGCGCGGAAAGCTTCCGTGAAATGGAGCATCCGGTGGCCGGGTCCGAGGACTTTGCCCATGTGCTCCGCGAGGTTCCCGGCGCCTACCTGTTGTTGGGCGCCTCCCCGGCGAAGGACCCCGCTCTGGCTCCGATGAACCACTCGCCGCGTGCCGCCTTCGACGATGCAATTCTGCCCAAAGCGGCGGCTTGCCTGGCCGAGCTGGCATTTCAGCGGGCAGGAATGGCAGAATCGGAAAGCGCCGACGGTGCCGGGGTACTCCACGACGCGCAGCCGTGATGGAGTCCGGCAGCCCGTCCATGACCATCAGCGTCCACCGCGCCGGTGCCCGGACGAGCACACCGTGGCTCAATGGCCTTGGCACAACCTCCGAAATCACCAAGGATACGTCCCACGGCGATTACGCCTGGCGGGTCTCCCTCGCCGCTATTGCCAGGGACAGTACCTTTTCCACCTTTGCCGGTATGCAGCGCATTATCACGGTTTTTGGTGGAAGCGGGGTGCGTCTGAGAACCGGGGAACAGGGGAGCCGTGAGCTTCATGCGTTTGACGTTCACCGCTTTGACGGCGCCGTGGAGACCAGGTGTGAATTGCGGGCAGATCCGGTTCGGGCCCTTAACCTGATCTACCGCGCTGAGAGAATCACCGCCCGGATCCAATGGCCGGTCCTCACCCGGTCCCGCCCATTCCTTTCTGACGCGGCAATAATCCTCGTGTACAACATCGGGCCCGCAGTCCTCATTAATGTCGCGAAAAACCCGGAAATCGAGCTGGGCGACAACGATCTGCTGCAAATCAACAATGCGGCGGGCAGCACCGAACTTGTCCTGCACGGGACCACGAAGGGACGCTGGGCGATTATCGAATTGTGGGAAACCTGAGGCTGTATAAATAAGAGCGCTTCGCCCCGCGGCGCCCGAACAGACGATCGAGTGCCCGGTGGGAAAGACCCGTCAAAGCACAGCCGTCATCGTGAAGGCAGGACGGCGATGGCGTCGATCGATATCAACAACCCGTGGGGGAGCCGTACATTTGCAGGCGCCGAGCGGGCCGGCGGCGGCGTCGGCATGTGCCGGGCGTAGACCTCGTTGATCGTGGCGAAGTCATCGACGTTGGCGTAGAAGATCGTAGTCTTGACCACCTCTGAAATTGACGAGCCAGCCGCTACGAGGACGGCCTGAAGGTTGACCAGCGCCTGCTCCGTCTGGGCCTGAACGCCCTCCGGTGCCGACCCTGTCGCCGGGTCGATTCCGGCCGTACCGGAGCAGAACACGAACCCTCCGGCAACGATCGCCTGACTGTAAGGCCCCAACGCAGGAGGCACCTGAGGGCTGTTGACGGCCTCACGTGTCATGCCGATGCCTTTCGGTGATGGCTGGGCGTGCCGTCCTTGGACCGCCGCGTTCAGATGGTCCAGTAGGCGCCAGGGCCACGGGTTTTGTCAAGACCACTTATCCGGCGTCCGGAGAGGGCTGAACAGACGACGACGGCAGTGGAGTTCAGGGGATGCTGCACATGTGTAGTGCCTGTCACTCGGATCTCCTGATCACCGGCGTTCCGATCCTTACGATGGACGTAAAGAGGCCGCGTGCCGAATCGGTAGCCTGGTTTCGAACGCCTACCGGGCAGCCCCCGGTTCGAGCACTGCAGCGTCCTGCGCCCGGAACACATCGGGAAGATGGTGGCGCTGGGGCTTTCACCGGCATTTTTGATCGGCCACGTCCACTGGTGGGCGTGCGGTGTTCCGCGACCGGCTCTTGGGGCCTGAACGTGCCGCATTTTTACGGCGGCGGACGGTGCAAAGACCGTCGGATTGGGAGGCTGCCAACGTGCAGCAGTAGCCTCATCCCATGACCGCTGCCAATGCCAAGAAGACCGCCGCCGAATCCGCGGCCTCCGCTGAGGTTCCCCGCCGTTACGCCGGTGCCGTCGCGCCAGCGGCCGCGTGGGGATTCGTTTTCCTGATTCTGCGGATCCTGGCCGTGTCCGGGTATGACTGGAACACGGCGTTCGCGGTAAGCACCACGCTGAGCCTGAGCGACGGTCTGGCTCTCCTCGTCGGAACGCTCATGGCCGGGCACCTGCTGGTGGCGATTCTGCTGATTGGCGTTCTGCCCCTGCTCGTCGCCACCTATCTGTGGTCCGCCCGCAGGCATCGGGCGGTGGTGTTGTTGTCCACCATTTTGGGCACCGTCACACTGATCGCCCTGACGGGCAGTTTCCGGCTGTGGTGGTTGCCGCTGGCGACAGCGGCCGTTTTTGGGGCGTTCGCACTGATCCGCATTCTCCCGCAGAAAAGCCGCCTGCGGCGCTTGTTTTCCCTGGCCATGGCCAGTATTGGCTGGGTGGCCGGTGTGTCCGTCTTGCTCGTCGCCGCCCTCGTCCAGACACCGTGGGTACCCCAGGAAGAGATCAACACCACGAACGGCACCATCGTAGGATACGTTCTCAGCGTCGACTCGGGATTTGTGAACGTGCTGACCGGCGGGCACAGGTTCGTGATCCTCAACAGCGGCGACGTGATTTCCCGCAAGTGAGTTCGGCGTCAGCCTACCTGACGCAAGGGCCCGTGCACACGCGGCCCGCCAGCCAAGGTTCAGGGCGCTTACCGGACTCCCTTACACCAGCGGCCACGGGTAACGCATACCTGTGGTGTCGGTGGGCAGCACCCCATTGCGGAGCAAGCGCTGCACCCGGCGCTGCAGAGCCATCACCTCCACGTCGTCGAGGAGTCCGGCGACGTCGTCAGGGACAGCTTCGGCGAGCGGGGCGATGTCCTCCAGCAGGGCAGCTGGAATGGGAACACCGGCGAAGTCCCAGATCACGGTGCGCAGTTTGTCCCCTGCCCCGAAGCAGAGGCCGTGGTCGATACCCCACACCCGTCCGTCGTTGGCGCGCAGGACGTGCCCGCTCTTGCGGTCAGCGTTATTGGCGATGCAGTCAAACAGGGCGAGCTGCGACAGCGAGCGGTGGGTCTCGGGTGCGTCCTGGAACAGCGTGAAGTAGTGCTCACGGAAGTCGCCCTCGACGAACCACTGCAGCGACCCGATGCCTAAGGGGGAGTCCTCGCGGATCACCGTCGGAGGCACCAGGTCCCATTGAAGGTATGCACTGAGCAGGTACGCCGCGCGTTCGCGACGGAACAGCCCGGGCTCAAAATCGGACAGCGGCCGTTCCCCGGCCTCCGGCTTGTAGACCGCCCATGCCGAGTCGTCTCCACATGAGACCTCGACGAGGAAGGTCGCGTTGCTGCTGCGTACGATGCTCCCGAGGAGCTTGATCCGGCCCTCGACGAGCAGCATCAGCTCCCGGGCGGACACGGTTCGTCCCGCTGTGCGATGCTCCTGGTCTGCGCTGTCCTCAGCCCGCTCAACGGTTCCTGGGTCGAGTTGACCATGAGCACGGCGGGCGCCTGGCCCTGCACATACGAAATGACCGAGACCGAGCCAGGGCTGATGACGATCCGTTGAAAGAGGTCCAGATGAGTGCCCAGGGCGTGGGCGACGGCGGCCTTGATCGGGTCGGCGTGGGAGAAGCAGACGACGACGCCACCGGCGTGCGCGGTGCACAGCACCTCGAGCGTTGCCACCATCCGGGCCTGCATCTGCGCAAAGCTCTCCCCGCCCGGGAAGCGGAAGGCCGACGGCGTATGCTGCACGGTCTGCCATGCAGGCAGGCCCGCGAGCTCGGTGAGCGCGGCGCCGGTCCACTCGCCGAAGTCACACTCGATCAGGCCGGCGTTCTCGCTCACCTCCAGTGAGGTGCGGGCCGCCGTGGGCTCCGCGGTCTCGCGTGCGCGCTCCAGCGGCGAGGAGTAGATGCCAGCGACCGGAAGACCGGCAAGCCGTTCCGCGACCCGTTCGGCCTGGACCCGGCCCTGGTCGGAGAGGTGCAGTCCCCCCGCCCGTCCGGGCAGCACCGCGCCGGTGGTCGGCGTCTGCCCGTGGCGCACCAGAAGAAGCAGGGTACTCGGCGGGGCCGGTGGCGCTGCGGGGGCCGGCGGTGGTGTTTCGGTCATCACCTACAGCCTATGCGCTGCCACGGGTTTATGCGCCGCATATATGAAACGTTCAATGCCCGATGCTCTGTACCTTTCCGATGCTCTCCACCTTTCTGGATGCACTGCATGTTCGAGGACTAACGTAGGGTCATGAGTGATCGCCCCGACATCTTCACCGTTGGTGAACTGCGCGCAGCTGGCCACATTGACAAGGACCTGCGCCACGAGATCCGCGACAACCTGCTCGCCGCGCTCGCCGCTGGCCGGGACCCTTGGCCCGGGATCTATGGGTTCGGCCGGACTGTCCTTCCCCAGCTTGAGCGCGCCTTGATCGCCGGTCACGACGTCGTCCTGCTCGGCGAGCGGGGACAGGGCAAGACGCGGCTGATGCGCACGCTGGCCGGGCTGCTGGATGAGTGGTCGCCGGTGATCGAGGGATCAGAATTGAACGAGCATCCCTATGAACCGATCACGGAACAGTCCCGGACCCGTGCGGTTGCCGAAGGGGACCGGATGCGCGTGGCGTGGCGGCACCGCTCGGAACGTTACATCGAGAAGCTCGCCACCCCGGACACCTCCGTTGCCGACCTGATCGGCGACGTGGACCCGATGCGGGTTGCCGAGGGCCGCCGACTAGGGGACCCGGAAACCATTCACTACGGTCTCATCCCACGCGCCAACCGCGGCATCGTCGGCATTAATGAACTGCCCGACCTTGCCGAGCGGATTCAGGTCGCGATGCTCAACGTGATGGAGGAGCGCGACATCCAGATCCGGGGTTACGTGCTGCGGCTGCCCCTTGACGTACTCGTCGTCGCATCCGCCAACCCGGAGGACTACACCAACCGAGGCCGGATCATCACCCCGCTCAAGGACCGCTTTGGTGCGGAGATCCGCACCCATTACCCGATCGAGCTGGACGATGAGGTTGCCGTCATTGCGCAGGAGGGCCGGCTGGTCGCCGACGTTCCGCCCGTGATGCTCGAGATTCTGGCCCGTTACACCCGTGCACTGCGGCAGTCTCCGGCCATTAACCAAAGCTCTGGGGTTTCGGCGCGCTTCGCGATCGCGGGTGCAGAGACCGTCGCTGCTGCAGCGCTGCACCGCGCCACCGTGCGCGGGGAGGACGAGGCAGTCGCACGGATTGTTGACCTGGAATCCGCCGTCGAAGTCCTTACCGGCAAGCTCGAGTTCGAATCCGGCGAGGAGGGTCGTGAGCAAGCCGTCCTCGACCATCTTCTGCGCATGGCCACTGCCGAAGCCGTGCGGGTGCATTACCGCGGTCTCGACTTCGGCCCGCTCGTAGCGGCGCTCGACGGGCACTTGACCGTGACCACCGGGGAACAGGTCACCGCCCGGGAATTTCTGGAAAATCTCCCGTCCCTCGATGGGTCCGGCCTCTACGAAGAGATCAGCGGGCAGCTGGACGCGAAAAACGACGGGCAGCGCGCGGCCGCCATCGAATTGGCACTGGAGGGTCTCTTCCTTGCCCGGCGGATCTCCAAGGAGTCCGACGGCGGGGAGACGATCTACGGTTAGAAATAGAAATAGAAATAGAAATAGAAATAGGAATGGGAAGAGGCAGCATGATGGGCGCTCATAACCGGTCCTCCAAATACGGGCTCTACACTGGAGGACCCGATCCGCTCGCCCCGCCGGTGGACCTGGCCGAGGCACTCGACGCGATCGCTGAGGACGTCATGGCGGGCTACTCGCCCCGGCACGCCCTGCAGGAGTTCCTTCGGCGCGGAGGCCGAAACCGGGAAGGGCTGGACGAACTCGCAGGCCGGGTTCAACAACGCCGCAAAGATCTGCTCAGCCGCCACGGGCTCGATGGCACCCTCAACGAGGTCAAGAAGCTTCTGGACACTGCGGTCTTGGCCGAACGCAAGCAGCTGGCCCGCGACGCCGGGATGGACAACACCGACCGCGTCTTTCGTGAAATGCAACTGCAGAACCTGCCCACGTCCACAGCCGCAGCAGTCAACGAGCTCGCCTCCTATGACTGGCAATCGGGCAGCGCACGGGAGGCCTACGAGCGGATTAAGGATCTGCTGGGGCGCGAGGTCCTGGACCAGCGGTTTGCAGGCATGAAACAAGCGCTCGAGAGCGCCACCGACGAGGACCGCGCGGCCGTGAGCGGGATGCTGCGCGACCTGAACGAACTGCTCGACAAACACCGGCGCGGCGAGGACACCGACGCGGACTTCCAGGAGTTCATGGCGCGCCACGGCAGCTTCTTTCCGGAAAATCCACAATCGGTGGAGGAACTGGTCGATGCCCTTGCACAGCGGGCGGCCGCGGCCCAGCGGCTCCTGCAGTCCATGTCCGCCGAGCAGCGCGATGAGCTAATGAGTTTGTCTGCCCAGGCGTTCGGCTCGCCGCAACTGATGGCCCAACTTGATCAACTCGACTCGAGCCTGCGCGCACTGCGCCCCGGCGAGGACTGGACCGGATCAGAGCGCTTTGAGGGCCAGGAGGGGCTCGGGCTCGGTGACGGCACGGGCGTACTCCAGGACATCGGCGAACTTGACGAGCTGGCCGAACAGCTCTCCCAGTCCTACAACGGATCACGCCTGGACGATCTGGACCTGGATGCCCTTGCCCGCCAACTGGGGCAGGACGCCGCTGTGAGTGCGCAGACGCTGGCCGGGATTGAGCGGGCAATGCAGGACGGCGGCTATCTCCAGCGCGGAACCGACGGTGACCTCCGGTTGTCCCCGCAGGCCATGCGGCGGCTTGGGAGGACGCTATTGCGGGACACCGCCAAGCAACTCTCCAGCAGGCAGGGGAACAGAGACACGCGTGCCGCCGGTGCCGCCGGTGAGCAGACCGGCTCCAGCCGTGAATGGCAGTTCGGGGACACCGAACCCTGGGATGTCACCCGCACCATCACCAATGCCATTCACCGCACCATCGCCGAAGGCGATGATCCGGGCCGCGGGTTGCACCTCGGGGTGCGCGATATCGAGGTCACGGAGACCGAAGCACGTACCCGGGCCGCCGTCGTCCTGCTCGTGGATGTGTCGTTCTCGATGGCCGCCGAGGGACGGTGGGTGCCGATGAAACGCACCGCGCTCGCCCTGCACCACCTCCTCTCCACCCGATTCCGCGGGGACCGGCTGGCGCTGATCACGTTCGGCCGCTATGCGCAGTCCATGGACATCGACGGGCTCACGGCACTGCCGCCGCTGCGGGAGCAGGGGACCAATCTGCATCACGGCCTGCTGCTGGCCAATCGTTTCTTCCGTCAGCACCCCTCCATGCAGCCGACCCTCCTTGTGGTCACCGACGGCGAACCGACCGCGCACCTGTTGGCGGAGGGGGAGTCCTGGTTCTCCTGGCCACCCGAGCCCGAGACAATCCGCGTCACGGTCGCCGAACTCGACCGCCTCGGGCGGGCCGGCACGCAGGTTACGTTCTTCCGACTGGGCGATGACCCGGGTCTGGAACGGTTCGTGGCGCGGATGGCCCGCCGGGTCGGCGGCCGCGTTGTCGCCCCCGATGCTGCTGATCTCGGGGCCGCCGTTGTGGGGGAGTACCTGCGCGCCCATTTCCGCGGCACCTACAACAACGCCGACTGGGCTTCATAGCAGGGTTGTTGGAAAGCCACATGGTTTGCCGGTAATCCGAGGCCAAAATGCAAAGTTCACGGCAGCGGTGCTGCAGGCGAAACTGCAGTAATTCGGCGTCCGCAGAGGCTAATAAGTAACAACTCCACAACAGAACGGCGAAAGGTCCATCGGCTCAGGATCGCCGCGCCTGCGGGGCGAAGGGCTTGGCTGGTCCGCTGGTGGAGGGTGGCCGAGCCGCTTCCGCGGGCCTGCCGCCGTCGAACCCTTGTTAGGGTAAATGCTGGTCGTAACGACCAGTGAATTCAGGCCGCGACCGGAACGGTGCCCGCATGGGCGCGTCATTTCGAGTCGTATGGTTTTTCAAAAGTGCGGAAGTGGCCCAGATGGTCCTCCGCCGTGCGGACGTATGTTCCCGGTTGCGCTTGCCTAAGCGTTTAGAGACCGGCACTGGAATCTATTCCGTCGCCGTTGAATAACCCGACCGTAATCAGGAAGCGGCAGGTTTTTGACGCATTATGCGCAAAAAGCCGAAGCCGGTAAGGATCATGTGACAACAGCAGTAAAAGCAGAACATTTATATAAGGCTTTCGGGCGGCGACCGGCGGACCTGGTCCGGCGGGTGAAGGCAGGTACCGATCGTGCGGAGCTGGTGGAGCAGGGGACTGCCGCGGTGATTGACGCTTCCTTCGAGGTACAGACCGGCGAGATTTTCGTGGTGATGGGGCTCTCCGGCTCCGGTAAGTCCACGCTGATCCGCATGCTCAATGGTCTGCTCGAACCTACAGAGGGAACCGTTACGGTCAATGGTTCGGTCATTTCCGGTGTCCCGGCCAAGACGCTGCGGGAGGTGCGGCGGAACAATATCTCGATGGTGTTCCAGCACTTTGCACTGCTGCCGCACCGGACGGTGCTGGAGAACGCGGCATACGCTCTGGAGATCCAGGGTATGCCGCGGGCACAGCGGCTGCAGCGGGCCGGCAAGGTCGTGGAGTTGGTGGGGCTCAGCGGCTGGGAAGACAAGCTGCCCGGCGAGCTGTCCGGCGGCATGCAGCAGCGCGTGGGCCTGGCCCGGGCGCTGAGCGCAGAAACGGATATTTTGCTCATGGACGAGGCGTTTTCGGCGCTGGATCCGCTGATCCGGCGCGAAATGCAGGAACAGCTGGTGGAGCTGCAGTCGCAGCTGGGCAAAACGATCATTTTCATCACCCACGACCTAAATGAAGCGATGTTTCTGGGGGACCGGATAGCGGTGATGCGTGACGGCAGGATTGTCCAGGTGGGTACTCCGGAAGACATTCTCACCGATCCGGCCAATGACTATGTGGCTCAATTCGTCCAGGACGTAGACCGCGCCCGGGTGCTGACGGCCGCCTCCGTGATGGAACCGGTGCGGGCGGTGGTGCAGTCCGCGGCAGGTCCACGTGCCGCGCTGCTGTCCATGCGGGATCTGCAGTCGTCTGCCGCGTTCGTGGTGGGCGCGGGGCGCGTGCTCACCGGAGTGGTACGGGATAAGGATGTGATGCGCCAGGTCAAAGCGGGCGAAACGTCGCTGTCCGCTGTGGTGAACCCGAACGTGGCCTCGGTCACGGGAGAGGCTCCGCTGGTGGACTTATTTGAACTGGCGGTGGAGAGCCCGCTGCCACTGGCTGTGGTGGACGAAAAGGGGCGGTTGATCGGCGCCATTCCGCGCGTGACGCTGCTGGCCGCGCTGGGTAATGTTCCGCCCAGCACCCAGACCATTGCTCTGATTGAACCTGCCGGACCAATCTCCGCCCAGAGCATCACCGAGGTGCTTGCCGAAACGGCGTCGCTGCCTGACCTCGTCCACACCGCTAACGATGGGAGTCTTTCATGAGCTCGTTGACACTTATGGCTGCGGCCTCCGTCGATGTGCCCTTCCGCATTCCGCTGGGTGTGTGGGTCAAGGATGTAGTGGACTTCATTACCGATGGGTTCGGCGGTCTGTTTGACGTCATTCGGGTGATTTTTGGCGGACTGTACGAACTGCTGGACTTTATCCTTACTGCACCGCCGTTCTGGGCGGTGATTCTGGTGGCCGTGGTGCTGGCGTTCCTGGCCCGTGGCTGGCGAATGGCCGCGGGCACGGCGGTCGGTTTCCTGCTGATTGCCGGGGTGGCGCAGTGGGAGAACGCGATGGATACGCTCGCGCTGGTGCTGGTGGCGAGCGTGATTGCCGTGGTGCTCAGCGTCCCGCTGGGTATCCTGGCGGCACGGTCCAAACTGGCCTCCACCATCATTAAACCGGTGCTGGACTTTATGCAGACCATGCCGGCGTTTGTGTATCTGATTCCCGCGCTGATCCTTTTCCGGGTGGGCGTGGTGCCCGGCATCGTGGCTACCATCATTTTCGCGCTGGCTCCGGGCGTGCGGCTTACCGAGTTGGGCATCCGCGGCGTGGATTCGGAGGTGGTGGAGGCAGGTCAGGCATTCGGTGCCTCCCCGTTCCGGATCCTGCGCCAGATCCAGCTCCCGTTGGCGCTGCCGTCCATTATGGCCGGGGTCAATCAGGTCATCATGCTCTCGCTGTCTATGGTGGTCATTGCCGGCATGGTGGGCGCGGGCGGCTTGGGCGGGGACGTAGTGGCCAGCCTGAACCGGATCGACATCCGCCTCGGTGCGGAGGCCGGGATCTCTGTGGTGATCATCGCGGTGTTCCTGGACCGGATGACGGCTGCCCTCGGGCAGAAGCGGCGCAAACGTCCGCGTGTGGCGCAGACTTCTCGGGCATCCACAGCTGAAAGCACCGGCTCGGACGCAGCGGCGGGCACTTCAGCCGTTGGCAAGTCTGCGGCCATGTCACCCGCTAAGGCAGCGTTCGACGGCGGAACGTCCGAGAGTGGTTCCGGCACCAATGCCGGTGCTGGGGAGGGCCGCCGCGGCCAAGAGGCTGCCGCTCGCTGAGCCACGCAGCCGGTGGCGGCAGGTCTGTCAGCCGGCTGCGCAGCGGTGCCGCAGGCAACCCGCGGACGTGCTTGCCGCCGTCGTGCCCGCGTCACTGTAATTTTCAACTTTCCATACCGGGCGGTCTGCCGCGCCCCGGAGTGAGGGTGCAGAACGCCTGTGCCTTACCGTAAACCCGTCCGAGCCGGAAGGAATTAACCGGCCCGGGACAGAATAGGAAGACATGAAGAACCGATTTAGGACACTGGCCGCGATTGTCGTCGTCGGAATGCTGGGCCTGACCGCCTGCTCCGGGACTGCGGACGCCGCGAAGCTGGACAACGGAGACAACAAGGACCTCAACATCGCCGTTTTCAACGGCTGGGATGAGGATACGGCCGCTTCGGAGCTGTGGAAGGCAGTGCTGGAGGACAAGGGCTACAACGTCAAGCTCACGTATGCAGACACCGCCCCCGTGTACCTTGGCCTGTCCACGGACGATTATGACTTGGTCCTGGATACGTGGCTGCCCAATACGCACAAAACGTACATCGAGCAGTACGGCGCGGATATGACGGACCTGGGCGTGTGGAACGAGGACGCGCAGAACGCTATCGCGGTCAACAAGGACGCTCCGATTGACTCCTTGGATGAGCTGGCGGCGAACGCAGACAAGTTCGGCAACAAGATTGTGGGCATTGAGCCCAGCGCCGGGCTGACGGAGCTGACCGAAAAGGCAATCAAGGCGTATGGCCTGGAGAAGATGGATTTCGTCACCTCCTCCACCCCGGCCATGCTGTCCGAACTGACGGCTGCCACAAATGCCAAGGAAAACATCGCGGTAACGCTGTGGAGCCCGCACTGGGCCTATGACGCGTTCCCGGTGAAGAACCTCAAGGACCCGAAGAACATTTTCGGTGACTCGGAGGGCATTCATTCCTTCGGCAGCAAGAGCTTCGAGAAGAACTTCCCTACGCTTTCGGGCTGGATCAAGGGCTTTAAGATGGACTCGGATAAGCTGTTCTCGCTGGAAAACGTCATGTTCAACACCGGCACCACGGTTGACGACTATGCGCCGATCGTGAAGAAATGGATGTCGGAAAACAAGGACTATGTGGACGAGCTGAGCAGCTAGTTTCTCATAGCTTCCCGGCCGCTGCGCCGATTGTATGCCGCGCTGTGCCCGGCCTCCCGTGGGGAGGCCGGGCACAGTCGTTTCAGCGGCCACGCACATTAGGTTCAACAACACCCACCGATACCGCTGGCGGGAATCAGCGCATGCGGTCCGCTAAATCAGCCCGAGCGCTCTCACACCGTCACGCTCCTCCTGCAGCTCTGTAACGGAAGCATCTATCCGGCTCCGCGAGAAGTCGCTGATCTCCAGACCTGGGACAATTTTGTAGGAACCGCCGGACGTGGTCACCGGGAAGGAACTGACCACTCCCTCGGGGACACCGTAGGAGCCGTCGGAAGGGACAGCCATGGATGTCCAGTCGCCCTCGGGCGTACCTTGTACCCACAAACGCATGTGCTCCAAGGCGGCGTTGGCCGCCGATGCTGCCGAGGACCCGCCGCGGACGGCGATGACCTCCGCGCCGCGCTTGGCTACGCGCGGGATGAACTCGTCCCGGATCCAGTCCTGCTCCACTAGCTCCGTGGCCGGCCGCCCGTCCACCGTTGCATGGGAAATGTCCGGATATTGCGTGGCCGAGTGATTGCCCCAGATGGCCAGTTTCCGGACGGCGCTGACCCCGGTGCCCGTCCTGGCCGCCAGCTGGGCCACGGCCCGGTCGTGGTCCAGCCTGGTGAGCGCGGTGAAGCGTGACGCCGGAATATCCGGAGCGTGCGCAGCGGTAATGAGCGCGTTGGTGTTGGCAGGGTTGCCCACTACCACCACTTTGATGTCGTCAGCGGCCCCATCGTTAATTGCCCTGCCCTGGACGGAGAAGATGCCGCCGTTCGCGGCGAGAAGGTCCGCGCGCTCCATGCCGGGGCCGCGCGGCTTGGCACCGACAAGGAGGGCGAGGCTGGCGCCGTCGAATGCGTGGGCCGGATTGTCATAGACGTCTATGCCCGCAACCAGCTCAAAGGCGCAGTCCAGCAATTCCAGCACTGTGCCCTCGGCTGCGTGTACTGCCTGCGGAACTTCCAGGAGGTTGAGCTTGACCGGAACCTCGGGGCCCAGCATCGCCCCCGAGGCGATCCGGAACAGCAGAGCGTAGCCAATTTGTCCTGCGGCTCCGGTGACGGTTACCGTCACGGGAGCCGCTGCAGTGTGCGCGTTCATGGCGCCAGCCTACGCCTGTGCAAGGGCAGAGACAGCTGCCCAGCGTGTCCGCGTCGGGCCCTTTTCCCACCGGTTTCCCAAGGGCCCCGCGACGGGTGTTGACGACCGGAACAGCCCGGGAGCGGTAAGCGCGAGCTGCAGACCGGCAAAAATTCTCGGGTATTTGCTCAATCAGCAGCAGGATCATTTGACGCATTCATTGGCCTGGGCTGAAGCACCGGTCTAGCTTTTTCGTTGTGTCTGAGTATGTTTTAAGAGGGGGACCACACGTAACATCACGAAAAGAACAACAGTGCACGCAGCCGGCAGAGTATGCGGCGGGATCCTCTGAGGTCCGCCCGGAGCGCAAGGAGTATGAGATGACAACGGTAAGTGATTTCGTCATTGAGCGGATTCGGCAGTGGGGTGTCAGCCGGGTGTTTGGTTTCCCCGGGGACGGGATCGGTGCCTTCGATGGTGCGCTCGGCAAGGCTGAACGCGACGGTGACGGATTGAAGTACATCCGGCCCACGCATGAGGAAATCTGTTCCCTGATGGCCACCGCGTACGCCAAGTTTACCGGCGAGGTCGGGGTGTGCATCGCGACCTCCAGTCCGGGAGCATTCCATATGCTGAACGGGCTGTACGACGCGAAGATGGACAACCAGCCCGTCGTGGCGATCATCGGCCAACAGGGGTTGCCCTCGCTGGGAACCTTTACGCAGCAGGAAAGCAATCTGGAGCGCACTTTGGAGGACGTGGCGGTCTACGTGCAGACGATCGTTTCGCCCAAACAGGCGCAGGCAGTGGTCGACACCGCGTTCCGTACGGCCCGTGTCCGGCTGGGGCCGGCAGTCATCATCCTTCCGCACGATGTGCAGGGCATGGACATGGAAGAGCTCACGCCGGAGAACTGGGTATCGCGCTCAAGCGCCGTCGCGCCCTCGATATCCATTGTTCCTCCCGAGAGCGAGATCATGAAGGCCGCGGCCATCATCAATGCGGGCAGCAAGGTGACGTTCCTGGTCGGCCACGGCTCAAATGGCGCGACGGACGAGGTGCTTGAAGCGGCACGGCTTGCCGGAGCCGGTCTTATCACTGCCCTGCGCGCCAAACAGGTCGTTCCCTCTGACGTTCCCCACCACAGCCAGCAGCTGGGCCTGCTCGGCACCCGCCCGAGCATGCACCAGATGAACGACTGCGACACCCTGGTTCTCCTTGGAACCAACTATCCATACGGCCAGTTCCTGCCGCCAAGCGGTCAGGCACGGGCGATCCAGGTGGACCTTAAACCGGAGCAAATGGGTTTGCGCTACCCGACCGAACTGAATATCTGGGGCGATGTGAAAGCAACTCTCACCGCGCTCATCCCGCACCTGGAGGCGAAGACAGATCTTTCATGGCAGGAAAACGTCGCGAAAGAGATGGTCGAATGGGAGCACGAGATGGAAGCGGAGGCGATGCTGAACTATGCCGACGGCGTCAACCCGCGGCGCGTCTACCTTGAACTGAACAAGCGTCTTCCACCACAGGCCATTGTCACCGCGGACGCAGGCAGCACTGCCGACTGGTATGGCCACCATATCCGTCTGCGACGCGGCATGATGGGGGACCTTTCCGGCCGGCTCGCTTCCATGCTGGCGGCCATGCCGTACGCCGTCGCCGCGAAGTTCGCGCACCCCGAACGGTCTGTCATCTGCACCATCGGTGACGGAGCATTTCAGATGCTTGGCATGAACGAACTCATCACGATCAAGAAGTACATGCAGGAATGGGATAATCCGCAGCTGATCATTATGGTCCTGCACAACAATGACCTGACCCAGGTGTCGTGGGAGATGCGCACGGAGGATGCGAACCCGGTATGGGAGACATCACAGGATGTCGAATCGATCGACTACGCGGGGTGGGCCGAACTGCTCGGGTTCCAAGGTATCCGGGTCAAGAAGGACGACGAAGTCGCCGCGGCTTGGGATGCCGCGTTTGCCCATCGTGGCATCACGCTCATTGACGCCTACACTTCCAGGAATGTGCCACCCCTCCCACCGCATATCACGCTGGAATTCGCTAAGAACACCGGCGAAGCGCTCTTGAAGAAGGACCCTTTCGAGGTCGGCGTCATCCGTGATTCTGCCGAGGCGCTCGTCGCCGAGGGCATCGAGCGGGTGAAGGGAAAGCTCCACATCGGCCAGGACAAGGATCGGCCGCAGAGCCCCGATAAGGGGGACGGCTAGCCTCACTCATCCCGGGGCCGCACCGGTAGTACGGGTTTCGAGGCGCGGCCGGCGGATGCCGCCCGAGACCCAGGTACGTAGCTGCGAAGGTTGGAACCAGCATGCCTGAATTCTTCCCCTGGTGGGTGGCTGTCACCCACTTTCTGAACCTGTTTTTTTTGTTGCTGTTGGCCAGGAGCGGACTGGAGGTACTGTCGGCCTTCCCTAAGCTCTACTGGTACGACAACTGCCCGCCGGGCCGGGAGTGGCTGCGGTTCTCCAAGAAGATGTATGGCGCTGACTCGCGAAAGCCATGGACCTCCTTGGACGAGGAGGAGGCGTGGACACCATTGATTGCCCTGCCCGGAAAGAAGAATATCGGGCTGGGCAGGCACTGGCATTTTATGAGTGTCCAGTTTTGGATCCTCACCGGTCTGGTCTACATTGTGCTGGTTTTCGCCACCGGGTATTGGCATTACCTGATTCCAACGCACTGGTCGATCATCCCGGACTCGATCAACTCCCTCGGTACCTATCTGCATTTCCAGATCCCGTCGAAGATTCCCGGGGAGCCTTTTGAACCGGCGCAGAAGCTGACCTACTTCATCATTATTTTCCTGCTTGCTCCGTTCCAGGTGCTCACGGGTGCCGCGATGTCCCCGTCCGTGCTTGCCCGCTTTCCGTGGTACGGCAAAATCTTCCACGGAAAGCAGGGCGCCCGGAGCCTGCACTTCCTGGGACTCGTCGCCTTCGCTGTGTTCACTGTCATCCATGTATTCATGGTGCTAATCCACGACGTGCCGAAGGAGGCAGCCAGCATAGTGCTGGCCAACCAGGACGCTAACGGTATCGAAGCGATCATCATTGGCTGTGCCGGATTGTTCCTGATCCTGGTCCTCCATGTGGTGATCACCTGGTTTTCGCTGCGCTACCGGCGCCGGACCCAACGGATGCTCGGAGTCATGGTCAACCCCTTTGAGCGGGTCATCTCTAAGTCCTTCCTTTCCCGGGAACGCTTCCACAGCAAAGACATTTCACCCTACTTCCGGGTCAATGGCTATCCGCCAACCGGCGAGCACTACGAACAGCTGGCAGAGGAAGGTTTTCAGGACTACAGGCTGCCGATCGGAGGCCTCGTTGACCATCCGGTGTCACTCTCGCTCGCGGACCTGCGCGGGCTGGGCGGGCAGTCACAGATCACCAAACACAATTGCATCCAAGGCTGGACTGCTGTTGCCCAGTGGGGCGGCGTTCCCCTGGCCCGCATCATTGAACTTGTTGGTCCGCAGGAACGGGCCAAGCACATTGTGTTTTATGCCTTCGATGACAAGGGCCTGACCGAGGGCGAGGGCCGTTACGGATTCTTTTACGGCAGCATCCCGGTGCACCTGGCCACTAATCCGCAGTCGATCCTTGCCTTGGAGATGAACGGCGAACCACTGCCGATCGAGCACGGTGCTCCGGTGCGGGTTCGCCTTGAAACCCAGCTTGGTTTCAAGATGGTCAAGTGGGTGTGTGCCATTGAATTTATCGAAGACTACAGGGATATCGGGATGGGCCAGGGCGGCTGGCGCGAAGACCAACAGTACTACGCCAACGCCGCCGGGATTTAGAGCCGCGGACCAGGTGCCGGTTTCGGCAATAGCGAAGTGCACAACAGAAATGAGCTGAAAAGACATGGTGAGTACCAAGGAAAGCTGGCAGTTCCCTCCGCATGTGCTGCGGGAGTACGCGTTGATTGCCGACGGCGAGCGCGGGATCATCGTCGGGCCGCGGGGCGACTTTGTGTGGATGTGTGTTCCGCGCTGGGACTCGGATGCGGTATTTTCCTCCCTGATCGGCGGACACGGCAGCTATGCGATCACCCCCCAAGGCCGGTTTGTCTGGGGTGGCTACTATGAGGAAGGTACGCTCATTTGGCGCAGCAGATGGGTGACCGAGAGCGGCATCATCGAATGCCGCGAAGCGTTGGCGTTTCCTGCGGAGCCCGGACGTGCGGTGATCCTGCGCCGGGTCATGGCCGTCGAGGGTGACGCCAAGGTCCGGGTGATCCTGGATCCACGAGCAGGGTTTGGCCACCACGGTGTCCGTTCGCTGGCCCGCGAAAACGGGATCTGGACGGGCCGCACGGGGTCCCTGCGGATGCGGTGGATGGGTGCCGATGACGCCCGCCCCAGCGCCGGCGGCACCGGGCCAGCACTGTCCCTGGATCTGACCCTTAAAGCGGGTGAGCACCATGACTTTGTGCTGGAACTGTCGGAGGAGGCGCTGCCGGACGAGCTCGTTGTCCCGGACACCGCATGGGAAGCCACCGAGTCCGCGTGGCGTAGTACGGTTCCCGACCTCGCAGAGACCATCGCACCGCGGGATGCCCGGCACGCGTACGCGGTATTACGCGGCTTGACCAGTACCGGCGGCGGCATGGTTGCCGCCGCGACCATGAGTTTGCCCGAGCACGCCAAACAGGGCCGTAACTACGACTACCGCTACGTGTGGATACGGGACCAATGTTTCACCGGCGAGGCCATCGCGGCCGCCGGGGCGCACCCGCTGCTCGATGACGCCGTCCGATTCGTTTCCGAGCGGCTGCTTGCCGATGGCCCCAACCTGAAACCGGCCTACACGACCCTTGGCGGACCCGTACCGGGGCAAAGGTCGCTGAAACTGGCTGGCTATCCCGGCGGCTCGGACATCCTCGGCAATCATGTTAATGCCCAGTTCCAGCTGGACGCGTTGGGGGAGTCGCTGCTTCTGCTCGCCGCCGCGGGGCGCCACGACCACCTTGACGCCGATGGCTGGCGTGCCGCCGAGGCCGCCGCGGCCGCCATCGCAATCCGCTGGCACGATCCGGAGGCGGGCATTTGGGAACTGGACAATAAGAACTGGACCGAGAGCAGGCTGATCTGTGTGGCGGGGCTTCGCGCCATCAGCAGCGTCGGAGCGCCCCGGGCCAGGATGGGCGATTGGCTGGCGCTGGCGGAAGCGATTCTTGCCGAGACGGCGGCCGGCTCGACGCATCCGAGCGGGCGCTGGCAGCGCGCGCCGGACGACGAGAGAAACGATTCCGCACTCTTGTTCCCACCGATCCGGGGTGGGGTAGCGGCGGATGACCCCCGCACCTTGGCGACGCTGCGTGCGCTGGAGGAGGAACTCGGGGTGGACAGCTATCTCTACCGGTTCCGGCAGGGACCGGGCCCGCTTGCAGACGCCGAAGGAGCCTTCCTGCTCTGCGGATTTACGATGGCGCTGGCCCAGCATCAACAGGGCAATGAGGTGGAAGCAACCCGCTGGTTTGAGCGCAACCGCGCATCCTGCGGGCCGCCCGGGCTCTTCACTGAGGAATTTGACGTGAACGAGCGTCAACTGCGCGGAAACCTGCCGCAGGCATTCGTCCACGCGCTCATGCTGGAATGCTCCGCCCGCCTCGCCCGACCGTGGGGCGCATAGCGGTCGGCGTTTTTGCGGGTCTGTCGGGTACGTCAGTGGCTGACGACGGCGGCGCACCCGCGCCGCCGTCGTCGTATCCAACAGTTCAACGGAGAATTCGTCCGGCAGCGGGGGTGCTAAGCGGTGTGAAGCCGCGCCTACGGTGTTCTGCGCCGTTGGCGTGCGATTTCGACCAGCTCCGCAGCAAGACCGGCTGCAAGACCCAGCAGCAGCGTGCCGCTGCGGCCAATCCGGATCAGCCGGATGAGTTTTCCACCGGCAGGACCGCGCGCCAGCAGAGTCTGCTGCTCCAGCTGCTCCAATCCGACCACCGTGGGCTGCCCGGCGAGCACCGGTCGGTCACGCGTCAACGCCTTGATGGTTTCCGGATCCGCACCCGGGCCGAAGCCGTGCATAAGCCGGGCGCGGATCCGGGCGATATCTGCGTTGGGGCCGCACTGGTCCGGTCCCCTCAACCCAGGCGCTGTCCCACCGGCAGCGGCGGCCGGGGATCCATTGCCGGCGGGGATCATCGCAATAACCGCCGCACTCCCAGCACCGCCAGACCCAATCCGACGAAAGCCCCGCCGGTTGCCAGCCGGACATGGTGCGAGAACCACAGCTGCGGCGCAATGGAGTGTGCCTTCGAGTCGAAGACGCCGTGTGCGCCATGATCATGGCCGTCGCCGCCGTCGACCGGTTCCCACAGGTTGTAAGGGGCGTCGGCTTTAGCTTTTTCGTTGGTTTGCTGGGACTGATAACCGGTCTTGGCCAGGTAGCGGTCCAGCAGCGGTGCGGCAAACTTATTGGCGAAGATGGTGCCCACCGTTGACGCTCCGACCCAGTACTGCTTGCGCTTGGGGTGGTCGGCCGCAAACACCACCCCACGGGCCGCGACCTCGGGCTGGTAGATCGGCGGCACCGGCTGCGGATGATTCGGAAGCCGCGAGAGCACCCAGGAGAACTGTGGCGTGTTCACTGCCGGCATCTGGGCAATGGTGATGTGCACGTTGGACTTTTCATGCAGCAGCTCGGTGCGGATCGTGGAGGTGAATCCATCGACGGCATGTTTCGCTCCGCAGTAGGCCGATTGCAGTGGAATACTCCGCGACCCCAAGGCGGATCCGACCTGAACGATCGTGCCGCGGCCGCGGGGGATCATCCGCGAGAGTGCGACATGGGTCCCGTAGACGAAGCCAAGATAAGCGACCTCTGTAACGCGTTTAAACTCCTTCGGCTTAATGTCAATGAAGGGTGCGAAAACCGAGGTGAACGCAACGTTAATCCAGACATCTATCGGGCCGAAGGCCTCTTCGACTGCTGCGGCGGCCGCTTCAACCTGATCGTAGTCGGAGACATCCGTGGGGATGGCCAGAGCCTGGCCGCCGGCGTCCTCCACGTCTTTCTTCGCGCCGTCCAGCCCGGCCTGGCCGCGCGCCAGCAGCCCTATTTTGGCGCCCCTCTTTCCGAACGCCTGCGCGGTCGCCCGGCCGATGCCCGCACTTGCTCCGGTGATCACAACTACCTGCGTGGTACTCATTGGATACCTTCTTTCTGCCGGCACTTTGCCGGCGATGAGGGATATTGGAGTCCGGCGTGGCCGGACAGCTGGATGTACTGCGCGTATCGGCAGCCAAGGAGCTCGTTACCCGGGTGCCGATCGCCATTACTTCCGCCGAATTTGGGCGTAGAAGACTCTCCTACGCGTATGGGTCGATGCCCCAGCATGCGCTGTGCTGCTGCCCCGGCTCCAGGGTGATCAGTCCCTCGCCGGAATTGAATGCATTGGGGGCGCAGGTCATAGGCTCGACGCCCAGACCGGTGCGCCGCCGATCCGGCTGGGGCAGAGCATCCCCGGTAAAGATCTCCAGATAGGGGTAGCCGTCGTCGGCCCAGAGCGACACCGCGGCTCCATCAGGGGCCGAAAGCCTGACCCGGGCCATGCCATCTGCGTCGCGGTCCAGGTCTGTGTAGGTCACGTCGATCTTTCTCGCACCGAGCAACTGTTCGGTGCGCAGATCGTAGTGCGTGCCCTCGACCGGCTCCCGGCCGGTGGGGATGCCGATGTCGTCCACGGGAAGATACACCGACCCTGGTACGCATGCCTTAGCGCTGTCGATCGTCTCCGTTCCAACGCTCAGGTACGGGTGGGCTCCCGCACCGTACGGACAGGCACCGTCGCCGATGTTGGTTGCGGTGGTGCGGACGGACAGGCCCGCATCAGATAATTCGTAATCGATTCGGCACTCAAGGACCCATGGCCAGCCCGGGCAGGCGTAGAGAACGTGCCCGAAGGAGGCATGGTTTTCATCGCGTTCGAGCAATTGCCACGACGCCCAGCGGGTGAGCCCGTGGATAGCGCCGTCGACGGCAGGTTCGGTGAGATTGAGCTGGCGTTCGATGCCGTCCCAGCTGTATTTTCCGGCTTTGATCCGATTAGGCCACGGAATCAGTGAGTGCCCCCGTGCCCCCGTGCACCGTTGCGTCACGGGGTAACCGTCGATGACCGGACGATCCCCAGCCAGGTAGGACCGCAGTCCGGCACCTACCTCGGTAATGGCGACAACCTGCTCGCCATGGCGGAGCTCGTATTGGTTTCCCGATGGTGCTCTGTGCATTTTTCTGCTCCAAACTCGTTGTGGACGGTTATTTGACCCGGAATCCCCCGATGTCGCTGCTGCGCAGGGTCAAGCCGTTGCCGGGGGCTGACGTGTCCGGAGTGACCACGCCGCCCTGCGGGTCCAGCGTGCCGTCGAAAAACATTGATTCGATCCGTACATGGTCGTGGAACCATTCCAGGTGCCGCAGGTTCGGTGTCGCCGCGGCGACATGCGCGTGCAGGTGCGGGCCACAATGACCGGAAACGTCGAGCCCGTGGGAGGCAGCGACGGCGGCCGCGCGGATCCAATCGGTGATCCCGCCGCAGCGGGAGGCATCGATCTGCAGGCAGTCCACCGCTTTCGCCTGGCACATGCGCTGGAAGTAGTAGATGTCGAAGCCGTATTCCCCGGCCGTCACGTCCGCGCAGACGGCGTCGCGGATTTCCCGCAGTCCTGCCAGATCGTCCGAGGATACAGGTTCCTCAAACCAATGCACGTCAAGGTCCGCGGCGGCCTTCATCACCCGGATGGCTTGTTTGCGGGTGTAGGCGCCATTGGCATCGACGAAGAGTTCAACGTCGTCGCCGATCACCCGCCGGGCCTGCTGCATTCTTGAAAGGTCCCGACCAGCATCTGCACCCCAGGATTCGCCGATTTTGATCTTGACCCGGGGGATTTGCTGCTCATGGGCCCAGCCGCCGAGCTGACCCGCCAGCTGTTCCGGCGTGTAAGTGGTGAAGCCGCCACTGCCATAGACCGGAACACTCTCACGGACGGCCCCCAGCAGCCGGGTCAGCGGCAGATCCAGCAGCCTTGCTTTGAGGTCCCACAGCGCAATATCCACTGCGGAGATGGCGTAGCCGACTGCGCCTTGCCGGCCGCTATTGCGCACAGCCTTGATCATCGCCTCCCAACAGCCACCAATATCAAGCGCACTGCGGCCAGTGATGATCGGTGAGAGAACGCCGCTGACCACCTGTCCGCAGGCGGCGGCACCATAGGTCCAACCCATGCCGGTGGTGTCACCGGAGGTAATCCGCACCAGAATCATGGTGGTGGAATCCCAGGCGATGGTGCCGTCCGCCTCCGGTGCATCGGTGGGAATTGTGTACACGCCAACGTCGACCGAGTCGACCAGTGGATCAATCATTCCCGTCAGCCTTCCGTACAGATAGTCGGGGCGCCGTGGCTGCGGCGCTTGGTGGTTATCCGGTAGCACCTCGCCGGACGGGGACGGGGATCCGGTCGGCAGGGCTTCCTGAGCCGCCGGCCGTGAGCCGGTCTGCGGCGCGTGCCGCGACGGCCATGATCGTCAGCGCCGGGTTTGCGCTGCCCTCGGTGGGCAGCACGCTTCCATCAGTGATGTACAGGTTCGGCACGGCAAAGCTCCGGCAGTCGCCGTCGACCACGCCGCTGTGTTCGTCGGCGCCCATCCGCGCACCGCCGACCAGGTGGGCGTATCGGTCAATGGTGATCACCTCGTCCGCCCCCGCGCCGTGCAGGATATCTTCCATCACGGATTGGGCTGCCCTCATCAGCGCCTTGTCGTTGTCGCACTGGGAATAGTTGAACTGCGCCACCGGCAGACCATGGCGGTCCTTCTCACTGGACAAGATCACGCGGTTTTCAGGCAGCGGCAGAAACTCGCATAGTGCGCCCAGACAGGACCAGTGCACATAGTCGCTCATATACTGGCGCAACCCCGCGCCCCAGTGACCCTGCGCGGCCACATGCTCTGCCCAGGTGATCGGCAGCGGAGATACCGTCTGGATGGAAAAACCGCGCTTGTAAGGCTTCGTCGGATCCGTCTCGTAGAACTCTTCGGTGCTGACTTCCGGTGGTGGAGCCTTGTACATCCGCACCTCGGCATCGAAACGGCCGGCCGTCTGCGGTGCGCCCTGAACCATCAGATAGCGGCCCACCAGATCGAAGTCGTTGCATAGGCCGTCGGGGAACCGCGCCGACGCGGAGTTGAGCAGCAGCCGGGGCGTCTCAATGGAATAACCGGCGACGACGACCATCCGGGCACGCTGGAAACGCTGGCTTCCGCGCCGGTTGTAGTGCACGCCGGTGGCTTTTCCGGTGCGTTCGTCCACCTCAATCCGGGTCACCATCGAGTCCGCGCGGACCTCGGCCCCATGGGCCAGAGCGTCCGGAATGTGGGTGATCAGCGGCGAGGCCTTTGCATTGACCTTGCACCCCTGCAGGCAGAAACCGCGGTAGATGCAGTGCGGCCTATTACCGAAGCGGCCGTTGGCGATGGCTACCGGTCCCACTTTGGCAGTGATGCCGCAGGCCAAGGCGCCGCGCAGGAACATATCGCCGTTGCCGGATACCGGGTTAGGACTGTATGAATAGGAGTGCGGGTCACCCCACGGCCAATCCTGGCCGGATACCGGCAGCTCTTCTTCGATCTCGGTGTAATACGGTTTGAGATCGGTGTACTCGATGGGCCAGTCGGTGCCGACTCCGTCGGCGCTGTGGATGCGGAAGTCGCTGGGGTGGAACCGCGGGGCATAGCCGGCGTAATGGACCATCGAACCACCGACGCCGCGGCCGGAATTGTTGGATCCCAAGGGCACCGGATCCGCCCCGCCGATGACGCGCGGTTCCGTCCAATACAAATGGTGCGAACCGGCCTCGTCAGAGACCCAATCCGTTTCCGGATCCCAAAACGGGCCGGCATCCATCGCCACTACGCTCCAGCCGGCCCGGGCCAGCCGCTGCGCCATAGTCGACCCGCCCGCACCGCAACCGACAATGACGACGTCGACCTCCTCCTCGTCATCGAAGTGACGCATATCTGCGCGCAGGCGGTGGTTGATGCCGGGTCCCGCGGGAAGCAGCCACGCTGATTCGTTACGGTCGCGCACGGAGTTCATGAGTTTCCCTTCCGGAGCGGATCCTGGGCCGGCCGGGCGTCGGCGACCTCGAACGGCTCAAGTCTGTTGTTTTTTCCCCCAGGTTCGTTGACACCGAGATTTTTATAGCCGCGCGGATATGCCGGGCCCGGGAACCCAATCTCGTCCCAGGCCCACGGGTGTGAGTAGAAGGCGGTGCACGCGTACCGGGTCCACAGACTCCAGATCCGTGCGGCGGGGGTTCCATGCCACGGCTTGGACCCAAGGTCCAGCACCGCCTGCAAAATCGCCGACTGGGCGTCCCAGGGAGCCTCGGCGAAGGGGCAGCCGCTGTGGACCATGGCGTCTTCGTCCAGAGCGGCGAGGGAATCGCGCCATGACTGGCCGTCGGGGGCCATTCCGTCGTAGTGCCAGCCGTCCGTCTGCTCATCCGCCAGGCGCGCGTCGACCATGTTTACCACCGGCACCCGGGGCGGGTTTTTTTGGTCGAGCAGCTGGTCGCAGAGGGCACTCGCTGTCGCTTCCTCGGTTCCGCGAAAGAACCTGATGTCCGGCGGCATGCCCAGCCGCGAAACCACAACGGAGGTGGTCACCTCATCCCAATGCTTGGACTGGGCCATCACATCGAATCCGGGGAACCGGCCGCCTCCGGCTGACGGATCCAACGGAAGGCCGCTCATTTCTCCCGCCTCAGAAGCGCGGCCAGGAGGCCCATGCCACCAACCATGGTCACCAGCAGCGGCGCCATCAGCGGCGGACCCATTTCCATGTTGTATCGGAAATTCTTAAAACCACCGGGCTTTTGATGAATGCCGCGGGCGTGCAGATATGTGCCCTGCAGGCCGTTCGCTACGATGACCGCGGACGCCAGCGGAAGGGCGGTCTTGGCCATCCGGTGGCTGAAAAAGCCTGCCACCCCAGCCGCCGCACCTACGGGTCCAAGCGCAACCGGGATCCACATCAGCTTGTTGCCGAAGCTTGCGCTGTCGTGCTCGAAATAAATCTCTGCAGCCGTTACCAGGGCACCTACGGCGCTTAACCCGGCGAGACTGCGTTCGAACCTTCCGGTCTCGACGTTGCGCACCATCCGGTCGATGCCATACACAGCATCCTGGGCCAATTTGTTGCGTCTAAGTGTGATCATTGCTACTCCTCTGTGCCTAATAACCCCTCTGTGCTCAATAAACCCTTCTGTACTCACTAACCCTTGTGCTCAATAATCTGTGGGGTAACCTGCCACTGTCTACAGTCTGCCCCTTTTCACCCCGACGCAGTAGGGTCGAAAACCCGGATGCACTCCTTTCCACCGCCAGAATCGTGGTTCCCCGACAAGTAACAGCCACAAATTGACGTCTTTTTGCAGCGGCGGTACCCGCCGTCGGGAACAGCAACCCAACGGAATCAGGCCCTCCGCGGATGGCATAAAAGCCTCCCACTAAAAAATCTACGCCGTTCCGGTCCGCCGAATCAACTGCCCTCGGCGGTTCCCTGAACTGCGGACATTGGACCGCGCCAGGTCAGCGATAACCAAATCAGCGCAGTCGGGAATCGCAGGCCTGACCAACAGCGGGAGGCTTCCTTGGCCAATGCGGAGGCCGGGGGTACGGTCCCGCCGTGGTGCTGGATCGGCGGAATTTAGTGTTCCAAGCCACACAAAAGTTTTAGGCCTGCATCCCGAAGTGCTGCCGCGTGGAAGGGGCTGCAGGGCGTGAGGCGAACCTCGTGTCACCGACCGGACTGGTGCCAGTGATGCGGTTGGCCCGGGACGGGGCCTGCACGAGCTGGCCGATGAATGGCTCTCGGTGCCCACGGACAAGGGAGCCAACGCCGGGTTGAAGGTCGCGGCCCTGGTCGCCGGCGCTGACAGCATTGAGGACATGGGCTTGTTGCGCCACGGCGGGATGAAGAAGGTCTTCAAGGGCTGTTATGCTCCCTCGACGCCGGGGTCGTTCCTGCGCACGTTCACGTTCGGGCCTGTGCGCCAACTCGACGCGGGCGCCTCGCGCTTCCTGACTAACCTGGGACGCCGGGTACCCCTGTTCGGTGCGCCAATCGGAGAAGACTTCGTGTTCGTCGATGTCGATGACACCATCGTGGAGGTCCACGGGTACGGCAAGCAGGGCTCAGGCTACGGGTACTGCGGAGTCCGGGGCCTGAACGCGCTGCTGGCCATGGCCTCCACCAAAGACACCGCGCCGGTGATCCTGGCCCAGCGCCTGCGCAAGGGCGGGACGAACTCAGCCCGCGGCGCGAAGGGGTTCGTCACCGATGCCCTGGCCACCCTCAAACGCACCGGGACCGCCGGGGAGGTGGTGTGTCGCCTTTGATTCGGCCTACTACGGCCACGCCGCCCTGGCAGCCGCCCTGGCCGGCGGGGCCGGGGGGCCAGGGTCTGCGTGACCGTACGCCTGGTCGTGCGCCGTGTCCCCGAGCTGAACCCGAAAGCCACCGAAGGCCAGCCCGCGTTGTTCGATACGCACCGCTTCCACGCGTTCTTCACCACGGTCTCAGCGCACACACTGAAGACGGTCGCAGCGGATAAAACCCACCGGAAACATGCCATCATCGAGCAGGTCAATGCCGACATGAAGGACCGTGCCCTCGCCCATCTGCCCTCCGGGAACTTCGCGGCGAACTCTGCCTGGCTGGTCGCGGCGGTCATGGCCTACAACCTCACGCGCACCGCCGGGGTTCTTACTGAAGGGCCCTTCGCGAAGGCAAGGACCGGGACCATCCGGCGTAAACTCATCAACGTCCCGGCACGGATCGCTTCCAGCGCCCGCAGAATTCAGCTCCACCTGCCCGCGTCATGGCCCTGGCAAACCGCGTGGCAGCAACTCTTCATCGCCACCCCGCCCCGCCATAGGCAGCATAGAACGCGCCCAAACAGCCAACCCCGGCGTAACCCTGAACCCAAACGTGGAACACCAACGGCAGCGAGGCCAGCCGCTACCGCCCGCCCAGAAACACAAATTCGACAAAAATCAGACTTCAGCCAAACCCCCAACCCGATCGGTGGATACAGGCTTAGCGCCGCCCTTCGTGACGCGTTACTCGAACATGTTGCTGCGGGGTCTCGTTGTCTATGCGGGGGCACCATCAGTTTCGTTGAAACGACATCTATGAATCTGCTGGCCGTCGGGTCGCGAGACGGGAAAGATCCAACCGATTGGCGGCTCCAGTCTTACGCAGCAGGTTCGAGATATGCGAGCTGACTGTCTTCTCGCTGATCACCAGGCCACGGGCAATTTCACCGTAGGTGCGACCGGCGATGACATATGCAAGGATTTCCCGCTCGCGCGTCGTCAGCCCGGGCAGCTCCTGGCGCGCGGCCTGCGGCGTTCCACCGACTGGTTCGGTAATCGGGATCCGGGCACGGCCAGCGAGCTCTATCAGCAGCGCCTGGATTGGTCCTGCCTGGAGGTCTCCGGCGAGAGCCACGCCGAGGCGGAGGTACGCTGCGGCCGGCCCACGTTGCGTGTGTCCGCGCAAAAGTAATGATTCCGCAGCGCGCCAGCAGGCGTATGCCGCCTCCCAAAGCAGTGACGCCGTCTGGCAGGCATCGGCCGCCCGGCCCCACTCCAAGCCGTTGCCGGCGCTTAGTCTGGCACGGCCCACTTCAGCTGCGTACAGCAGGTTGAACGCGGTGATCTGCCGCTCATATACTTCGGTGCGGCCGCTAAAGTCCGGGATCGCGGCAGGGAACCGCTGCACTAAGCGATCTACGAGTGCCATGAGCACGGCGGTGGGTTTGCCGGCGTCTCTGGCCAGTTGGATCCTGTCAGCGAGGGCACGCGCTGCGAGCGGGACCAGCCATTCGCACATTGTTGGCGGTGTACCCGCTGATGTGGCCCCCGTCATCGCAGCGTCGTAAGCCACCTCCGGGTTGCCGGCCGCTACGTACACCTCGGCGCGGATGGCATCGAAATCAAGGTTAAGAAACTCGGACTTTTGGGCGTACAGCTCTTCCGCGCGCGCGAGATGTGCCTGCGCCTCGGGGTGCCGGCCTTGCCATGAGGCAAGACGGGCGGCGGTCAGCCGGGCGCCGACGTCGCCCATCGTGCCAGGATCGGAGCCTAGCGCTATCCGAAGTGCCTGCTGGCACTCCCGCCAGCGACCGATTGCGAGGTAACTGCCGGCTTCGTCGGCGGCCAGCTTCGCGATGTACCCGTGCGGCGCTCCGAGTTCAGCAAGTTTCTGCCTGCCGGCCCGCAACAGGTTGGCATACAGCTCGCTCGTCCAGGTTTCCTGTGCGTTTCCCTGCCATAGCGCCGCATGGACGAAGGCCCAGTAATCGCGCGCTTGAACTGCTGCAGCCAACGCTTCGGTGGCAAAGTCCAGCGCCTCTCCGGTGCGCCCGGCGAAGACTGCGGCCATGGCGTTTGCCGACAGGGCATAGGACAGCGCACGCGGGTTGCCGGCCGCCCGGGCCACGGCGAGCGCATGGTCGGCGTGGCTTTGGGCGTCGGGATCCTTATGCCACAGACCTGCGTGGGCCAGTTCAGCCAGCGCGAGGGCGTACTGCCAGCTTGTGGGTTCGGTGGCGGCCAGCCGGACTGCCTCGCGCATGTCTTTGGTTGCCATGAACGCACGCCCCGTGGAAAAAAGCAGGTGTGTGCGCCGAACCAGCAGTTCGGATGCATCCAGTGGCCCGGTGGCTACGTCGATGCCGGCCAATAGCGCCTCAACTGCCTCCAGTTCCTCCTCATGGGATCCCGTCTTTTCAGCTGCGATCCGCAGTCGGGACCACAAGTCCTGCCGGTTTTCGTCCGCGGCCGGTAGGCTGCCACGCAACTCAACGGCCCGCCGAAGTAAGCGGAGCATTTCGGTAACCCCGCCCACTGCGCCTGCGGAGGCGGCAGCGCGCAGGGCCCACCGATAGGCGTCATCAGTATGGCCGGCGTGGTGGTGATGGTCAGCCACCGCCACCATTGACTCGAAATCCGGTGTTAGCTCGCCTGCCAGCTGGTGCTCGTAGTGCGCTGCAAACGCTGCATGCCAGCGCTGGCGCTCGTCCGTGGACAGTCCCTGCTCGAGGGCCTCGGCGATCAGTGGATGGTGGAACCAATATGTTCCCGCCGGAGAAACATCCACAGTCCCTGTGTCCGCTGCCTCGCGGAGCATCGCCAGGACGCCGCCGGGCATTGCGGCGTCCGGGGCGACGGCGGCAAGGTCCTGAGCGCGGATTGGCCTGCCCCCGACGGCCATGATCTGAGTGAGCTCCCGGGTTGCGGGGGTCAGTCCGCGCCATGACCGAAGGATCGCGGCTTTCAAATCTGACGGAAGTTGCGCCGGCAGGTGGCGCGTGTCCGGTTGAAGGCCCGCAACGAGAAGGTCATTGAGGTAAGCGTTGCCTGCAGTGTGCGTGAAGATTTCATGCACAAGGGACCGGTGTGGGGGAGTACCGAGCAGATTGGTGAGCTGGCTCTCCGTGTCCAATCGGTCAAGGGGGCCAAGCATGATCCACAGGATCCGTGGCAGGCGCCGGATGTCGGCAAGCCAACGCTGCAGCGGGTGGCCTTCGCCGACCTCGCCCCTGCGCATGGTGGCTACCACAGCCAGGCGCCGGTCGGCCGGTCCCGCGATGAGATACATCAGCACATCCAAGGTGCTTTGATCCGCCCACTGCAGGTCATCGATTACCAGCACCACCGGACGGATCAG
This sequence comes from Arthrobacter terrae, assembly GCF_015708085.1. GTDB lineage: Bacteria > Actinomycetota > Actinomycetes > Actinomycetales > Micrococcaceae > Arthrobacter_M > Arthrobacter_M terrae. The sequence continues at coordinate 144,999 of NZ_JADNYM010000001.1, read as the reverse complement.
GCAGAGCTCCTCAAGCCAGCGGTCAATCATGACCGGAACATCGTGGGGTGCGCCGCCGGATGTCCGCAGCGACGGGTGCGCGACGCCATCGATCCGGGGTGCTCCGCGGAAAGCCGATCGCAGCGCAAGAAACGGGACCGTCATCGACGCTAAGGGCAGGCAGGCTCCGGCGAAGATCCAGGCTTCGGATCCACCGGAATTGCAGGCGCGCTGCACCAGTGCCGTTTTCCCCACGCCCGCATCACCGTAGACCACAAGTGCGCCCGCCGCGCCGGCAGCGGCGCGGTCCAGGAACGCGCCGATTGCGCCCAGTTCCTTCGCCCGCCCAACGAAGTCCGGACCAATCGCCTCTAAGGGTTCGGCCACATCCTAAGTTTCGCACCCCTGCGGCCGGAGTGCCGGTGAAATCTCAGGGTAATCAGTGAATTTCTAAGGGGGAATCCCCGATGTATAGGGGCCGGCACCGGGAGCAGAGTGGAGATATCAGGTTCACAGCGATTGAAAGGCAAGACCATGAATGTTCATCATCGGTATGTTTCACAGCACGCGCCGCGGTGGACGGCACTTGCCGTCACCGCCCTGCTTATTACCGCCGTCGTACCCGCGCCGGCATTCGCCCAACAGGACCCCGGACCAGCGGTTGGGCAGGCGCCGGCAATGAACGCGCCGTATTGTTCGCTCACCCGGATCGGCACCCAGCTGTTCCGCTGCGACATTCACACCGGAGCCGGGGTCCCAGCACCGGTCTGGATACCAGAGAGCTGAGCCGGCCGACACGCCCACCGCAGGGCCTTCCGCCCACCACGGAAGCCCAGTGGTGGGCGGATCGCAAAAAGGCGGCCCGTAATCACGGCCCGGCAGGAACCCGGCAATGTGACGTCAAAATGTCTACTGTTCGATGGATTCGATGCGCTCCGGGCGCCCATCAACCCAGGCCAGGAGCGTGCGCACGTCCTCGGGCAGCGAGTCGTCGGTGTAGTGGCGGCTGAACAGCAGTCCGGTCTCCTCCAGGGAAATTTCGTAGAGCTGTGCATCCGGCCGGCCGCTCGTGGCGGGAGGATCGGGCAGCTCCCGCATCCGCGCCCGGTTGATCTCAGCAGTAAAGACCGCCGCATCAGGGGGCGGCAACACATTCGCGTCGAGCTCGGTCCGGGCGACGATGCCCGCGATGCCACCTCCGCGGCGGACGGTCAGCTTCATGAAAGAACCCCGACCTCCAGCCAGGCATTCCGGACGGCTGTTTGTGCCGTGGAACTGAACAGCTCGCCGGCCACGGCGACGGTGGCCAGCGCAGCCTCGCTGAATTGCGTGTTGGGGTGCAGATGTTTGGTCAGCGTCGTGTACCAGATTTTTCCGGCCTTCTCCCAGGCCGAACCGCCGAGTGCCGTTGCCGCCAGATAGAAAGCGTGGTTGGGGATTCCCGAGTTAATATGTACCCCGCCATTGTCGTTGCGGGGGTCGTTGTTATCCGGCAGATCCACGTAGTCGTCCATGTGTCCGGGTTGCCGGTCTCCTGTGTACGCCGTGCCGGGTTTGCTCATCGAGCGCAGGGCCGCACCCAGCTGGGGAACCAGAATTCCCGCGCCGATCAGCCAGTCGGCCTCGGCAGCCGTCTGTTTCAGGCTGTACTGCTTGACAAGTGAGCCAAAGACGTCCGAAAACGACTCATTCAGCGCCCCGGACTGTTTACTGTAAACGAGCCCGGCCGTCTGCTCCGTGACACCGTGCGTCAGTTCGTGGGCAATAACGTCCACGGCCCGGGTCAGACCACCGATCTGGAAGATCCGGCCGCTCCCGTCACCGTAGACCATCTGAGCGCCATCCCAGAAGGCATTATCAAAAGCAACACCGTAGTGGACGGAGGAAACGAGTTCCATCCCCGATCCATCCAGGGAATTGCGCTGCAGGACATCACGGTAGAACTCATAGGTTGCCGAGCTGCCATCGTAGGCCTGGTTCACCGCCTGATCCTCGGCAGGCGGTTCTCCCCATCCCCGCATGCGGACACCGGGGAGGAAGGGCCTGCCCTTCTTCTGGTTGTCGTAGACGGTCAGCCGGCGGTCCGGCGTGACTGAGAAGCCGATCATCTTTCCGATATTCAGATTCAGTTGGCGATCGAGGTGGCCCAACACGGCCCGCTGCGAGCGGATGGCCGCGGAAGTGGCCAAGGCCCGGACTGCCGCCTCCCGCTGGTGTATATCACCCTCGATGGCAAGCCGGGCGAGCAGATCCGGTGGAGCAATACCGCAGCAGTGGTTTTGAAGGTTCGCTAACATGATGATCCCCTTCTGTTTTATCGAATCGATGAAGCGTTCGAAGCCGGTGTTTATGCGATCAGTGGGATCCGCAAAACCTGTCCGGCGAAGATGACATTCGGGTTCGTTATGCGGTCCCGATTTGCCTCAAAGATGTCGTTGGCAGTGGTGTTCTGGCCTTCCTGCTGCGCGATCTTGGTGAGGTTGTCACCACTTTTGACCTCATAGAGTTTGAAGCCCTGCAACGAAGTGAATAGCGTGACACGTACTATATTGAGGTCGGGCCCGGGTGGGCGGATGCCGGACGGATCGTCGCCGAAGACCTGCAGCGTCACGTGTTCGCCACGGGCCGGTGTATTTTCCAGCACCACCGTGTTTCCGAAGTCCCGGATGACTCCCATGGAGCCGGCGCCCTGGATATTGCCTTCACCGATGGGTTGACCGTCGCCGTCGAGGACGCGCCAGAGGACGACTGCCTCGAACCCGGTGCCGAAGCCGGCGATCACGAATTCGTTTCCGACCAGGTCATCCTGACGCGGTTGACGGACCTCAATCAATCGTGGCGCCATGGTGGCCCTCCTCGTCTAGGTCACCTTAGGATGCTCCTGTTCGCTTCCAGAGGCAAGGGGCGGGCATGAGGTTGGATGAACGTTGTTTCATTTCCCGGCCGGCTTGCCGGCTGACCCATGTGCGGCCGGGTCGGACCCTTGAAAGGAATACAGGAACTGCACGATGACCGCGAGAGCGGCGTCCGGTTCCGTGAAGTACCGTGGCCGCTCCTCGAACGCGGAGTGCAGGTTGCTGTCAACGTCGCGCCGGGCAGAGACGGCGATCAGGAGGCTCTCTGGTTGGGTCTCCACCCGGACGATGCAGACCCCGGTTTTCGAGCGCGATCCTTGTAGATACAGCACCGTCAATTCCCCCGTATCTGTTCGACGGCGATAACGATTGCCTCCCGCTGGCCCGCAGCCCGGGTGAAGCTGAAGACAGGGGCCAACAATCCGGAATCGAGGGACGCCGCCAGCAGGGAAGCCCGCACGGCGATGAGCGGAAGCCGGCTTTCGGCGGCTAGGCCAACCATGTAGACGTTGTATTGCGCCGGTTCGAGTGCTTGGCTTGTCAGGAAGTCGGTGAACAGGTTAACTACTTTGTAGTTGTTGCCGGGGAAGGCCCAGTCCGACGGCGGGTACAACAGTTCCGCGGCCGGGTCGCCCTCGAGCTTCTGGTTCCCGTAAATTGTCGGTAGTTGGCCCGGACCGCCTTCGAATCTCCTGAAGTAGACGTCCACGGGTTCGGCCGCCGGCGGTATTTCCTTGACCTCGCAGCAGCTCCGGTGCACGAATGCCACCCACCCGTAGTCCGGTCCATCCGCCGGCGGTTGCGGGACGAGAATGTCCACCTCCGGCTGGTGCTTGGCTTCCGTCAACGGGATCCGGTCGCGGTGCTGGGACTCGTCCACGGCCACGGCCACGTAGTCGGCGCTGCAGGAGCGGAATCGGTAGTCCAGCCGATTGCCCAGCAGCAGCCGGACGGCGGATTCGACGTTGGGAGCGGCCTTGGGAATGGGCAGGTAGCCAGCCGGCGGGAGCTCTTCAAAGCCCATGGCACGCAGGGATTTGCCGGTCTTGACAGCTGTCAGCGGGAGGGCCTTGGCGGCCTTGGCCACCTTTTCCAGGAAGTCCTTCCCGAGAGCCGCCTCCTGGGTACGGGTCAGCTTCAGGCGCAGGGACAGTTCCCGCAGGGGTTCGAACGTCTTAAAGGCTTCGGCATCAAAGTCCAACTGGGCCAGCTCGGCCGCGTGGGCGGCCAGCTGCGCCTGGAACTGCAGGACCTGGGCCATGAAGATGCTCCACGGCCGCATCGACAGCCGGTTTTGCCAGACGTTTTTGGCCGGTGGTCCATCCATGTCCCGCCGGGCAGTCCAGACATCCAGCACCCATTTTCCGTCCACCGCCAGTAAGGCCGCGATCGGCACATGAGCTGGCTGCGCCGCCGGCGTTCCGGCATTCCAGTTCCAGCCGGTGACCGGGATAACCGGCTGACCACCGTCCGGCTGCAGCCACGGGTGGCCGTTTCTGCGCTCCTGATCGAAATATAAGGAGGCCAGCCGGTTGCGCCGCAGAACCGAGCTTGCCGTGCTGAGCCCTTCAAGGCTGCGCGCCACCAGTTCAACGGTGATGCCCTCGCCAATCCATGGCTGGATCGCGGAGCCGGAACCGGAACAGCCGTCACCGCAGACCTCGCCGTAGACCTTCTCGTGCCCGGAGGGCCACTCGGCCGGTCCCACCTCCACTACCAGGAAGCCGTTGCCGCTGCTGTCCAAGGCAGGGGGGTCCTTCAATTGCAGCACTGCCTCGGCGTTTGAGCGCAGCGGCCGGCCCTGCGGGTCGATTGCCAACCCCGGTTCAACCCGTAGATTCTCTCCGTCCAGGCTGACGGTGTACCCGTAGACGACGCCGCTGCCCGCGCCGGTTCCAATCATCTGAGCCAGCTCGCGGGCGTAGCTTTGGATGGCGTCGAGGTGCTCACCACGCAGGAACAGGCCGTCCTTGGGATTCAGCCGGGTAACGTCCCCGGGTACGGTGGGACCGGGTGTGCTGCCGGGCTCCTCAATCATGCCAGTCATGAGCCGGCCCTCCTGTCGAGAAGAGGATTGGAAAAGGTCAGTACGGCGTCATGGCCGCTCTCCGCCGTGCCGGGCGGTCCGCCCACCCTGCCGGCCAGCGGCACTCGGGGATCCTCGCCATAGACGGGTGTCGGGCCCGTGCCGCGGACGATCAGACGGACCAGGTCGTTGATGGGCCGGTCTGCGAGTTCAATGATGACGCGGTGTTCATTCGGCTCATATCGGACGGTGTCGATATCTTCCTCGACCCAGCCGCGTTCGGACAAGGAGGTGATCACGATGGCCCGGCGCAGGGACGCCGGAAGAACATCGGCGGTGACGGCGAAGCTCAGGCGGCGCCCCTGCTCGCTCAGCTCGGCCTCACCGGTGACGCGCGGGCCGCCGCCGTCGAGGGTCACGGCGGTGCCGATCAATCCCGGAGCCAGCCCGCACACCAGTTCCTGGATGACGCCGGCGGGCAGCAACACGTTCCGTACCGAGGTGTCCGGCACTTCCACGGTGACCTCTGCCGCGCCGTCGGCGTCGCGGATGCTGACGATGACGGCGGCCAGCACCACGCCTGCCTCGTCCACCTCCGCGGGGAAGAGGGTGGGATAGCAGTCCCCGGCTTGTTGCGCTGGCTCCAGCTCGATCTCATCCCTGGCCGCCAGCTGCCGGAACTCGGCCAGCAGTGCCCCGGCGCGCTGCTCCGGTGCTACACCGGCGGCCCGCTTACGGGCGGCGAGCGCTTCACGCCCGGCGCCGTCGTCGTTCAGCACCGGTTCCAGACCCAGCAGCACCCGGACCCGATGGTACCCGTACACCGCCGCGGGACCGGGCTTGGTGCGCAGACTGTACGTGACCTGTTCCCGGATCCGGGAGAACTCGTCGTGTTTACGCGTGACATCACACGGGTCCGCCAGAACCGGAACGGCGGCCGAGGGACAGGCGGAAAAGGCAGCGACCAGATAGGCATCAACGGTTTCCGTCGAGCAATCCGCGGAGTCTTTCAAACCGGCAGCGTCGAGCAGCTGACGTACGTCCAGGGTAACCGTGCAGTCCTGGTACAGCTCGCGGCCGGCGCCGTCCACCGCAAGACCGGGAAGGACCTTCAGATTCCGGGTTCCATCCCGGCGGACGTCGAGGCCGTGCACCACTCCGGCGCCATGCAGCCAAGCCTGGTGCAGCATCAGCTTGCCGCGCGGATTGGCCATCAGGGCATCGAAATCGTCCTCGCCCAGCAGCATGCCGTACGCGACCCGCAGGGCGACGAAGGGATTGGCCGGCACGTCCGCCGCCGCGCAGGAAGCACAGCCGCAGGCGGGGCCGTCGGTCGCTATGGACTCTGTCTTAGTCATTTCGTCTCCTCGGAGGTTCGCCGGGAAAGCGAAGCGCGGCCTTCGCATATTCCCGCTTCATGGCAGCCACCAGATGCGCCTGGCTGATCAAATCTTCCCCGGCGGCCGCCACGTACGCGGCGGCAATTGCCGCGTTGCGGATCCAGCCGCCGGGCACCGGATAGAGCCGGGCAAGCGCCGCCAGGTCTATGTCCCCTGCGACCGCGGCGAGGGGCAGATGCCGTGACCACAGCTCCGCCCGGCCGTCCGCATCCGGGACCGGGAATTCCACCACAAAGTCCATCCGGCGGATGAAGGCGGCGTCGATGTTCGAGCGCAGGTTGGTGGTGAGGATGACCAGACCGTCGAAACTGTCCAGCCGCTGGAGCAGGTAGGCGGTCTCCAGATTGGCGTAGCGGTCGTTGGCGTCGGAGATTTCGGTCCGGGTGCCAAAGAGCGCGTCCGCCTCATCCAGCAGCAGGACGGCCTGGGTGCGTTCGGCTGCGTCAAAGGCCGCGGCGAGATGCTTCTCGGTTTCGCCGAGCCATTTGGACACCAGCCGGGAAACGTCTACGAGCAGCAGATCGGTGGCGGCCGCGGTAGCGACGGCGTGGGCGGCGAGGGACTTGCCGGTGCCCGGCGGCCCCGTGAACAGCATCCGGGTTCCGCCGGTGGCATGTGCCCGGCCCCGCAATTCCCAGTCCTCGAGCACCACCGACTGGTAATCCAGCCGCGACACCGCATCGCGCAGCTGCCAGGCCCCTTCTGGTGGCAGCACCAGATGGTTCCACGGCACCGTCGGGCTGAGCAGCTGCACTCCCGGGGGCAGCGTGAGGCCGGCCCGCGCGCGGATCAGGGCGGTGATCTCCGCCAGCTCCGGTTGGCTGCCCTGGGCGAGGACGTCGACGGCGAGTTCGGCGATCAGGGCCGGGTCCAGCGGATGCCGGGCGGCGATGCCTGCGGACTGCCCGGACAGGTGCGGCAGGGCGGCGGCCCACGCGGACTGCTGGTCCCGGGCACCTACCGGGCCGGCATCGAGCGCCAGCATCGGGCGGCCGCCGGCGGCACGAACGGAGGTGCTGGCGGAACAGATCAGCACCGGCCCGGGAACGTCCCCCACAGCCAGCAGATCCGGCTCCGATTGCCCGACGGCGGCGAGAACCAGCAGCGGTACCGCGCCGCGCAGGGCCGCGTGCGCGGCCAGCAGTGCAATGCCTGCAGTATCCCCGGCCGTGACCCTGCCGGCGACAATCGATCTGCCGGCAGCATCGGCGACGGCGAGAGCGCGGCTGAGCATGATGCTTTCATGCGCACCGGTTACCAGGATGCTGCAGCCGGCGTCCGACTGCAGGGCGGCGACCGCGCGGCGGACACCGGGGCCGGTCAGCCAGCAGCCCAATCCGGGCGGGACGGTGCCAGTTTCCACACGCGGGAGCCCATCGGGCCACGCGTCGTGACCGTGCAGGGCCTCCCATAGACTGTCCGCGGCAATGAGCGACCGTTCGAAAAGGGTGCCGTTTCCGGCCAGCCGGAGCAGCCCATGGCGGACCGCTTCCCCGCTGCTGAGCAGCCGGCGCAGCGCCGGCCGTGCGTCCACCGCAGCAGCGGAACCAGCGCCTGCATGATCGGGAGCAGCAATATCGCAAGCAGCATCACCGGGAACCGCGGCCCCGGCCGACAGTAAGGTGTTGGTCAGGATGAGTGCCGCGAGCCCGGCGGTGGGACGGGGTTCGCCCTGCGGATGCAGGCCGCGGAAGGTCGCTGCAATTCCCTCGTGCTCCTCCGGCAGGCCCGCCAGCAGCAGCAGGTCGAGCTCCGGCGGCGTCAGAGCGAACCGTGCGGCGAGAGCATCAAGCGGTGCATCCACCAGGTCCAGCTGCGTCGAGGTGCTGTCGGCCCAACTACGGAAGAAGTCCGCCGCCTCGGCAGCGCCCGAGCCGGCACTGCCATGCAGCTCCAGCACGGCAGCGACATCGCGTGCGATCCGGGCGGTGCGCGATGTCAGATCCGCGCTGATAACCGTCCAAGGGGCCGCGGCAGCCTCCGGGCCTGCATGCCGTGATGCCCTGGACGCCCGTACGGATTCCGTTGCCGCGGTTTCCGTTGCCGCGGTTTCCGTCGGCGAAATCAGCTCACTCATAGACAAAGCGCACCACCACTCCCAGCCACGGGATCCAGCCCGGGTCGATGTCCAGGCCGGCGCGGCGCACATCCACGTCGACATCGCGCAGACTCAGATGCATTTCGATCCAGCCGGTCTGCGCCAGGACCTCGCCGCGGCGAAACGCGATCTCTGCGATGACGTCGAAGGGGTCATGGTGCGCACGCCCAAGCCTGCCTGCGGTGGCCTCCGCCCAGCGCGCGGCATAGTACTCCAAGGCCTGCTGCTCCAAGGCCTGCTGCTCCTCGCCGTGGCTGTCCGAGGTATGGCGCATCGAGTCGTGTTGCTCCAAGGTCATGACGCTCGCGGCGGAGGCCGCCTCTGCCGTTGCGTGCCGGTCACCATCGGGCGCTTCAGCGGTGGGCGTCAGCCCGGCGAGCGCCATGACCGCCGGGTCCTCCGGCGCCGCCGGGACCAGCAGCTGTCCAAGCCGGTGGATGATCCATCGCAGGGGCCGCGCTGCCAGGGCCGAATCGGCAAGCAGCAGGTCCGGGAAGCCGGCATCGCCGGCGGTGGCGAGCAGAAACGGCAGCCCCGCCCAGAGCGTCGGACTGCTGGCTTCAGCCGGGGAATCCGTGCGGTCCTCGTCTGTCGCGGCCTGACCCGCACCGGCGGCTGCTGGGCCCTCGGCTGCTGTCCCGTCGGTCGTGCCGTTGATGCCGGCAGTGCCGTTGATGCCGGCCGAACCGGCGTCGGCTGCGCTGCCGCGAAGGTCGGCTTCCGCGCCGGGAACGTCGCGCCCGGGCTTATCGGACAGCGGGGTGTTGCCGCGGGCGGACGTCCGCAGATCGTAGGCACCCGTGCCCGGGGATTCGGTGCTCCCGGGTTCAGCCGCCCTGACATCGGCACCCCTGTGGCCGGCACCCCCGGTGTCGGTGCGGCTGACGGCGTATTGCCCCGTTCCAGAGGCCGCGCCGATGGGTCCGGCCGCGGGCCCGGCACGGGAGGTGCCGCCGAGACCCTGGCCAGCAGTGGCGGGGGCCAGGAAGCGCGATGCCAGCGACCGGAGGATTTCAGCTGCGTCCGGTCGGCGCAGCAATCCGGGGTCCGCCTCGGCCGCGGCAAGCAGCGCCCACGCCGCGGCGGTCGGGATGTCCGGCCGGAGCCCGCTTCGGAGCATGGCCCCCGCCAACCGCGAGCACCGGGCGAGACCAAGCGCCTGTGCCTCCGCCAGCCCTGCGGTAGCCCTCTGAGCCTCCTCAAGTTGTGAGCCGGCCTGCCGCGCCTCAGCGCTCTGTGCGTCCACCGTCTGTGCGTCCGCTACTTGCTCGGATCGGGGTACCGGAAACGGGACCGGATGGCCGGAACCGGACGTTGTCCCGGCCGCACCTCTACTGTGATCGGGGCGCGGTACCTCGGTACCTCGGGCCGCGTTAGGACCACGGCGGCCGGCCCCGCCGGCGCCTGAAGTTCCCGGAGTGTCCCTTCCCGCGGTGCCATTACCCGTGGTGCCTGTCGCGGTGAAGAGCAATGATTCAATCGCGGCGGCTGGCCATGGCGCTCCAGCCGCTGCTGCGACGATGACCGCCAGATCAAACCAGCCTCGTCCGGCAAGCAGACGGTGCAGCGGTGCGGCACCGTTCGTCTCTACCGTCGTAACTATGGCGGACAGGGCCTGTTCCGGCCGGCGCCGCAGCACGGCCAGCAGCGCCGGTCCCGGCGCGCCGGCCGGATCCGGGTCCTCGGGCAGCAGCAGCCCGAGCTGCCGCCAAGCCCAGGCATGGTCCGTCCGTCCGGCGGCCAGTGACGCCGCCAGATCATTGAACGCGTCGGTGATCCGCGGGAAGTGCAGCACGTCGTCGGAGCCAGAGCCGATCCGCTGGCTCAGTTCCTGCACCACGGCCTGCGCCCATTGGGTTTCCAGCACCGGTCCTGGCCGCGCTGGATCCAGCCCCACACGGAGGTCCAAACGGCGCAGGCACCATTCACCGTCGGGAAAGTCCGCCGTCCCCATTATCTCCTCGAGCCGACGGTCCCCAAGATGGGCCAGCATGTCCTGCATCCGCGACGGCAGGTTCCCGGCGCCCGCAACGGAGCCGTCGTCGTCGTAGTTCCCTGCCGCGGCGGTAGCACTCAGCGTGCCGATGAACAGCTCGGTCATCCGACCCTCACCTGCCCCGCTCTCGAGGTCTCGCCCAGCCGGGAACCCGTGGCGTGCGTACCGACGACGCCGTCGCCGCCAACGCGGAACCGGCCCAGCACAGCGGGCGCCCAACGGGCGTCCGGACCGACGAACGAGGTCAGGCTCACGTGCAGCCGCTGCCCCACCCGCATGCCGGCTCCGAGTTCGCAGAGCTCATACATCGTGTGGGCGGGGCGGTGCACTTCGGCGATTCCATGCACTACCTGGCGCTGCTCCGGGGTAAGTTCGCCGGGGATCAGCAGTGTGAAGCGGTGCGCGGCGAGCTGGAAGGAATCCTGTACGTTGGCACGGCGCGACGAAGGCGGCACGCTGCCGGTGGAGGAGTTGTCCAGGGCGGGGACGGTTGGGGTCCCGGACCCAGCGGACGTAGCGGACATAGTGGATGCCGCGGGAGCGGACCCGCCGATTGAGAAGCGGCCCAGCATGCCGGTGGCCCGGGCGTTTCCGCCGACCGCGGGCGCGGGCGGGCCGGCCGGTGGATTCCCCAGCACCATGCCACCGAGACCGCGCAGCTGCCACGCCTCGATGATCACCGGGGCCCTGCCCAGATAGAGTTCGAGGATCCGGATCAGGGCGGCGCGGGTGCCACGCCGGGCAAATAGGCGGTAGGCCTCGGCAATCAGGGAGCGGCGGGCAGGTTCGGGCCAGCGGCGGTCCAGGACGAGTCCGGCAAAGCCGGCCAGCCAAGGCAGTGCCTCCTGGGGAGTGGTGTGCGGGTCCAGCAGGATGGCCCGCTCGGCCGCCCGCCAGTCCAGCTCATACAGGGTCCCCTCCAGCGGTGCCAGGAAACGGTGCATGAAGTCCGTGTCCCCGTCGTCCCGGGACCAGGCACGGGGCAGACTGCTCAGCAGTTGGTGACCGGGCCGTTCGATCCGGACGGCACGGATCCGCGGGCTGGTCTGCACGGTGCCGGCCAGGTGCATTTCCAGCCACAAATACCTGCCCGGTGCCGCATTGACCTGGGATTCATAGGTTTCGAAACCGTCCTCCGGGGAGATCTGCTGCCACGGCTGTTCGCGTCCCGTCGGCCGCCGGAAAAGAGTGCTGTTCCGCTCCACCGCGGCCAGCAGGCTCTGCGATGGCAGCGGCGGAGTCAGCTCCGGGTGCGGGACGGTGCGGGCGCCGCGGCCCGGTGCGGATGCTTCCAGTGGATCGAGTACATCCTCGTCGTCGCTGGTCAGGAAGCGCAGGGTCGTGTTGGTCCCGGCCGGCATGCAGGCATCCAAAAATACCCGGCCCCACCGGGTGCGGTAACGGCCGCTGTCCAGCCGGTAGGTCACCACCGTGCCATCCGGTTCGTGCCGGGCCGCGGAACCCGCGGTGGTGGCGAAGCCCGCCGGGGTGGTAAAGACGATGCGACCCGCCGGCGAGACGGCCACGGCACCGCCGTCAAAAGCCGGCGCGGACGCAGGCTCGAGCTCCAGCCAGCCGTCGTCGTCGTGCTGGAACCGCCGGAACGACAGACCGGGCGCCCGGGCGACCACCAGCAGTCCCTGCGCAGTGCTGGCGATGGCGGTGGCGCCGTCCACCTCCAGCTGTACCGTGCCGTCCGGGGACGCGATGACGCCGTGGCCGCCGCCGCGCCACAGCACCAGCAGGCCGGCGGCCAGCCTGTCCGGGACCAGACCGGTGCGGCAGCCCGGATTAATCAGCGCCGGGCCGGGGCGGGGGGAGCGACGGCCCTCAAGGAAGACCAGGGAATCCGGATGGTGCAGCAGCACCGCAACCCGGCCGCAGTCCGGCGCAGCATCCACCGGCCGGCGGCGTCCCATCGGCACCCGCCGCAGCAGCCGCTGGGCCCAAAGATCCACCACCAGCACCGAGCGGGTGGCCGGTTCCACCACATACAGACGCTGCGCCCGGTCCACGGCCAGACCGGCGGGGTGGCCCAGCACGCCGGCGCAGGGGGAAGCAGCCGGTGTGTTCTCCGATGCGCTGTCCGCATCGTAGACGTCGACTCTTCCCTCGGCCGGCCGGGAGCGGTAGGCCCGGCACCAGCGGTCAAAGGCGAGTCCGGCCGGTTCGGTGTGCGGTGGTTCGGTGTGCGCTGATCCGCAGCCGCCGGATTCGGCGTGCTCTGTTGCGGCTTGCCGGCATGCCGTGGCCGGGCAATAATCCGTGGCCGGTTCCGCGGCGTCCTCCGCCCAGTCCAGAACGACGCCGCCGCCGGGCAGCAGCGCGGTATGGGAGTGGGCGCAGCGGGCCCACTGGTCCGGCTGGACCAGCAGACTAAGCGAACGGTCCCCGTACATCAGCACACCTCCGGGGGTAGAGGCACCGGGACTTTCGGTGCCGGGGCGGGAGCGTACTCGGTGCCCACCGGCAGCGGTGTGCCGGACACGACCGTGATGGCCGCCAGCTCCGGCAGCTGCCACGGCAACAGATCGATGCGCGGCTGCTCCGTCCGCGGTGCGTCCGGGGAGGCCAGCAGCAGATCCTCCAGGTATTCGACGCCTTCCACCTGGACTGCGATAGCCTCAAGCTCCGCCCGGCGGATGGTCCGGCCCAGCGGCCAGCCGCCGCCGTCGGGCCCGTAGGGGGGAAGCGGTGCGAGGTATTGGCGCAGGATCAGCTCCACCCAGCGGCGGACGGCGTCCACCTGGTAACCGGCGCGGACCTGGACGCCAACGGAAACGCTGATCCGCACGTACTCCGGCGGAATCACGTAAAGCTCCGTGGTGACCAGGCGACGGGCGTCCAGATAGCGGGCCACCCGGCGCAGCAGGCCAAGATCCGGCATCGGGGCCGCCGGGTTCCTCAGGTCAAACTCCGGGAAGACCATCACGCTCACCACACCCGCCGCAGGTACGGTCGGATTGTCCGGGTGCAGCAGCGGCAGCGTTTCGGCCCGCTGCACGCCGGACACCTGCAGCGCAAGGTCCCGGAAGTCAGCGCCGATCACCGCGCGGTCGTGGCGGTGCACCTCTGCGGGGATCGCATCCATCGCCTCGTCGATGCGCACGCCGTCGGCGCCGCCCGCGGCCGGCAGCGGATTGGCCACCTTCACCCCGGCCGTGCCCGGCAGCGCGGACACGGCCCCTGCCGCGACATTGCCGGCCGACCCGCCGCCGTACTGGTAGGCAAGCACCCGGATGCGCTCACCGATCTGTGGCACCCGGGCCCGCCCGAAGGATACCGAGCCGTGGTCATAGTCCACCAGGTAGTGCCTGTCTCCGGCACCGCTGCCGGAGAAGTTCTCCACCTCCAGCCAGGACGTCCAGCCGGCGGGCTCCTCCACCTCCAGCACCATGCTGCCGGGCACCACCGGGTGATGGTTCAGCGGCAGCTGCTGGTCGCCGTCGCCTGTCCCGTTGCCCAGCAGTTCCGCCGCAGCGGTCCGCGACGCGATGGCCTGAACAGCGTTGATGCCCACCCAGCGGACCCGATGAATGGAATCATTGGCGTCGGCGTTCTCCGGACGGCAGACCTGGATCCACGCGATCACGTTCTGGGCGAGTTTGGTGTCCTCCAGCGGCGGCGGGCTGTCCTGACCGCCCGACGACGGCGCAGTGACGGTCGGCAGGCCGGCGGGCAGTGCCAGCTTCACAACGCCGCTGCTCACCAGGCCTTTGGTGGTATCACCGAGGACCTGAAGCTCCTGGAAGGCCGGCGTTTCCGCTCCGCCCGGGCTGCCATTGCCCCCCTTGCCACCTGCGCCGCCCTTGCTGCCCGCGGGCGTCTTGGGCGGACCGTTCCAGAGCCGCCAGAGCATCGGGGGAGGGCTGGAGGTGAGCCCGTCCGAGCGGAAGGCCGCGGCGCCGTCGGCTTTCAGTGCCTCCAGCTGCACCGGCTCCGCAATGGTTTCATCGAAGGCGACCCCGATGAACAGCGTCCGGCCGGCGAGTTTCTCCACGTCCGTGGTGTCCTTGCGCAGCAGCGCGATCCACAGCGACCGGTCCGCCTGCGCGCTGACATCCACCGAGACGGCGTCCGCCGCCAAGGGATCCGCCGAAACCACTGTGGTGCGGTAGAACTGCGCCGTCGCCTTCTTTGCCTTAGCCCGTGCCAGCGCGTCCTCGCTGCTGTCATGACCGGTTTTTGTGTCCGCCGGATCCTCCGGCGTCTTGCCCGCGGCCACCAGGTCCAGCGGCCACGCGTACACCTCGTCCTGCGTCTGGAAGGACACCGCCCCGGCAGCGGCCTCGGAACCCTGCAGGATCTGGACACCCTCCGCGCGCTCGGTTGATACCGCCAGCAGCGTCAGCGCCGATTGCGCCGGGCGGGGCCTGACCCCCAGCATGCGCAGAAACTCGATCCGGGCGGCGTCGGGAATCTGGTTGAACCGGTACAGCAGTGACTCGCCGAGGTAGGCGAAGAGTTCCACGAGCGCGATACCCGGATCGCTCTCATTGTGGTTGGTCCACTCCGGCGCATAGACCGGGATGCGGCGGATCAGCTCATCGCGCAGTTGCTCGTAGGAGCGGTTGTCCAGAATCGGGCTGATCAGTGCCATCGGATCGCTACTTCAAATAGAACGGGTAAACCAGGTTGTCCGGCCGGAGATCGGCCAGACGCACGTAGGAGATTTCTATCCATACCAGGGAAGGATCCTCCCCGGGCGTCACCGCGACGTTCACCAGCCGGACCCGCGGCTCCCACAGCGAGAGCGAGGAGATAATGTCCTGTTCCATCGAGGTGCGTGTGCTCAGCGTGTTCGGTTCCATCAGGTAGCGCAGCAGCCCGCAGCCGAAGGAGGGGACCATAATGCGCTCGCCGGGTTGCGTGTCCAAAATGGTGGCAATGGACGCCCGGATCAGTTCCATGCCACCGAGGTACTCGAGGCCTCCCGTCACCACGGCCGGGCGCAGCGGGAAGCGCAGTCCCACTCCGGTCCACTGGTCCGCGATGTCCGCAGTTGCTCCGTTCGTCATGGGTCTATGCTGCGGCGCAGGCGTCACGACGGCGTTGCGGATGCCTTTAGATGAATTCGCCGGCGTAGGGATCAGTCAGAGTATGAGGACTCGAACCGCCCCGACGCGGGGTTCCAGCGCAGCGTATCCCGATGCTTGGCGAGCCACCGGCGGGCAGCCGCAGGATTTTCCAGCACGGTGGCTTCCGTCGGCAGCAGAGCGTCCAGCGACCGGGCCAGAACCCGGGCGGGATGGCCGGGCTCGGGCAGGTAGGTCAAGACGTCCTCTGCCACATCCAGATCGCCGAATGTCAGCCGCGCAACGGCCATCACGAACCGTTCAATACCCTGCGATCGCGTGTATGCGGCTAGAAGATATCGGTGCAGTTCGTCGTCGTCGCGCGGGGCGTTGGGCATTCCGGAACGAATAATCCGCCGCCATTCCTCCGCCGGGGATGTCATGGCGTTGCCGGAGGGACTGCCAGAGACGGACCCGCTGCCGGATAGTCGAACTGCAGTGGAGGCGCAACATTGCCTGGAAGTTGGCGGACGACCATTCCATTTGGTAACTGATGGAATATCACCCATTCCTGCTCGAGGGCCGACTGGGCCCCCCAGCCGGCCTTTCCGACCGGAATGGCGAGGCCCTTGGGAATCCGCAGGACATAGATGACGCCGGTTGGCTGGGCAAAGTCAGCAGCGATGTTCGGCAGGCGGGTGGTTGGAATACCGACCCCGCCTAAGGGCTGGCCTGCCATGCCTGGCGGCGCGCTGAACGACGGGACCGGCTGGTTATTCCATTTGGCCGTCAGCCCCGCTATTTCCAGATCGCTCATGCCCTGTGCCTTCATGGCGTCATACATGGACCGGGAGGCGGCGACTCCACCGGAGCGTGCCACCGGGCTGAGAATCTCCGCTGTCGCCGCGGTTTGTCCCCGATATAGGACTTGGAATTGCCTCATGTCTGCCCAGCGTAGCGCCACCCGTCCGACCAGGCCCGGCTGCTGGAGGAGTAAAAGCTCGGCCTCGGGTATCGGACCTTGCAGTGCGCGTTGCCCCAGCCGCGCGGCAACTGCCAGATCGGAGGTGGTAATGGCGCGCGTCGCAGCGGTATCGAGCAGGCCCGGTGCCGCGCCTGCGACCGTGACGGCGGCCATGGTCATGTTGAACACGCCCGACGCCATCATGGCGGTGCCGCTATCCTGCTGGTCACGGGTGAAAACACTGTTGGCGCCTATGCCGAGATTGTAGGCTGACCCTGTCTTGAAGGTGTTGTAACCCTGTGTGAACTGAATTGCGGCGAGCGCCAAAACCAGCGGTGGAAAGAGAATTGACAGGAGAGCCAGGATAATTGTTCCTGCGATCTTCAGGATGGACCATCGATGCTCTGACGCGATGTCATCTTTGACTGCCTGCTGGACCTCGGCATCGGTGCTGGGGAGGAGATCCTGCAACACTGGGCCAAGCTGCAGGTAACTGATATCACCGTTGGCGATCCGTCGAATTAATTCCGCGTATGACCAGCGCCGATGATCCAACTTGGCCAGAATGGTCTCCTTGAGTTGACCTGGTGTCAGACCGCTCCGCAGACTAAATACATCGTCCGGAATGATCCTGTAACCTTGGTCCCCCAGAGGTGCCACGATAGGTCGGATGGCCGCGATGGCAGCCAAGGTCCGGGCAGAACTCTCCCCGGTTATGCCGCTGTACATGCCGATCGGGCTCGAGTTCAGCCCGGCGGCATCTGACAATCGATCAGCCGGTGTCAGCCATGCCGGACCTGTATGGGACTCGTCGCCCGCCATTTGATCAGCTCGGACAAGCTCGTGGCAGCCCGTGCATGCCCGCCATTGGCCGCGGACTTGGTGCTCCCAGACATTGCGGCGGTATGGATTGGGGTCCGCGCTCCAGTTTGAGAACGCGGTCAGGCCGCCGGTGGTGGTAGCCGTTGCATGAAGATCTGACGCCGATTGGGCAAGCACCTGGGTTTGCAGCGCTTCCGCGGGCAGTCGGTCGACGATAAGTGAACGCCATTGGGCCAGGTTTTCGATGTTTTGCAGAAGCCGGTGGCGTGCCGACAACAGAACGCCTTGCTGAAATCGGAGGTGTCTATGTTGGACAGTACTTCCCACCCCGAAGATGGTCTGGCCGCTCACTAAGCGGTGGACCTGTTCTTCCTGCAGGATGCTCTGATTTGAGCGTGCCGCTTCAAATTCAGCGGCGCCAGCGGGCAGCACGGCCAGATGGGCGCCGAGGATCTGGAGCTGTTCTGCCAACGCCGCATCTGTGAGGCTGCGGGCAAACTGAGGCGTGATCGACATGGTGCGGATATCGCCGCCGAATCCACGCAGTCGGCCGGCTCGGTCTGCGTGAACACTGGTCGGTGATCCCGCCGCGGCCACTGATGCGGCACGCTCGGCTTCGGCCTCGGCATCTGCTGTCGTCGCTGTGCTGCCGGCAGAACCCCCCTGCTGCTGTACAACATGGGCAAGCTCATGACCCAGAAGGTGTCGCCCCGCCAACGATGCCGGATCAAAGCGCCCAGCACCAAAGATGATGTGTAGTCCCGAGGTGAAAGCCTGTGCGCCAAGGCCGGCCGCGGACAGCTGGGCCGGGCCGTCAGTATGGAGCCGAACGCCGCTCAAATCCGAGTTCAGACCACGTTCGTAGTGTTCTTTTGTCGCAGTATCCAGAGGACGGCCCTCTGACTTTTGTTCCGCATCCTGATACGCCAGCATGGCCAGAGCCTAACGCGGGCCCGTCACCGTACTGTCTTCGGAGCACTCCAGCGCCCTCGCCGGCGGTTGGGCGATCAAGTGGTAGGCGGCGGCCAGGGACTCTCGAGCACCACCAACGGCCGGAGGCTAGTTGACTTTAACCACCACGGAATTGAGCCGGCTCTTGATCGTGTCGCACATGGCCGGCGAGTAGTAACCCGGAACCCGGGGCGGCTTCCCCGCCAGCAGATCCGCCTTAACCCCGTCGAGGGCCGCCTCCATGTTGGCAATGATCGACTTACGGGTCAGCGGAGAGTCACTGAAGACCCACTTGAGCGGCATCGTCTCGCCCACCCCGTTGTTGAGGTAGTCCTGCAGGATCTGTTTGAGGAACGTCCGCGAGGATATCGACTTCCAGACGTACCAGTCCTTGAATTCATAGAGCGTCCCGGACATCAGGGTGTCCCACCGGCGGTTGTCGGGCTGCCCAGCATCCTCGTCTTTGGCTTCAAAGGACACGTCCGACCAGTCGCCGTAGGTCGCAATATAGCGCAGCACCCAGGTGGCCCCCTGAAGTTTCCTGCCGCCGATCTTCAGGTCTGTCAGCACCGCCCCCCAGTTGACGGCCCGGGCAAGGATCATGGTCTCGATGTATTCCAGCAGGTCGACGACGTCTCCCTCGGCGCTCGGCGGGTGGTTGTCCACGATTCTGCGCAGCACCGTCGCGGAGACACCCATGTCCAGGATCCGCCCGACTCGTGCGGCGATGAGGGCGTCGTCGGCAAGTTTCGGGAACTTGTTCAGCACCGTCTTGGGATTCGTCGGATCCACGCTGACCGCCGCGAGCCCGACGGCAAGGTCGGTCGTCCGATAGCGGGTGCCGTAGTCCGCAATGAGCTGCGCCAGATTGTGGAACCCGGGCACGGAGGGGGTCAGATACCTGGATCCCTTCTCGACCTTCTCGGCCGCGTCCAACACCTGCCGGGCCTGGGCGGCGATCTTGTCCAGATCCGACAGCCGCGTGTCCCGCTCCAACACGGAAAGGGCGGCATCCTTGCGGACATTCTTCCGCGCACGTGAAATCCTGTTCAACAGCCGCTCAGGTCCGGTGCTCTCCATCTGAAGATCCGGTGGTTCCAGCAGCGACAACCGCAGCGTATGCGACGCCCAGTACATGCTGAAGGGTTCTTCCAACTGGGCGGAAGTGTGCGCACCGGAGGCCACCGGGCCAGGGGGCGGCGGCGCGTCCGGGTTGACCACCTCGCTCGTGGTGTCGGCGGCAACCGGCGTCTTGCCTTCGTAGCCCTTCTGGGTCACCGTTTCGCCGCGAACGACGGCGGCGGCGAAAGTGCCGGCGTCGAAGCTGACCTTGTCGAAGCTGACCTCGATGCTACTGTCTTTGTTCTTCCCGAAAACGTACTCAAAGTTCAGCTTTGCGCCGGCCTGTCCCAGCGTGTAGGTCTGGTCGATGAGGTGGATGTTGGGCCGCCAGAAGCCGAGGACATCACCGCGAAGCTTGAGCTGCAGATCGAGAATGAGTGCCGCGGCGGCGGCCAGACTCCCCCGGAGGTAGTACTCTGCCTCACCCGGAGGAGCCGTGGAGGCGCGGCGTCCCGCAGCCGCTGCGGCCTCCGCGTACATTTGCAGCTCCAGCGTGCCCTGCCCGGTGAGTTTCGCCTCGGCGACCTTCTTCAGGTGAACGGCATACGCGGACAGGCCGATGTTTGCTTCGAGCCGAAGTCCGGCGGCCGCCGGTGAACTAATGGTTCCGGCCAGTTCGAAACGGTTCACGATGGCGGGATGGTTGGAGATCAGCCCGGTAACGCGGATGTCGTGCAATGTTCCGGGGCCGAACCAACCGTACGAATAGAGCTGGGCCTCGGCTTCGATCCGAACGTCTCCAATCAGCGGTAGGCCAGCGACGACCTCGGTGAGGGACCCGCCGGCCCCCGGGACTTCGCGCTCCTTCGCCTGCTTCCGGAAGAGCGGGATAATCTTCGTGGGCAGGATTTCCCCCCGGGCGGTGACCCAGCCCTCCGGGTGCACGATCACCTCGGCGTTTCCGGTCATCCACTCGGAAAGCTCGAAGTCCAGTTGGCCGAAACCCGCGATGGCGATGCCCTCTCCCGGCGCCGCCGGTTCAATGCTGGCCGGAGCATCAGGTCCGAGCCGGTCGGTGACCGCCTGCCGGGCCGTCTCAAGGCTGCCGACGACGATAGTTACCGTCCCGCGGATCCGCGGGTTCGAGCGGCTGTAGCCGGCGGTACCGCGAACGTCGAACGATCCGTTGCCCAGCGTGGCGGTCAGTTCTCCGGAGATTTTCGAGCCGCTCTTTCCGCCCAGCGTGCGCTCGTAGCGCCACGTCTTGCTGCCAAATATCAGGTTCTCCAGGCCGTTAGGACGCTTGACCGGAACGGTCGCTCCCTTGGGCAGCCCTGTCAGCGGTACATCGATGGTGGCGTCGAAGTCGTAATTTTCATCGCTGACCCGGATCCGGCCGCTCCCCGAAAACGGTCCCGAGTCGAAGGTGAGATGCGGCGCCTCGTAGCTGAATCGGCCGTTCCACAGGACGTCAGTAATCGGCCCGTCGATCTTCAGGTTCGTGAATGCGGACAATCCGCCAAAGAGCATTTCCAACGGCACATGGGACCTGAATTGGGACGGATCGTTAGCCCATGCGGCGGCGGTGATCCAGCCCATTGCACCGCCGACCACCGAGTCGCGGACCTCGATCCACAGGGTTGGTTTTGCCAGTCCGGCGACGGGAAACGCCGGATGGGTCATGGGAATGCCCCAGGCCGGGAAATTCTTCGCCGGGGGCGGGGTCATGAAGCCGGTATCGCTCCACACGATGGGGAGGAAGCCTTCGGCAAGCTCACCAAAGCGGACATGGACCAGGAGCGTGTCGCCCGCTTTGTCCTTGATTGCCTGCGCCAGCGCGGGCGACGGGGCCAGCAGCGGTTTGCCCTTCAGCTCGATGACCTCCGGTCCGGGCTGTGACACGGGGGTGGGCGCCGGCGGGGCAAACGATCCGCTCGCACCCCCGCCCCCCGACGAGCCGCCGCCGAACGATCTGCCCGCGCCGCCGCCGCCGAATTGTCCGCCGCCAAAACCGCCGGCGAAGGGAGCGTCGGGGTCAACCGGATCCCGGTATACGGTGGAGGAGGAGCCTGCCCCGGCATTCTGGACGACGTGCGCCAGTTCGTGGGCCAGCAGGCGTTGGCCCGTGGGGGAGTCCGGGCGGTAGCGGCCGGCCGCGAACCCGATGTCTGATCCAACAGTGAAGGCCTTTGCTCCCAGCGCATTGGCTGCGCCGATCGCGTTCCCTTCGGTGTGGACCTGAACTCCGAGGAAATCCGCGCCGAACTTCGGTTCCATAAGGTCGCGCGTGCGACGGTCCAGCGACTGGCCGGCGGACAGCTGAAAGTTCCCAAGCGTCGTTGGGGATCGCGCGGCGGCAGCGTCAACCTCAGAATTCTGCGGTGCGGCCGCCGTCGAGTCCGCTCCGAGGGATGAATGCATCAACCGATCGGCCGCCTTCCCCGCTTCCCGCTCCTTAGCGTCCTGCGGTCCGCTGACGGCGAAGCTTGTCATGGCGTTGCCTTCACGGTGAGGCGCACAGCGGGTCGGCCGGTTTTGTCTCGACCGGCGGCGGTGCCGGCTTGACGGCATCGGCCGGATCGTTGGCGGCGACCATGGCACCAGTCAGTGCCGCATCGTTGCTGAAGACTTTGACCCCGCTGAGGGGGGCCTTGACGTCATCGAGCTGCTTCGCCCAGCCCGGCGACCTGTCGGTGTCAGCGAGCACCTTACTCTCGGTGCCGAAGGCGGCGTCGAACTTCATCGAGAATTCTGCGTCCGCTTCAGCTGCGGCGAGCAGCTTGCCCTGGGCGAAGAAGGCCGCCATCACAGAGAAGGAGATCGAGGGCGGGATGCAGAACCGCAGGGCGAGCAGCCACCACAGCTGGAAGGCAAAAATTACGATCGGCAGGAACATCAGGAAGAGGAAGAAAGCAACCATGAAGAACAGTTCAAAGGCGAAGGTGCAGATCCCGCCGCCGCCGCCGATCTTCCCGGTTCCGGACTTCGGGATGCCGTTGAAAGGATTGAACACGAACTGGGACTGCGGCGGAGTAATCATGCGCGCCCCTCCCGGTCCTTGTGGTTGCCCGGCGTGGGCCGCGAGCCTGCGCAGATCGGGGAGGGTGATGGAGACGACGTGGTTCTTGGTTCCATCGGGGTCAAAGGGCGCGGCCAGCCGGAACGGCTCGCTGGGCTCGCCCCACCATATTTTTGGCGGGCAGCCTTCCTGGCCGCGCGGCGCGGGCTGCCGGACGAAGCACTGCAGCTCGTAGATTCCATGGTCGTCCAGCTTGGGCTGAACCTTCTTGTCCCCGTCCACCCAATGGGCTCCCGAGAACGTGGGGATGATGCCGAACCAGAGGGAGCGGGTTCGGGCTTGTGCACAGTCTTCCTCGCGCGGGGGCAGCCGCCACAGCGGGAAGTCTTCCTCGGCGTCCGGCGACCGGTCCGGTCCGGGCGGGGTGCCCAAAGTCCGCCACTGACCGCTGCCGGCGCCGTCGACCATCCAGGCCTGCGCATCCGTGTGGCCGCCGACCTCAGCCAGCAGGTCGGCGTTGTCTTCCGCAAAGCGACGGTGCCACGCGGCGTCGGCCCACCATACGTCGCGGATGTCGGCGTCGGGCTCCTGATCGGCATCGAAGCTGATATCTTCGGACTTCGCCATCTCCACCAGCAGGTTGCGCGCCAGCCGACGCACCGGCTTGCGCTGGCCGGTCACGGAGGTGTGCTGGCGGCGCATCACCATCCGGACCTCAATGTCGGTGTGCGAGCCGGCGCGCGGCAAGCCGGGGGCATCACAGAACACCTCGACGACGACGGCGTAGAACCGCTCGTGCGTGGGCTGATAGAGCTTGCGCAGCTTGGTGTGCAGCAGCCGGCTGGTCGCCAGCCGTTCGCGTCCCTTCGCGGAGAGGGATGGAGTATTGGGGACCGGGTAGCTCCAGAAGTCGTCCTGGCTCGCCTTGAGTGAGTCACGCGGGTCACGCATCAGCGTGTTCTTCACGAATTGCGCATTGTTGTACATCTGGATCTGTGGCCGGAGCGCCCGCCGGTCACGCAGACCGAAAGCTGGCTGGCGCTCGCGGACATACCAGGGGGCGCGCAACACGAAACCGTCATGGCCGCTCATAACAAGTTGCCTACTCCCACTGTGTACATCGGCGAAACCACGCAAACCTGGGCGAGCAGGTTCTGGCAGACAATGTTTTGGCTGAATGTTGCGGTGGGCGTCGTCACATCAACCGCCGGAGCGGTGATTTCCACCGAGCTATTGGCCTTGATCTCGATCGACCCCGCCGCCGTCATCCGCAGCACGCAACCGTTCGCGTGCTGGATGGTGACCTCCTGGGTCGCATCGTTCAGGACCACCCGGTGCCCGGCCCTCATGGTGATGCTCACTTTCAGCGCACCTGCTGTGTCGTCGAACTCAAGCCGGCTGTCCCCCCGGGAACGTAACATCCGGATGTTGTTCGCCGCCTCTGGGGCGTGTGGCAACGCGGCCTGGCCATTCCACGCGGACCCGACTATATAGGGCCGGCGCCAGTTGCCGGCCTCGAAGGCGGCCACCACCTCGCTGCCCACTTCCGGCAGAATGGCCAGCCCTTGGTCCTTGTCCGCATAGGGCGTGCAAAGCGTGGCCCAAGCCCTGACGTCGCGGTCGCCCTCCGTACCGAGGGTGGGAAACCTGATCTCGATGCGTCCAAGTTTTTCCTTATCCACGATGTCCGTCACCAGAGCGGGGTAGACACCGAAGTAGCCGGGCGCGGAGCCGTCCACCGGATTGGGTAGCGTCATCAGGAGGCCTCGTTTACTGTTGCGCGTTCGGCCTCGAACCGGGTCCTTAGTCCGTGCTCGTGCTCGAAGATGTGATGTACCCAAGTCACGTAGTAGCCCGTCCCGTCAAAGGGCGGACCTACGGATTGCAGCGACAGATTGCTGCCCACCACCATGTCCGGAGATCCCCGGGTGGTGCCGACGGCGGTGACAAAACTGCGACCGCGGCGCAGCATCTCAGCCTTAGCCCAGGCTCTGGCCTCGTCGGCGTTCAAGGCCGTCTCGCGGACCCGCAGGGAGACGCTGGCGCCGAGGGCTTTCTCCAGGACCCGTGGTCCGGTCAGGCCGCGGGCGGCTTCGCCTTCGACGACGTCGA
This sequence comes from Arthrobacter terrae, assembly GCF_015708085.1. Classification (GTDB taxonomy): domain Bacteria; phylum Actinomycetota; class Actinomycetes; order Actinomycetales; family Micrococcaceae; genus Arthrobacter_M; species Arthrobacter_M terrae. The sequence goes on along the minus strand of NZ_JADNYM010000001.1, from coordinate 120,700 downwards.
CGCCGGCGCTTTCGTTGATGACGGCGCGGGTGGAGGCGTCGTATCCGGTCACCACCACCTCGCTGCGTTGGTGGGCCAGATCCGCGCGCAGCCTGACGGAAAGGAGTTCGTTGCCTTGCACCAGCGTCAGCGCCGTGCCCTGGCGCCGTGTCCGGAGGGTGAAATGCAGCTTCCGCCCCGTGCACCAGACTTCAGCCTGCAACAGGCGGCCCCGTTCACGCAGGAACGCCAGATCGCTCTGGTTGACCTGCTGGACCACGTCGTAGCGCGGTCCTTCGGCGGCGATATCGGTCTGCAGCCCGTGCTCGGTGGCGATTTGTTCGGCGATGTCTGCGTCCGTGACGTTCCTATAAGTGCGCATTCGTCGGGTCATGCGCAGCCGCATCAGTGCATCCTCCGCGTACACCACCACCCGTGGCGGCTCGCTGTCCGGATAGACTGCCTCGAGGCCGGAGATGGTGCCGTCGAACACGGTGCGCTGCGCGGTCGACGGTCCGAGGCTGACCTCGATGGATTTTCCGAAATCCACACTCTGGCCGTCCAGATACAGCATTTTCGACGGCGGACCGGTAGCCCCGGGGCCGACGGCGATGAAATGGGCCTGCAGGGTGCGCAGCCCTTCGCAGCCTTCTGCAACCTCCAGCCTGACGCAGTCGCGGGCGAGGCTTCCCGCCAGTTCACCGTTGACGGTAAACACGGGGGAGACGATGCCCAGCAGCGGTTCAGTCATCGAAGCCCTCGGACGCCGTGCGCCAGCCCAGCACCTCAGCGGTGCGCCGGATCTCGTCCCAGCGCTCCTGCCCCGCAGCCGGGGACGCATGCGGGGCTGCCGCCGCGTGGGTACCGGAGCCGGATGCTGCGGCGACGTCCGTATGCACTTCGCCGATATGTACGCCCATTCGTGCTCACCTCCCGGGTTTCCACTTCATGGTGCCCGGCCAGCGTCACGGCCGCGTTGCTGACCGTCGGCGAACGACCGCTCCGCCGAGATCCCGGGCAGCTGCGACCATGGAGCGGCGCCGGCCGTGCTGCCGGACGCCAGATCGCGCTCGCTGGCGCGGGCTTGGACGACGGCGGCCGACCCGCCTGCCGCGGCGGCAACCACCGTGCCGCTGCTGGCGGGGGTGGGGGTGAGCGTGCGTGCACGTGCTCGCAGCGGGATGGACATTCCGTAGGTCTGTGTCCTGGGATCGACGGGTTGCACGCCGTACGGTGCGGAACCGCCCACCGAAGCGGAACCACCCACCGAAGCGGAACCACCCACCGAAGCGGAACCACCCACCGAAGCGGAACCACCCACAGCGGTGGAAATTCCGGCCGAAACGGAACCGCCCGTAGGGCTCGAAGACAACGCCCCGGCGGCAGCGGTGCCAGTAGGGACGTCGAATGCCGCCCTGGCCGATGCGACCTGCAGTGCGGCCCGGGCGGACAGGACGCTGTTCAAGGATGCGGCGACGCCGCCACCGGCGGCAAGGGCAAATCCCGCTGCCGTCTGCCCGGCCGCAGCGATTCCCGTCCCCGCCCCGGATCCTGCGCCGGCGCTGAACCCCACTCCGGCACTGGCCCCTGCCCCTGCCCCGAATCCCACCGAGGGGCTGACACCGGCGCTGAATCCGGCTCCGACACCAAATCCGGCGCCTATCTCCGCTCTTGCGCTCAAGCCCAGCGCCGCACCTAACGATGCCGTGCCGCCCAGCTGGACCCCGGCGGCAAATCCAACGGACATGCCGATGCCCGCACCGGCTGACAGCCCGGCGCTGAGCTGGACCTGGGCGCCGGCCGCCAATGACAGCGGACTGTCCAGCCCTTCCATGGCCGCCCGCCAGGTGGCCGGGTCCGCACCCTGCCGGGCGAGCAGTTGCTGCAGGCTTTCGCCGCCCTGGGCGACGGCGGCGCTGGTGGGATTGGGAGCCGGCGGTGCGCCCGGACCGGTGGCGGCACCGGCGCCGCCCGGGGGTGTGGCCGCCTTGGCATCCAGGACTGCCGGACCGATGAAGCTGGCCTCCCAGCGGGGATCCTGCTCCGTGATGGAGACGGAGATCTTGGCCCGCAGGGGACGGCCCTCGGGCGAAAAATAGTCCAGATCCTCGGTGAGTGAATTGACAATGCCGCTGAAATGAAAGGTACCCCAAACGAAACGGATGGGTGGGGGAGGCTCCTTGGGAGTATTCGGATTTGGTTCCACGAATTGCCGGATTTGGAGCGTTTTGGTGCGTACATCCACCGCGTTACCGGACTTGTCACCCTCGGAGGTGTCATATTCCAGGTCGAACGTCAGGATCGCGGACTGCGTGGAGGGGTTCTGCCGGGCCTGCGTGCGGGTAGTTGATCCGCCCTTGTCAACATTGTTCTGCCGCGAAATCTTCAACGAGGTGGGATTGAACTGCACCGCGAAGGAAGATGCTCCTTTCTCCGGTCTCACCGTGGAGTGAGCGTTCGGGCCCTTCCCCTCGGTCTTCTCAAGCCGGACCAAAATGGCTTTGGCCAAAGTGGCGCTCATGGGATCAGCCCCAACCGCAAACCCTCGTGCGCAATGTGGAGCTCTTCGACGGCTATCTCGCCGGTCTTGGCGTTTAGCGTCGGGCCCGCAACTTTCAGCGGCAGGCCTCGCTCGAAGATCCACCGCGCCAACGGCCGCAGCCCCGTGGCGTCATCGACCCTGATTTCACCGTCATAGCGGGCCACCGGCAGGGCACCACTGACCATGGACGTCAGCCAGTGCCAGAACTCGTTGTTGACCTCCCCGCTGCCGCCGGCGAGCATGCCCCGCTTGAGGACCAGCGGCGAAAGCTTGACGCGCCCGACCCGGCGGACCACGCCGTCGTTCCGGCCGCCTTCCAGAAATTCGCGCACGTCCGCCTCCAGCACCAGCCCGCTGCATTCGGCGAAACCGCCGTCCACGCAGATGGCCGGAACCTTTGTACCCGGGGCGCTGGGAGTGAGGGTTACGTGGAACCTAAAGGTCTGTAGCAGCTCAGGCATGGCCGCCCTCCTGCTCCGGCCCGGCCACGAGCACTGCACCGTCCACATCCTGCGAAATCCGCAGCAACAGATATTCCAGTGGGAATGCGGGGGCTACGCCAATTTCCGCGACCAGCCGCCCCAGGCCCTGAGATTGCGGCGGGTTGAGGCCGTCGTCGCACTGCACAAAGAATGACTCCGCCTCCGTGCCGCCGGCAAAGGCCCCGCGCCGATGCTGGTCTTGCAGGAATGCGGTCAGCATCCGGGTCAGCGTGGCCCGTAGCTGGGGGGTGTTGGGTTCGAAGACCAGCCACTGCGCCTGGCGTTCCAAGGTCAGCACAAGCATGGTCATCAGCCGGCGGACGCTGAGCTGGACGTATTCAGGATCGGTGGACAGGGTTCGGGCGGCGCTGAGCCGGATGCCGTCCCGTTCCTGGCGGTAGACGTTGATTCCCTGCAGATGGAGCGCGTCGTGCGTGGCATCAGTGACGACGTCGGCGCTGAGCACGGCGCCGGCCGCCAGGGCGTTGGCCGGTCCCCAGGAGAGACCGAGCTGGCGCTCGCGTGCGGCGATGATGCCCGCGGCGAAGGACGACGGCGGCACCTGGACCAGGGCGGGCCGTCCTGGTCCTACCCGGGGGACGCCAAGCCAGGGAAAGTAGGCGGCGGCGTAGCTGCTGTCGAACCCGGTGCGCCAGTCGTGGATCTGCCGTAGCGACAGCCCCGCCGGTTCGTCCAGCAACGCGACAAAGCGGTGCCGCAGCTCCGCCACTTGTACCAGGCGCAGTTGTCGCCGGATGATCTCGGCCAGGTCCCCCGGGTCGCGGGCGTCAAGCCCCGGCTGCACGTCGTCCGTGGGGGCGTAGTCGGGGTCCTGTTGCGCCGTATCCCGGCCACCGCAGGGGTCCTCGCGTCCGCAGGAACAGGAGGCGGCGTGCTGGACCGGGACGGGCACGGGCACCTCGGGGGCGGGTGGAGCCGCGCGCCAATACAGGTCAGGCGCGCACAGCAGTCCGATTCGCGATTCGCGACCCATGGCATCCACGCCCCGGTGAACGGCCTCATCGAGGGAATCCTGGTCCGCCGGCCCGTCATCGTAGAAGCTGCGGAAATCGATCCCCGAGCTGCGGTCCTCGCCGGGGTGAACCGGCAGCACCGGGATGTCGTCCAGCTGCAGATTCGGTAGGGCGTCGTTCCAGCCCCAGTTACCGGTGGCCCGCAGGAGCAGCGAGTCGCTGGCAAGAACCTCCGGCAAAAACCGCCGATGGTCCGGTCCCAGGCCCAACCCGGTGAGTCGTTCGCTTTGCCCGGCGCCGGTTGCGGCGGCCTCCAGCACGGCGGTGACCACGTCCACCCGAAGGGACCCGCCGGCAGGTGCCGTCAGGGGTGCCGCCAGGACGGCGGACCGTCCGCCCGCGTGCGGGTCCGTCCGGCGCTCGCCCGCCACCCAGCCTAAGCTGGGGAGCCCCGGCGGATCGAGTGGCCGCAGCCGCAGCAGGGACCACGGCGCCAGGACAGCCCCGGCTGGGAGCCTGATCCCGCCGTCGTCGTCCAGGGTCGCGTCAAAGGACTGCAACACCTCGAAACCGAGGCGGATCCGCAACCCGGTGCCCCATGTTCCTTCGCTGGCGGCCGCCAGCCCGGGGCTCTCTGGCAGCGATCCGCTGGAGTTGGGGGTCCCGAGGCCGATGCTAAAGGATGCGGTGGCCGCTTCGGCGTCATCGCCGGTCCAATCCGGCGCGGGAGCGACGCGCAGCACCCACGCGCGCTCCCCGCCCTGGGCGAAGAAGGCCTGCACGGCATAGGGCAGCAACCGGTCCGGCGTCTGTGCCTCCCTTTCGAATGCGCCGAAGTTTCGGACATAGTCGGACCAGCTCGCCACCAGGACGGGCGTGTCGACGGGCCCCCGGAGGGCGACTCCAACGAAACCGGTTTCATCCAGGCGCACGGGTTCGAAGCCCGGCTCCTGCCGTGCTTCGCGGCTGCCCAACGGGTAAATGCCCGGGTGGCCCAACTGCAGGCCGGTGGTCATGTGGACTGGTAGTCAATGCTTTCGGCGACCAGATGCAGCTCTTCCATGGCTACCTCACCGCCTCCCTTGCCGGTCAGGCTGGGACCCACCCATTTCTTCGGTTGGGCGTCGCGCAGGATCCAGCTGCAGACTGCGGTACGGCGCTCGTCCAGCAGCGTGATGGTGACGGTCCGATGCTGGATTTCACCTCTGCTGGTGGCCTGGAGCCAGCTGAACAGGCGCAGGTCGCCGATCACTCCGCGCTTGAGAGTCACATCGTCGACGCTGTTGACGTTGGGCACCTTGCGGACGTGGTTGTCCGCATCATTGCCGTTGCGGTATTCGGAGTATTTGATTTCGTTGCCGAGCCCGGTCACATCGGAGAAGCCGCCAACAATCAACTCTTCGCCGCCGGCATCACCGAGCTTGACCATGAAGTTGAACGCCCCATACGGATTATTTCGAATTACCATGATTCATTTCACCTCACGCCTGCTGGGCATCAGCGGTCCATTGACCGATACGGAAGATCACGAATTCTGCGGGATAGGTCGGTGCCACTCCGATGAGGCAGATCAGCCGGCCGTTGTCCAAATCGTTCTGCGCCATCGTGGTCCGGTCGCAGCGCACAAAGAACGCTTCCTCAGGTTTGGTGCCCATCAGGGCGCCGGTGCGCCAGACCACCAGGAGGAAGTCCTCGATAGACTGGCGGATCGAAGCCCAAAGCCGTTCGTTGTTCGGCTCGAAGACGGCCCACTGGGTGGACTTGTCAATGGAATGCTCCAGGTAGATGAACAGCCGGCGCACGTTGACGTACTTCCACTCCGGGTCGGAGCTAACGGTCCGCGCCCCCCAGACCCGGTTGGCGCGGCCCTCGAAGAACCGCAGCGCATTGATGCCCTCCGGGTTCAGCACCGCCTGCCTGTCATAGGTGACGTTTTGGACGAACTTGGTGATCCCCAGGATCACCTCATTGGCCGGCGCTTTGTGGACGCCGCGCTGGACGTCGGTGCGGGCGTAGATGCCAGCGGTGAAGCCCGACGGCGGCAAAGCCAGCCGCGCCGGCGCGGCGCTGGGATCCACCTTGACGGTGGGATCCACGATCTCCAGCCATGGGTAGTACAGGGCGGCGTAGGTGGAATCGAACTGGGACCGAAAAGTGCGCACCTCCGAGAGTGATTGGTTTTCCGGTGGGTCGATGATGCCGATCCGGTAGGCATGTGGCGCTTCGCAGTGGGCGATCAGGTCGTCCACCGCCGTCTTGCGCTCGCCCTCGGAGGAAAACGAGACGGCGTTGGGTGAGGCGACGATGGCGATGTCTTCCACCTCCAGGAGGGCTTCGAGGCCCGTGGCTGCCTTGTTAACGTCATCGGGGTCGGCCTTTTCGCCTTTGACATCGTCCGCACTCAGGGCGACTCCTTCGGTGCCGCCGGCCAGATAAGTGGGCTGGTTGAGCGTCAGTAGTGCCGTCAGCAGGTCCGCGGGCGACGGCGGCGCACTGGACAGGTCCAGCCAGACCAGGCTGGACTCATCGGTGGGGTCAGCAGCCTGCAGCACCTTGGCGATGGACCGCGGATGGGTGGTGCCCAGCTCAAGTCCGGGATACACATCGATCCGGCGTCCCCAGCTGACGGTCACGGTGACGGTCAGGTGGCTGGCAAGCGCCCCGGCGGAGGGGACGGGCGTTGGGGCGCCCGTCGCAGGGTCGATCAGGGTCTGGTTTCCCTTCCCGTCGCTGCCCACGATCCGGAGGTTTCCGGCGGTGGGGGCATTCGGCTTGCCGGTCTTGGGATCGGTTCCCGGCGGAATTTTAGCGTCACCGGCGTACATTTCAATGACGGCGTCCAAGCCCAGACCCTGCAGCACGCCGGGTTTTGCAGGTGCACCCGGCGCCGCAGCCGGAGCGGCGCCGATGAGGACGTTTTTACTGCGCTGCAGGCTCACCTTGATGCTGAATTCGTTGCCGGCTATACCGGGCCAACGCGCGCGCCAAACCGCGGCCGGAGGCGCCGCCGGTGCTGGCGGCACCGGCGGCGGCCCGGCGGCCGGGGCGGTCAGGGGTAAGGTGGCGAAATTCGCCGTCAGATCAATGAGGTTGTTGGCGTCCTGCGTGAAAGGAAATACCCGGGAAACGTAGAGCCGCCGGCCACCGTTGCCGAAAAAGGCCCGGGCGGCAAACGCCAAGTAGTTTCGTTGGTCAGCTCCCGCTCCAACGTCGCCGAGCCCGCCAAAGGCGCGTTCGAACTCCGTGAAGCTGGTGACCAAGGTGGGCTGCGGCGTCATTGGCAGCCGGGCCGATCCGGGCGGGGTGATGTCATACGGGGTGGGGCCGTAGCGGGTTAGTCCGGCCACGCCGAAGGTGGACGTTGCCACACCCTCGATGGATTTGGACCGGAAGCTGGTTTCCTCAAGGTATACACCAGGAGTTAGATATTCAGGCACGTTGACCTCCTAGGTCACGCTTGGGGCTGGGTCACGCTTTAGGGGTTGAATGGAACATCGTCGTGCAGGACTAGTTCGGTACCGATTGGAATCTTGTGCTGCACCGGTTGAAGCGAGGGCACGAAACCCGGCGGTGGGCTGACGCCGCGGAGCACGGCATTGTCCAAGTCCTGTGACAGTGGCGGGACCGAGGAGCGGGGAACGTCCTCGATGACCAAATCCGAACAGCGGTCACGGTCATCGACCGTCCCTGTTGACGGCAGCGCAGTGGCCACCAGATCAAGGTCCACGGAGTCCTGCAACGGATTTTGGTCCGGGTTGGATACGACCAGCAGGAACTCGCCGCGCTCATCCGCATGCGCCCGTCCTGCGATTACACCGGTTGGCCCAGTTGCCGCTACACGCGCCCAGCGGGTGGGCAGCGCGTTGTGGGCCACCCGGCCGCGGATGACGGTGCTGCCGCGGGGAAACGCATAAGCGGAGCCCGGCCAGAGCCAGACGCGCAGCAGCCGCGAGGCAGCCGGAATGTACGGACCCGCGGCGCCAGCAGTGACCGCGACGAGCGGCCACAGAAGGACGGAAAACCGACGCGGTGCATAGCGCCGGTCCGGGTCATCAAAGCGCAGCACAAACGAAGGAGGGATCAACGGGCCATAGCGAAGCCTGAATCGGCCCATCGCGGAACCCTCCAGGTCTGAGCAGGGCCACGCGGTCTGGGAGTGGTTTCGGCGGTGCGCAGCGGCAACCTCGCTCCCTACACGGATTCGCCCGGCGACTGGGTTTCCGGTAATGGCGTCGAGACACTGTACGCCCAGCGCAAGCTGGTGCAGCACCCTTGCCGGCCCGATCACGGTGTCGATCACGCCGTCGGCCATCATGGCAGCCACACTTGGCTCCGCGCGGCAACGGTGGTGACCCGTTCGCCGTCGGACTCCTGCCGTCCGTCAATGCAGATTACCCGCGCGAGGTATGGCAGCGACAGCCGGTAATCGGTACTCAGCGCCTGAAAGGCCTCACTCATGGAGTCCAGGGCAAGATCATCACAGACTATCTGCACCGCATCGCCCGCCGACCACTCACCGCTCGGATCGAGCAGCGGACCCGTCAGGATGCTCTCGCTCTCCAACGTTTGGGCCGCCAAGCCAAGGAACCTCAGTTCATCCTCGACGTTTGGCGCCCACGCCGCAATGAGAAAGTGCATGCGCAGCGGCAGCCGGGGGATGCCGTCGATGCTTCCCACCGCCGACCAGCCGGCCCGGGTCTCGCGGTCCACGCTGACCCGGTAGCAGTAGACGGAAATCGCTGGCTGATGAACGAGCTGCCCCGAATTGGTCTTCATCGTCTTGAGTTCGTTGGTGCTGGCCAGGAAAGCGTCCAGGTTCCCCGCGCCCGGCACGGCGTGGAAGCGCCTGTTGAGCAATGCCACGATGCTCAAACCGGCGGCAGCGAGGGCCTGATATCCAGCCATGGGCCCATCTTGACCGGTGCTCCGTCACCGGCCCGTCGCCCATTATTCCGGTACCTGACGGCGGAACGCTGCCGTGACCGCTCAGTGACACCGGGGCCGGAAACTTAACAGCGCGGCTGGTGACGTACCAGCGGACCGCGATGAAGGGAACCGACGATGAACACCGACAACGATGGGGAGCAGCGGGAAGAGGATGGCTGCGAAAAGCCGCAGACCGATGGTCCCGGCTGCGATCCGAAGCTAATTGATGATGTGCAGTGCCGGATGATGGGCATCGCCAAAGAGGCGGAGTACAACGCCCCGTTGAAGGATGCGCTGGAGAAGGCGAAAACCGATTATGAACTAACGCGCAAGTCGTACCGGCAGGCACGACAAGATGTGCAGATGAAGGTTCAGGATCTTCGGCACGCCGTCAAACAACTGACAGAGCGGGTCAGATGCAAGATCGAGCAGGAACGGGTGGTCCGGAACATTGACCGGGCGTTTGGGCAGGTTGTGGCAGAACTGGCCAAGTGCCAGCCTGACCCCGGTTGTTGCTGCTCCGCCGAAGACTGCGACTTTGATCTTGATATCACCGGAATTCCCTACGATGAACTGGTGAAGCGGGTGGATAAGTACCAGCAGCGGACGGACGCGGCCAGTAAGTGTTTTACGGATCTGGTGGGTGAGCCGGCCGCTTTGCAGCTTAGGGTTGCTGCCTGCAAGGACGACGTCGACAAGGTCAACGCCGCATTGCTGGCGGACGAGGCGACTACAGACCTGAAAATGCTCTATGCGCAGGCGCTCGTTGCCGAACGCGGGATAGAGCGCGTGTGGCTGGGCTTTGCCGATGTCCACGAATTCGTTGAGTGCCTGTGCTGCGCGCTGACTTGCTGGACCAACGGCTGCGGAGCCGTCTCCAGGCTTAAGGGCGCGCAGGCCGAGCGGGACTGCAGGCGCAAGGCAGTAGACGACCACTGCCTGCGGCTGCAGACCAACACCGTGGACGAGATAGTCGCCATTTATGACAAGCACTGCGCCGATGAGCGGCCCTGTGAGAAGGACAAGGACCGACACGAGAGGCATGAGGAGCACGAGGAACGGCGGGAGGAACACGAAGAGCGCGAAGAGCCGGAGGAACGCGAAAGGCACGAACGGCGGGAGGGCCATGAGCACCACGGCGAGCCGGACTGGTACGAGCGGCATGGCGGGCGCGGGCGCTAAGCATGGGACGCGTTGTCGGACCGCCTGAGAATCCCGGCGACTGCACGTTGACGGTCGGCTCTCCTGTGACGCTGTGGTGACATTCGTCACATTATGGTTCTCCTACGTGTTCATCACATAAGGAGGGCTTTGATGCGATGGCAAGCACCCAACTCAGTGAGCCTCCGCGGCTCGATATCCGTGAGCCTGCCCGGCTCGACTCGCTCGCAATTTGCCTCCTCGGCGGTCCCTACGTCATTCAGGCGGGGCGCCGCATTGCGGTGCCCGAAGGCAGCAAAAAGCTTCTCGTGTTCGTAGCGCTCCACGACGGACGTGTCGATAGGCGGCACGCGGCCGGAACGCTGTGGCCGTACGTCTCCGATGACCGGGCGTCCGGAAACCTCAGATCCGCATTGTGGCGCCTTAAAGGAGCAGGGATCGACGTACTTGAAGCGGACAAGGTTTTCATTGCGTTGCGGGACCAGACGAGCATCGATATCTACGTCCTGCGCGATTGGGCCGGCCGCGTCATCGGCGGTGCCGCGCAAAGCACGGATCTGGTGCTGCCCGCGTGGAGCCTCGAGGCGCTGGACCTCCTTCCCGGCTGGTACGACGACTGGATTATCTTTGAGCGCGAACGCCTCCGCCAGCGCCTCCTGCATGGACTCGAGGCCCTGTGCTGCCAGCTGATCCGGCTGGAGCGCTACGCCGAAGCGGTCGAGGTTGCCATGGAAGCCGTCGACATCGACCCCTTGCGGGAAAGCGCTCAAAGAGTACTGGTGGAAGCGCATCTGGCCGAGGGCAATGTTGCCGAAGCGCGCCGGATCTACAAGGCGTATGGTGTCCTCGTGGCCAAGGAACTCGGTGTTTTGCCAGGCAGCAGAATCCGCGGGCTGATCGAAAGGACGGAACCGGCATCGGTCTGGGCTGCAGATACCTGCCGGCGCTGAGGCCCCCAAGAAGGTGGGCACCCGAAGGTGAGCACAAGAAGATAGGCCTATCAAGTGTCCGGCCTGGGAACAAGGAACTCCGAGACCAGGGAATACAGCGAGCGGCTGGGGACAGCATTTAGCTGCTGGGCGTACAGGGTGCGGCAGATATGGAACTGGCGCAGCGCTTCGGCAGTATTCCCTTCCGCCAGGTGCGCGCAAATCACGGCACGGTGCGCACTCTCCCGCAGGGGGTCAACGCTAACGGCGGCCAGCGCCGCCTCGACGGCAGCGCCGAAATGCCGTTCCCGGACCAATTGTGCGGATAGGGATTCAAGCGAGTGTAGTCTCATTTGCCTGATCCGTTCGCGGTCAGTCACAAGCCATTCATCATCCCAATCCGGCAGTAGATCGGCGCCGAACAGGGAAATTTCAGGGTGGGCCGGGGCACTGGAGGAGTCGGCGTCACCGTGGGCAAGCTCGGCGACTGCATTGTACAAATCCCAGACATCCACCTGCACTCTGGGCGCCAGATTCATCCGGCCATGATCGTCGTCGAGCAATAGCAAACGGCTGTCGGCCAACCTCCACATTGCCGTTCGCAAGCGGCCGGAGGCGTGGGCAGTGCTGGCTTCGGGCCAGAGCGTTCCCCAGATTTGTGCTCTGGACAGGCTGCCCCGCAGGGCCAGGAGGGCGATCAGCTTTTGCGTGCTCCCGGCCGGTACCGCCAAGTCGCTGTCGATAAAGGACAGTCGCCACCTCCCGAGGAGCTGCACGCGGGCTCCCCGGTGTAGTGAACCCGCGCTGCTGCCCATGGTTCCCCCACCGTCGTGAGGTCCCATTCTGAGACCTGTCATCGGGTGCTGTCCAGTAATTTCGCCGTATTACGGGCCTGACCCTCCACAGGTGGCCTAACCGGGACCGGGCGGAGCCGATGACGAGCCGGGCTGTCCGGCTACCGGGCCCAGGCCACCGGACTACGGGGCAGCGGTGATCCGCAGGGTCAGCGTTCGTGCCTCGGGGCGGAGCGCGAAGTCCGGCCACACGTCCGGCCCGCAGGCGCGCGAACCCAGCCCGTGTTGTGCTGCATCGAGATACAGATAACTGCGCCCGGTCGGCGGCAATTCGTGCGGATGCGGCGCCCGGGCCACCTGTTGCGCCGTATGCCGGGAAAGTGTGAAGCCGGGGCGGCGTCCGCCAGGGTCGGCAGCGGCATCGATCCGCAGCCACGGCGCTCCCCCGTTGTTCAGCTCGAGAGAGCGCAGGTCGCTGCGGTGCCCGCTTTCCTGCGGCCGTGCATACGGCTCGGTGAGTTCGTCGATAGCTGCGCAGTACCGTCCGACGAGCGCGGCGTGCATACTGTCCGGATACGATTCGCGCGGCCCGGTCCCGAACCACGACGCACCATCCACTGAGCCCGGCAGGTCGAAACGAACGCCCAGGCGCGGCCAGACCATGTTCCATGCTGAGGTCGGGACCATGTCGATGCGCAGCCACAGTTCACCGTCAACGAGCTGCCACGATTCCTCGGCGATGACGGCGTTGCGGGTGTTCGCCGGGGCATACCGGGTGCGGACCCGGATGCCGCCGTCGATCGCTGCGACCTCCTCGACCCGACCGGTGAGGCGGTCCAGTCCGGCCGCGCGCCAGAGGACGGCCGACGACGGCGCAGATACTCCGTTTCCGTCGTTCAGCCACGGGTCGGCGAGGTCATACGAGCCTCGTCCGGCTCCTTCATCGTTGTCCGTTGGTGCCCGCCAGAGCTCGAGCCGGGGGCCCGTAACCGCTTCGCCTGCCAGGGACACCAACCGTCCGCCGTCGAATACGGCCGGGCCGAGGGCCAAGGAGTCGGCCATCGGGTCGCCGGGCAGGGCATCGAGGGCGCCGCTGCGCACCGACGAAGCGGGCCGCCGGGTGCGGGCGTAAGCCGCCGTCGTCGTCAGGTCCAGCTGCGCCGTCGAGATCACGTGGCCGGACGGCGCCCACGCCGTTGCCTCCCGCAGTACTGCCTCAAGCGTGAACCAAGTCTCGCCGGTGTCCTCAGCAGTCACCTGCGGCAGCGGAACCCGGACCGACTCGCCGGCGGCGAGAGCGGCACCCGCTGCGCCGGCGACGATGAGTTCGCCCGTTTCCCGCACGTCGCCGTCGTGCTCGGTCCGCCAGCGGAACGCGATGTCGGCGGCATCGGCGCAATGGCGCAGATTGGAGACAGTGGCAAAGAGCTCAGTGCCCGCGCCGCCGTCGTCGGCAGCAAGGCGCAGCCGGATCGGCGCAACGATCTGCTTGTACTCAAAGAGGCCAGGACTCGGTGTTGAGTCGGAGAACACCATGCCGTCCATCACGAAGTTGCCGTCGTGCACCACCTCGTTGAAGTCACCGCCATAGGCGAAGAACTCGGTTCCGTCCGCCGCATGGGTCCGGATGCCGTGGTCCCGCCACTCCCAGACAAAGCCGCCGTGCAGGCGCGGATAGCGGTCCACCAGGTCTTCGTATTGGTCAATGGCACCGGGTCCGTTGCCCATCGCGTGTACGTACTCGCACAAAATGAACGGCTTTGTGCGCTGGCGGGCCGATTCGGCAGCCGAGCAGCCGAGCAGCAATGAGCGGGAATCGTCGCGGCCGATCGCCGCGGTTTCCGGGACCGAGGAGTACATCCGCGAGTAGACGTCGGTGTAAGCGCCGCTGTAATCGCCCTCGTAGTGCACCGGGCGGGAGGAATCCCGGGCATGAGCCCACGCCGCCATCGCTGCGAGGTTTGACCCCGTTCCGGATTCGTTGCCGAGGGACCACATGATGATCGAGGGATGGTTCTTATCCCGCTCGACGGTGCGCTCCATGCGGTCGACGTAGGCCGCACGCCAGGCCGGGTCGTCACTGGGGTTGCCCGCCCAGCCGCCTGCCTCGAAACCGTGCGTCTCGAGGTCGCACTCGAGCACGACCCAGAAACCGAGTTCGTCGGCCAGATCCAGCAGCCGCGGGTGCGGCGGGTAGTGGCTGGTGCGGATCGCATTGACGTTGAACTGCTTCATCAGAATCAGGTCGGCACGGGCGAAGTCCTCGTCAAAGACCCGTCCGCGGTCGGGGTGGGTCTCGTGCCGGTTCATGCCGTGGAACACGACGCGGCGGCCGTTGACGAGGAAGCGGTCGCCGACGATCTCCACCGTGCGGAAGCCCAGCCGGAGCCGGATTGTCTCGGCAGCGCCGCCGACCGTCGCGTCGTAAAGCCGCGGAGTCTCCGCGGACCAGGGTTCGACGGCGGCAACGTCGACCGGGCCGACGTCGGCGGGGGAGTCCCACGTCACATCGACACCCAGCCCGGGCACCTTGAGCGTGATCGGGAACGCTGCGGCGGATGCCGTGATCTCGGGGTCGATGCTGCCGGCACCGGACGCACCGGTGCTGTTGTCATGGGAGGAAACGCCACTAAAGGAGGTGCGCAGCCAGACGTCATCGATTCCACCCACGGGACGCGCCTGCAGCGTCACGTCACGAAAGATCCCGGGCAGCCACCACTGGTCCTGATCCTCCAGATAGCTCGATGCTGACCACTGATGCACTCGCACCACCAGCAGATTGGAGCCAGGCTGTAGTGCCTTCGTCACATCGAATTCCTGCGCAAGGCGGCTGCCGGCGCCCACCCCGATCGAGGTGCCGTTGACCCATACCTTGTAACGGGACTCGACGCCGTCGAAGCGGAGCACGATGGCTGCCGCATCCGACCAGGACCCCGGGACTTCGAAGTGGCGTCGGTAGTCACCCGTTGGGTTCTCGTCGGGAACGTACGGCGGCTCAATGGGGAACGGGAACTGCACATTCGTGTAGATGGGGCGGCCGTAGCGTCCGTCAGGCTGCAGGACCCAGTGCGACGGCACCGCGATCTCATCCCACGACGAATCATCCAAGGACACCTCGGCCACGCCTTCGACGGTCTCGCCCGCGGGCAGCACGCGGCGTCCGCCGGGTGTCCCGGGTGCACCGGCGAGCAGCCGGAAGCGCCAGTGGCCATTGAGCGATTGCGTCGGGGCATCCGTCTGCAGCCAGGAACGGGCTGGTACCCGCCGGCCGGAGCCGGGCCCGCGGTCGAGCAGATACGAGACGTCCGTCGTCAGCGCAGCGGCAGGAAGGGCGGGTGCAGTCTGTGTGGGTGTTGTGTGTGTGGCTGTCGGGAGAGCTGTCACTGATTGACCAATCCTTCTGTATGCCTGCCAGCGCCTCAGGCACCGCAGGACGACCTTGACGCGCCCGGATGAAACGACGATAACACAAAGTTCGAGTGACCACTCGAAATTTAGGAAACTACTGTTCGTCCTGCTGTACAGTGGCATGCCATGAAGGCAACAGAGCCGAGCCAGGCGGGGCGCCGGGGACCGTACGCGAAGTCGGCGGACCGTCGTCGGACGATCGTCACAGCCGCCCACGCCGTGTTTGCCGCGCGTGGCTACCGCAGCGGCTCGCTGCAGGAGGTGGCCGACCGTGTCGGCATGAGCCAGACGAGTCTGCTGCATTACTTCCCGACGAAGCGTGAACTGCTCCTTGCTGTGCTCACCTGGCGGGACTCGATCTCCGGCGACGGCGCGGTTCTGCCCGATCCCGAGGAAAGCCTCGTCGACGCGGTGATCCGCCAGGCCCGCTTCAATGAGGACATTCCCGGTGTGATCGAGCTGTATACGGTGTTGTGCGCGGAATCCGTGACGGATGACCACCCGGGACGTCAATTTTTTATCGACCGGTTTGCCAGGCTTCGAATCAGCTACGCCGAAGCGTTCATGCGCATGGCGCAGGAGGGCCGCCTTCGTCCTGGCGTTGATCCGCAGCGGGCTGCGGCCTCGCTCATTGCGCTCTGGGATGGCATCCAGACCCAGTGGCTGTTCGCCCCGGACAGCATAGATATGGCCGGGAGCCTGCGCGATTATCTTCGGCTTATAATTTTGCCCGAGTAGTCTCTTTCCCGTACCCCGCACGCACAGCGTGGCGTGTTTCACCGTCCGTGCTGCCCCGGTGCGGCGCGGTGCGGCGCGGCCGGAGGCGACTACGGCAAATCACGAGTGAAAAATGGGGTGTTCGCCCCATGCCGCATGATCGTTGGCGGCCATACGATCTGCACATAAGCGCAGCGGAGACGATCTGCGCATAAGCGCAGAGGAGAACGAAATGATCACGCAGCAGCCGCAGACATACGCCGAAGCGACCCAACCCTTGGCGGAATTGCCCGCTGACACCGCCGAACGGTTCGCCGGATATGCGGTCCTGGGATTGCCGTTTAGTTCCGGCTATTATCTGGCCTTCCGGGATTTTCCCGCCAGCTCGATCGGCCCGGGCTACCGCGCAGTCTGGCTGCGCAGACCCGACCAACAATGGACGGTGTATGCCGACGCCCCGCCGCACCAAAGCTGCGCCAGGTATTTTGGATCCGCGCTGAGCGCGGCGATAACCGCTGAGATCACCGTCAGGTGGAACAGTCCGTCCTCCGCCACCATACGCATTCCCGGTGTGCTGGATTGGCGGATTGAGCTGGCAAGTTCGCGGACTTCCAGCGCCGTCAGCGCATTGGCCCTAAGGATGCCTGCACAACTCTGGCGGGATGAGCGGATGCTCCGCACCATGGGAATAATGGTCGGTCCGTTACTGCATGCCGGCAGGATGAGGTTTTCCGGCGTGGTCCCCAATGGCCAGTCCTTCCAAGCACGGCCGTTGCGCGTATGGATGGTCCGGTCCGCATCCGCCAGCATTGACGGCACGGACGCGGGACGACCTGGTCCGTTGGCGCAGCAGGAACACCTGGGCGATTTCTGGCTTCCGCAGCGCGGCCTGTTCGTCGCCGACCTTGGCGTCACATTCCCCTCCACAGCGACGGATGGCACCGTTGCGGTTCAAGCTCCGGAAGATATATCGGAAAAGAGAGCATCATGAACAGCAATATGAATAGGGCAGTTATCAGTCTGACGACCGGGCTGGAAGATCCCGAGCGTGTCACGGTCGCGTTTTTGGTGGCCGTTGGCGCCGCGGAACAGGGCAGGGAGACCCTGATGTTCCTCACCAAGGAAGCCGTGCGGCTGGTGCTTCAGGGGTTCGCGCACACTGTCGCATGCGATGGTTGCCCGCCCCTGACTGCCCTTCTGGAGCGCTACGAAAGGGCCGGCGGCAGATATCTGGTCTGCCCCATCTGCCTGGATTCGCGCCGGGTCGACAGGTCCGGCTTCATGGCCAATGCGGAGGCCGGGGGTACGGTCCAGCTGTGGAACTGGATCGGCGGGGATCCGGTGGTGACATTTAGTTACTGAGCTGCTGAATTTATCCGCGGACCGCGGCGGAAAAAAACATATTGTTTCAACACAGTGAAGGTAATACATCATGAGCATCATTGAAAGTGTGTCGGAAGCGGACGCTACGGGCAGGACAGCCGGGATATACGCAGAAGACAGGAAAGCTCTGGGATACGTTCCAAGCCACACCAAAGTTTTGGCTGTGCACCCCGAAGCGCTGGCCGCGTGGAAGGCGCTGCAGGGCGCGATCGCCGGATCAATGGACATGCGCCGCTTCGAACTGGTCACGCTCGCCGCCGCACAGGGCATCGGGTCCAGGCACTGCCGGCTTGCCCACGGCAACAGGTCGCTGAAATTCATCGGCGAAGAGGAATTGGTTCGGATTTCACGTGACTACCGCGATGCCGGTCTTTCCGAGGCGGAAGCCGTCATGATGGAATTTGCGGTGAAGCTCAGCACCGATTCCGCCACGATGACAGATGCTGACAGCGTTAAACTTCGCGACGTCGGCTTCAGCGACAGGGAGATCGTCGACATCGCACTTGCCGCGGCAGCCCGTAATTACCTCAGCCGGGTACTGCAGGCACTGGCCGTTGATGTCGATGTCCCGCCCGGTCTCAGCGCCGCCCTTCGGGACGCGTTACTCGAACCCCTCGGAGGCAACGACAGCGCAGCCGCCTGATCGGCAGGACAATCCTGATCGGCGGACCGTCCTGATTGACCAGACAAACCTGAGTGACCAGACAAACCTGGAGACGGCGGAGCTGGCCCGCCATATACTGGGATTTGTGACGGATCCACCGTTAGGGTCAGGCCGCTTGTGCCAAAATCCCAAGGCCGCTGGGCCTGCGGGCCCGGACCCATGGGGCAGGGCAGTAGTTCCGCGTCGCTCTGAAATTCTCGCGGCGTTGTCCTTGGCCATTGATCTGGGTCTCGGGCAGCCAATGGAACACATGCTGCGTGCGTCCTTGTTGGGACTGCGGATCGCGGACCGGGCCGGCGTCGGCCAGGCCGGTCGGGGGAGAATCTACTACGCAAACCTGTTGGCCTGGATCGGTTGTCACGCGGATTCTTTCGAGCTTGCCGCGCTTTTCGGCGACGATATTGGTTTCCGTGCCGACTATTACATGATCGATTCCCGTGGTCTGCCGATGTTTTCCCTGATGCTGCGGCGCACGGGTTCCGGGCTGCCGGCGTTGCGCAGGGCCGGTCTCAGGTCCCGCTTCGCCGCAACGGCGCCGACCGCGGTCCGGACTTTGATCCGGTCCCATTGCACCTCGGCCGGTCAGCTTGCCACCAAGGTCGGGCTGGATGAGAGCATGGCCGAAATCTTGAGCAATACGTTCGAACGCTGGGACGGCAAGGGGCTCCCAGCGGGCCGCGCCGGCGTCGAAATTCCGCTCGAGATGCGGATAACGCAGCTGGCGGATACGGCCGAGGTCTTCCTGCGCACCGGCGGGGTTGACGCCGCCGTGGCCATGGTCAGGAAGCGCCGCGGCACGCAGTTTGATCCGGAGCTGGCAGACCTCTTCTGCGCGCATGCCCGCGGGCTGACAGAGAATCTGCTGGACATTGATCCGTGGCCGGCCGCGCTGGCTGCCGCACCGGAGGACGCCGTGCTGTCCGGGCCGGAGCTGGACTCGGTGCTGATGGCGATAGGTGATTTCGCCGACCTCAAGTCCCCCCATACGGTAGGCCATTCCCGCAGCGTGGCCGCACTGGCAGCCGAAACAGCCCGGGAGTACGGATCGAGTGTCGAGGAGATCGAGGTTCTCCGCCGTGCCGGCTGGGTCCACGATCTTGGACGGATGGGTGTCTCCAACAGTGTCTGGGACAAGAAATCTCCGCTGTCCTATGTGGAGCGGGAGCGGCTGCAGATGTACCCGTATCTGAGCGAGCGGATTCTTGGCCGCGTTCCGGGCATGAGCCGGGTTGCGGAAGTGGCCGGCGCGCACCATGAACGCATCGACGGATCCGGCTATCCGCGCGGCCGCGGCGGTACCGCCCTGGATCCAAGCCAGCGGATTCTCGCCGCGGCGGATGCCTATCAGACCTCTCTGGAGCCGCGTCCGCACCGTCCGGCGCTTACTCCTCTGGAGGCAGGGACGAGGCTCCGCGCAGAGGCGGGCGCGGGGCGGTTGGAAGAGGAGTCGGTGGACGCCGTCCTTGTCGCGGCGGGACAGCAGGCACGACGACGGCGGCTGCTGCCGTGCGGCCTGACCGACCGGGAGGCGGAGGTGCTCAGGCTGCTTTGCCAGGGTCTAAACAACCGTGAAATTGCCAACACTCTCTACATCGCCCCGAAAACCGCGAGTAACCATGTGGAACATATCTATCTGAAGATCGGCGCGGGAAACCGCGTCGGAGCCACGCTGTTCGCCTTGGATCAGGGATTGTGGAGCGGCGCCGCCGGGCGGTAAACAGCCCACGAGGTGGACGTGCTCATTGTGGGTCCGGCCCGGCGGGCATGATCACCGCCGCCCTTCTACGTGCGCACCGCCGGGCCGGGTGTACGCAAGCTTGGTCGGCAACAAACTGCGTTGGCGATTTGCCGCCGCATGTACCCACTAATAGCTGGCGGTAGGTCCGGTGTCGGTCGCCGGGACATACCCGGTGGCGAGGGCTTCGCTGCCGCGGGCCAGCAGGGCGACGTCGGCGCCGACCAGAATGAAGTCCACGCCGGCGGCCAGATAGCGGCGCGCGGTGGCCTCGACGAACGCGTTGACTCCCACCGGCTTACCGGCCGCCTTGACGGCGCGGATGCTGTTTTCCACGGCGGCGACTACGTCGGGATGGTCCTGCTGGCCCAGCAGCCCCATCGACGCGGCGAGGTCGGACGGGCCGATGAAGACGCCGTCGACTCCGTCCGTCTCGGCGATGTCAGCGGCGTTCTGCACGGCTTCGGCGGACTCGATCTGGACCAGCATGGTGACGGTTTCGCCGGCGCCTGCCAGATAGTGAGGAATCCGGTTCCAGCGGGCCGAGCGCGCCAGCGCGGATCCCACACCGCGGATGCCGTCCGGCGGGTAGTGGGCTGCGGCCACGGCGGCTGCCGCATCCGCGGCTGTGTGGACCATCGGAATCAGCAGGGTCTGCGCACCCAAATCCAGGTACTGCTTGATGAGCACCGGATCATTGGCCGGCGGACGGACGACGACCGTGACCGGGTAGCCGTTCACGGCCTGCAGCTGGGCCAGGATGGATTCAAGGCCGTTGGGGCTGTGTTCGGCGTCGATCAGCAGCCAATCCAGTCCGGACCCGGCGCAGATTTCGGCGACCAGCGGGCTGCCGGAACACACCCACATGCCGGCCAGCGGACGGTCCGCGGCGGCCAGCGCGTCCTTGAACGACGGATCGGGATTTACTCGAAGCGGCATGTGATGGTGCCCAGCTTTCCGTAGTCGGCGAAGACGGTGTCCCCGGCATGGACCCACATGGGGCGGGTGAAGGAACCGGCAAGGATGAGCTCGCCTGCCTTGAGCACGTCCTTGTGTGGGGCGATCTTGTTTGCCAGCCAGGATACGCCCGACGCCGGATGGTTCAGCACACCGGCCGCCACCCCGGTCTCCTCGACCGCCTGGTTTTTGTAGAGGATGGCGGCCACCCAGCGAAGGTCGACGTCGTCGGGCTTCACCGGTGTCCCGCCTACCACCATGGCGCCCATGGCGGCATTGTCGCTGATGGTGTCCACGATGGTCCGGCCCTCCATTTCGATCCGGGAATCGAGAATTTCCAGCGCGGGCACCACGTACTCGGTGGCGCGCAGGACATCGAAAATGGTTGCGTCCGGACCGGCGACGTCCTCCTTGAGCATGAAGGCCAGCTCAACTTCGATGCGGGGGTGCGAGTATCGGTCCCACTGCACCGTACAGCCGTTCTCCAGGATCATGTCCTTGAAGATGATCCCGTAGTCCGGCTCCGTGATGCCCGTGGCATACTGCATGGCCTTAGACGTCAGGCCGATCTTGTGCCCGCCCAACACCCGCCCGGCGGCCTCGCCGCGCTGCCGCCACAGGCTCTGCACACGGTAGGAATCCTCCACCGTCATCTGCGGGTACCGGTGCGTCAGCCGGGGCACTGGAACACGGCTCCGGCCGGCCTCGACCAGCTCGTCGGCAATCACGGCAATGGTTTCATCATCAAGCATGTTCTGTCTCCCTTAGAGCTGGTTGCCCATCTTGAAGCCGCGTTCCTCGCCGGGTTCGCGGGTGTAGGAGAAGCCGTCGGCGCCGACGGTGACGGCCATCTCCGAGGCGTCCGTGCGCTTGATGACGGGCTGCGGGTTGCCATCCAGGTCCAGCACCAGGGACGCTTCCGTGTACCAGGAAGGGACCACGGGGTTGCCCCACCAGTCGCGGCGCTGATTGTCGTGGACGTCCCAGGTGACCACGGGGTTGTCGGGGTCGCCGGTGTAGTAGTCCTGCGTGTAAATCTCCACCCGGTGATCGTCCGGGTCCAGGATGTACAGGTAGAAGGCGTTGGAGACGCCGTGCCGGCCGGGGCCGCGTTCGATCCGGTCGGAAATGCGCAGGGCACCCATCTTGTCGCAGATCTGGATGATGTTGTGCTTCTCGTGGGTGGCGAAGGCGATGTGGTGCATGCGGGGGCCGTCGCCGCCGGTCAGGGCGGTGTCGTGCACGGTCTGCTTGCGGTGCATCCACACCGCATAGCTGACGCCGTCGGAGTCCTTGATGTCCTCCGAGACGCGGAAGCCCAGGTCCTCCAGGTACTTGCGGCCCTTCGGCACGTCAGTGGTGACCTGGTTGAAGTGGTCCAGACGGACCAGCTCGCCGGCGTTGTAGATATCGTAACGTTGGGTCAGGCGTTCCACGTGGGTGGTCTCATAGAAGAATTCGTATGGGAAGCCCAGCGGGTCCTCCACGCGGACAGCATCGCCGATGCCCTTAACGAAGCCGTCCTTGCGGCGCTCGGTGCGGCAGCCGAGCTCCTTGTAGTACGCCTCGGCGGCATCGACCTCGGCGGGGGACTTGACCCGGTAGGCGAACGCGGCCACGGCTGCGACGGGTCCCTTGCGCAGCACGAGGTTGTGGTGGATGAATTCCTCGAAGGCGCGAAGGTAGATGGTGCTGTCGTCCTCCTCGGTCACGTGCAGGCCCAGCACATCCACGTAAAACGCACGGGACCTGGCCAGGTCGGTGACCACGATTTCCATGTAGGCGCAGCGGACAATGTCCGGGGCCGGGACGGTGGGGGTGGGGATGAAGTCGGTCATGGGGTTCTCTCTTCTTTGAGTAAGCAGGGGAGGGGGGACTGGTCTAGCCCTCGAGTGTGGCGGCGGCTTCCACGCTGCCGAATTTTGGGGTGTGGACGGTGCCCAGGGTGATGTGCACGGCCTGCTGGTCGGTGTAGAAGTCGATGGAGCGGAAGCCGCCCTCGTGACCCAGGCCCGAGGCCTTTACTCCGCCGAAGGGGGTCCGCAGGTCGCGGACGTTGTGGCTGTTCAGCCATACCATCCCGGCCTCGACATTCTGGGCGAAGTTGTGGGCACGGGTGAGGTTTTGCGTCCAGATGTAGGCGGCCAGGCCGTACTTGACGCCATTGGCCAAAGCCAGCGCCTCGTCGTCGTTCTCAAACGGCGTGATGGCAACGACCGGACCGAAGATCTCCTCCTGGAAGATCCGGGCCTCCGGCTTCACGTCCGCGAAGACGGTGGGGGCCACGTAGTTGCCGTGCTCCAGGCCCTCGGGACGGCCGCCACCGGCGAGCAGGCGGCCCTCGGACTTGCCGATTTCCACGTAGGACATGACCTTGTTGTAGTGCTCCGGATGGACCAGCGCACCGACCTCGGTTTTCGGGTCGTGCGGATCGCCGACGATGATGTTTTTGGCCCTGGCGGCGTATTTTTCGCAGAATTCGTCATAGATAGATCGCTCCACCAGGATGCGGGACCCGGCCGTGCAGCGCTCACCGTTGAGTGAGAAGACGCCGAACAAGGCCGAGTCGATCGCGGCGTCGAGGTCAGCATCGGCAAACACCACGCAAGGGCTCTTGCCACCGAGCTCCATGGACAGACCCTTGAGACTGGTGGCGGCGTTGCGGAAGATCGTCTGGCCCGTGGTGGTTTCGCCGGTGAAGGATATCAATGGCACGTCCGGGTGCTTGACCAGTGCATCTCCGGCATCCTCGCCCAGACCGTTGACGAGGTTGAACACGCCTTGCGGCAGGCCGGCGTCCTCGAAGATCGTGGCCCACAGCGACGCCGAGAGCGGCGTGAACTCGGCGGGCTTGAGCACCACGGTGCAGCCGGAGGCCAGGGCGGGGGCCAGTTTCCAGGATTCCAGCATGAAGGGCGTGTTCCAGGGCGTGATGAGCCCGGCTACTCCGATCGGCTTGCGGTTAACGTAATTGATCTGTGCGCCGGGGACCTTCATTGCGTCGTCGAACTGGGCAACGATCAGATCGGCGAAGAAGCGGAAGTTCTCCGCCGCACGCAGCGCCTGGCCGCGGGACTGGGTGATGGGCAGGCCGGAGTCAAAGGTCTCCAACTCCGCGAGCCGTGCCTCCTGGGCCTCGACGGCGTCGGCGATTCTGTTCAGGATGCGGGCGCGGTCCCGCGGCTTCATCCGCGGCCAGGGGCCCTCGTTGAAGGCCTTGGTGGCGGCGGCGACGGCGAGGTCGATGTCCGCCTTTTGTCCGGCGGCGGCGGTGGCGTAGTTGGTGTTGGAGACGGGATCGAGCACGTCGAAGGTCTCTCCGCCAACGGAATCGACTTTCTTGCCGTCGATGTAGTGCTGGATGTGGGTGGGAAGGTTGTCCGGAAGGTAGTGCTCAGCCATTGAAGATGTCCTTTTCTTCTGTTTGCTCGGTGGGCTTGTCTAATAGGAGGGAGTCAAAAGCGCGTGGGCCTGCTGGTCACTGGCGTTGTGGGCAAGGTAGGCGTCCAAAGTGGCGGCGCGGTGGGCGCGGGCGGCGCGTTCGATGTCCTCGGCCCCGGCCCCGCTTTCCAGCAGCTTCAGCAGCGCCTCGTGCTCGGTGACCGATTCCCCGGCACGGCCCGGGACGTAGTTAAACGTGGAGGAACGCAGGGCCTGCAGCCGGTTCCAGCCGCGGTGGACCAGGTCCAGTATGTGCGGGTTGGGGCAGTTTTCAAACAGGATGCTGTGGAATTCCAGATTCAGCGCTGTAAAGCGGATGGGGTCAAAATGTTCCAGGGACCTGCTCATTCTCGCATTGACGGCACGGGCCCTGGTGATGTCCGGGCCGGTGATCAGCGGCGCTGACAGTGCGGTCGCGGCACCCTCCACGATGCTAAGAGTCTGCATCGTATACAGGTACTCGGTGGGGTCGATCCCGGCCACCGTGGCGCCGACATTCCGCTCGAACGTGACGAAGCTTTCTGCCTCCAACCGGCGGATGGCCTCGCGCACCGGCACCACGGAGAAGCCGAG
The DNA here is from genome assembly GCF_015708085.1 of Arthrobacter terrae. GTDB lineage: Bacteria > Actinomycetota > Actinomycetes > Actinomycetales > Micrococcaceae > Arthrobacter_M > Arthrobacter_M terrae. The sequence goes on along the minus strand of NZ_JADNYM010000001.1, from coordinate 96,035 downwards.
GTCCTCGGCCAGCTTGGCCAGGACCAGCCGGTAGCCGGGGGTGTATTCGCCGCCGAGGATCTTGTCCTTGATGGCGGCGTAAGCCCGCTCGGACTTGCTGCCGGTTTCGCTGCTCACGGTTGTGCTGCCGGGTTCGGATGCGTGGTTGCCCAGTCGGCGAACCTGGACTTCCACGCCGCGTTCATCGGGTACAGTCCCTCCACGCTGTTGCCTTCCGCGACCATTTCGGCGATGTAGGTTTCCTCGTGCTCCTGGGTGATGGCGTCGTCGGCCACTTCTTCGGCCAGTGACGGCGGGATGACGAGCACCCCATCGGCGTCGCCGACGATGATGTCGCCGGGCTGGACGGTGGCACCGCCGCAGGAGATGGTCAGGTCGGTGTCCCATGGGATGTGTTTGCGGCCCAGGACCGCCGGGTGGGAGCCGGTGAAGAAGGTCGGCATGTCCAGGGCTGCCACGGCTGCAACATCACGGACACCGCCGTCGGTCACGATGGCCGCGGCGCCCTTGACCTGGGCGCGCAGGGCCAGGATGTCGCCCACGGTGCCCGTGCCGGGCTCGCCGCGGGCCTCCATGACCAGTACGTCGCCGTCGTTAAGCGTGTTGATGATGCGCTTCTGGGCGTTGTAGCCGCCGCCGTGCGCCTTGAACAGGTCCTCGCGGTTGGGCACATAGCGCAGGGTGCGCGCGGTCCCGGCAATCCGGAGCTCGGGGCGGGTGGATTTGAGTCCGTCGATGCTGACGTTATTGAGGCCGCGTTTACGAAGCTGGGCGCTGAGGGTGGCCGTGCCGACGCTGGTGAGTTTGCGCTTAAGCTCGGCGCTGAGGCCCTTCGGTGTCAGTCCAGCCGCTTCGGCGGAGCCGTAGGCATCCTCCCGGTCGGAATCGGTGGCCTTGGGCCCGTTGCCGAAGTCGGCAAATTGCGTTTCCCCTTGGACGACGACGGTGCGCAGCCGCCCGGTGCTCAATCCTGCCGGGTTCGATCCTGCCGTGTTCGATCCTGCAGTGCTCAAGTCCGGGGCGGCGGAGCTGACTTCCACCTCGATGACGTCCCCGGGCACGGCAACCGAGGATCCCGCCGGGGTGCCGGTGAGAATGACGTCCCCGGGATCCAGTGTCATCAGCTGGGACAGGTCCGCCACGATTTGGCTGAAGGGGAAGATTAATCCCGCGGTGGTGTCGTCCTGGACGGGTTCGCCGTTAATCCAGGTGCGCACGCGCAGGGCCGTCGGGTTGACGTCGGCTGCCGGAATCAGACCGGGGCCGAAGGGGGTGAATCCGTCGCCGGACTTGGAGCGGACATTGGAGCCCTTGTCCGCGTACTTGAGGTCGTAGACTCCTAGGTCGTTGCTGGCGGTGACGTATCCAACGTGGGACCAGGCGTCTTCGACGCTGACGCGGCGGGCGGCGGTGCCAATGACCAGGGCGATTTCGCCTTCGTAGGCGAGGAGTTCGCAACCGGCAGGTCGCTCGGTCTTTGAATCAGTCAGGCTCAACGACGACGACGCCTTGAGGAAGTAGGACGGTTTGGCCGGGGTACGACCGCGCTGGTCAGCCCGCGACTGGTACGACAGATGGACGGCGATGACCTTGCCGGCCTGCTTGACGGTGGCTGCGGTGACTTGTTCCACGGAACTCTCCTGGGCTGACAATGATTGGTTTGAAGCGGTCCTGTTGACGTGCTCACATAATCAAGTATGAAATCGTATACGATTTAGTCTGCCTCGTAACTGCCGCCACGTCAACCCCCTTTGAGCGGTTAATTTCTCCAGTATGGATGCATCGTTCATCCGCACCGGCATCGGTGACTTTCATGCCCAAGGTGAGAACCGGCGTCGAACGTTCCTTACGGCAGCTGCGGCTCGATGGTGTGCGCAGCCGCAGTCAGACGGGAACCGGTGGCTGCCGGATACAAGTTGGACACAGGAAGACCACACAGGTGGCCGCCGGCATGGGCCAGGTAAATGGTGTCCACCACCAGTGCGGACAGGATTCAGGACAGCGTAGAGAACCCGTCCGGGCCGATCAATACGATTGGGCGTGATTCCGGTGCCAGACACTTGTCTGCGGCGTAGTCCCGGTGGCAACGTAGGGAACAGGTATGTGAGCGCGTAGGGCATCCGGGTGTAGCAAAGGAGGCGCGGAGATGGAGAGTCGGCCAGGTGGGGACCGCGGGCGTCGGCTGGAACAGGCCGCGGAGCTGCGGGCCGCCCGGTCCGCGGACCGCTCTGCCAATGCAGATATTCAGCACCGCGCAGAGGATGCGCGGGAAGAGGCACGCCGGCAGCGGAAGAAGACCACGGCCGCGGGCCGTGCTGAATATCTGATCCAGGACGCCATGGCGCGCGGGGACTTCGACAAACTGGAGTATGCCGGAAAACCAATCCCGGGGCTGGGGGGCGCTCCCGATCCTGATTGGTGGATCAAGGGACTGATCCAGCGCGAACATCTCACCGGCCTGGGCCCGAAGGCCATTATGCTCCGCGGTGAGGACGCCGGGCTGGACGACCGGCTGGATACCTTCGGCTCGGCGAAGCAGGTCCATGAAGTCGTCGAGGACTTCAACGCCAGGGTGATTGATGCGCGCCGCCAACTCCTGGGCGGACCGCCGGTCGTGACGAAGACCCGCGACGCTGACCTTGAGGTGTTCCGTTGGCAGGAGCGCCGTACCGCCCGCGCAGCCGTAGCGCAGGTGGGGCCGGCGCGGCAGCCCGGACGGCTGTGGTGGCTCCGCATTTGGCGCAGGCCGCTGTAGACGGGAAACGTTAGAACGCCTGCCTGCTGCCGATGACGGCCTTGGGGACTATCGGTACAGCGGTTGGCGCTAAGCACTTGATCATGATCGTTTAACGCAGGCGATCCAAGTTGCGCGGGGTTTCGTCGGATTCGCCGAGGAACCGACGCGCGGCCCGAGTTGGAGCGCTTCTTCTTCCTCGACGACGAGGACCGGAACCTGATCGCGAAGCGGCGCGGTGACCACAATCGCCTGGGCTGCGCCCTGCAGATGTGCACGGTCCGATATATCGGGCTTTTCCTGGAGGATCCCTTGGCTGTTCCGTGGCCGGTTATTGAGCATCTGGCGGAGCAGCTGGAGATTGAAGATTCCTCCTGCCTCAAGGAGTACACCGAGCGGTCAAAGACGGCGTATGAGCACGCGTGGGAGATCGGCGATGCGTACGGCTACCACCGGTACGAGGACCCCGCCCATGGCCGGGTGTTCAGGGCGTTCCTGCACGGGCGGGCATGGACGCATGCCGACGGACCGGTCGAGTTGTTCAACCACGCGGCGGGTTGGCTGCGTCGGCACCGGGTACTGCTACCCGGGGTGAACGTGCTGACCCGACAGGTTTCCGAGGTCCGCACCATCGCCGAGAAGCGGCTGCACGCCGCGGTTGCCAAGGCCGCCCTGCGGGCGGCTCCGGCGCTGCCCGGGGACTTGGTTGCAACGCTGAAAACACCGGAGGGCACACGGTATTCGGAACTGGAGCGGATGCGTCGACTGCCAACGCGGAGCACGGCACCGCGATGAAGGGTGCGTTGCAGCGGGTTGAGGACATAGCCACCTTCGGGCTGGGCCGGCTGAAGCTGGAACAGATACCGCCGAACCGGCTCTCCGTGCTGGCCCGGTACGGGCTTGGCACCAAGGCCGCGAAGCTGGAGCAGACCGCGGAGCCCAAGCGCACGGCGATACTCACTGCGGTGATGCGCCATCTGGAGGCCAAGGCGATCGATGATGTCCTGGACCTGTTCGAGATCCGGATGGCGACCAGGTTGATCAGCACCGCGAAGCGCTCCACGGACAAGCAGCGCCTGTTCACCCTGCCGCAGCTGGAGAAGGCATCACGGATCGTGGCAAGGGCGGCGAAGGTGTTCATCGAGAAGCCGGAGTCGATCGAGGAGACCGGGGTTGAGGTGGATGTGGCCGCGCTGTGGCGGGCGTTGGAGGAAGTCGCACCCCGGTCGGTGATGTAAGATGCAGCGTCCACGGTGGTGAGTTTGGTGCCCCAGGACGACGATTCAGCGCAGTCCGCACTTCGCGGGGCGTTGGCGCTGCGCTACAACACCGTCAAGCCGTTCCTGTCACTGTTGGGTGAGACCTCAGCGCTGGACGCAGCGACCGGCGGGGCGAGAATCTTGGCCGGGGTGAAGAAGCTGCCCGCACTCTCGCCTCTAAAGGTCGGCGAGAAGCCGCTGCTGCCCCGGGAGATCGACGGAACGCTCGTGCCGCCGCACTGGCACCAGGCTGTGTATGCGAACACCGAGCTGCCGGAGGGGACGGTGGACCGCGACGCGTACGTGGTCTGAGTCCTGGAACTGCTCTTTCGCGCCCTGAAGCGTCGGGACATTTTCGCCTCGCCCTCGCACCGTTGGTCGGACCCACGCGCCCGCCTGCTCATGGGCACGGGTTGGGAGGCGGTGCGACTTCCGGGTCCCGCGTTGGTGGTGGCGGTCAAGCTGCAGGAGTGCAGCGGCTGGGCGCAGACGCCGCGGCTGGTGGATAGGAGGGTGCCGGTGCTGGTCCACCTGCTCTCTCCGGCCGGACGGCCGTTGGCCGTGACGGACGATCCGGCTTTCTTTTGGTCCGGACCCTTTGCGCAGGTCCGATCCCGGATGCGGGGCCGGTATCCGAAGCATCCCTGGTCAGAGGATCCGTGGACGGCTCCTCTGACGGCCGGGACCAAAAACCGGAGGTGACCCCGGGCCGCGTGCTCCTGTGCGACGCCGGCGCCATCGCCATCATTTTAATACAACGGCATTCGTGTCGAATACCGCCATCGCCGTTTTGGGAGTTGCTTTTCGCATTCAATGGGAAGTGCAGTGAGATGCTCTGTTACCGGTGTCACAGTTGATCAAGATCGCTTTACTTTTGCCAAAGGAGACCTGCATGGACGCCGCGCCCCAGATTATCAAAACAAACGTCGGCATCGTCGGTGGCGGCCCCGCTGGACTCATGCTCTCCCACCTGCTGTCCAGGGCCGGTATTGATAACATCGTCATCGAAAAGCGGGACCACGACACCATCCACAACACCCATCGGGCGGGGATACTGGAAGCTGGGTCGGTGAAAATGCTCACGGACACCGGAGTTGACGGCCGGGTGCTGACGGAGGGGCACCGCCACGACGGCATCGACCTGCGGTTCAACGGTGTCAGCCACCGCTTGGACTTCCAGGAGCTCGTGGGCGAGTCGGTATGGCTGTACCCGCAGAACGAGGTCTTCGTGGACCTGGCGGCGGCACGCAAGCGCGACGGCGGCGATGTCCGTTTCTCCGTTACTGATTCCGAAGTTCTTGACCTGGAAACCGATGTGCCGAAGATCCGCTTCATAGATGCCGACGGGCAGCGTTTCGAGGTGCACGCCGACAGCATTGCCGGTACCGATGGTTCCCAGGGGATCTGCAAACGAGCCATTCCGGCCGAAGAGCGCACCGACAACTTCATTGCCTACCCGTTTGCGTGGTTTGGCATACTTACCCAAGCGCCGCCGAGTGCCCCGGAACTTATCTACGCCAACTCCGAGCACGGCTTCGCCCTGATCAGCCAGCGCAATGAAAGCGTCCAGCGCATGTATTTCCAGTGCGACCCGACCGAGGATGTCAGCGACTGGACCGAGGACCAGATCTGGAACGAGCTGCAAAAACGAGTCGATGGGCCGGACGGCTTCACGCTCAAGCGCGGGCCCATCTTTGAAAAGATGGTGCTGCCGTTCCGCTCCTATGTCTGCGAACCCATGCGTTACGGCAACCTTTTCCTGGCCGGAGATGCTGGACATACCGTCCCACCCACCGGTGCCAAGGGTTTGAACCTGGCCCTGGCGGACGTCAAAGTCCTCTTCGACGCCATCGAAATGTTCTACGCTACCGGGTCCAGGGATTTGTTGGACGGTTACAGCGATAACGCCCTGGAGCGGGTCTGGAAGGCCCAGAACTTCTCCTACTGGATGACCAGTATGCTGCACAGCCGGAATGATCACAGCAGTTTTGAACGCAAGCGTATTCAGGGCGAGTTGAACAGCGTTGTTACCTCACGCTACGGGCAGCAGTACCTGGCCGAGGCCTACACCGGCTGGCCGCACGGCTGAGCGGCACCCGTATCGCGCTGCGACCGGGGGGCTACTTCTTGGCCGCTTTGAGGTTGGCTATCAGCTGGGTGATTCGGCGCGAGCGGGTTTCCTCCGTTTTGGCATCTCCGATTGGCTCCACGTAACGGCGCTGGGTGCTGTAGTTCAGCGTCGCATAGAACGCTTTGGCGTCCGGCTCTGCGTCCAGGGCGGCGGCAAGGTCTTCGGGTACGTGCATGACCCGCGGTTGCGTGTCGAGTTCGAGGTTGACCTCGACGGTATCCCCGGCCGCGGCGCCGGTCAGTTCCCTGTTGGCTGCGCTGACGCCCACCATGTTCCGCCCACTCATCACCGCGATGCTGCTGCGGTAGCTTTGCCCGTTGATGGTGACGACCACCGGTGGCCGCCTTCCGGCCCCGAGTCCGGTGACGATGTCTTCCGGGACCTCGATCCCCGCCTTATTGCCACTGCCCAGGATGGTCGTTGTAAATTTCATACTCACAGTATCCCTTGGCTACCGACAAGCGCCGCCCAGGCGTTGTTGTTGCATCTGGTTTGGGGGCCACCCCTTCCCCTTCGAGGAGCCTCTGAGCTGACGAAAACCGGGACGGTTGCAAATTCTCAGCCAATTGGCAGAAACGGCACTAAGCGCGGGTCGACGCCGTAACGGCGCCCGCTGGGATCTGAGGAGTCCCACCCCACATGTCAAAAATACTCGTACGGCCGGAAATGAGGTTGGCTTGGTGTCAGTGGGCGGCGTGGAAGCGCTGACGGCGGTGCTTCGGCTGTTCCATTTCGTCGAGTACCGCCCTGGCGAGGTCGGCCGCTGAGATGTTCGAGCGGCCGGTGTCGTCCCTGAGGAGGACGTCGTCACTGAGGCGGTAGGTGCCGGTTTCTTCTGCGGGGGCCCATGCGCCAAACTCGGCGGGAGGGCTGACGTAGAACCAGTCCAGGTCTGCAGGGCTGGCCTTGAGCTTTTCGAGGAGCGAGGACGCTCCGCCAAGTACACCGAGACGGGTTCTGGTGCCAGCGGTAAGGCTGATCAGGGTGTCGACAATCCCTTCGACCTTGCCCGCCATGTCTCCCCGCGGGGATAACGTTTCGAAGACGACGTCGCGCTCGGCGACCGCTTGGGTGATGACTTCCTGGTCCAGGACCGAACCAGCGATGTAGCTGACTCCGCCTAATGGTTTAGTGGGTGTCGAACGGCTGACTGACGTGACCTCGTGCCCGCGCCTGCTGGCCTCCTTCACGATTGCGCTGCCTGCGTATCCTGTCCCACCGAGGACGGTGATGCGTGCCGTTTTCTGCTCCATTTTCGATTCCTGTCCGGCCTATTCGGCAGCCGAACCTTGCCAACTAAACCATATCGGTGATCGCCGGACGGTGCTCCAAAGGAGATTTGTCCGGCCGGTGCCAGCCGGCAGGCTGGCCCGGGCGATGCAGGTTCAGTCAGATCCATCTGGGGAGAATTCTGGCACGTCTCGGGGACCGGCAGAGTGCTGCCGAACATGCTATTCAAGAGTCGCAGCGTTGGCGATTACCAGTACTGCGACTTGCTCTGTGGACAAAACGGTGCAGCGTCCCAGCAAAGTCAGAGGCATCGAGGGAAAAGGCCACCGTTGCCTCACTGTATGACGTGCCTTAGGCGCCTTGCCGGGCTCTTTACCTGAGACCTGAATTCCGGGGGCTCGAGGATGGGGAAATCACCTCCAGTGGTTGGGGCGTGGCAGCATGGCATTATGGCTAATTCGAAGTCGGGGGACTCATCGCTGGATCGGCTGGTGCGGATTCTGAGCGCCTTTGGGGCGGATGCTCCGTCGCTCACAATTGGTGCCTTGGCCGTCCGGGCGAACGTCCCGCTGGCAACCGCTTATCGTTTGGCGGATCAGTTGTTGTCCCACGACTTTTTGCGTAAAGATGCATCGGGGAGCCTGCGGCTTGGCCTCGGCTTGTGGGAGCTGGCGAACAGGAGTTCCGCTGCCCTGGACCTGCGGGAAGCCGCGATGCCCTTCATGGAGGACATTCAGGCGGTGGTTGGCCAGCACACCCAGTTGGCGGTGCTTCGAGATGATGAGGTGCTGGTCATCGAACGGCTTTCCGGCCGCGATTCGGTGGTCAATCAGGCCCGCGTGGCGGGTCGGCTTCCCGTCCATCGGACCTCTGCCGGCATGGTGCTTCTGGCCTTTGCGCCCGTCCACGTTCAGGAGGCGTATCTGCGCGGCCACCCAAATGCGTTCCTGCCTTCTGAAACTGGACTGGCTGACTCCAGGCAGGCTCTCGCCTTGGTCAGGGGACAGGGGTTCGCCGCTTTTAACGGACTGGTGGACGAGGAGACGACGGGGATCGCCGTTCCGGTGTTGGGCCGCGGGCGAATTGCCGTTGCCGCATTGGGGGTCGTGGTTGCCCGCGATGAGGGCAAAGTCCATTCAATCCTTCCTGTCCTGCTGACCGGTGCCCGGGGAATAGCCCGGGCGATGGGGGAGCATGTTGACTAGTCACATTCTCATTGATTGAGAAAAGGAAGGCGGTGAAATGTAGTCCCTGTCACAGTGGAGAGAGGTTCACATCAGCTTTGTCACGGGAGACCCAATGGCCGGCACGTTGGTGCTCTTCGACGCCATCACAGCCGGAACACCATACTCAAACCACGAATAGGAGTTCATATCATGGCAGATGAAACCTTTGACGACAGCCACGTGGTCGTCAGTTCCGAGGCGGCAGCTGACAGCCAAGCCTCGCTGAGTGCCGAAATCGAGGCCGTCCACCGCAGTTACCAGGATGGGCTTGCGGGCGGGGCGGCCCAGGAAACGCAGCCACGTATTGACTTCGCCCCCTACCGAAGCTCCGTTCTGCGCCACCCCACGAAGGACCTGCATCATGCCGATCCGGAGACCATTGAATTGTGGAGCCCCGCGTTCGGGCATCGGGACGTCCACGAACTGGAAAGCGATCTGACCATCCAGCACAACGGTGAGCCGCTGGGGGAACGGTTGGAGGTGCGTGGCCGGGTGCTCGACGGCGATGGTCACCCGGTGCGGGGCCAGCTGGTGGAGATCTGGCAGGCCAACTCGGCCGGTCGATACATCCACAAACGGGACCAGCATCCGGCGCCGATCGACCCAAACTTTACCGGCGCCGGGCGGTGCATTACCGGTGCCGACGGCAGCTATGAGTTCACCACCATCAAGCCGGGCCCGTACCCATGGAAGAACCACTACAACGCCTGGCGGCCCGCGCACATCCACTTCTCGATCTTTGGCACAGACTTCACGCAGCGCATGATCACCCAGATGTACTTCCCCGGAGACCCGTTGTTTGCGCTGGACCCGATTTACCAGTCCATCACGGACCAGAAGGCCCGGGACCTGCTCGTGGCGCGCTACGATCACGACATCACGACACACGAGTGGGCCACCGGCTACAACTGGGACATTGTCCTCAGTGGTAGCAACCGGACCTGGATGGAAGACGAGGATGCAGAATAATGCCAGAACAAACAGGCACTGAAGCAACGCGGACTATCCCGAAGCTTCCCGCCACGCCCGGACAGACCATTGGGCCGTTCTTCGAATATGCCTTGCCATATGCCAAAGATGGAGAACTTGTCCCTCAGGCGCGGCCGGGCGCCCTCCGGTTGCACGGGACCGTCTATGACGGCCAGGGTGACCCCATTCCGGATGCCTTGCTGGAAATTTGGCAGGCGGACGAGGATGGCACGATCGTGCAGGAACCGGGTTCCTTGGTCCGGGACGGCTACACCTTCACCGGCTGGGGGCGCGAGTCGGTGGACAACACCGGCTCCTACACCTTCACTACGCTTAACCCCGGCGCGACGAAACCCGGCAGCGCACCCTTCATCGCCGTCGTCGTCTTCGCGCGCGGACTGCTGAACAAGCTGCACACCCGCGTATACCTGCCGGAGGATACCGCCGCGCTGGCGCAGGATCCAGTACTGTCGGCACTGCCCGAGGACCGCCGCGACACGCTTATCGCCACCCGCGAATCCAGCGGAGACTTGTTGTGGGACATCCGACTCCAGGGACCTGGCGAGACGGTTTTCCTTAGCTTCGCGGAGGCATGAGCGTGCCGGATTCCGCTGCCGCCGCCGCCGACAACGCTGCGGACAGTGCCGACGTCGGCCTGCTCTCACCGGCTTGGGCTGGGACACCCGTGGCTGCCCGGACCGGTGACCGTGCGCTGATCCAAGCGATGCTCGACGTCGAAGCCGCCTGGGTTCGCGTCCTGGCCGACGCTGGCTACCTGGATCCGGAGCTAGTAGATCCGGTGTTGGCCGCGGCCAGTCAGGATCGGTATGACGCGGCGTCCATCGCAGCCCGTTCCCAGGGCGGGGGCAACCCGCTGATCCCGCTGCTGGCGGACCTGCGCGAACAGGTCCGTACCAGCAACCCGGCCGCAGCGGCCGCGATCCATCAGGGCGCCACCAGCCAGGACATTGTGGACACGGCACTGATGCTGGTGGCTCATCGGGCCGTGGCACTGATCGAAGCGGACCTGCGCACCGCGGCCCGGGCCATGGCCGCACTGGCCGAGCGGCACCGCCGTACTCTGTGCGCCGCCCGGACCCTGACGCAACATTCGCTGCCCTCCACCTTCGGACTGAAAGCCGCCCAATGGCTCTCCGGCGTGGGCCACGCCGGTAGCCGGCTCGGCACCGTCGCGGCCGGTCTGCCGTTACAGTGGGGAGGAGCAGCCGGGACGATGGCGGGCGTAAGCCTGCTCACCGAGCGTCGCCAAATCGGTGGACGGGCGGCAGGCTCAGCCGACGGCGGCGCGCTGGACCTCGCCGCCGACCTCGCCGCTCGATTGGGGCTGACGGATCCTGGTTTTCCCTGGCAGACGAACCGGCTGCCCGTCACCGAACTTGGCCAGGCCCTCGCCGATGTGCTGGCCGCTGCTGGGACCGTGGCCAACGACGTCCTGTTGCTCAACCGGCCCGAAATCGGCGAGGTATCCGAGCCGGTTGCCGCCGGCAGGGGAGTCTCATCTGCCATGCCGCAAAAGCAAAATCCGGTGCTCTCCGTGCTCATCCACAGCGCGGCACTGGCCGGCCCCGGCTACCAGGTGCAGCTTCAAGCAGCCGCCGGCGCCGTCGTCGACCAGCGGCCGGACGGGTCATGGCACGTCGAGTGGCAGGCCCTTCGGCAGCTGCTTCGGCTTGCTGGCGGAGCAGCCGCGAAACTTGCCGAACTCGCCACCGGCCTCCAGGTGCACGCCGACCGTATGCAGGCCAACCTGGAACTTACGGGACCGTTGCTGCTCAGCGAAAAGATCATGGCCGTCGTGGCGCCCCTCCTCGACGAGGGGAATCCCGGGGCCGGGAAGAAGCGGGTGCAGGCCCTCGTGGAGGAGTCGCGGGGTGGCCCCGCAGCACTGGCGGAATCCCTCCGCCAGACGGTTCCGCCCGAGCGGCTCAATGATGCCGAGCTCGCAGCGTTGCTGGATCCGTCGAAGTACCTCGGTGCCGCGGACGAACTAATCTTCCGGATAATTGCCACCCATCAGGAATGGAGTGCCACGTGAGCATCCCGAAAATCACTGCGACGCTATTGGGTGCGGGCAACCCACTACCGGCTACTGCCAAGCCGCTGCTCATCGTGGGTGCCGGACTGGGCACGGGTGTGCGGGCTCTCTGGGGCGCGGCGGTGCCCTACCTCGAGGGCTTTGAGGTGGTGGGTGTTGACCTGCCCGGTCACGGTGCCAGCCCGGCGGCGACCGAGGCATTCAGCGTCGCCGAGCTCGCCTCCGGCGTCAGGGACATCGCTGCACAGTTGTGCGACGGAGCGGACCGGAAGGTCTACTACGCCGGTGTCTCACTGGCCGGTGGGGTGGCGCTACAGCTGGCGCTGGACCAGGGGACCGGTCACGAGGGGGTGTTCTCGGCGGTCGCGGCGATCTGTTCCTCCGCACAGTTCGGCGAGCCGCAGGGATGGTTGGACCGGGCTGAAACCGTGCGCGTGCAGGGGACGCCCACGCAGGTGGTCGGATCGGCTCAGCGCTGGTTCGCTCCGGGCTTCATGGAAGCCTACCCGGACCGCGCCGCAGCGCTCCTGCACTCGCTCCAAGACGCCGACCGCTTCAGCTACGCGTTCGCCTGCCGGGCGCTGGCGGACTTCGATGTCCGCGACCGCCTCGGTGCCATCGAGGCGCCGCTGCTGGCCATCGCAGGCGAACTCGACCCGATTTGCCCGCCCGCCGTCGCCGAGACGATCGGTTCAGGCGTCCGGAACGGCCGTTCCGCCGTCGTACCCGGTGCTGCACACCAGGCGCCACTTGAGGCGCCGGAAGAAACGGCCGCCCTGTTGCGCGGATTCTTCGCCTAGCAGCCCATCCGACCGGCGCCCACCGCCTAGCCGCATACCCGCCGTCGCCCGCCCTCGCCGCCACGCCCGGTGGCCGCCCCGCCCGCCCGCCGACAAAAGGACTCCACACCCATGAACGCAACTTCCCCTCCGGCCAGTACCGATCCGGCCGCCTCCCAGCAAAGCATCTACGACGAGGGAATGGCCGTCCGCCGCCAAGTCCTTGGCGATGCCCACGTTGATCGTGCCAACGCCGGCATCGATGACTTCACCGACGAGTTTCAGAACATGATCACCCGTTATGCGTGGGGAAGCATCTGGACCCGCCCGGGCTTGCCACGCGCCACCCGCAGCGCCATTACGCTCACCGCCATGATTGCCCACGGGCACTGGGAGGAGTTCGCCATGCATGTTCGGGCCGCCCTGACTAACGGCATGACCCGCGCGGAGATTAAAGAGGTTTTGCTGCACTCGGCTATATATTGTGGGGTGCCGGCCGCGAACAGTGGGTTCAAGATCGCCCAAGGGGTATTTGCGACAATTGATAATGAGAATCCCGTTGAAGGAGCACAGTGAATCAGGCCTTTCTCTACGACGCAGTCCGGACACCGTTTGGCAGGTTTGGTGGAGCTCTTGCCGGCGTCCGTCCGGATGACCTGGCAGCGCTGGTGCTTAGGGAAATAATTTCCAGGGCTCCGGCTCTGGATCCGGCCCACATTGATGAGGTCGTCTTCGGCAACGCCAACGGTGCCGGTGAGGAAAACCGCAACGTAGCGCGGATGGCGACGTTGCTGGCTGGGTTGCCGACGTCCATTCCAGGGACCACGGTCAACCGGCTCTGCGGTTCCAGCCTGGATGCGGCGATTATCGCTTCCCGCCAAATCAATACCGGTGAAGCCGAGCTGATCGCCATCGGTGGGGTTGAGTCCATGAGCCGTGCCCCGTGGGTCCTGCCCAAGACGGAAAGACCTTACCCGGCTGGTGACCTTGCCCTCGCATCGACCACTTTGGGCTGGCGGCTGGTCAACCCGGCGATGCCGGCCGAGTGGACTGTTTCCCTCGGCGAGGCCACCGAGCAGCTGCGCCAACGGCACAGCATTTCGCGCCAGCGCCAGGATGAGTTCGCGGCGTCCTCGCACAATCGGGCCGATGCTGCCTGGACCGCAGGGTATTACGACAACCAGATTGTCAAGGTCCCGGGCACCACGCTGGATCGCGACGAGAGCATCCGTCCCGGCAGTTCTGCTGCGAAGCTGGCTGGGTTGAAGACAGTCTTCCGTAAGGAGTCCGAAACGGACGACGGCGGCACTGTCACCGCCGGGAATGCCTCACCGCTGAACGACGGCGCCTCTGCTGCGCTGATTGGTTCGGAGCGAGCGGCTGGCCTGTTGGGAACGGAACCGCTGGCCCGCATCGTCGGGCGCGGCGCATGTGCCCTCGAACCGCAATTCTTTGGCTTTGCCCCCGTGGAGGCCGCGAATTTGGCGCTCAAACGGGCCGGAATCGGCTGGGGTGAAGTAGCCGCCGTCGAACTCAATGAGGCCTTCGCGGCACAATCGCTGGCCTGCATCGATGCGTGGGGCATCGCTCCGGAGATCGTCAATGCCTGGGGCGGTGCCGTGTCCATCGGCCACCCGCTGGGTGCCTCCGGCATCCGGATTCTGGGCACGCTGGCCCGCCGCCTCGAGCGCAGCGGTGAGCGGTGGGGTGTGGCCGCGATCTGCATCGGGGTGGGCCAAGGGCTGGCCGTCGTCTTGGAAAACGTCCACGCGGCCCGCAATTGAGGACGTTCACACACTTAGGGAGGCTGAGCTGATGCTCAATTTTGTGCAATCCGCTGCCGAGGCAGTGGCCGGCATCAGCGACGGGGCAACCGTGCTGATCGGTGGTTTCGGCAACGCCGGGCAGCCAATGGAACTGATCACAGCCCTGCTCGACGGCGGCGCGACGGGACTGACAGTGGTCAACAATAATGCCGGTCAAGGGGATGCAGGTTTGGCGCTGCTGATCAAGGAACGCCGAGTGGACAAGGTCATCTGTTCCTTCCCCCGCCAGTCGGATTCGTGGCACTTCGACGCCGCCTACCGTGCCGGGGAGATCGAACTGGAGCTGGTTCCGCAAGGCAACCTGGCCGAACGCATCCGCGCCGCCGGGGCGGGAATCGGCGGCTTCTTCACGCCCACCGGCTACGGCACGATGCTGGCCGAAGACCGGGAAACAAGAATGATCGATGGGCGCGGACACGTCTATGAAACCCCGATTTACGGCGACGTCGCCCTGATCAAGGCCCTCACGGCAGACAAAGCCGGGAACCTGGTGTACCGGAAGACAGCGCGGAACTTCGGCCCGATCATGGCCGCCGCGGCGATCAATACGATTGTGCAGGTGGGCAGCGTGGTGCCCACGGGTGACCTCGATCCCGAGAACGTCGTCACGCCGGGGATTTACGTCAACACGGTCGTCCGGTTGGATGCACCAGCTCGAACCGAAAGAGAGCGGAGCCGGCAATGAGCAAAGGACTCAGCAGTAAACGACCGGGCAGCCAACGACTGGGCAAGGAGCAACTTGCCCAACTGGTGGCCGGTGATATAGCCCAAGGATCCTTCGTGAACCTGGGCATCGGCCAGCCGACGCTGGTCTCCAACTACTTGACCGCGGAACAGCACGTGACGCTGCACACCGAGAACGGAATGCTCGGCATGGGCCCGGTGGCCGTGGGCGATCAAATCGACGAGGACCTGATCAACGCCGGCAAGATCCCCGTCACGGAGCTACCCGGAGCCTCCTATTTCCACCACGCGGACTCGTTCGCCATGATGCGTGGCGGACATCTGGATGTCTGTGTCCTCGGAGCCTTCCAAGTATCCGCTACCGGCGACCTGGCGAACTGGAACACCGGCGCACCGGACGCGATTCCCGCCGTGGGCGGGGCCATGGACTTGGCCACGGGCGCCAAGGACGTATACGTGATGATGTCCCTTTTTACCAAGGAAGGCGCGGCCAAGCTGGTGCAGACATGCAGCTATCCCCTGACAGGTGTTGGCTGCGTGACCCGGATATACACGAATGAAGCCGTTTTCCTGATCGGGCCCGACGGCGTGCGCGTCCGGGAAACCTTCGGGACCACGTTTGCGGAACTGCAGGAGCGGATCGGCGTCGAGCTGCTTGACGATTAGTCGAGCTCATACCGTGAATCGCCTGCTGCTGATCCGGCGTCAGGCGCGGTGCTGCCGGCTGGTTTTGTCCAGCGTGCGCAGCACGTCAGCGATGGAAAAGGACTGGGCGGGCCGTCCTGCGGGGCGAGCAAGACCATGTCCCGGATCGCGTAGCCGACCAGCAGATCGCGGTGTTCGCAATGATACGCGGGGGCACCTGGGGCATTGACGCTTCCCCCAATCGACGCGGATAATAACAAACGGCGGCCTTGTATGCTACGGATCGTGAGTACGGTTTATGGAAGTCCGTCACAGACGGGAAGCCATTACCATGACGCTCGACGACTCCACAGCGCGCTCGTTAACGGAGCTGACCATTGTCGACCTCACGCTGCTCCTTGCAGAGGAACTGCCGGCGGCCTGGGCGACGCATATGCCGTACCAGCAAAAGACGTTCAACTATTTCAACAACGTTGACGATCAGGCAGCTCCGCTGAAGAATGCAACGGGGCCCTATCAGACCCGATGGTTGCTCATCGACGAGCACACTGGAACCCACGTCGATGCCCCGGCTCACTTTATCCCCGAAGTGAAGACCGGGTTACCCCATGCTGCGGACGTTGGCTCCGTAACGGTGGAACAGATAGCCCTGAATCAGCTCATCGGTCCGGCCGTGGTGATCGATATTCCAGCAAATCTTCCTGATTCGGCGCCGGGTGTGTCGCCCACGATCACCAAGGATTTCATCGCTAAATGGGAGCGTGACAACGGTGAGCTTACCGTCGGCGATATTGTTCTCTTCCGTACAGGTTGGGACAAGCGCTATCTGCCGGGTTCTGCAGGGCTCGAGTACTGCTATCGCGCGCTCGTCACACGGGATGGTCCCGGTTGGCCCGCCCCGGACAGCAACGCAATGCGCCACATTATGGATCGTGGTGTGACTTGCGTTGGGACGGACGGGGTGAGTATGGGGTCCTGCCATGACGGGGCTGGTGTCCATTACGCGGGGCTGGAAGCGCGGGTGGCGTTCATCGAGGCTTTGGGGAACCTCGACCGGCTGCCCGTCCGCGGTGCCGTTTTCTGTTTCGCGCCGTTGAAGATCGCCCGCGGCACCGGCGCGCCGGGCCGTGCATTCGCATGGGTCCCGCAACTGTGACGGGCGGGTTGTAAAACAGCACTGAGGCGAATAAGGAAGAAAGGAACGGTGGCCACAATGTCTGCCGACACCTTGGCAACATCTGAATCCAAGGACCGCAAGTACATCATCTACCTCATCATCATCGCGCTGCTCGGGTGGTCCCTGGCGTCATACGATTCGAATCTCCTCACGTTAACAATGCCGGCGATTGCAAAAGATCTGCACTTGTCGGCCACCGATCTTGGAGCCTTGGAATTCATCGTCTTCGGTGCCGAAGTCATTGTCGCGCTGTTCGTAGGCTGGGGAATGGACCGTGCAGGCCGGAAGAACATGTGGATGATTTGCCTGGCCGTTGCCGGTATATTCACGGGCCTGACATTCTTCGTTCAGAATTTCTGGCAACTGGCGCTCGTCCGCGCAATAGCTTCCGCCTTCGCGTTCGCTGAGCTCGCCGTTTCTGTGACTCTGGTCAACGAGCAAGTTCCCGCCAAGCGCCGCGGTTTTCTGTACTCCATTGTCCAAGGTGGCTGGCCCATCGGAGTCTTCCTGGCCTCCGGGCTGTACCTGCTGGTCGGAAGTTTCGGTTGGCGGGTCGTTTACGTCTTTGGCGTCATTCCCCTGCTCCTGGTCGCGATTGGTCGCTGGAAGGTTCGGGAATCGGATCGTTATGTACACATCAAGGCTCTTCGCGCGGCAGTGAAGGGCGGCGATCGCGGCGAAGTGGAACGTTTGCAGGCCCAGCGTCCGGTGAAGGTGGAGGACCTGAAGCAGGGTTCTGTTAGACAGCTGTTCTCAACAGCCGGTCCGGTTCGCTCGGCGCTCACCCGGTTGACGGTGACGTGGCTGCTGTATGCGATCTCGTTTGTTGCCACGAATGTCTTCATTGCGTACTGGCTGACCCAAGTGAAAGGCTGGACGGCCAGTGAAGCGGCGGTCCTGCTGCTTGTCTGTGGCGGTATTGGGTTCTTCTTCTACGTGTTCGGCGGTCTCCTGGGCGAGAAATTCGGTCGACGAAACGTGATGCTGGTGTCGGGGTGCCTTGTTGGTCCTCTCAACCTGCTGATTCTCATCGTTTCGGATCACACCTGGGTAGCAATCGTCTTCTTCTGTATTTATCAGGCCACCAATGGAACCTGGTCCGGAGCCGGCTACTCCTACCAGGCGGAATGCTTCCCAACCCGGGTTCGCGGAACCGCCGTGGGATGGATGGGAGCCATGATGGTTGGCGGCCAGCTCATCGGCAGCGCGATATGGACCGGGATGACGGCTACCACAAGCCTCATCATCACTTGGATCGTCATCGCAGTGATCATTGGCTTCGCCCAAGGTATCAGCACATTCTTCCTGCCGAACATTAAACCCGGTCAAGAGCTGGAAGCAATTGTTGACTAGCTCCCGTTCAATGCTAAAAATACCGGCTTAGCCGGCGCCGGTTAGCGGGTGGAGGAACTCTGAGCGGCGCCGCGCCACGTGCTGGGATCCAGCAGATCACGGTTTAAGGCGGCCGCAGGTATCTCTCCTCGGGCAGCCTGGACCACCGATGCCATCACACTTGCCGAGACGCTATGGGTGAAGTCAGCCGTCCAGCACAACGCATGGGGTGAAAGGATCACGTTCTCGAGCGCAAGCAGGGGATCGTCCTTCGCGGGCGGTTCAGGATCGAACACATCCAGGGCGGCACCAGCGATTTCGCCCTCCTGGAGCGCCCGGACAAGCGCCGCCTGGTCCACCAGGCCGCCCCTGGCGATATTGACGAAGTAAGCGCTCGCTTGCATCGCGGCGAAGAAGTCGGCGGCAAGCATCCCTCGCGTCTCATCGGTCAGTGCGGCGGTTACGATGACGAAGTCGGACCTGCGGGCGAGCTCAAACAGCGGATGACTGTCGATACCGCGCTGCTGGGCTGCGCTGGCATTGCGCTCAGTTGTGATCACCGTAACGCCAAGAGCCTGTAAATACTCAGCAAGCTGGATCCCCACACTTCCGAAGCCGATAATGCCGGCTGTCCTGCCGTCCACGCCGATTCCTCGGTACTTTCCGCGTCCGGTGTCCCACTGTCCGGACACAGCCACCTGATGATTCTCGATCAGCCTGTGCGCGGCAGCGAGCACGAGCGTTAACCCGGCGAGCGCCAGCGGTTTCCGGACGGCGGCTGGGGCGGTCGTCACGATGACCCCTTCAGCGGCGAGCCCTACGGAATCAATGCCGTCGTAACCGGCGCCGAACCTCGCCACATGCTTAAGGCGCGGAGCCTGGCGTACCAGTTCGGCGTCGAAGGGCATGTGCCCGAACGAGAGCACGGCATCGAGCCCATCGAACATGCGGTGCACCGGCTGGCCCGCCGTCACTTCCGGCATGAGCCGCCAGGTGATGCCCGCCTCCTCAAGCCGCCCCAGGCCGATATCACCGAAGATGGTCGAACCGTCTGGCCCTGCACCGTCAGGAGTGAGACCTACGACGTACTCCCTATTGTTCCGAGCCATGCTTCTCATCCTTTTTCGATCCTTGTCCGCTGGATATGCCGATCACGCAGCCACTATTTCCTTCGCCTCGATCGGCCGACGGACCATGAGCCCGAAGAACAGCGCCCCGAGGGCCGCGATGAAGCCTGCCAGGATGAAGGACGGTGTGTAAGACCCCGTCCGGTCGACAATGATTCCGGTGATAACAGGCGCCAACGCGCCGCCGAAGTAGCCACCGAAGTTCATGATGGAACCGAAACGGGCCACATGTGTGTCCGGGACGATATCGCTCGTCAAGGCCCAGGACTGCGACTGGATGATCGCGATGAGCCCGAGTGCCAGGCACAACACGACGATAGCGAACACGAGGGAGTGCACAAACGGAATGATGATCAGCAGCGCACCTGTCAGAACCGAAGCAATGATCAGCACCAGCTTTTTGGAGCCCATCGCCGTCTGTCCCCGACGGCGCACGAGCATTACGGTGATCCGGCCGCCGTAAATTCCTGCGATTGCGGACGCGAGATACGGGATGGCCGCAAGCCATCCGGTCTTGGCGATAGAGACTCCGAGGGTGTCCTGCAGGAAGAGCGGCAGGAACGTAATGAAGATGTTCCAGATCCAGATCGAGGTAAAGAATCCGAGCATCATGCCCCAGGTCTGGCGGTACTTGAAGAACGTCAGCCAGGGTATGCTGGCGGCCGGGGCAGCCGAGTTGTCCCGACCGGCCAGGATGTAGCGGTACTCGTCTTCGGAAAGGTGTTTGGCTTCTTCCGGGGACTTGTAGAACAGGTAGAACGCCAACGCGAGTACGATGCCAGCCGCGCCGATGACGACGAACATCGCACGCCACCCGAACGCCAGCATCAGGACCGTGAGCAGAGGCGGCGCAACTGCCGAACCCCATTTGGACCCGCTGTCCCAGATCCCGCAAGCCTGGCCGCGCTCCTCGCGTGGGAACCAAGTAGTAGTGATCTTGGAGCAGTTCGGGGAGTTCGGGGACTCACCGATTCCGAGCAGGATCCTGAAGGTTATGAAGTGCGTCATCGTACGCCCGGCCGACATCAAGGCGGTGGCCACACTCCAGACAGCCATCGCGATGAAGTACATCTTCTTCGGCCCGAACTTGTCAATAAGGTAGCCGGCCGGCAGCTGGAAGAAGGCGTAAGTCCAGGAGAATACGGTTCCCAGCAGACCGATATCGGTCTTGGTCAGGCCGAGATCTTTGATCATATTGGGCGCTGCGATCGAGACGGCTGACCGGTCCAGATAGTTGAGTACTCCGGCGAAGAGCAACCACCCGAGGACCCAGTATCGAAGGTTCTTTACCTTCTTGTAGTCCTTCTCTCGGGTGCTGGCGACGGTTCCCGTTTTTTGACTCATGACACTCCTTTGTGCGCAAATTTTTGTGCTAATTCCACGATGAATGATCGCTCCGGTGGTGGGATGAGGTCAGCCCCGTATACCGCTGGGCGGTAGGCTTTCAGATCCTATTTCCTATACGATAGACCTAGGATTGTTCAATTTCCAGAGTCCACTGCAAAATTTTTTCGCTTCCAGAAGGTTTGTGACTTGCCGCCGCCGCAGCGGCACAGGAACGTAAGATGTCTGACAGATGTGGCTTACCTGCTCGTCGGGCCGAAGGGATAAATGGTGATTAAAGAAGAAGACCTGTTAACGCAGTACCTGCCGGAGGTAGCCGTGCCAGCCTCCGTGGTGATGGCGGTTCAGCGCGGCACCGGGAAGGTCCTGGTCGTGTTGGATGATGATCCGACCGGAACCCAGTCCGTCTCGAACC
The DNA here is from genome assembly GCF_015708085.1 of Arthrobacter terrae. Classification (GTDB taxonomy): domain Bacteria; phylum Actinomycetota; class Actinomycetes; order Actinomycetales; family Micrococcaceae; genus Arthrobacter_M; species Arthrobacter_M terrae. The sequence continues at coordinate 75,101 of NZ_JADNYM010000001.1, read as the reverse complement.
TCCCGGTGCTCACCAGCTGGGATGTCGAGGACTTCCGGTGGGCGTTCAGCTTCCGGATCGACGACGGCCCTGCCGCCGCAGTCTACGTACTAACGAATACGCGGAGCCTGGATCCTGACACGGCAGCGGCACGCAACCGTGAAGTGGTCACCAATGCCCTCGCCGCAGCCTCGGAAACCGGTACAGACGTCGCATTCGTCAGCCGCAGTGATTCCACCTTGCGCGGGCATTACCCGCTCGAACCCGACGTCATCGCAGCGACCCTTCTGCAGGAAACCGGACAAGGAATCGACGGCGTTGTGATTGTTCCTGCATTCCCCGATGCGGGCCGGGTCACCATCGGTGGTCAGCACTACACGCGGGACGGATCCGGCGGCTTAACTCCCGTCGCCGAGACGGAGTTCGCCCGGGACGCGAGTTTCGGTTTCACCAGCTCCGGGCTCGCCAAGTACGTCGAGGAAAAATCCGGCGGTCGGTACCGCGCTGAGGACGTTGTGGTTTTGGACCTGAATATTGTTCGCGGCGGCACGGAAGGTATTGCGGATGCACTCTCCAAAGCCACGGATTCCACTCCGATCGTCGTCGATTGTGTGAGCGAAAATGATTTGCGCGCCCTGGCCTTGGGACTGGCTGCTTCCGAAGCGCGCGGCATGAAATTGCTGTACCGCGTGGGACCTCCTTTTGTCCGTGCCCGAATCGGTCAGGATGAGCGCCTTCCGCTCACCAGCGACGAGGCCTATGCAGGAAGTGCTCCTGCGCCCGGCGGCGGGTTGATCGTTGTTGGCTCTCATGTTGGCGTCACCACACGGCAGTTAAAGGTGCTGCGGGAGAATCATTCATTGGCTAAGTTCGTGGAAATCCAGGTCGAGTTACTGCTCGATGGAGAACGGGCAGCCGCACACATTGCTGACACGGTTGCAGCGGTGAGCGCCGCGCTGGCACAAGCTGACGTCGTCGTCCATACCAGCCGCCTCGTAGTCACGGCCGAGGATGCGGTCGAAAGTCTGCAGATCGCGCGGACGGTCTCTGCCGCCGTCGTCGAGGTTGTCCAACGGACCCTAAAAATCCGGCCGCCGCGGTTCGTGATAGCCAAGGGCGGTATTACGTCCTCCGATGTGGCCGCGCACGGGCTGGAAATCCGGCACGGAATAGTGCGGGGTCCGATGCTCCCCGGCATCGTCTCGCTGTGGGCACCCGTGGACGGTCCAGCCAAGGGAATTCCGTACGTAATATTCGCCGGCAATGTCGGCAACGACTCATCGCTTCTGGACGTGGTGCGCAAACTCAGCAGTAAAATCTGATTCCTTCACGACAGGAGACATGTCATGCCGATAAAAAACAACGCTTCCTCCGCTTACCTGGTCGCAGTCCTGGGACTTGGTGCCATGGGTCTGCCCATGGCCACACGTCTGGCCAGCCAACTCACCGTCCACGGGTTCGATATTTCCGCGGATCGGCTGGCGTTGGCGGCTGCGGCGGGCATAGCGCGTTTCGAATCCGCCCGTGCGGCAGCCAGTGGTGCAGACGCCGTACTGCTGGCCGTGCGAAATGCCGACCAACTCAACGACGTACTCTTCGGCGCGGACGGTATCGCCGAGGTGCTGGATTCCGGCTCTGTCGTAATTCTCACGAGCACGGTGGGCATGGAAGCCATTCCCGCAGCGGTAGCGCGCCTGGCTGAGCATGGCATCGCTTTAGTGGATGCGCCGTTGTCAGGGGGACCTGCCCGCGCCGGAACCGGAGACCTGCTGATCGTTGTGGGGGCCGACCCGGCGGCGCTGGAGCAGGCGCGTCCGGTGCTGGGACTGCTCGCCTCGACGCTGACCATCGTGGGCGACCGGCCCGGCGACGGGCAGGCTCTGAAAACGGTCAATCAGCTGCTCTGCGGAGTGCACATTGCCGCTGCGGCGGAAGCCCTTGCACTCGCAACGGCGCTTGGATTGGACGGTGCACGGACTCTGGCAGCGCTCGAAGCCGGCGCCGCCGGTTCGTTCATGCTCTCTAACCGCGGCCCCCGCATGCTTCAGGCTTATGCAGAAGGAGGTGCCGAGGTGCTCAGCCGTCTGGACATTTTTGTCAAAGACATGGGAATAGTCGGCAAGGCCGCACGGGCCGCGGGCCTGCCGGCCCCGGTAGCGGCAGCCGCGGAGCAGCTATATCTCCTGGGCCAGGCGCAGGGACTTGGCACAGCGGACGATTCCGCCGTGATTAGGGTCGTCGCGCCCTCCGGGCCTCCGCACTGAGTCCGTGGCGCGGGCAGATACCGGTGCACCACAAGAGAACGAGCGGCGGCCCGGACGGAGCGGACCTATAGGATCTATTTATGACTGCGAGAATTGATAAACCGCGCACTGTGAACCGCCAAGTACTCGCAGATCATGTTTATCAAGAAGTCCTGGCATCCCTCATGGATGGCCGGCTGATGGCTGGAGCTGGAATCAGCATCGACGGCTTGGCCCGGGAGCTGGATGTCTCGCCGACTCCTGTCAGAGAGGCCTTGGCCCGGCTTGAGGCCACAGGAATGGTGCGTAGGGTGGCGTTGAAGGGGTACAGCGTTGCTCCGCTGTTCAGCGCGGAGGACCTGGCGCAGCTAATGGATGCCCGACTTGTCATTGAACCTGTTAATGCCTTCCGGGCCTGCGAGCGCAGAACCCCGGCGCTGAACCAGGCGTTGGCGCAGGCCATTACGGATCTGCGTACCGCACCACGGGGCGTCTCCTTCGCCGAATTCCGCGAATATTGGGAGGCCGATGAACGATTTCATCGGTTGATAGCAGAAAGCAGCGGCAACCAATTCATCCTGTCCGCCTACAATTCACTGGGCGGCCAAGTCCAGCGGTTTCGGTTCTTCAGCGGGCTGGGCGTGACCGATGCGGAATGTGCAATCGAAGAACACACGGCAATCTTCGACGCATTTACCGCAGGGGACCCCAAGCAGGCCCAACGCGCCATGGTTGCCCATATCTCCGGCGTCAAGCAGCGGGCCGTAAAGGATGTCGCGGACCACGCATAGCCTTTCCCGAGGTGGTCCATCGGCGACCTTCCCGGCGCTTCGTCGTCAGCGCGTGATAAACTGTGACTCTTGACACCTCCGCTGTCTTAGGGAATCCTATAGGAAAGAGGATTCCACCGAGGGAGAACTTATGTCCACCGAACCCACTCCGTACACAGCCGAAAATTGGCCTATATCCGCCGCGCTACTGCAGTTTTCCGGTACTGATCCGCAGGGCCGCAGCGTCAACGATGCGGATCCCGACTTCTGGCAGGCCGCATTTGCGGAGGTTGCTGAAGCCGGCTTCGCCAACACGGATCTGACCGACAGCTGGGTCCGGCCGGGGGATTTGTCCGAGGACCGTCTGGCTGAGCTCAAGCTGGCCGCGGATAATGCCGGCACCGGCCTTCCCGTTATCTCGGCCATCAGGCGCAGCGTTATCGATGCCAAAAACTGGGAAGACAATCTGGCCTACAGCCACCGCACCCTTGACGCCGCCGCCCGCCTTGGTTGCGAGGTTGTCTCCTTCGGACTCCACCAGGCGCTGACGGCCGAGCAACGCAAGCAGTTGTGGTTTTGGACTGTCGAAGGACACAAGGACCCCATCGGCGATAAGGAAGTCTGGGGAGCGGCGGTCTCGCGGCTAAAGGAGCTGGGCCGGCACGCAGCTGAGGTGGGTGTATTGATGTCCTTGGAACTGTATGAGGATACCTACCTGGGCAGCGCCGATTCGGCCGTCAACCTGGTTCAGGACATCGACCTGAGCAATGTCGGACTCAACCCGGACATTGGCAACCTGATCCGTCTGCACCGCCCCATTGAGTCCTGGCAGGACCTGGTTGCCAAGACCCTCCCGTACGCGAACTATTGGCACGTCAAGAACTACGCGCGTGATGAGGACGTGGCGCGCGGCTACTACGTTGCGGTACCAGCGCCAATGGAGAGTGGATTGATCAACTACCGGGAGGCCTTCCGCACGGCCATCTCGGTCGGTTTCCAGGGCATCATCTGCACCGAGCACTACGGCGGCGACGGACTGAGCGTATCTGCCGTCAACCAGGATTATCTGCGGTCCCGGGTCCTGCCGAAGACGGCTGATTACGTCCTCGGAACCAGCCTTGTAGCGCAACGGCGGCCACGGTCGTCCGAAGCGTCGCCGCTGGGATCCAGCTGATCCTTCCATCCACCCGACCGGATTCAACGAGGAATCAATGACTTCAATATTTGACAATCCTGCAACCTTTGCGGAGGAAGCCCTGGACGGCTTCGTCGCCGCCAACCGGCAGTACGTCGCAAGGGTCGACGGCGGCGTCGTCCGGTCCACCGAAATGTCGTCCGGCCAGGTAGCGCTCGTCATCGGCGGCGGATCGGGTCACTACCCGGCATTTGCAGGCTTGGTCGGCCCGGGCCTGGCCGCTGGTTCAGCGTGTGGAAACCTGTTCGCCTCACCTGCGGCCGGCCAGATTTACCGGGTCGTCAAAGCGGCGAATATGGGCGGGGGAGTGCTCCTGTCGTATGGAAACTACGCCGGTGACGTGCTGCACTTTGGTCAGGCCCAACAAAGGCTCAACAAAGAAGGCATCGAAACCCGGACCGTCCTGGTCACGGACGATATTGCCAGCGCACCGATCGACCAATTTCAGAACCGTCGTGGCATTGCCGGGGACCTGACCGTCTTCAAGGTCGCCGGCGCCGCTGCCGAAGCGGGGCTGAGCCTGGACGACGTCGAACGGCTGGCGGTCAAAACCAACTATCGTACGCGTTCCCTCGGTGTTGCCTTCGACGGCTGCACGCTTCCGGGCGCCGACGAACCGCTTTTTCACGTACCCAAGGGGCACATGTCGCTGGGTCTGGGTATCCACGGCGAGCCCGGGATTTCTGACCATGAGATGCCGACGGCGTCGGAGCTGGCCGAGCTGTTGGTGGAGCGGCTGCTGCAGGACAAGCCAGACGACGCCGGCACCCGCGTGGTGCCGATCCTCAACGGTCTGGGCACGGTCAAATACGACGAGCTTTTTCTGCTGTTCGGCAAGGTTGAGACGTTGCTTGTGGCCGCCGGTCTTCAGATCGTAGAGCCTGAATGCGGCGAGCTGGTGACGAGCCTGGACATGGCGGGACTCTCCCTGACGCTGCTCTGGCTCGATGACGAACTGGCAACGCACTGGTCCGCTCCCGCCGATACCCCCGCCTACAGGAAGGGAAATCTGTCTCCTCGTGCGCCCCGGGACACCACGGCGCTCATTGAGGCCACCGAAGAAGTAGAACAGGGAACTGACGAGGCAATCCGCCTCGGAGAGTACGCGGCGTCGGCCCTCGACGCCGTCGCCGCCGTCGTCGCCGAACACGAGACGTTCCTGGGAAAGCTGGATGCAATCGCCGGCGATGGAGACCATGGAATCGGGATGCGGCGCGGCGCTGACGCGGCGTCGGCGGCGGCCGCGGAAGCACGGGGTACCGGGGTGCGCAATGTATTGCTCCAAGCGGCTGAGGCATGGAGCGAAAAGGCCGGCGGCACCTCCGGTGCGCTCTGGGGCGCTGCGTTGACTGCCGCAGCGAACTCACTGGGCAACAGGGGCACCTATGGCGATCAAGACGCCGCGGATTGTGTTAACGCCTTCGTCTCGGCTGTTATCGAGCTGGGGAAAGCCGACCCGGGGGACAAGACCATGGTGGACGCGCTTCTGCCTTACGCAGAAACCTTCACTCACGAGCAAAGCGGCGGAGCGACGCTGTCCCAGGCCCTCGCGGCCGCTGCCAAGGCTGCCAAACGGGCGGCCGACAGCACCGCCGAGCTGAGCCCAAAAAAGGGACGGGCACGGCCGCTGGCTGAGAAAAGCATCGGCCACCCGGATCCTGGTGCGATCTCCTTCGGCCTCATCGCCGAGGGTGTCGCCAACACTCTGGAACCACTGCTGAAAAAAAGAGGAGCATGAGATGAGCGACGAACAGAAAACAGGATGGCGTATTGTCATAGGAAACGATTCGGCGGGGGTCGAATACAAAACGGCGCTGCGGGATCTGCTGGCCGCCGATGAGCGGGTCGCTTCCGTCGAGGACGTCGGCGTGGGCGCCAACGACGAAACGGCGTATCCCCACCTTGCCGTAGAAGCGGCGCGCAGGATCGCCTCCGGCGAAGCCGACCGAGCGCTGCTGATCTGCGGCACGGGACTTGGTGTGGCCATCTCGGCCAATAAGGTTCCGGGAATCCGTGCAGTCACTGCCCATGACAGCTACTCTGTGGAGCGCTCGGTGCTCAGCAACAACGCGCAGGTGCTGACCATGGGCCAGCGCGTGATCGGACTTGAACTGGCCAAGCGGCTCGTCTCCGAGTGGCTGGGATATCGGTTCGATCCCGCCTCGTCCTCCGCGGCAAAGGTGGACGCGATCAGCTCCTATGAGGCGGATATGTCCGATCTGCAGTCGCCGGCAGCATCGAATGAGGGGTAGAGAATGAGCAGGAATATCGCAGTCATCGGATCGGGCTACATGGGCGGAGGTATTGCCCAAGTGCTGGCCCTTGCCGGTGCCCGGGTGGCCTTGGCGGATGTCAGCGCCGAGGTGGCGGAGAAGAACTACCACCGGCTCATCGCCGAGTCGCGCGACTTTGTCAAGGACGGTCTGTTCCCGGCCGGTGCCACCGAAACGCTGGAAAAGAACCTGTGGGCCGCCAGCCTGGCCGAGGCCGTGGCAGATGCGGAATTCATCGAAGAGGCCGTTCCGGAGGTGCTGGACATCAAGCGGGACACGCTGGCACAAATCAGCGCCGCCGCCCGCCCGGACGCCATCATCGGCTCCAACACGTCCACCATTTCGATTGGGGACATGGCCACTGCCGTCACGAACCCCGGTCGCTTCCTGGGCGTACATTTTTCCAACCCGTCCCCCTTTATCCCCGGGGTGGAGATCATCCCGCATGAAGGTACGGACCCACAGACGGTCAGCGCCGCCCGCGAACTGGTGCACGAATCCGGTAAGTCCACCGCCGTGGTCAAGGACGTCACGGGATTTGTCCTGAACCGGTTGCAGTATGCCCTCTTCCACGAGGCTACGCAGCTGGTGGAGGACGGCACCGCCACCGCGGAGGACATCGACACCCTGGTGCGCACCACCTTCGGGTTCCGGCTGCCGTTCTTTGGCCCGTTTGCGATCGCTGACATGGCCGGGTTGGACGTCTACGATTTCTGCTACAAGTCGCTGCAGACCGGATTCCCGGAGCGCTTCGCCACCCCAAAGATCCTCACCGATCTGGTGTCCGAAGGAAAGCTTGGCACCAAAACCGGATCCGGCTTCCTTGATGTCCCGGCCGAGCGGATTCCCGAGCTGATTGCATACCGTAACAAGGCCTACGTACTGATGCAGAAGCTCATCGAAGAGCTTGGCCCAGCCCCCATTAAATAGCGCGCTCCAGACCAACGCCGTCCAGCGGCGGATGACCATCCGGCATAAACCGAATACCTTACGAAGGAATCACCATGGGCGAATTTCCCGCCGAACGCACCGTCATCGTTACCGGAGCCGTTTCCCCCCGCGGCATCGGACGGGCCACGGTCCATTACCTGGCTGAACAGGGTTGGAACATCGGCGTCATCGATCTCGACGACGCCGCCAGCAAAGAGCTGGCGCGCGAGTTGAGCGACAAGTACCCGATCAAGGCCGCCGGTGCCGGTGCCAACGTAGGGGACGAGGCATCCGTTCGTGCCGCCGTCGACCAGCTGGAAGCAACCCTGCCGCAGATCGTAGCGCTGGCCAACGTGGCGGGCGTCAGCTCGCCGGTGCCGTATCTGGACCTGGACGCCGCCGAATGGGACCGCGTACTGAACATCAACCTCAACGGCGTTCACTACGCCACCCGGCGCGTGGCCGAAAGCATGGTCAAGAACGGCATCGGACGGATTGTGAATATCTCCTCCGTTTCGGCCCAGCGCGGCGGAGGCACCTTCAGCAAAACCCCCTACTCTGTGGCCAAGGCCGGCGTGATCGGGCTGACGCGTTCCGTGGCCCGTGAGCTTGGCCCGTTCAACGTCACCGTAAACGCCATCTCGCCCGGTCCCATTGACACGGACATCATGGGCGGCACCCTGACTGATGAACGTAAAGACGAGATGGTCAAAGACCTCGTGGTGAACCGGGTGGGAACCACCCGCGACATCGCCGCAGCCATAGCCTTCCTGATCAGCGAAGACACCGGTTACATCACCGGTCAGACACTCAACGTCGACGGCGGACTCTACATGCATTAGGAGCGTCATGGTCTCACCACCAGAATCCGGATGGAACCGGTCGCGCTTGCTGTATCTGGCGATCGGGATCCTGATTTGTGCCTTCGGCATCTTCATGATTGTCGGCGGCCATTAACCGCTGGCATGCGGTTCAAGCACTTGTTCTTCACCACCCCTTTATGAGCTCAATGAGGAGTCTTGATGTCCACCACCACCAGTAGGGAACTCTTGGAGTCGCCGGTCCTTAAAGCGGCCATCTCCAAGGCAGCAAAGCGGCTTATGCCGATGCTCGTGATCCTTTACGTCGTATCCTTCCTTGATCGCACCAACGTCGGTTTTGCCGAGGCAGCCCTCAAGACCGATAGGGGAGTGGGTGCGGGTGCTTTTGCCCTTGGAGCCGGGATCTTCTTCATCGGTTATGCGATCTTCGAAATCCCCAGCAACCTCCTGCTGAAAAAAATAGGCGCCAAGATCTGGCTCGCCCGCATAGCTATTACCTGGGGCATTGTCTCGGCATGCTTTGCATTTGTGCAGGGGGAAACCTCGTTCATTGTCCTGCGCTTCCTGCTCGGCGTAACTGAGGCCGGTCTGTTTCCGGGCGTGATCATGTTCTTGGCCGATTGGTTCCCCAACAAGGTCCGCGTGCAAATGTTCGCGATCTTCTACCTGGCGCAGCCATTCTCGCAGATTATCGGCAATCCGCTCTCCGGCTGGCTTATCAATATTGGCGACCAGATCCCGGGCGTGCACGGTTGGCAGGTGATGTTCCTCGTCGAGGGCTCCTTGGCCGTTTTGGCAGGAATAGCGGCATTGATATTCCTTATCAACGGACCGGAAAAGGCCACGTTCCTCAGCAGAGCGGAAAAGGACGCGCTGGAGGAGATTATGGCCTTGGAGAACGTCGTCAAGGACGAGACAGGTCCACGGGGGGTATGGGCGGCCATGCGGAACGGTAAAGTCTGGTACTTCACGGTCATCTACTTCTGCCTGCAGGTCGCGGTCTATGGTGTTACTTTCTTCCTTCCGCAGCAGGTAGCCTCGCTGACGGGTCAGAAGGTTGGCCTCGCGGTCGGACTACTGGTCGGCATTCCATGGTTCTTTGGTATCTTTGCCTGCTACTTCATGGGAAAGGCTGCAACGACCATCAGACGCCGGCGCAATATGGGCGGCATCCTGTTCGCCTCCACCGGGTTATGTATTTTCGGTTCCGCATGGGCAGGAACGAATCATCAGCCCGTTTTGGGACTGATCTTCATCACGCTGGCCGTCTGCAGCTTTCTTGCCGTCGGCCCCATTACCTGGTCCTACCCCACGGCATTCCTTACCGGAACAGCGGCCGCAGCCGGTATTGGCCTGATTAACTCGCTGGGCAACCTCGGCGGATTTGTTGCTCCGATTCTGCGCACAGCGGTCAATGAGGCTGCCAAGTCTCCTACCGGGTCCGCAGGCGTCTATGCGCTGGGAGTCCTCCCGTTCCTGGCCGCCGCCATGATGTTCTACACCCGCAGGTTCAAGAACAAGGCCGATGAGCTGCTTTAGGCCAAACCTGAGGCGGCAACCCTAAGGAATCTGATGACAACGCACAAGACCACCGAAGGCGCGTTAGCGGCCACCTGCATCGGCGTGAGCACGAAGATGTATTTGGGTTATAACGCAAGCCTTCGGTGGCTTGAGCAGATTCGGCGCGTCGTTGCAGAGCGTCCGGGAATCTACCCGGGCGGTCCCGTCCGGGTCATTGTGATCCCGTCATATCCCGTACTGGAAAGCGCCGGAAAAATACTAGCGGGCAGTCCGGTCCTGCTCGGCGCGCAGAACTGCAGCTGGGGTGAGGGCGCGTTAACCGGAGAAGTTTCCGCCGCGATGCTGGCCGAGCTGGGCGTGAGCGTGGTTGAGATCGGCCACGCCGAACGCCGCTCGCTCTTTGGCGAAAGTGACGCCGTCGTCGCCCTAAAAACAAAAAAGGCCCTGGCAGCGGGGCTGGAACCGTTATTGTGCGTGGGCGAATCCGTTCGGATGACTCCTCGGGCGGCCGCCGGCCATTGCCTGGCCCAGGTACTTTCGGCTATCGGACCCACCGGCCAGCAGGAAAGCCTCGGCCGGCTCCTGCTGGGCTATGAACCAGTGTGGGCCATCGGCGCTCCGGCTCCCGCACCCGCGGAGTATGTCAACGAGGTGGGAGATAGGCTGCGGCGGCTCTTGGCGGAGCGGACCGAGGAAGTTCCCGCCATCATTTACGGCGGCAGCGCCGGGCCAGGGCTTCTGCCTGAACTGCAGTTATTGGATGGATTGTTTCTCGGCAGGTTTGCGCACGATACGAAAAACTTTGGCCTGGTTCTCGATGAAGCACTGGACCGCCGATCTCATGGACAGGCGCCTCGGTAAGCCCTGATTCTGCCGAAAAGGACCGCGTAGCTATCGAACTTTATCCGTGCATTCTGTTCGCCAAAGGAGGGCCGGGGTCCTTTCAAGGTACGAAGCGTCAGATGTAATCGACCTCATTATCAGCACGTCCCCGGTTTAGCATCAGTGACCCTTCGCGCTGACTACAAAGTTTGCAGGCACAATGGAGGCGTGACTTCCCCGCACTCACCTCAGTTCGCCGCCGACGCCAGCGTGCCCTTTGAGATGGAGACGATCGGCGCAGGTCTGGTGTTCACAGCGGCGTTAGGGGAGCTGGTCGGGGCACTTGACTCGAGGAGGGCCGCAATCGTGCAGGCACCTCCCGGTACAGGTAAGACCACGCTGGTTCCGCCGCTGTTGGCCAACATCGCCGCCGCACAGGCCGGCACCACACAGGCCAGCACCGCACAGGCCGCCGCACTGCGGGGGAACGGCCATCAGTTGCGGGTGGTCGTGACCCAGCCCCGCCGGGTCGCTGCCCGTTCCGCGGCCCGACGCCTCGCGGCCCTCGACGGCAGCGTAGTAGGGGACCGCGTGGGGTACACCGTACGTGGGGAACGCCACGTCGGCCCAGCCACCCTGATCGAGTTTGTCACTCCGGGGATACTTTTGCGTCGCCTGCTTGCGGATCCCGGGCTGGAATCCACCAGGGCGGTGGTTCTTGACGAGGTTCATGAGCGGGGCCTGGAGACGGACCTGCTGGTCGGCATGCTGGCCGAGGTGGGCCAGCTCCGGGATGACCTCATCCTCGTCGCCATGTCGGCCACCTTGGATACGACGCGCTTCGCGGCCCTGCTCGGAACGGACGACGACGGGGCGCCGGCCCCTGTGGTGAGCTGTCCGTCAGTGCTCCACCCCTTGACGACCCACTGGGCGCCGGCGTCGGTTCCCCGGCTGGATGAACGCGGAGTAACGCGGCCCTTCCAGGATCATGTAGCGGAAGTAACCATGGCGGCGCACACCGAAGCGCTGGCCGGCAACCCGGACACCGACGCTCTGGTGTTCCTCCCGGGTGCATGGGAGGTGTCCTACGTCGCCGCCCAGATCAGGGACGGTCTGCGCGGCCGGTCCAGCGCCGGCGTGGAGGTGCTGGAACTGCACGGCTCGATAACCCCGGCGGCTCAGGACCGAGCGGTCTCGGGGCGGGAGCCCGGCGGCCCCGCGAGGATCATCGTGTCTACCGCGCTCGCCGAATCGTCGTTGACCGTTCCAGGCGTCCGGCTGGTTGTCGATTCGGGGCTCTCCCGCGAAGCGCGGCGCGACTCCACGCGCGGCATGTCCGGCCTGGTGACGGTCTCCTGCTCCCAAGCGTCGGCAGAACAGCGCGCCGGACGGGCCGCCCGGCAGGGGCCTGGGAGCGTGATCCGCTGCTACGGACAGCAGGCATTTGCTGCCGCGCCGGCGCATCAAACCCCGCAGATCGCGGTGGCGGACCTGACGAGTGCGGCGCTGCTCCTGGCCTGCTGGGGAGCACCCGGGGGCCGTGGCCTGGCTCTGCCGGATGCGGCGCCCCAGAGCGCAATGGATCAGGCCGTTGAGGTGCTGCGCGAACTCGGAGCGGTCGAACCGGGCGGCCTCGCTTCGGATCTGGGCAAGATGCTGGCCAGTATCCCTGCGGATCCGCGGCTGGCCCGCGCGCTGCTGGTCGGTGCCGCCGTCGTAGGTCAACGTACTGCTGCGGAGGTGGTTGCACTGGTGTCCGGGGACCAGCGGGCTGCCGATGCTGACCTAACGCGGCAGCTGAGCATGCTGCGGTCGGGCAAGGAGCCGGCGTCCCGTCGATGGGCGGAGGATGTCCGGCGAATGGAGGCGATCGTCCGCAGAGAGCTGCCCGGGTTCGCCGCCGCAGCCGCCAGAGCCGCCGCCGCCGCCGTTATGCCAGCCGCAGCCGTTATGCCAGCCGCCGCCGCGCCCGTTACGCCGGTGACCGCTGCGAAGGCCGTTGGTACGCCGGTGACCGCCGCACCGGTGACCGCCGCGGAGTCCGTGGGGTTCGTCGTCGCCCTGGCGTTTCCGGACCGGGTGGCGCGCCGCGTCCCGGGCGCGGGGCCGCAGCGCTATCTGCTGTCCTCGGGCACGCAGGCGGGACTACCGGCCGGCAGCCCGCTATCCGGCCATGATTGGCTGGCCGTTGCCGAGGTGTCGCGGGCGCAGGGCCGTGACGCGGCCGGGACCGGTGCCGTCATCCGGTCAGCGGCACCGCTGACTGCGGATGCTGCGCAGACCGCCGCCCGGCATCTGCTTAGTGACACGGCGCAGGCACGGCTTGGCCACGGCAAGGTCACAGCGCGGCGCGAACGCCGGCTTGGGGCAATACTGCTCTCCTCCACGCCGGTGCGCCCTTCGGCGGAGGAAGGACGTGCGGCAGTGGCGCGGGCGCTGGAGAAGGACGGGCTCGGGATGATCGGCTGGTCGACGGCAGCGGAGGCCTTGCGCCGTCGCTTGGCCCTGCTGTACCGGGAACTGGGCGCCCCCTGGCCGGACGTTTCCGGGCCGGCCCTGCTGGCCCGGCTCGAGCAGTGGCTGGCGCCGGAGCTTGCGGCTCTGGCTGGCGGGGCCGCCACGAGCACTGTCGATCTGGCCGTTCCGTTGCGGCGGCTGCTGCCGTGGCCGGACGCGGCGCGGCTGGATGAACTGACGCCGGAACGGCTCACGGTGCCCAGCGGTTCGCGCGTGCGGATCGACTACCCGGACGTGTCGGACGACGGCGGCCGGCCGGTTGTGGCGGTCAAGCTGCAGGAGTGCTTTGGCTGGGCACAGACGCCGCAGCTGGTGGATGGGAGGGTGCCGGTGCTGTTCCATCTGCTCTCTCCGGCAGGTCGGCAGTTGGCTGTCACGGATGATTTGGCTTCGTTTTGGTCGGGTCCATACGCGCAGGTGCGGTCGCAGATGCGCGGGCGCTATCCGAAACATCCCTGGCCGGAGGACCCGTGGACGGCACCGGCTACGGCACGGACCAAGGGCCGACCATGACTGCCGGTCATGGCGGGGAACTGCATCCGCCGGCGTTCTGATCCCGGATGTCGTCGGACTCGGACCTTACCCAGGCCGACAATATGCGCAGCGTCGCCCGGGCGACACCAACGAAAGCACGCAGCGCTGCGGGTGTGTCGGTGCCCGCTTAGGTAGCTGGAATACCCTTGAGGAGCACTTCACCGGCTCTCACGCTCCGTCGAAACGATGACCGGGGATTCGCCCGCAGCCCGCCCGGGGCCTTCGGTATTGTTCCGGGCCGCACGCACGTTCGGTCCGTTTGCCTCCACGGTGACGCCGATTCCCGCGACGATGACCAGCACAATCCCGATGAGGGCGCTGACGCGCGGGACCTGGCCGAGGACGCTGAGCCCGATCATTACGGCGATGGCCGGCTCCAGACTCATCAGCGTCCCGAAGGCGGACGCCGGCAGCCTGCGCAGCGCGAGCAGTTCCAGGCTGAACGGGACCACGGGGAGCAGCAGAGCCAGTCCGGCACCGACGAGCAGCAGCTGCCAATTGAGGTGGCCCAGGATCGAGGGACCGACTGCGATGGTCGAGACAACGGCGGCAACAGGCATGGAGATGCCCAGCGCGTGCAGGCCGGCCACAGCATCACCGGCCCTCTGCGTCAGCACAATATATGCGGCCCAACAGGCGGCAGCGCCGAGGGCGAAAAGAATGCCCAACGGATCGGTACCTCCCTGCCACGGTTCGGTCAGAGCCACAACCCCGGCCGCGGCGACAAGTGCCCACCAGCGGGCCGTTCCGCGTCCGCGCAGGACGGCAACGTAGAGGGGGCCGAGAAACTCCAATGCGCTGGTGGTCCCGAGCGGTAACCGGACAACCGCGGCCATGAACAACATGGTCATTCCCGCCGTCGCAATTCCGAGCAGTACGCAGGTGCGCAGCACCGCAGGGCTGAACGGCGCCCGCCAAGGACGCGACACGGCGACAATTATGACGGCGGCCCACACTAAACGCAGCCATGCCACGCCCTCGGGCCCGAGCTGATCGGCTAACCCGATCGATGCGGCCAGGCCCAACTGCACGCAGCACATGGCCGCTACGGCCATCGCTGTGCCGGCACGGACGCCGTCAGAGTTGTTGCTGAACATGTACTAAGTAGACCCGGATCCGCCCGGGTATGTCCATGTGATGTTGCCCAAACAACACTGCCAGCGGTGCTGTTGGCCTGGGACTCTAACTTCTTTCGGTTTCAACGTGTGGGTGCAGGCCGGCCCGATGTGCTCCCTCCAGCGGTGTCCCTGGCCGGAGCCTGCGGTTGTTTGACGAAGAATATCAACACGGCCGAGGCGAGCAGGCAGGCAGCCATGAACACGAACGCGGCCCCTGACTTCGTGCCGCCGCCGAGCAGCCCGACGACGTAGGCACCGGCAAACCCGCCCAGCGCCCCGAAGGCATTAATTGCGCCGATTGCCGATGCTGCGGAATCCGCAGGCAGAAACTCGGGAATGAATGCGAAGTACGGTCCATACGGGGCATACATGGCCGCACCGGCGACTATGAGCAACACAAAGGACAATACGAAATTTCCGGGGCCGATCAGGTAGGACGCGAAGAACGCCACAGTCGCCACCAGCAGGAAGGGCCAGACAAACCGCTGCCGGTGCCCCAACCTGTCAGAGAAAAACGAGGCGATGATCATAAGCACAATTGCGGCGGCATAGGGTATTGCTGAGAGCAGGCCGGTCAGGCCAATCCCTTGTTGACTGGCCGACTCAATAATTGTCGGAAGCCAGAACACAAAACCGTACACCCCGACGCTCCACAAGGCGTATTGAATGGCGAGGATAATGACGTTGCGCGACGTCAGTACTTGGCGAAGTCCGAGCGGTTCCGGCAGGGCGGCCTGTTCTTCGGCAAGCTTCTTCTCGATGGACTTGCGTTCGGCCTCATCCAGCCAGTCGGCGTCGGCCGGGCGGTCAGCGGTCACCGCGCGGAAGATGAACGCCCACGCGATCGCGGGCAGTCCCTCGATGATGAACATCCACTGGTAGCTAGTGGCCGCGATAATATATCCGGAGACCACCGACATCCACAGCAACGTCACCGGGTTGCCGAGAATGAGGAACGTGTTAGTCCGCCCTCGTTCCGACGCACTGAACCAGTGCGCGAGGAACACAAGCATGGCCGGGAGAACGGCGGCCTCAACAACACCGAGCAGGAAACGGATCACCAGCAAGGCCCAGAACCATGGGACAACACCTTGCAAAGCGGCAAGAATGCCCCACAGAATCAGCGACCAGAACATCAGCGTCTTCACGCTGCGTCGTTCAGCAAATCGCGCCGCCGGGACTTGGAAAATGAAGTAACCGATGAAGAACAAGCCGCCCAGCAGACCGGTCTGGCCCGAGGTTATCCCGAGAGCATCCTGCAGTCCTCCGGCCGCTCCGATTGAATAGTTGGATCGGTCCAGGTACGCAAACGAATATGTGATGAAGGCGATCGGCACCAGCCGACGCCATCGAGCAGAAGAAAGCGCATTTGACGCGCTTGGGATGGTCATAGCGACCACACTTCCTCACGGGGACGGTTGCGACCCTTGGGTGTTGCGGTCAACGCATCTGGAAGTTTCCATGAGGGCCTTGCTTCTTTAAGCTTGCCTGCAACACCAGGACCGGGGTGGCGCATTGCGATCAAGCCTGATGTGCGCCGGCACGCAGCCGGTGGGGTAGCCAGCAGCGCAGCGCTGTCCTTTGGGCCCGCTGCACCTCGACCGGAAAGGCGGACTTCCGGATCCCCTTCGCGATCCATGCAGAGGCCCTCACCCATATGCCGTTGAGGCCGCAAAAAAGCTGTGGACCTGACGGATGTAATACCGGACGCCGCCGCTCCTTGGCGACGGCTGTCACGGATGCTTGCCGTATGGAAGAGACACACGTGCTGCTCCCTGACTTCACTGAAATAGGGGTGCTGCCAGGTCCACGGCAACAACGACTATATTTCAGTTATAGATACGGGAAATATGCTTGTCAAGATCACGTCGAGACCCAGCTGAAATGCCCGCGATATGGCGCCTTTATCTTCGGCATTCTGATCGGCCTCTGTGGCATCCGGTCTACCGCTAACGCACGGATTTGGCATTGGTTTCCGGGCTATTTTTTTGAACATCCCACCGAGCATGCCCGCCGGCGGGCTGTACCGCGGAATTCCCGGTGTGTGGTGATTGCCGGGTGCAGGAGTCGGGGCTGCGGTGTCGGGGCCGGCTTCACGCATTAGTCAGCAGGCGCCCTGCGCATGCCTGAATGCTAAACTTCCGCAGGTAGGATTCCACACTGATAGGGGGACGGCAGCAATGACGACAGCAAATCAGCTGAGCGTACCCGCGGAAAGCGGGGCGGCCTTAAAGGCCTGCATTGCGGCTGCGGGCATGCAAGGACGCTGACGGTGACGATTTTGGCTACCCGGGAAAGAGGTCTTGGGTAGCTGGCCGCCCCGCTTGTCGCCCTTGCCTTCTGCATGACCGGCTCCAAGGGAGCAACTTCCTACCATGAGGACGCATTGCTGTGGACAAAATATCTGAGAAACAAATTCGTGCCTGCTTCGTCAATGCCAGCCGCTCAGAGGCGGCGAAACTGACTCTGCCTGCGGACTTCCAAACGCTGGAATGGGACCGGCTGGATTTTCTGGGTTGGCGGGATGAGAAGATGCCCCAACGTGGGTATCTCGTCAGCCACGCTGGGGACCGGCTGGTGGGGCTCATGCTCCGCGCCCCGCAGGGCGGTAACGCCAGGAACCGCAAGGTCCTGTGCGAACTGTGCCGCGATGTCTTCTCCGAAGAGGATGTCTACCTGTGGGTAGCCAAAAGAGCCGGCCAGCCCGGCCGGGACGGAAATACCCTGGGAACGCTCATCTGCGCGCAGTTCCTCTGTTCGGCCAACGTCCGGAAGGAGCCGCCGGCCAGTGACATTGAGCCGGACCCGGCCGTCGTCGTCGACCGGCAGATCCGCGGTCTACGCGAGCGGACCGGGAAGTTCGTCGCCCGAGTGCGCGCCTAGCGGCCGCTTCAGAGCCGCTGGCCGCGAAACGCTCCCCACAGCCGCAAGGCCGTGGGGAGCGTCTGAGGTTTGTCCAGCGCCGGGATCGCAGGAGCCCGGATCCCTGGCAGGCTTGGTAGCTGGGGTGACAAGCCGGACCTTATTTCTTCTCCTCCAGCCGAAGCGCAATCCCCAAAGCAAAAAACGTCGGCGCCCAGTGCCCCACGAAGATCCCCCACCTGTCAGACTGTGCCTTGGAATGGGACGGCCGGGCCCGGCTCACCAGCCATGACGTCAGGGACAGCGCGATGGAGGCGAATCCACCTATGTAGGCATAGTCGCTCTTGATGCCGGCATCGTGAAGCTTTTCAATCATGGAATTAGCCTTTCCAAATATCAGAAACATAAGGATACTTAGCTTGACACAGTCTGTGCTGAATTTGAAGAGGCGGCGGCAATTGATGCGGTTTACCCGGCTCGATCAGCGCACTGCAACCAGCGGTGGTGTGCCATGATCGCTGGTGTGACCGGACGATTGATGCTCCTCGACACCGCTTCGCTGTATTTCCGCGCCTTCCATGGGCTGCCGGACACCATCCGGGCCCCGGACGGATCACCGGTCAACGCTATTCGTGGGCTGCTCGATATGCTCGCCCGGCTGGTTACGGATTTCGAGCCGACTGAACTGGTCGCCTGCTGGGACGATAATTGGCGCCCGCGCTGGCGGGTGGCGCTGGTACCCGAGTACAAGGCACACCGCGTGGCCAAGCTGGTTCCCAGTGGCAACGACGTGGAGCAGACACCGGACCTCCTCCTCCCGCAGATCAAGATCATCCGGGAGGTTCTCGGCGCACTCGGCATACCGATCGTTGGAGCGCAGGATTACGAGGCCGACGATGTCATTGGCACGTTGGCGGCGCGGTCCCGGCTTCCTGTCGATATTGTCACCGGCGACCGTGACCTGTTTCAGCTGGTCAACGACACATCGGGAGTTCGCGTCATTTATACCGCCCGCGGGATGAGTAAGCTCGAGCTCGTTACTGATGCAGTCGTCGTATCGAAATATGGGGTTGCACCGAGTCAGTACGCAGACTTCGCTGTCCTGCGTGGGGACCCGTCCGACGGGCTTCCTGGCGTCCCCGGGGTGGGCGAGAAGACAGCGGCCGCCCTGTTGTCGCAGTTCGGCGATCTGGCAAGGATCATCGAAGCGTCCCAAGAGCCCGCAACCGCGCTGTCAGCGTCGGTGCGAAAAAAGATCACCGCTTCCGCCGCGTATCTTCAGGTGGCGCCGCACGTCGTCGCGGTCGCCAGGGATCTCGACCTCGAAGATGTCGATGCGCGCATCCAGACGGTGAGTGCCGAACGCCGTAAGGAGCTGGAATCACTGTCCGGGAAGTGGGGTCTGGGTGGCTCGCTCGAGCGGGCTGTACGCGCACTCGGTTCAGCGGCTTGAGCCAGGGCACTGCGCTGTTCGGGCAGCGCAGGACTAGGTGACGGGTTCCGGGTGGTCGAGTACCACCCGACGGATATCCTGCATGGTTGTGGGGAATGCCGCGATCTCGATGTCTTCGGCCGTGGTTCTCAACGTTATTGTTTCAAGACCTTTGTCGGTCACGTATTTGGCCTGGCGCGGCGGTAGTTCCCGGGCCTCATTAAGGATGCCAACGACGGTGAACGTGGTGGGCCGGCCGGACGGCTCGAGCGACTCGTAGACTGCCGCCTGGAATGTTAATTGACCGCGGCTAAGGCGGGCCGTGCCTCGGTTCCACGTGCTGCTTAGCGATCCTGGGAGGGCTCTCGGGTAGCGGAGGTAAGCGAGCGTCCTGCCTTCAGTTTTGAGTCTGGCATCTGTTGTTCGCCTTTGACGCACCGAAACTGCGGCGAAGGCCGAGTACACAATCAGGTGCCGGATGGGCCCCAGAGAGCATCGGACCAGTCACGGCCGAACATCCTCGTGAGCAAAGACGCTATTACCCACAGCAGGACCAGGGGAATAACTATGTACCGGTAAGGATGCTGACGGAGGAGCTTGTTCATGAACGGCATCCTAGAATGAGAATGAAGCCTACGGTGTGAACGGTCGAGGGTTGCAGAGAAGTTGGCCGGCCAGTGTGCTGCTGAATGTCAGTGCGCGACGGCGAACTGGGCGGCGGCGGCGGCGGGCAACTCGTGGCGGCGTCGGCTCAGCAGCCGGGGAATATCCAGCGCTTGCCCGGATCGGGCACTGCGCTAATTCTGCAGACGTTGGCCTTAGAGAAAACGAGCACGGAATTCGTCGGAGAATCCGTTGTTGAAACCAGCGGGACGAAGGAATGTAGGTACACGATCTCCGTGGAAGCGTTGCGGGCAGTTGGTCCGACGCGGCAAAAAGGGGTGGTGGCCTACCGCTTTGCAGATGTTGCGTGCCTGAGCCGGCGATTGGCGGCATAATCGGAAAATGCACCGATTCACGCCGTACTCGCCGCAGGCACTAGTGAGGTTGATCGGTGCACGCTGCCTTGAACGTCCAAGCAGGCTGAGGGTGGCGATCGACGGACCGCCGGCCGGTAATCCGCGGTCTCTGGCGGACCGGACCGCGCAGTGGCTACGGGAGAACGGACGGCCAGCGGCCGTAGTGGATCTGGAAGACTTCCAGCTGCCTGCCTCCCAGCGGCTCGAGACCGGCCGTGACGATCCGGACAGCTACGAGTTTCGATGGTTCGACTACGCCGCCCTTGGGCGGGAGGTGTTGGACCCGTTGGCTCCTGAGGCGGGAGCTTCTTCCTCGTGGCTGCCGCGCCTGTACGACGTTCGAACGGATCGTGCCGTGCGTGTAGCGCGGAAACAGGCACAACCGGGATTGGTTTTGCTGGTGTCCGGGCCAATGCTGCTGGGGCGCTGGCTGGACTTCGACCTCACCGTTCTGTTGAGCATGGACGAGCCGGTACTCAAGCGCAGAACCCCAATACCCGCACAGTTCACGGTGCCGGTATTGGCGCGGTATCAGGACGAGCTTGTTCAAGTACCGGACATTCTGGTCCGCTACAACCACCCGGACCGTCCGGCTGTGGCTGTTGAGGACGAATCCTCCGAAGGTCCATAACCACAGAACCTTTTAGCTCCCCAACTACCGGCGCACCCTGGCCCGTCACCTGTGCCCTCGCTCTATCTTCGTACGGGCAACCACAGTCCGCACGGCTGGACCGACCCCTGCCGGACACCTCGGCAGAGCGGGCTGGGCTGATCAACGATCCCCCCGTCCTGATCGAGTTCAAAGTGCTCCGGGTTCGGCTCGTAAACGTTGAGGAAAATCGCGCAATCGCAGAATGCTCCCATCCTGCCGAGGCAACGTCAGTGCCGTGGCCTTAGGAGCCGTTCGATCGCGATAGAGAGTCGCCCAGCGCAGCCCGAGACAGCCAAAATTAAGCATCCTCTGTACATAGCACGCCATGCATTCACCCAGGCTGCGCATAGTCAATATCGTGGACCCGCATACGTAGTTGGTTCTCGAGTTCGGCAACTATCGAGGGTTGCTCGTCGGATGCTTCTTCCATGATGCTTCTCCTTTCCTAAGGAAGAGACTGCCGCTCGGCGAAGGCATCCGGAACCCGGTATCAACGAGATGTGGACAATCGCGGCCGAAATTTCTGCCGTGGAGGAGACCCGTTCCCGATGGCCGCACCCTTCCGTTTGGCGAACGGGGGGCGTACAGTTTCCCCAGCTGGGGACTCGCTGTTTCAACGATCCCAGGAGAACGATGATGTTTGACCAGAAATTTATCACTGCCGCAATTAACAGAAGCGCAGAAAACCCTACCGATCGGCGCAATTTCCTCAGAGCCGCCCGGTTGACCGGATTAGGTGTTGGCGCTGCGGCCCTCGTGGCGGGCACCGCCGGAATGGCCGATGCCTCCGACGCCACTACAGCTAGCACGGATGCCACAGCACCAAGCGATGCCGCGATCTTGAATTTCGCGCTGAACTTGGAATACCTGGAAGCCGAGTTCTACCTCCGGGCGACCACGGGGCAGGGTCTGCCCGATAACCTCACCGGAGGTACCGGACGGCGGGGCGGGGTGAGCGGTGGCCACACAGTGCCGTTCAAGACCCCCGCCATCCGCCAATTCGCGCAGGAAATAGCCGGCGATGAAAAGGCCCACGTTACCTTTCTGCGTTCCGCACTTGGCGGCGCGGCCGTGTCGCGGCCGGCGATCAACATCGATGACAGTTTTGCCGCCGCAGCGGTCGCCGCCGGTCTGATTAAGAAGGGTCAGAAGTTCGACGTCTACGCCAGCGAGCAGACTTTCCTGCTGGCAGCTTTTGTATTTGAGGATGTGGGAGTGACTGCATATAAGGGCGCGGCGCCGCTGATCAATAACAAGACCTACCTTGATGCGGCAGCCGGCATTCTGGCGGTGGAGGCCTATCATGCAGCCGTCATCAGGACAACGTTGTACGGGCTCGGTCTGGCGGCACCCACGGTGAACATTTCGGATCTGCGCGACACCGTCGACGGTCGGCCGGATGACGATCAGCCTATTATTCTCAACGGGGTGGCAAACCTGGTCCCCGCCGATGGCAACGGGATCGCTTTTGGACGCACCACTGCCCAAGTGCTGAACATCGTATATCTGACGGGGCATCGCGCGCGCTCGGGCGGCTTTTTCCCCAACGGTGTGAATGGCTCCATTAATGTCAGTGGGGACAACGACCGCGACGGTGATGACTAGAGGCCCCGACGTCTAAACCGGAAAATACCTGCCTATGCCTACCGCTGCGCAGCATTCCGCGCGGCGGTAGGCGCGTAGGTCCCATCCTGATCGGCCGTGTCCGCCCAAGTGCAGCTCTGTGTCGTAACCGACAGGGCGTAGTAACCAACAGGGCGTCGATCCCGACAAGTATTACTTCCTGCTATTATTTCCTGCGCCCGGTCCATAAAGAGCTCGGCTCGGCAGGGCGCCACGCGGGGGACGTGTTCCCGGATGGACTCGCCATGAACCTCGTTCATGGCTGCGGGATTATGGCCGGATAATTACGCGTAGACAGCGCCAGTGAGCACTTGTAGAGTGCCGATACCGACGTAGTCTTAGTGATGCCCCGTGGGCGGGGGGCAATGACACGACGGACAGAGCCAGTTAGCGGCCAGCAGGTCTCCTAAGGTCAGTCGCGCAGCACGAGGAGACACCGTGAAACGCAGTCTTGCTTCGGTCATTATCGGGGCCATTTTCGCCGGGGCGATCACTGGATTAGTGGCAGCAACAGGTTCGGCGGCGACGCCTTTTAGCTTTGCCGTCATCGGTGATATTCCCTATGGTTCCAGCCAGCTGAGTATGTTTCCGCAGCGGGTAGAACAGCTTAATGCCGATCCGCAGGTGCAGCTGGTGACCCATCTGGGTGATATCGGCGGGCCGCCTAACTGCTCTGATTCTTACTACGCCACCATCAAATCGGCCTTTGATGGATTTGAGGATCCTCTGCTGTACACCCCCGGTGACAACGAGTGGGCGGACTGTTCCAACGCTGCCATCGGCGCTGCGGACCCGCTGAATCGGCTGGCGGCTCTGCGCCGGGTATTCTTCCCACAACCCGGGCAGAGCCTTGGCCAAAACCCCGCCGCCGTCCTCGCGCAGCCCGGGTATCCGGAGAACGTCATGCTGGACCAGGCGGGCATCACGTTCGGCGTAGTCCATATTGTGGGGTCGGAAAATGATTTGGCGTGGTGGAAAGGCAATAGGGCGGTCACTCCGGAGCAAAAGGCGGAAGTGGACGCCCGGAACATTGCGGATATCGCCCTCATCCACAGCACATTTTCAACTGCGAAAACCAATAACAGCAGGGCCGTGGTCCTAATGACGCAGGCCGACATGTTTACCGGCTCACCCAACCGCACCGCTTTTGGGCCGTTGGTGAAAGCGCTCGCCTCGGAGGCTTCGGCGTATAACAAACCGGTGTTTTTGTTCAACGGCGATACCCACTCGTTCGCCAGTGATAAGCCTCTGACGTCGTCGACCTGGTTGTCCTACTACGGCATCTCCACTGCGGTCCCGAACCTGTCCAGATTCACGATCCAAGGCGGTCCCAACGTGGCGCAGTGGCTGAAAGTGACTGTCGTCAGTTCGGCGTCCGTACTCCAGGTTGAACAGGTCCCCTTCGGGAATCCGGTCCTGCCGGTGGCGTCCTTTACCACCACGAGCAACGCCCTGTCGGCCTCGTACAACGCCTCCGGCTCTACGGGCGCCGGTGGCGTGGCAGAATACAGCTGGACCTTCGGAGATGGAAGCTCCGGCACGGGTGTCTCGCCGTCGCACACGTACGCTGCCGCCGGCACGTATTCGGTAACCCTGACGGTGACCGATAGTCACGGTGCGACGGCATCCAAGACGGGTTCCGTCACGGTGGCCGCGGTTGCTTCCGGCCCCGGCGAGGACACCGTCGTCGTTCCTGCAAAATCGGCTTGGAGCTGGCGGTTTGATTCCAAGGCCCCGGACGCAGCGTGGAAAAACCCCGGCTATGACGCATCAGGCTGGAAATCCGGAGCCGGGGTGCTTGGGTATGGATCCGCCGGGCTTGGCACGAACATCGATGTCAGCGGGACCCCCGGTACGCGGCCGTTGGCCGGCTACTTCATCAGGAAGTTCGCCGTGGACAACGCCTCTGCCGTGACCAAACTGTCCCTGAGGACGGTAGCCGATGACGGCGTCGTCGTCTTCGTGAACGGTACGGAAGTGGGCCGAAGCAATATGCCCGCAGGTCCTGTGACGTTTAATACCTATGCTTCCTCGACCACAAATACTGCAACTGCCGCCGCAAACCCGGTGGTGATTGACGTCCCTGTGTCACTGCTGGTAACTGGGACCAATACCATCGCCGCCGAGATCCACCTGAACTACCACGGGACAGCGAACGTCAGCTTCGACCTCACGGCGACAGCCACCACTTCCGGAGGTGGGGGAGGACCGGTGACCAACAAGTCGCCCGTGGCAAAGTTCACCAGCAGTGTGTCCGGCCTTGCTGCTTCCGTTGACGGTTCAGCCTCCTCGGATCCGGATGGGTCCCTCGCCTCGTACGCCTGGGACTACGGTGACCAAACGAAGGGAACCGGGACGACGGCGGCACATACCTACGCGGCAGCGGGCACCTATTCTGTGACCCTGACGGTGACGGATAATCAGGGTGCCACCGGTGTCATGTCGGCTCCCGTAACGGTGGCTGCGCCAACAGGTCCAGTTGACGTGGTCGTGGTGCCGACGAAAGCAGCGTGGAGCTGGCGCTTCGCCCCGACCGCTCCGGATGCGGCCTGGAAGAACAGGGGCTATGACGCGTCATCGTGGAACGTGGGGTCAGGGACACTGGGCTTTGGCGCTGCCGGGCTCGGCACCAATATCGATGTCTCCGGTCCTGTCAGCACCCGGCCCCTGGCCGCCTATTTCATCGGTCAGTTCAACGTTGCGACGGCGTCAAAGGTATCAAAATTGTCACTGAAGACGATAGCCGATGACGGGGTAGTGGTCTACGTCAATGGCACGGAAGTCATCCGGAGCGGTATGCCAACGGGCCCGATCACTTTTAGGACTTACGCCACCACCGGATTCCGCACGGCGAAAGCCGCTGCCAGTCCGGTGACAGTCAACGTGCCGCTGTCCCTGCTGGTCGACGGCGTCAATACCATCGCTGTGGAGACCCATCTGAACTACCATGCAACGCCGGATTTGAGCTTTGATCTCGGTGCCGTCGCCACGGTTAACTGAGTGGTCGAAAAAAAGAGTACGTATTACGCATCGACAATCACCTGTGACTGCTCCATACTCATCCCACGCAGCACTCGTGTGCGGCGGGGCAGCAGGCAAGGTGCCTGGGCTGACATCTTCTTGAACGGACCTAGCAATGGCGATAGGTAGAGGCTTGCGCGCAACATCGGTTGTTGCGTCGACATCGATGCTGGCAGGCATTTTGGTGGTATCCATAGCCGGGCCCGTGCATGCGGCACCCGGCGCCGTTCCGGGCTCGATAGTGATCTCCGAGCTGAATTACCACGCCGGATCCGACCTTGACGCGGATGATTTCGTTGAGCTGACGAATACTACGGCCGCGCCGGTTGACATCTCCGGATGGTCTTTCAGCGCCGGCGTGACGGGAACGTTCGCCGCTGGCACTGTGCTTGGCGCGAAGGGCTATCTTGTGGTGGCTAAGGACACTGCACAGTTCCAGACCACCTACGGTTTCGCGCCTAACGCGGTATATGGCGGGAACCTGAGCAACGGCGGTGAGACGGTTACACTGGTGGATGCCGCGTTGGCCACCATGGATACCGTCACATACGCGGACGTCGCCCCATGGCCGACCGCCCCGGACGGAACTGGCCCCTCGCTGGAACTGCGCGATCTCATGGCAGACAAGTCCTTGCCGCAGAGCTGGGGAGCGAGCTTGGCTGCGGGCGGAACGCCCGGGGCCCGGAATTCCATTGATGGCAGTGTGGGCGGGACGGCACCCGTCGTAGCGGGCCTGACAGCGGCTCCGTCCCGTCCGGCCAACAATCAACCGGTGGTGGTCTCGGCCCGGCTCGAGCCCGGTTCTACCGCTCAACTCACCTACAAGGTTATGTTCGGCGCCGACGTCGTGGTGTCGTTCCTCGATGATGCGGCGAGTCCCGGCGGGGCCGGCGACGGCGTCTACGCCGCTTCGATTCCCGGACAGAGCGCGGGCAAGCTGATCCGATACCGGGTCGACGCCAAGTCCGCTGGCACGTCCTACTCGGTACCGGCGGCGGGCGATTCCGCCCGTTACCGCGGTGTAGTGGTGGTGAATTCGACCGTCAGCAGCCAGCTCCCCGTCATTGAATGGTTCATGGAGGACGCCGTCTACGATGACATTCTCGCCAATCACCGCGCGGATGACGTGCAAGGGGCGGCGGTGTGGTCCTACAACGGCGAGGTCATCGACGGCGCACTGATGAGCGTCCGCGGGAACTCCTCCCGCACGGAGCCCAAGGTGAACTGGAAGGTCGAGCTTCCGAAGGGCTACACGTTTGACCTTGCCGGGCAACTGCCCTATCCGCTGGACTCGTTCGCACTGCAGAACTATTCCGACAACTTCGCCGACGTTGGCTGGGCCACCGTTGAGGCCGCAGGCAATCGCGCATTGAACATCGTGCCTGTGCGGACGCAACGCAACGGGGCGTTCTGGAGCCTGGGCCGCATTATGGAAACTGAGGACGGCTCCTGGCGTGCGGCGCAAGGCGTGAAGGACTGGGCGATTTACAAGGCCGACATCGGCGGAAGCGTGGGTCGGACAACGTCACCGGCCGTGCTTCAGGCAAAGGGCTGGCTTGCTAAGAAGACGCGGAAGTCTGAGGACTTCACCGATGTCTGGACCCTGTCCAACACGGTGGACGCCCCGCCGTCTGCGGCGCAGCAGGCCTGGATTTACCAGAATGTGAATCTCCCGGAACTGGTCAACTACATGGCGATCAACTCGATTATCCGGCATCAGGACAGCGGCTGGTACAACTGGTGGCTGGCACGGGATACGGATGGCACAGGCCGGTGGGAGATGTGGCAGTGGGATCTGAACTGGATCTTCACCACCGCGGCCTCCGACGGCAAAGGGCTGTTCCTGACCCCGGATACATCAAACCACTTCACCCAGGCGATGCTTGCCTATCCCGAGATCAAGGAGATGTTCTACCGTCGGTTGCGCACGCTGGCTGACCAATTCCTTGCACCCGGTCAATACGAAGCCCATTGGGATGCCATCTCGGCCAAGACGACGCCGGATTGGAACCTGAATTACGCCAAATGGAAGGGATACACGCCCGCCTATGCCCGCAGCGCGTTCGTTAACGGCCTGACCGACCGCCGCAACGCGATCAACAACAACACCGGTGCCGGAAAGCCGGTGCCGACTACGCAGGCGGCCGACGCCAATGTTGTCATCAACGAGATTCAGTACCATCCGGCGGGAACCGGTGGAGAGTACATCGAGCTCGCCAACCCGGGGAACACCGCGGTCGACATCTCCGGCTGGGCTATCGACGCCGTCGGATTGACGATTCAGGCCGGCACGGTGATTCCGGCCGGTGGCCGGATTGTTTTCGTAGCGAACGACAAGGCCTTCCGCCAGGCCTACACCGGTGCGAACCGATTGGTTGGAGGCCAGTTCACCGGTTCTCTCGATGACGCGGGTGAGGCGGTTGTGCTCCGCGACGCGACCCGGACGGTCGATTCGGTGACCTATTCCAACCAGGCACCTTGGCCGGCCGCAGCCGATGGCACAGGCCCTTCACTTGAGCTGGTATCGCCGAGCGCGGACAATGCCGTGGCGGCCAGTTGGCGGGCGGCTTCAACCACAGGCGGTACGCCCGGTCTGGCGAACACGGCCGACACGGCACCGCCGGTGAATGTGGCGCCGGTTGCGGCGTTCACGTCCAGTGTCAACGCGTTGTCGGCCAGCATGGATGGGTCCGGTTCGAAGGACCCGGATGGCACAATCTCTTCGTACGCGTGGAACTTCGGTGACGGCAGTACCGGAAGTGGCGTGAGCGCGAACCACACCTACGCCGCGGCCGGCAGCTATACGGTCACGCTGACGGTGACGGACAATGCCGGCGCTAAGGGAACGGTGAATCATCAGGTCACTGTCGCGAGCACCCCGCCGCCGGTGAATGTGGCGCCGGTTGCGG
The DNA here is from genome assembly GCF_015708085.1 of Arthrobacter terrae. GTDB lineage: Bacteria > Actinomycetota > Actinomycetes > Actinomycetales > Micrococcaceae > Arthrobacter_M > Arthrobacter_M terrae. The sequence continues at coordinate 46,860 of NZ_JADNYM010000001.1, read as the reverse complement.
CGTTCACGTCCAGTGTGAACGCGTTGTCGGCCAGCATGGACGGGTCGGCTTCGAAGGACCCGGATGGCACAATCTCTTCGTACGCGTGGAACTTCGGTGACGGCAGTACCGGGACCGGCCTGAGCGCGAACCACACCTACGCCGCGGCCGGCAGCTATACGGTCACGCTGACGGTGACGGACAATGCCGGCGCTAAGGGAACGGTGAACCATCAGGTCACTGTCGCGAGCACCCCGCCGCCGGTGAATGTGGCGCCGGTTGCGGCGTTCACGTCCAGTGTGAACGCGTTGTCGGCCAGCATGGACGGGTCGGCTTCGAAGGATCCGGATGGCACAATCTCTTCGTACGCGTGGAACTTCGGTGACGGCAGTACCGGGACCGGCGTGAGTGCCAGTCACAGCTATGCGACCGCCGGAACCTATACGGTCACGTTGAACGTCACCGATAACGGAGGCGCCACGGGAACTGTCAATCATCCGGTTACTGTTACCGGCGGTCCGCCGCCGGTCGCGGTGCCCCTGGCGCAGGACGCGTTCAACCGCACGGTCAGCGGCGGTCTGGGAACGGCCGATACCGGAGGCCCCTGGACGATCTCCGGTGCAGTCGGAGACTTCGCGGTCAAAGGCGGCGCGGCCACTATCGCGAGCCCGGCTAGATCTAACCGGTATGCCTACCTCAACGGGGTCAGTTCCAGTGATACGGAGGTGCGGGCCACTATCGGATTCAACAGGCCAACGGCGAGCAGTATCTACGCGGGTCTAATCGGCCGGCGCGTGGGCACCAATACTTACGGCGCCCGTGTCGTGGTCAGTTCCACCGGAACGGTGCAGCTGAACCTGCAACGCAATACAGATACGATTCTGAAGTCGGCCACCATCTCCGGTCTGACCTTCAACTCCGGTGACCGGCTCCAGGTCCGGCTGCAGGTGACCGGTACCTCCCCGACCACCCTCCAGGCGAAGGTCTGGAAAACCGGAACCACGGAACCTGCGAACTGGCAGCTGGCGACGACCGATTCCACTGCAGGGTTCCAGGCCGCCGGGGCAATCGGGCTCTACAGCTATCTCAGTACTACCGGCACTCCCACCCCGCTCACAGTCACTTTCGATGATCTCTGGGCAGGAGGGACGAAGTAGCTAAGGGCCCCTTTTGGTTACTCGAACCGGGAGGGGTCGCCGGTCCCGCGTCGAACAATCTCAGCGGTGCCCCCGGAAAAGTCGATAACGGTTGTCGGTTCGGCGCCGCAGTCGCCGGATTCGATCACCGCGTCCACCTCGTGGTCGAGCCTTTCCTTGATTTCCCAGCCTTGGGTGAGCGGCTGCTCCTGGTCGGGCAACAGCAGGGTGCTCGAAAGCAGCGGTTCTCCCAGCTCAGTCAGCAGGGCCTGCACCATCTTGGTGCCGGGAATCCGGACACCAACGGTTTTCTTCTTCGGGTGCAGGAGGCGGCGCGGGACCTCTTTGGTGGCAGGCAGAATAAAGGTGTAGCTGCCCGGCGTGACGGACTTGATGCTGCGGAACACGTCGTTGTCGATGTGCACGAATTGCCCCAGCTGGGCGAAGTCCTTGCAGACCAGTGTGAAGTGGTGCTTGTCATCAAGATGACGGATCGCCCGGATCCGCTCCAGCGCGGCTTTGTTCCCCAACTGCGCGCCGAGGGCATAGCAGGAGTCCGTGGGGTAGGCGATGAGTCCGCCGGATCGGAGGAGATCTCCGATCTGTGCGATCGCGCGCGGTTGAGGATCTTCCGGATGGACGTCAAAGAATTTAGCCATGTCACGAGCTTACGGCCGTCAGAGAGGCGGTGCACAGGGCGTTTCGGCGTGAAGTAACTTATACCTTCTGCTTCGGGGAATGAGAAGTTGTTTCAGGAAATTTTCGCCAAAACGATTGTGCAATAAGCAGGCTTCTGATTCTCTAGGAGAAAGGTTGGAAAGGCCGTCCTCGAAGCAGAGCGGAGACAAACTTGTCGCCTGTTATGAATCACACGGAAGCCCTCGAGACTTTCCACCGTGCGCGCCGCTCCGTCGGTTCTTTGCGCAGGGCCCTTGAGGATGAATTGGTCCTCGGCCACTTGGACATAGCAGAGACCGCGGCCCGTGCCTTCATCATTGGCGGAAGGGACCTGGATGATCTCAGGCAGATTGCGTCCATAGGACTGATCAAGGCTGTCCGCGGCTTCGATCCGGACCGGGGAACAACGTTTTTGGCATACGCAATGCCCACTGTGCGGGGGGAGTTGAAACGGCATCTGCGGGACAGCAGCTGGGTGATCCGGCCGCCGCGGCATTTACAGGACCTGCGGACTACCCTTTCCAAAACCGCACCGTCGTTAGCTCAGCGGCTGGGCGGTGAACCGACGCTGGCGGACCTTTCGGTTGAGCTAGAGGTCGATGAACGGGATGTCGCCGAGGCCTTGAACTGCCAAAGCAGCCTCCGTCCGGAGTCTCTGGAGGCACCGCTGGGCGAAAGAGGAGATGAACCGACGTTGAGCTTGTCGGAGGTCATCGCCGACTCAGACAGCTGGCCGGACCGGATCGAGGAAATTCTGATGCTCCGAGCCGCCATCCGGAAACTGCCGGCCAGGGAACGGCAATTGCTCTACCGACGGTACTTTCACGAAGAATCCCAAGAGCAGATCGGGCGTCAGCTGGCAATGACTCAGATGCAGGTCTCACGTCTGCTCGCCCGTGTCCTGACGAAATTGCAGCGAAATCTCCAGGACGACCCGCAGCAGGAGGCCGAAGGCCGGGGGCAACCCTCACGGAGCGCCTGAGCGGAGCCCCCCCCCCCGACCTGCCTTATCGACTTACCCGTCTTACCCGCGGACGGCCTCATCGCCATCGGCGGCCAGCAGGCCCTTCTCCTCCACGAGGTCCAGTGACAGTGTCTTGTAGCCCTCCGACTTAAAAAGCACCGTCACGGTGTCCTTCTCAGAGCGCATCACGACACCGCTGCCCCACTGCCGGTGGGTCACGGTGGATTGAGTTGGGAAGGGCCGTTGCTGCCCGGGTTGACTGGCCGCCGGGTCGGGTGTTCCGCAAGGGCGCCCGGCTGTTGCAGCGACCCGGTCGCAGTTGTCGCAGTTTCCACAGGACTCTAAAAGCTCCTCGCCAAAATATCCGAGGAGAAATTGGCGCCGGCAGCCGTCCGTTGTCGGCTCCCGGCACGGTAGGCCGGCTTGCCGGCCGCCTCACTGTCAGTGATCGACCCGCTCTGCTCCAGCAGACTCAGCAGACCCGTCATCCTCCGGATGTTCAGGCCGGACGCTTGCGCAAGGTCCGCCGCCGTCGCCGGTCCTTGCTGTTGCCGCAGGAGGCCGAACAGCTGACGGAGGGCATCGGGATCCGGCCGGTGTGCAGCGAAGAATCGGCGCAATCCCAGATCTTCGGGCCGATAGTGCAGGAGCGCGAGCGAGTCCCTGCCGTCACGTCCGGCGCGGCCTATTTCCTGGTAATAGCTGTCCACCGACTCGGGAATATCAGCGTGCAGTACAAAGCGGACGTCAGGCTTGTCAATCCCCATGCCAAACGCGCTCGTGGCAACAACCACATCAAGGTCACCGTCCAAAAAACTTTGATGAACGTCTTCCCGGACTCTTTTGCGCAGGCCCGCGTGGTACGCCTTCGCGCGAAGACCCATCCCGCCCAGGTCGGCGGCGTAGTCCTCAGCGTGCCGGCGGGTGGAGACATAAAGAATCCCCGGGGCCGGTAATTGCGGAAGCTGGTTAATGATCGCACGGCGCTTACCTTCGGCACTCTCATGGTGAACCGCCTCCAAGTACAGATTCGGCCGGTCAAAGCCGCGCGCAATAACCAACGGCTTCTCCAGCCGCAGCTGTTGGATAATTTCCTCCCGAACGGGAAGCGCGGCCGTAGCTGTAAGCGCGATGATCGGCTTGTCCAGCCGTGCGGCCGCGGCACCAAGCTGAAGATAATCCGGGCGGAAATCATGTCCCCAGGCCGAAACGCAGTGCGCCTCATCGATCACCAGCAGGGACACCTCCAGATCAGCAAGTCGGGTCATCGTTGCTTCCTTGACCAACTGTTCGGGCGCCAGGAAAAGGTATTTTGCCTTGCGCTTCTCATCGCTGTCCTCCGCGGCCGCCCACGCGTCGTCAAGCTCGGCCTGGGATTGCGAGGAGTTCACAACAACCGCCCTGTCCATGCCGGTGGCGGCGTTGATGGCTTCCGCCTGGTCCCGCTGGAGCGCGATCAATGGAGAGACAACGACGGCCACACCGGGAAGAACCAAAGCGGGTACTTGGTAGATCGCCGATTTGCCCGAACCCGTGGGCATGACGGCGAGGACATCCCTGCCGTGGACGGCAGCTTCCATCGCGGACAGCTGCTCCGGACGCAAATTCCGCCAGCCAAAGGTCTGCGCAGCTGCATTCCCCAGGTCTTTGCGCGTAGGTGGCATGGTTCCTCTGGATAAGAGATGGTTTCGGAGCTGGATACTAAGCCTACTTCTCTCAGCACGCCTGGATGCGGCGGACCGCAGCGGATTCAGGGGACCAGCGGATAATGACCCCTGTGCCATGACGAGCGGCCGCGCGTCATTCATACGCGATCAGCGTCCCTCATGCACACGGTAGACTCACCATCACCATGAGCATTGCCGGAAACGTTCCCAAGAATGCCCTAGCTTCGGTGCGTATCGATGCCTGGCTATGGGCCATCCGCGCCTACAAAACGCGCTCGGCCGCCACCGCTGCCTGCCGGGCCGGCCACGTCAAGGTCAACGACGCCGCCGCCAAGGCCGCACAGCCGGTAGTCCCCGGCGACACCGTTCGTGTCCGGCAGTCCGGATACGATCGGATCCTGCTCGTTAGGGGACTGATCTCCAAACGCGTTGGAGCCGAAGCCGCGTCACACTTTTTCACCGATCAGACACCGGAGCGTCCTGCAATGCCGGCCCTCGGGCTGCCGATGCGTGACCGGGGCGCCGGGCGGCCGACTAAAAGGGACCGCAGAATCATGGACCGCCTGCGCGGTGAAGACTGACTTTAAGCGGTGTCGGGACGGGCGCGGACCGGAGCGGGACGAGCGGTTAATATGGCCGGAGCTTCGGCCGGATGAGGCTCGACGCCGGACGGAGCTGTCGCGGCGCGCCGGCCCGTGCCTCTGGGAGTGCTGACGGCTCCCAAAGTGCCGCGGCTGGGCTGTTCGCAGCAGCCGGGGACGGCTGCGGCCCAACAAATGCTTAATATCGGGTGCCTCCGGAAATTCCCAAAACCGGTATACGTTTGGGCCTCCCGGTGGCACACTGATGACAGAGCCCCGCAGATGGCTTCGGCATGAGTCAGGATGGTGGATGCAGATGAATGATCGGCTTCCCATTATCTTTGTCCGTGGTTTCGCCGGCGGGCAGGGTGCTATCGATGTTGCGGTGGACGACGCATTTTATGGATTGAACGAGGGCTCGACGCACATTCGCGTTGGGGCGGGGGGACAGCCGCGGTTCTATCAGTTCGAAGGCCCACTGCTGCGGTTGATCAATGAGCAGGGATACCACGTTCAGGTGGCAGGCAGCCAGCAGCAGGTCCTGCTTTCAGCCGGTCCCGACGAACTCCCTCCGGACTCGGTGTGGATCTACCGGTTTTACGATGAGGAGTCCGGTTCGTTCGGAAACGAACCTAAGCCGTACGACATCGGCACCTCGGCACAGGGCCTGGCCGCATTCATCTCACTGGTGCGGTCCAAGACGTACGGAAACCCCCGGGTCAACCTGATGGCGCATTCGATGGGGGGTCTAATCTGTCGGACGGCGCTGCAACGGCTGATGCCGGACCCGGAAGAGTCCGTCTCCAAGTTGTGTACCGTCGGCACTCCGCATGGCGGAATCGATCCCCAGCTTGGCGGCGGCATCGGTGGCTGGTTGATGGACAAGTTCGGGCCCGATGGTTCGAACATTTTCAGCCCGGACCATATGCGTGAATACATGCTTCCAGCCGGCGCCCCGGAAAACGCCGGGGTCGATCCGCGTACTGGGCAGTGGGATCCCCGCCGGATGGTGGGGCCGTTTCCCGCGAGCCGGGTATTGAGCATCGTTGGGACAGACTCCGCTGACTATGCCGTCGCCAACGGGCTTTCCACCGTGGTTATGGGGGTGCAAAGCGACGGCTTGGTGGCCATCCGCAACGCCTACGTTGTCGGTTCAGCCCGTGCCTACGTCCATCGATCGCACAGCGGCAGGTACGGGTTGGTCAATTCCGAGGAAACGTATCAAAATCTCAAGTGTTTTTTCTTTGGTGGGCTGCGGCTGGAAGTCGGGCTGCGCGGCCTGATCCCGGCCGAGCTGGAGGACCGCGTCTGGCAGGCTGACGTGCGTTTGGCGGTGCGTGGCATCCCGGTGCTTTTACACGAGCAGACCGCCGCCCACTATTGCCCGGTGGATATCAATGCCGAAGCCAAGCAGCTTTCGACGCCGGACTCCCCGGTACCGCTGGTAACGCTCTTTTTGGAGCCCGAGGCGGCGAACGGTTGCCGGTACGCGTTGGACGTCAGCGTTACCTCGCTGGATGAGACCGGGGGGATCCTCGGATTCGGGGATCATCTGGAACAGGTCGGTGATTGGGAGGACAGCCTGATTCTGGACGTAGGTGCGCGTGACAGCGCCGGTCTGCCGGAGATGCGATGGCAGTGGAACAGCGAGCTTTACGGCCGGATAGCCGGACAAGAGCAGCTTTCCAACGCGGTGACATGGGGTGCCGGCGACGTAGACAGCGCCGGCGTGCCCTCGGTCCCGCTCACCGATTCGGGCAGGAGGCTCTTGGGCGATGCTGCGTGCTTGACTCTTACTGCGATCCCTTGGACCTAAGACAAACGAAAGGAACCTTCCGTGAAAAAGTACCTGCGCGTCGTTGGTGCCGTAGTTCTCAGTTCTGCAACCCTCGTCACGGCGACCGGATGCACCGGTAGCCCCGACGCCAGCCAGACGTCAGCGGGCCAACCAGCTACGTCTGCTTCAACAACCTCCGCAGACGGAGGTGGCGCTTCCTCCGGTGCGTCCGGTGACGTCACCCACGTGGGTCTTGCCGCCGTGCCGGGCATCGTCAAAACGGTGGAGCCGTCCGTGGTAACCATTAGGACCGCCATTGGCCTTGGCAGCGGCGTGGTCTATCACGCCGACGGGACCATCGTCACCGATGCGCACGTCGTGGAGGATCAACAGAAGCAGCCGTTCAGTACCGTCCAGGTCCAGTTCGCGGACGGAACGCAGGTGCAGGCCTCCGTAATCGGCGTCGACGATGTCAGCGACGTCGCGGTCATCAAGGCTGAGCGGTCCAACTTGCCGGCCGCGACGTTCTCCTCCGGTGTCCCTGAGGTGGGTTCCCTGGCCGTAGTTCTCGGCAGTCCGCTGGGGCTGGCCGAGACCGTAACGGCTGGTATTATTTCCGCTCTGCACCGCAATATGCCGGCGTCGGCGGAGTCTCCGCAGGGTATTACGGACCTGATTCAAACGGACGCTCCGATCTCCCCCGGTAATTCAGGCGGGGCCGTGGTGAACGGCAACTCGGAAGTGATCGGGTTGTCCGAGGCGTATCTGCCACCGAGCTCGGGGGCGGTTGCCATCGGGTTTGTCACTCCGGCCACCACTGTCACCGAGGTGGCGGACCAGCTGCTGGCCAATGGAAAGGTCCGGCACGCTGTCCTGGGCGTGATTCCGACCGACATCTCCCCGCAGGTGGCCCAGCACTTTAACCTCGCCGTAACCGAAGGTGCATTGGTTCTGGATGTGCCCAAGGGCGGTCCGGCCGCAGCAGCCGGTATGCAGCCCGGCGACATCATCGTCAGCTTCGCCGGAAAGAAGATCAGCAATGCGCTCGATCTGACGGCAGCCATTCGGCAAAAGGAGCCGGGGGATAAGGTCGACGTCGTAGTGCAGCGAGGCAAGAACACCAAGACACTGTCGGTGACGCTGGGCAACAGCGCCCAGTAAACCGCGCCGCTGCTTATCGGGCTGCATCGGAGAGAGCAATGCCGGGGAGCATAATCAAACCCGGCCAAGACCCGACGCGCAGGGGTGTGGCATCGCAGCGAAGCCGAAGGTGCAGTTCCGCAGGATCTGCGGGGAAGCGAATGACGGCGAGGGCCGCCGCGTTCCGGACGACCGCTTCTGGCCGCGCGGGTCGGCTGAGGCAATCTGATAACCGACCACCGGACTCTCGAGAGGACAGTTAAGTTGAACAGCGGTAGATCTTCACCCAGCGACACATCTTCCCCCGGCAGTGCACCGGCCGCCGGGCAGGCACCGGCCACCGGTGCCGTCTCAGTCGGGCTTCCCGATACCGTCTACGCGTGCTTGTTTGACCTCGATGGGGTGCTGACTAAGACGGCAACAGTGCATGCTGCTGCGTGGAAGGAAATGTTTGATGCTTACCTGAAGGATGTTGCCGCCCGGACAAATCAACCGTTCGTCCCATTTGATCCCGCCGCGGACTATGACCAATACGTGGACGGGAAGGCCCGGGCCGACGGTACCCGCTCCTTCCTTGCCTCCCGCGGGCTCACCCTTCCTGAAGGCGACATGGAGGACGGCGACGCCGACGGGTCCGCAGGCGGTGAAACCATTCACGGCCTGGGCAATCGTAAAAACCGGATTGTCCTGCGTCGGCTGGAACAGGACGGCGTCGATGTCTACAGCGGTTCGGTCGGCTACGTTCGCGCTGTCCGCAGGGCCGGGCTTCGCTGCGCAGTCGTGTCCTCCAGCGCAAATTGCCAGGCCGTGCTCGCCTCGGCAGGCATCGAAGACCTTTTCGACGTCCGTGTTGACGGGATCACGGCGCGCACCGACAAGCTCAAGGGTAAACCGGCGCCGGACATGTTCCTGGCTGCCGCCCGGTCGCTGGCAATGTCCCCGCAGCAGTGCGCCGTGTTTGAGGACGCGCTCGCCGGTGTCGCTGCCGGACGGGCCGGCGGCTTTGCGCGCGTGGTGGGCGTGGACCGAGCGGGCCAGGCGCCGGCCCTGCGTGACGCGGGTGCCGACGTCGTGGTCTGCGATCTTGCCGACCTGCTGCCACCGAGTCACGATGACCTGACCGATAAACCCACCCGGGAACAACCATGATGGAGCGCGCATGATCGAGCACGCCAACTTTCCGACCGAACCGTGGTGCCTGCGCGAAACGGCGCTGGACCTGGAGCGCCTGGCGCAAACGGAATCCCTCTTTGCACTGTCCAACGGGCACATCGGCTGGCGCGCAAACCTGGACGAGGGGGAGCCGCATGCGCTGCCCGGATCGTATCTGAACGGGGTTTTTGAACTGCGTCCGCTCCCATACGCCGAAGCCGGCTACGGCTATCCCGAGTCCGGACAGACAGTCATCAATGTGACCAATGGGAAGCCGATCCGGCTGCTGGTCAATGACGAGCCCTTCGACGTTCGATACGGTGAGCTGACCTCGCATGAGCGCTGTCTGGACTTCCGCACGGGACTGCTGCACCGGGAAGTCGAATGGGTCTCGCCGGCGGGCCGGGACGTGCGGGTGACTTCCACCCGGATGGTCTCCTTGGTGCAGCGGTCCATCGCGGCCATTCGTTACGAGGTGGAGGCGCTCAGCAGCCCGATTCGGATCGTGGTGCAGTCTGAGATCATCGCCAATGAGCCGCTGCCGGCTCCGCGCGGGGATCCACGCGTCGCGGCGGCACTGGAGTGCCCGCTGGTCCATGCTGAACATGCCGCCCATGGCGCGAGGGCAGGGCTGGTGCATACGGTGGCCGACTCGGCCCAGGTTGTTGCCGCGGTGATGGATCATCTGGTTCAGGGCCCCGCCGGCACAAGTATCGAAGCGGAAAGCTTTCCGGATTTGGGCCGCACCACCATCACCGTCACGCTGGAGCCGGGGCAGCGGCTGCAACTGACGAAGATGGTTGGTTACGGCTGGTCCGGGTCACGCTCGGTGCCGGCGGTTTGGGATCAGGCAGATGCCGCTTTGGCGGGCGCAATGCACACCGGCTGGGACCAACTGTGCGCAGAACAGGCGCAGTTCCTCGACGATTTTTGGCAGTGCGCGGATGTGGAGCTCGACGGCGATACCCGGATCCAGCAGGCGGCGCGGTTTGCGCTGTTTCAGGTGCTGCAGGCCGGGGCCCGGGCCGAGGGCCGGGCTATTCCGGCCAAGGGCCTGACCGGGCCCGGCTATGACGGGCACACGTTCTGGGATACCGAGACCTATGTCCTGCCGGTCTTGACTTACACCGCTCCGAACGCCGCCGCGCACGCACTGCGCTGGCGGCACACCACCCTACCGATGGCCCTGAAGCGGGCACAGCAGCTGGGACTGGCAGGGGCAGCTTTTCCCTGGCGGACCATCCGTGGTGAGGAATGTTCCGCGTATTGGCCGGCCGGGGCTGCAGCCTTCCACATCAACGCGGACATTGCCGCCGCCGTCGTCCGTTACGTTCGAGCTACCGGCGACGAGGCATTCGAAGGCACGGTCGGGGTTGACCTGCTCGTGCACACAGCCAGACTTTGGCGCTCCCTGGGACACCATGATGGACGGGGCAGCTTCCGCATTGACGGGGTCACCGGCCCCGATGAATACAGCGCAGTGGCGGACAACAATGTCTATACCAATCTGATGGCGCAGCACAATCTCACCTCTGCCGCAGACGTCGCAGGCCGGTACCGTGAACGTGCCGGTCAACTTGGTGTGGACCCGGAGGAGATTGCCAGCTGGCACGATGCCGCTGCGGCAATGTACATCCCGTATGACGATGTTCTAGGTGTCCACTCACAGGCGGAGGGTTTCACCGGTCACCAGACCTGGAACTTTGCTGCGACCACGCAGGCCCAATACCCATTGCTCCTGCATTTTCCGTACTTTGACCTATACCGCAAACAGGTGGTCAAACAGGCGGATCTGGTGTTGGCCATGCAACTGCGGCCGGACGCGTTCAGCCCGGCGCAGAAGGCACGGAACTTTGCCTATTATGAGGCGCTGACCGTGCGGGACTCGTCGCTCTCGGCCTGCGTGCAGATGGTGCTTGCCGCCGAGGTAGGCCAGCTGGAACTGGCCGACGACTACCTGACCGAAACCGCGCTGATGGACCTGGACGATCTGGAACACAACACTTCGGACGGGCTGCATGTTGCCGCCCTGGCCGGCGTCTGGACCGCTTTGACCGCCGGCTTCGGCGGGATGCGCGAAACCTGTATCTCGGACGGCACCGCGATGCTGCGCTTCGCCCCCCGGCTTCCGCCGGGGCTCAGCCGGCTTGCCTTCGGTGTACTCGTGGCGGGCCGGACCTTGCGGGTGGAAATTACGGCGACGGCGGCGTCTTATGTCCTGCGGAACGGCAAGCCGCTGGAGATACTGCATCACGGTGCCCAGATTAGTGTCACCACGGCTGAGCCGATGGTGTGCCCGATTCCGGAGCTGCCGATGACCGGTCCCCGGCCATCGCAGCCGGCCGGGCGGGCTCCGCGACGGCACAGCGAAGACAGGACATGACAGTGGACCCGCCACGCATACCTCAGATGGGTTCTGCGCCGCTGCCGGGCGGCAGATGCAGCCCCGGGCGGCCTGCTGTAGCAGCTGACTTGGCCACGTTCATCCCAAAACGCTTACTGCCCCGGACCAACGGCGTGTCGGCCTGATCGGCGACGTCCGGCGGCATGATCACCACAGGACACTGGGCTTGATAGACCAGCCGGTGTGCCAGCAGTGGCGATTGCGAAAAGTCGGTGCGCTGTGGTGCATCCAACACCAGCAACGTGGCCTGTTTGGACACGCTTAGCAGCACGTTGAGCGCGGTACCGTGGATCAGCCGGCAGGTGATGCTAGCCTCGTCGCCCAGGACCGCACGTACGTGCTCGCGTAATTTCTCTTCCGCCGCGGTAAAATCGGCGTCGGGCACAGCGGTGATCAGCGGTGGACGGGTCCCGGCCGCCATGGGTGGACGGGGCACGCGCCACGCACTGACGGCAAACAGCTCCGCGGAACGCTGTCGGGCTTCGTCGGCTCCCCATTCGAGGGCTGCTCTGGAGCCGCTGGTGGGGCTGACCCCAACCACAACGACCTCGCCGGTTTTTTTCTGATCACCCGTCATGGTGCTGACACTTTCGAGAGCGGATCGGAGATGTCCTCGAGCGATTTCCGCTCGGAGTCAAAGGCAAAGAACAAGGCGATGAGGCCACCAAAAACCATCATGCCGGCACCGAAGAAGTAGCCGATGGTTAATGGTTCACGGCTGCTGCCATCGCCGATCAAAGCGCCGAAGATGGCGGGCGCGATGGCTCCTGCAATTTGTCCGATGGCGAAGAAATACGAGATTGCCTGCCCGCGCAGCTCCTGCGGGAAGTTCTCACTCACCGTCAGGTACGCTGCTGAGGCACCGGCGGAGGCGAAGAAGAAGCAAATGCACCACAGCACGGTCTGGGTCGTGGCGGTGAGCGCACCTGCGTTGAAGAGCACTGCGGAAAACGCCAGAACAATGCCCGCCAGCGCATAAGTCCCGAAGATCATTTTCCGCCGGCCGATTGTGTCAAAAAGCGGGCCGAGAACGAGTGGGCCAATCAGGTTCCCGATGGCGAAGGGGAAAAAGAAATACTGCGTGGAACTGGGACTGGTTCCGTAAAAATTCTGCAGGACCAGCGCGTAGGTGAAGAAAATGGCGTTGTAGAGAAACGACTGTGTGACCATCATGACAAAGGCAACCATGGTGCGCCGGGGATACTTCTTCAAGAACACGGCAGCGACTTGCCGGAAGGGAATGCTCTTAGTGGGAGTTACCGTAATGGCCCGTTCCGACGGAACGTCCTTCAGATCGTGCCCTTCGGCGCGGACCTCGGCCTCAATCCGGTCCACGTTTTGTTCCGCTTCGTCGGCGTGTCCATGCATAAGCTGCCAACGGGGGCTTTCCGGGATGTGCCGGCGCAGATAAATAATGATCAATCCCAGCGCCGGGCCAATAAAGAATCCGATCCGCCAGCCCCAGTCCACCGGAACAACATCCGGGTTCAGCAGGAACACGTTTCCAAAGGCACCCAGCGCGGCACCACCCCAGTAGGTCCCGTTGATGGCGATGTCCACCCGGCCGCGGTAGTGCGAGGGGATGATCTCATCGATGGCGGAATTAATGGCGGTGTATTCACCGCCAATGCCCAGCCCTGCAATAAACCGGAAGAGGTAAAGGAACCATACGGCGAACGAAAGCCCGGCTACCCCGCTGCCGATCAGGTAGATGGCCAAGGTGATAATAAAGAAGCGCTTCCGTCCGAGCCGGTCGGCCATTCGGCCGAACACCAGCGCACCCACTACTTGTCCGATGAGGTAGACGGTACCTGTCAGTGCGACTTCCTCCGCGCTCATGTGTAGCGTTTTCTGAAAGCCGGCCGAGGCCACGAGCTCAATTTCGAGACCGTCCAGGATCCATGACACTCCCAGACCCAGAACCACCGTCCAGTGGAATCTGGTCCACGGCAACCGGTCCATTCTGGCCGGGATCAGACTCACAACGGGTTGCTGGTTTTGCGTGGCTGCAGCACTGGCCATATGAGCTCCTCAAGTTCACCTGCCGACACGGCGGGCTTAGCTACTGAAGGGTAAAATCTTAAATCCGTTTTGAGGCTACTCTCCGCTTATCAATTGCGGCAGGGCCTGCGTAAAAAAATTTCGGCCTTTCTGCCCTGGCTAAGACTGGCGGACCTGGCGCGCAGGCCACGCGGACAGGTGGGGTTGTGATTCCCGCAATGGCTGTGCCAAAGTGTGAAATATCTTTGCCCCATGCCCTGTGGAAGGTCACCGATGAACACTCAGGAAAAGCCGAATAACGGTGTCGCGCCCGTTCCCGTGCCGCCGTCGGGCAGCCAATTTGAAATCCGTGCCGGGGAACAGCTGGTGGTCCTCACCGAGGTGGGGGGAGCACTGCGCTCATACACTGCTGGGCAGCGTCACGTGCTGGACGGCTACGAAGTGGACGAGCAGTGCACCGGTGCCCGCGGGCAGTCGCTCATTCCCTGGCCGAACAGGATCTCCAACGGCCACTACGGTTGGCGCGGCAGCAGCCGTCAGCTGGACCTCACCGAGCCGGAAAAGCACGGCGCTATCCATGGGCTGACCCGATGGGCCAACTGGACGCAGGTCGAGCACCATCCGGACAGTGCCAGTTTCCGGTACGTCCTGCACGCCTGCCCAGGCTGGCCCTTCGTTCTGGACTGCCGGCTGGACTACTCCCTCGGTGAGCACGGGTTGACCGTGCGCACCAGCGCCACCAACGTCGGAACGGAGCCTTGCCCATACGGAACGGGTGCGCATCCATACCTCAGCGTCGGCACACCCGACATTGACAGCGCCTTTGTCCAGGCCCCGGGGTCCATCTACCTGCCGGTGGATGAGCTGGGGATTCCCACCGGCAGCAAACCGGTGGACGGGACGCATTATGACCTGCGCAGCGAACAGGTCGTGGGGGAGAGGCAGATCGACGTGGCGTACACGGATCTGCATCGCGGCGAAGACGGCCGTGCCCGAGTGCGCATGCTCGCGCCCGATCGCGCCGCGGGGGTGGAATTGTGGGTGGACGAGGCTTATTCGTATCTGGAAATCTTCACCGGGGATACCCTGCCTCAGCCCGCCCGCCGCCGCACCGGCCTGGGAGTCGAGCCGATGACCTGTGCGCCAAACGCCTTCAACTCCGGGCACGGGCTAATTACACTGGAACCGGGCGAAAGCCACACCGCGACCTGGGGGATCAACCCCTACCCGGACCTCCAATAATCCGCTCCATTCTGATCTGGAGTGCCGGCGGTGGGGCCAAAACCGCAAAATCGGTCCCATCGCGGGCCTCCCAGGGGTCAGAAAAGGAACTTGTCGGCAGTGAGCGGCAGATCCCGGATGCGCAGACCGGTGGCATTGTATGCAGCGTTGGCTATCGCCGCGGCAGCGCCTACAATTCCGATTTCCCCGATCCCGCGGGCACCGAGCGGACCGGCATGTTCATCGTGGTCCTCCAGCCAGATGGCATCCGCATCCTCAATGTCCGCGTTGGTGGGAATGTGGTATTCGGCAAAGTCGTGGTTGACAATAATCCCAAACCGCGGGTCCATCACGCTGTTTTCATGCAGGGCCATACCGATGCCCATGGTCATCCCCCCGATGAACCGGGACCGGGCGGTCCGCGGATTAATAATGCGCCCGGCGGAAAACACCCCCAGCATTCGTGACACCCGGATCTCGCCGGTATCGGCATTGATCCGTACTTGCGCGAACTGGGCGCCGAAGGAATGCAGCGCGAACTTTTCCTGGTCGGGATTGGCCGAACCCTGAGCTTGCGCCCGGGCACCGCGCACCGGATTGGAACCGAATTGAGCCCGGAAGGCTCCGGCTACCGCCAAAATAGCCGCGCCCCAGCTCGCCGTGCCGGTGGATCCGCCGGCCACCGAGGCTTGCGGAAGTGCCGTGTCGCCGATCTCAAGATGGATTCGTTCCACCGGGACCTGCAAGGCATCGGCGGCGATCTGCGTTTGAACCGTCCAAGTACCGGTGCCGATGTCCGCTGCTCCGATCTGGACAGTATAGATACCGTCGTTGCCGAAAGCGACGCTCGCTGCGTTGGCCGGCTGCCGCCGAAACGGATAGGTGGAGGCGGCTACGCCCATGCCGATGAGCCAGTCCTTGTCCGTCCGGGCCCGTGGCCGTGGATTCCGCTGCTCCCAGCCGAATCGCCCGGCCCCTGCGCGCAGATAATTGATCAGATGCCGGCTCCCGAACCGATTCCCCGATTCCGGATCAATCCCGGGTTCATTGCGGATCCGAAGTTCAATGGGATCGACTCCGCACGCCTGCGCAAGCTCATCCATCGCCACTTCCGGGCCGAACATGTGCGGGCATTCCCCGGGAGCGCGCATCCACGAGGGGACAGGAATATCCAGCGGCGCCAAACGGTGCGTGGTGCGCCGGTTCGGAGCGGCACACATCATCCGGGACGGGACCGCCGTCTGTTCGGCAAATTCCCTGATCTTGGATGTTTGTTCCACTACATCGACAACGACAGCGCTTAGCTTCCCGCCGTCGTCGGCCGCCAAGCGCACCCGCGCAATTGTCGGCGTGCGGTAACCGGCCAGCGAAAACATCTGCTGCCGGGTAAGGGCAAATTTCACCGGGCGGCCATTGCTGCATTTTGCCGCCGGCGCAGCGAGCACGACGTGGGCGTGCGGCATGCCTTTGGAGCCGAAGCCGCCGCCCACATGGGGAGAAATTACATGGACGTCGGCCGGGTCCAGACCCAGCACCGGCGCCCCCGTTTGCCGCACCGTGTGGGCGCCCTGGGTGGAGTCATAAAGCGTGAGGGTCCTGCCGACCCACTGCGCCACCGTGGTGTGCGGCTCCATGGGGTTGTTGTGTTCCGGCGGCGTCGAATAGGTTTGGTCGACGACGACGGCGGCATCTGCAAGCGCCGCATCTGCGTCACCGCTGCTGGTATCGGTGGGGAAGCCGGCGTTGACCTGTTCCGGTGCATACAGACCCGGATGGTCCGGGCGGAAGCGGGCATCGTGTTCCTCGGGTTCGTATTCCACGTGCACCAGGGCGGCGGCTTCCCGGGCGATCTCGGGCGTCCGGGCCAGTACAGCACCGATGAACTGGCCGCGAAAACCGACGTTCGCGTCCTGCAGGATGGCGAGCTCCGCATCAGCCGTGTCTGCTGATTTGGGTGCGTTGAAATGGGTCAACACGGTCATCACGCCCTCGCACGCCTGTGCCGCCCCGCAACCAATGGCCAGGATCCTGCCTAACGCGATCGTGGCCTGAATGGGGTGCAGGTACAGCGGGTTGTCCACCGGTTGCTCGTACGCGTAGGGTGCGGTACCGCGGACCTTGGCGGCGCCGTCCAGGCGCTGGAGCCCGGTGCCAATGGCCCGCGATGAACGCAGACGTCAGGTCGCGCAGGAGGGCCACAACCGTATTTCCTGCCATCGGGATTTTGAAGGCGTTATCCCGCAGGGCCTGCGCTGAGGCGAGTTCTGCGTCCACAGCATGGCGGAAATTTTCCTCCGTTGCCGGTGCGCCCCGCAGAGCTTCTTCGGCCCGCGCCGCACGCCACGGCTTGTGTGCCACGCCGCCGAGCGCCAGCCGAATGTCCTTGATGATCAGCGGAGGGCCGCCGCGACTGGCTGTGCCGCCGCGACTGGCTGTGCCGCCGCGACTGGCTGTGCCGCCGCGACTGGCTGTGCCGCCGTCGTCCTCCTGATCCGGCAACTCCAGGTCCAGGATAGCCGCCACCGACACCAATGCGAACGCATAGGACGCGCGGTCCCTGACCTTTCGGGAGGCGGACCGCTGCCCGGAGGCGGGCGCCGGAAGTTCGACGGCGGTAATTAAGTCGCCGTGTTCCAGAACCGTGTCGCGGGCGGGCTCGGTACCGGGAAGCCGATGGAAGTCCACCACCGGAATCAGGACGTTCGCCGCCGGCGTGCCGGACCACCACTGTCGCATCCAACGCCGCCATCGCCACCGCCATATCCGAGGGATGAACTGCCACGCAATCCTCAGAAGCGCCCAAAATTGCGTGCTACCGCGTGTACCCCTCCAGCGCCGAACAGCCCGTGCCGGGATCGCATATGGTCCACGAGGTTGGTGCCGCCGGCCAAGTATGCGGTGCCCTCATGTCCGGAAACCATAGCGACGGCGGCATCGGCATCCTCGGCGCGACGGTAGTCGAAGGGGATCATGGTTGGCCTCCGGAGGTGGCCGCCGCGTGCCGAACAGCGGCCAGAATATTGACGTAGGCCCCGCGCCGGCACAAATTGCCGCTCATCCGCTCACGAATTTCCGTGTCGCTGAGGGTAATCTCCGCTGATTTATCTGCGGGAGAGGCTGGTGCCGTGACGTGGCTTGGCTGGCCGGCTGCGGCTTCCACCAGCATGCCGACCGCGGAACAGATCTGTCCGGGCGTGCAATAGCCGCATTGGAATCCGTCCTGGTCCAAAAAGGCCTGCTGCACCGGGTGCAGCGTCTTGCCGTCGGCGAGGCCCTCGGCCGTGGTGATCTCGGCGCCGTCGTATGCCACCGCAAAAGCCAGGCATGTCGTCGCCCCCTGCCATTGAGCAAGACCGTGCATGCCCCGCATTGGCCGTGGTCACAGCTTTTTTTCGGTGACATGATGCCCAGTCTGTCCCGCAGCATATCCAGCAACGTGGTGCGCGTATCAACAGTGAGCGACCGTTCTACGCCGTCCACCTGCAACGTAATATCCGCTTCCATAAAAAGCAGCACCTCCGGGTCATTGTGGCAATTTCCGCAGCTGTCGGATCTCTCGTAACCGACTCCCACCCCAAGTGCGGGACAAGAGATTCACGCCAGGAAGTGGTTCCGTGGACGGCGGCGACGGCAGCACCGGGATCCCGCTCGGCTGTCGACTTCAGGGTCCGGGATAGTAGTGTGGTCGTGCTGGCCCCGGTATCGGAACGCCTGGCTATGTCCATCACAGGTTCCCGCGCGAGAGCCCAACCCCTGAAAGTTACACTGGCAATGGCCAAACAACCGGCAAGCAAGCAGCTGTCTCCCGCAGTTCCGACTGTCTTGGCAGCCCTTCGGACACCTAAGTTCCTGAGCAGGGAAGTCTTGGCCGGAATCGTCACTACGCTGGCGCTGGTGCCGGAGGTCATCTCGTTCTCCGTGATTGCCGGAGTGGATCCGATCGTCAGCCTCGTCGCGTCGATCGTTTTGGCCATCACTATGTCATTCCTCGGCGGCAGGCCAGGAGTGATTACCGCCGCAGCTGGTTCCGTCGCGCTTGTTGTGGCGCCCCTGGTGAAGGCTCACGGCGCCGAATACATTCTGCCTGCCGTGATTCTGGCGGGGATCGTGCAGATACTTTTTGGTCTATGCGGTATGGCGCGGTTGATGCGGTTCATTCCAAGGTCGGTGATGATCGGGTTCGTCAACGCGTTGGGGATTCTCATCTTCCTTGCACAGGTGCGCCATCTGATCGATGTTCCGTGGCTGGTCTATCCGTTGTTCGCACTGACGGTGGGTATCATCTTGATCCTGCCAAAAATTACGACGGCGGTGCCGGCACCTTTGGTCGCGATCGTCGCGGTCACGGCGATTGTCATCATCGCCGGTCTTAACGTCCCGAACGTTGCCGACGAAGGCCCCTTAACCGGAGGCCTGCCAGGCATTACGCCCTTCCTGGTTCCACTTAATCTGGAAACCCTGCACATCGTCTGGCCCACAGCACTAAGCATCGCCTTCGTCGGTCTGATGGAAACACTGCTTACCGCCAAACTCGTCGATGACCTGACGGACACTCGTTCGCACAAAGGCCGGGAGTCCTGGGCTCTGGGAGTGTCTAACATTGCTGCCGGTTTCTACGGCGGCATCGCCGGCTGCGCAATGATCGGTCAGACCATTGTCAATGTAAAGATCGGCGGGGCCAGGACCCGCATCTCCACGTTCATTGCAGGTGTTTTCCTGCTGGCCCTCGTGACAGGGTTGAGCTCGCTGATGGGACAGATTCCCATGGTGGCCCTTGCCGCCGTCATGATGATCGTCGCAATCAGCACCGTCGACTGGCACAGCGTCAAACCGGCAACGCTCAGGCGGATGCCCGTCCCGGAGACTCTCGTCATGACTCTGACGGTGATCGTCGTCGTCGTGACTGGTAACCTTGCCATCGGTGTCCTCGTCGGCGTCGTCCTGGCCATGGTGTTGTTTGCGCGCAGGATTGCGCATGTAGTCCGGGTCGAACGGTTTCCGGCCGACGACGGCGCATCGGTGAGGTACGACGTCCGCGGGCCGCTGTTCTTCGGGAGCAGCAACGATCTCGTTGACCAATTTTCTTATGCCCTCGATCCCGCGGACGTGAGCATTGACTTCACGCACGGACAGATCTGGGACGCGTCCACTGTCGCGGCTCTGGATTCTATCGAGACTAAGTACCGAGGCCACGGGATTGCCGTCACGTTCCAGGGACTGGATGAGAACAGCCTGAAGTTCCATCGTCGGCTGACGGGGCGCTTCGGGGCATAACGGCGCCTAATTGCATCGGCCCAGCGCCGTTTCCGGTTGGGATGGGCAACCCGCGACGGCGGCCGTTCCCGTGCTTGTGCTTGCGATCGAGCCGAATGAAGCCCCCAATAGCCTTCACCCTGGCGGGCAGCACCAAAAACGCACGTGATGGCGCTGCACCGGGTTGCCGGACAACTCCTGCTCGAAGGCCAGGAGTTGCCGCTGACCGAACACGAAGAGTGGGCTGACGGGGGCCGACGGACAGCTTCGCCGCAGGAGGGACGCCTCGACAATATGCCAGGAGCTTCGGAAAGTAACCGGATCGGCCGCAGTCCAGCCGGCCGTCAGCATGGTGTCCCGCAGCGACTCGGCAGATCCAATCACGGCCAGGTTCACCGGATCACCGAGCAGCCCGTCCACCGTACGTGTCCTGCCAAAAAGATGGTTTGGGACGTAAATACGCGTCAAAACGCGGTTTAGCCCCGGCAGCAGGATGTAGGAGGCCAGCACCCAAATCAGCAGGAACGCCCAAGGCTGTCGGCCACCGTCGTCGATCTCTTTCAACAGCAGGACATAGACGCCCCAGCCGACCAGCAATGTGCTGACGAGAAAGAAAATTCGCTGTCCGGTCAGCACCACAGTGCTGGCGGCCCGCCGGTACCACCGAGGGGACAAGCCCGTGTCTTTCCACGAGGTAGCCTTGGGCCGGGCGTCCAGAGCCCCAGTATGGCCTCTGTCGCCCAATACTGCACAGGAGAAGCCGGACTTGGTTGACGACTCTGCAGCAGACCAGTGCGTCGGCCCCTTTTCTTCTTGGATCCGGACGTGGGATCATGCTGGCATGAGCAAGGATCAGCATTCGCGGCGGACGGGTAACGGAGAGCGGACGAACACGGAGCAGCATTCGCTGTCTACCGCGGAAATCCGCGCGGTAGCGCAGCGGCGCGAGGATGCGGAAGAGAAGCTTGAGCGCCATCTGCGCGAGAGCGAGCATAAGGCGAAAGAGTCCGACGACGACGACGGCGACGGCACCTAAGGCGAAGGACGATCCCTTTCAGGGTCTGTCGCGCCCAAGGCGACCAGGACTGACGCAGTGCCTGCTTGTCGCGATTGGTGGTCCGTCTGCTCGGCAAAGGAGGGTTCTTGGCGGCGATGTCCACACGGCATGCTCCCGGACAATAGAGGTATGACCGTTCTTTCTTCGGTTGATGACGGGCTCCCGCTCTTCACAGGGAGCCCTCCAGTCCCAAGGATGGCCCATCCAACCACCCTCTTTGCATCGAATAGCTTATGTCCGCAGGTTAGGATGCTTGCCCCTTGGATAACGGCGCCTCACTTACCACACGAGCCATGCCTTTTCAGCATTCTTCCTTGCCCGCCCGGCGACCGACGGGCGCAGACATCAGGCCATTCGCGGCCGGGAATTTATGCGCTTTGACGCCGATCCGATACCCCGGCGGGCGCCGTGAGAGAGGATTATGATGGGACAGCCAACAGAGGAGGACCGGCAGGGGCAGACGGCGGCCGCGCAAAGCCGGCGTCTGCTCTTCAGCGGTGATGGGTCAGTAATCGGTTTCGCCGATCGGCAGCTCTTAGGTGCAGGGGAGGCGGAGCCGCACGGCGAGCATGCCCTTTGGCCGGAGACCATAGCGGACCAGGAAAATAATGTTTCCGATGGCGATCTGCCACACGGCCGTGACAGGGCAATCCGTGACGGCACCACCGGTGACGGCACCACCGGTGACGGCGAAAAATAGCGCGTTCCGGTTTCCGACCATCCGTGAGGCGGATCACAACGAATATCCTAATGAGAGCAACAATTCCTCAACAATGGACCCTAGGCCAAAAAGGTAATGTTATGAACATCAATAAGGTTAAGTTTGTCATCATCCCGTCCGCAGCACTGCTGTTGGCCCTAAGTGGATGCTCTTCATCGGGGGCAGGGACGGGCACGGATACCACCAGCCCGGCAGGTTCCACGTCCGCCACATCCATGGCGCCGTCCTCCCCAGCCGCCTCCGCAACGAGTCCTGACACTTCTACGTCCGCACCCGCCGCAGCGGCGGAAACCATCCACATTCAGGATTTTGCCTACAGCGGTCCAGACAGTGTGGCCCCGGGGTCAACGGTGACCGTGATGAACATGGACAGTACCGCCCATACCGTGACAGCCGATGAGGGATCAGCCTTCGACGTGGTAGTGAAACCAGGGGAAAGCGTGACGTTCAAGGCGCCGACAACCCCCGGCACCTATAAGTACCACTGCACGTACCACGGCAATATGCACGGGACGTTGGTCGTAAAGTGAGCGCCGCTGACCGAGCCACGCGCGCACCTGCCCCTGCAACGTCGAAGCGAAGCGGCCTCGGGGTGGTCCTGCGGATCCTGGTTGTCGCAGCGCTGGCCGTTGACGCCGTCGTGCATATCCGGCTCGCACCCGGGTACCAGCTGGCCGCCCCGGACGGAATAGGGGAAGGAAACTTGTTCTACTTGGAGTCAGCGGCCGCCATCGTGGCCGCGCTCTACGTTCTGATCCGCGGAAGTCGGCCGGCATTTTGGCTGGCTCTTATCGTGTTGGCCGCCGGATTGGCGGCTGTGCTCCTGTATAACTATGTCGATGTGCCGGCCATCGGCCCGATTCCAGCCATGTACGATCCATTGTGGTTCCCGGAAAAGTCCATCAGCGCCATTGCCCAAGGGCTTGGTGTGGTCTTTGCCATCGCAGGTCTGGTACGTCTGCGCCGTTAGTCGCGGTGCGGGGCCGGTCTGGGCTACGTTGGGCCATATGGCAGAAAAACCCGCGGCGCACGCCACTGACAATATTCGTCTCACTGCACGGGTCACAGGAGCGGTGCAGGGCGTCGGTTTCAGGTACTGGACGGCCCGCCGGGCAGCGGAACTGGAACTGACGGGGACCGCCACAAACCAGTTCGACGGGTCAGTGGAGGTGATTGCCGAAGGACCGGCGGTAGCCGTGGTGGAACTACAGGCTTGGCTGAATTCCTCGGAGCCACCAGGAAAAGTGGACGATGTTGCCTCCTTTCGGTCTCCTGCCACCGGCTCGTTCCGGGACTTCCGCGTAGTTTAGCGGCGGCCGGCAATAGTGTGCGGTGAATGCGTTTATTCCCGCGCCTGGTAAACACCGACGGCCTGCGCCGGCGCTCGTCCCCCCGTCTCGTTCTGCCCCCTTATTCGTCGTGTCCCTGATCGGTACTCATTTGACCGGCGGCCGGTGGTGTTTCGCCGGGCGGAACCCCGCCGCCGGGCTCCAGACCGGTGATATTGCCGTTGAGAGGGTCCGGATTTGCCGCAGCCCCCTTGTCGTTATTGTTCTTTCCGGCCGGTTTTTCCGCACCTGGTTGGTCCGGGTTGGCCGGGTCATTTTCCGGGTGATAGCTGCTCATTAGGGTTTCCCTCCGATTTCGTTAGTGGCTTGCGTTTATTGGAGCTCAGCCCTCGGCCGGAGCGAAGCCGGCTTTGTCGACCTGCCGGTGGAAATGCATCCCCGCCAGGCCGCCAAGCAGAGCTCCGCCCAAACTGACGACGGCGACAATCACCAGGGCGAGGATACCGGCCCCGGTGAGTTGGCCCTCATCGACCGGGATTCGCGGAAAGCTGTTCAGGTTGGCTAGGATATTGAACTTGCTTCCCGCTACGAGGCCCAGAATGGCTACCACGACGGCGATGATGATGGCCCAGATCCAGACCATGAGTCCCTGCTTGGCGCCATTAAACCTGGCCATCCGTCCCGCCACATAGCCGCCGCAGTAGTAGGCCACGAAGAGGATAACGAGAAGGACAATGATGCCCACCATGCCAACCGTTTGCGGGCTCCTCGATGCCTGATCCAAGGCCTGCGCGGCGTCGGTGTTATTGGCCACGCCGACTGCGGTACCAGCTGCAGCGGCCAACGCAGTCAGCAGCACGGCCACTCCCGTAGCCGTCAGCCAGCCGAAGAATGCCGAGCCGACCTTGATTCCCCCGTAGCGCTCCTTTTCGCGGGCCACCGTTTCGTCCCGGCTCACCCTGTTTGATCGACTGGCCTGATCCTTCCGGCCGGGCCGGGCTTCCCGATCAGCGCGGAAGGCTCGATCCTCCCGAGGACCGGGATCCGATGGGGACGGGTCGGAGTTCCCGCTCCCGGGATTAATGCTGCTGCTCATGACCGGTGCCGCCTGTCGGAGCCGGTGTTACCGGAGTCGGAGTCGTCGGCCGAAGTATCGTCGGCTCCGTCTGTGCTGATCTTCTCTTTGCGGACTTCCTCGTTGACCGTTTCCTCTTCCGTCACGGTTTCGGTAGTCAAGTGAACCCGCTCGACGGGGATCGTCTCCTTCTCCACCACTGGGCGCTCCGAGTGCAGTGTCACCTCGTGCTCTTCTTCACTCAGGTCCGTGCCGCGAATCCCGGCGCCGCGGCTGTCTTCCGTGATCGGTTCCCGCTCGATCCGTACTTCTTCGTGGCTAACCGGTATGGTCTTCGTGACATTTTCGGTGACGATATATTTGCGGAGTCTTGCCCGCCCGGTTTCCCGTGATTGCGTATCGATTTTCAATCGCTCTTCCGAACGGGTCATGGCATCGCCGGTATCCTGCCCCAGCGCGTCGCTGCCGGCTGCCCGGGTCGTTTTATCCTCATCTGCCGTTCCAGCCGTTCCAGCCGTTCCAGCCGTTCCAGCCGTTCCAGCCGTTCCTGCCGTTCCGGCGCCTACAATGCGCGCTTGTGCGTCGTCGTCGTCGTCGTCATTGCCGCCGCCGTCGTTTCTGTCGGCATCGGTACCGGCGGCGCCGGCTCTCCGGCGCTCGGTGTCAGCCGCAGTGCGCGTTCCTCCGGTCTGTTCGTAGTACTGGTAGAGGCCGTCTTGTTCCTCCTCCGAAAGGTGGCCGTCGGCGTCCACCCGTGGCGCGTCCTTGACCGCGTCCTTACTGTAGGGGACGACAATATCGTTGCCTCGAATCGTGGCATCGCCAAGGGGGACAAAGGATTCGCCGGTGCCAAACAGCCCGGTTTTGGCCGTGACCCAATTGGGGCGGCCCGTTTCGTCATCCACGTATAGCTGCCCAATCGAGCCGATCTTGTCTCCGTCAGTGGTCAGGACGTCGCCCCCACCGTTTGCGATGTCAGTCAGGTTTTCCGCGCTGATCATGATGTTCTCGCTTTCAATACATGAGCTGAATTATCGGACTGCAGGTCGGGAGATCAACAGAGGTACTCCTTAATCCACCTTAGGCCGATAACACCGCCAATTGGGAAGGTTACTTCTTATATTTTGTTGTTGTCTTTTCGTTGCCACGCGGGCTATGGCGTTAAACCCGGCTATGTGGTGTTGATCCAATTTCGTGTATCATACTCATATCTATTATGCAACCGGGGAGGCGTTGCGGATGTGAAAAGAATTTCTGCATGGTTAGCTGCAGTCCTGCTGGCGGTAGGGCTGGGGCTGTTAGTACCGGGCGCCGCGTCGGCAGCCCCATACTGTGGAATTACTTGGGGCTCGGTCGCGAAGTCCAGTGTTATGACGACGACGGCGCCGATCGCCGGCGTTCGGGCCGGCCGGCACAACTGCTACGACCGTCTGGTCATTGACATCAACGGCAGGGGAGCAGGGTTCAAGGTGGCCTACGTCGACGCGGTGCACGCCGAAGGCTCCGGGCGGGTCATCCCGCTGAGCGGCGGCGCATTCCTCAGCGTTACGGCAGCCGCGCCGGGCGCAGGCGTTGTGGGGCGAGAGGTGGTGGATGTTTCCGGATTTTCCACCTTCCGCGAGGTGGCTTTTGCCGGGAGCTTTGAGAACCGTACGACTTTTGGACTAGGTGTTCGGGCACGGCTGCCGTTTCAGATCTTCACCCTTGACGGCCCCGGTTCGGGCTCAAGACTCGTGATCGATGTGGCACATTTTTGGTGACGTTCTTGCCCGGATGGTCCCGGCGAACTGCTGAGGTCCATGCTGGGTGCCGGAAAATCCTGATTTACCGGCGGTCCGGGTTCGGCCGCTCCGTTCCGGCGCCGGCATCCTCGTCCAGGTCGGCAATGTCCGGATCGAGGAACTTGGAGAAGTCACCGGCCAGCGAGTCCCTGGCTTCTTCGTCGTCGGTTGCAGGGTCACGGTTCTCTGGCGTTTCGCTCATGCGCACAGCGTAGTCCTGCAGAGCCGAGGGAGGGAAGGCATACTGACACCCGGTTGCAGTGGCCGGTAAGGTCGGAAGCTGGTGCTGGATCCTGCCGTGCCCGTGGCATGGCCGCTCCGGTTGCTTACCGGCGAACCGGCGCGCGTACTCGGTGCCGTCGGGACTCTCGTGCGCTACGCCCTGACCACGGTTATTCCAGCTCCAGGCGGCTGGCCGCTGACGACGCTGCTGGTCCGTCTCGCCGGAGCTTTTCTGCTCGGCCTGCTTCTGGAGTCATTGGTCCGCCGTGGCATCGACGCCGGGAAACTGCGGATCCTTCGATTGCTCGTGGGGACGGGCTTCATGGGAGCTTTTACCACCAACAGTTCGCTGGCCGTGGATGTGACTATGCTGCTGGCCGTTGCCGCGTCAGGTGCTGGGATTGCGCTGGCGGATCTACTCTAGTGATGGTGGATTTGGCAGTGACCTGGGCCCGGTTTCTCCCGATCTACGGGTGGTAAAAATGAGGAACAGGAGCACGATGTTTACAATCAACGACTTGCGGATACCTCTGCTGGCGGCACCCATGGCCGGTGGTCCGTCCACTGCGGCTCTGGTAGCAGCCGCTGCACAAGCTGGGGGACTCGGAATGCTGGCCGCCGGCTATAAGACTGTCACGGCGATGGCGAACGAAATTGAGGTCGCCCGTGAACTGAGCTGCAATCGACTCGGTGTCAACTTATTCGTTCCGGCAGCAATGCCCGGATCCGCCGGTTCGAGTCCTGCTGGCGGTGCCGATCGTGCGGCTCGTGTGGCCGAATACGGACATGTCCTCGAAGCTGAGGCGCAACGGTACGCGGTGACGCTTCCGACACCGGACCCGGCTGACACCGACGGCTATACGGAGAAGATTGCCTACCTTCTCCGTTATCCGGTGCCGCTGGTCAGCTTCACTTTCGGGCTGCCGCAGCCGGAGATCGTAGAACGCCTGCACGACGTCGGAACGCACCTGACGCTGACCGTCACCGACGCTGCCGAGGCGCGGGCCGCCGTCGCCCGCGGAGCCGACAGCCTGTGCGTGCAGGGGCCCGATGCAGGCGGTCACCGCGGAACCCACGCCGCAGACCGATCGCCGGGCCGCCAGTCCCTGACAGCGCTCCTGACGGAACTGGCGCAGCTCACCGTGCTGCCGCTGATCGCCGCCGGCGGAGTCGGATCCGGCGCCGATGTCAGGAAGTTAGTGGCTGCCGGCGCAAGCGCAGTGCAACTGGGGACGCTACTGCTGCGCACTCCCGAATCCGGGGCGCAGCAGACGCACAAGGACGCTCTGGCCTCGGGTGAATACACCGGCACGAGCGTGACGCGGGCTTTCTCCGGACGCGCGGCCCGCGGACTGACTAACCGGTTCATCCGTGAGCACGACGGTCAGGCTCCCGCTGCATACCCTGAGGTCAATCAGCTGACGCGGCCGCTTCGGGCCGCCGCGGCACGGGCCGGTGATCCCGATGGCCTGGCGCTGTGGGCAGGCACCGGATTTAGGCACAGCCGGGCAGAACCGGCCCAAAGAGTCATCACCGAACTGTGGCGCGATGCCTACCCGCAGCAGCCCGCCACTTAGCGCCGTGCCTTCCGATGTGCTCATTTTAGCGGGCCGGACTTTCAGCGCCCCCGGCCGCCGGCAAGCTCCTCTTCCAGCACACCGCTCTGTACTGGGCTCTCGAGCCGGTTATTGGTCATGCCGTCAATTTCCAGTGATTCCGGCAGGATGTCACGTTCGATCGTGGTGGCCAGCGGAACCTCCCTGACGAAGCAGAGCAGGACGACGGCGACGAGGACCAGCGGAACCATGTACAGGAACACCGGTGTCAGCGCATCGTTGTAGGAGCCAATGATGACATTGCGGGCTGCAGAGGGCAGATCCCTGACAATTGCGGGAGTGAAGGAGTTGCTGGCACCTGCTGCGCCGGCACCGGGTGCAGGCATGCGTTCTGCCAGCAGAGTGGTCAATTTGGCGACAAACAGGCTTCCCACGATGGCGGAGCCCAAGGACGCACCGATTTGGCGGAAGTAGTTATTGGACGCGGTTGCCGTACCCACCTGAGAGATCGGGAATGAGTTCTGCACGATCAAAATGAGAATCTGCATGCTCATCCCAAGACCTACGCCCATGACTGCCAGATAGCTGCACAGTACCCAGGTAGCGAGTGCCGGAGTCATCGTGGAGAGCAAGCCCAACGCGACGGCAACGATGAGAGTTCCCACCAGTGGAAGCCATTTATAGCGCCCGGTCTTGCTCACCAGCTGGCCGGAAATAATCGAGGTGACCAGTAGCCCCGCCATCAACGGGATCATCAGGAACCCTGCCTCGGTGGCGTTGGCTCCCGTTACCATCTGCAGGTAGGTCGGCAGATAGGCGAGAGCACCGAACATCGCAATACCGATGATCAGACCAGCCCCCGTGGTGAGGTTAAAGTTTCGGTCCTTGAACAGGTGCAGCGGCATGATCGGCTCGGCGGCGCGTCGCTCCACCAGGACAAAGGCGGTCCCTGCAACGACGGTGCCGGCCATCAGGGCGGTGATGGTTGCCGAGTTCCAGTCGTAGGTTGTTCCGCCCCAGGTAGTGACCAGGACCAAGCAGGTCGAAGCGATCGCCAGCAGGCCGATGCCGGCGGCATCCAGACGAGGTTTCCTTTTGGCAACCTCGGGCAGTCGGAGGAAGAACATTGCCGAGGCAATGGCCAGAATCCCCAGTGGGATGTTCATCCAGAATGCCCAACGCCAGCCGATGCCTTCGGTGAACCAGCCGCCCAGCAGCGGGCCTGCAACCGATGAGAGTGCGAACACGCCGCCCATGATGCCCATGTACTTGCCACGCTCCCGCGCCGGGACAACGTCAGCAATGATGGCCTGCGAGAGGATCATCAGGCCGCCGCCGCCAAGGCCCTGGACCGCGCGCCCAATAATGAGCCATGTCATGTCCTGGGCAAGGCCGCCGACTACGGAACCGACAATGAACAGTGCAATGGCTCCGATGAACAGGCCTTTGCGCCCGACGAGGTCGCCGAGCTTGCCGTAGACGGGCAGCATGATGGTGGAAGCCAGGATGTAGGCCGTCGTGACCCAGAGCATGTGGTTCACGCCGTTCAGCTCGCCGACGATAGTCGGCAGGGCGGTGCTGAATATGGTCTGATCCAACGATGCCAGCAGCATCGTGACCATCAGCCCCGCGAAAACGAGCAGGATGTTGCGTTTATTCGCTGCTGCCACAGATGGCGGTACAGCCGGTAACTCGGTCATCGGGTTCTTTCTTCTCCTGTGAGTTGCTGCCATTGCGGTGGGGCCGGAATTGCGTCTGCCTTACCGCTCGGTTAGTATCGTACTTACCGACCGGTCAGTTAGCAAGTTGACCGACCAAACCAAGGGATAGGCGAGGATCACAGTGGGTGCTGCTGCAGGACGTAAAACGGGTGGCACCCGGGCACAGATCCAAACGGTGGCCCTGCAGCTGTTTGCCGACCACGGCTACGAAGCGACATCCATGCGGGCGATCGCGGAGCAGCTTGGTATCACCAAGGCGGCCCTGTATTACCACTTCGCCAGCAAGGAGGACATTGTCCGCGCGCTGGTCGAGACGATGCTGCTGAAGACTGCGGAACTTATTCAATGGGCTGAGAAACAGGAACCGGGCCCCGCGCTACGCCGGGAAGTGCTCTCCAGATGGGCCGATATCATGCAGGACCAGGGACTGCGGATGTTTCGTTTTATCAGTGCCAATCATGTGGCCATGCGGGAGATTACGCCGGATAAATCGGGAATGGCAGAGCAGCTGAAACGGCTTTTTGCAATTCTCACTCCGCCCAATGCCAGCGTGGCTGACCAACTGCGGGCCCGTCTTTCCTTGGCCGTCATCAATATGGTGGGGATGACTGCCGGAGACATGGATGCCAGCGAGGACGAGATCCTCGCCGCCGCCCGGCAGATCTCAGCGGAACTCCTCCCTGCCGGCAACTAAGCCGCGCCACAACCCCTCAGTTGTGCCACGCCCCACCGTCATTGCTATTTGGCAGCGGTGCGTGCTGCATGCTCGTGGCCTTGGGCAGTCAATCTGCAGTTGGCGGCTCGTCGGGAAGCGCCTGCCGCGTCGCTACAGCCATCCGGTTCCAAACATTGATGGTGGCTATGGCCATTAACAGCTGTGCTAGTTCTTTTTCATCAAAGCAGTCCTTTGCCTGGTTCCACACGTGGTCAGGCACTCCTTCCTGCGATACATGCGTCACGGCCTCGGTCATAGTCAGCGCGGCTTGTTCCCGGGGAGTGTAGAGTTCAGGAGCTTCACGCCAGCCGGCCAATACGTAGAGGCGTCGAGGCGATTCGCCCTCGGCAGCAGCATCCCGATTGTGCATGTCCAGGCACCAGGCGCAGCCATTAAGCTGTGACGCACGGATCTTGACCAGCTCCAGCAATGAATTTTCCAACGATCCCCGATGTGCAGATTTTTCCATTCCCAGAACGGCCTGCAACGCTGCAGGATCGACTTGCCAAATATCCAAGCGCTGCTGGTGGGACATTAGAACTCCTTAGTAGGTACTCTTTCAGACTACGCCGAGCGTAGAGTCACGATGACGCACTACTGAGAGGATTTTCCATGACAACGGCCCAGGATAGGACGGTTGGCGTACTGCTGGAACGCTATGGACGCACCTACGCGCAGGAAGCCGGGATCACCGTCAAGGATACGCCGTCGCCGCTTTACCAGCTGCTGGTGTTGTCCACGTTGTTGTCGGCCAGAATCAGTGCTTCCGTGGCGGTCGCCGCAGCGCATGAGCTGTTCACGGCCGGGTACCGTACGCCGCGCGCGATGTGCTCGGCCAGTTGGCAGCAGCGCGTCGATGCCCTGGGCCGGGGCCACTACCGCCGCTACGACGAGCGCACGGCGACAATGCTGGGGGAGGGCGCCGAGCTCTTGACGGCGAAATACCGCTCAGACCTGCGCCGGCTCCATGATTTGGCGGGCAGTACGCCGGAGCTGATCCTTAGCCTGCAGGATTTTCCCGGCGTCGGACCGGTGGGTGCGGCGATCTTCTGTCGGGAGGTCCAAGCCGTCTGGACCGACGTCGCGCCGTTTTTGGATCAAAAAGTGGCCGACGGCGCCTCCCGACTTGGGCTGCCGACCGCAGCGCGAGAGCTGGCTGATCTGGTCAGCCCCGCGGACCTGCCGAGACTGGCGGCTGCCTGCGTCCGTGCTGCGTTGGAGAAAAGTGTCGCCGACGATGTTAGCGCTCTTATAGCCGGCGACCTCAAGAGCACCGGGCAAAGCTGACAATCTCCCATGTTGGACGCATCTGGACGCATCTGGACGCATCTGGACGCATCCGGGTACCGCCGAATGGGCACATTTCCGCCTGCCACTATGGCGTGGCCCGGCTGGATACTTGGGTATTCACAAAATTGTGAAATAAGCGTATCTTGATCCTATGAGCGCCATGCGGGGCATAAATGAGATCGGCATGACGCCCGGAGCTTCGGTCATCGAGGCCCGCGGGCTCGGTAAGCGGTTTGGGCGGGTACGCGCGCTGGACGGGCTGGATCTGCGTGTATCCGCCGGGGAAGTACATGGTTTTCTGGGACCCAACGGGTCAGGAAAATCCACCACCCTCAGGGTGCTGCTTGGCTTGGCCCGCGCCAGTTTTGGCACCGTAACGGTCTTCGGCCAAGACCCATGGAAGGATGCAGCGCAGCTTCATCGCCGCCTTGCCTACGTCCCCGGGGATGTCAGCCTGTGGCCAAACCTCTCCGGCGGCGAAGCCATTGATCTGATCAGCCGGCTGCGCGGCGGAACAGCAGACCGGGCTGGATATGCCCGCGCCAAGGACAGGCTAACACGGACATTTGCTTTGGATCCCGGCAAAAAGGGGCGGACTTACTCAAAGGGAAACCGGCAAAAGGTCGCC
This sequence comes from Arthrobacter terrae, assembly GCF_015708085.1. Lineage (GTDB taxonomy): Bacteria > Actinomycetota > Actinomycetes > Actinomycetales > Micrococcaceae > Arthrobacter_M > Arthrobacter_M terrae. The sequence continues at coordinate 14,852 of NZ_JADNYM010000001.1, read as the reverse complement.
CTCATTGCCGCTTTCGCCACGCCCGCGGACCTCTACATCCTGGACGAACCCTCCAGCGGGCTGGATCCGCTGATGGAAGCTGTTTTCGGCCAGGAGATCGAGCGCGTTTCGGCGGCGGGAGCTACGGTTCTTCTGTCCAGCCACATTCTTTCTGAGGTAGAGCACCTGTGCAGCCGGGTGAGCATCATCAGCGCCGGCAAAACCGTGGAGACCGGCACACTCGCACAAATGCGGCATCTGACGCGGACCGGGATTTCCTTCGCCGCGCAGGGTCTCGACCAGGACCAACTCAGCCGCATTCCGGGTGCCCACGAGCTCACGGTAACCGGCGGCCGAGTCAGCTTCACGACGGACACGGACGGGGTTAACGCCGTTCTGCCGATGCTCGCTGCGCTAAAGGTGCAGGGACTGACGGTGAAGCCGCCCTCTCTGGAAGAGCTCTTTCTGCGCCACTATGGTCATGAAGCGCAAGGCACCAGAGGCCGCCGGGCAGCGCAGGCCTCGGCGCGATGAGCGCGCTGTCAGTGCTGCTGGGCCAGCGCCTGCGCCGCGACCGGTGGCAGTTGGTCAGCTGGATCGGCGGCACCGGGCTTTTGGCCTTGTTCTCGGCCGCCGCGGTCGCACAGACATACGGCGATTATGCGGGGCGGGTGAGCATCCTGCGTCTCGCCATCGCCAATCCGGCCATTCTGATGTTGCGGGGGACCCCGCGGGGAGGCGGACTCGATGCGTTTGTTTTCTTCGAAATTTTCACCTTTCTGGCGTTGCTGGCCGGGTTCATGAGCACTTTTCTGGCCGTCCGGCATTCCCGTGCGGAGGAAGAATCGGGCCGCGCCGAAATCGTTTCCGCAACACCGGCCGCCAGGATGACGCCGACCGTGGCGACACTGATTCACGGGGTCCTGGCAAGTGTGCTGCTCGGCATCGTCGTTGCCCTTGCCTTTATCGCCGGGAATCTCGACGCGTATGGATCATTCGTCACCGGAGCTGCCGTCGCATCGACGGGAGTGGCGTTCCTCGCCGTCGGTCTGCTCGCTGCCCAGTTCATGCGCACTTCGCGCGGTGCCAACGGCACCGCAGCATCCGTCGTCGGAATAGCCTACGTACTGCGCGGGCTCGGTGATGCACTGGGCACTTCGGGCACGGACGGGACACAGATGAGCCCGGCCTGGCCAAGCTGGCTCTCCCCGATTGGTTGGGGGCAGCAGTCGGCTGCGTACACAGCGAACAATGCCGCGCCGATGCTGCTGAGCATTGTCCTTGCTGCCGTGTGCCTGCTGGCCGTGTTCGGTTTACAGGCACGCCGCGACAGCGGGGCAAGCCTGCTGGCCGGCAGGGCCGGGCGGATCACTGCCCGTTCCGTGCTGTCCGGGCCGTTGGCACTAGGCTGGCGGCTGCAGCTGCCGTCGATCATTGGCTGGTGTCTGGGGGGAGCGTTCACCGGTTTGCTCGCCGGCACTTTGTCCAAGCTTGTCGAGCAGGCGGGCAGCGCAGATCCCACTGTCAGCAAGGTGCTCCATGACATGGTGCAGGGCGGTGGCTCAATGCACCACGTCCTGCTCTCCGTCATGTTCTCCCTGATTGGCATCCTCGCCGCCACCGCCGCGACCCAGACGATCATCCGGATGCGCCAAGAGGAAGCAGGAGGTGGAGCCGAGCTCATTCTGGCGTCACCGGTTTCCCGGACGCGTTGGTTCCGGGATTACCTGCTGCTGGGGCTGTCAGCGATTGTCCTGGTGCTGCTCTCGGGGGCGGTTGTATCGGGATTAAGTGCCCTTGCCGTGGGCGGCGATCCTGCGAGGATCGGCGATTCATTCGCCGCCGCGGCCGCCCAGCTGCCGGCGGCGCTGGTCTATCTTGGGGTGCTCGCTCTGCTCTTCGTCGTCCTGCCTGGTGTAACCATCACTCTGGCGTGGATCAGCATCGGAGCGGGCGTTTTCTTTGGCTTCTTTGGTGGATTGGTCGGCGTGCCGCAATGGGCGCGGAACATCTCTCCCTTTACTCACACCCCTGTTCCTTCCAGTGGCGCAGACTTCAGTGGGGCGTTGTGGATGCTGGTTATCGCCGCGGCTGCAGTGGCCGTCGCGTTGGTGGCCATGCGAAGGCGCGAACTCCGACCCAACTGATGGGCAATTAGAAACCCGAGGATTAGGACACAGTACAGATGGCACGAGATGAACAAGCGCTGCGGACCGCCGTCGAGCAATCGGCGGCAGTCCTCACCTCGGCAGGGCTGCCGAAAATGCCGGCCCGGGTGCTGATGGCCCTCATGGTGTCCGACGACGGCGCCCTCACGGCAGCAGAGCTCGCCGGGCAGCTCGAGGCCAGCCCGGCGGCCGTTTCCGGCGCCGTGAGATATCTACAGAGCATCGGGATACTGCGGCGCGTTGCGCAGTCCGGAAGCCGTCGGGACCGCTACGAACTTCCGGATGACCCCTGGTATACCGCGGCAGCCAGTGAAAGTCCGGTCTACGGCGCCTTGGCTTCACTGGCGGACAAGGCCGTCGACGCGTTGGCGGACCCGGCGTCCCCCGTGGCGCATCGGGTGCGGGAAATGGCGCGTTTTTACCGCTTTTTGGCGGCCAGGCTCCCGGAACTAATGGCCGAATGGGCCCGGATCCGCGAGCTGGATTAGGGGCTCTGAGGAGGATCGGTACGGAAATTCACTTTTAGGGTGTCTTAGCTCGGCTGCTCTGCGTTGTCCGCGTTCAACAGCCAAGTAGATGGTGGATCGGCTGATGGAGAATAGTGGCTCTTCAGAATTGAGAGTGTAATCGGCGCTGCCTCGTGAGAAGTCCGGGGCGGGAGGTTGTTTCGGCTGAGGTGAGGGCCTTGGGAGAGAGTCGGATTGTCTAGATCTTGATTTGTCTACCGCAAGGCCCTCGTGTTTAACGCTACCTTCCAATGCCCTGACCTGACCACATTCTGCCGTCTCGACGGACTCGGACTCGAAGTGACCGGGCAGTATGTGCGCCCGGATCGCGCCGTCCTTGCCTGCCGTGTTGTTGATCCTGATGACTGGTGCCGGAAGTGCGGGTGCCAGGGCGTTCCCCGTGACACGGTGACTCGCGAAGTGGGCCATGAGCCGTTCGGGTGGCGGCCGACCACGCTGCTGCTCAGTATCCGCCGATACCGCTGCACGGGGTGCGGGCACGTGTGGCGGCAGGACACTTCCAAGGCTGCCGAGCCGCGGGCGAAACTCTCCCGCCAGGGGCTGCGCTGGGCGTTGGAAGGCATCGTCTGCCAACACCTCACGGTCGCCCGGATCGCGGAAGGACTCGGCGTCACCTGGAATACCGCGAACAAGGCCGTCCTGGCCGAAGGACGGAGAGTCTTGATCGATGATCCGTACCGCTTCGCCGGTGTGAAAGTCATTGGTGTTGATGAGCATGTCTGGCGGCACACACGCCGCGGAGGCAAGTACGTCACCGTCATCATTGACCTGACCCCAATCCGCGACGGCACCGGCCCTTCCCGCCTGCTGGACATGGTCGAGGACCGCTCGAAACAAGCCTTCGCGACCTGGCTGCAGGAACGCCCCCAGCACTGGCGGGACGGGGTTGAGGTCGTGGCCATGGACGGGTTCTCCGGGTTCAAGAGCGCCGCTGCCGAAGAACTCCCCGACGCGGTCCCGGTGATGGATCCCTTCCACGTCGTCCGTCTGGCCGGCGATGCCCTGGACTCGTGCCGCCGGCGGGTTCAGCAACAGAGCTGCGGGCACCGCGGCAGAGCCGGGGACCCGCTGTATTCGGCCCGCCGGACCCTCCACACAGGCGCGGACCTGCTCACCGAGAAACAACGCACACGCCTGGAAACCCTGTTCACCGCCGATACGCATGTCGAGGTGGAGGCCAGCTGGGGCGCCTACCAGCGCATGGTTGCCGCCTACCGGGAACCAGACCGGACCATAGGGCGGGAGCTGATGCAAGCTGTGATTGACTCCCTCAGCAGCGGCGTCCCCACCGCCCTGACCGAGCTGAGGACTCTCGGGCGCACTCTCAAACGCCGGGCCGCAGACGTGCTGGCCTACTTCGACCGGCCCGGCACTTCCAACGGCCCAAGCGATCAATGGCAGACTCGAACACCTACGAGGATCTGCCCTCGGCTTCCGGAATCTCACCAACTATGTGGCCAGATCACTGCTGGAATCCGGCGGATTCAGACCGAAACTACACTCTCAATTCTGAAGAGCCAGAATAGTTCGGCCAGTTCGGCGTTGGCAACTTTCATTCCTTCGCGGGTGCGCATGGTGATGAGGTCGGCTTCGAACTCGGCGATCATCGCCAGAAAGTAAAATAAGCGTTCACAAAAAAACTTCCGTAGAATTACCCGACATACTACGTTGAGAACGCCACTCAATGGGGGAGCAACATTAGCGATTGGGGCTGTCAATGTCTAGAAATATTCTGAGCCAAGTCAGTAAAACATTAGCTATTTTAAGTGTCTTATGTCTAATTGGTTCCAGTACTGCAGCGGCGTCCACACCAAATCAACCGCCCATCGGTAGTGCCGACGGGAGCGGCGGGACAACTCTAGTAGGCACAGAGTGGACAGACGTTCGAACCCTGAAAATCATCGGAAAAATTCTCCATCCAATAGCATCCCTGCCCCGGTTCGGGTTTCAGAGCGACTACTTCCTTCGCCAGCCCCGAATCCACGGAACTCTCCACCCAGACGAATGAAGTCGCTTGCGGTGGACGCCTCGATTATTACCGGATGATTGATTGGAATGGTAATACTTTCTGCTTTGCCAACCCCGGAAGTGCCTACGTATGGAAAACTTAGATCCAATATCTGTGTACGGGGAACAATAATGGTTATGTTTACTACAACTTCAACGGTGGTGCATGGGCAACTTTGTACCAAAGCACAGTTCGCTACAAGACCGGCAATTGGAACGAGTGCTTCATGTTCGATGGGTCAGCTTTGTTCCCTAAGTAGCACTGAACAGGCCGACCTGAACAAATACCACGCTAACCGGTATCTCATCATTGTTAACCAAACAGAGTGCTTCAGAGCATCGTCATAATGGTTGAAGATTTGCCCTGTGTTGAATGGGGGATCGATATACACCTGCTTCACCTTCCCCACGTAGGGGCGCGCAAACTCAGGGAGCTGTGTGGGGGGGGGCTGAATGCGTGCAGTGCATCGCCGCGGATCAGAAGGTTGTCTTGTGATCGTTGCTGCTTTGTTTCTTCTACTTTGAGTGACGTCGTGAAACATACACGCTTCGCTTGTTCGGTAGTCTCCAGAGAGGGTCCAATCGTAAGATCCATCCTCATGAGCAAGCAAGCGGTGCTTCTTATTGATCCAAGTCAAGGCGTCCTTCTGGAGCAACCTCCGGCACCTTCATCATTGATTTTGTCTTCTCCATAACAGTGCGATCTCCGCAGATGAGCCTACCGGCTTGGTGCTTCTGAGATCAGCGATCAAGCAAGAGGCACTACCCTTGCTCGTGGGTCCAACCCCTAACTACATTGGATCGGTAGCAAGCGTCCCTGTCAGAGTTCCCCTTCCGGGCTTGCAGAACTCCGTCTGGGCCTAGCAGAACCGGTCGTTATAGGACAGTGTGGATCTTTCGTATCTTTGCCATTTCCTGGCCACTTCGCTGGTTGTCGTGGTGGATTTCGCTTTTCACGGGTCGGACAGGCCGATTCTCTGGTCGTCGAGGCGACGTTAGGGTTTTCCTGTCGCCGGACCGATGGGGCGTAGGTAGGGGCAGGCTGCTCCTTTGATGGCTGGCATAGCCAGCCATGCGAAACGTTGGATCTTGTTGTACGAACCGAAGTCCAAGATAAAGCGGTCCGCATGCTCCTGGGGAGGCAACCCGTTTGAATCGGTTCCCGGATCACACAACAGCGCCGTTGACTGGTGGATTATTGGTCAGTATCCACTGTATAGTCAGTGCATGCTGACTATTGCTTCCCGTGTAGATGTCATGAATCGTCTTGGCCGTGCCATGGCTGATCCGACCCGTTCGCGCATCCTTATGAGTTTAATTGAGGAGCCCGGATATCCGGGACAACTGGCCACCGAGTTGGGATTGACCCGCTCGAATGTTTCCAATCATTTGAGCTGCCTGCGAGGTTGTGGCATCGTGGCCGCGGTGCCCGAGGGTCGAAAGACCCGGTATGAGATTGCCGACCCGCACCTGACCAGGGCGTTGGTTGCCTTGGTGGACGTGGTCTTGGCCGTCGACGACGGTGAAGACTGTGTTGACGCGGACTGTGATGTTCCGTTGTGCTGCGGGAAGGGAGTACCGGCGTGAGTCGGGAATGCTGCGGGCCCGATGAGCCTATTTCGATCGGCCCCCGGCCGGGGCTGACTCTCCTGCCTGTGACGAGCGCACCCCCGGTAACGGGACCCGCAACAGAGACACTTCCCTCATCTCCTGAAGGTCCCGATACTGGCGACGAGGCGGAGGAGTTCACTCCCTGGTGGAAGGACCGGCACCTGTTGGTCCCCATCGCCGCCGGCCTGCTGCTCGGAATTGGCTATTTATTGGAGTGGGCTGCCCGTACCCCGGCGAACACGGTTGTTTTGGCCTTGAGCTTGCTGGCGGGTGCTTCGACGTTTATACCGGGCGCTGTGCGTCGGCTGATGCGTGGACGTCTGGGCGTGGGGTTATTGATGACTATCGCGGCCGTTGGTGCGGTCTTGCTGGGGCATGTGGGAGAGGCCGCCGCATTGGCGTTTTTGTTCTCGATCGCTGAGGCGCTGGAGGACCGGGCCCTGGACAAGGCCAGGCACGGGCTGCGTTCTTTGCTTTCCCTGATTCCCGAGACGGCCACCATTTCTCGCCCGGCCGGACAGCTTGTCATTCCGGCCAGTGAGATCCGTATCCGGGACGTGTTGGTCGTTCGCCCGGGCGAACGGGTCCCAACAGACGCGGTCGTCACGTCCGGACGGTCCAGCCTGGACGCCTCTGCCATCACCGGTGAATCAATCCCCGTCGAAGTGGGGCCCGGCGATGGTGTGCCGGCAGGAGCAATCAACGGCACCGGCAGTTTGGAACTGGAAGCGACGGCAGACGGGCGCGATAACTCCTTGACGACCATTGTCCGGCTCGTGGAAAGCGCACAGTCCAGAAAGGGATCCCGGGCCCGGATGGCCGACAGGATCGCGCGTCCCTTGGTTCCCATCGTCTTGCTCGTGGCTGGGCTGGTGGCCTTGTTTGGCTTCCTGGTTGGGGACCCGGGTACCTGGAGTGAACGGGCCCTGGTGGTGTTGGTGGCTGCATCACCGTGCGCACTGGCCATTGCTGTGCCCGTGACGGTCATCTCGGCTATCGGCGCGGCCAGTCGCTTTGGGGTGGTTATCAAGTCCGGTGAAGCCTTTGAACAACTCGGTGCGGTGGAGTTGGTGGCCTTCGATAAGACCGGGACCCTCACACGCAACATACCGGCAGTCGTGGCTGTGGAAACGGCCACCGGTGCTGATGACACCCAAATCCTTGGCATTGCCGCGGCACTTGAAGCGCACAGCACCCACCCGCTAGCAGCAGCCATCCTCGCCGAACACCCAGCACCTCTGACCGTCACCGACGTCCGGGAATTTCCGGGCCAAGGCATTGCAGGGACGCTCGAGGACGCATCAGTGCGGGTGGGCAGCCCCCGCTGGGTAACGCCTGGACCCTTGGCTAGCGCTTGTGAGCGAATGGAATCTGAGGGCATGACAGTGATCGTCGTGGACATCAACGAAATCCCTGCCGGGCTGATCGGGATCCGTGATGAACTCAAACCCGAAGCGGCCGCAGCCATTTCAGAACTCAACGTCCAAGGCATCACGACGGTGATGCTCACCGGGGACAACTCCCGCACCGCCCAAGCCCTGGCCCGAGACGTTGGTATTGGCGACTACCTGGCAGAGCAAATGCCTGCGGACAAGGCAGCCGCCATTGAAGCCCGCTCATTTCACCAGCGCACTGCCATGGTCGGCGATGGCGTCAATGACGCCCCTGCTTTGGCTGCTGCCGATGTCGGAATCGCGATGGGAGCCACGGGATCCGCGGCAGCCATCGAGTCAGCTGATGTGGCCTTCACCGGGACAGACCTGCGGCTCATCCCGCAAGCGTTGGCCCATGCACGCCGTGGACGGCGCATCATGGCTGGCAATATCGCCCTCGCCCTGGCCATCATCATCGTGCTGTTCCCGCTGGCGCTCTTCGGCGTGCTGGGGTTGGCTGGTGTCGTACTCGTCCATGAATTGGCCGAAGTCGTGGTCATCCTCAATGGACTCAGGGCAGCCCGCGGACAAGCCGTCCTCCCGCCCATCCCGGCACAGAAACGAGCCATCCAGCCAGTGCGATGACAGGATCAGCCCCTGACCCGACGGGTGGTGTCAAGACGAATCAGGCGCAGGTCGATTCCCAGGGTCAACATGGCCACGCCGTTCAGATGGGTCAGATCCTGTGGGGGTGGGTTGTGACCCCGATTAGCACGGTCTGGATTCGGCGCGGTCCGGATTCGGCGCGGTCCGGATCGGCGCGGTCCGGATTGGCCGGCCCTGGAGCCTTCGGCCCGGTGATCGTCAGTGGCATGGTGCCCCGTCCGGACAGCGTTCCCAGTGCCGTTCCCGGGGTCGCCTACGGATTTCCACACCCGGCTGGGCGTCCACCCGTGAGAGTCTGGAACAATGACTAGTCCAACATCCCCTGCAGCCGGTCTCCCTCCCCATCCAAAGGGATCACGTGACTTGGGAGATGCATGGGTTGACGGCAAGAGCGGCAGATTCTGGGGACGTTTCGGTGCCGCCGGCTTGCTGGTGCACGATGTCGATCGAGGTGTTCTGCTGCAGCATCGAGCGCTGTGGAGTGACCACGGCGGGACGTGGGGGCTTCCGGGCGGAGCCCTGCACCTGGATGAGGACCCTGTCGCCGGGGCTCTGCGCGAGGCACACGAAGAAGCCGCCGTCCCCGCAGCAGCGCTGCAGATCCTGGCCACCTCCGTCCTGGACCTGGGCTACTGGCAGTACACCACGGTCGTCGCGCGCGTCTGTGAGCCGTTCGAGCCGGTTGTTTCGGATCCGGAGAGCATAGAACTGCGCTGGGTTCCGGTAGACGATGTGGACGGTCTGCCGCTGCATCCGGCGCTCGCTAAGGCCTGGCCGGTACTGGCAAAATGTATCCAGTGACACAAACGACGGAACATCCCAGTGCCAGAACCTGCATCGATACAATCCACAGCACAATCGCCGGTGAACTCGGGGTAAAAACCTGGCAGGTCAAGGCCGCAGTTGAGCTGCTCGACGGCGGCGCAACCGTTCCATTTGTCGCCCGCTACCGCAAGGAAGCCACGGGCACTTTGGACGACGCGCAACTGCGTGAACTCGACGAACGGCTGCGCTACCTGCGGGACTTGAGGGACCGGCGGCGGGCAGTCCTGGAGGCCATTGACGGTCAAGGAATGCTGACCGCTGAGCTCAGGACCGCCATCGACGCTGCAGAGACAAAGTCCGCGCTTGAGGATCTCTACCTCCCGTTCAAATCCAAGCGACGGACCAAGGCGCAGACTGCGCGCGCTGCGGGACTGGAGCCGCTGGCCGACGCGCTGGTGCGGAACCCGAAGCTGGATCCACAGCGGGAAGCGGGCAAATACCTCAGCCAGGAGCATCTCATCGGCGATCCGGCCGATGCCTTGGCTGGTGCCCGGGCGATCCTGACCGAGCGGGCCGGCCAGGACGTCAGGCTCGTGACTGAGCTGCGCGGACGGCTTTGGCGGCAGGGCCGGCTGCGCGCGCAGGTCAAGCCCGGCCAGGAGGCGGCGGGCGCGAAGTTCAAGGACTACTTCGATTTCGCCCAACCGCTGCAGTCGCTGCCTTCGCACCGGGTGCTGGCCCTCCTGCGCGGGGAAAAGGAAGGCGTGCTCGCGCTGGATGTGATGGAGGCGGATCCCCGGGACCCCGAAGCCCTGTCCACGGCCCGGGCGCGCTATGAAGGCGCCGTAGCGCGGTCTTTACGCATTGACGAGCGCGTTTTACGCAGCGAGCACCAGCCTGCTGATGCCTGGTTAGCCCAAACCGTGCGGCTGGCCTGGCGGTCCCGGCTAATCACCCGGTTTGCCGGCGATCTGCGGGCACGGCTGTTTCTGGCCGCGGAGGAAGCAGCGGTCCGGGTCTTCGCGGCAAACCTGCGGGATGTGCTGCTGACCGCACCGGCGGGGAATCGGTGCACCCTGGGCCTGGACCCGGGACTGCGCACGGGTGTCAAGGTCGCCGTGGTGGACGGCACCGGGAAGGTAGTCGCCACGGATACCATCTATCCGCACGCACCGGCGCGGAAATGGGCTGACGCTTTGGCGTCCCTGACGCGCCTGGCGCGGGAGAACGCCGTCGAGCTGATTGCCATCGGCAACGGGACAGCATCGCGGGAAACGGACAAACTGGCCGGGGAACTGATCGCCGAACTTAACCGGCTGAATCCCGCCCGAACGGTCGCCAGGCTGGTTGTTTCCGAAGCGGGCGCCTCGGTATACTCGGCGTCCGCGCTGGCCTCCGCCGAACTCCCGGACCTGGACGTTTCGCTGCGCGGTGCCGTCTCTATTGCCCGCAGGCTGCAGGACCCGCTGGCCGAATTGGTCAAGATCGAGCCGAAGTCCATTGGCGTAGGCCAATACCAGCACGATCTGACGCCGAAAATGCTGGACCGGTCCCTGGATGCGGTGGTGGAGGACTGTGTGAACGCCGTGGGGGTAGACGCGAACACCGCTTCGCCCGCATTGCTGGCCCGCGTGGCCGGCGTAGGGACGCTGCTCAGTGAGAATATCGTGGCGCATCGCAATGTCCACGGACCGTTCGCCAAGCGGTCTGATCTGCTGAAAGTGCCGCGGCTGGGCGCGAAGGCATACGAACAGTGTGCCGGTTTTCTGCGCATCAGCGGGGGAGCGGAGCCGCTGGACCGCACCAGCATTCATCCCGAGGCCTACGGCGTTGCCCGGAAGATCCTTGCTGCCGCCGGCGCCAGCCGGAACGACGTCGTCGTCTCATCGGGCGCGGTCGCCGCGTTGGAGGCGCAGGAATTTACCGACGAGGCGTTCGGGCTGCCCACGGTCCGGGACATCATGACCGAGCTGGTCAAACCGGGCCGTGACCCACGCCCGCAGTTCGCGACGGCCGCCTTCGCCGAGGGCATCGACAAGATCAGTGATCTGGACGTTGGCATGGTTCTGGAGGGAACAGTCAGCAACGTTGCGGCCTTCGGCGCGTTCGTTGACATCGGCGTGCACCAGGACGGACTGATTCACGTCTCTGCGATGGCTAACCGCTTCGTCGCCGATCCGCACGAGGTGGTGAAGTCCGGACAGGTAGTCCGCGTCAAGGTGCTCGACGTTGATCCAGGCCGAAAGCGGATTTCACTGACGCTGCGCCTGGACCAAGAGCGCAGTTAAGGCTTGCCGGCAGATTCGACGCTGCGCCGGAACGCCTCCCTCGGATGCTCGGTTGCACTCAGTGGGGACAGATCCCGCTTGGCGAAGGCGTGCGTGATCCAAGTGGAGAAAATGTGCCACTTTCGGTTGTAGGTAGGTGTGGCCAGGCCGTGGTAAATACGGTCCACATACCAGGCAGCCCTGTTCTTTAGCTCCACACCCAGGATGATTGCAGCACCGCGGCCGACACCGTACGAGGCGACCGCACCGAGTGACTTGTACCTGTACTCTGCGATGGGTTGGCCGTGAATGTCGGCAGCGATGTTTTTGGCAAGCAGCTTGGCCTGCCGGACGGCATTCTGGGCATTCGGCGGATAATATGCCGGCTGCTTCTCGGCGGTAAGGTCGGGGATCTGCGCGTTATCCCCGGCCGACCACGCCCCCGGAACTGGTGTGCCGTCGTCGTCAATCACCTGCAGCCGCGCGCTGGCATTGACATGTCCCTTCGGACCGCGGGGAACGTTGGTACCGTCAAGTGCGGGATTCGGCTTTACCCCGGCGGTCCACACGATCGTATTGGCATGGAACGAATCCCCGTCACTGAGGACCACCTCAGCGTCGATGCAGGACTTCATCGTGGTCTTGAGCCGAACGTCAACGCCGCGCTGGCGGAGCAGGCCCAGAGTCCAGCCGGAGAGCCGCTCACCGACCTCCGGGGCAACTCTGTCCAGCGCCTCGATCAACACCCAGCGCAGGTCCGATCTTTGCAGCGTAGGGTATTGATCGATGGCAAGTTTAGACAGATCGCTCAGTTCTGAGAGCGCCTCGACTCCGGTGTATCCGGCGCCGATAAAGACAAACGTCAGGGCCTTGGCACGCTCGGCCGGATCGTCGGTGGCCGCCGCGAGAGCAACATTCTGCAGAACCAGATCCCGAATGTACACGGCCTCTTCGAGCGTCTTGAAACCCACAGCGTTCTCGCCTAGCCCTGGCGTAGGGAAAGTTCTGGTGACCGCACCGATGGCGAACACCACATGGTCATACTCCATGCTGACCGCGGCGCCGGTGATTGATTCAAGGTCAGCCTTTTTGGTGTGCACATCCAGCGAGGTCAGCCGGCCCCGAAATAGGTCAACGTTCTTCAAAGCACGCGCCAGATCAACGGCGACGCTGCGCGCATCCAGCTCGCCCCCTGCTACTTCCGGAAGCAACGGCTGGTAGGTCATGTAGGCATTCGGCTCGACGACGGTGATCTTCAGCTCCGCCGCAGGGAATTCCTTGCGCAGGCCCCAGGCCGTGTAGAGCCCTACGTAGCCGCCGCCGAGAATTAGGACATGTGGTTTCTTCGTCGATAGCATGTGCGCTCCCTGCTGCGTGGGTTCGAGGTAACTGAGATCAGCCCTGTGCCTGAATTCAGCATTGTCTGCATTCGTCCGCTCGTCAACCGTTGACAGCGGGCCCACACCCTTGACTAATGGAAAGAAACGCCGAAAGGACTGTCATGATGACCCGTGGGATAGGGCGCGACGGCGAAATTTTCGCGCGCAAGTCCTCCGGTGAGTCGTCCCGGAAGCTATCCCCGTCAGCCTCGGTGGAGCGGACGGTGCTGCTGGTAGCCATCCTCGCCTCCTTCGTGGCGTTCCTCGATGGAGCCATCGTCAATGTAGCGCTGCCCGCGATCACTGCGGATCTGGGCGGCGGCCTGGTGCTGCAGCAGTGGGTAGTTGATGCCTATCTGCTCTCGCTGGGGGCGCTGATTCTGATTGCCGGCGCCGTCTCGGATGCATTTGGACGGGTCCGGATCCTCCGCGCAGGCCTGATCGTGTTCGGGGTTGCATCGCTGGGGTGCGCATTCGCCCCGGAAGGTGCACTGCTCGTCGCAGCCCGTGCGGTGCAGGGAGCCGGCGCAGCCATGCTCGTTCCAAGCTCCCTTGCCATGATCACCGAGACCTTCAGCGGCCCGGAACGGGCGCGGGCGATCGGAACGTGGACCGGCTGGACCGGCACCGCGTTTATCGCAGGCCCTTTGTTCGGCGGCCTGCTGGTGGATTCGGTGAGCTGGCGGCTGATCTTTGCCATTAACGTCATTCCCATCGGAGCCACGCTCCTGCTCCTGCTGCGCATCAAAAGCCCGGCACCGGCGGGGACGCGGCGCAGGATCGACTTTGTTGGCGCGTTGCTCGCCGCGGCAGGCCTCGGCGGTCCGGTCTTTGCACTCATCGAACAACTCCAGCTGGGCTGGCAAAACCCGACCGTCTTCGTTCCGTTCGTCCTCGGTGTGTTCTGTTTCGGCGGCTTCCTTTGGTGGGAACATCGAACACCGCAGCCAATGATGCCGCTGGGGCTGTTTCGGATCCGTAACTTCGGAGTCGGGAACCTCGCCACGGCCTTCATCTATGCCGGCGTCTCGCTGGGCCAGTTGGTGGTAGTGCTCTTTCTGCAGGAAGTTGCGGGGCTCTCCGCAGCATGGACGGGACTGGCGACGATCCCGGTGGCGTTGCTGTCCCTGTTGCTCGCAGGGGTATTCGGTGGGTTGGCAGGCAAGCACGGACCCCGGTTGTTCATGACCGCGGGGCCGCTGGTGGCCGGAATCGGATACCTGCTGATGCTCACGTCGCACCTGCCGTTCGATTTCTGGACTCAGGTACTGCCTGGATTGATCCTTTTCGGACTCGGGCTCGCCATCACGGTTGCCCCGCTGACAGCCGCCATCCTGGGGGCGGTTCCGCCCGGCCAGAGCGGCATTGGCTCGGCAGTCAATAATGCCGTCTCCCGCGTGGCCGGGCTGGTCGCCATCGCGTTTGCCGGCGTTATCGTCAACGGGGCCCTCGACGTGGCCGGCTTTCACCGCGTGCTGACTGTCACCGCGGTGCTTTTCGCCGCCGGCGGCATCATTTCGGCGTTGGGAATCAGCAACAGCAGTAGTGCGCCGCCCGTTGTGGTGCGACGGGTTGTAGAGGGGCTGTAGAGGGGCTGTAGAGGGACGGTACCCGCGTTGCTGGGAGGCGTTGATCGTGCCGCTGTCGAGTGGACCAACCCGCGGCTAGGACAGCTACATCGGCTGTGCACGGCCGGGCGTGCCCAGCGCAGAAGCCCTCGCAGGTCCAGGTTTTCAACGTGCAAGTGCTGGTGAGGTCTGAATGTCAGTGGGTGGTGGCAGTGTTGGGTTATGGACGGTTTGACGGGAGCATCGGGGACGGCGGGCGGGTCGGGGACGCAGCCGACGGCGGGCGGGTCGGGGAAGCAGCCGACGACGGCGGCGCTGCTGGCTGCTGTGGTCCTGCCGGACGGTTCCGGGTCTGGTGGTGGTGGGGTGTTTCGGCCGCATCCGGGGTTTCCGGTGCGGGGGGATGGCGGGGTTCTGGATCCGGTGTTTGCTGCGGGGGTTGTTGCTGCGGGTGAGTGGTTGGCGGAGCAGGAAGCGGTGTATGACGCTTCGGTGGCCGCGTTGAGGCAGTGGGGGCGTTTGGAGGCCAGGGTCGCTGCCGG